>NZ_JAJEWP010000010.1 GCF_020687825.1 Fluctibacter halophilus
CGCTTCCCCTGAAAAACCATGTTCTGTGTTTTCAGTTGAAATGGCAGGTGAAACGAGGGTCTGCTCAATGCACAAGAGCAGTCATTTATTGCAACATCCCGCGATGTCCACTATTCGCTCAAACTGCCCCATGAACCCGTGGATCCTGAGCGTCTCTGAACACGCTATGTCAGCTGTTCCTTAGTACGCGTGAGCGTAGCCTGTTAACAAGCCGACCGACCCACCCGTTCCCGGTACGTCTGACATAAACGTTCGGCCTCGCCGGTACGGCCGGACTGCCTGAGTACCTGAGACAACCCCTTGGTTGCCGCGCTGTCAAAGGGAGCAAAGGTCAGTACATGCCGGTACCAAATTTCTGCTTCGCTGACGTTGCCCTGTAACAGGTACTTGTCACCAATGAGCGCACCTGTGCTGGCTCGCCAGGCCTTGCCCGCATTGTCCCGTTGCATCCCTTTAAGTGCTTGCTTGTAGTGGCTAATGGCCGTGTTAGGTTGGCCCTGCAATTCATACAGTTCGCCCATGTTGATCAGAACATCCCAGGCCTTAGGGTCCAGCGACAAGGCTTGCTGGTAGCGCTGCAATGCGGGTTGCAAGTGGTTTTGTGCCGACAACACAAACCCCAGTGCTTTGTGACTTCTGGGGTCATCAGGCGCCAGTGCCACTGCTTTGGTGGCGAGTGCATGTGCTGTTGCCAGAGAATCCTGCGTTGTTTGGCTAAACAAGCGTCCATCTGCCAGCGCCTGACCCAGGCTCATGTCCCGCCAGGCCGTTTTTGTGTCGGGTACCGGCAGACGAATAGCCCGTTGCACCAATGCGTTGGCCAGGCCCGCCATAGCCAGTGCAGAATCAGGTTGCTGTGCAATGGCCTGCTGATAGAGCTCAAGGGCCATTTCATTGTCCTGACGGTTGATACGATGATAATAGTCATCCGCCTGAGCGAGGAGTTCATCCATTGCCGGTGATGGCTCCGACAGTGGCGCATGGTTGGTGTACAAAAGCACGCTGACCAGAACAAAGAGCACCAACGTCACAAGGCCCCTAAGGTACATCCTTTTTCCGGCCGACGTATTGCTGTGGGGCCGAACGGCAGGGGCATCGCTGATAACCTTCCATTGCACCTCTTCGGCGATCAGACGATACCCTCGCTTGGGCAGCGTCTCGATAAACCTGGGGTGTCGTGAACTGTCCCCCAGTTGCTTTCTTACCCGCGAAACACACCGCGCAAGGGCGTCTTCGGTAACGATGGTGTCTGGCCATAGCGCTGACATCAACGTATCTTTTGTCACCAGCTCACCGTTGTGCTCAGCCAACAGCTGGATCAGCCGGATCCCGAGGGGGTCGATTCGTTCCGTTGACGGAGTGCCGTCGCCGGGTTGGCTGTTGTCTGTTATTTCACCGGTGACAAGATTGATGTCCCATTGATTCAGGCAAAGGATGTCAGCAGCGGCAGTTTTCATTCAATCATTGGCATCGGTTAGGTAATCGGGGCTTTTTGTCAGAACAATCACAAGGTTTTGTCAGCACATTGAGACACAGAATACCTAAGCTAGGGCAATGTTTAAATGGTTAGCGGGAATATCATGACTTTCAATCTCAAGCCATTCGGTGCGCTGCTTTGCGCGACATTATTGGCCGTTACATGTCGGGCTGACGCAGACGACAAGACTTACACTCATAAACAGGTGGTCGACGATTTTGAAGTGTTGTATCAGTCGCTGATAGACACCCACTACAATCCGTATGCCTACATCACTGAGGCGGCGTTGAAGAACAAATACCTTACGCTCAAACAACAACTGACAGCGCAGTCTTACCCCCCACTTGCCGCAATCAACGTCTTTCAGCAACTGGTGGCGTCTTTGAACAATGGTCACACTGAAATCGACTTCCCTGCGGGCCCTTATGTCGACTATGCCGAAGCCGGCGGTACCTTGTTTCCGTTGGAGTTAGTGTTTGAAAAGGGCGCAGCTTATGTCAGGGCAGACTATTCGGACAATCCAAAGATTGCCATCGGCGCCGAACTGATTGCCATCAATGGGGTGCCGATAGCTGACATTTTGCAACAGATATACCCACTGATTTCGGCAGAACGAACCTATTTTAAAAACGCCAAATTAGAAGTGTATACCTTCCCAAGGTACTACTGGTATGCCTTTGGCCGACAGGATAACTTTACCGTTTCCGTGCGTACTGAAAACGGCCTGCAGTCTCATCAATTGACAGCAATCCCGGTGATAGACGGATTCGAAGCAAAGAAAGACGAAATCCTGCGGGCACAACAGGAGCTGACGTTCTATCCGCGAGCGGCGTATCTGAACCCCGGACATTTTTCCGGCAAGCTGGCGCAGTACCAACAATTCGTCGATCAGGCTTTCCAACAAATCAACGCCGCCCAGGTCGACAACCTGATCATCGATTTACGCAATAACAGTGGTGGAGACGATGCATTCAGTGATTATCTGGTGGCGTATCTGGCTGACAAACCGTTTAAGTGGCATGCCGAGTTCCACTTGCGCAGCAGTGCGCTGTTAAAGCGCGACACCGAACAAAAGCGTGATTTAACCAATCCCTACTGGCGCTCGATCATGACCCATGAAGACGGTGCCCGCTACGCCTTCGAGTTTGAACCGTACACACCGGTACCCGAACAACAACGGTATACAGGTAACGTCTATGTACTGGTTAACCGTCAGTCACACTCTCAGGCGAGCGTGACCGCCGCGCAGATACAGGACCACGGTTGGGGAGTGGTTGTGGGTGAAGAAACCGGTGACTATCCCACCCTGTATGCATCGCAGTTTCAGTACCCGCTGCCCAATACCGGAATAACCGTAAAGATCGCCAAAGGTTATATCGTGCGGGTTAGTGGCAGTGAACAGCAGCAAGGCGTGGTGCCTGATATAGCCATTAACGATCACCTGCTGGATAACGAGGATGAAATCCTGCAGGGGTTGCTGCAACGACTCAACGGCGAAGGTGGGGAATAGTCACAATCGTCGAACCCTCATTAGGCTGACTGATAAATCTGGTGATTCAGCGGTAAAAAATGCCTTACCGCTGTTTGCCGCTGTTGATAAGTCGGGTAAGTGATGGGGGTAGGGTGCTGCGGGCCTTCTGTGACAGGCGCTTTTCGTGTTTCTGCCATTGGACGCCACCGTACACCATCATCAAGCCGATAAAGGTCAGGCTGATCGGGAACATCCAACTGTCCTTGAAAACGTCGTGCGCCAGGTGACCCAGATACAGGCAGCTTCCCAGTGCGCCAAACACTACGAACACCCGTCGGGTCAGGAGTACACCGATGGCCATCAATAGCAGGTTCACAGCAAAGTAACCTAGCTTGGCCAGTTCGCTGTCGGAGTCCTGTGCGGTCATCCCACCCCAGAACGCAAGTAGGCCGAACAAGTACAGCCAGAACGCGAAGTCGGCCTGACTGCGGGAACGAATATCCACCCAAAATGCCAGCAAGGTGATGAGTAAGCCGCAATACATCGAGATAAACGCTCTGAACTCGACATTGTAGTGTTCGCCGGTCAGCATGACTGCCACGTCCATCGACAGGTACCACAAGGTCACGGCGATTGGCATCAGCATAAACGGATAGCGGTAGCGCCAGGCCATGATGATACCGACGGTCAGGGCCCCCAACTCCATATACAACCAATGCCACTCGATGATGCGATGGTATTCACGGTACACCCGTTCGTCGGGCCAGATACCCAGTCCTTGCTGCAAGCCATAGATCGCCAGTGGCGTGAGGGCAATGACAAAGGTTGCGCAAATTCCGGCGGGTATTGGGTGGCCGTCGGTGGCAAAGCGATGGGTCAGCCACACACCGAGGACAGCATAAATCATCGAGCAGGAAACGATGCCCCAGCCGCCAAAGACTTCCCAGCCTAAGGTCATAAACACCGTCATTGCACCGATGGCTATCAGTCCGCCGAAATAGTACAGCACATGGGTAAAGGTGAACGAGGGCGTGGCACCTGAATGCTCTTTCAGGTAGTCATACAGCGCGTCAGCCTGCTCAGGGGTAATGATGTTGTCAGAAGCTGCCGAGTCGAGGTGGTTGCGGGTGATTTTCATGCCCAGGTCCCTTAATGTTCACGTCAACTACTGCAACACGAAAAGGGAAGGGTGTAAATGGTAGGATGTCGCAGTGGTGCAGCCGTTAACTACGCCTGGCGCAAGTTCAATGCGCTTGCCTTGGTGTAAGAGAGTGGATTACAGCAGGCTATATATGCACGATGTCTGGCTTCATACTGTACAGTACGAACAGCACCTCTTCTTTCTCCCTTTGCGCTACGTTGTTCTTGTTCAGGGCTTCCAATGCGTCGTCCAACACGGCTAAAAATTCATTACCGCTGATATTCATGCCCTTGTGAGTCGCCGCCATGTCTTTGCCTTCATAGACATTGGGACCGCCAGTACCCGCAATGAAAAATGTCGCGGCGCCCTTTTTCAGCGCTGAGACATCGCTGTTTACGAACCGTGGCGATATGGCGGGGTTTGCGAGGTGTATATCCACCAAATCGTTTGCGATTTGAGTAATCCCATCGGTACCCCCTAACCGTGTATATAGCGAGTCAGACATGTGTTGACCTCGTGGAGAAGCATCTCTTCAAGATAGTACAGATTGGTTGAAAAATGTACTGTTACGGTGCGGAGGGATTATCGCGCGTCTTTTTGGCAAGGGGTCCAGAAGTGAGGCCCGCTAGTGATATCGGAGTAAACACGTCCCTGATGAGCGGCACCCAGCCGCGACGTCCTGAGATTCATCGTTGATGTAGTTGGAAAGCCGAGATGTTTGCCTCCTTTGAGTGGGAGACATCGGAGTAAACACGTCCCTGATGAGCGGCACCCAGCCGCGACGTCCTGAGATTCATCGTTGATGTAGTTGGAAAGCCGAGATGTTTGTCTCCTTTGAGTGGGAGACATCGGAGTAAACACGTCCATGATGAGCGGCACCCAGCCGCGACGTCCTGTCGCGTCGTTGCGCGCCTTTCGGCGTGACGTTAAGTCACCCCTCATCGCTGGCGCGACCGGTGCTCACCCTTGCGCTAATCTTCGCGAAAGATGGTGCTTTGTTGTGCAGGTAGTCAGATAGCCAAACTCACCTTGCGCAAATCTTCGCGACAAGACGCGCGATAGATTTGCACTATAAATAATCAAAGGCTTTGACGACCCGGGCGACGCCGTTGACGTTACGTGCGACCTCTACAGCCACGTCGGCTTCATTGGCCTTGACCAGTCCCATCAGGAACACTTCAGAGTCTTCCACCGTCACGCTGATGTGCAATCCATCGATGCGCTTATCGGACAGTAAGTTAGCGCGCACTTTCGAGCTAAGCCATACATCATTGGTGACCGTGCCAGCACCAATAGGCTGGGCGACACGGATTTGATTGTGCAACTTGCGCACATTCGGCACGGTTGCGGCGCGCTGTTCCGCACTTTGTCTCATCGCTTCCGACGGGGTTTGTCCGGTCAGCAGGGCGACGCCGTTAAACACATGAACGTTGATGTTGGCCTGCTTGGACAACGCCTCATCTTCATTGATGGCGGCGACGATTCGTCCTGCAGTGGTTTTGTCATCCACCTGGGTGCCCAGAGTGCGGCGGTCGTGGACAACGGAAGCGGCACCAACCCCGGCACCGACAACCAGGGCTGCACAGCCTTGTAGCAGCAAAGCAGATACGAGTAACAGCGCGATACCCGCGCGCGATCCTTTCAACATGATTTATCCCTCGGGTGTTTCTGGAAACAGACTGTTGTCGATGCATTCACACAAACTGTGAATGACCAGTAAATGCACTTCTTCTATGCGCGCAGCGCGGTTCGAAGGCACCCGGATTTCTACATCGCTGGGGCCAAGCAAACCGGCCATTTCGCCACCATCACTGCCGGTCAGGGCAACAATGGTCATGTCGCGACTCAGGGCCGCCTCCATGGCATGGATCACGTTACGGGAGTGCCCGCTGGTGGAAATGGCCAGCAAAATATCGCCGGTTTGTCCCAATGCGCGGACCTGCTTTGAAAACACTTCATCATAGCTATAGTCGTTGGCGATAGACGTAATGGTGGCGTTGTCTGCGGTCAGTGATAATGCCGGCAGGCTGGGACGATCCCGTTCGTAGCGATTGAGCAACTTGGCGACAAATTGTTGGGCATGCATGGCAGAACCACCATTACCACAGGCCAAAATCTTGTTGCCGCGGATCAGGGCTTCCACCATCATCATTGCTGCGCGCTCAATGGCTGGCGGCAGTATCTCGATGGCAGCGATTTTGGTTTGGATACTTTCGGTAAAGTTGGCTTTGATATTGTCTAACATGTCGCTTCCGTGAAAAGGCGGGTTCAAACGGCTTTGAACCACGCGATACGTTCTCCATCAATGGCGACCAAATCGATGCGATGCTCTGTGCATGCCGGATTCAAGCCATGATGTTGTAAATAATGCATGGCTGCGGATTCTACGCGACGCCGTTTATGATAATCAAACTGTTCTGCTGCCCGCCCGTGGTTTTGCCGACTGCGATATTTGACTTCGACAAACACCCAATGGGTATGTTCCCGCATGACAAGATCAATTTCACCCCTGCGGCAACGGTAGTTGGTTGCCACCAGTGTCAGTCCGGCCCGTTGCAGGAATCGCCCCGCCAGATGCTCTGCCAGAGCGCCACGCTGCCCTGGCAGGGTTTGCTTAACGGCTTGCCAGACGGATGACCTCAGTTTCAGCCACTTTGCCATAAGATAGGGTGCGCTTGATAGTGCCATCTTCCAACACGTGCAGTTGTCCGGTCAGTCCTTGCAGCGCAGTCTGAGGTAAGATGCGCAAATGTTCCAGCACAGGAACCAATTGATAGCTGTCATAGCCCATGGCAAACAGGCGGTTGAGGGTATCACTACGCTGCGGCCACAACGTCCGGGTCTGTTGTTGCAGGCTATGCCATTCATGGCCGGGTAGCATCCAGGGCATATCGGTAAAGGTCAGATTGCGCAAATCCCGCAGCGAGTTTTTGCTGCGCTGCAGGCTGTAGCTGCGATGTGATGCATACACGGGCACCTGCTCATCACCGAACGGGCTGAGACTGGCTTCAATGATAGGGTTAAGCAGTTCGGTCTGTTCAACGCTGGCAAAGATCACAATGGCATCGATATCGCGCCGATTGCGGGTGACACTGTGCAATTCACTGTTGAGGATCCTCTCCACCCCCTGAATACGCGCCTTGCTCTGGGCCACGCCAAGGGCTTCGGTGATATTGTCGCGCAAACTTTCATTACTGTCGAAGCTGGTCAGGGCCGGAACAGGGGCTAACGGAAGGCGCTGCCGCCAGGTTTGTAAGAACGCTTCTGCCATGCGCTGCGTTGCGGCCGATTGATCAGCCACGACAATCAGGTTACGTGCGCCAGAGTCGGCAATTTTGTGCGCCATCTGCAAGGCCTCATCTTCTGGGGCCAAAGCGAAGTAATAACGCGCCTCGGGGAGTTCAGAAAGGTCGGGCAGCAGAGGTGGAGTATCATCGGGTACTTGGGAAGCCTGCTCGGTCTCTGCAATTGTCTGCGCCACTGGTGCGTCCAACCGGTTTAGCGCCAGTAACGGCACGTTATCTGGCAATAGCGCCTGCAGTGCGGCAACATTGTCTTTCAGCAATGGCCCAATCACGACGTCACTGTCACCGAGCATGGCGGCAACCTCGTCCATGCTGTGCAATGCAGTGTCGACAAAGGTTAAGCGCGGCGTTTCGTCAACTTCGCGGTCGAGACGCTCGGTTGCAAGGTAGCTGGCCAGCAAGCCTTCTTTGATGGCTTGTCCCTGACTGGCCAGACGGCCACTCAGCGGCAGAAGCACACTGACGCGCATCGGACTGCGAAGTGGTGTATTGATCGCCTGATGTATCGCGTCAGGGAGCGATTGTGCAAAGGGCTCATCGGCATAGCGTCGCTGCCAGGTGTTGACCTGCGCAGCCAGTGTTGACGGGGCAAGACCGTGTTGACGCACGATCAAGGCCAGCTCAATCCAGGGGCGCAGTTCAGCAAATTCCCGTCGGCCTTCACGCAACGCCTGGGTATCCGCGCGGCTGACCCAATCCCACAGGGTTTTATCCCGCTCGTTCGTTTGTACCTGACTGGCCTGCAGCGCATCCGCAGCGGCCACGAAGCGATGTTGTCTGAACAACAGTTGCGCGCGTAATCCGTCCAGTTCCCGGTCAAAACCCATCTGTCGGGACGAGGCATCGAGCAGGTTCTGCAGTTGGGTCAAATCGACGTCTTTTTGCATCAGCAGGCATTGCGCGAACAATACGTTGGCGTGGGTTTGCTGGGCATTGTCCTCTAACTCGGGATAAAGCAATGAGAGCACCGTCGTGGCGTGGGCGCATGCGCCATCGTCGGCATATTGCTGCGCCGCTCTAAGCAAATACTGGTTACGAAGATAGGCGTCTCCAGTACGGGCATAGACAGCCTCTGCCTGGTCCAGCGCATCTGTCGGCGGTGCAGTGGTCTCTACCGTCGATTGTTGACGATTGTCTATCCGAGCTTGCGTGGGCGAGCCAGAGGGCCCACTGGCACATGCCGTAAGTCCCAAAAGCAGGGTAAGGGAGGCGCTGCGCAGTATGTTATTGGCTGCAATGGGCATAATGATCCCGATAGTGGCCGTAATGGCGGTTCATGATCCGTGGCGACTAGTTTAAAATGCTTGGCTACACAACACAATGCGACCCTAGTACAGATGACAACCACTGGTACCCTTTTTATCGTTCCTACGCCGATTGGCAACCTTGAAGACATTACTCAACGGGCGGTGCGTGTGCTGTCTGAGGTTGACGTTGTTGCGGCAGAAGACACCCGGCACAGTGCGCGATTGATGCAACACCTTGGGATCAACCCGCGCATGTTGTCACTGCATGATCACAATGAATCCCAGCGTGCCGTCCAATTGATTGCGCAATTGCAGCAGGGGCACAGTGTTGCGTTGATCTCGGATGCCGGAACGCCGTTGATCAGTGACCCCGGCTATGCGCTGGTGTCCCAGTGCCGGGCGGCCGGCGTGGCGGTCGTACCCTTACCCGGCGCCTGTGCGGCGATCACTGCGCTGAGCGCAGCCGGACTGCCCACCGACCGGTTTCGGTTTGAAGGGTTCCTGCCGGTAAAAGCGCAGGCCCGACAACAGCAACTGGAATCCCTGCTCAACGAGACCGCCACCAGTGTTTATTATGAGGCGCCTCGGCGCATCGAAGATACCCTGCAAGCCGTGGTGGAGGTACTGGGGAGCGACCGTGCGGTGGTGATTGCCAAAGAATTGACCAAGGCCTTTGAGACTTTTTTCAGTGGCAGTGCGGCACAAGCCCTCGAGTGGTTGCAGGCGGATCCCAATCACCAACGGGGTGAGTTCGTGCTGATGATTGGCGGTCAGCCTGGGGCTGATACCGGGATCAGTGACGAGGCGGCGGGATTGTTGAAAGCCCTGATGGCCGAATTACCGCTCAAGAAAGCGGCTGGCATCGTGGCCAAACACTGCGATCTGAAGAAAAACGCCCTGTACGAATACGGACTCACCCTGAATCAAAAGGGGTGAGTCCAAACGCTGTCATGACAACCGGTTGCGGAAGTCCAGGTAATTGAAACTGCGCACCAGATCAAACTTGCCGTCTTGGCGCAAAATACCAATGTGTGGATGCTCAACGCCGTTGAAGAAGGTGGTTTTGACCATGGTGTAATGGATCATGTCTTCAAAGATGATCCGTTGGCCAATTTCCAGTGGCGCGTCGAAACTGTAATCGTCAATCACGTCACCGGCCAGACAGGAGTTACCGCCCAGCTTGTAGGTATAGGCTTTTTCTCCGGCTTCACCAGCATGACGAACCGCTGGCCGGTAGGGCATTTCCAGTACGTCTGGCATATGCGCGGTGGCAGAAATGTCCAGAATGGCAATGGTGTCTTTGTTGGTCACGATGTCGACCACCTCTGCCACTAAAGGCCCGGTTTGCCACGCCACGGCAGAGCCAGGTTCGAGGATCACATGTAAGTGAGGGTGGCGCGCCTTGAAGGCTTTTAGCGTCTGGATCAGGTGTTCCACATCATAGCCTTGACGGGTCATCAGGTGACCACCACCGAAATTGATCCACTTCAGTTGTCCCAACCATTGGCCAAATTTTTGTTCGACCGCGTTGATGGTGCGCTCGGTTGCAAAGGAGTCACACTCGCACAGGTTGTGCACGTGAAAGCCGTCGATGCCACTGAGGTCTGCCGTTGCCAGATCGGCAGCTTTAATACCCAACCGAGAACCGGGGGCACTGGGGTCGTACAATTCCGTTTCTGCCTCGCGATGTTCCGGGTTTACCCGCAATCCCATGGAAATCCCCGCCGCTTGCACCTGCTCTTTGTAACGCTGCCACTGACCGAGACTGTTAAACGAGATGTGATCAACCAGTTTGACCAATTCGTCGATGTCGGCTGGCTTGTAGGCCGGAGAGTAGGCATGTACTTCTTTGCCCATTTCGTATTTGGCCAGCTTGGCTTCCCATACAGAACTGGCAGTACAACCGCCCAAATACTGTCCCACCAGGTCAAAGGTGGACCACATGGAAAAGCCTTTCAGGGCCAGGATTATTTCTACACCGCTTTGTTCCTGTACCCGCTGCATCAGCTGCAGGTTCGCTTCCAGTCGGGCTTCTTCCAGTACATAGCAGGGCGACGGGATGTCGCTGCTCATCATCGGGTCGGTCATGGCTTACTCCGTCACAAGACGATGGATCCGTTGTCGTGTTTGCATAAAAAAGGGGACAAGGACGCCTGGCCTTTGTCCCCCGATTTGGTATCGGTCAGCTTACTTGCTGAACGGGCTGTTGTCACATTCGATCACCTGCCACGGCAGACCATGCTGGTTAAGCAGCTCCATGAACGGGTCAGGATCAAATTGTTCCATGTTCCAGACACCGGCTTTTTTCCAGGTGCCGTTGAGCATCAATGCCGCGCCGATCATGGCGGGTACACCGGTGGTGTACGACACTGCCTGCGCGCCGACTTCTTCATTACATACCGCGTGGTCGCAGTTGTTGTAGATGAAGATGGTTTTTTCTTTGCCGTCTTTGATACCGGTGATATAGGTACCGATACAGGTCATGCCGGTGTAGCCCTCGGCCAAGGAACCTGGGTTTGGCAGTACTGCTTTGAGGAACTCCAGCGGGACGATTTTCTGGCCCTGGAATTCAATCGGTTCGATACTGGTCATGCCGATACCTTCCAACACGCGCAGGTGATTCAGATAGGCTTCGCCGAAGGTCATCCAGAAACGGGCACGTTTCAGGGTCGGGAAGTGCTTCACCAACGATTCCAGCTCTTCGTGGAACATCAGGTAAGAGGCACGCACACCGATGTTCTGGTAATCCAGGTCTTCACGCACGCTTAACGGGTCGGTTTCTTTCCACTGGCCGTCTTCCCAGAAACGACCACGTTGCGTGATTTCGCGGATGTTAATTTCCGGGTTGAAGTTGGTGGCAAAGGCCTGACCATGGTCACCACCGTTACAGTCAACGATATCCAGGTAATGAATTTCGTCGAAGTAGTGCTTGGCGGCATAGGCGGTGTACACGTTGGTTACGCCAGGATCAAAGCCGCTACCCAGCAATGCCATGATGCCTTTTTCTTTGAACTTGTCCTGATAGGCCCACTGCCAGGAATATTCAAACTTGGCTTCGTCTTTTGGCTCGTAGTTCGCCGTATCCAGGTAGTCCACACCGGTGGCAAGACAGGCGTCCATGATCGGTAAGTCCTGATAGGGCAGCGCCAGGTTGATGACCAAATCCGGTTCAACCTTGCGGATCAGCGCTTCAACTTGCTGCGCGTCATCGGCATCAACGGCAAATACACCTTTGACCCGATCGGCACCGACTTCTTGTTGCAGGGCTTCACATTTGGACACGGTGCGGCTGGCCAGATAAATTTCATCAAAATGTTCTGGTAAACGCGCACATTTCTTGACGGTTACGGCTGCTACGCCACCGGCACCGATGATCAACACACGAGACATATCAGGTTCCTGTTATTGGTTCAAAATGATTGGGGCGCATGCTATCACCAATCGGGTGGGAAGCAAGCCCGGTCTGTAAAAATAGAAGGGGATCGGGCACAACGTCAAACCCATGCATCCTTCACCGTCGCTTAACTCACATCGACAGGTTATTCAGCAGCTCCGTCAACGCCGTCGGCGCCATCTGGCGTTGCAGGGTAATCCCGTAGAATCGTTCATAGGCATCCGGGATCCTGATGTACTCCACCAATGCGCCAGAGGCCAGCTCGTCTTTGACCACGACGTTTGGCAATACAGCCAGTGCACCGCTGTCCCTGGCCAGTAGACGCAAGGACGCCATGTCATCGGCGCTGGCCAGGATATCGGGCTCAAATCGATGGCGGCTGCAGAATGCGGCGAAACTGGCATACATTTCCGAGTGCACGCCCGGCGTGACCCAGCGCTGCTGGGTATAGCCTTCGGGAAAGGTCCCCGAAGGCTTCTTGTCAGCGGGCCCGATGATTGACAGGGGTTGCTGAGCCAATTGCTGAACATGCCACACCCGTTCCCGGTTGCTGGCCACATTGACGTTTGACAGCACCAGATCAAGTTGGTGATTGGCCAGTTCGTTGAGCAGGCTGGTGATATCACTGCTGTGCAGGTTGAAGGTCATATTGGGCTGGCGCAGTAACGGCGTTACAACCTGTTCGATAAAGTTGCGTGACATGGTTGATACCGTACCGATGCGCAGATGGGTGTGCACCTGATGGCCTTTTTGCGTCAGCCAGGCTTCTAATTCCTGACCGCGCTGGAAAATGTCACTGGCCATGGTAAACGCCTGCTGACCGGCGGCGGTAAGGACCAGTTTTCGGCCTTGGCGTTCGAACAACTGCACATCCATTGTGCTTTCTAACTGTTTGATCTGAGTAGATAAAGCGGACTGTGAAACGTACAGCTGCTGGGCGGCTCGGGTGAGGTTTCCCACTTTGGCGACGTGCCAGAAATAATACAGATGGTGATAATTTAATTTTGACATTGTTCTCTTAAATGGAACGTTATCTGAATAATTATCTATTTTACAGAATTTGTTCTGTCAATGATACTCCGCTGCATTGTGCCATGCAGAGGAGATGTTCAGTGTCAGGCTCGGTGATCCCGTTATTCGTGTTGCTGATGATGGCCAGTGGTGTGCTGGCTGCCATGTTCATGCCGGTTAAGGCCTGGCGATGGGTGCGTGGTGTGCACGCTATCAGTGCTGTGCTGGTTGTTGCAGGGCTGGTGGTTGGTTGGCAGCCCGCTGAAGCAGGGTGGTTTAGCCATTCACTGGCACACGGCGTGCTGATGGCCATGGTTGCGTTGCTGGGCTATATCCTGGTGGCGTTTTCGGATCGTTACCTCAGTGGTGACCCGGGCCGCCAGCGCTTCCTGATTGCGATGCAAAGTGTACTGACCTGGGTCATGTTGCTGATCTCAACCAATCACATTGGTGTGCTGATGCTCGGCTGGATAGGCGTCAGCGTGGGTACCCATCGCTTATTGTTGCATTACCCGGACCGCCCTCGTGCCGCACTGGCGGCGCACAAGAAACGTTTGTTTATGCTGTTTGGTGACCTGATGCTGGTGGTGGGATTGTTGATCCTGGCGATGGAGGCCAAGAGCCCATGGATTGAGCAGATAAATGCCTCAGTTGTCCCTTCTTCGATGACCACGCTGGCCGCCTGTCTGCTAGTCATGGCCGCCCTTATCAAGTGTGCACAAATGCCATTGCATGGCTGGCTGATCCAGGTGGTGGAATCGCCCACCCCGGTCTCGGCACTGTTGCATGCCGGGGTGATCAATCTGGGCGGCGTCATGTTGCTGGCTTTCCCCGGCGTACTGGCTGCAGCACCACTGGCGACCGCAATGTTGATTGTTGTCGCCGGCATCAGCTTGCTATTGGCAACCCTGGTTATGGACACCCGCATCAGTATTAAGGTACGTCTGGCCTGGTCAACCTGTGCACAGATGGCGTTCCTATTGATAGAAATTGCCCTTGGGCTTTATACCCTTGCCCTTCTGCATCTTTTGGCCCATTCAAGTTACAAAGCCATGGCGTTTTTGAGTGCCGGTAGCGCGGTGGATCATTGGAAGGCCGAGCGACGTTTTGGCACCACGCAATCGCCCGGCAGCGCACTATCCCTTGGCATCAGCGGCTGCGGCCTTTTCGCCCTGGGCGTTGCTGCCGGTTTCGGGCTCTCTGCCGGCGCTGTACTGCTACTGTGTTTTGCGCTGCTGGTGTTGCCCTGGTTCAGCCTGATCAAAACCCCCCAGGAATCCAAGGGGTACTGGCTGATAGGCGGCTGGATTGTGCTTCTTAGTGCCGTCCTTTATGGCGCGCAATCCCAGTTATTACACCAATGGATGACTGTGGAGCAAAGTGCCGTTTCCCGTTTTGCGTTGGTCTGGTTGGTGGGGATTTTCCTGTTGCTGACATTGGGATTCTGGATTATCCGCTGGTGGCCCAAAGCGTCGTTTGCCCGCCCTGTGCACCGATTGTTATTTGCAGGGCTGTACCTTGATGAGTGGGCCAGCCGATTAACGTTGCGTATCTGGCCGGCACAATTGCCTGGCCAGCCCGCCAAGTCTTCTCAATCTGTGTTGCTGGAGTCAGGAAAATGAATCAAGCTGCTGAAGTAGTGCAATCGACGGACATGCCGTTGGACGAAGCTGTCCATGCCGCCATTCAGCGGATTGCCCCGCAGTGGCCGCTCGATCAGTGGATTGCTGTGAATCCTTTATGGCAATGGCGAGAGCAACCGGTAGAGGAGGTTGTCGCGCGGGTGACTTACCTTTGCGGTGCCCGGATACTGCCCGAATCGCGCTGGTTTGAACAGCAGTGGCAATCCGTTCTGCAACACCGCCATCTGCAACAGGCTGCATCCTTACTGGATGCGGAGTGTGACATCGAGGCGTTGCGTGAGGCGCTGGATGACAAACGTCCGTTGCCTCGCTGGCGAGCATACAGTGAGTTCCTCGATGCTGAGGGGCGATCATCACCGACGTTAAGCTGGCATGATGAAATCATCCAGCAGATCTCACAACAATGTGCCGACTACACGCAGCTCCAGGGCCAGAAGCCAGACAGCCTGTATCGGTATTGGCTGGACAGCGTCAGTCACGACCTCGGTTTGCCGGTATTGATGGGGGCTCGCGGCCTCGAACAGCACTTTGCCACCTTACCAGACACACCGCAGGCTCTCGTTCAGCATGGACTGGCAAGTCTTGGCGTGTCTCCTGCCTGTGCCGGTGACGTCTGTTATGCATTGTTGCTGGATGTGAAAGGTTGGGCAAGCTGGGCGGCCCATCAGGGCTGGCAAAATGGCGCGTTGGAGAACGAAGAACAACTGTTCAATGTGCTGGCCATTCGGATGGCCTGGGAATGTGTTCTGTTTGACTACCACGCGGATGTCGCCCCCGAAAGCCATCAACGGGCACGACAGCGTTGGCAGCAGCAGCTACTCAACCATTCTCAACGTTTGGCGACCGTCAGGCAGATGCAATCGCCTCTGTGGGTATGGTTGCGGGCTGCTGAGTTAGCTTACCAACAAGGCTTGTTGACGACACTGGGGCACACACCCCAGCAGACTGAAGATGTGCAAATGCAGGCGGCCTTTTGTATTGATGTGCGCAGTGAGCCGTTTCGCCGGGCGCTGGAGCGAGACAACCCTGACATTGAAACCCTCGGTTTTGCCGGTTTTTTTGGTGTTGCATTGTCGACCCGGTGTCACGGTGGATTTACCCAACGTCATTTGCCCGGTTTGCTGGAGCCGCAGTTTACCCTGACGTTTGACGACGACAGCCGAACCCGACAGCGTGGTCGCAGTAAATGGCTGACCGGTCAGTTGAAAGGGGCCGGACCTACGATGTTTGCCGGTGTAGAGGCCTGGGGAGCGTTGGACGCGTGGCGCATGCTGCGCAATACCGTGCGCCCGGCACCGGCTAAAATCACCCGGCTGCGTCCCGGCCAGGTGTTGGATCACCAGGGGCAGCCGGCCAGTGCTGAGCAAAAGGCCGAACTTTGTGCCGGGGTGTTACAGCACCTGGGGATAACACAACGCCTGGCCCCCTGGGTCGCTATCGTTGGCCACACCAGCGAACACCTGAACAATCCGCAACGCAGTGGCTTTGAATGTGGTGCCTGTGGTGGTCAGGGCGGACTGGCCAATGCCACGGTGCTGGTGACATGGCTGAACGACCCTGAGGTTCGCCAGGCGTTGCTGTCCCTCGAAATACACATCCCCGCGTCGACCCAATTTGTCGCCGCCGTGCACGATACGGTGACTGACCAGGTGCATTGGCAGGATGATTGTTCGCTCCCCGAGCACCTTCGTCAGGCTTTTGACCGTGCTGGCGCTGAAAACCGTCGTCAGCGGGCGCCCGGGTTATCCGACAGCGCCGATGGCTTATTGCTGCGGGGCCGTCAATGGTCCCAGTTGCGCCCCGAGTGGGGATTGGCCAACAACGCCGGATTTATCATTGCGCCACGCAAGGCAACCCGGGGTATCAATCTGCAAGGACGAACGTTTCTGCATGAATACGATGGGGCGTCGGACACCAATGGTGAACGGTTGTTGCAAATTATCAGTGCGCCAATGGTTGTGGCTCACTGGATCAGCATGCAATACCTGATGTCGCGTACTGACAACCGGCAGTTTGGTGCAGGTGACAAAATGTTGCACAACGTGGTGGGCAATCACCTCGGTGTGTTCGAAGGTAATGCCGGAGATTTGCGCATCGGCCTTTCCAAACAGTCTATTCATGATGGGGCGGACTGGCGCCATGAGCCGCTGCGTCTCAGTGTGGTGGTTCAGGCCGGAGCCGAACATATCGACAGCGTGCTTGAGCGTGCGCCAGTGGTGAAAACGCTGATTACCAAAGGGTGGGTGCATCTGATTTGCTGGCAGCCACACACGCCACAACCGTTCAGACTCAGAACCACTGAAGGCTGGGTTGCACTCGATTACTCATTCTAAATTGCGGAGGTACGACGATGTCATCGAATACATCTTGTCAGGACGTGGTCATCCTGACCAAACATGGTAAGGAGCAGGTCCTGGCTGACGTGCTGGAGGCCGAGCTGGGCTGGCAGCTCCGTGCTACGGATGCGTTTGACACCGACACCCTGGGTACTTTCAGTGGTGACGTGGAGCGTCAGGGCAGCGCTGAACAAACCGCGACGCAAAAAGCCCTGCTGGCCTGTGAGCTTGAAGGGGTCGAGATTGGTCTGGGCAGTGAGGGCAGCTTTGGCGCGGGTCCTTTCGGTCAACTCATTCCCTGGCAGGTGGAGTTAGTTGCCTGCCACAATGCCCGAGAAGGCTGGACTGTGATCGGCGAAGCCCAGGGGCCTTCCTGCCATTTGCATCGCGAATGTCCCCGTTTGGAAGACGCATTGCATTTCTGGACCCAAGCGCCGCAGGGGCAAGGGCTGATGGTGTATGCGCCATCGCAAAAGGCGCAGACCCTGCGTAAAGGCATAGTCGACAAGCCCGCGCTGATTGAGGCCTACCTGGCGGCGGCCGAGGTTGAAACGCCGGTGATGGTTGAGTATGACTTGCGGGCCCATCTGTGTCCTGCAAGGCGCAGCGTAATCGCCGATGCTGCCCGGGATCTACTGGAAAAGCTCAACAACCATTGCCCGGCCTGTAAAGCGCCTGGTTTTGCCTATAAAACGCCGCTGCCGGGGCTGGAGTGCGAACAATGCACCTGTCCTACGCAGCAACCCAAAGCGCATCTGGCCCAGTGTCAGCGCTGTGGCTACGAGGCCCAGCAGTCAGTGCCAATGGCAGGTGCATCGCCAGCATCCTGTCAGATCTGTAATCCCTGACGGGACTGAGCGCGCGCACCCTGCAGGCCGCCGGTGTGCAGCCACACCACGCTGGCCTGTGGTGCGAAGGCGCGCTCGACCAACAGGGTTTTGAGCGCCAATACTACTTTGCCGGAATACACCGGTTCTACCGGTATACCGGTATCGCGGTTGAGCTGCTCGCAAAGCTGGCGCAGGGCAGGGGCAGATTTAGCAAAACCACCGCAATGGAAACGGTGGTCGATGTGCCAGTGAGCGCTCTGGTTGGCGCTGTTGTAGAGGTCGTTGACCAGTGACTCCAGGTAGTCCTGACCCTGCAAGGCTGCGACGCCAATAAGTCGGGTGTGGCGTTGTTGACGACTGGCCAACAGTCCCGCCAGGGTCATGCCACTGCCAATCGGCAATAGCAGCACATCCGGTGGCGTATCAAATTCTTCCCACAAAGGCGCCAGACCTTCAAGCCCGTCAGTGGTGGCGCCACCTTGCGCGAGGAACAGTGCGTTGGGGTAGTGTCGCTGCAGATCAGCCAGCCCTTCGGGTTGCTGCTGATAGCGATATTTCACTTTGTCATAAAACTGCACCTGAGCGCCCCAGCGTGCCAGGTCTTCGAGCGTGGGCGTGACGGGGGCGTTTTCATAGCCCCTAACAGCGGCGGTGAGTGTTATACCCAAGCGGTGGCAGGCAAATGCCAGTGCGTGTAAGTGGTTGGAGTGAGCACCACCAAAGCTGACGATATGCCTGATATTATGACGCTGGGCATGGGCCAACACCGGCCACAACTTGCGCCATTTGTTGCCGCTGATGATCGGGTGGATGAGATCATCCCGCTTTACATACAGACGCACCCGCTCAGCCCCATCCCAGTCAGGGCTAAAGGGCTGGCACGGCGAAGGCGTTACAATACCGAGCGCGTCAGCCAGCTCATGGTAGTGTTGATTGTTGAGGCCCATGGTCAGTTGTCAGGCAAGACTAGTAGGCTTTGCTCCACAGATTCTGGTTCTTCCTGTCAGAGAAGTACTCGTAGGGTAACCAGAAAGACGGGATCAGGTTTTCCACCGCTTCCATGTCAAACTCATGCATCAGCTTGCGTAGAATGTCCTGCAGTTTTTCTTTATCCACCTTGGCCAGTTTTTTGCGCGCCATGGGAAAATGCAGGTTCATCGGTTTTTTTATTGTCAGGGTCTGGCCGGATGAAATATAGGTCAGGTTGCGGGTCACAACCCGGCAAATCGGTTCATAGGGGTTGGAAGGACACAGGCAGTTTACTATGGCGTATTCGTAGCGGTCCATTTCAAAGCCCTGATCGCTGATCGGAATGTAGGTAACTCCGAAGCCCTGAGGGAAGTGCCCCATCAGCTTAACGAATTGATTGACCACCTGTTTGTTGAGGCTGCCTTTTTCGGCCAGTTGCTCGATTAACAGACACGCCTTGGGCAGATCCGACGCCTTGTAGTCGCGCTTGGTAGATAGCACCACCGAGGTGTAAATTTGCGGCACTTTGATGATTTCGCCGAAGCCCAACTTGGGTTGCAGGGTATCTTTGATTAGCGCCTTGATAAAGGTGACCGCTTTGAGCTGCTGTTGATCAAACATATCCCGTTCTTCGCGGCTATTGCCCACGTACTGACGCATCCCCAGGCCGTTCTCGAGGTAATCCATGGTGTGTTGATAGGTCAGCTTTAGCAGGGTTTTACGTTCCTCGGCGGGTAGCAACCGGAAGGGGTCTTTATCGCCGTCGGGGCCCCTCAGGATCCGCTGGGCGGCAGGATGGTACATGCCAATATCCTGGAAAATCGCTGCGAACATGAACGGATACACTACCGTATCGATGAAGGCGTTCGGGGCTTCACGGTCATAGCTAAAACGTTTGGCTTCATCGTAGTGGGTGAGTAGGTATTTATTCTCGACCAGCTTTTCCTGCATCAGGGCATCCAGCAGACGTATGCTGAGCACGGCTTTGTAGGCAGGCTTAAAACGCTGATGGATTTCTGGCAGCTTATTGCCCTCACCCGGCGACATTAACAGGATGGTGCCGAGGTATTTGGCACTTTTTTGCAGCGTTTCCTCAGCATCGTTGCCTTCGCTGAGTTCAAGGATCTGCTGACAGACCTGGATCGCCCGATCGAGTCGCTCCAACCGCTCTTCTTTTTGTACTCTGGCTTCTTCCTTGGCCGTGCGCTCTAGACCCTGTAGCGAGCTCTCCAGCGTTTTACGTTTGGCATTGGCGGCCTGATTTAACTGACCTTCTAATTCCTGTTGTTTGGCATCAAATTCGGCCATGGTTTTTTGTTGCTGCTCGGCAACGGCAAAGTAATTCACCGCATCCTGGATCAGGGAATCGTATTTGGTCAGCGGGTGTTCCACCTGGTTGATCAACTCACTGATTGCACGGGTATAACTTGATTCATGCTGCATCACGGCCATATCGGTGCTCTTTCCTCCGCAGGTGGTGTGGCGCTGGGGCCATTGTCAGGGTTATTGCCTGTACAAAAACCCATCAATTTTACGCATATTTCATTCCGAAGAAACGGTTGATGCGTATCCTGTGTTATACTTTAGTATGAAAACGCCAAAAAATGTCGCAGTCCAATAGCGTAGTATGACACGTGCCAAACGCCAACGGCCGCGTCAACATGTGATTGGAGTTTTTATGTTGTTATTCCCAAAACAGTCACTCGCTGTAGTGTGTGCTTCTTTGCTAACGGCTTGTGGCGGTTCCTCGTCGTCCGACACTGACCCTACACCGACGCCCACGCCACAGGCGGCAGTCATGTCGCTGGCAGTCAGTGATGCGCCGGTAGAAGATGTTCATGAAGTGGTGGTGTGCTTTACCGCGATCGAATTGAAATCCGACAGTGTTGATAATGTCGATATTATCATTGGCGAGAGTGAAACCGCCGAACCGACCAACACCCTTTGCGTTGATGACAACGACGATCTTATTCCCAACACCAAAGGCATTGATTTGTTGTCAGTCACCGGTGTGGATGCTGAACCTTTGTTTACCGACCTGGAATTACCCGCCGGCACCTACAATCAACTACGCCTGGTGATGGGCGATGGCAGTTACGCCACGTTGGATTTGGATCAGGACGGCGTTGCTGATGACAGCGATGCCGACGGTGTGGCGGATAAGGTGCCGTTACGGGTACCGTCCAACGAATTGAAACTGGATGGCTTTACCCTGGCACAAGGTCAGGTGTTCAATGCCACGGTCGAGTTTGATTTGCGCAAAGCCATGACCAACCCGGTGGGTCAGGACGGGTATATCCTCAAACCCCGGGGTGTCAGGCTGGTGGATAACGCTGAGATTGGTCATATCGAGGGCACTGTCAGCGAGGCATTGCTGCTGAACAGCGAATGCCCGGTCATGCCACAGGATCTGACCACCGCTGTCGCTTCGGTATATGCCTACGCGGGTACCGGCCATGAGCTGACAGATCTGGCCGATAACGGTGGCAGTGAAGCGGTCGAGTCGTTGACCAGCAGTGCCGTTTTGTACGACGGTGCTACCAGCTACGATTTTACCCTGAGCTACCTGCCGGCGGGAGACTATACACTGGCCCTGACCTGCGATGAAGATGCGGACCCGGAAGGGGATGATGATGTTATGTTTCTGACGGCGATAACGGCCACCGTTGAGGCGGATGGCACCACAGAAGTGGTCATCGAGTAAGGAAAAAGGCGCCGTCAGGCGCCTTTGTTTTTGGTGAGTCGGGTAACGAAGAAATTCACCGTTCGTTGCCAGGCCAGTTCGGCATCGGCTGGCGCGTAGCGGCCGGTTGAGTCATTGTGAAAGCCATGCTGAGCACCGGCATACATGTGCATCTGATAGTCGATGCCCAAGCGTTGGAGATCCTGCTCATAGTCGTTCCAGGTGGCATTGACCCGCGCGTCTTTTTCCGCCAGATGGATTTGTAAGGGGGCACGGATCCCCTTTCGTAGTTCCGGGGCAGCGGGTGTCCCGTAGAAAGGCACGCCAGCATCCAGTTCATCGCCCAGCACGGCGGCCAGATAATTGACCATGTAACCGCCGAAACAAAACCCGACTGCGCCCAAAGTGCCCTGACTGTCCGAGTGCTTTTTCAACCAGTGGGCGGCAGCGACAAAATCCTGCTCAATCTTTTCCCGGTCCAACTCCCGTTGCAGGGCGCGTCCTTTATCATCGTTGCCGGGGTAACCGCCGACAGGGTGCAGCGCATCCGGGGCAAACGCATGAAATCCAGCTTTTGCCAATCGGCGGGCGACGTCTTTAATGTAAGGGTTAAGGCCCCGGTTTTCGTGGATCACCAGCACCGCAGGAAATGGCCCATCACTGCCTGTGGGGACAACACGGTATCCTCGGCCCTCGCCATGGCCGTTGGGTGACGGGAACGTTGCATAGCTGGCGTGTATCGCAGGGTCATTGAATGACACCTGTTCGGCCTTGGCGTAATCCGGTGTCAGGGCCGACAGCAAGGCGCTGGACGTCAGCCCTGCCACCGCCAATGATGACATGCGTGACAGAAAGGTGCGCCGATCAATGCGCCCATGGGCATAATCGTCATACCAATCGAATGCCTGTTGTGGGATCTGGGAGTGTTGGTTCGTGGTCGTCATGAGCGTCTCCTGAAGCACAGTCCTGTCAAGATAGCTGGCATCTTCACATGTCGCTAGCGTGTGAACCGCTTGCTGGCATCGTAGGGGGTAAAGTGCTGGACCTCACCACGGCGGGATTTCTCCTGCGCGGCACGCCAGAAATTGGGGTTCATCAGCTCCGGATGTAACTCTTTGAGGATCGCTTTAAGGTGCCGTTTGCCGACAATAAAATGTTCAAACTGCTCAGGAAAAACATCTTCCGGTGATACCGACAGGGTATCCAGCGCGTAGGGATCATCGGATTTGGGCAGATCACGAAAGGTACGCTCGTGCATCAGGCAAATCTCGTCATAGTCATAAAAAATTACCCTGCCGTGGCGGGTAATGCCGAAGTTTTTGTGCAGCATATCGCCCGGGAAGATATTCGCAGCCGCGATCTGCTTGATACACAACCCCAGCTCATTCAGGGCATGACGGATTTTTGTTTCGTCGGTCTCGTTGTCGAGGTAAAGGTTGAGCGGTGTCATCTTACGCTCGATGTAAAGGTGTTTAATGATCACCTCATCCTCGGTCAATTCGATGCTGCTGGTGGCAACATCGAGCAATTCATCCAGCAAGGGTTGGGATACCCGGTGTCTGGGCAAACGAAAATTCACGTACTCGTGGGTATCCGCCATCCGGCCTACCCGGTCGGACATTTTGACTAACCGGTAGCACTCTTTAACGTGCTCGCGGGTGATCTTTTTGCTCTCCGGGAATTCGTCTTTGATGATTTTGAACACGATGCCGTAGGACGGCAGATGAAACACTGCCATCACCAGGCCCCGGATCCCGGGCGCCGCTTCAAACTGATCATCACTGTTGGCCAGGTGATTGAGGAAGTTTCGGTAAAAAACGGTTTTGCCGTGCTTGTAGTGGCCGAGTGAGTTGTACAGTTCAAAATGTTTTTTGTTCGGCAACAGCTCCTGCAAAAACGCCACCACTTCGGCCGGGTACTGGGTGTCGGCCATAAAATACGCCCGGGCAAACCCAAAAATAACCGACAGATCATGTCGATGGGTTAACAGCGCATCGACAATCAGACGCCTGTCGTGGGTGACTACCAAGGCTATGACAAACGGCAGCGTGCGGTCGGGCATGCAAATTCGACCGATGAGGTAGGCTGACTTGCTGCGGTAAAATACTGGCTTGAGCAATTCTACCGTGTGCACACTGGCCAGTTGCTCCCGGTTCAGTCGCTGGCGTAGCGCCCTGTCCAGGCTCTGCAGGTCGGCTTCCTGATCCACAAACGGAGTATTGAACCGGTACATCGACAGGATTGACTCCATCATGGCCCGCACCGTGCCCGACGTATCGAAGGCGTTGATGACTTTCTCCCGATCACGACCAGGCAAAAAGCAGCGACTGGGGAGCACGAACATCAGGCTGTCATCGATACGTTGATGCTTGAAAATACGCCCGATCACCGAGTTGTAAAACGTTTCTGCTAATTCGAACTGGGGGTGATCATCCAGGGTGTCCATAAACGCGCTTTTCAGGCCGTGCCAGAAGGCTTCGTCTTTTTGGTGAGGATGAATTTGCTGGTAGATTTCGGCTACCACATCCGACAGGCTCTGTTCATAGATAGCGATGCGCTCTTTGACCGCCTTGTGGGTTTCCTGCCACTGGGCTTGCTCAAAGCGTTCCTGGGCACCGCGGGTAATGCGGGTGAACCAACGATAGCTTTTTTCAAATCCCTGCAGGATCTGGTAGGCGACTTTTGCTTGTATTTGGGTGTTATTTTCTGTCAAAGTATGGCCCGTGATGCTGAACTGCGGCGATTGTGTCTGTTAAGCATCACATAAAATTCCCAAAATGATAATAAAAAGGAGGGACGGGTGAGTTTTCCAGTTTTGATCTGCGACGACTCGGCGATCGCCCGCAAAATGGTGCAACGGAGTTTGCCCGACGATTTCGCCAGTGAGATCCATCTCGCCAATAACGGACAGGAAGCGCTAATGCACCTGGAGCAAAACCCGGTGGCGTTATTGTTTCTCGATTTGACCATGCCCGTGATGGATGGCCTGCAGGTATTGCAGGAAATCAAGCAGCGCTGCATTGAGGTGTTTGTCATTGTTATCTCTGGTGATATCCAACCCGAAATGAAGCACCGTGTTTCCCAACTCGGGGCTTTGGATTTTATTGAAAAGCCGGTTGACGCACCACGCCTTCAACAAACCCTGCAACGGTTTGGGCTTTACTGATGTTGCGCTGGTTTATCACCTGTTGCGCCAGTGTGTGGCTGAGTGGTGCCTTAGCGACCGGTACGCCGACCTACGAGCATCAGCTTCCCACTGTCGACGACCACCCGATGCACCTGGTGCACTGGCCTGGTCCCAAAGACTCCACTCAACCTCCCGTACTGCTGCTATCTGGACCGGTGGATACCTGGCACAGTGACAGCGCCTGGTTTGCCAATCTGGCGCCTCGCCTGGCCCAATCCCGGCAGGTGCTCGCCGTCGACCGTGCGGGTATGATGACGCAAAATCCTGATGCTCCGGTGGGCTATGCCCATGCCGCCGTTGATGTGATCAAGCTATTGCAGGCAAGAAACATCGATGTTGTCGACATTGTGGCGTTTGCCAGCAGCAACCTGACAGTAATGGGATTATTGCAGCGACCCGAAGGCCCCGTCGATATCCGTCAGGTGATCATGATTGATCCCGATGTACTGACACCGTTTTCCATTGCCCGCTACAAAAGCGACGCCCAGCCCTTTAAAGACAATCTGGCCGAGTACCTGGCCTACATTGGTGACGGCAAATACATTCCCCGTAGCACACAGAAAAACGCCGCAGATCGAGAAGTGCTGACGACGCTGGCAGGTGATGATCCGTGGATGGATTGGACCCTGGTGGACACGGTGTTTGAGGCGCGCCTCAATCCAGTTCAGCAAGCCAATACCTTTCTTGAGATAGCGGGCTATGGCAGCGACCTGGATGCTGTTAAGGCGGTGACCTGGCCAGCAAGCATCCCGCTGACCATTGTTGATACGGATTTTGAACAACATTATATCGATAACACCGACGATGCTGAGGCCCGTGAGGGGCTGGAGCAATGGCGCGCTGATGCAAAGGCATACTATCAAGAATTAGTGGCAGCCTCTGACAAGGGACGTTATGTGCCGGTAGATAGCCACGCCCATCTCTATCAGGTTGAATATCCGCAACAGGTCGTTGATCTGCTGACAGAGTAATGCTTAGTTTAGGTCTGTGTACGCAAAGGAAACCAGACCATGCCAAACGACCCTAATTCCCGCCCCGAAGCTGCCGAGCGACGGTATACCGTTAAACAGTGTGACAAACGCTGGTTTACTCTGACGCCGGTAGCCGGAGATGACAGCGTGCGTTATTGTGATCACTGCAACAAATCCGTTCACTGGTGCAAAGATGAAGCACAGCTTGCTGACGCGGCGGCGCAGGGGTTGTGTGTTGCCGGCGAAAACAAAACCGCCTTTATTGATGTTTTGCGGGTTGAATCCGATGATACCAGTGAAGCCAGGCGGGCCATTACCAACAGTGAACCCTACCCGGGATTTGTTGGCGAAATTGGGTTTGAAACCTATAAACCCAGGAGCGACTGAATAATCCAGGGGAGGTTTTGGGATTTACCAAACAAAATTCGCTGTAACAAGAACGGTTTAAAAAAAGCGCGGATTGGCTGTTGACATATAGACGTCTATACGGCAAATTGAGGCGCATGAAAACAATAATTAGCACCACCGGCATGATGATGATTACCACCCTTAACAGGATGGTCGCTGGCTAGTGCGCAATCGAAAAAAGATTCCAAAAGCCCGCGACGAACAGCGGGCTTTTTTGTTTTTGGGCTTTAGAAATGAAGCAATGTAGGTCAAACCAGGTGAGTAAATAAGGAGTAGGGCATGAAGGTGTTGAAGTTTGGAGGGTCGTCACTGGCAGACGCGAAACGCTATCAGGGCGTGAGCGAGATTTGTCTGGACACCCACCGGGATACGGGGGCGGCAGTGGTATTGTCGGCGCCCAAGGGGGTCACCAACGCCTTGTCGTTACTGTGCGACCAAGCTGCTGCGGGTAAAGATTACACAGAACTCCTGGCCAAACTGCGCATGACCCTTGAAGGCATTGTGAATGATCTGGCAGCCAACAACGATGGCTTTGACGCCGCGCCGTTGACCGATTTGATCGACACCCTGCTGGTGGAACTGGAACAGCACCTTAACGGCATTGCCCTGCTCAAATGTGCGCCAGAGAAAATCGCCGCCAGAATTCTCAGCCTGGGAGAGTATGTCAGCGTCAATATCTTCAGCGCCTTGCTCAGTGCATTGAACCAGCCCAATACCATCATTGACCCGGTTGACTATGTCGTTGCCGAAGGTGACTACCTGGACAGCATCGCCGATGTGTCAGCCAGTAAGGCCCGTTTTGCTGATTTGGACATCGGTGACCGTTTGTTGATCATGCCGGGGTTTGTGGCAGCCAATGACGAAGGTGAGAAAGTCACCCTCGGCCGCAATGGCAGTGACTACTCCGCTGCGATCCTGGCGGCCTGTCTGGATGCCGAGTGCTGTGAGATCTGGACTGACGTTGATGGCGTGTACAACGCCGATCCGAATCAGGTCGACGGTGCGGTGTTACTCGACAAGCTGACCTATCAGGAAGCCATGGAGTTGTCTTATTTCGGCGCCAAGGTTCTGCATCCCAAAACCATCGGTCCTATCGCCCAGCACCACATTCCGTGTCTGATCCGCAACACGCTGAACCCTTCTGCGCCGGGCACTGTGATCGGTAATGAATCCAGTGATATCTGGACCAGTGTGAAAGGCATTTCACACCTTGATGACATGACCATGTTCAACGTTGCGGGTCCGGGCATGAAAGGCATGGTGGGGATGGCCAGTCGGGTGTTTGAAGTGATGTCGAATGCCAACATTTCCATCAGCCTGATCACCCAGTCATCGTCGGAATACAGCATCAGCTTCTGTATTCACAGCAAGGATACCGAGCGCGCCCTGGATCGCCTCGAAGATGCCTTTGCACTGGAGTTGGCCAACCATTTGCTGGACCCTATCGAGGTGCGCCGGGATTTGGCCATTGTCACCCTGGTGGGTGACGGCATGCGTCACTCCAAAGGCCTGGCGGCAAAATTCTTCAGTTCACTGTCTCAGGCAAGAGTGAACATCGTGGCCATCGCTCAGGGCTCATCCGAGCGCTCCATTTCCACCGTTATCGAAAGTCACAAAGCTAAAGAAGCGGTGAAGGTGGTGCACCAGAATTTTTTCTCTAACCTGCATTCGATCGATGTATTCATGATCGGGTGCGGTACCGTAGGCCATGAATTGCTGACCCAGGTTGCCCGTCAGCAGGGCTTACTGAAGCAGCGCGGCGTCAGTCTGAAAGTGTATGGCATCGCCAATAGCAAGCGTTGTCTGTTGCAAGCCGGCGGGATCGATTTGGAAAACGACTGGCGCGGTAAACTGGCCGAAGCTGAGCCGGCGTTCAGCATCGATTTGCTGCAACAATTTGTCCATGACAACAGCCTGGTGAATCCGGTGATCGTCGATTGCACTTCCAGCGAGCATGTCGCTGCCCAGTATCTGGACATGATGAACGCCGGTTTCCATGTGGTAACACCGAATAAAAAAGCCAATACCCGCGAAATCGAGTATTACCAGTCGTTGCGCAAAACCGCCCAGGACACCAATCGCCAGTTTTTGTATGAGACCACTGTGGGCGCAGGCTTACCGGTGATCGATAACCTGCAGAAGCTGATTTATGCCGGCGATGAGCTGATCCGGTTTGAGGGGATTTTGTCCGGTTCACTGTCGTTCGTGTTTGGCAAACTGGAGGAAGGCCTGACATTGTCGCAGGCGACCCAGGTGGCGAAAGAAAATGGCTTTACCGAACCGGATCCGCGCGATGATTTGAGCGGTATGGATGTGGCGCGCAAACTGCTCATCATGGCCCGGGAAGCGGACATGGATCTGGAACTTTCCGACATTGAAATCGAATCGGTTTTGCCGGATGATTTTGATGCCGAGGGCAGCGTAGAACAGTTTATGCAGCGTTTGCCTGAAGTAGATGCGGTGTATCAGAAAAAATGTCAAGATGCGGCGCAGGAAGGTAAAGTATTACGCTATGTCGGCAGCATTGCGGAGGGTCGCTGTAAAGTGGCGATCATGGCAGTGGATGCTGAGCATCCGCTATACGCCATAAAAGACGGTGAAAACGCCCTGGCGATCCACAGCCACTACTACAACCCGATCCCCTATGTGATTCGGGGTTATGGTGCCGGAGCCGCCGTGACGGCGGCGGGTGTGTTTGCCGATGTACTGCGTACGATGCCGTGGAAACAAGATGTCTGAGAAGGATGCGGTTAAATGACCATCAAGGCTTACGCGCCTGCGTCAATTGGAAATGTCAGTTTAGGGTTTGATTTATTGGGGGCTGCGCTGGCGCCCGTTGATGGGAGTTTGTTGGGCGATACGGTCAGTGCCGTTGAGGCGCCGTCGTTTTCACTCGCCGTGACGGGGCGCTTTGCGGATCGCCTGCCGGCGGATACCAACGACAACATTGTCGCCACCTGTTATCACCATTTCCGTCAGCAACTCGACGCCCGTGGGCTCAGCGTCAGCAAAGTGCCTGCACTGACCCTGGAAAAGCATTTGCCCATCGGCAGTGGTCTGGGCTCCAGTGCCAGCTCGATTGTCGCCGCGTTATACGCCATCAATCGCTTTTACGATAACCCCTTCGATGAACAGGCTTTGCTGCTGATGATGGGGGAACTGGAAGGTCAGATCAGTGGCAGCGTTCACTATGATAATGTGGCTCCTTGCTACCAGGGCGGTCTGACATTGATGGCCGAACAACCCGGCCAAATCGCGTTGACGTTACCGTCGTTTTCTCACTGGTATTGGGTGGTGTGTTATTCGGGGATCAGTGTCTCCACCGCTGCCGCACGGGATATTTTGCCCCAGCAGGTCAGTATGGCCGATACCATTGCGTTTGGTCGTCAATTAGCTGTGTTTGTCGATGCGTTGTATCGGCAAGACGAAACGCTCGCCATTGCCATGATGCACGATGTACTGGCCGAGCCTCACCGCAAAGCCTTGCTGCCAATGTTTGATGAATCACGGGCCTATGCCCTGCAGCACGGCGCCGGTGCATTTGGTATCTCCGGCTCCGGTCCCACCGTGTTTGCGGTGTGTGATAATGCCGACAATGCCGAGAATATTCGGGCCTGGTTACAGGCCAACTATGTACAGAATGACAGTGGCTTTAGCCACGTGTGTCGCATCGATGAGCGGGGCACCCGATTGCTGCCCGCTGAAGCGACCGCTTAACAACAAGGTAGAAACAACGTGGAATTGTTCAATCTGAAAGATGACAGTGACAAGGTCAATTTTGCCGAAGCCGTTCAAAAAGGGCTGGGCAAAAACCAGGGGCTGTATTTTCCCAAGCGCTTTGAGCCGCTGGATAATGTCGCTGACTTACTGGAAATGCCCTTCGTCGAGCGCAGTACGGCGATACTGCAACACCTGATCGGCGATGACATTGCCCCTGAAACATTAGCCTCCATTGTCGAGCAGGCATTTACCTTTGGTGCGCCCCTGGCCAAAGTCGACGAACGCTTGTATTGCCTTGAGTTGTTCCACGGGCCTACCCTGGCGTTCAAAGATTTTGGCGGCCGGTTCATGGCTCAGGTATTGTCCCACGTGGCCAAGGGTAAGCCGATCACGATACTCACCGCGACATCGGGTGATACCGGCGCGGCAGTGGCACACGCATTCCACGGACTGGACAATATCCAGGTCGTGATCCTGTACCCCAAAGGCAAGATCAGCCTGTTACAGGAGAAACTGTTCACAACCCTCGGTGATAACATTCACACCGTCGCCGTGGAAGATGATTTTGATGCCTGCCAGAGCCTGGTGAAAGCAGCCTTTGACGACCCGGACGTCCGTGATGGCCTGCACCTCAATTCAGCAAACTCAATCAATATCAGCCGTCTGCTGGCTCAGGTGTGTTACTACTTCGAAGCATTCGCTCAATTACCCCTGGAAGAACGTGACGCAGTTACGGTATCGGTACCCAGCGGTAACTTTGGCAACCTCACCGCCGGCATTATTGCCAAGGTGCTGGGGCTGCCCATCCATCATTTTGTCGCTGCAACCAACCTCAATGATACGGTGCCTCGCTACCTGAAAAGTGGCGAGTGGCAACCCAAGCCGACCGTGGCAACGCTGTCCAATGCCATGGACGTGAGCCAACCGAATAACTGGCCACGCATTGAAGCGATGATCACCCGAGGTGAGTTTGACGGTGCGTTGCTCAGCGGCGATACCATTGATGAAGAATACACTCAGGTGGCCATGCGCCAATTGGCTCAGTCTGGCTATGTGAGTGAGCCACACGCGGCAGTGGCGTACAAGTCATTGATGCGTCACCGCAAAGAAGGTGAAACGGGCATCTTCCTTGGCACTGCTCACCCGGCTAAATTCCGTGACAGCGTTGAGAACGTGTTGGGCCAGCCGATCAGTCTGCCGCCGGCGCTGGCAAACGTGGCCGGTAAAGAGATCCTGTCGGCGACCTTGTCGAGTGATTATGCTGATCTGAAAGCGCATTTGTTTGCCACCCTGAAAGGTCAGTAGTGGCCAGTTGGGAAGACCTGCTTGGGGCCGAGAAACAGGCCCCTTATTTTCAGTCGATTCTGGCCCACGTGGATGCCGAGCGAGCGGCAGGAAAAGTGATTTATCCGCCGCCAGAGGATGTGTTCAATGCCTTTAAGGCCACGCCATTGGACACCGTTAAGGTCGTGATCTTAGGTCAGGATCCCTATCATGGGCCCGGTCAGGCCCATGGACTGTGTTTCTCTGTCAGACCGGGTATCAAGACACCGCCCTCGCTGGTCAACATCTACAAAGAGTTGGCCACTGACATTGACGGGTTTCAGATCCCCGACCACGGCTATTTGCAGCATTGGGCGGAGCAAGGGGTGTTGTTGCTCAATACGGTGTTAACCGTTGAACAGGGAAAAGCCAATAGCCACGCAAAAATTGGCTGGGAAACCTTTACCGATCAGGTGATGACGCAATTGAATCAACACACCCAAGGGGTGGTGTTTCTGTTGTGGGGAAGCCATGCCCAACGTAAAGGGCAGGTCATTGATGCACAACGGCACCATGTTCTGACCGCGCCACATCCCTCACCGTTATCGGCACACCGGGGTTTTCTGGGCTGTCGTCACTTCTCCACCACCAATCGCTTACTGACACAACAAGGGCTTACGCCGATTGACTGGCAGGTATGAGTAAAATGGATACTGTGATAACGAAAAAGGGCCCGATGCGTGCATCGGGCCCTTTTTGTTATACGTCTAGTTTAGCCAGTTCGGCTTCAAGGGATAGGTCCATTTCTTCCAATTCCCGTTGTAGGCGGTAACGGTCCTGGATGGCCTCAATTTCTCTCCATTTGCGTTTTTTACTTTTGTTTTTAATGGGACGTGCCTCTAAGTCTAACATCTCAAGTAATTCGGACTTATTCACGGAACTCTCCTTATTTAACGCACTTGTTGGGTTTGTACCGATGTCGTTTTTTACCGACATTTTTGGTCAAACCATTTGTGTATTTATCACACGGTTTCGTAAAATAAAACACTTAGTTTTACTTTTTATTAACCTGTTTTGACACATTTATGACCGCCAGCGGTTGAAAATCGGGCGTTGTAGAAGGATTTTTGACCAAAAGGTCAAAATGACTGTTTGGATAAAAAAACAACAGTATGCGCAGTGAGTTAGGGAGTAGTTGTGGGAAAAGTCGTTAACGGACAATGTTTGTGTGGGCAGGTGAAGGTGTGTGTAAGTGGGCCAATCAGCAGTATTATCCATTGCCACTGCAGCCTGTGCCGCAAATCCAGCGGCACGGCATATGCCACCAATGGGTTTGTAGCCCGTAAAGATGTGCAGTTCCTGCACGGTGACAATGATCTGGGCTGTTACAGCCTCAGACCGGGCAAACAGCGTTATTTTTGTAAGACCTGTGCCAGCCCACTGTACAGTGAAAACAGCGCAGATCCGGCGCGGATCCGCTTGCGTCTGGGCATTCTGGATGACCCGATAGAAGCGCGTCCGATGTCACATAACTTTGTTTCCAGCCGCGCGGATTGGGATGACTTGGATGCAGACTTGCCCCGTTATGATGCCCATGAGCCAGGCCGGGAAAATGTGGCTGCGTATACCAAGCCTTAAACACGGTTCGGTTGCTTACCATTAAGCAAAAAAAACGGCACCTTCAGGTGCCGTTTTTGATCTCATTCATGTGCTACTGATTGGCGTTACGAAACGCATTGATCAGGTGATTGGTCGAAGCATCAAAATCCAGTGGCGCATCACTGTCAGTCAGTTTGGCCAATACGGCGTTGCCTAACACCTTACCCAGTTCAACACCCCACTGGTCAAAAGAATTCACGCCCCAGATAGCCCCCTGCACAAACACTTTGTGTTCATACAGTGCCACCAATGAACCCAGGGTTTTCGGATCCAGCTGGTTAAACAACAAGGTATTGCTGGGTTTATTGCCGGGCATGGTCTTGTGCATCGCCAGGCTGTGACGGGTGTCTTCGTCGAGGCCTTTACCGTCCAGATCGGCGTAGCACTCATCGTACGTTTTGCCCTGCATCAGTGCCTGGGTCTGACCAAAACAGTTGCTGGCCAGCATGGCATGGTGGGTATCATTCTGGTTTGGTACGTTCAGCGGTAGCATGAAATCGGCCGGGATCAACACCTGACCCTGGTGGATCAACTGGTGGAACGAGTGCTGACCATTGGTACCTTCGCTACCCCAGATCACAGGCCCGGTGGCATAGTCCACGGTTTCTGCGCTACCGGCGATACGCTTACCGTTACTTTCCATGTCCAGTTGCTGCACATAGGCCGGGAAACCACGCAGATAATGGTAGTACGGTAACAATACGTGACTCTGGGCATGCTGGAAATTCACATACCACACACCCAGCATCGCCATGATCACCGGCAGGTTCTGCTCCAGCGGCGCTGAACAGAAATGGTTGTCCATCTCGAAGGCACCTTCCAACAATGCGCGGTAATTGTCATAGCCGATGGTCAGGGCAATGGGCAGGCCAATGGCAGACCACAGCGAATAACGACCACCGACCCAATCCCACATCGGGAAGATATTGTCTTCGGCCATGCCAAACTCGGTGGCGGCGCTAATGTTCGACGATATGGCGATGAAATGCTTGGCAATGTCTTGCTGGCTGCCCCCGGCGCTTAAGAACCACTCCTTCGCTGTCAGCGTGTTCTGCAGCGTTTCCTGGGTACTGAACGATTTGGAAGACATCACCACCAGGGTTTGCTCGTGATCGAGTCCGGCCAGTACATCATGGATATGACAGCCGTCGACATTGGCCACATAGTGTACATTTACACCGTCCACCCAGTAAGGTTTAAGGGCTTCAGACATGATCTTCGGCCCCAGAAACGAGCCACCGATCCCCACCGCCACGATGTGGGTCAGCGGCTTTCCGGTGTAACCAAGGCGTTTGCCCTGATGAATACTGTGGGTGAAATCGCGGATCTTGTCCTGGGTTGCCAACACTTCCGGCATGACGTCCTGACCGTCCACCATCACGGGTTTGCCGCTGAAGTTTCTCAGCGCGGTGTGCAGCACCGCCCGTTGTTCGGTGTGGTTGATGATGTCGCCACTGAACATCGCATCCCGCTTGGCTTCAACACCTTGCTCCCGGGCCAGATCATACAGTGCGCTGAGTACCTCATCGGTAACGCGGTTTTTGGAATAATCCAGGTGGATCCCGCAGGCACTGGCACTGAGGCGTTCCGTGCGCTGGGGATCGGTGGCGAACCAGTCTCGCATGTGTTGTCCCTCTAGACTGTGGGCGAGGGACGTAAGTTGTTGCCAATGGGGGCTTTGGCGCAAAGCTGTCATGGTGTCTGGTTCTCCTGTTTATCTTCGGTGTCTTATAGGTGGTTGGCCAACATGGCTTCCAGTTTTTCCTGGTCGACAGCGAAGTTACGGATCCCTTCCGCCAGCTTTTCAGTTGCCATGGCATCCTGATTGTGTTCCCAACGGAATTCACTTTCAGTCATGACAGCACCGGGGCTGGAGGTTTGACCTTGGTCAGTCAGTTTGACACTGACTTCGCCTGCCGTGTTGGACAGTTCTTCCAAAAGTTGTGGACTGATGGTGAGGCGATCGCAACCGGCCAGTTCGAGAATTTCACCGGTATTTCGGAAGCTGGCACCCATGACCACAGTCTTGTATCCGTGTGCTTTGTAGTAGTTATAGATCTTGGTGACGGATACAACACCGGGATCTTCTTGGGCAGGGTAGGAATCTTTGCCAGTACTGGCTTTATACCAGTCTAGGATACGGCCAACGAACGGCGAAATCAAATACACGCCAGCCTCGGCACACGCACGCGCCTGAGCGAAGCTGAACAACAGGGTCAGGTTGCAGTTAATGCCTTCTTTTTCAAGCACTTCAGCAGCACGGATCCCTTCCCAGGTTGAGGCCAGTTTGATCAGCACCCGCTCTTTGCCAATGCCGGCCTGAGCGTAAAGATCGATCAGCTTCTTGGCTTTTTCAATGCTGCCTTCGGTGTCGAAGGATAAACGGGCATCCACTTCGGTGGAGATACGTCCGGGAATGATGTCGACGATTTCACGACCAATGTTCACCGCCAGCTTGTCGCCCGCATCGATGATTTGTTGCGCTTTATCACCGGACTGTTGTTTGGCCCAGGCAATGGCATCTTCGATCAGGGGTTTGTACTGCTCAATCTGCGCTGCTTTGAGCAGCAGCGATGGGTTGGTCGTGGCGTCCACCGGCTGGTATTTTTTAATCGCTTCGATATCACCGGTATCGGCAACCACAGTGGTAATGTCGCGTAAAGACGCAAGTTGGTTTGTCATAATCTACCTCAGTTTGGGATCGTCGCGGAGCGCTTCGGCCCCACGGTTGGGTTACGTCGTCCTGACAGTGTGCCATCCAGATTGACTGCCCACAGCGTTGCAGTGAATGACCAGGCCGGTAACCGATTGGTAATCGTGGACGCATAGGGTATAACTGTTAAAACACCGTTACCAGTCCAATCCCTTCTATGACAGCAAAAATAACGCTAATACAGGACGACATTACCACCCTGGCGGTGGATGCCATCGTGAATGCCGCCAATGAGTCCCTGCTCGGCGGTGGTGGAGTCGATGGTGCCATTCACCGGGCCGCCGGCCCCCAACTGCTGGCGTTTTGCAAAACCCTTGGAGGTTGCCCGACCGGTGAAGCGCGCATTACGCCGGGGTTTGACTTGCCGGCCAGGCACATCATTCATACCGTCGGGCCAGTATGGCGGGGCGGTCAGCAGCAGGAAGCCGCACTGCTCAGTGCCTGCTACCGCAACAGTTTAGTGTTGGCCGACCAGCTAGGTGTGCGCGACATCGCTTTTCCGGCCATCAGTTGCGGGGTGTATGGCTATCCGGTAGAAGCCGCCTGCAAGATTGCCGTGGATACCATCAGTGAGACGGTCAGTGGTTTACCGGATATGCGCAAAGTGATCCTGTGCGCCTTTGATGACGTTGTATACCAGGCATGGCTGACGGCACTCGGTGGCAGTGCGTACCATTGATTTTTCCGCCAACGGCCGGATTTTGTTATCATCCATGGCAAGCGTTACATTGAACCCGTATTACCAAGGTAGTTTTCATGCTGATTGTTGTATCCCCCGCCAAAAACCTCGATTTTGACACTGCGCCAGTAACCCAGACCCACACCCAACCGATGTTGCTGGAGGATACCGAGGCATTGATGGCGGTGTGCCGCACCCTGTCGCCAGCTGATTTGAGTTCTTTGATGAAGATCAGTGACAAACTGGCGCTGCTAAATGCAGAACGTTTTGCTGACTGGCAACGACCGTTTACGCCGGATAACGCCAAACAGGCGGTGCTTGCCTTTAACGGTGATGTCTACAGCGGGTTGGATGCAGGCAGCTTCAGTGAAGATGACTTTGCCTTTGCCCAGCAGCATCTGCGCATCCTGTCGGGCCTGTACGGCGTGTTGCGTCCACTGGACCTGATGCAGGCCTATCGGCTGGAAATGGGGACCAAGCTGGCAAACCCTCGCGGTAAAGACCTGTACGCTTTCTGGAAAGGGATCATCACCGACAATCTGAATCAGGCGCTTGAAGCGCAGGGGGACAACGTGCTGATCAACCTCGCCTCGAACGAATACTTTGGTGCGGTACAGCCTAAGGCATTGAACGGCATGGTGGTGACGCCAGTGTTTAAGGATTACAAAAACGGCCAATACAAGATCATCAGCTTCTTTGCCAAGAAGGCCCGCGGACTGATGGCGCGCTATATCATTGAGCACCGATTGACCGATGTGGCACAACTGAAAGCCTTTGACGTCGACGGTTACCAGTTTGATGAGCAACAAAGCAGCCCTGATACATTGGTGTTTACCCGTCGCCAGGCAGATTGATCCGTAAGCCTTCGTTCAGTACGCCAATCATAACGTCGAATGACGGTGGTTGGCGTTGTTTTTCCTGACAGATGGGTTAGCATGACAGGCTCCCAACGTGCCAAGAGAGACTGAATTGAACCGCACGATTTCCCTGCTCGCGGCCATCGGTACCAGCCTGATGTTCGCCGCCCCGGCAGCCGCCGATACGCCACCACCGGCAGACTTTTCCCAGTGTGTTGCCGAACTGCAATCCCGCGCCCGCCTCGAAGGGGTGTCTGAAAAAACCAACCAGGGGGTGTTAGCCAACGTCCGTCACCTGGACAAGGTGATTGGCTATGACCGCAGTCAGCCGGAATTTGTACAAACGTTTCCCGACTACCTGAATAAACGGGTCAACCAGTGGCGCATCGACAAAGGTCGTGCGATGGCGGCCAAACACAAGGACTTGCTCAAAGCGCTGACCCGTACCTACGGGATACCGGGCCATTACCTGTTGGCGTTCTGGGGGTTGGAAACCAATTTCGGCGCTTACAAAGGCAAGATGCCAATCATTGATTCGCTGGCCACTTTGGCCTGTGACCCCCGTCGCAGCGCGTTTTTTGCCGATGAGTTGATGTTGGCGCTGAAACTGATCGATCGCGAAGATCTGAGCGTTGAGCGAATGGTGGGGTCCTGGGCTGGTGCCATGGGCCATACCCAGTTCATGCCTTCTGCGTATACCGCCTATGCACGCGACGGAGACGGCGATGGCAAAATCGATTTATGGAACAGCGAAGTGGATGCACTGACCTCTGCGGCGCATTTTCTGCAGCAACTGGGCTGGAAAGCCGGTTACAAGTGGGGGCGGGAAGTGCGCTTGCCAGAGGCCTTTGACTATGGCCTGGCCGGCAAGGATAATCCCCGTTCACTGTCTGAATGGGCCGGTATCGGTGTCACCGAAGCTGATGGCAAGCCGCTGCCCGATGTTGACATTAGCGGGGCACTGCTGGTGCCTGCGGGTCATCAGGGACCGGCGTTCATTGTGTATGACAATTTCGATGTGATCCTGCGTTGGAACAATTCTGAATTCTACGCCCTGGCGGTAGGTTATCTGGCTGATCGTATTGTCGGTAAACCGGCCTGGGTCGCGCCATTGCCTGACCTGCCGGTGCTGGACATTGCTGCGGTGAAGGATTTGCAGCACGGATTGAATCAGCTGGGTATTGATGTCGGTAAAGCGGACGGTATCCTTGGTCCGGCGACCCGCAAAGGGGTGCGCCAGTTCCAGGCCCGGCACAACATGATTGCTGACGGGTTCCCGTATCCCGAGGTAATGGAGGCGGTAAAAACCGCGTCACAATCCCCCCAACCGGTGCCGTCATCGGGTACAGGAAACTAACCTTTAGGTATTAAACCCCATACCCTAGTATCGACCCGGCGATTTTTTAATCGCCGGGGATGGTCTTTAATGGTTCTCGTTGAAACGACTTCCGACTAACTTTAAACGAGATTGATACCATGTTGAA
>NZ_JAJEWP010000011.1 GCF_020687825.1 Fluctibacter halophilus
TAGGGCCGTCAGTCGCAGCTACTACCAGGATTGCACCGTCCATCTGCGCAGCACCGGTGATCATGTTTTTAACATAGTCAGCGTGTCCAGGGCAGTCTACGTGCGCGTAGTGGCGGGTAGGTGTGTCGTATTCAACGTGAGAAGTTGCGATGGTGATACCACGCTCACGTTCTTCAGGGGCGTTATCGATTTGATCGAAAGCTTGTGCAGAACCACCGTAGGTCTTTGCCAGTACAGTAGTGATTGCAGCGGTCAGGGTAGTTTTACCGTGGTCAACGTGGCCAATGGTACCAACGTTAACGTGGGGTTTCGTACGTTCAAACTTTTCTTTTGCCATTTCTCTATTCCCAGCAAAGTTGTGTAAAAAAAACATTACCAATGAGCTGGGGAGAAAAGTGGTGCTGATAGGCAGATTTGAACTGCCGACCTCACCCTTACCAAGGGTGCGCTCTACCAACTGAGCTATATCAGCACTGAATGGAGCGGGCAGCGGGAATCGAACCCGCATCATCAGCTTGGAAGGCTGAGGTAATAGCCATTATACGATGCCCGCGAACCTATTCTCTGGCCACCTCATTCAAAGTGGTGGAGAGGGCTGGACTCATCATTCGACATACCAGCGTCGCTGCTTCCAAGCCAACTCCTATGCTCGGTGCTTACACACCAAACACACAGTGTATGGTGGAGGGGGCTGGATTCGAACCAGCGAAGGCTGAGCCGTCAGATTTACAGTCTGATCCCTTTGGCCACTCGGGAACCCCTCCAAGATTGATGGTGCCGGCTGCCGGAGTCGAACTGGCGACCTACTGATTACAAGTCAGTTGCTCTACCAACTGAGCTAAGCCGGCACTGCATCAAGTGGGTGCGAATTCTAGAGTAATGATTTGGGGCGTGCAAGTAGAAAAAGCAAAAAAATGTCGATTTTCGGTTCGTTTGGTCATTTTGACACCAAACGGGTTATTTAAGCGGCTTTTCGCTGCTTTTATGTGCACCATTTTGCCCTGTTCAGGGCTGTTTATTGTGGCTCAGCACCGACAAACCGACCAGTACGACGTTGTCCACCAGCATCATTTCTGCCACAGGCATGGATGCCAACAGGGATTTACCGCCACCGGAAACGATCACGCAATACTGTTCGCAACGACTTGCCAGTTGCTGGCAGGCATTTAACACCATGCCCTGCAACAGACTTAAGCAGCCCTGGCTCACACACTCGGGGGTCGAGATCCCCACCCCAAGTTCTTCAGGAAAGTGCTCGTCGGCAAACACCCGCTCCGTGTTCTGGGTCAGACTGTCGCGCATCAGCGAATAGCCCGGCCCAATCCACCCGCCCAAATGGCGGTCTTCCTGAACGAAGTCACAGGTGATCGCGGTGCCCACATCGATCACCACGACCGGCAGGGCCGTCAGGGCGCGGGCAGCGATAACCCCTAACCAGCGGTCGACGCCGAGAGTGCTGTTATCCACGTACGCGCATTGGATCCGATCCGTTGCCATCTGATTGGTGGCGACGTGCAAAGGCACTTTGAAGCGATCACATTGTTGCTCAATGGTGGTCAGCCAAGCGGCTTTACCCACAGACGCCACCCAGACACTGCAGGCCTGTTGGATCAGTGGCAGCAAAGGGTCAGCATTTGTCAGCGTCATGATATCAGTGTGGAAATTCTCATCACTGGCCCAGGCAACTTTAAGACGCGAGTTGCCAATATCGATCAATAAGGTTTTATTGCCCGCGGACACTGATTTCTCCTCCATAGCAGGGGGTGATCTGCCCGCCTTGCTCCAACAGTAACGCGCCCTGGGCATTGACACCACGACAGATCCCCTGCTGTTGACGCTGCCCACTGAGCAGAGTTACCGGCTGGTCACGAAAATAGTCCAGGGCGTGCCACTCTTCCAACAGCGGCGCGAAGCCATTGCTGGCAAACGCCTCACACACCTGCCACAAGGCCTCGATAACCCAGGCACTCAACTGATTGCGATCCACGGTTTCACCCAGGGCCTGATACAGGTCAGCCCAGGGTTGGGTTATGCCGTCGACCTCGGTAGGCATTTGCACATTCAAGCCAAGTCCAATCACGACGTCACAGGCGCCGCCCATCTGCCCTTCCACTTCAATCAGTACACCCGCCAGCTTGCGCCCCTGCCAATAGACATCATTGGGCCACTTAAGCTGTACGTCATCAATTCCCGTGCGCTTCAATGCCCGCGCCACCGCAATGCCAATGGCCAGACTCAATCCGTTCAGGCTTTGATAGCCGGCCGGAAAGCGCCAACACAAAGACACATAAAGGCTGGCACCAAACGGTGAAATCCATTGGCGCCCCTGCCGCCCTCGCCCGGCGGTTTGTGCTTCAGCCAGACAAACATGGCCCGGTTCAACCTGTGCCAACCTGTCTTTCAGGTAAGTATTGGTCGAATCGATGATGTTCAATACTTCGATGTCGGCAACGGGGGGATGACTAAGATTTTCCGTGATGGCATCCCGGTCGAGCAGTGTCAGCGCCGATGCCAGGCGGTAGCCTTTACCGGTTACCCGGAAGATATCCAGACCCAGCTCGCGCAGGGCTTTGACGTGATTGGAAATGGCTGCACGACTCAAGCCCACCAAGTGTCCCAATGCCTCACCGGAATGAAACTGGCCATCACTGAGGCACTGCAATAGCTGGGTTCGTATGGCTTCGACGTCTTTGTTCATAGCACGATTAATCCCTGTTTACCGACCAGACGCACTTCATTTTCCAGCGTGATAGCAAAGTTATCCTGTACCTGATCGCGAATGGCCCGCGCCAGGGTTAACACCTGTTCACCGGTGCCCTGCCCTTCATTGACCAACACCAGCGGCTGGTTGATGTGGCAACGCACGCCGCCACAACCTTTGCCTTTAAAACCAAGGGTATCGATCAGCCACGCTGCAGGTACTTTAACCCGGGTTTCGTCGACCGGATAATGGGGCATGGCCGGCCACTGCTGCTGCAAATGCAAATAGTGCTCGCGGGTAATCACGGGATTTTTGAAAAAACTGCCCGCATTGCCCAAACGGGCGGGGTCGGGCAATTTGCGTTGCCTGACCTCAACGACGGTATCGAAAATGTCCCGCGCCGTTGGGTCGTTCAACGCAGCCAACTCGGCATAGGCTTGTTGCGGCTGCCACTGTTTGGGCAGTTTCAGCTCGACCTGCTCAATGATGCCTTTGTCGGCCAGCTCGGTTTTAAAAATACTGTCCCGGTAGCCAAACGCACACTCCTGTGCGGATAACCGGTGCACCTCGGCGCTGTCAAACGCCCGCCAGATCACAGCATCGATGAAGCGGGCTATTTCGACACCATAGGCGCCAATGTTCTGGATCGGCGTGGCGCCGACACTGCCAGGGATCAATGCCAGGTTCTCGAGGCCGAAGATGCCGTTGCTCAGTGTCCATTCCACCAGCGAATGCCAGTTTTCGCCGGCGGCAACAGTGAGGCAATACGCGTCATGGGTCTCTTCGACGGTGATGCCGCGGGTAGCAATGCGCACCACCGTGCCCTCAAAATCTTCCACAAACACCGTGTTGCTGCCCTCGCCCAGCAACCAGAAAGGCGCACTGCCGGCATGGCGGGCAAAGGCGTGAAGTTGTGCATCATCTTCTATCACCCGCACCGCGTTGGCGTGAGCATCAAGACCAAATGTGTGAAGTTTTTGGAGGGCGTTCAAAGGATAACCGCGTTGATTTTTGGGCTATTTTAGTCTTTTTCCGGCACTTGTCCAAGACGCTGTCAGGCGCTGCGACTTCCAGAACGGCGGAACCAGCGGCGACGGTAAGGCAAACTGCCACGTACACTTTTGACTTTATTCAGCACTACGCCCAACAAAGGTGCATTGCTCTCACGTAGTCGTTGCACCGCTTCGAGCACGTCATCGGTATCCGTTTTATCCGCATCGCAAACCAGCACAATGCCATCGACCATTTTGGACAGGATCAGCATGTCGCTGTAGGCGTTAACAGCAGGCGCCTCCATGATCAGACGCTCATACAAAATACCCAACTTGGCAACAATGCTGTTTAGGCGACTCCTGGATAAATACGCCAGCGGATCAGCCGGCTTATGCCCACTGGGCATAACACTTAAGCGGGATTCTGGGTCTTTGTGTACACAACGACCAAAACTGGCTTTCTTATCCAGTAAATCGGTCAGGCCGGGATGCTCCGTCTCTAACTGATACGCGTCCCCCACCGAAGGGGAACGCAGGTCCACGTCCATCAGCATCGACTTGCCCAATTTACTGAACGAGTTGGCCAGGCTGATAGCGACACTCGACTTGCCATGTCCCTGGGTGATGCCGGTGACCGCCAGAATGCGGTTTTCGTCATCACCACTTTTGACCATCACTCGGGTACGTAGCGAGCGCATGGCTTCAGAAAACACATAGTCATGTTGGCCTTTGCTGACCACTGCACGGACCCCTTTCCTGACACCGCTCAGTTTGGGGATCTCTGCCAATATTGGCACCTCCAGACGTTTCAGCAAGCGGCGCAAACGGGTCTGTTTGTCGGAGATGGCATGCAGTGCAATCCACAAACCGGCACTGAAACCACCGGCTACCACCAGCAACACTGCCATCAACAAAGCAACCCGAGGCTTGGATGGAAAGTTAGGTACCGCAGCGGTATCCACTACGACAAAATTTTCTGTGCTACCAAGGTCCTTCATCAACTCGGTTTCCTGCAGGCGAGACAGAAACACTTCGTACATTTTCTGAGTTGATTCGACTTCTCGACGCAATTTGCCCAAGGTCAGTTCATGACGCCCAAGACTGCTGTGCTGCGCCCTCGCTTCACCAATTTGCTCCTCCAGTTCTTCGAGGCGACGCAATGCATTGACATATTGCTGTTCAATGCCGGCGATCAGTTTTTCGATCAGCGCATCCTGTTCGTTTTGCATGGTTTGAAGGTTGGTCTTGGCGGCAACGTATTTGGGATGTTTGTACTTATAGCGGTTCGACAGTTCGGCTATCACCTGCTGCTGTTGATTGATACGATTGCGAATATCCGCCAGCATGGGGTTTTGTAGTAGCCAGGACACGCCCATCAGTTGCTCGGTATTGTCGCGCACTTCACGGATCTGGATCACCGTATCCTGTACTTCGGCGATACGTTTCTCGGCAGCAAGCTTCTCGCGCATCAACGCGGCAATCTCGGTGCTGGCCAGTTCGATCTGGCTTTTCAGATCAATGATCTGATTGTCCGACAAGTAACTCTGTAAGGCTTTTTCTGCGTTATCCAGGCGCGTCTGCAGGTCAACAAGTTGATCATTCAGCCACTGCGACGTTTCACCGGCGCGCTCTCGGCTCATCGAGGTATGAAAAGCAAAAAATGCCGGACCGATATGATTCGCCACCTTGGCCGCCAGTTGCGGTGAATAAGACTCGAAGGTCACCTTAACCAGGTGTGTGTCTCCCACTCGGCTGAGTTTGAGTTTATTGGCCAATACCGATACTACATGCTCTTGTGCACTGACCTGCGCTGGCAGGGGCTTTTCCGGCAACAGCTCGTCGTAATGGGTCAGTTCGAGTTCCCGCACCACGTTGAGTAAAAACTGACGGGAACGGATAAATTCCAGGTAAGTATCCAGCTTGCCGTCGCTTTTGCCGGTCAACGCCGACACCGAGGTCGGCAAACTGAGGTTCTGGCCACTGTCACCCAGCATGATCGTACTGGTGGCCACATAGACCTTGGGTAACTGCAGAATGTGCAGGCTGCCGACGGCAAAAATAGCGGCTGTCAGGAACACAATGCGAAACTTCTTTTGCCACATGATCGACAACAGGGCCGCCATGTCGAGGGTGACCTCTTGTGCAAAATTGTCCCGCACTGCTGGCTGCATGACTAAAACAAACTCTCTCTGATTTCTATGATATCGCCCGGCAATACCGCGCTGTCTTTTTTCACCGTGGTCGGCGCTGGGTTGTCGCCGCGAAACAGCTTCCATTCGGAATTCGACGCCCGATCTTTGAGGCCGCCGGCCAATGCGATGGCTTGATCCACCGTCATTCCCAATTCAAAACCGTATGCGCCGGGGCTCTTTACCGCACCGCGAATGTAGATGGGTCGATAGCTTTTAACATCTACCGACACACTGGGTGACACCAGATAACCGTCGAAATAGGCGGCTTCCAGTTCACTGGCCAGTTGCTCCGGCTGCTTACCGATCACCACACGCTCACCGATCAGGGGAAACTTGACCCGGCCGTTCTGACCGATTTTGGTGCTGACGGTTAGATCCGGTTCGTTGTAGACAGTGATCAGTACGGTGTCACCCACACCCAGTGGGATCCCCGCCTCATCCGTCGAGGCAGCCCAACCGATTGAAGTGTAAAGCGTCAGCCAAAAACCTAGAATTCGTAGTGCCAATCCACCCTCCCGAAGGATTCTTCAAACAGCGGAAAGGACGCATCGCCCTCCCGCTCAAGCCGTCCCAGGGCCAACTCCACCCGGCTGTGATCTTTCAGGTTGACCCCCAACATCCAACTGAAGCGAGTGTCGTCCAGATCCCGGCTGATATCCGCCGCTTTGTATTCGGTATTGTGTAACTGATAGGCAAGGCCGGTCTGCCACTGCTCGCTGAACAGGTAACGCAGTGACACATCGGTGCTATCTGACAGGGTTTCATTGGCCAACTCACTGTCTGACACCGTCGACTGACGGGCCGAGCGAAGGGTGATCAACCAGTCTTCCCGGGGCGATGTTTCCAATCCAAGCTGCCAGGTAAACCCGTCGCTATCAGGCGCCGTGTCAAATTGACGTTGATAGCCCCCCAACAAAACGCGCAACAAGGTTTTTCCGGTGGGTTGCCAGGCAAAACCGGTCATTACACGCCAATGCTGACTGTCTTCACGGGTCACATCATCAAAATCATCATCGCTGTAATCGATATTGAACAGTAGCTGGGTGGCAGATGACCAGCGAAAGGCAGATTCCAGCCCAAGGTGCTTACGTGACAAGTCGAAGGCTGACGCATAGGCATTGCGATCCGCATAAGATACCTCGGTACCTTTTAGCGTCAGTGCCACATAGCGGTCGTCGGTGTCCCGTCCGTACACCAATCTTAGCGCGGCACTTGTCTGACGCTGGCGATCGGGGCTGAGCACGTCAAAGCGCAACCGTGACAACCCCTCACCAAACATCTGTTCATCCTGAATAACGCCTACCTGGCCATCCAACGCCCAGGCGTCACTGAGGTAAAAGCGCTGAGTCAACTGTGCTGCAAAGTCAATCAGGGTTTCTGCATCCTCGCCATTAGGGAGAGGATCCTGAAACGATACACGACGCAAGTCAGCAGAATAGTTGACCTGTGTAGCAACCCCTTCGCCCAGGTACACCCACTGTCCACGAGGTGCCAGTTGCAGCTGGTAGCCCGCAGTATCCTGCACCACGGTGGGATTGAGGGTTTCTTCATAGTGCACCCCTGTGGTCAGTGTATGACCAGCGGCATCCTTATCAAAGGACTCCACCGCCGCAAAGGCTGAACTACAGGTACTGCAAAGGAATAAAAGGTATCCGGTTTTTTTTATCATTGTGCTACTCAAGATTGAAAACGGCTAACCAACCAGGGCGCATTGAATACGCCTCTTCTGGTTATCGGCCAATTAATGGGTTTCTCCACAACAACATAGACTTAGCTATACCGTAAGGGGATCAGGCGACACTTTTCCCCGCTGCAGCGGAGTCAGGTTGATAGGCAAGAGGGGCATCTCGCAATAATTGAATTGCACCTGCTTCATCACCCTTGATCAGCAGAAAATTCAGTTGATCCAGCAGCATGACGACGTCAGAAAAGTCCAGCTTTAGTTCGTTAGCCCCCATGATCCGCGGGTGCTGGGTCTGGGTTTCGGCGTCATCAATCAGCAACTCTTCATACAGTTTTTCGCCAGGACGAAGGCCGGTAAACAACAAGGCGATATCCCCCTGTTTGGGATTTTCCAAGGAAATCCGGTGTCCCATCAGGTGGGCCATCTGCGTGGCTAAATCAATGATCTTCACCGGCTCGCCCATATCCAGCACATACACCTCTCCACGCTGGCTCATTGCCCCGGCCTGGATCACTAACTGCGCCGCTTCCGGTATAGTCATGAAATAGCGGGTGATGTCAGGGTGAGTGACGGTAATGGGGCCGCCGGCCTGGATCTGCTGCCGAAACAACGGCACGACCGAGCCCGATGATCCCAATACATTACCAAACCGAACAATGGCGTAACGTGTGCCTTCCTGCAATTCAGCGATACCCTGCACAAACAACTCCGCAAAGCGTTTGGTCGCTCCCATGATGTTGGTTGGGCGTACGGCTTTGTCAGTGCTGACCAGGACAAACTTTTGCACTTCAAATTCAGCCGCGATCAGGGCAACGTTGGCGGTACCGAAAATATTGTTACGTATACCGGCTGCCGGACTGCGTTCAACCATCGGAACGTGCTTATAGGCGGCGGCATGGTAGATGGTCTGTACGCGGTTTTCACCGATCACCCGGCGCAATACGTCGCTGTCCTGAATGGACGCCAGTTCAGTAACAATGCTCAGCCCTGGGTACTTGTCACGCAGTTCGGTTTCAATGTTGTAGAGGTTGAATTCGGACAATTCAAACAGGATCATTTTCGACGGCTGACACGCAGCAATCTGGCGGCACAGTTCACTGCCAATGGAGCCGCCTGCACCGGTAACCATCACAGTTTTGCCCTGTATATCCACATTGAGCAACTCTTCGATGGGGGGAACCGGCTCCCTGCCGAGCAACTCCTCAATCTTGATTTCACGTAGTTCATCGATGCGGTGCTTACCGGCAGCAATGTCCTGAATGTTCGGAATACTGAGCAACTCAATGGCGTAGGGTTCCAACTCGCGGATCAGTTCTTTACGACGAGCCTGGGAAGAGTTATTCACCGCGATCAGTACTTTTTTCACGCCATGGCGTTTGACCAGTTCTGGAATGTCCTTGCGCGCAGCGACAATCAGACCATCAATTTGTTTGCCCTGATAGGCGCGCTTGTCATCTACAAAGGCGACCGGCAATAGATCATTGCCGGCACGCAGAGACGCAGCCAGGGTCCGGCCCGTACTGGTCGCACCGTAGATAATGCACTTTTCCCGCACCCGATAGTTACTCGCTTGGGCCGTCGCCTGGATCAGTAGGCGCGGTGCCGCGATACTGAGTGTTGCGACGGTAAAGTAAATCATCGGTATCGTAGCAGGCATGAACACATCCAGCGTCCATTTGGCCACATACAGGTACAGGGTAGAGCAGCCGACAGCAATAATAATGCTATTGACCGCCTGCAGGTTGATAAAGCGGATCATGTGCCGATAGTGACCAAGCAACACCAGCAGGCTTTGGGCAAACAATACGTTTGCCAACGCAACGCCCCAGTCAATTGCAGTGAAATTCCAGGAGTCCATCCCGATGCGGATCCAGTAGGCAAACAGCAACGCAAAAAATAACGCCGCACTGTCCCACAACCACTCCAGCAACAATTTGGTTTTGGTGTGTAAGTCGAAAATGGCCCGTAGCTGGATCACTGTGATGCCATCCTCATGGTGTCTGCCAACACCGCACAGGTTTTATCGATTTCGTCGCTGCGCAGTGTCGGGTGAACCAGAAACATCAGCGACGTCTCACCCAATTCCCGCGCTACCGGCAGCGGCTGCTCGGGCCTGAATGGCGTATTATCAAATGCTTTTTCCAGATAAACCTCTGAACAAGAACCGGAAAAACACGGTACACCGTTGTCTAACAGGGTCTGCATGATGCGGTCACGATCCCAGTCGGTTTTGAGCTGCTGGGGTCGAACAAACACATAGCACTTGTACTGGGCATGTTCAATGTCAGGGGGTATCTCGGGCACTCTCAATGCAGAGCAAGTTCTCGCCGCGGTAAGGATTTTATCGGCGTTGGCCTGACGCTTTGCGGTCCAATCAGCCATTTTGGCCAACTGTAAACGGCCGACTGCTGACTGCATTTCGGTTAAGCGCCAGTTGGTACCAAAGGATTCGTGCAACCAACGAAACCCCGGTGGATGATCCCGTTCATACACCGCCTGCCAGGACTTTCCGTGATCTTTGAAACTCCACATGCGGTGCCATAATGCTTCATCGTTCGTGGTGACCATGCCACCTTCGCCGGCCGTTGTCATGATTTTGTCCTGACAAAAAGACCAGGCGCCAATGTGCCCAATGGCCCCCACCGGACGTCCTTTGTACCGTGCTCCGTGAGCCTGCGCACAATCTTCGACGACCCACAGGTCATTGGCCTCGGCCAGTGCCATGATGCCATCCATGTCACACGGCCAACCCGCCAGATGTACGCACAGGATCGCTTTGGTTTTGGCGTTGATAAGCGGGGCGATGGTCGCCGGTGTAATGTTCTGGCTGTCAGCATCCACATCGGCAAATACCGGCACTAAACCGGCCAGAACGATGGAAGATACCGACGCGAGAAACGTTCTGGAGGTGACAATCACCTCACTGCCGGCGGGCATATTCAGCGCACGCCAGGCCAAATCCAGCGCCACGGTACCGTTTGCAACCGCAATGGCATATTGGCACTGACTATAGGCAGAAAATTCTTTCTCAAACTCCCGCCCTTGTTGACCGGTCCAATAGTTCACCCGGTTGCTGGCCATCACCGCGCCGACAGCATCGATTTCATCCTGTGTATAGTCAGGCCAGGGCGAAAAAGGTCCATTTAGCATTCAGCGTTACCTCTCAGTTAAAGGGGCTTGGCAGGACAACCTGCCACCGTGCAGTCAGCATTCACATCGCGAATGACAGTGCTGCCGGCACCCACAACCCCTTGAGCACCAATCTTAATCCCCGGGATCACCGAACAACCCACCCCCATAAACGCCAGTGTGCCGACCTGCACATTGCCGGCAAGGTGGCAGCCGGGCGCGATGTGGACAAAATCACCGATATTACAGTCATGATCGACACTCGCCGATGTATTAATGATAACACCTCGTCCCAAACTGACATCGGCATTGATCACCGCACCGGGCATCACCAGTGAACCTTCACCCAGGGTGACATAAGGACTCAGTGTCGCTGCAGGGTGAACCAGCGTGGCAATCGACGCCCCCCCGGTTTTCAACATTTCATGCCATTGCTGGCGCCCGGCATTATTGCCGATAGCCACAAAAAACTCGGTATCCGGTAGTTGCCAGTTGGCAAATGCGCTTGGCGTCCCGACTACCTGCCAGGCTCCCTGGCGTTGATGGGATGGAAACCCCTGATCGAGAAACACAATCCGATCATAGCGTCCGGTTTGCTGGGCACAGTCTGCAACCACTTTACCATGGCCTCCTGCCCCCACTATCACCAACGATGTCATTATTTTGATCCTGTAAATTTACTGGTCGTCACTTCGCCCTCGCTGGCGATGTCCTGACGTTTAATCACTCGCCAGACGGTCAACCAAAGAATTTTTATGTCCAGCCAGAATGAGCGGTTTTTCACGTACCAGGTGTCGAGGGCGAACTTGTCTTCCCAACTGATGGCATTACGTCCGTTGACCTGGGCCCAACCGGTGATGCCAGGCCGAACATCGTGCCGCCTGGCCTGTTCCGGTGTGTACAATTCAAGGTATTCGACCAGCAGGGGGCGCGGACCTACGAGGCTCATATCGCCTTTAAGGACGTTCCACAACTCCGGCAACTCATCCAGACTGCTGGCACGCAAAAAGCGTCCGAGTCCCGTCATCCGTTGTTCATCCGGCAGCAGGTTTCCTTCACTATCAGTTTGGGACGTCATGGTACGAAACTTCACCATGTTAAACACCTTGCCCCGCAAGCCAGGCCGGGGCTGCACAAAGAACACCGGCCGACCAAGCTTCACCGCCACCAAAATATACAAACCAATAAAGACCGGCAGACCTAAGGTCAGGCCGAGAAATGCGACTAAGATGTCAAATCCGCGCTTCATGACGAGGCAACCCCGGTTAATACCTGTTCGAACTGCTCAGCCAATGCTGCGCGATCAAAACGCTGCTCGGCCAACTGTCGGCCGTTTTTGCCCATCCTGGCGCAGGCCTCCCGATCGTCAGCGAGCGACTGTAAACCATCGGCTATCCCAGCGGCATCGTCAGGTTGTACGGCGACACCACAATCATGCTCATTGATCATGTCAGCCAACCAACCTGGATAGTTGTTCAGCACCGGTAAACCACTGGCGATATAGTCAAAAAACTTGTTCGGTGATGTGCCGTAGTAGAACGCAGGTACATTGGCCAGCGGCATCAGCCCCACATCAGCATGTTGCAATACACTGACCAAACGATGCTTGGGCATCGCATCCCAAAACACACAATTGTCCAACCCCATGGCTTGGGCCTTTTGTTGTAAACGGGTTTTCTCCCGACCTTCCCCGATAAACAGCAGTACAATGCGCTCCTCTCCGCGCGCTTTCAATTGCTGCGCAGCATCAAGGAGAATATCCAGGCCATTCGCGACACCGTGAGCACCGGTAAAACACGCAACGAACTTATCGTCGCCAAAACCAAAATCAAATGCGGGAGCAGGTGTCCCGAACAAAGCCAAATCACAGCCATTGGGAATAAGGTGAACCGGGGTCGACGACCGCGCCCGTCCCTTTATACCATCAACGATGCCCGGGGAGAGTCCGATACAGGTATGGCTGGAGCGATATCCTGCCCACTCCAGTGCCGATAACATACTGAGCACGATAGGATTGGAAACGACGCCCATCGCTTTTGGCAACTCAGGCCATAAGTCACGGACTTCAAAAACGAACGGTTTTCTGCGCAACCAGCGGGCAACAATGCCTGGAATCGCGGCGGTTAGCGGTGTTGACGTGGCAAAAAGCACATCGTAGGGTTCGCGCAGTGCCAGTGCGATGCTGCGCAGCGCAAACTTGATAAATTGCCACGCACGGCTCAACAGGCTCTGCTGATTGGCATAGGCCAAATCAAATTCAATCACCCTGATGCCATCTACGATACCTTCGCGGCGCCCAGCAATAAACGGGGAGTTCAGACCGGTCTGGCCAACATTGTACGAACCACACACCATGGTCACATGATGCCCTTGGCTGACCATGTGGCGAGCCATTTCGTAGGAGCGGGTGCCTGTGGCTCCGTCAGGCGTGGAAAAGTGTTGATGAAAATAGAGTACGCGCATTTAAGTCCAGCGAATTATCGTTGTTATTATGCCGGCAGGCGCCTCAATACTGGCTTCCAATACCGGAACGCTTTGTTTTTTACCATAGTAACGGGAACTCAGGCCTTCCGCCAACAGAAAACGTTGCAACGGTACTGAAGCCGTCACTGCAATACGAACGTTGCCTCCGGTGACTTCCTGTCCGCTACAGATCCAATCACGGGCCGGCAAACGCCATCGCATTACTGCGTCTGACGCAACCCCTTGTACAGTGTCGATGACGGTCAGCTGACCAGGCTCAAGCAATACTTCCCGTTGATGGGACAGTTGTCTTTTGCGGTAAGCGCCATACAAACGAAAACCGTCAGATACCCTGTTGGCATCGAGCCTGTCGTAATGTAACCAATCCCCCAGTAAAAAACGTGAAATGCGCGGCATTTGAGGCTGACCATCAAATTGAATCGTATTGTGGCCTTGGGGTCCGTTGAAATACGCCATGGTTGCATCATCCGTGTTGTAACTGTAGCTGCCACCATCCGCTAGCAGGTTATCACCTTTGACCCATAAATCGAGATGCAGACAGTCCTCTTGTCCGGGGCGAAAATCAAACGCCGGTGCGCGCAGCATCACCATGGCGTCAACGTCTTTGGCAATAGCCAGGCCACCGTTTGCTAAGGTCGTCGCACCTGACTGCTGTTCTTCAGCAGGAATGGCACAACCCAGTTGATGCAGTGTCAGCAAACACAGTGGTTGCTGTGGTCCTTCCCACATCATTTGTGCAGCCAGCGCGCTGGGTAGAAAGCTTCGGTATTCGGTAAACCAGAATAACTGCAACTGTGCACCATCATTCGCGCCCCAGTTCGGCACATCGGTAGTGTGTGGTGGCAGCATTGCCAACAACCAACGACTGGCGCAACGCAACTGTTGCTGTAACGATTGCGGAAACGCACCTTGCTGCATAAACCGACGCCAGACTTCGGTCAACGTGAAGGTGTCTAGCATCAATCGATGATAATTACTCGAGTACTGGCTGAAGGTGCCATCCGGCGCGATCAAGCGCTGACTGCGCTCTGTGAGGTACGCTATCGACTGAGTTCGCCAGGCGCTGGCCCGACGGTCCTGTGGTTCAGCGTGCAACAACAGGGTTGCACCAATGTACAAAGCCGCGCCTTCGCTGGTACCGTGATTATTGTCCTGTCCTTTGGCATACCTTAACGTGCGCTCTATTCGTAGTAAGTGCTCACGTACCAACTGTAAAACGGCATCACTGGGCTGACGCTGTTCAAACAGGCACAGCGCCACTGCCAGATGCATCACCCGAATAGCGGCTTCCTGAGCACATTTCCAGTTGAGGCCCTGATTGACCGGATTGGCGGCACACCAGTCTTCCAGCCACAGGTTCATTTTGTCGATCCAGTGCTGTTCACCACTGCAGCGGTATGCCAGTGCGAAGTGCGCCAGCCAGCCCCAGCGGGATAAATCCCAAACGCCTTTGATATCACCCACCTCAGGATCAAAATCTGCCAGCGTTGACCAATGCTGTTGAGACGGTGTACAGGCTTTGCCGGTAAGCAGATTCTCAAACCAGTTTGGTACCGCTTCCGTCGATACCGGCAACCAGCCAAATGCGTTCAATGGCGGGATCGCGCTGTCCCAGCGGGGGACATCAGGCCGCGTAAAAAAGGGGCCGTCAGGACAGGGGTGAACAGGCAATACACGGGCAAACCAGCCAAACTTAAGGCATAAGCGATAATGTAATACACGCAATACATTGCCAATGCCAAGCCGATAATAGGTACGCCACTTCAGCAACATGGGTTACAACGACTCCAGAAACCTGATGACGTCCTCTACAGACGTCAACGAATCATGGCTACCGGCCACGCCTTCAGGTAGGTTTTTCAACGCTGCAAGAAAGCTTTCGCCATCCAGATGTCGATAGGTGATCACCCCTGCAGGACGCTGTACCACATCAGACGCAACCACCGGCACCCCCGCCATCAGCGCTTCAATCACCGCCACCGAATCACCGTCTTTACAAGTAGGACGAAGGTACACCGCGACTTCACTTAGCAACTGCGCAAAGTCCACCGGCTTATCCAGCCTCACCAGTGCATCTCCCCATCGTTCATCGAGTTCAGCATAAGCATTGGTCACATCGGCAAGCACCAAGGTGTAGTCTTCACGAAGGCGCTCAAGGCAAGACTCCACAAACGGTATCCCGTAGATGGGGTCACCCTCAAAACTGTCACTGTGCTGCGCGTACACCAAAGCATAGGGCTTGCTGGATGGCGGCAGCAACGGTTGCGCAGGTATCGGTGCTGAGGTTATCCCTTCTCGTAATACCGACGATGTCAGCAAGTGCGGCTTGGCTTTAAGCCGTGGACTGTTTGCCAACACATGTTGATTAAGCACAAAAACGCCGTCACAGAGCCACAGTGCCATTCGGTTCCATCGATCTTCCTGATCGAAATGCATGCCGTGGATGGTAAACACATTGCGTCTGGCCAGACACTTGCCAATCAACAGCGATAGTGCCCGTTTATAGGGATGATAGGCATGAACATGGCACCATCGATATCCTCGCAAGCGCGGCTGCGACGGCCAGAAAACACAGTTGACGCCAACCGATGCCAGCGCATCCCGCCAATTGGCAATACTTTTCGTCACGCCACCTACCGGGGGAGGCAGTTTACCCATCACATAAACATCAGCGTTCACTGCAAAGCTCCCCTGACTGTCCGGTGAGTAACGCTTCGTATTGTTCAGTGGCCTTGTCAAAGGAAAACAGGGCAACTGCCGCTTCGTGGCTATTACTTGCCATGTGTTGTAACGTTTGGGCATCGCAGGTTTGAAAATGGCGCAATGCGTCAACCATGCTGTCGGTATTATCGACGTCAAAAATCCAACCGTTTTGGTAGGTCTGCACAATACGCTGATGATCGCTGATATTCCCCAACAATAAAGGCAGCCCGGCCATCATGCCTTCCACCACCGCATTGGAAAAACCTTCCAGCCTGGATGGATGAACCAGTGCTGAGGCATGTTGATAATAACGCGCAACATCCGACTGCTCGCCAACAAACTGGAGCCGGTCAGCGATGCCTCGCTGTTCAAAACGTTGCTGAATCTCTGCAACCGCTTTTTCCACTTCGGGGATCGGAAACACCCGCCCTACCCAAATTACTGTTGGCACGTCACCAAAGGTCTCAAAGCACCTGAGCATGGCATCCGCAAAACGCTGAAAATTCTTGTAGCCAATGACTCTGGAAACCGACAAGAGGTAGGGTTTGTCAATCGGGGCTTGCCCCTGCCCTTGGGCAACGCTCGGCTCGATGCCATTGTAGACAGGCAGAAGCTTCTGTTTCATCCATGGAAACATGCTCTGCAGCTTGTCACAGTGGGCGTGGCTATTGGCCGTGATGACATCGCAATAACGGTGTAATTGCTGACGCAGGATAAACCCGAAACTGGGGCGAAAATCCTCTGCAAAGGTTGTACGATCAGAAAAAACCACCCTTGGGCGCTGTCGACGGGGGATAAGCGCAACGGCCATCTCCAGATACAGACTGGGAGATTGCATAAATGCCATCGCACCATCAAAGCGTTCCTGTTTGATCAGACGATACAAACGCCAAAAAACCGAGATGCCGAGCGAGCCTTTTTTGGGTTGCGAGACGACCGGAATATTCACCTCCCGCAACCATCCCAAAAAGTGATCATACTGCGGAAAGTAGGTGAAAAAGGTCACCTCGTGCCCACGGGCTTTGAGTCCCCTGGCAATGGTCACCAATTGACGCTGTGCGCCACCGGAACCAAGGGAATCAATGATCAACAGAATTTTTGCCATAATGATTTTTCGTTTTCGTTATTGTACGGCTTCGTTTCGTAGGTACGATTGTTGGGACTGACGTGCCGCATGGGCCAACAAGGCCATGCTCAGCCCCAGAAAAAAGTTATGAAAACGCAGCAATTCCATACCATGACTCGATACCGCGTTAATTGCAAACACCAACATATACAGAAAAACGAAACGAGCGCCGGCAGAAGCCGTTCTCAACCTGAACGCGTGCCAAAGGAAAAAAAGAATGAAAAACAAAAAGCCACTGAGGGCGAAGATGCCGGCGTCGCCGAGCTTCAGCAAATAGGTGTTGTGTACCCCTTGACCAACCCCCTTGTTGACAGATGTGCGGGCCTCTTCCATCGAATGAAGTTCGCCCAACCCGTTGCCCATGAATGGATGACGGCTGATCTTTTCCATGCCCAACTCCCACAACTCCGCGCGCCCGGACGTCAGATCGTCATCACTGACATCCCCTTGCATGGTCAACACATTGAGTAACTGGGCGATACGAACGGCTTGTTTGGGATCAAATTGCTCAATGATGTCCTGCTTGAACAGGGACAATGTCCCCCACCCTATCACCACAGTGACCAGTACATAAACGAGACTACGACCGAGGGATGGTTTTAGTCCCTGATAGGCCAAGTACACCAGCAAACATAGCATCATGCTGGTTTTAGAGAAGGTCATCACCGCCATGGCCGCCAGAAACACGATCAGTGAACGCCTCAACCATGCAGGCAACTCAAGGGACAATGCCAGCGCAATGCCGCTCACTGCGACAATGCCGGCTTCATTGGGATTGGCGAACACGCCGGTGCCGCGCCCGGAGGAGGTGACCAACGCACCGCTGATATTGATATAAGCACTGAACGGGATGAGTGCAGAAGCAATCACGATCAATACCAACACAAAACGCAACAAACGCTGTTCAGACTCAGGCCCCAACATTTTGACGTGCAAATAGACACTGACGATGATGAACGCGGTGGTCAAATAGCGCACAAAGACGGTCGCGCTAAAATCAATTCTGGATAACCCGTGAATGACCGATGCCAGCAACCCCATTCCCAGGTAAACCGTCAGAACACCAAGGTAGACCAGCAGGTATTGAGAAACTGGCGGTTTGCGCAATACAGCCCAATACCAGCCCAGTGCAGACGCCAATAACAACGGCAATGAAAATAGCTGACCGACCCCTAACATCAATACCCCAACGCCATTGAGGTTCAGAACACAAATAGCAGCGATCAGGCAAAGGGATGCATACATGGGATAATCCGCTTATTCGAACGCGTAGTGAAAGCTTTTAATATCGCGGTCGTAAAGGCTGGCTACCTTGTCGACCATTGCCGGCGTATAGGACTCTCGAAAGTCCGTTTTGCCTTTGCTTTGGTTAAGGGACGGTAGCTCTGCTTTAACAGATAGCTGCTCACAAATGTGCGCAAAGCTTTGATTTAAGGTTTCAAAACGACCCACATAATCGACACCAATTTGCTGATCGTCCAGGGTTAAATAATCGAACTGCGGCTTAAGAAAGTAGTGCTCATTGATTCGTTCAGCATTGCACCACGTCATCACAAAGGCTTCAAAATTCTGACACTTTGCAATCGACGACAGTGGCCCTCGATAAACAGGGTCACTGATTTTACACGCATAATGATAGGTGGACAGTAATCGATCCCAGGGATTACGCACGAAGGCGAAAGAAAAAAACTGTCTGAAACGTTCCGGATCTGCCTGATAGTAGGAACGCGCAGTGTGATGCCAGGGCTGCCCACCGTATAGGGCTTGCGACACGCTGGTACCCGCCGTTTTAGGAATATGAATAAACACACTGCGCGTTGCGCAATATGCCTGTGAATACAGGTTTTTGGTTTGCCGACGAGGTTCGCGCCATTGCTCTACTTTGTCTTTCACACCGAGAGGCAAAATATTGTGATAAAAAAACTTCAGCGGATTAATCAAGCAGCACCCTTAACAACATCAATGTTTTTGTTTTCATCATACTCTGCTTCGGTTGGAGTTGGGAATCTTTGCGCATGTCTCATGTCAATTATGCCGCGGATAGTACCCGGTTACGCCAGACGACACCGAAGAAAGCAACATTTTGCAGCACAATGACGATCCCCGTGGCTAACGCGGCACCTTTGATCCCGAACGATGGGATCAGTGTTGCATTCAACAACAGGTTCAGCCCACTGTTAAACAGCGTAATCCACAACACCGGACGTTCGTATCCAGACATGTTTAACAAGAGCCCAAGAGGGCCACAACACGCGTTGATCAGTTGCGAGATACCGAGCACGATCAATACATCATATGCGTCAATGAAGCTGTCACCCCACATCCCGAGCAATTGTTCACCCAGTGTCAGCACGATGATGCAACCAACACCGCTAACGATAGAAATGCCGATCGACGTGCGAATGAATGCCGTTCGAAGTGTTTGGGTTTGGGATGATGCAAACAGCGCGGAAAACTGTGGCGCGACAATCGAGCCGGCTACCACTAAAGGGAACGCCAGCAACGCCGCCAGCTTTTGCGCGGCAGAATACAACGCCAAGTCTTCTTCAGGCAGATAGTGACTGATGGATAAGGTATCGATGGACGTATTGAGTGTTGCCGAGAAGCTGACCAACAGAAACGGGAGTCCCGCTGCAAGTGTCGCCTGATTCGATAAGCCAGTTGACGTGTAGCCTCTCGTACCTCGCAGTAAGGACAGTACAGCAGCGATAGCGCCGACACCGACAGTACACAATGCAAAAAGGCCTATCGGATGTATGTTGCTCATCCAAATCGATGAGAAGTAAACCGTCAGCAAACAGATGAGCAATGCACCATTGACGCCAACGCCTTCCAGCGCATTGGCAACAATGGTACGGCCTTTTAACCGAAGCCAAGCCAACACAAACCGGATCAGGACCGCGCCAGGCAGTGCCAGCAACATATAAAACAGCGCAGTAATGACAGTCTGAGAGGGGGATGCGAGCCAACCAGAAATCAGCAGCAAGGCATAGCAACCTATCAGGGCCAGACTCAACACCATTGCCAGTCCGAGGGAGTGACGCACGTAGCCCGCTTTTACCTCGCGGTCATCAAATCTTGCCCCTTCTCTGACGACCCAAGTGTCGAGTCCGCACTTTGCCACCACCGTTAACAGGTTGAGGTGGACTACAAACAATGCGTACTGTCCGAGGTTTTCGCTGCCATATGCCCTGGCGATCAATATGCTGATCAGGAACCCGGCGATTAAACCGAAAGCCCTAACACCCAGGCTACTGACAAACTGAAAGGTGAAACTTCTCACTAAAAACCCGACAATAAAACGCTGCGACAGCGTTTTAGCATACTGACAGGTTTATAGCGGAGCAAGGGATAAGACAGGGTAATGTGAAAAGCCGGTTGTTCTAACAAGATGGCATGCTTTAAACCACGAATGAGGCTTCGGAAATCTGATTATCGATAATCGGAAATATCGATATCCTGTTTTATTACCTTTGCCGGGATCCCAACCGCGACACTGTTATCCGGTATAGAGCTCAGCACAACCGCATTGGCTCCTATGACACAGTTTCTTCCAATAGTGACAGGCCCTAACACTTTTGCTCCGGTTGCAATCATGGTGTTGTCACCAATGATTGGCACGTCTGTTTGCTTATTGGTTCCTCCAATAGTGACACCCGTACCTATATTGACGTAATTACCCAGTTTGCTGCGACCGTGGATGACAATGCCAAGTCCGCCATACCCCAGAGAGACGCCTTTACCCAGTTGCGCCCCATTCCCAATTTGGCAACCGAACAATAACCTGATGAATAGGAGATTGATCACGCTTGGTAGCACAGGCACTTTTTTACGGTGTAAAAAATTAACGACGCGAAAAATGCTGAGCAGGATTCTTCCCACGATTTTTGCTCTCTTGGAATGCGATTAACGATGGCTAACGATACTGTTGTAATGTTGACAGAATTGCAACCCACATCGTCTTAAGGAGTTGTCACACGCCGACCGGTTGCCAATGACGACGAATTTGTACTCCGGGCATCCTTTGCCCTCCCGTTCACCACTCAATGGACTACACGGATTCGCCCATTGCTTGCGTGGTTCACCCTGTACCGTCGTTCAACGCTTTCGGCGTAATTACCTATTACGCCTCATGACCTGCGGTCACCGCTTATTCACCCACGGGCCGTCGTCGCTTCGCTCCAACGTTCCAAAACGCTCCCCACGTTTTGGTCACATGAGTCCCCATATTCGAACAGCACACTCTCACATGGGGGTGAACGAAAACCGTTATGCCGGTGGCATAACGCAGTTGAGTGAACGACGCGCAGGGATGCGCGGCTGGACGTAGCACCAGGGATGGTTTGTTACCTTACA
>NZ_JAJEWP010000012.1 GCF_020687825.1 Fluctibacter halophilus
TTCAACATGGTATCAATCTCGTTTAAAGTTAGTCGGAAGTCGTTTCAACGAGAACCATTAAAGACCATCCCCGGCGATTAAAAAATCGCCGGGTCGATACTAGGGTATGGGGTTTAATACCCAAAAATAGCGGTATTTTGTAACACCAGGTAACACTCTGGCCCCTTTTCATTGCATGAAAATCGGTCTACAGTGGCGTTAACCCTCTGAAAAACAAAACAAGAGCAACCACTATGAAACCACTACTGCTGAGCGTAGCGGGATTGGCGTTTTTAGGCCTGGGCTGTACGCCCCAGCCGGCTGAAAATACCCAACAACCTGCTGCCGAACAGGCCACAGAGACTGCCGCACCCAATTATGCGGTCGATGTTCCCGTCACCTATTACACCCTCGATAACGGCTTAAAAGTTGTTATCAGTCCCGATGACACTGCGCCCATTGCTGCTGTTGGTGTGTATTACAACATCGGCTTTCGTATCGAACCCAAAGATCGCACCGGTTTTGCCCACCTGTTTGAACACATGATGTTCCAGGGGTCTGAAAACCTCGGCAAAATGGAGCTGGTTAAGCTGATCCAGAACAATGGCGGCGTCCTCAACGGTTCCACCCGGTTTGATTACACCAACTACTTTGAAGTGGTGCCCAAGCACACGCTGGAGACCATGTTGTGGGCAGAAGCGGATCGCATGCGCTCACTGAAAATCACCCAGGAAAACCTCACCAACCAACAAGGGGTGGTAAAGAATGAGGTCAAGGTGAACGTGCTGAACCAGCCCTATGGTGGATTCCCCTGGCTGGATATGCCCCAGTATGCGTTTGACAACTGGTACAACGCACACAATTTTTACGGTGACCTGGAAGATCTGGATGCTGCTAACCTGGACGATGTAAAAGCCTTCTTCACCCAATACTATTCGCCCAGCAATGCGGTGTTGGTGGTGGTCGGTGATGTCAGTATTGACGACACCAAAGGCATGATTGAAAAGTATTTCGCCAACATTCCCTCGGTAGAGCCAAAAGCACTGCCGGATGTCACAGAACTGGCGCAACAAAAAGAGCGTGTCCACAACAAATACGACAAACTGGCCCCCAAACCGGCCTATGCGTTTGCTTATCGTATGCCTCCGCGAGATACCCCGGAATACTATGCCATGGGCATCATCGACCAGATCCTGGTACAGGGCAATGACTCGTTGCTGCGCAAACAACTGGTCAATGAAACCGGCCTGACCGGCGATATCAACGGGGGGATCAATTACCTGTTGGGCAACATGTTCAATTACAACGGTCCGATGTTGTGGATGGCACACCTGACCCATGAAACACCTGAGCAGCGTGAAGCCATTACCCAATCCATTGATGCCGTGATGACCGGACTGGTAGAAAACCCGATCACCGAAGCACAAATTGAACTGGCCAAAACCAAGCTAAAATCCGACCTGTACGATACCTATGAAGGCTTTTTTGGGGTAGGAAAACTCGACCTGTTGGCCAGCTTCGCGTTATTTGATGACAACCCAGGCAAGATCAATCAATTGGACGAAGCCTTTGCAGCGGTAACCCCTGAACTGATCCAACAAACTGCCAAGCAGTACTTGCACCCCGGAAACCGCACTGTATTGACCGTAACACCCGGTGAGGCACCACAGGCCACGGCCACCGAAGGAGAAGGAGAATGATCATGCGTTGTCGTCAACTCGTTGCGCTATGCTTTGTGACCACCCTGAGTTTACCCGCGCTGGCCCAAAGTACCCCGCCACCGCCCGGTAAACCGGCACCGTTCGAAGTGCCTGCTACCCAGACATTTACCCTTGAAAACGGCTTAGCAGTAACGCTGATCCCTTATGGTTCAATCCCCAAGACCACGGTTCGTCTCTATACCCGTGTGGGTAATGTGCACGACACCCGTGGAGGTCTGGCGGATGTCGCCTACAACCTGATCTCGGAAGACGGCAGTCATCCCAAGACCCAGCACAGCGCCGATAAAGCAGCTGCGATGGGTGGAGAAGTGACCACCAGCGTGACCGAAGCCTACTCAACGGTGGAAATCAGTGTGTTGTCTGAACACACCACCAAGGCGCTGGACCTGATGAGTGACTTGCTGGCCCATTACTCACCGACCCAGGACACCCTGACCCGGGTGTCTGAAACCTTTGCCCGCAACATGAGCATTCGTGCTACCTCGCCCAATGGCCAGGCCTCTCAGGCATTTGGTAAGGCGATGTTTGGTGACCACCCGTATGCCATGCCCATTCCATCGCAGGACGACATCATGGCCATCACGCTGGAAGACGTGAACGGTTTGATCAAGCAGCATGTAACGGCCAACAACAGCCACCTGTATATCAGTGGCGTGTTCGATACGTCAGCCACCCAACAGGCGGTGATGGACGCTTTTGCGTGGATGCAAAGCGGCACCAAGAATACCTTCAGCACCCCTGCTGTCGCTCAGCCTTCCCAGCATTTTGTGGAGCGCCCGGATGCACCACAATCGGAGCTGCGCCTCGGCTTGCAGGTGCCAGGTCCTGAACACAAAGATTTTGTTGCTCTGGATGTAATGAACACCCTGTTAGGCGGTTCTTTCTCTTCGCGTATCACCAGCAACATTCGTGAAGACAAAGGCTACACCTACTCACCGCGCTCCAGCCTGCGGGTGCTGCCCAACGCTGCCTACTGGGCACAGGGTGCTGCCGTCACTGCAGAGCACACCGCAGACTCTCTGTCAGAGATCCGTAAGGAAATCGCCCTGCTGCAAGCGGACGGAGTCAGTGATGAAGAGCTACGTGGGTTTAAAAACTACATGTCCGGACTGTTCGTACTGCGCAACAGTTCACGGGGTGGCGTGATCAGCCAGTTGTGGTATCAGGAACTGCATAACCTGCCTGACGATCGCCTGAGCAAGCTGATGGGCATGATTGACGCGGTGCAACCAGCCGATGTCAAACGTGTGGCCAATCAGTATCTGCCACTGGATAACATGATCCGTGTGGTTGTGGGTGACCCCGCTACCGTACCGGCACAACTGGAAGCCCTGGACAGCGGCGAATAACCGACCTATTCGTTCAGTTTTTAAAAAAGCCCCATCCGGGGCTTTTTTTATGCCCACGTATTGTCCACCGATGGGAAAATTCTTACAGTGTCGCCCATTGTCTTTTACCATCGCTGTGTTGCCATGAAATCCACACCGGGAACTGCCCGAGAGGTCTTTTTAACCTTTCTACAGCTGGGACTGACCGCCTTTGGTGGCCCCACTGCGCATATCGGCTATTTTCGCCGGGCGCTGGTCGAACGACGTGCGTGGCTGAGCGATGCTCAGTTCACCCATCTGCTGGCCCTGTGTCAGTTTCTTCCCGGACCGGCGAGTAGCCAACTGGGTTTTGCGCTGGGCTACGAAAGGGCCGGATGGCGCGGTGCCATGGCAGCCTTCTGTGCGTTTACCCTACCCTCGGCAGTGATGCTGTTTGGGTTCGCGCAGCTGGCGTTGACACTGCATTCAGCGACAGGGGAAGCACTCTTCAAAGGGCTCAAACTGGTCGCCGTGGTGATTGTCGCGGATGCCTTGTGGGGCATGTCACGCCAGTTGTGCAACGACACCAGAAGGCGACTGATCGGGTTGTTTGCGTTCGGCCTGCTGATGACAATACAGAGCGGCTGGGCCCAGTGGCTGGTCATACTGCTGGGCGCCCTATCGGGCGCATTGTGGTTAACCCAAGCGCCTGCAATGCCCACAGAAACAGCCCTGCGCAAGCCAGGCAAACGTGTCGCCCTGATCCTGGCAGCCATTGCCATGGTGCTGTTGGCAGTACTGCCCCTGCTGGCTCAGAACGGCCAACCGCTGTTCACACTGATGGACATTTTTTACCGCGCCGGTGCACTGGTATTCGGCGGTGGCCATGTGGTGTTGCCATTGCTTGAAGCACCGCTGATAGGGTCTGCCGCCCTCAGCGAGTCACAGTTTTTAACCGGCTACGGTATCGCCCAGGCGGTGCCGGGCCCGCTGTTTACCGTTGCGGCATTCTACGGCGCCCTGTTTGACACCGGTATGCACAGCGTCATTGGCGCAACCGTGGCGCTGGCGGCGATCTTTTTACCCGGCTTTCTGCTCCTTGCCGCAGTGCTCCCTTACTGGCAGCGGATCAGTGCGCATCCGCAGTTGACCAACACCCTGGCTGGGGTGAATGCAGCGGTGGTCGGGATCCTCGCCGCCGCCTGGATCAACCCCGTTGTCAGCGCCTCTGTCGTACACTGGACGGATGGCTTGATTGCCCTGGCCGGGTTCGCAGCCTTGCGATACTGGCGCCTGTCGCCGCTATGGATCATTGCCGGCTGTGTCGGGGCGACCTTGGGCCAGGTGCTATTATCAGCCTGATAGTAACAAGTCCTGAACACCGAGAAGAATGGTCCTGAACTTGCTTATGGCATCTGTAGCACAGAAAAAATGCCGCAGGTAGCTCGCCTCAAAGTCATGAATTGACCCCAGATACGGAATTTACTAACCGCTGGCGGCAAGACATTTCCGCGCAGATGACGCCATGGCATGTACGGACATAGGGATCGATTAATGAACATTTCTCAAGGATTCAGCGCGGTATCAATGACGCGGTTGGAAAGCCGCAATCTGTCAACAACCGACATTCAAGGTTTTGCGCAGATACTCAGCGAGGCTGAAAACCGTCAGACGTCGGCCAAGGCCTTTCTGGCGTCCCTGTCACCGCAGCAGCTTGCACTGCTCCAAAAGTCCAATGGGCTTGTCGAACCGATCCAGGTCACTAACTTGTCAGAGGAAGGCGCACAGAACCTGCTCAGTCAACCCGATGGTAGTGACCGGGTGGACTTAAACAACGACGGTATTGTCGAGGTCGGCATTGCCAAAACCATTCAGTTCCCGCCGGTCAACGCGCCACAGCACGTCAAACAGGCCTGGGAAAATGCCACCAAAGACCTGTCCTGGGGCGACAAAGCCATCCTGGAGCTATCCATGCACTTTGCCGTGTACGGGGTAAACATTGAAGGCTTACCCTCAAAAACCCCTTTGTCGCCAGCGCAGCAATGGAGCCAAGCCGGGATCGCGGACTTGTTTAATGACCTGTACGGTAATCTGGCGTTTCGGGTGGGCATGGAAGGTTGGACGGAACATAACCGCATGCTGCAAAGCGTATATCAGGATTTCGCCGAAGGACTCGGTCAATCCAGCGCGGGTGTTGCCAACCAACTGCCCCAGACATCGGCAGCGAACAGCGCCGCGTCCGACGCAACCCAGTCTTCCGACAGTCACGACCCACAAGATCCCTTCAATCAATTAAACCAATTGATCATTGATGCCCGCATTGGCCTGGATCGTCGCCAACTGGAAGAGATCGAAAAGAAAATCGAAGCGGTGCAAAACGATGACTCCCTGAGTCCCCGGGAAAAGCGCAACAAACTGCTCGCCCTTGAAGAACAACGCCAGTTGATCATAGAAGAAGCACAGCGCCGCGCTGTCGAACAGGAAAAGCGCAAATCTTCGTTAAACCTCAGCCAGCAGATGAGTGAAACCTTACTGGAAATGGGTTTGCGCCAACCTCAGGCACAGGATCCCAAACGGGCATTGTAAGGGCAAGACCCTTGGTAAATAATTGATATTGAAATACATTTCATCCACACTGGGCGCGTTTAAATACGGTCCAACGCAAAGGATGACACCGATTGAAAACCCTGTTGCTGTTTTGCCTGGTTACCTTGGCCACCGGTGCACAAGCGTCTTCCCCTACATCCCATACCCTGACCTCTGCGATCCTGCAAGAACAGCGGGATATCACGGTCTATCAGCCACAAGAATACCAAACCAGTGACAAGCGGTTTGCGGTGCTTTACCTGCTTGATGGTGGCCTCAATGGTGACATGGTGGCCAGCATGCTGGCGCGACTCACTGCATCGGAGGGTGCCAACCCACACATCATTGTCGCCATTCACAGCACCGATCGGCTCAGGGACTACGCCCCAACGGTGAACCAGGATCCCCGAGGCCCGCTGGGCCAGGGCGGTGGCGGCGACAAGTTTCTCGATTTTATCGCCAATGAACTGATGCCCTTTGTTGATTTACAGTATCGCACCAGTGACCAGCGGATTCTGGCTGGCCACTCAGTGGGCGGGCTACTGGTGATGCACAGTTTTCAGTCACGTCCCGGGTTATTCCAGGGCCACATGGCATTCAGCCCCGCCGTCTGGTGGGGCGCGCAGGAAACCCGTAAGGCCGTGGAACACTACGTGGTGTCTGAGCAAGCGGTCGGCGCGTATCTGTACATGAACATCGGTAGTGAGGCCGGCGAAATGCGCGCCGTATACGACGCACTGGAGTACCACATTGCGCGCAATCGTAGTCTGAATTTGACCTACCGTACCGACAGCCACCCGTATGTTGGCCATGACCTGACCTTGGCCGCCGGCCTGTTCAGCGCATTGACCGGCTGGCATCAGTATCAGCAAAAACGGGGGATGTGACTAACTTCGCAGTCGTTTTCAGTATTCACTTTGTCTATCCCAGCCTTTGACCATCACGGAGCTAAAGGATGATAGATCATAGTCGTTAAGCCATATGAGGTCTGATACATCTAACTGACCACCTTGCACAAGTGGACTATTCTGCCTGCTGCATGTTCACAGATTGAGTAGAACTACTCACACAATTGAAAAGGACTATTTCATGAAACAACTCGCCTATCTCCTTTCCGTTACACTGTTTTTTCTGAGTACCCAAAGTTTTGCCGGACAAGGTAAAGCGTATGTTCCGTACTGGAAAGGGCAAGCCTCAGGTAGCGGCTCCAATGGAACAAAGCTATGGATTTCCAACATTACAAATCACACCGTCACTGTTGATCTGACGTTCTATGACAGTGACGGAAATGAAGTGAGTCCCACATTTAGTGATGGATTTGTGAACGGCAACCAACTCGCCCCCAAAACCACTGTCCACCTCAAAATCGACCATGCCGATAAGTTTGGACATGGCTTGATTTCGTGGTCCAACACGAATGCCAACGATGATGATGCAGTTGCACTGATTGCGCACGGCAATCGCACTGAAGTATCAACGACTTACCGCTTTGGGGCGTACGGCATCAGTATCAACAACGGGCTACCTTTCTAACCTGCATTTGAGGCAGGCGTCTTTAGAACGCCTGCTATTCACTCAACATTGTATTTTACGCTTTCCCCCCCATGCTCTGGTTATTCAGACAAGCATTGCAAGGACGATGAAATACCATTTGATAGCCAGTATAGCACTGGCGATAACACTCAGCTTTGTGGCTGGACTGTACGTTGGTGCCCGTCAGCATCAACAACAGGACATCGAAATGGCACACCCTGAGCTGGTTGTCACCGAACAATTGCTTCAGGTTTACCTGGAGAACTGCAACAAAGCTGGCTACCGTCGCTTCGCCACCTTTCACGAGCACAACATCGACAATGCGCTTAACAAGGTTGCGCATTCACGGGGGTTCCCCTATTACCTCGACACCGCATTCAGCGACGATATGCAAATGCTGTTCACGCCCATCAAGCAGACCCACGAAGACCTTAAAACACAATTCACCGAACGCTGCGGCGAGGTGTGATGGTCAGGTTCGAAAGGCGGGTTTGAGCGAATAGTGGACCTTCGCGAAAGTTTGTTGTGTATTCTTGATTCCCCCTTAAGCGGACACTCGGCGAGTTCGGCAAAACCGAAGATGGCGGGCGCTCGATACTGTGTGGAAAAGTTGATTTTTGCATTTTTTGAGAGTTTTCATTCGAGTTAGGTGAGATTTGCAAAGGTGAACTTGTTTGTTTTATGAGCTGTTTATACTAAAGACTAATTGTCTCTTATGGGTTCCCGCTTGAACATGGACGACAAGCGCCTATCGTTGACTTTCCTCGTTATATTTTTGTTCAGGGCTGCTTTTTATACATCGCAGGCATCACAGGTGTCAGATGATGACAATGGAGTTTGCTTATGGGAGCAATTACAGAACTTAAGATAAACGGTGATTTTGAGGCTCACCTCAAGATATCAAGCAGTGACCTTTGGTCACTCGATATCACTAGAGCGCATGATCTACTGAGAACGCTTAGTAATCACCGACTAAACGTTGTTAAATTTGAACGACGCTTACGTATTAGCTTTCAGGGAGTATGCCAGAACCTAGAAGGGTCAATTGGGTTCCCACAAGTTCAATTTTATCTATTAAACCTGATCGCTGAATGGCCCTATATGCTGCATTTTGCTGAAAGAGAAAAAGGCACATTCACATGGATTTTATCTGCCATGAGCAAACAACATCAGCATGGGCTAGGTAGCTCCAAAAAGACAGTTATCTTTTCTGTCAACATGGAATCTCTGATAAATCAATTGCAAGCTTTGAGTAAACTGAAATCATCTTTTACCAACTCAACATACCCAGAGTCGTATTTAACAGCGTTGAAGGCTGATTTGGTGAATTACTATCCCCACAGTGTCTTTGAGTGAAACACAATCAGCAAGACTGTATATGGGTAATATTATTACCCAAACCTTTAACTTATTGATATAAAAGTAGTAAATAAGTTGAAAGTGTTTCATTTTGAATCTAATTATTGAATAGCTTATTTCTAATAGCGAGAACAAAAAAATGGCTACCAACTCACACTCAGGTAACGAAGTCACTTATTCTGAGCACGATATACTTCTTTCCACAACTGATTTGGACAGCAGGATCACGTATTCCAATGATAAGTTTTGTGAAATTGCTGGCTATTCTCTGGATGAAATGCGTGGTAAACCGCACAACTTAGTGCGACACAGAGACATGCCCAAAGCGGCCTTTGCTAATATGTGGCAAACCTTGAAATCTGGCGAGTCTTGGATGGGCCCCGTGAAGAATCGTTGTAAAAATGGCGACTATTATTGGGTCAACGCGTTTGTTACGCCTATCAGAAATTCGCAAGGAGCGGTTGTCGAGTATCAGTCTGTAAGAACTAAACCGCGGAGAGATGTGGTTGAAAGAGCTTCTTCAGAGTACGAAAAACTGAATAACGGGTCCAAGGCAAAATGCACGAAACCAACAGTTAACATTACATCTTTCATTCTTGCAGGTATGGTTGCCATTTGGTTTGTTGAGTTTTTTGACATTGTTTTTGGTGGTGTATCGATTGTCAACACCTTTGGCTTAGTAGCGACGACTGTGATGAGCGCTATGTTTTACCAGTGGCGTAAGCGTTATCTCAAAGTAGTGGAAAAAGCGAAGAAAATTTATGGAAACCCACTCATGGTCTACATGTATTCCGGGCAGTGTGATGCATTAGGATTCATTGATTTAGCTATCGACATGCAACAAGCCAAGCTCAAGGCTGTTGTTGGTAGAGTAAATGATGCGACTAAGCACGTATATGCCAATGCCCAGGCTACATCAGATAGTGGAGACACCGTTGCTTCATTACTGGAACAGCAGTCGGGAGAAGTAAGTCAAATAGCAACTGCCATGGATCAGTTTTCATCAACCATCCAAGAGTTGGCTAATACCGTTAACCAGGCTGCGGAGGCTTCTGACACCCTAGAGCAACATACTGTTTCGGGTAAAGGCTCTGTCGACTCAACCATAGCTGATATACAGCGTCTGGATGTCCAGCTACAAAGCGCTGCCAAAGAGTTAAAAACGCTCGTTGAAGGTAATTCACTGATCCAAAATATCCTAGATGAGATCAATGCCATAGCAGAGCAAACCAATCTATTGGCGTTAAACGCCGCTATTGAAGCAGCCAGAGCCGGAGAACAAGGACGAGGCTTCGCTGTCGTTGCTGATGAAGTAAGATCTCTTGCTGCTCGAACGCAGCAATCTACAGAAGAGATTACTAAGAGGATAGACACATTGAAACAAGCTTCAGAAAGAGCACAGTCAGCAATGGAACAGGGGGTTGAGCTGTCCACGCAGAGTGTAAAAAGCGCTAACGATAGTGGCGAGAGCCTCAATGTTATTCAGGAGCAGGTTAGTGTCATCGCAGATCTCAATAGGAGCATTGCAACGGCCATTGAGGAACAATCCGTTGTTGCGGAACAGGTCTCAAGAAACGTCAACTTAGTGAAAGAGCTCTCGGATACCAGTGGAGAACACGGCAAAGAGTCAAAAGCTCGCAATGAAAGCTTACGCTACGAAGTTGATCAACAATCGTCTCTCGTCGCACAGTTTGCCTGAGACGTATATTGGTAAACAATGTTGGTTAAAAAATGAGGAAGGCCATAAGTGGAGGGCAGGTTTGGTTTGAGCAGTGGTAACGAGTTTGAAGTGCTAATAAACAGTGTTTGTGATGCTCTAATCATCGTTGACAGTAAAGGAGAAGTCATTTGGTCTAACCGCCAATTGTTCGACCTTCTGGGCTACACTGTTGATGAAATTGTTGGATGCAACATCAATTTATTGCTACCCGAAGAATTCCGGGAAGCACATAAAGTACTACTTGCTCAATACTTCAACCGACCAAGCTCAAGACCGATGGGGTACTCAAGGCCTTTGTCTGCTATTTCTAAGTTTAATAAATCAGTAACTGTAGACATTGCTCTATCACCTATACGCTGGAAAGGACAAGAGTGTGCCCTTGCCTCATTGAGGGAGAACTCAATAGGAACCCAGGGGCATGCTTCACATACTGAAATTCAGCAACTACTTGATGAGTCTCAATCGATCGCAAATATAGGAGCATGGGACTGGGATATCCTCAAAGATACACTTCACTGGTCAGATCAAATATTTAAGATTTTTGGAGTAGATAAACGTACCTTTACACCGAGCTATTCCGCCTTTCTATCGTTTGTTCACTATCAAGATAGAGCCATCGTTGAAGATGCCGTAAAACAAGCATTGGAAAATGATTCTCCCTATAAAGCCCATCATCGTATCGTGAGTAATGACAACGCACTAAGACATGTAGTTGAAAGAGGAAAAGTCTATCGAGATGAGCATGGCAATCCGATTAGAATGATTGGGACTGTGCAGGATGTAACATCTGAATACAATCACCAGATGCAGCTAAAGTTAGCTGAATCTGTGTTCAGACACTCGTTCGACGGAGCTATAAGCACAGATCGTGCTTTTCGTATTCTGAGGGCTAACCCAGCATTTGAACGCATGAGTGGATATCGTTCAAACGACTTGGAGCGTATTTCCCTTGCCGAAATAATTCCTGGCATACAGGAAGAATTGATTTCGAACCAGTTGAATGATTCGGGGCATTGGCGCGGCGCACTTGAATGCCAACGAGCCAACGAAGAAACTTTTCCTGTTCACTTGTCGATTTCCAGGATTGATGATGAATTCAGCGCCTCTTCCAAGTATTACGTTGTAACATTAACTGATATATCAAGTATTAAAATGCATGAAGAGCAGTTACGTAAACTTGCCTATTTTGATCCACTTACCTCGTTGTACAACAGAAGCTTCTTTATCGAAAAGACGAGCCAGGCTATTGAGTTATGCCAACGGAAAAACAAAAGCTTATCAATTCTTTTTGTTGATTTAGATGGTTTTAAAGAAATCAACGATACGCAAGGTCACCAAGAGGGTGATAGTTTACTAGTGGATATTGCTTTGAAGCTAAGCCAAGTAGTCCAAGATCGAGGGTTATTAGCGCGATTTGGTGGGGATGAATTTGTTGTCCTTTTGCGCACTGGAAATATCAGTCGAGTAACGAAACTTGCCAATGAAATGCTTGATGTTCTCTCGTTTACCAAAGAGTACTCGTCCTATTCCTACAAGGTTACTGCAAGTGTTGGAATTGCTTTGTACCCAAAACATGGGAGCAGTGAACAAGATCTTATCAAGAAAGCAGACATCGCAATGTACAAAGCAAAGTATGCAGGTAAGAACCGCTTGATGTTCTATCAGGAAGAGTTTGGGGAAGAAAAGAGCTTTCGCTTAAGGCTAATCTCAGAGTTAGAAAAAGCCATCAACAATGATGAAATAGAAGTAAATTTCCAACCTATAGTTGAATCTTGCGAGGAAGAAGCTTGCTATTTTGAGGCCTTGGCAAGATGGAATCACTCTACTGAAGGGGTTATATCACCAGCACAATTTATACCCATTGCAGAAGAAACTGGGCTAATTATTCCCCTTGGCGAATTAGTCATGAAAAAAGTCAGAGCGTTTATTGATACATGGAAATTAGTAAAAGGTTCTGATGTAAAAGTTGCTGTAAATCTCTCTGTTGCACAGCTGTATCATGAAAGTTTACAGGGTAGTATTAATCGGATTTTTGGAGATAGAGAAGGTATTTGTAAGTCACTTATATTTGAGATCACAGAGAGTTCAATTATGCACCAATTGGAACCAGCTCAGAGCAAGCTTAATCAGCTAAAGGCTCTTGGTTCAACGATCGCTATCGACGATTTTGGTACTGGTTATTCATCTCTGAGTTATCTGAGCAAACTACCAATTGACATAGTAAAGGTAGACCGTAGTTTTGTTCTAAGCCTGCCCGAAAATCAAGATGACAGTGCAATATGTAAAGCAATCATATCTCTAAGTCATTCGCTCAATCTTAAGGTTGTAGCAGAAGGGATTGAAACCGAAGCCCAATATTCCCATCTGAAAAGCTTGGATTGCGATTATATCCAGGGATACTTGATTAGTAAGCCGATGCCTTGCGAAGTGTTTCTATCATAGCAAACATAAGTTACGGAGAAGTTCAGCGACAATATCTAGATATCGACAAGAAGACTGGAAGTCTGCTTTTCGCTTAATATGGTTACTGGAATAAATAATAGTCATGCGTCCACTACTGGCACTTAGCGATCATTCATCTCCATTGCATATTCAGAGCTTTACTGCCCGCTGTAGCGAAGTTCAGCAGACGCTACCGTCATTGCGGCGGAGGCCGCAATCTCCATGGGGTTGATGACTAACCAAAACAGTGTTAATTCGTGTGAGTCAGGTAACTTAGAAGGTCCCGGCCTTCGCCGGAATGACGATTCTTCGTGGTCAACTTACTTGGACCACCGCCCACTACTGGCCTTCCACCACCGCTATCACACCGGTTCAATGTCAGTTTTTTGTCAACCAATGTAAAGGTTAGGTAAAACCGCGCTAACGGCATCAATATCGGTACATGATGGGCGATAGGGGGAATGAGAGTCTATCGTTCACAACCAATAGGAAGTACGACAATGATTGAATCAATCAGTAGCAACAACACCATGATGCGACCAGAACCCAAACCACTGACCGATGAGCAGAAGAACACACTTAACGACATTCTCAGCAATTACGACGCTGACAATCTGTCGGCAGGTGATGCCAAAGCGATTGCCGAACAGCTCAAGGAAGCTGGTATCAATCCAGGGCCAGGGTTGGGCAAGAGCATGTCAGATCTGGGTTTCGACGCCAAAGAAATAGGCAAACTGGCCGGCGCCCCACCGCCGCCTAAACCGATGGACAACGCTGAACAGAGTGGGATATCGGTGAAGGTATAGACGCCGAGCACCGACGAGGCGGCGTCTGGAGGTTGGAATCAGTAAGACGCCGTCGCGAACAGGCTCATTGCTGGGACAAAACACCCAGTCAATGAGCCCCTCTTTGATGCTGACCATCACATCCCGCCGAGTATGCTGACCACCCAGTCGCCCCAGGCCTGGGTGCGAAAGAGGGTATAGATCAACAGGGCCATCAATAAGAACAAGGCGAAGGCAACCAGAGTACTCCAGTATATGCGCCGCGCCGATCGCCAGTCATACATCATCATCGATAAATATATCAACAGCATAATGCCCAACATCCCATAGCCCGGCAGACCAAGCACGTGAATAAGGCGATTTAGCCCCTCAGGCATCATCTGCACCGCAGACGCCAGCATAAAACGCTTGTGATGTGCCGGTGACCGTACATTGACGATGCCCAAAATGTACAACGCAGCAAATATGGCCCACTCCAGAAACGTGCCGCCAATCAATCCTCCCGCTCTTGCGCGTGCGCTTGGCTGGGAAAAATCAAAAGCGCCAAGGTCAACCAGATATCCATAGAGTCCCAGTGTCATCATCACACCGGAGAACAGAATTGCGATGACCAGTATCACACTCAACTTTCCCCAACGCCGGTGGGTAGCGATATTGCCGACCGTTGACAGGCGTATTTGATAGAGAAGAAGCAGGTACCAAGCGACGCTAAAAGCGCCATGCAGCCCGATCCACAGGGTAAATCGTCCGAGTTGTTCATAGTTGGCAACCCAATGAAGGATAAAGCCGCCAAATACCGTCGCGGTGATAACCATGGCTAAGCGTGAGAAAAAAATGGAATCCTGCGACGGGGTATTGCTACTGGTTACATTGTCTGGCGTTGAAGTGGTAAGCATGCGCGCATCTTCGATGTTTTTTTTATTATTAAGATTGAATAACCCGGCTAAATGAAACATGTGAATCACTGCACATTAACCAAATTACTGATCTGGCTATAAATAATGAGCGGATGATAATAACCATACTCTTTGCCCTCCGCCACAGGTTTGGCCGATTAGATGCACGTTTTCGTCCACTGCCAAGGGAGTATTCATTACTGGAACACAGCGGCCAGTGAGTGAAGAAAATAGCAGGTAACGGTGAAGGTGCCGAACGCCAACGATGTATCAACATGTCCCTGTGGCTTGTTTCCAGCCGCGACGTCCTGTCGCGTCGTTCGTTCCTCGCCGAGCAATTACCTATTGCTCGGCGTCTTCTAAGAAGACCGGAGCCTCTCCCTTGCGCTCATTGCTGGGACAAAACACTCATTGATTGGAAGCGCCGAGCGCCGACGATGGGGCATCTGGAGGTTCAGTTCAGTAAGACGCCGTCGCGAACAGGTTCATGGCCTGCTGAGTCAGACAGTCAGCCTCACCTTGCGCAAATCTTCGCGACACTGCTCGCGATAGATTTGCACCCTAAACGAAAAAACGGCACCCACTGGGTGCCGTTTTTCCGAATGCAGACAGCGCACGTCTGCAACCATGTTGAAATCCTTTCAACTAAATGGGGTTGCCCCCGTTGAATCCTTACTTAGATGCGCTCGTTCAGTACTTGCGCAATCGGTG
>NZ_JAJEWP010000013.1:0-1203 GCF_020687825.1 Fluctibacter halophilus
ACTTGGGTGTTGTATGGTTAAGCCTCACGGGCAATTAGTACAGGTTAGCTTAACGCCTTACAACGCTTCCACATCCTGCCTATCAACGTCTTAGTCTAAAACAACCCTTAAGGACAGTTAAACTGTCAGGGATGACTCATCTTGGGGCTCGCTTCCCGCTTAGATGCTTTCAGCGGTTATCGATTCCGAACGTAGCTACCGGGCAATGCGATTGGCATCACAACCCGAACACCAGCGGTTCGTCCACTCCGGTCCTCTCGTACTAGGAGCAGCTCCCCTCAATCATCCAACGCCCACACCAGATAGGGACCGAACTGTCTCACGACGTTCTAAACCCAGCTCGCGTACCACTTTAAATGGCGAACAGCCATACCCTTGGGACCGACTTCAGCCCCAGGATGTGATGAGCCGACATCGAGGTGCCAAACACCGCCGTCGATATGAACTCTTGGGCGGTATCAGCCTGTTATCCCCGGAGTACCTTTTATCCGTTGAGCGATGGCCCTTCCATTCAGAACCACCGGATCACTATGACCTACTTTCGTACCTGCTCGACGTGTCTGTCTCGCAGTTAAGCTAGCTTATGCCATTGCACTAACCTCACGATGTCCGACCGTGATTAGCTAACCTTCGTGCTCCTCCGTTACTATTTGGGAGGAGACCGCCCCAGTCAAACTACCCACCAGACACTGTCCGCAACCCCGATAAGGGGCCAACGTTAGAACATCAAACATACAAGGGTGGTATTTCAAGGTCGGCTCCACACACACTGGCGTGCATGCTTCAAAGCCTCCCACCTATCCTACACATGTAGGTTCAATGTTCAGTGCCAAGCTGTAGTAAAGGTTCACGGGGTCTTTCCGTCTAGGTGCGGGTACACTGCATCTTCACAGCGATTTCAATTTCACTGAGTCTCGGGTGGAGACAGCGTGGCCATGGTTACACCATTCGTGCAGGTCGGAACTTACCCGACAAGGAATTTCGCTACCTTAGGACCGTTATAGTTACGGCCGCCGTTTACCGGGGCTTCGATCAAGAGCTTCGCTTACGCTAACCCCATCAATTAACCTTCCGGCACCGGGCAGGTGTCACACCCTATACGTCTTCTTTCGAATTAGCAGAGTGCTGTGTTTTTAATAAACAGTCCCAGCCACCTGGTCACTGCGACCACCAACCGCTTAGAGAGCAAGTCTCATCACAGCC
>NZ_JAJEWP010000013.1:1301-3131 GCF_020687825.1 Fluctibacter halophilus
CAGTGGCGTACCTTCTCCCGAAGTTACGGTACTATTTTGCCGAGTTCCTTCACCCGAGTTCTCTCAAGCGCCTTAGTATTCTCTACCTGACCACCTGTGTCGGTTTGGGGTACGGTTCGCAATATCATAAGTTTAGAGGCTTTTCCTGGAAGCCGGGCATCAACCACTTCTGCTCCGTAGAGCATCGTCTCGTGTCTCGGCCTTGAGAACCCGGATTTTCCTAAGTTCTCAGCCTACGCACTTTCACATGGACAACCAACGCCATGCTGGCCTAGCCTTCTCCGTCCCCCCTTCACTGATATTGCAAGTACGGGAATATTAACCCGTTTCCCATCGACTACGCATTTCTGCCTCGCCTTAGGGGCCGACTTACCCTGCCCTGATTAGCATGGGACAGGAAACCTTGGTCTTCCGGCGTGGGGGTTTTTCACCCCCATTATCGTTACTCATGTCAGCATTCGCACTTGTGATACCTCCAGCATGCCTCTCGACACACCTTCAACAGCTTACACAACGCTCCCCTACCCAGCATACAAGTATGCTGCCGCAGCTTCGGTATATTGCTTAGCCCCGTTACATCTTCCGCGCAGGCCGACTCGACTAGTGAGCTATTACGCTTTCTTTAAAGGGTGGCTGCTTCTAAGCCAACCTCCTAGCTGTCTTAGCCTTCCCACATCGTTTCCCACTTAGCAATATTTTGGGACCTTAGCTGGCGGTCTGGGTTGTTTCCCTCTCCACGACGGACGTTAGCACCCGCCGTGTGTCTCCCGGATAGCACTCTCAGGTATTCGGAGTTTGCAAAGGGTTGGTAAGTCGGGATGACCCCCTAGCCTTAACAGTGCTCTACCCCCTGAGGTGTTCGTCCGAGGCTCTACCTAAATAGATTTCGGGGAGAACCAGCTATCTCCCGGTTTGATTGGCCTTTCACCCCCAGCCACAAGTCATCCCCTAACTTTTCAACGTTAGTGGGTTCGGTCCTCCAGTTGATGTTACTCAACCTTCAACCTGCCCATGGCTAGATCACCGGGTTTCGGGTCTATACCTTGCAACTAAACGCCCAGTTAAGACTCGGTTTCCCTACGGCTCCCCTATACGGTTAACCTCGCTACAAAATATAAGTCGCTGACCCATTATACAAAAGGTACGCAGTCACCCCACGAAGAGGCTCCCACTGCTTGTACGTATACGGTTTCAGGTTCTATTTCACTCCCCTCACAGGGGTTCTTTTCGCCTTTCCCTCACGGTACTGGTTCACTATCGGTCAGTTAGGAGTATTTAGCCTTGGAGGATGGTCCCCCCATATTCAGTCAAGATAACACGTGTCCCGACCTACTCGATTTCATTAACAGATTGTCTTCGTGTACGGGGCTATCACCCTGTATCGCGGCACTTTCCAGAGCCTTCCACTGACGCACTGATAACTTAAGGGCTAATCCCCGTTCGCTCGCCGCTACTAGGGGAATCTCGGTTGATTTCTTTTCCTAAGGGTACTTAGATGTTTCAGTTCCCCTCGTTTGCCTCGTTAGGCTATGTATTCACCTAACGATACCGCCGAAGCGGTGGGTTTCCCCATTCGGACATCTGTGGCTCAAATGCGTTTTGTCAGCTCACCACAGCTTTTCGCAGACTTACACGTCCTTCATCGCCTCTAACTGCCAAGGCATCCACCGTATACGCTTTGTCACTTAACCATACAACCCCAAATCCCCTTTTGTACGGACACTCACCACCGTGAGGCCGCTTGCATAGACTTGGTGTAAGCCACTGAAGGCTCTATGTATGCATGACAAGCTAATCACAAAAATCAGATAGAATACGCTTGAAGATTAC
>NZ_JAJEWP010000014.1 GCF_020687825.1 Fluctibacter halophilus
TGAGCGAATAGTGGACATCGCGGGATGTTGCAATAAATGACTGCTCTTGTGCATTGAGCAGACCCTCGTTTCACCTGCCATTTCAACTGAAAACACAGAACATGGTTTTTCAGGGGAAGCGAGTGTTACTATGAAGTCTCAGTAATAAGCTGTTAGGTCCCCTATGGGAAGGAAAAATCAAGATTCGATGAAAGCTCTTCGAAATGAGATGGAAATTTTTGTTCGGGAAGTGTTCAGCGGTAAATATGGTGAACATCCAGAAGTAAAAGGTAAGCCAGTTATGGATAATCCATATTTGATTGCTGAAATACAGAAAAGGTGCCCTGGATTTAGCCGCGATATATACGCAAAAGAGTTTTCGGTTGCTTATCGAAACAATCGGTAACCTAACAAGCCAATTCAGTGCGGGATTGCTAACAGCTAGCTCGGTTCCACTTCGCTGCACATTTTAGCAAGCTATTATCAGCCCCTGATTGGGACGTTATGTGTCGAAGCAGAGCACGCAAGGAAAATGAGAGACCCAAATAGAATCAAACAATTACTGCTACTCTTAGAGAAGCTTTGGCAGAAAGATCCAGACCTTCGGTTCAACCAGTTGCTGTATAACCTCCAATATGAATTTTCAAAGGAAAATGACGGAATTGGACAAGTAAAGGAGGTAGAGAGCGATGGATTTACAAGAATTGGATTCGATCTCTTCAATCTTGAAGATGATGCTTTCTTAGAATATCTACAAGCCAAAGTTTCTGGTGATGGCAATGAGTAAGCACATAACAAACAAAGGCAGCATCGCCCTGCGGGCTGGATGCGCTAACGCGCGCCGCTGCCTTGGGCGTTATATGTCTAAAACATGAATCTGCTTAGAAAGTATATTCCTGAATACTCAGGACATGTTAAATCAATAGAATACTTCGAAGATAATAAAGTACTTGAGGTTATCTTCTTTGATAAACCAGTGGAGTTTAATCCAGTTCTGCGTCTCAGGTTTGAAGGAATATCTGGATTAAATGTAGATAATTATGATCTGGACGAGAATTGTATTGAGTTAGTTATAGGCTTAGATTTACTTCAAGGTCGTTACTGCCTCCATACAGATCAACGAGAGTTTATCTTCAAAGCTAAATCTATTGAGTCTTGCAATTTAGCCACATAACAAACCATTGCAGTGCGGGATTTTTAACAGTTGGCTTTCCTCACTGCGTTCGTTATTTTAGCCAACAATTAAAAGCCCCTGAATGGGGCGTTAACAGTCTGCTATTCACCCAAAGCCCCCATTCACTTTTGAGCTAACCACCGTCCACTACTGGCAC
>NZ_JAJEWP010000001.1:0-171979 GCF_020687825.1 Fluctibacter halophilus
TAAAAGACCCCAAATGGAAAGTTGTTATGGTAGCAGCTCAAGAAGCACTAGCAAAAATTGGGTAAAGTCACCTAACAAGGCCATTAAAACGCGGACACACTACAGCAGGCTTGTGCTCCTTCGTCGCTAATTTTAGCCAAGAATTTTTGCGCCAATTAGTAAGGCGTTGAGTGTCTACTCATTGTCTTTAGAAGACCGCCGAAACCGAACAAATCAATGTCCACTACTCGCTCATTGCGCCCGGTTCGGATGGCAGGCATCAATGAGCGCCTGCATGGCCTGGTTGCCACGTTCGCGGGTCAGGGTGACGTTGTTGTGTGGAATGCTGTCCGGGTCCGGATAGCGGGCCAGGACCCGTTCGATGCTGGCTTCCCGGATGAGGTGTAAGACCGGATAGGGCGAACGGTTGGTGTAGTTGGACGGGTCATCCGGCGAAGTCTCTGCGAAGCAGTAGTCCGGGTGGAAACTGGCCAACTGGTAGATCCCCCGGTAACCGCCGTAGTCGAGCATGTGATCGGCCATTGCCAGCAGGTCCAGGTAATCATCAAAATCGCCGAAATCGGTCGGGAAGATCAGCAGTGTGGTTTCGATACTGCTGTCGTTATCAAGCTGCTGACAGGCGTTCAGTAATGCTTCAAGAGCCGCCTGAGAGTCACCGTGCACCACCTGATAGGCGATGGTGTCCCGTTGCACTTCGCGCTTGGCAAACGGGCACAGATTAAGCCCAACCACCACCTCGACAACCCAGTGGCGGGTTGCTTCAATGGCGTTCTGGTCAGTTGCGTGTCCGGTCACGAATGGAATTTAACGTACGCTTCGAGGGTGTTTTCAATCAGGCTGGCCACCGTCATCGGGCCTACGCCACCGGGCACCGGCGTGATCCAGCCGGCTCGCTCACTGGCACTGTCGAACGACACGTCGCCCACCAGACGACCGTCGTTCATGCGGTTAATGCCCACATCGATAACAATGGCGCCGGGCTTGATCCATTCACCGGGAATGAACTCCGCTTTACCCACCGCCACGACCAGCAGGTCGGCCTGTTGTACATGGTGGCGCAAATCACGGGTGAATTTATGGCAGGTGGTCACCGTACATCCGGCCAACAGCAATTCCAGGCCCATCGGGCGACCGACGATGTTCGACGCACCGACAATCACCGCATCCATCCCTTTGATGTGTTTTTTGGTCGATTCGATCAGGGTCATGATCCCTTTCGGCGTACACGGACGAAGGGCAGGGATACGCTGGGCCAGACGGCCAATGTTGTATGGATGGAATCCGTCTACGTCTTTGTGTGGATGGATACGTTCCAGCACCTGTTCGGCATTCAGGCCGGCGGGCAGGGGAAGCTGCACTAAAATACCATCGACTTCATTGTCAGCATTCAGGGTGTCGACCAAATCGAGCAATTCTTGCTGGCTGGTGGTGGGCGGCAAATCGTAAGACTTGGACACGAAACCCACTTCATCACAGGCTTTACGTTTGTTGGCGACATAGACCTGTGATGCGGCATCGCTACCGACCATGATCACGGCCAGACCCGGCGCCCGGCGCCCGGAGCTGACGATGGCTTCAACCTGTGAAGCAACGTGTTGGCGAACATGTTTGGCGATGCGTTTTCCGTCGATGTGTTGTGCTGGCATGTGTATTCGGGGACCCTTGCTGAACTGAGCGCGCATTTTCCCACAGAGTCTCGGGTCGGGCAAACCCCAATCATCGCCAAAGGTGCAAGGCACCGCGTTTCCCGCTACTATTCCGGTTCATTTCCTGTTTTCTAATCCTGAGGAGTCGCCTGGTGACATTGTCATTGGTTGAAGTGTTCGGCTATTGTGCGTCCGCACTGATTGCATATTCACTAACCCGCAGTTCAATCCTCAAACTGCGATGGTTCAACCTGTTCGGTTCATCGTCGTTCTGCATCTACGGCATCATCATCGGCGCGTTTCCGGTGGCGTTGCTGAACGGCTTTATTGCCATGACCAACGTGTTTTTCCTGCGCCGTATTCTGTTGCATGTGGAAGACAATTTTGCCGTGTTGTCGGTCAGACGGCCGTCCAACTATGTGGACTTTTTTCTCGACTACCATCAAAAAGAAATCAATGAGCTGTTTCCGCGTTTTCTGCGTCGTTCCCACGACCAGCACCGTGAATATTTCTTTCTGACCGAAGGCACCGACGTAGTTGGTGTAGTGTCTGGCTACCGGACTGCGGATGAAGGGTTTATTATCGATTTTGATTTTGTGGTGCCGGCCTATCGGGATTTCCGTCTGGGGCGTTTTGTGATTGGCGAAGGCCGTGAAATGGTCAACAAGTTCCATTTTGCTTACCTTGGTGCCAAGGCCGACAGTGTGGAACACGAACGCTATTTGCAAACTCTCGGGTTTGTACCCGGTCCTCGCGGGATCTGGGCATTACCGTCTGACAGTGACGCCGCCAACAAAGGGGCATAACTGGCTTGTGGCGCCGCTCGGCGACGGTTTTTTGCGCGACTTGGTGGAATAATCAGCATTCAAACATTTGCCTGAAAAAAGTGTTTGACGAGGGTAGGGCAAGTGGGTAATATGCGCCCCCCGTAGCGGCAGAGAAGTTAGCCACTACGACAGCGTCGGTGAGTAGCGCAGCTTGGTAGCGCACTTGGTTTGGGTCCAAGGGGTCGCAGGTTCAAATCCTGTCTCACCGACCACTTTTTATCCTAGCAGATTCGTAGAGCGCCCGTAGCTCAGCTGGATAGAGCAACGGCCTTCTAAGCCGTGGGTCGCAGGTTCGAGTCCTGCCGGGCGTGCCATTCGCAGTGCCGGCGGAACAGAATCCGATTCAGCAGTTACGCCAACGTCACTGCAGACTGCGAAGATAAAAAGATCAGCTATACTGGCATCCTGTCAGGTTAGCCAAGACACACCAAAGCCGTCAGGCACCTATGGTGGGCGTAGCTCAGTTGGTAGAGCCCCGGATTGTGATTCCGGTTGTCGTGGGTTCAAATCCCATCGTCCACCCCATTTTCTTCCCCTGATACATATTTCACTACTGCTTTAATTATCAGACTATCCGCAGATCTGGGCGTTGAACCGTGGGTTCACAATATCGTACGGACAATGTCAAGAACGATATTGAACAGCCGCAGGCTGGCCCGAAGGGCGAGGTACAGGACGTACTGAGTAAATCCCATCGTCCACCCCATTTTCTCTTCAAAGTGCATTTTTCAAATACTCAATGACTGTCAGGTTGTCAGATGATCTGGGCGTTGAGTCGTGGGTTCACAATATCGTTCGGCGGTGTTTTTTCCTTTCAGAAGGGATTTTTTGACGCCAAATCCAACAGTTAACCGAACCTGTGGTGAAAATTGCAGGGGCTTTATCCACAAATCCCGCTGAAACGCACATTTTTTGTCGCTTTGTGTCTCGACTCGCCGGTTCGGTTCCACTATAATGCTGCGTCTTTTTAACCGGTGCTGGTGACAGAAGTTGGACGTTGAAGGTCAACTTGGTTACGAACGGGATGGCGCTGCTATCGTATTTCATCCCGCAAGAACATAGCCCGTTGAGTAACATAAGAAACGCGCCGTGAGCGCAAGTTGAGGTAGAAGAATGCAAGTTTCAGTAGAGACGACTCAAGGTTTAGAACGCCGTCTTACTATCACCGTTCCAGCAGATTCCATCGATTCTGCAGTTAAATCCCGTTTGCAGCAATTGGCCAAGACCCAGCGCATCAACGGTTTCCGTCCTGGTAAAGTGCCTGTTTCTGTACTGCAGAAGCGTTACGGTCAAGCCGTTCGCCAGGAAGTTGCTGGTGAAGCGATGCAACGCAATTTCTATGAAGCCGTGATGCAGGAAAAACTGAACCCTGCCGGTATGCCGACGTTCGAACTGAAAAACGACAAGCACGGTGAAGATCTGGAATTCGTGGCTTCTTTCGAAGTTTACCCGGAGCCAGAAGTAAAAGATCTGGACAAGATCAAGATTGAAAAGCCAGTGGTAGAAATCCAGGACAAAGATCTGGATGCCATGATGGAAACGTTGCAGAAGCAACACGCCACCTGGAAAGAAGTGAAGCGTAAAGCCAAGAAAGATGACCGCGTAACCATCAGTTTCGTGGGTTCTATCGACGGTGAAGAGTTTGATGGCGGTAAAGCCGATGACTTCCCGCTGGAGCTGGGCAAAGGCCGCATGATCCCTGGTTTTGAAAAGCCGCTGGTAGGCGCTAAAGCCGGTGAAGAAGTGGTTGCTGAAGTGACTTTCCCTGAAGACTATCACGCTGAAGCCCTGAAAGGTAAAGACGCCAAATTCGACATCAAAGTGACCAAGGTTGAAGGCCTGAGCCTGCCGAAGGTTGATGAAGAGTTCGCGAAGCTGTTTGGTATCGAAGACGGCAACGTTGACGCACTGAAAGACGAAGTGCGTAAGAACATGCAGCGCGAATTGGATCAGACCCTGAAAGCCAAGCTGAAAGAAGACGTGATTGCAGGTCTGCTTGAAAAGAATGAGGTTGATCTGCCTCAAGCGCTGATCGACCAGGAAATTGAAGCCCTGCGTCAGCAAGCGAAACAGCGTTTCAGCCAGCAAGCCGGTGGTAACACTGCCAACATGCCTGAGCTGCCGAACGAACTGTTTGCTGATAATGCTAAGCGTCGCGTTTCCGTTGGCGTATTGCTGGGCGAAGTGATCAAGAAGAACGATCTGAAAGTGGAAGACGAGCGTGTAGAAGCCCTGATTGAAAGCATGGCTTCTGCTTACGAAGATCCACAAGAAGTGATCGAGTACTACAAATCCAATGAAGAACTGATGCAACAAATGCGCAATGTAGCGCTGGAAGAGCAGGCGGTTGATTGGATTGCTTCTCAGGCGAAAGTCAAAGAAGTGAAGAAAGCCTTTGATGAGATCATGAACAAACAGGCGTAATTTGCCGACTATGAATTGACTTATCAGGTCATAGACTGATTAAATGCTCGGTACTTACCGAGCATTTTTTTTTGTGGTATCCCGAATATGATGAATTCCGCTTTTTCCCCTCAGAACGCATTGGTCCCCATGGTGGTTGAGCAAACCGCCAAAGGCGAGCGCTCTTATGACATTTATTCCCGCCTGCTGAAAGAAAACGTGATTTTCCTGGTTGGCCAGGTTGAAGATCACATGGCCAACTTGATCGTGGCACAAATGTTGTTTCTTGAGGCTGAGAACCCGGAAAAAGACATCTTCCTGTACATCAACTCGCCGGGTGGCTCGGTGACGGCGGGTATGGCGATCTATGACACCATGCAGTTCATTAAGCCCGATGTCAGCACTGTTTGTGTAGGGCAGGCGGCCAGTATGGGCGCGTTCCTGCTGTCTGGTGGCGCCAAAGGCAAGCGCTATTGCCTGCCGAACTCCCGTGTGATGATCCATCAGCCGTTGGGCGGCTTCCAGGGACAGGCATCCGATTTTGAAATCCATGCCCGTGAAATCCTGTCTATTAAGGAAAAGCTCAACCGTATGTTGGCCGAACACACTGGCCAACCTTATGAAAAAGTCGCCCAAGATACCGACAGAGATAACTTTCTGAGTGCAACAGAAGCCAAAGAATATGGTCTAATCGATCAGGTTCTTGCCAACCGCGCGGATGCTTTGGCGACGAATTAATTTGAGAAGTTGGCCTTTTGGGTTAAAACTGATAATGACCACGGGAACAAAGCCGTGGTCCGGGTTTGAAAGAGGCAAGTTAAATGAGTGATAAGCAAGGCGGCGAAGGCGACAACAAATTACTGTATTGCTCTTTTTGCGGCAAGAGCCAGCATGAAGTGCGTAAGTTGATCGCGGGACCGTCCGTATTTATCTGCGATGAGTGCGTTGACCTGTGTAACGACATCATTCGCGAAGAAGTGAAAGAAATCGCCCCGAAGAAGAAACAGGATGCCCTGCCCAAGCCGCAGGAAATCCATCAGCACCTCGACGATTATGTGATCGGCCAGGAGCATGCCAAGAAAGTTTTGTCGGTGGCGGTGTATAACCACTACAAACGGTTACGCAACGGCGACGTGCACGACGGCGTTGAGCTGGGCAAGAGTAACATCCTGCTGATCGGTCCTACCGGTAGCGGTAAAACCCTGCTGGCCGAAACCCTGGCCCGTTTGCTCGATGTCCCGTTCACCATGGCCGATGCGACCACCCTGACCGAAGCCGGTTATGTGGGTGAAGACGTCGAAAACATCATCCAGAAATTGCTGCAAAAATGCGATTACGATGTTGAGAAGGCCCAGCGTGGTATCGTCTACATTGATGAAATTGACAAGATTTCCCGTAAGTCAGACAACCCATCAATAACCCGTGACGTCTCCGGTGAGGGTGTTCAGCAAGCGTTGCTGAAACTGATTGAAGGAACCATCGCGTCAGTTCCACCACAAGGTGGGCGTAAGCATCCGCAACAGGAATTCCTGCAGGTCGATACCTCCAAGATCCTGTTTATCTGTGGCGGTGCATTTGCCGGTCTCGACAAGGTCATTGAGCAACGCGCACAAACCGGTACCGGTATTGGTTTCGGTGCGCAGGTTAAAGACACCAAGGACAAGCAGGCGATCAGCTCGCTGTTCAAAAAAGTCGAGCCTGAGGATCTGGTCAAATACGGTCTTATCCCTGAGTTTATTGGCCGCTTGCCAGTGGTCACCAGTCTCGAGGAACTGAACGAAGATGCGTTGATCCAAATCCTGCGTGAACCGAAGAACGCGTTAACCAAACAATATGGGGCGTTGTTCGCGATGGAAGATACGGAACTGGAGTTCCGTGATGATGCCCTTCACGCGATCGCTAAAAAGGCCATGGAGCGCAAAACCGGTGCCCGTGGACTGCGCTCGATTGTCGAAGCAGTACTGCTCGACACCATGTATGAGCTGCCTTCATTGACCGATGTCAGCAAAGTGGTGATTGACGAGACTGTGATCAAAGGGGAGTCCAACCCCATTCTGATCTACGACAACAGCACCGATAAAAAAGCAGCATCTGAGTAACACAATGAAAAGGCCCGTCTCGGGCCTTTTTCATTTTTTGTTTGAACTTTGGCTGCCTATCCCCATATACATTATCTATTACACATTGCAGTAGAGAGATAGCATGACAACACAGCATGCCGAGCGCATAGAAATGCCGGTTTTGGCTTTACGGGATGTCGTGGTTTATCCCCACATGGTGATCCCTTTGTTCGTGGGCCGCGAGAAATCCATTCGCTGCCTGGAAGCCGCCATGGAAAAAGACAAACAGATTTTCCTGGTTGCCCAGAAAGATGCGGGGGTGGATGAGCCGGATACCGAAGACATGTATACCGTCGGTACCATAGCCACCATCCTGCAATTGCTAAAGCTGCCAGACGGTACGGTCAAAGTACTGGTTGAAGGTAGCGTCCGTGGCCAGATCCAAACCTACTTGCAAAAAGACGAATTCTTCGTTGCCGAAGTGCTGCGCCAGGAAGACGAGCCGTTGGGTGAAGCGGAGCAGGAAGTCTTGGTACGTTCTGCCATTTCCCAGTTCGAAGGCTACGTCAAACTGAACAAGAAGATCCCGCCGGAAGTACTGACGTCGCTGAACGGTATTGAAGACGCCGCGCGTCTGGCAGACACCATGGCTGCCCACATGCCGTTGAAACTGGCTGAAAAGCAGAAAGTGCTTGAAATGGCCAGTATCAATGAGCGGCTGGAATACCTGATGGCGCTGATGGAAAGCGAAATCGATTTGCTGCAGGTGGAAAAGAAAATCCGTACCCGCGTGAAAAAGCAGATGGAAAAGAGCCAGCGCGAGTACTACCTGAATGAGCAAATGAAAGCGATTCAGAAAGAGCTCGGCGAACTGGACGACGCGCCCGATGAGTTCGAGGCGCTGAGCAAGAAGATCGACGACGCAAAAATGCCGCAGGAAGCCAAGGATAAAGCCACCGCTGAATTGCAGAAGCTGAAGATGATGTCACCGATGTCGGCAGAAGCCACGGTGGTGCGCAGTTACATCGACTGGCTGACCAATGTGCCCTGGCATAAACGCAGCGCGGTGAAAAAAGACCTGGCCAAAGCCGAAGACATTCTGAATGCCGATCATTACGGGCTTGAGAAAGTCAAAGAACGCATTGTTGAATACCTGGCCGTGCAGCAGCGGGTCAGAAAACTCAAAGGCCCGATTTTGTGCCTGGTAGGGCCGCCTGGGGTGGGTAAAACATCCCTGGGTCAGTCCATCGCCAAGGCCACCGGGCGTAAGTATGTCCGTATGGCACTGGGTGGCGTGCGTGATGAAGCTGAGATCCGTGGTCATCGCCGTACCTACATTGGCTCGATGCCCGGTAAGCTGGTGCAGAACATGGCCAAGGTCGGGGTGCGAAACCCACTGTTCCTGCTGGATGAAATCGACAAAATGTCCTCTGATATGCGCGGTGATCCGGCGTCTGCCTTGCTGGAAGTACTGGACCCGGAGCAGAACAGCAGTTTCAGTGACCACTACCTTGAAGTGGACTACGACTTGTCAGATGTGATGTTTGTGGCAACGTCCAACAGCATGAACATTCCCGGACCTTTGCTGGATCGGATGGAAGTGATCCGTCTGTCGGGTTACACCGAAGATGAAAAACTCAACATTGCCACCCGTCACTTGATCAGCAAGCAGATGTCCCGCAATGGTCTCAAAGACGGCGAACTGGTGATTGAAGAGTCTGCCATCATCGGCATTATCCGTTACTACACCCGCGAGGCGGGCGTTCGGAGTCTGGAGCGTGAAATCTCCAAGATTTGTCGTAAAGCGGTTAAAAATATTCTGCTGAGCCCTGATACCAAAAAAGTCACCGTGAATCAGGACAACCTGAAAGATTATCTCGGTGTTCAACGGTTTGATTACGGCAAGGCCGACAAGGACAACCAGATTGGCCAGGTGACCGGTTTGGCATGGACGCAGGTTGGCGGAGACTTGCTGACCATCGAAACCACAGCGGTGGTGGGTAAAGGCAAGACCACCTTTACCGGCTCTCTTGGCGATGTGATGCAGGAGTCGATTCAGACCGCGATGACCGTGGTGCGTAGTCGGGCTGAAAAACTGCGCATCAATGCGGATTTTTATGAGAAGCGCGACATCCACGTGCACGTACCGGAAGGGGCAACCCCGAAAGACGGTCCGAGCGCCGGTATCGCCATGTGTACCGCGCTGGTATCAACCCTGACCGGCAACCCGGTGAAATGTGATGTTGCCATGACCGGTGAAATTACCTTGCGCGGTGAAGTGCTGGCGATTGGCGGACTGAAAGAGAAGTTGCTCGCGGCCCACCGTGGCGGGATCAAAACCGTGGTGATCCCGAAAGACAATGAACGGGACCTGGAAGAGATCCCGGACAATGTTAAACAGGATCTGGCCATCCATCCGGTACAGTGGATTGATGAGGTGCTGGAGATCGCGTTACAGGAAAATCCTGAGGGTTTCGAACCTGTTAGCGTCAAGAAGAAGAAAAAATAGCCGGAAACGGCTATTTTTTTGCGTTTTTTTGGTCGTAGAGGCTTCCCAACGGGAAAAGTTGTGGTAGCCTGTTACACAGATTCGCTTCAGGCCTTGTCACAAAAGGGATGGAGGCGATTCACCAAAGGTTAAATAATTGTAAATAATGGCTTGAAGTTACAATTCAGGCTTGTTATAACGTTTCCGCAACGCAGATTTTGCGGAACTACATATAATAACAATTGAAGGGGATCTTATTGTGAACAAGTCTCAACTCATCGATACCATTGCTGCAGGTGCAGACATTTCTAAAGCGGCTGCAGGCCGTGCACTTGACGCTTTCACCGATGCAGTGACTGATGCACTGAAAAAGGGTGATCAAGTAGCACTGGTTGGTTTCGGTACTTTCGCTGTTCGTGAGCGTTCAGCTCGCAGCGGTCGTAACCCTCAAACCGGTGAGACTATCCAAATCGCAGCGGCTAAAGTGCCTTCATTCAAAGCTGGTAAAGCTCTGAAAGACGCTTGCAACTAAGCAACACCAAGTTTGCAAAAAAAAGGCGATGAGAAATCATCGCCTTTTTGTTATCTGGCGTTAGCGAAACGACGCCGCCGACCGTATCTCAACTGGTATTGTCTTGGGTAACTGGGCTATAATCGCGCCTCTCAAGACACATACTCTGTGTTGTTTTGAACGGTTCTACGGAGTGTAAAGACAAAGATGTTGGAAAGAATTAGAGAAGGGTCCCAGGGCGTTTGGGCCATGGTGATCCTGGGTCTGGTGATCCTGAGCTTCGTGTTCGCAGGGATTGGTGGCTATATCAGTTCGTCTACCGATGCACCGGCGGCAGAAGTCAACGGCGACACTATCAGCAAAGCAACGCTGGAACGTGCCTATGAAAACGAGCGCGCGCGCATGGAAAGCCAATACGGTGAAGCCTTTGTGGCAATGCTGTCTGATGCCGCCTACCTGCGCGATTTTCGGCAGAACATTCTGAATCGTCTGATTGGCGAAAAGCTGATTGATCAGGCCGCGGCAGACATGGGCTTACGTGTCAGCGATGTGCAATTGAAGGATGCCATCCGTAACATGCAGGAATTCCAGGTCGGTGGTCAGTTCAACAATGATCGCTATCAGGCATTGTTGCGTCAGGCCGGCTATCAGCCCAATACCTTCCGCGATTACATGCGCACCCAGATGACCCGCCAGCAATTGACTGCAGCCATGTTTGGCAGTGCGTTCAGCTTGCCGGTTGAAGCGGAACAGATTTTTGCCCTGCAGCAGCAAACCCGTGACGCCCGTTACGCGGTTGTTCCTTCTGCGCAATTTGAAGCCGGTGTGGCATTGAGTGATGAAGACATCAATACCTACTACCAGGCGAACCTGGCTCAATACGATACCGAAGAACAGGTAAAAGTGGCCTACGTGACCCTGGACGCGAAAGATCTGGAAGCAGATATTGCACCGACAGAAGAAGAATTGCAGGCCTATTATCAGCGCACCATCAGCGAGTACCGTACGCCGGAAGAGCGTCGTGCATCGCACATTCTGATTGAGTTCGGTGATGACCAGGATGCGGCCAAAGCTAAAGCAGACGCCCTGTTGGTTCAACTTAACGAAGGTGCTGATTTTGCCGAGCTGGCAGCGGCGGAATCGACCGATGCGTTCTCGGCTGAGAATGGTGGAGATCTGGATTGGTTTGGTCGCGGCATTATGGATCCTGCGTTTGAGGACGCGGCATTCGGTCTGGCCAATGTTGGCGACATGAGCGGTGTGGTGGAAAGCGAGTTTGGTTACCACATCATTCTGTTGACTGACGTCAAACCTGAGCAAACGGAAGCATTTGAGAACGTGCGTGAGGACCTGGTCGTTAAGCTGACGGAAGAGCAGGCGCTGGATAAATTCTACGAAGTTCAGGAGCGCATGGCGCAACTGGCCTTTGAGGTACCAGACACCTTGGTTGACATGGAGTCAGAGCTGGGCCTGACCGTGCAGCAGACCGAACTGTTTACCCGCAATACCGCCCCTGCGCCACTGGATAGTCCGCAGGCGCTGGCAACCGCGTTCAGTGCGGATACCATCGACAGCGGCATGAATACTGATCTGGTGGAATTCGGTGAGCATCAGGTGATGGTAATGCGTGTGGTTGAACATGAGCCTGCCCGCACCCAGTCACTGGACGAAGTGAAACAGGACATCGTTGCTGCCCTGACCCAGCAAAAGGCCCAACAAGCGGCCAAAGACTGGGCCATGAGCGTGTTGGCTGATGTGGTTGCAGGAACTGACGTGACCGCTACCCTGGCTGAGAAAGATGCCGCCTGGGAAGAGAAAGCGGCAGTGCAACGTTTTGATGCGACCCTGGCCCGCAACATTATCGACAAGCTGTTCGCATTGGCGCCTGAAGGCGAAGATAAAGCGGGCGTTGTCAGTCTGGATAATGGTGATGTTGCACTGGTAGAGCTGACCGGTGTGAATCACGGCGAGGCTGCAGAACCCGCAGCGCTGGCTTCCATTCAGGAGCGTATGGCGACGAATGCAGGTCAGCAACAATATGCGGCACTGATTGAAGCATTGCGCAGTGAAGCAGACATCAAGCTGTTTCAATAACTGATCAGTACGAAATAAAAAAGGAGCCTGAGGGCTCCTTTTTTTATGCGCTACATTCATCGGCTGCTAGTCGCTGCCGACCTTGATCCGGTCGATGGCCTGTCGCCAGCCATCATAGGCTTTTTCCCGCGCTTGCTCAGACAGACGGGGTTCAAAGGTTTGTCCTTGTTGCCAGCGCTCAGCAATTTCCTCGAGGGTGTTAAACACACCGGCCTGTAAGGCTGCCAGGTAGGCCACACCCAACGCGGTGGTTTCACTGGTCTGGCTACGCTGTACCTGGATACCCAGTGTATCGGCCAGGTAGGCCATTACCCATTGATTGTTGCTCATGCCGCCATCGACCCGCAGGCAACTGGCCAGCAGGCCGTCAGCGTTCATGGCTTCGAGTAAATCACGGGTTTGATAGCACACCGATTGTAACCCGGCGGCGACGATTTCATTGATGCCGGTATCCCGGGTCAGTCCCAGCAGTGCGCCACGGGCGTCGGGATCCCAGTAAGGCGCACCAAGCCCGGTAAAAGCCGGCACCAGATACACGTTGCTTTCGGTATTGGCCGCTTTGGCCAATGCTTCGCTTTGTTCCGCCGAGGCGATCAGCTTCAGGCCATCACGCAGCCATTGCACTGTCGCACCCGCCATAAAGATACTGCCTTCCAGCGCGTAGGTGGGCTTGCCGTTCAGACGGTATCCCAACGTGGTGAGCAGACGGTGCTGGGACTGCACCGGTTGATCGCCGGTGTTGGCAATCATAAAGCAGCCTGTGCCGTAGGTGCTCTTGACCATGCCGGGAGAAAAACATGCCTGGCCGACCAGTGCTGCTTGTTGATCACCGGCCATTGCCTGTACCGGAATGGCCGCACCGAACCAGTGCGGCGCAATCTGTCCAAATTCGGCGGCGTTGTCGAGGACGTCAGGCAGCAGGCTGGCGGGAATATCAAATTCAGACAGAATGCGTGGATCCCAGCATTGTTGGTGCAGGTTAAACAACATGGTCCGGGAGGCATTGGTGGCATCTGTGGCGTGGCGTTTGCCGTCGGTCAGGCGCCACAACAGGTAGGTATCCACCGTACCAAAGGCCAGTTCACCCCGTTCGGCGCGAGTCCGTGCGCCGTCGACATTGTCCAGGATCCAGCGAATTTTGGTGGCTGAAAAGTAAGGGTCCAACAACAGACCGGTGGCCTGTTGTACATAGTGAACAAATTCCTCATCGGTGCTGTAGGCATGACACATGTCACTGGTGCGTCGGTCCTGCCACACGATGGCGGGATAAACAGCCTCGCCGGTGGCGCGGTCCCAGATCAGGGTGGTTTCCCGCTGATTGGTGATGCCTGTACTGATGATGCGGGTTGCATCAATGCCGGTTTGCTCAATGACCTGTTTGACCGTGTTGTACACACTGTCCCAAATCTGCTCAGGCTGATGTTCTACCCAGCCATCATGGGGAAAGTGTTGGGGGAATTCCTGCTGGGCTGAACCCAGGCACTCTCCGGTGGTTGAAAACAGGATGGCACGGGAACTGGTGGTGCCCTGGTCAATGGCGAGGATACAATCAGACACGCTGCGCTCCCGTGTTTAATGCGTGATGGTTCATAGTCGGGTCAGCCACAGCATGATTGTGTAAAACGCGGCAATCACCGCCGAAAAAATCAGAATATAGGTGTAGCCTTGTTTGCCCTGGGACAGGGAATATCCATTGGCTTTCAGATAGCCGGTCCACAGCAGACACAAGGCCAGTGGCAACATGAACAGCAGTTTAATCATGGCCGTTGGCACTCCTTGGTATTTTTCTTTAGGCTAGCCAATTTTACCCCATATGTCATGACGTTCCGTATCAAAATAAGTGCACGATGTCTTTGATTTGTCGTTGTTTTGACATTGTTTTGTCATTCTCGGTGTGTGCAATAGCACAAACCACCGCTGGGGATAAATCATGACCACAACCCTTGCTTCGCACCACGGAATCCTTTATTCACCCAACCCTGCAGGGCAGCATATCCCGATCCACGGGCGCAGTGTGGCCTATACCCAGGCGTTGATCCGCAAGCCGTCGGTGACGCCCGAGGATGGAGGCTGTCAGGTCTGGCTGGCGGAAAAGCTGTCTGCGCTGGGGTTTGAGTGTCACGCCTTCGTTGACAATGGCGTACGAAACCTGATTGCCAGTATTGGTCAGGGCGGTCGGGCATTCGGGTTTGCCGGACATACGGACGTGGTTCCCCCTGGCCCTGAGAACCGCTGGATGGCACCGCCGTTTGCGGCAACGATGATCAATGATGAGATTATCGGACGGGGCGCGTCGGACATGAAATCCGGGCTGGCCTGCATGCTGGCAGCCACCGAGCGGTTTATTCAACAGCACGGCGTACCCAAGCAGCGCTTCCTGTGGCTGGTAACCAGTGATGAAGAGGGGGAAGCAGAGTACGGTAGTCAGTCTATCGTCCGTTACCTGCAACAACAGGGGATCAGGTTGGACAGTTGTCTGGTCGGGGAGCCCACCGCCAGCTCAGAAACCGGTGACACCATTAAAGTGGGTCGCCGAGGTGCCCTGACCGGGCGTATTCAGTTGCGCGGCAAAGCCGGTCATGTGGCGTATCCGAAGCAAACCGTGAATGCGATTCACCGCGCCTCGGCGGTGATTGACGGGATCCTCGCCTTACCCTGGGACGAGGGCAGTGATGATTTTCCCGGTACTACCGTGCAGATCACCCATGTAGATTCTGGCAGCTATACCGACAATATCGTTCCCGCCGGCTGCGACGTCGCATTCAACGTGCGCTACAGTGACCGCTTCAGTGGCGAACAGGTGGTCGCCATGATTGAAACCGTGATTGCGCACGTCGCGCCCGACAGTACCCTGCACTGGGAACGCCCTTGTGAGCCATACATCAACAACGACAACAGCGCCGGGGGCCTGATCAGCGCGGTTGAGCGGGCGGTTCACGCCAACACCGGACGCTATCCGCTGCTGTCGACATCCGGTGGCACGTCTGACGGACGTTTCTTTGCCGGGATGGGGGCCAAAGTGGTGGAACTGGGCGTGCCCAACGCCACCATTCATCAGCTCAATGAGCGGGTGCACGTATCGGATTTGGTCACGCTGGAAAATATCTATACCGATCTGTTGTGTGAGCAGTTGGGCAGTTAATTCTTATTGTTTTTATTGTGGTAGGCCAAACAAGACATCCGTCGGTTTACGACGCTTTTCTTGCGGGTCTGGTTCAAGGTGAATTGGCCGCTCTACCACCGGCGCGCAATGCTGGATGCTCGCCGGATCAGGGTGTTGGTTTTTATCATCGGAAATCTGCCAGGTGACCGGTAACCAGTAGTTCAACGCGCCAAAATCGCCGTGCTTTCTCGGCAGTGACGGCTCAACTCCGTTTGGCCATTGTTCGATGTCATGAAAGGCTTTCAGAGTGACATTGCCATTAACGCCGTCGAAGGCCTGCAAAATGGCAGGCAATGAAGATTGAACATTGATTTCTGCACCGAACGTACGCTTAAGGTGGTGTTCGGGTTCGTCATGGTATTTGTCAATCGACACCAGCAGCGAACCTGACGGCGCAAGGCCAAACGCGTAAAACTCTGCCACTTCGGACACCCGGTTCAGGGTCAGGTTGTAGAAGTTGATGCGGTGTTTGGCACGCAGGATATCCGGGACTATGGCCAGGGTTTCCTGGGTACTGGCTGCGGCGGCCATAAACACAATGTCTTTGAGCATGTCGGACTGACGCCATTGCTGTTGGTATTTTTCCAGCAGATTGTTGATGGCGATAGTGCCCATACTGTGACCCACCAGGGTGATTTGCAAATCCAGTTCTGGCATGGCCTGCTTGAGGGCAAACAGGCTTTCAAAGAATGAGCCGAGTGAACTGCCGATACCGTCTTTGTAGCCTTTTCCGAACCGTTCTTCCAGGCGTGTGTCGGAATCACCGGTCGGGTCGAACATGTTTCTGGCCCGTCGCTTCATCACCTTCCAGGCGTTGCCGGCAATGGTGCCGTTCCACAAACTGCCAATCACATACCGCAGCGGCGAGACCACGGTAAACACCGAGGTTTTGGCATAATGTCCCAAAGAGCCGTAACGATAGACCGAACGGTTGATGTCGATGTGGGCCGGGGGCTTATCGGTGCTATCACCTTTCAGGTCAATACGCTTGTACGCGAACCTGTTTGGGAGGGCTTCTGTATGATCCTCAGTATTGTCACGATGGCATTGCAGGCTGTCGAACTGGTTGTAGGCCTCTGTCCACGAGCTCGATAACAGCAGCCCGCCTCGGGAGGCAAAGCGATCTTTGTCATTGGTGAACTGGTAGTAAACATTGGAGGGAAACTCGCCAATGGATGTGATCAAATCTTCCAGCAGTACTACCGGCGAAGACAGCCAGCCAAATACCGGGCGGGGGCGGCGCCCTTCGCGCAACCCGGTCAGGTGCTCCCAGTAAGTGCCGGATGGATTTGACGGCCAGGATACGTAGACGGGGTATTGCCAGTCGTCTGTGACGGCGTGCTGTTCGAGGAGCGGTGAACCAAGGGGCAGCCCTGCTTTGATGTATTCCAGTTGGGTTTCCATGCGCTGATCGGTGGCGGCATAGGTGTTCAGTCCGCCGTGGAAGTAAATCATAAACTTGACCGGTCGCTTGCCGTCAATAAAGGCGGTTTTCATCGCCTCGTGAGCCTGTTCTAAACCGTTGTTGGTCGAGGTATTGCCCTGCGCGTCTGGCGTTTTTACAACGGCATCCATGTACATCTGGGCCGCGGTCATGCATTGCTGTGTCGATGTTTCGTCGTGTGCATCATCGGCAGCGCTGCTGTCACCCTTGCTCTCCGTGTTTTTGCAGGACAGCTTAAAGGCTTGCAAAAAGATGGTTTTGTAGCGCGCTTGCACCTCTTCTAGTGTCAGGTGCTTGTGTATGTCTCTGAACAGCGGTGACTCTCTGACAATCTCATTCTCGACCAGATAACCGTGGCGGGATACCCGTAATATGTGCTGTCTGGATTTTTCAGCGTAGTTGTCGTAGTGGGGAGATTGACCTTTAACCGGGGTATAAGCGCAGCCGCTGAGCCAGGCTGTCGTCGCCAGTAGCACGAACATGATCCCTGTTTTCACTGCGAACATCCTGTTTTGTGGTTTTAGTAACCATAGAGCAGGATGTTCGCCTTGGCAAACCGGCACCGTCCGGGACAAACCGGTGCCGAATGTGTTTACTCGTCGTCGACCATTTCGCTGCGAGGGATCACGATCCAGCCGTCGATAAACAGGGTTTTTGGACGTCGGGCGTTGTAGATGATGCCACTGTCAAAGTGTTCGCGCACAGCCTGGTGGGTCAGGAACAGGGGATCTTTGCGGTAATAGTTGCGCAGGGTGATGGCCTTGTCGAATTTGGCATGTTCGCGCGGCGACACCGCCGTGGAGTGGGCAATATTGCCGACTTTCAGCCATACGCCAGCGTCAGTGACCTTAGTGACCTTCATCGGGATAAAGCGATGTTTGGCATCAGAGTCAGGGTTGAGGGCAAAGTAATCGGCGTAGAAAAAGTCACTTTGGCGTGGATTATCGATGATATTCGCCACCATGGCGTCTTCCCGCTGGGCATAAAACGGGTAGGCGATCAGGAAGGTCAGTAACAGGATGACTTCAATGTGTTCCCACAGCACCGTGCGTACCTGATCAAAAGAAACAAACCCGGCATTCTGGCCCGGAAACGAAGCATGTGCGATGGTCATTGAAGTTCCTTTATTTTATCCAGTTCAACATGATTCACCCTAGTGTCCGCCGATCAACCACGCAACCGTACAGGTGCGAACGGCGGGTGTCATGGGGTGGTTTTACAGGTGCTGCGATAGCCACTGCTGAAACTGAGCGCCCGGCAGAGCGCCTGCCACACGGTCGACTTCCCGACCTTGTTTAAACACCATCAGCGTGGGGATGGAGCGGATCCCAAACCGGGCCGCAGTCTGCTGGCACGCTTCGGTGTCGACCTTGAGAAACCGAGCGCGGGTATGCATGGCCCGGGCAGTGGCTTCATAGGTTGGCGCAAACTGCACACAGGGACCACACCAGGACGCCCAGAAATCCACCACCACCGGCAAGTCGGAACGCTCAATGTGGCGGGCAAAGCTGTCATCACTGGCACTGATGGGCGCTGCGGGCAACAGTGCCTGTTTGCATTTACCACACACCGGCGCGTCATTCAGACGTTGCTCTGGCACACGGTTGGTGGCTAGGCATTGGGGGCAGACAATGTTCATGGCGATTCCTTATTGAAGGCCTATTGCCACTATCCTAGGGGGAATTGTGGGTGGAGGCAATGTGCCAGTAGTGGACGCTGATTGGCTCAGTATCGAACGGTTGCCTTGATTGAACAGCTGGTTTTTAATGCCGCAATGAGCGACAAGAATGTCCAACGGAGGCACCGAAAGAGCCGGAGTGATGCACGATTGCCTTGTTATGCGATTTCAATTGTTAAGCTTGCTCATCGAATCTAATAGTTTCTAAGATGCTTTTATCTTTGGCAATGTAGTTCAAAACATTACTCGATTCCCACCGAATTCGACCGATTCTACCATTAAAAAAGAATTCATCTGGCTCTTCAGAAAGAACTGTATTTTTATAGATTTCTTTGCCTGACTTATCAGTGACGATGATGTCTAGTCTAAATGCTTCCGCAGTATGCTCTGCATTTAGGCTTGCAACCATACTGCGGTTTGGATTGTTTTTCCGACTTACTTCATATGAGTTTAAAAACCTTTCTTCTATGACACTAGATCTTGCCTTTTCAAATGGCTCTTTCGCCCAGCCATTAGCCTCACACAAACTCAATAGGGAGTTATAAAGCTTAGATAATAGCAGCTCCTTTTTTTCAATGGGATTGAGTTTCCTGAAGGAGTCAAAATCAAATGACTGGTAGTATTTAAGGACAGAGCTACTTGTTTCGAGCGTCCCATCTCTAGGGTCTCCTTCACTCAGCTTAACAACTACCCTATAAACACTTTCCGTTTCTAAGCCTTTAAAATGCCTTTCAAAATGTGCGCAAACACACCTACTTTCGAGTGTGAAAGCTCTCGAATCATCTAACTCTAACTTATATGCCCAAAGATCAAATTCTTTAAGTTTCAAGATTTCCTCTCAATAGCACAATGCATGATTTCGCATAACAATTTAATAGTGCGCAATTTGCGCGTTTTTCTACCACAAGCTTGCGCGTATATGTCCTCTGACCATTGATATCAGGTCTCTGGAAAGCTTGTCAGTGCAGCGATGCAACAAGCAGTACAGATGACGCCCTGAACGAAAACGACCTGTTTGCTCGTTTTCCTGAATATGGGAGCAATGTCCGTTTCAACGCAAGACAAATGGCCAGGTTGATAACGGTTTAAGGTCCACTAATCGCTCTAAGCCCCCCTAACACCTGGGAGTGGAAATCAGGCGTAAAAAAAAGCGGCGTAGGGCCGCTTTTTCTATTTTTCGTCATCGTCGTCTTTTTTGTCTTTACGCTTGTCTTTGTCTTTATTTTTATCTTTATATTTGTGTTTGTCTTTCTTGTGCTCTGCCTTGCGAGCTTCACGGTTCATTTCCCGCTCGGCTTTATCCCGTTCCCGATCTGCTTTGCGGGCTTCGCGGTTCATTTCCCGTTCGGCTTTGTCCCGTTCCTGGTCGGCTTTACGGGCTTCGCGGTCCATTTCCCGTTCGGCTTTGTCCCGTTCCTGGTCCGCCTTGCGGGCTTCGCGGTTCATTTCCCGCTCGGCTTTGTCCCGTTCCAGATCCACTTTACGGGCTTCACGGGCCATTTCCCGCTCTTTTTTGAGCGCTTCCCGTTCTGCTTCGGTGCGTTCTTCATTGGTGACCTGCGCCTGTGCAGTGAAGACGGCACTGATCAGCAGGCCCAGTAACATCGTTCGGCGTGTATTTTTCATTATGTGTCCCTTTGTGTTTACCGATTAACGTTTACTAGCATAGCAGGCAATCTGGAAAATTCGGTAAATCAATCGGGGCGCGTCAGGCGCGCTGGCGCTGTTGGTTGTCTGTCGGCTCTGGCATGTAACGGGCTCGCTTCTTGGCTTTGAGGCGCGTCACGTCTGCCAGGATCAGGCCATCCACACAATGGCTGAAATCCGGGTCAATGTTAAAACTCAGGAATTGCACCCCATCGGGTTCGAGGGTTTCGGTGTACTGCTTGTACAGCGTCGGTACCGCCACACCCATGTTGGCAAGCAAGTGTTTGAGCTTGCTGAAATCGGCTTTGTAATCGTCGCCACAGAAGGCGTCGGCCAGACCGGCAGGGAGATCGTAGGGAAGCTTGGCCTTGACCCACTGTTCATCGTTGCCAAAGTAGGTGCTGTAGAACAGCACCAGCAAATCTTTGGCCGCCTTGGGGTAGGCATCACTGAGACTGACGGCGCCGAACAAATAACGGTAGTGGGGGTGGCGTTGTAAGAAGGCACCAATCCCATACCACAGGTAATCCAGGCTGCGTTTGCCCCAATAGCGGGGTTGCACAAAACTGCGTCCCAATTCGAGGCCCTGCGACAGGTATTCATCCATCTCAGGGCCATAGTCAAACAGGGTGGCGGAATACAGGCCATCCAGCCCCTTGGTTTTGATCAACTGATCGGCCGCACCGAACCGGTAGGCGCCGGCAATTTCCAGGTCGTCCCGATCCCACAGGATCAGGTGGATATAATCATTGTCGTATTTATCGATATCGCGGCGCTGGTTGCTGCCTTCGCCCACCGCCCGGAAGGCCACTTCACGCAGACGGCCAATCTCTCGCATGATCGGCGAGCTGCCCCGGTGGTGATACAAATAAATCTGTTTACCGTCGCCGGTTTCACCGAGCAATTCGCAATGTTGTTTGATGGCACGGGACAGTTCTTTGCGATCTTCGGGCAGGGCAATGGCGCTCTGGGTTTTGAAGATGCCGGTTTTGCCCGCACCGACCATGTACAAATGGCGTTTGAATAACTTCAGTAGCTGCTTGGGCGCCACTTTGGTTTGGTTATAGGCGGTAAAAGGGATCAACTCACCGATGCGCATCGGCAGATGCTTGCGTCGTTGTTTGAACATTTCCTTGACCAGCAACAGGGTCGCCAGGGGTTTGTACAGCATCGACACGCCGTAGAACAGCGGCGAGTTTTTGGCATCGATAAACACCGGCAAAATCGGTGCCTGGCTTTGCCGGGCAATGCGCAGAAAGCCACTGCGCCAGGCGGTATCGCGTACACCCTGAGGACGCAACCGGGACACTTCGCCGGCGGGGAAAATCAGTACCGCTCCTTCGTTGTCGAGGTGCTTCTGAATGTTCAGCAGGTGTTCTTTGGGGGTGCCACCCTGCATGTTATTCACCGGTAACAACAACTCGTGCAGCGGCGTCAGGGTCATCAGCATCTGATTGGCCACTACCTTGATGTCATGACGCACTTCACTGACCAGCTTTATCAGGGCCAGCGCATCCAGTGAACCAATCGGATGGTTGGCAATGATCACCACCCGACCTTCGCTGGGAATGCGTTCCTTCTCGACGTCCCGTACCGAATAACTGATGTTGAAGTAGGCAAGGACCTGCTCAATAAAATCCAACCCGGTGTGGTGGGGGTAGTTCTCGCCGAATTCGACAATCTCCCGCTCATGCAACAGGTGCCTGAGAACAAAACTTAAAGGACGGTGCAGCCAGGGATGGGTTTCGATGTGCGGGTAATGCTTCGCGAGGACGTCATTCACGGTAAACATAGGCGCTCTTTTTATCGTTGCTGTTATCCCCGTCAGGTTAGGTGGAGTATGTGACACTTTGGTGTGGGCGGGATGTCACTTTCATGACACCCGCACGGGTTATCAGGCCGCCTGAGGTTTTCCGACGTTGCACCCTGAAGACGGTTCGGTATGCAGATCAATCACTTCACCGCGGCCCTGCTGGGAGGTCCAGCGCAACAATTGCAGGTTGCCCTGATGGTCTTCGGTTAATGCCGAGCAATTCTCAATCCAGTCGCCATCGTTGAAATAGGTCAGGCCATCGATGTGGAGGATTTCCGGGTGGTGTATGTGACCACACACTACGCCGTCAAGCCCCAGTGTACGTGCTCTGTCAATGCAAGCCTGGCGGTAACGGGCAATCGCCTTCGCGGCCCCTTTGATATGTCCCTTAATGTAGCCAGCCAATGACCAGTAGGGGCGGCCGCGGGCCGTTTGCAGGCGATTGTACCAGCGGTTCAGGAACAGCAGCAGGTCATAGCCCTTGTCGCCAATCCAGGCGTGTATCCGGCCAAAGCACACTTCCTCATCAAACTGATCACCGTGCAGCACCAGCAGGCGTTTGCCCTGGGCCGTGACGTGAATGTGTTCGCGCTTGACGGTTACGTTGCTGAAGGCCATGCCGTCGTATTTCTGCAGCGGCGCGTCGTGGTTGCCCGGCAGGTAAACGATTCGGGTGCCCTGTTGCGACAGGGTCATCAATCGGTGCAATACCTGATTGTGGCTGTCTGGCCAATGCATGCGGTTCTGCATCGCCCACATATCGATGATGTCACCGACCAAATACAGGGTGTCGATATGGGTATGGCTGAGGAAGTTGAGCAGGTAATCGGCTTTGCAGTCTTTATTGCCCAGATGGATGTCCGACAACCAGACGGTTTTGTAGTGTGTGCCCATAATGTGTCCATTGCATTGTTGCTGGCTTATGGGCTTACAAGGTTAGGTTGTCAGTTTGACGAGGAGATGACGGTCCATTGACCGTGAGATGACAAATCGCAGGCACAAAAAAAGCGCCAGCGGCGCTTTTCTTTTAAAGCAAGCAGCGATTAAGCGATTGCTTTAATTTGAGCTGACAGGCGGCTCTTATGGCGTGCTGCTTTGTTCTTGTGGATCAGGCCACGAGTAGCCATACGATCCAGAACAGGAGTAGCAACGCTAAACGCTTCCTGAGCTGCTTCTTTGTCGCCAGCCTTGATCGCAGCGTTTACCTTTTTCAGGTAAGTACGCATCATCGAACGACGGCTCGCATTGTGCTGACGGCGCTTTTCAGCCTGGATAGCACGTTTCTTAGCAGACTTAATGTTAGCCAAGGTAAACTCCCAAAAAAATTTACGTCAAAATTCAAGGGTGCGGATTGTGCCTAGTTACAGGCCAATTGTCAAACAGTTTTGGGCGATAATTACCCGTTTTTTGAAAATAAACCCTGCACGCGGAATCAGGCTTTGCAGTGGATCAAAGCCGGGTCGTTTATCCTTTGCGTGTCGGCGGCCTGGGGTTAAAGTATATACTGAATAGGCTATGCTTAGCGATGTAAACGAAGGGAGAGATTGTGTATGGCGCAAGCGCGGACTGACGTACCGACCCAGGTGTCGGACATCATGACTCGACGATTGGTAAAACTGACCGCTCAGGCCAGCCTGGCGGATGCGCACCAGATTACCCGAGAGAAAGGCATTCGCCATTTGCCGGTGGTGGACCCGCTGACCGGCAAGGTGTTGGCCATCGTCACCCAGAAAAGCCTGGTGGCGAAAGTGATCAGCCTGTTGTCCTTATACGGCAGCGAAGCGCTGGCCGAGCATGAACAGGACACCAGTATCCTGGAAGTGGCGGTGAAAGACTTCGACACTGCCCAGGCCGATGATCCGCTGATTGAAGTGGCGCCGTTTTTTCTGCGCAACAAGCACGGCTGTCTGCCGGTGGTCGATGACAAAGGCAGTTTGATTGGGATGGTGACGTCGTCAGACTTTGTCAAATTGTCAGCCCAGTTACTGGAGCATATCGGCGACCAGAATTAGCGCCTATTTTTACCCTCAGGCGTAGACGCCGACCAGAGGCGTCGCGCATAATGGAACCCTTTGTGGTTAAAGGGTCTTTAGGGTGTCAGGGAAACTCCTAAAATCAGGCATCATTGTCAGCACCATGACATTGTTGTCGCGTGTGCTGGGCTTGCTGCGTGATGTGGTGGTGGCCAATTTGATGGGCGCCGGTGCGGCGGCCGATGTGTTCTTTTTTGCCAACAAGATCCCCAATTTTCTGCGCCGCCTGTTTGCCGAGGGCGCGTTCGCCCAGGCGTTTATTCCTGTTTTAAGTGAAGTCAAACACCAGGGCGAGTTCAGTGATTTGCGCCTGTTTATCGCCCGCGTGGCGGGTAGCCTTGGGGTAATTGTCACACTGGTGACCCTGGTCGGCGTGATTGGCTCGCCGTTGCTGGCGGCCTTGTTCGGTACCGGTTGGTTTGTGGAATATCTCAACGACGGACCAGGGGCGGACAAATACCTGCTGGCCAGCAGCATGCTCAAAATCACTTTTCCGTACCTGTTGTTTGTATCCCTGACCGGCTTGTCCGGCGCTATCCTCAATACCTTAAACCGCTTCGCCGTCGCGGCATTCACGCCGGTATTGCTGAACGTGGCCATTATCGGCTGCGCCATCTGGCTGGCACCGCAGTTCGAGCAGCCTGCCTTTGCACTGGCGTGGGGCGTGTTTCTGGGCGGCGTGCTGCAGTTGGTGTTCCAGTTACCGTTTCTGTACCGGGCAGGTGTGCTGGTTAAGCCCCAGTGGGGCTGGCGCGACCCGCAGGTGCAAAAAGTTCGCAAGCTGATGATCCCGGCGCTGTTCGGTGTCTCCGTTGGTCAGCTTAACCTGCTGTTTGACACCCTGATCGCAAGCTTTCTGATGACCGGCTCAATCAGCTGGTTGTATTATTCTGACCGCCTGCTGGAGTTTCCGCTGGGATTGTTCGGCATTGCCATCGCCACGGTGATCCTGCCCACCTTGTCCAGCAACCATGTGACCAAGGACGACGCCGCGTTTGCCGGCAATATGGATTGGGCGGTTAAAATGGTCTGCATCTTAGGCATTCCTGCCGCCACCGGGTTGGCGGTGTTGGCCGAACCCATGCTGTTAACCATTTTCCAGCGTGGTGCATTCACACCACAGGATGCAACGATGGCTTCTTACAGCCTGATTGCGTATTCCACCGGTTTGCTCAGCTTCATGCTGGTGAAAGTGTTGGCGCCGGGCTTTTTCTCACGTCAGGACACCAAAACGCCGGTCAAATTTGGGATCTGGTGTATGGCCGCCAATATGGTGTTTAACCTGGTACTGGCGATCCCGTTTGGTTACGTGGGGCTGGCCACTGCAACGGCGATGTCTTCCAGCCTCAATGCCTTATTGCTGTACATTACCCTGCATCGCCAGGGCGTCTACCGGGTGTCGAATCACACCCTGAGTCTGGTACTTCGTATCGTGCTGGCCAGCGTTGCCATGGCGGCGACGCTGTTGTATCTGACCCCGCCCATTGCCGATTGGCTGAGCCGCTCGCTGGCGGACAAAGCGCTGCTGTTGGGCGGGCTGATTGGCGTTGGTGGACTCACCTTTTTTGTTGTACTGCTGATCCTGGGTGTCAGGCCTCGCGACTATCGGGGTCATGTAGACGTGCGCGGGGCTTAAAAATCGGGGCATTGAAGGGGGGGCGTCCCTTTCTTTCAGCCGCCAATTGGTTATAATCCCCGCTTTTGGATCTGTCCAATAATCTGTTCGGCCATTTCGGGGAAAGCAGTGGAGTTAGTTCGCGGCCTGCACAACATCCGTGAAAGACATCGCGGTTGCGTGTTGACCATTGGAAAATTTGATGGTGTGCATCTTGGTCACCAGGCGGTGCTGGGCAATCTGGTCAAGCAGGCCAGGGCGATGGGATTGCCGGCAACGGTGATGGTGTTTGAACCCCAGCCCGAAGAAGTGTTTTCCCCGGCGCAGGCGCCTGCGCGGTTGAGTCGCCTGCGTGACAAGTATGAGTTACTGCGGGCGCAGGGGGTCGATCGATTATTGTGTATCCGCTTTGATCAGGCGTTTGCCGGGCAAAGCGCGGACTTTTTTATCCAGGACCTGCTGGTCAAGCAACTGGGTGTACGGTTTCTGGTCGTTGGCGATGACTTTCGCTTCGGCAAAGGCCGTCAGGGCGATTTTGCGATGCTGGAAGCGGCTGGTCGTCAGAGTGATTTTACCGTGGTCAGTACCGACAGCTTTCGCCTCGCCGATTGTCGCATCAGCTCAACAGCCATCCGCGGCGCGTTGGCCCGGGATCAATTCAGCGTGGCGGAAGACATGCTGGGACGCCCGTTTTCAATCAATGGCAAAGTGGTACATGGCGATAAGAAGGGACGAACCATCGGTTTTCCCACAGCCAATGTGTTGCTGAAACGGTGTAAAACCCCGGTGCATGGGGTGTTTGCCGTCAATGTCCATTTGGATGGACAGCGCTGGCCGGGCGTGGCCAATATAGGCACCCGACCGACTGTGCATGGGCAACGGGCACAGCTAGAGGTCCATGTGTTTGGGTATCAAGGCGATTTGTACGGCCGCCGAATAGCCGTCACGTTCAGCGCAAAGTTGCGCGATGAACAATCCTTTGCCTCGTTTGAGGCACTGCGTGAGCAAATTGAGAAGGATGCCACGCAAGCCCGTCAGATTTTGGGCATAGCATAATTTTTTACGAATAAGTCAACGTTGGATTTTACCGTCAATGAGCGATTACAAACACACGTTAAACCTGCCGGAAACCGCATTTCCTATGCGTGGAAATCTGGCACAGCGCGAACCGGACATGCTGCAAGCCTGGACTGATGCCGATTTGTATCATCAGATCCGCCAGGCCAAAGCGGGCAAAACGCCCTTTGTCCTGCATGATGGCCCTCCTTACGCCAATGGTGATATTCACATTGGTCACGCGGTGAACAAAATCCTCAAAGACGTGATTGTTAAGGCCAAGACCCTGTCTGATTACGACGCGCCTTATGTGCCAGGCTGGGACTGTCATGGTCTGCCGATCGAATTACAGGTGGAAAAGAAGGTCGGCAAGCCGGGCAAGAAAGTGACGGCGGCCGAGTTCCGTCAGAAGTGTCGCGAGTATGCGGAAAAGCAGATCGCCGGTCAGAAAAAAGATTTCATTCGCCTGGGTGTGTTGGGCGAATGGGACAAGCCATACAAAACCATGGACTTCAGCTCCGAGGCCGACATCATTCGCGCCCTGGGCGGCATCATTCGTGCGGGTCACCTGGAGAAGGGCTTCAAGCCTGTGCACTGGTGTACCGATTGCGGCTCTGCGCTGGCTGAAGCGGAAGTGGAATATAAAGACAAGCAATCGCCGTCAATTGATGTGCGCTTTGCGGCTGTGGATGCCGATGCCATGGTCGAGGCGTTTAAACACCCTGAAGGCCATGTGGGCGAGGGACCGGTATCCGTTGTGATCTGGACCACCACGCCATGGACCCTGCCGGCCAACCAGGCGGTGTGTGTCAGCCCGAAGCTGGAGTACACCCTGGTACAGGCCGAGACTGAAAGTGGTAAACAACGCCTGATCCTGGCCTCTGAGCTGGTCACCGAATGTATGGATCGGTTCGGCATCGAACATTACCACGCATTGGGTTATTGCCACGGTGACGCACTGGACAAGATGTTGCTACAGCACCCGTTTTACGACCGTCAGGTACCTGTCGTGTTGGGCGACCATGTGACGACCGATTCCGGTACCGGTTGTGTGCACACCGCACCCGGTCACGGTGTTGACGATTTTAACGTTGGTCGTCGTTACGATCTGCCGGTGGTAAATCCGGTGGGTGCCAACGGTGTGTATCTGGATGACACTCCGTTGTTTGCCGGTCAGCATGTGTTCAAAGCCAATGACAGCATCGTTGAATTGCTGAAAGAAAAACATGCCCTGGTGCATCATCATGCGTACGAGCACAGCTATCCCCATTGCTGGCGCCACAAAACACCGATCATCTTCCGTGCCACGCCGCAGTGGTTTATCAGCATGGACAAGAACGGTCTGCGTAAAGCTTCCATCGAAGAAATTCATAAGACGCAGTGGATCCCTGAGTGGGGTGAAAGCCGCATTGAAAGCATGGTGGAAGGCCGTCCGGATTGGTGTATCAGCCGTCAGCGCACCTGGGGTGTGCCGATCGCATTGTTTGTGCACAAAGACACCGGCGATCTGCACCCCAATACCGATGTGTTGATTGAACGTGTAGCCTGCGAAGTCGAAAAACAGGGCATTCAGGCGTGGTGGGATATCGACTCGGAAGCGTTTTTGGGCAGCGATGCCGACAGTTACGTGAAGGTCATGGACACCCTGGATGTGTGGTTTGATTCGGGGGTAACCCACCACTTTGTGGTTGACTCACGGGATGATATTCCAGCGTCCGCAGACCTGTATCTGGAAGGTTCAGACCAGCATCGTGGTTGGTTCATGTCGTCCCTGATGACCAGCGTGGCAGAGAAAGGCCATGCGCCGTATAAGCAGGTGTTGACCCACGGCTTCACTGTCGACGGTGAAGGACGCAAGATGTCCAAATCCATCGGTAATACGGTTGCGCCGCAACAGGTGATCAACAAGCTGGGCGCAGATATCCTGCGTCTGTGGGTAGCGTCAACCGACTACCGCAGTGAAATCGCTGTGTCGGATGAAATTCTCAAGCGTAGCGCCGATGCTTATCGCCGTATCCGTAACACTGCACGTTTCCTGCTGGCTAACCTGAACGGTTTTGATCCGGCGACTGATGTGGTGCCACACGATCAGATGGTCGAACTGGACCGCTGGGTGGTGTCCCGTGCTGCTGCACTGCAGCAGGAAATCATCGATGCCTACGACCGTTATGATTTGCTGGTGGTAACCCAGAAACTGATGCACTTCTGCTCTATCGAGCTGGGCAGTTTCTATCTGGACGTGATCAAAGATCGCCAGTACACCGCCAAAGCAGACAGCCACGCCCGACGTTCCTGTCAGTCTGCGCTCTATCACATCGCTGAAGCGCTGGTGCGCTGGATGGCACCGGTGACCAGTTTCACCGCGCAGGAAATCTGGCAGGAAATGCCCGGTAAGCGCGACCCATATGTGTTTACCCAAACCTGGTACACTGGCTTTGAAGGTGCAGGGGAAGGGGCGATGGACCACGCTTTCTGGCAACAGGTCCTGACGGTAAAAGATGCGGTTAACCATGCCATTGAACAAGCCCGTAAGCAGGGCACGATCGGTGGTTCGTTGCAAGCCGAAGTGACGCTGTATGCGACACCGGCGTTGGCTGAGACATTGTCCCGCCTTGAAGACGAGTTGCGTTTCGTACTGATCACGTCTGCCGCTACGGTGCAAGCCGTAGATGCAGCACCGACCGACGCCAGTGAGACCGATGTTGACGGCCTATGGCTGTCGATTGCCACCTCAGATGGCGAGAAATGTGTGCGCTGCTGGCACTACCGCAAAGACGTCGGCGCCAATCCGGCCCATCCTGAACTGTGCGGCCGTTGTGTCGACAACGTTGATGGCGAGGGAGAGCAAAGAGCTTATGCGTAGCGCGTTTACCCAGACTGGATTACGCTTTTTGTGGATCAGCGTGCTGGTGGTGCTGCTGGATCAGTGGACCAAGCAACTGGTACTTGCCAACATCGATTTGTATCAGGCGATTGAAATCACCGGTTTTTTCAACCTGACCTACGTGCGTAATTACGGCGCTGCATTTAGCTTTTTGCATGATGCCGGTGGCTGGCAACGGTGGTTCTTTACCGCCATTGCCGCGGTAGTCAGTGTGTTGATCCTGCGCTGGTTAAAGCAATCGCCCCGCGAGCATGTGTTGTTGCCGGTATCCTTTTCGCTGATCCTCGGTGGCGCACTGGGCAATGTATACGATCGCCTTATCCACGGTTTTGTGGTCGACTTCATTGATGTCTACTATCAGCAGTGGCACTGGCCTGCGTTTAATTTGGCCGACAGCGCCATTTGTGTCGGTGCGGTATTGTTGGTGTGGGATATGTTCCGTCCCGAGGCGCAGCAAAATCAGGAGAAGGCCCATGACTGATTGCATCAATCAGCACAGCGAAGTGGTGCTGCATTTTGACCTGAAACTGCCTGATGGTTCTGCCGCAGACAGTACCCGGGTGCACAACAAACCTGCCAAGCTGGTAATGGGCGATGGCAGCCTGACGGCAAATTTTGAAGCCTGCTTGCTGGGTCTGCACGAAGGGCAGAAAAAGTCGTTCGAGCTCGCCCCTGAAGATGCTTTTGGTATGCCCAACCCAGACAATATCCACCACATGGATCGGAGCCGGTTTGGCCCCGATACGCCGGTTGAAGTGGGCGCGATCATCGCTTTTTCAGGCCCTGACGGGAACCAGGTTCCCGGCATCATCCGCGATGTGCAGGGTGATTCGGTGACGGTTGACTTCAACCACCCGCTGGCAGGACAAACCGTAATTTTTGACGTGGAAATCGTCCAGATCACTCAACGAGACGAGGCGTAATATGCAGATCCATCTGGCCAACCCCCGTGGTTTTTGTGCCGGCGTAGACCGGGCCATCACCATTGTTGAACGTGCGCTGGAGATGTTTGCGCCGCCGATTTATGTGCGTCACGAAGTGGTGCACAACAAGTTTGTGGTCGACGGGTTGCGCGAGCGTGGCGCCGTGTTTGTTGACGAACTGCACGAAGTGCCGGACGACAGTATTGTTATTTTTTCTGCCCATGGCGTGTCCCAGGCAGTGCGCAATGAAGCCTCGTCACGGGGATTAAAGGTGTTTGACGCAACGTGCCCGCTGGTTACCAAAGTGCACATGGAAGTCATGCGTGCGAGCAAAAAGGGTACCGAGTGTATTCTCATCGGCCACCAGGGGCACCCTGAGGTTGAAGGTACAATGGGCCAGTATGACAACCCCAACGGTGGCATCTATCTGGTGGAATCGGTGCAGGACGTTGACTCGCTGACCGTTAAAAACCCTGAGAGCCTGTATTATTGCAGCCAAACCACATTGTCGGTGGATGACACTGCCGATGTGATTGACGCGCTGCGGTTAAAGTTTCCCGCCATAGAAGGCCCCCGTAAAGACGATATCTGCTATGCCACCCAAAACCGTCAGGATGCGGTACGCGGCCTGGCCAGTGAATGTGATGTGCTGTTGGTGGTGGGGGCTCAGAACAGCTCCAACTCCAACCGTTTGCGCGAATTGGCCGAAAAAATCGGCGCCCGAGCCTACCTGATTGCCAGCGCGGATTGCATCCAGAAAGACTGGCTGGACGGTGTACAGCATGTAGGTATCACCGCTGGTGCTTCCGCACCCGAAGTGTTGGTGAAAGGCTGTATTGAACGGCTCAAAGCCTGGGGAGCAACCGACGCGGTGGAGCGTCCCGGACGGGAAGAAAGCATCGAGTTCGCCGTGCCCAAAGAGCTTCGTATTAAGCAGGTCAGTTAGTCATACACCCGCTTACCAACAATCGGCCGGTGTTTTGTTGAGCGACTGATCCATACTCAGTCGCTGACACGCCCGGTCTTCCTGCTGTTGACCGACAGCCGTCGCAATCAAACGGTAGGTGCCGTTCCCCACATTCTCAGCACTGAAGTCATAGTGCTCGTTTGGTTCAACCTCCAGATCACCCAATTCACCATAGGTTCCATGTTGCAGGTGGTAAGCCTCCTGTCGCAGTCCCAGCACCTGCATGTGCAAGAGTGTCGCCTGTCGTCGGGCTTTGAGCACTTGTTGCTGATAGCTCGGAACGGCAATGGAAAGCAGTATGGCGACAATCGCCATGGTCAACAGCACATCCATGATCTGAAAGCCCGTCTGTCGGGGATTGGGTACTAGGATAGTCCTGTTTTGTGCCATTTCTGTCTCTCCGTGCAGGGCGAAATGCGTTCCTGGCGCTTAGTCTTTTCAGTGTAGAAAGCAGGCATACAGGGAACGTACAGAAATGCTTAAAACTGGACGTGGGCTCACACTGATTGAGTTATTGATGGTCATTGCCGTGACAGTGCTGCTGGCGGTCCTGGGAGCAGCTCCCATCGGTCATCTGGTTTCCCATTGGCAGGTACGCAGTACATTGGACAAGAGTCAGACCTTGGTTCGCTACGCCCGTGAACAGGCGCTGGCCAGTGGGCAACCTGTGTGGGTGGCTTTTCGTCCGGGGCGGCCGTGGTGTCTTGCTGTCACCCAACAGTGGCCCTGTGATTGCCTGCAGGCCAACGATTGTCAATTTAATCAACGCAGCGTCAATCTGCTGGGGCAAGCAAACGGCGCGGTCAGCCTGTCAGCACATACCTTCGCCCCCGGTCAGGCCTTGCGTTTTGATGGCTTACGTGGCTTCAGCGTTGGCCACGCAGGACGTTGGCAGTTCAGTCGGGACGGCGTAGCAGGGGAGCTGGTTATCAGCAATCATGGCCGTGTACGGCGCTGTGGTGTCGATGGTGCAATCATTGGACTGGCATCATGCTGACGCCGCACCAAGTTCAGGGACTGACCTGGTTGGGCATGCTGCTGGGATTGGCCTTGTCCTCGGTGGTGATCCTGTGCGCGGGCGTGCTGGCGCGTCAGGTCATGATGGTGTACCAGTTGCAGCGTGAACACATCAATGTATTGCGTACCGCGCAGTTGTGGATGTTCGTTATGCAACGGGAAGTCCAGCGAGCCGGAGGGGGTCAGTATTCACTGCAGGCGTTAACCGGGCAGGTGCCCGATGTCGATACGGGCAACATTGCGTTGACAATCGGACAGGACCAGGCGTGTGTGTTGTTCGCCTATGATCGCAACCACAATGGGCGGATCGATGCCGTAGAAGACGATGAAAGCTATGGCTATCGCTTGCATGATGGCGCGTTGGAAGTGCGGGTTGGTGGTGGTGATTGTCAGGCGTCTGGCTGGCATGATGTCACCCATGTGCAGGATGTGCTTGTCACCGAGCTACGTTTTGTGCCGGTCCCGCTTGGCTCGTCGGATAGCACCGCAATTCAGGTCTCACTGGCACTGCGGTCAGCCGCAAATTCGTCCCAGCAGGTGACCCTGCAACAAACCTGGATGCTGGACAATGTCCGGGTCCGGTAGTCGCTTTATGGCCGTGCAGGGCGGGATGATTGTCAGCGGCGTGGCCCTGACATTGGTTGTGATTAGCCTGTTGTTGTTGGCAAGTGCCATGTTTACTGCAAACCGGAATGTACAGGCATTCTCTGAATATTGGCAAGGGCGACAAGCCTGGTATCACACCAGAACGGCGCTGCAATACAGTGTGTCGGGTCTTCGCATTCCTCAGCCAGCAATGGCGCAATTGCCCGCCCAGATTGCCGCTATGCCGGTCGAATCGCAGACGGCGTTTGTGCCGGTTTCCGGGGGAATCATTGACGGGTTGTGGACATTGTCGGCTTCCCATCAGCAGCGTCACATGCGTCACGGTGCGCAACTGGCGTTGTTTGCATTGCTGAAACGGCTTCCGGAGGCGGGGTTAACCCTGGCGGCCATACCGGGAGAGCAATTGCAGATAGCGCTTGCAACTGATGTCGCCATGCCGCTGGTATGGCTGCCGCAAAATCCGTCCCACGTCGTGAATGTGCAGCGCTGCGCTGCAGTGACGTTCTGGCAGCAGGGGTGTGCATCATTGCAGCCGTTGTCAGCGCAGGAGCGGGTTGCTCAGGCAATGCCGGATTCGTTGCTGGCACACCACTTTGCCCCCTTCGTGGCGACCCCAATCGCACTGCGCAACACCGCAAATGCCATTCTGGCCAACTGTGATAACTGGTCTGCTTCTCTCTCGGGGTTGGTGTGGGTGGACGGCGATTGCTCCCTATCATACCACCAACACATTGGCTCTGAGGAACACCCGCTGTTACTGATTGTGCGGGGCGACGTGCGGTTTGCTGCGGACGCCCGCCTGGTGGGCATGTTGATCAGTCTACACGACCCGTTGGCCGAGCGATTACCCCGAATTGAGGTGGCCGACACGTCAGGCATTGTAGGGGCTGCGGTGTTTTCCCACAGTGCTGATGGGTTGCCTGGAAGGGTTCGGGTGCAGTTTGCCCCCGCCATATTGGCTACCTTGTCGCGCCTGGCCGTATTGCAGCGTAGCGCCGTTATCGAGGGGAGCTTGATTGAACAATAGACCGGTTGCCGGTGGCTTTGTTATCTATGAAGCCCTTTGTCTGACGGTGCTGCTCGGCATTGTCAGCGCTGCCGTGTTGTCGGCAGTGGCCGCGTTACATCACCATCATCGTGTGCTTAAGCAGCACTACATCGCCAGCAATGTGTTGCAAAACACTGCGGCGCAAGCACGACTCGGCACTGCTCAGCATTCCCAAGGCGCACTGGCCGGTTTTATGTACTTGCAAGACGACCAAGCCCTCGGTATTGCTGCGGGGGACATCATGGCTGGTACCGAACAGGGAGCGCCTGCTCTGGCGCTGACGCTACATTGGCAGGTGACGGACTGGTTCCGGGCGGACAGGGACGGTGATGGTGTGGGCGACGTGTGGCAGTCTTCATCACCTTATCGGGGGGCCGTTGCCGATGTAAAGTACCTGCAATTGCGGATCCACTGGTGGTATCGCGGTGAACGCTATGAACTTTTCCTAAACCAAGCCCTTTCACGGCCCTTGCCGAGTATCGCGCCAGAGGACATTTCTGGCCCCTGACGCTGTGGCTGAAATTCGCAAACAACTTAATTAACAACCACTTGAGTACTGCCGATACTCAGTAATGGGCGGATATACCCAACCCTTGCGAAAAAACACGTACACTGCTTAGTAGGCAAGTCTCACTGACTGTGTCCTACACTAGATAAGTGAATTGATAGACGGTAACAGAAACCTATGCGAATTCAACGTTCAAATACGCTGCAACAGCGACAAACCGGGGTCGGCATGATTGAAGTGCTGGTGACCCTGTTCATTTTGTCAGTTGGCCTGCTCGGCGTCGCGTCACTGCAATTTATCAGTTCGCTGAGTAACTCGGATGCTCTGAGCCGCTCCCAGTCGGTGATGGTTGCTCAGCAACTGAGTGAGCGACTGCGTGCCAGCGCCGTGATGTCCCAGGTGGGTGACGGCATGGTGGTCGACAATGCCTATTTCAATGCGGATATCTATAACTTCAATGGTTTGTCCTGTTCCGGTGGCGGTTTACCGTTTGCCTGTTTTTGTTTGCAAATCCCTGCGGGTGTGCCCGATTGTCGCGGCAACAGTTGTTCAGCGGCTGAGTTGGCTGCCTTTGATGCCTATGAGGCCAGTTGCGCCGCCGTTGCGGTGAATCCGGGCATCGAGGTGGTGCTGACCTGTGATGACAATGACGGCGGCGATACCGATTTGTGCAGCGCCGGTTCCCGGCACAGGGTGATGTTGGCCTGGCCAGTAGAGAGCTGGCAGGACAATGAGCGGGTGCTGAATGCCGAATGCAATGAGGGGCGCTCAACGCCCCATGACTGTGTGGTGGTGGAAATTACATTATGAGTATGTCGAACCATCGCAACAGCGGCTTCAGTCTTATCGAAATCATGATCGCTCTGACACTGGGGCTGGTCATTTCAGGTGCCATTATTCAGGTGATGGTCAGTAACAGTGTCACTGAACGGCTGAACCGGGCAATGGCATCTGCCCAGGAAGGCGGACGGTTCATCATGTCGCGGATGCGCCAGGAACTGCTGATGACCGGACGCTATGATCTGCTGTCAGCGGATCTCAATCGCGATGTCGATGTGGTTGATGAAGCGAATTTTGTCTGGAATCACCCGATCCCCTTGCCGGGGGATTTTGATGCCGCCGCGGCCATTGGTGCGACACAAGGTGCCGGCGGGGGCAATGACACTCTGGTGGTCAGCTTATTGACCAACGCCGATTGCCGTGGCGTCACCCATGGTTACGATGCGGCAGCAGGCGAAGAGTTTTATGTGGTTAATCAATATTTTGTTGAAGGTACTGAATTGAAGTGCCGGGGTTACGATGGACGCGTACTCAGAGGCCAGAAGGCGCCCGAAGGGAATGATGGCGATGCGGCCTATACCTTGTTGGACGAAGTGCACAGTTTTCAGGTGCTGTATGGGATCACCAACAGCGCTGTGACCAATGATAACTCTGCCCGTCCGGTGCAGTTTGTCAGGGCCGATCAACTGGCCGCGGAACTGGCGGTTAACAGTCAGGTCGTCGCGATCCGGATTGCGCTACTGATCAAGGGTGAGGGGAACGTAGAAATTGCCCCGCTGCCGCAGTTTAAGTTGCTCAATGAAGATGCGATGAATGCACCCAGCAATCACCTGTACAAGCAGTTTGAAACGACCGTCACACTGCGCAACGTGAAGAATTTTATGCGGAATCGAAAAGTATGATGCAGTCTAATCTTACCCAACAACGTGGCCTGGTCATGGTCTTTGCATTACTGGTGCTGATGAGCCTAACGATTCTTGGTGTGGCGTCGGTGTCGAGCAGTTTGATGCAGAGCAAGATGGCCCAGTCGATGGAAAAAAGCTCCCTGGCGTTTGACGCTGCAGAGGCGGCGATAGCCGGGGTCGTTTTTGAATCCGAAGATGAAACACTGCTGGCGGCGCCGGCTTTGGTTGACCCATTGTCAGAGGCTCGTCAGTTACCGGCACTGGACCCTGCGGTGCAGGACATCAGTTGCTTTGACAATGCCAACTGGGCTAACCGGACATTAACGGTCGGTGGCCTTACCACCGGCACCGAACATACCACCGACGGTTATTATGACACTGCGCCTGCGCTGCGCAGTTGGTCGCGTACCGCATTTCTACAAGAGAGGGCGTGCCTGGGATCCAGCAATGTCATCGGTGGCAGTAATATAAGTTGCCACGTGTTCATGATACGTGGTTGCGGTCAACTGGAAGGCAGTGGCTTTGCGGTGGCTAATACCCTGAATGCATCGGTGTTCGCACCGGCAGGGAACTAAAGAGGTAGTTTGTTATGAAACGTTTTAATCCTTTTGTGTCGTTCGGCTCATTGTTGCTCAGCAGCATGATCAGTGCGACGGCGATGGGGGATGACCTCGAAATCTATCTTGGCACCTCCGACTCCGCACAAACTTACTACCCAAACGTGCTTTTCATCATGGATACGTCAGGCAGTATGGGCGCGTTTGACGGTACCGATCAGTCGCGCATGCTGCGGGTGCAGAATGCACTCAAAGATACCCTGCGTTCGGTCACCAACGTCAATGCCGGCCTGATGCGTTTCTCGGATTATGGCGGCCCAATCCTGTATCCGGTCAAAGGGATCACCGAATCTGTGGTGCCGGAAATTGTGTTACCGGTTGTAGATGGCGATGACGACGCGTTCGAAGTTGGCGGGACCATGAACACCTCTGGTGACTTTATCAAGCTGTCACAAAGTACCAGCACGGTGTATACCGGTTTGCGCTATCAGCGGGTCAATATTCCGCAGGGCGCTACCATCACCAATGCGTTCATCCGGTTTACCTCGCACATTGCCAACACATCGCCAACCAATCTGAGTTTCCGGGCTGAACTGACCGGCAACGCGACCCCGTTTACCAACGCGAATAACGACATCTCCAATCGCACCACCACCTCAACACGGGTGACCTGGAATACGGACAATGATTTTCCGGTTTCCGGTGAGACGGTTACGTCACCTTCCTTGATCCCGGTGATCCAGGAAGTGGTTGACCAAGCCGACTGGTGTGGTGGTAATGCGCTGAACATGATCATTGAAGCCACCAGCGCCAGTACCAGTAGTGCCCGGCAGGTGGAGTCCTATGAAGACGGTAACGGCTTGTCGCCACAACTGGTCATCAGTTACGATGACACCACCGCCACAGGCTGTGTACAAGGGTCACAGACCTACCAGATTTCACACAACAGTGACAATGCCGAAGAACAGCATGACGGTTATCAGTCCACCGGTTCAGAGCTGACCTTTAAAGACAGCAATAATGCCTATGTGGGTATCCGTTTTCGCGAAATCGCGTTGCCACAGGGTGCAACCATTTCGAATGCCTATTTGCTGTTTACTGCGTATCAACACGGCATCTACACCAGTGCGTCAATGAAAATTCAGGGCGTGGACGAAGCCGATCCAGACCGTTTCCGCTCACGGGATCGTTACGCCTTACGTGATTTGCCGAAAACCTCGTCGGTCATGTGGTCGAACATTCCGCCCTGGTACAAGAACAGTACCTATCAGAGCCCGGCAGTAACCAGCATTGTGCAGCACATTGTCAATCGTGGTGACTGGCAGCAGGGCAACGACATGATGTTTATCCTGTCGGAGTTTAGCGGTGAACGGGGCGGGTATTCGTATCGTGGTAAGCCTTCCGGCGCGCCTCAACTGGTGATTGAATATGAAGCCAATGCCACGCCTGGACAGACGGCAACGGTGCGAGATCACCTGATCTCCAAGGTAGACGAGCTCGCCGCCAGCGGCTATACGCCGATTGTCGATACCCTGTATGAAGCAGTGAATTACTTTGGTGGCCTCGATGTGGATTATGGCCTGCGCCGGGGTACCAGCTCGGTAAGCTCTACCGTGCGCAGAAACACCCGGGTGTCGCACCGCCAGTCCTACGTGGGGGCTAATTCGGTGTTACCGGTGGGTTGTACCACCGACAACCTCAGTGCCAATGAATGTATCAACGAGTACATCCCGGATGGTGCAACCTACATTTCGCCGATCACTGACCGCCAGTGTCAGACCAACAACCACATTGTGTTGTTGTCTGACGGTGAGGCAAACAGCAACCACAGTGTCAGCAAAATAGAAGCACTGCTGGGGCAAAGCTGCTCGGGCAGTGGTGGTGAGCAGTGCGGTCTGGATTTGATCAGGAATGTTGGTGATACCGGTGATTCGGTGATCGATGCGCGCATCGTGACCCATACCATCGGCTTTGCCGCCAATGCGACGGCGAATAACTTCCTGAACCAGCTGGCCTTGCAAGGGGGTGGTGGTTTCTACACCGCCAGCAACAGTGAAGAGTTGGTAACCGCCTTCCAGTCGATCCTGAAAACGGTCAAAGACGTTAATGCCACCTTTGTGTCACCCGGTGTGGCGGTGAACCAGTTGAACCGTCTGACCCACAATGATGAATTGTACTTCGCCCTGTTTAAGCCGGCAGAAGGTACAATCTGGCCGGGTAACCTGAAGAAATACAAAATCAGTGGCGATCAGATCCTGGACAAGAACGGCCTCAATGCCGTGGATGATGGGACCGGGTTCTTCTCCGAGAACTCACACAGCTACTGGTCAACATTGGCGGACGGTAATGACGTGCGCGATGGTGGTGCGGCGAGCCGCATGACCCTGACCCGAAACATCTACACCTTCAGTGGTGCGGGCGCGATTGCGACGACCAGTAACCGCTTCCACGAGTCCAATACCGACATTTCCTCGGCTGACCTGGCGCTGTCAGCGTTGCCTGACCCGGAAGTGGTGCGGGAGCTGGTGCTCAAGTGGGCCCGTGGCGTGGATGTGCGCGATGACGATGCGGATGGCGACAACACGGATGTGCGCCTGCAAATGGGCGACCCGATCCACTCACAGCCGGTGATTGTGAATTACTCAACCACCGACAGTGCGATTCTGGTCGCGACTAACCAGGGCTTCCTGCACAGCTTCGATCCGAATACCGGTGATGAAAACTTCGCCGTTATCCCGAAAGAATTGTTGGTCAACCTGTATGACTTTTATCAGGACGGCACCACACTGTCACACATCTACGGCCTCGATGGCGATATGGTGCTGCGCGACATGGGCGATACCAAATACTTGTATGTGGGCATGCGTCGTGGCGGCAACAACTACTACGTGTTTGACATTTCCAACAAGACGTCACCGAGCCTGGTGTTCAAAATCGACGGTGGCAGCGGCGATTACGCCAACCTGGGGCAAACCTGGTCCCGTCCTACGATCACCAAAATGCGCTTGGGCGGCACCGTTCGTGACGTGATGATCTTTGGTGGTGGTTACGATGTGGATCAAGATCAGAAGACCGTTCGCACCCCGGATACTGTTGGCAATTCGGTGTTTATCGCGGATGCCAATACCGGTGAATTGCTGTGGTCTGCCAGTAACGCAAATGCGACCCTGGTCGTTGACGAGATGGATTACAGCATCCCGGCGCGGATCTCGGTCATCGACCGTGAGGGGGACGGTGTGGCCGAACACTTGTACGTGGCTGACATGGGTGGCCAGTTGTTCCGCTTTGATGTGAACCCGTCAGGCACGGGTGACCCGATTACCGGCGGCTTGCTGGGCAACTTTGCCGGTGACACCGCTGCCGATGCCCGTCGTTTCTTCTATGGCCCTGACGTGTCCGAAATCAGTCTGGGTGACGAGCATTATTATGCCGTAGCCATTGGCAGTGGATTCCGTGCTCATCCCTTGGACAGCGTGATCAACGATCATTTCTACATGGTGAAAGACTATGGCGTGTTCCAGCTGGATGACAATGGACTGTACAGTCTGCCGACGATCCCTCACAGTCTGACTGACCTGTACGATGCGACCGATCATTTGCTGACTTCCAATGACGCAAGTGAGCGCGAGTTGGCGCAGGAAACCTTTGCCGGGAAAGCGGGTTGGTATATCAGACTGGGCCTGGGCGGTGAAAAAGTGCTGGCATCACCGCTAATCATCGACTATAAGCTGTTCTTTACCACTTATCTGCCTGCGTCGGCCAGTGCCAGTACCTGTGCGCCGCCGACCGGTAACAGTCGGGCGTATCTGGTGGAGCTGATCACGGGCAATGCCGTGGACGATCTCAACCATAACGGTGAAGAAGAGCACGTAGACCGCTATGCGCAGTTACGCCAGACCGGCATTGCACCGGATACCAAGATCCTGATCGAGGATATCATCAAGCCGGTGGTGTGTCTGGGTACCGAGTGTACTGCGGCAGTAATTGACGTGGATGAAGACGGCAACGAAGTGGCCTGCGGTACCGAGTTTGAATGCTTGGCGCAGAACATTTACGGCCGCTTTGAACGGGTTCAGAAGAGCAGTTGGAAAACGGAAGTAGAACGGCAGGAATAACCCTATGCAAAATACCAGACCCAACGGGTTTAGTTTGATAGAACTGATGATTGTCGTGGCCATTGTCGGCATCATTGTCACAGTGGCCTACCCCAGCTATCAGGGGTTTGTGGTCAGCAGTAATCGCAGTGTGGCCCAAGCCGACCTGATGGCCCTGGCATCTGCATTGGAGCGTCACAAAGCGGCCAATTTTACCTATCAGGGAGCGGCTGCAGGTGGCGCTGATACCGGCACACCGGCGATTTTTCAGGGCCATTCACCGGCTGCTGAGCCGGCCGCCAATAAGTTGTATGATCTGACCATTGAGTCGGTCTCTGCCACTGGCTCCAGTTATCGGATCATGGCCGCACCGGTCAGCGGTAAGCCCAACGCTGATGATGGCAAGATTTACTACTACAGCGACGGGCGCAAGGCCTGGGACAAAGACGGTAGTGGCGGATTGGCTGCCTCAGAGTTCTGTTGGGGCTGTTGATTGCAGTACAAAAAACGCAGGCTTAGCCTGCGTTTTTTTATGGGTTGGCGGCACCGACGGTCAGCGGTGGCTTGGTCGTCGTTGGCTGGGTGCGCTGCCATTTTTCCAGCTCATTGAGGCGATTGCCCAGACCACGGGTCTGTTTACTGATTTCCGCCAGTTCATTGTTGAGGCGCACCAGTTGTTCACCCAGTGAGGCAATGTCTTTGGCTTGCAGGGTATTGGCTTTGTTGGCCTGGGAAATGTCATTGGCATTTCCGTTCAACTGTTCCTGCAACAATGCCAGGTTGGTGCCCGCCAGGCTCAGGTCGGTTTCCAGTACAGACAATTGTTTCTTCAACGTATTGTTGAGCTGGGATTGATCACCCAACTGGGTGCGCAATTCGGCAATTTCAGACTGATTGCGTCGCCATGCAGACGCCCACAGTTTGTCCATCTGCTCCCACAGTTCACCGGTTTTATCCACCAACTCTTTTACTTTTACCTGCAACGCAACCGCCGATTGGTCGAGCTCTTCACCGGTGGCCGACAGACGTTGCTCCAAATCCTCGATGCGCTGCTCTGCGGCTTTGGCCGCGGCCAGCTGCTGTTGGTTCTGGTGAAACAGATAACCACTGGCCCCGCAGGCGCCCAGTGCGACCAGTAAACTGAACACTGCCAGGCCCTTGCCGCCACTGCTTTTGGGTTCCGGCGCATCACTGGTTGGCGGGGGAGCCTTTCGATTTCCCGGTTGTTGTTTACGTTGGTACGCTTCCCGATCTTCCTGATCCAGAACGATTTTGGGAATATCGCTTTCGAAGGGTTCGTTTGACATGGCTGCTCTGCTAGAAAACTGTGCAATGATGGCCAAACCGGCCGGGTTATGCAGTGATGTTAGCGACTTTCTCCCACTTGGTCTAGGGGATGTACCCCTTTACGCCTACCATTGGTCAAACATCAGGGTGTTGCCATCGGGGTCCTTAACGAAAAAGTGCGCCGGTCCTTCGCTGTTTTGCGGGTCGATGGGCGTATCAATGGTATAGCCTTGCTGTTGCAGGTGCGCCTGCACGGCCCGTGCATCGCCAGGGTTGAAGGTCAGCAGATTGCTGTCGAGCATGTCCTGGAATAAGCCAATGATGGTTTCCCCGCGGCGCATGATCAGCCATTTATCCTCAATCGAGCCGCACCCCTGCTCGGTTTCAAACCCCAGCGCAGTATAAAAGCGTTGTGACGCCGCGATATCAGCGACCTTTAGACTAACTGAAAATTGACCCAGTTCCATGATAAAGACTCCTTAGTGTGATTTGCGCTGACACAGCACCAGCGCTGCAATCAGAGTGATAATGGTGCCGATAAACCAGACCGTCGCCGCCATTACCAACGACTGCAAAGGCTTGCTTTGCATCATACCGGCATAAGCATCCAGTTCCTCCAGACGTTGTTGCTTCTCAGTCATACTGAGGACGGCAGATTGCTCAATGGTGTCGATTTGCCAGGCAATGTAGGTATCGGTAAATTCCGGGTTGATCCATACCAGGTATGCCCAATTATAGGCACCGAAGAACAGACCGCCGATAAAACTGATCCCCACACCGATGCTCAGCGCCGATGCCCAACCCAACATGCCTTGGGGTTGTTGCGAACGCCAGGCCAGCATCCCCATCACGATGGCCAGTCCGCTGACCAGCATCACACCGTAACCGGTAATTTCAGCCTGACTGAAGTTGTCCGGTGAGGTACCGAAAATCAGGTGTGAGACAAAAAAGCCCAGCAACAGTGCCAAGCCGTAAAGGGTGCCGAAGGTTGCGATCAGCCGTAACATGTTGTGCTCCGTTTTTATGTCACTGTAGAGGGCGATGGCCTACGTTGGCAAGGGGGATAGCGGGTGAAAAACGGGTGAAATCGTACCGAGAGGCCAAGGCTCAGGCGTCGGTGAGAGGCTCCGGGTATCAGAACTCGTTGCGGATCTGCTGATAGCGACCGCTTTGCTTCAAAACCGATAACTGTTTGTCAAACGCATCCCTGAGGGCTGCATCACCAAAGCCGACATAAAACCAAAGCGGGTTGTTTTGAACCGGCAACAGGGTCTTGCCAAACCGATTGACGTTAACATCCTCAAAAGACGAGCGGGCATTCAGCTGCCTGATGTGCCATTCGAGCAAGGTGTCATCGATCAACAAGACGTCACAGCGTTTATTCAACCAATCGGCGACTTGCAATTTTTGGTCTGGGTATTCCCGGTACTTGCTGTTGCTTTCAGTCCATTGCCGAATACCGAGGTGTTGGCTGGCATTTTGCCATGCGCAGATACTGAAAAACTGCAACTGGTCAATGGTTGTCAGGGCAAGATCCCTGTCGGTGTGATGCAGCGCGTAGTTTGAGTAGGCAATAAAGGGTTGTGAATAATGCAGTTGGGTGTTCTGGCGCTGGACTTCTACCGCGATATCCACTTGGCCTTGTGCAAGCAGTTTCTCCATCCTTCTGTTGGAGACAAAAAGCGGCTTGTACTGCCAACCAAGTTGTTTGGCCACTGTATCGAATAGCCGAAAACTGATGCCGTCGCCTTGGACCTCGTCGATGAAAGGCGGTCTGCTTTGTCCGAATGCCACGATGAGCTCAGCGGAAACGGCCCAGGCAGAATGGATGATCAACAATAACGCACTAGCCCATCGCATCAGTGTTCCTGATTGTCCGTGTTGCTTAATCATTGAATCACTATAGCTGACAGGGGGAGGCTCTGAAAATAAAACTTGCGGGGTTGCCTATCCGGTGAGACAGAGATGGCCTTCGATTCACTCAGGCCTCAGGCCCTTGCAGCGTAAACACCAGGTGTCTGCGCATGTCCTTTAGCACCACGCCTTTTTTAAGTAACGCAGCACTTAAGCGCCTTTGCCATTTATTTAATTCAGGCTCTGCGGCAGCGAGTGCGTGTTCGTTTTCAAACTGAAAGCGCAACAGCAGTGAGCCGGGAAACTGGTGATACTTCACGTCAAACCAGCACTGCACCATGCCCTGAAGTTCTTCCCGGCCCTGTGCTTCAATTGTGTTGGCAACGTCAAAAACCAGTGCCTGTTGCTTGAGTTGTACGCTGGAGAGTTTTTTCATTACATGTGCTTCTGTATTGCCACTTCGACACTTTCGGTTTTATCCGCGCCATCAATGGTCAGCCACATCTGGCCATCCTGAATCGTTACCTGTATTTGCATAGAGCGCTGCACGGCGTTTGCCAACGTGGTAGCGAGTGCTTCGGGTAGGGTGAAGACCGACAAGTTCTTTCTGAGCTGTAGCTTGGAGTGCTCTTTTTGCCACCAGGCGTCGAAGCTGTTGTTGGCGTAGGCATAAATCATCATCTGCTGGCTTTGATTGCAGCCCTTTTTGATGCGCTGTTCAGAGGGCTGACCTAATTCAATCCACAGTTCTATTTCATCACTGAAGCTTTTTTGCCACAGATCGGGCTCGTCATCGTCAGACAAGCCTTTGGTGAACTGCAATCGCTCGTGGGCATTGGCGATAAACGCGATGATCCGAAGCATCATACGTTCGTCGGTTTCCGACGGGTGGCGGGCGATGGTCAGGTTGTGGTCGTTGTAGTAGTTGCGGTCCATATCGCTGATGGATATGTCGGCTTTAAATATGGTCGCTTTGAGTGCCATGGTGATCCTGAATAATAGACGGGGCCAACAACGTAAGACATTGGCAAACAATGTCGTCTGGCCGCTTTGCCGGCTATAGTATCAGGGTTTGTTGCCCTTCGTCCGCAACTTGATCAAAAGGCCGATATATATCGGCCTTTTCTGAGGATTCAGTATCACAGCAGGTCGCTAAAAATTGCCTCCAGCTTGGTCAGCCCTTCGTTGATCAACGCATCGGAGATAGTCAGGGCGGGCAAAAAGCGGATCACGTTGCCGTAGTATCCGCAGGCCAGCAGGATAAGGCCGTGTTGCGCCGCTTTGCCAATGATGGCCTGGGTCAGCGTGGTATTCGGTTTGTTGGCCTGACCGTCCTCGACCAGCTCCATCGCGATCATGGCGCCAACGCTGCGGATCTCGCCAATCACCTCAGGGTAGCGCTGCTGAAGGCGTGTCAGTGATTCAGTGAAGATGGCACCGATGCGTCTGGCGCTGAGACACAATTGTTCCTGCTCAATCACCTCCAGCACCGCCAGAGCGGCGGCGCAGCCGACCGGGGAGCCGCCATAGGTGCCACCCAGCCCGCCGGGCAGCGGGGCATCCATAATGGCCTTTTTGCCCACGACCGCGGCGATAGGGAATCCACCGGCGATGCCTTTTGCCATGGTGATCAGATCCGGTTCGATAGCGGATTGTTCACTGCAAAACAGCGTGCCGGTGCGGGCAAAGCCGGTCTGAATTTCGTCGCAAATGAGGACAATGCCCAGCGCATCACAGCGCTGTCTCAACCAGCGCATGAAAGGCGCCGGAGCCGGGTAAAATCCCCCTTCGCCTTGCACCGGCTCAATGATGATGGCGGCAACATCCTGCGGGGCAATATCCACTTTAAACAGGGTTTCCAGACCATGCATGGCGTCCTCCACCGAGACGTTGTGTGCCTCATTGGGGAAGGGGGCATGGTAAACATCACTGGGAAAGGGGCCAAAGCCGACTTTATACGGGGCCACTTTGCCGGTCAGTGCCAGCGCCATGTTGGTGCGGCCGTGAAAGCCGCCGTTGAAGGCAATGATACCGCGGCGACCGGTGTAAGCGCGGGCGATTTTAATGCAGTTTTCCACCGCTTCTGCGCCGGTGGTGACAAAAATGGCCTTCTTCTCTGAGGCGCCAGGGGCGAGGGTGGTCAGTTTTTCGGCCAGCTCAACCGCTTCTTCATAGGGATTGATCATCAGACAGGTATGGGAAAAATCATCCAGTTGGGCCTTGACCGCTTGTGTCACCTTGGGGTGGTTGTGGCCGGTATTGCACACTGCAATACCGGTGGCAAAGTCGATGTAGCGATTGCCATCCACATCCCACACTTCAGCATTGTCGGCGCGTTCAATGTACACCGGGTAGACATTGCCCTGACCGCGGGCGATGACCTTGTCTTTTCGGGTTTGCAGGCTCTGATTTGTGGACATGGGGTACCTCGTTGTTGTTATGGGTAGTGGGAGAGCGTTACAAACCGCCCAGGCAGAGATATTTGATTTCGGTGTATTCATCCAGGCCATAGCGGGAACCTTCGCGACCCATCCCCGACTGCTTCACGCCACCGAAAGGGGCGGCAGCATTGGAGATGATGCCGTCATTGATGCCCACCATGCCGAACGCCAGTTGCTCAGCAACGTGTTGGGCGCGCTTAATGTTCTGGGTATAGAAGTAGGCCGCCAGCCCGTATTCGGTGGCGTTGGCCAGGGCAACCGCTTCTTGATCAGAGGAAAAGCGGATGACAGGCGCCACCGGACCGAAGATTTCCTGTCTGGCGATGTCCATGGTGTTGGTGACCTGGGTCAGGACTGTCGGCTGATAGAAAGCGTCACCGGCGCTGTGGTAGTCGCCACCCACAATTGGCTCTGCTCCCTCGCGGATTGCCTGCTGCACCCAGGTATGGATCCGTTGCGCGGCGGATGTATCAATCATCGGGCCGATTTGGCTATCCGGTGCCATGCCCTGGGCCACGTGCAACTGCTTGACCCGACGGGCGAACTTTTCCACAAAGGCGTCATGCACCTTGTCGTGCACCAGAAAACGGTTGGCGCACACACACGTCTGCCCGGCATTGCGAAATTTAGACGCGATAGCGCCCTCTACTGCGGCATCAAGGTCAGCGTCTTCAAACACGATAAATGGCGCATTGCCGCCCAATTCCATCGACACTTTCTTGACCGTTGAGGCGCATTGGGCGATCAGGCTTCTGCCCACCCGGGTGGAGCCGGTGAAGGAGAACTTGGCCACATCCGGGTGGCTTGTCAGTACCTCACCGATGCCAATGGCATCCGCGCCGACAATGACGTTGAACACACCTGGCGGAACACCAGCGCGCTCCGCTAATTCGGCCAGTGCCAGGGCGGACAGGGGCGTTTCATTGGCCGGGCGTAACACAATCGTGCACCCGGCAGCGAGTGCGGGGGCAACCTTGCGGGTGATCATCGAGTTGGGGAAGTTCCACGGCGTGATGGCCGCCACCACGCCGATGGGTTGTCTGATGGTGCTGATACGTTTGTCGGCCGAAGGCCCGGGGATGGTGTCGCCATAAACCCGCTTGGCTTCTTCAGCAAACCACTCAATAAACGACGCGCCGTAGGCGATTTCACCTTTGGCTTCGCTAAAAGGCTTGCCTTGCTCTGCAGTCATGATCCGCGCAAGGTCGTCCTGGTGTTGCATGACCAGCTCAAACCATCGACGCAGAATGAACGAGCGCTCAGCGGCGCTGGTAGCCGCCCATGCAGGGTAGGCGGCGCTGGCCGTTTCCACGGCACTGATCGCCAGGGTTGCATCCCCCTGAGCGACGCGGGCAATACAGGCATTGCTGGCCGGATTGATCACGGCAAGGCTTTCGCCCTCCTGTACCCACTGGCCATTGATATACGACGCGGTTTTCAACAAATTGGGATCGGCGAGTTGCATGGCTAAACGTTCTCCGGGTGATTTTTCCGACATTTAGCCTGCAAAACATGCTTTAATAAATATCAAACATTTAACGTTTACGTTTAATTGGTTAAACCTATATATGCATACCTCATCGCTCATGCCAAAGCCTGTCTCCGAATATGACTTGCGCCTGTTACGGGTGTTTCGCACGGTTGTGCAGTGCGGCGGGTTTTCGGCCGCCGAGTCGACCTTGAACGTGTCCCGTTCCACCATCAGCGTGCACATGCTGAACCTGGAGCAGCGTATGGGGTTGAAACTGTGTAACCGTGGCCGAAGCGGCTTTTCTCTCACCGAACAGGGACAGCAGGTCTATGAAGCCGCCAACCAGCTGTTCGCATCAATGGATGATTTTTCCAGAGCCGTGGCCACCGTTGCCGGAGAGATCAGTGGCGAGCTGGTGATCACCTGCAGTGACGAAGTGGCTCTGTCGGAACAGGTCAATCTGCCCGGTATCCTGGCGCTGCTGCATGAGCAACAGCCCAAGTTGCAGGTGGTGCTGGACGTCAACCGCATTCCGGAGATTGAGCAGATGCTGCTCAAAGAGCAGGCGCATATCGGCATCATGCCGACCTATCGCACCATCGAGGGGCTTCACTATCAATGTCTTTATCAGCAGCCTTTGTACCTGTATTGCGGCGAAAAGCATCCGCTTTTCCACCTATCGGACGCCGACATCAGCGAACAACAGATCAACCGCTGTGCAACCGTGTATCCCGGGGTTGAAGTGAGCCCGGCTGGCCGGGCCCAGTTGCAGGACATGAATCTGGTCGCCAGGGCTTATCACTACAACAGCAGAATGGCGCTGGTGCAGTCAGGGTGTTATCTGGGGTTCTTTCCCGAAGATTACGTGCAACCCTGGTTGGACAAAAAGCAGATCCGGGCCATCCATCCGCAGACGCGGTTTTACAATGTTGAACACAGTCTGGTTACCCGGGCGTCGAGTAAAGAACAAAACAAAATCGACCTGTTCATGCAGGCCTGGCAGGCGGCGCAGCAACCCTGACATTCCGGGTCCCTGTGCCGCTGCTAAACTGACTAGTTCAGGGTCTTTCTGACCGCATCAATAAAGGTTGCCGCGAACACATCGATTTCCTGTGTGGTGATGGTCAGGGGTGGCGACATCACCATGTGGTTGCCAATGCCCCGGCACAGTAATCCCCGATCGAAACAGGTGTTATGCACCGCGCCACCGGCATTGCCCGGGAAACGGGGTTGCTGGGCAAAGGTAATGCCGCCGAGCAACCCATAGTTACGGATATCCACCAACTGGGGCAGTGCTTCTCTGAGGCTGTGTAAGGTGTCCTGCCAATGTTGTATCAGGGCTGAACCGGATTGCTCAAACAGCTTTTCACGCTCGTAGATATCCAGGCAGGCATTGGCCGCGGCGCAGCTCACCGGATGGCCTGCGTAGGTTGTGCCATGGAAAAACTCGGGTCCATTGTCGGGCGCATTGTCGACGATGGTCTGGTAGATGTGGTCTTTGACAAACACGGCACCCAAGGGCACAAAGCCGCCGGTGATCCCTTTGGCGGAGGTCATGATATCCGGGGTGACGCCAAACTCATTGGCCGCGAAGGCTGCGCCGGTGCGGCCAAAACCGGTGACCACCTCATCAAAGATCAGCACAATACCGTGCTCATCACATATCTGTCGTATTTTTTGCAGATACCCTTTGGGCGGCGGCACCATGCCGCCGGCACCGATGATCGGCTCGATGATCACCGCAGCAATGTTTTCAGCACCGCGAAAGGCGATGATGTCGTTCAGTGCATCGGCTTTGTCGGCGCCATGGTCAGGTAAGCCTTTGGTAAAAGCATTGTGTTCAATGTCCAGCAGGTGGGGCAAAAAGTCGACACAATCCAGTACCGGAAAGCCTTTACGGTTGTTCGCCAGGCCCTGCATGGAGGTACCACCGATATTGATGCCATGATAACCACCCATGCGGGACACAAAGCGCTGACGTGTTCCCTGACCCTTGGCCTGGTGCCAGGCGTAGGCCATCTTCAGTGCAGTGTCCACTGCACTGGAGCCGTCATTGGTGTAAAACACTTTGTTGATCTCGTCGGGGGTGTGCTGACAAATCCGCTTGGCATAGCGCATGGCCTGTGGATTGGCAAACTGAAAGCCCGGTGCGAAATCCAGCTGCATCAGTTGCTGACTCACCGCATCGGCCACTTCCTGTCGGCCGTGACCGAGGTTCATACACCACAGTCCAGCGGTGATGTCCAACACCTGACGGTGATCATCGGTGGTCAGAAAGCTTCCTTTGGCAGCGGTGAAAATTCTTGGCTTGTGCTGGAACTGGCGGTGGTCGGTAAACGGCATCCACCAGTTGGACGGGTCGTGTTGGGGCATGGTCGTTCCTTATTGTGCCCGGTCCAGCCGTGCGGTGGGCACAAAGGCCACCAGCGCGCACAACACCAGACCGAAAACGGCGATATTGATCACCACATCGTAATGGTTGTCACCGATCACCAGCGCGGCGATGGCGGGGCCGCTGGCCAGTCCCATCTTGGACGCAAAACCACCCAGTGCCGCGGTTTGTCCGGTTTTATCAAAGGCCGCATTGAGGCCCAACAGATAGGAGATGGCAAACGCCCAGGTCATGCCGACCAGGCAATTGGCGACGATAAACAACCACTTAACCTGGGCGTAATGCAACAGTGCGGTGGCGATGGCGGTCAGGGCGATGGAAATCAGCAGGGGTTTCAGGCGCCCGAAGCGGGTCGACAGCAGGATCACGCCGATGGATCCCAAAATGCCAATCCAGGCCGCAGCGCCCAGGGTGGGGCTGATGAAATCAATGCTCAGCCCGGCCTCTTTGCCCAGCCCGATGACATACGCATACAAGCCCATATTGGCGGCCTGAAACAGGAAGGTGGCCAGCAGTGCCAGTGACAACATTTTCCAGTTCACTGCCGCGGGGATCGCCAGTTCATCGGGCACTTTAATAGGGTAGTCGGCCAGAAACGGCACCATTAAGAGGGTCACCACACTGAAGGCCACCAGGGACAAATACAATGCAGCAATCCCAAAGGTGGGCACCAACTGGGGCAATAACATGACGCCAAAGCCGCCCAGCCCGAACTGGACCAGCAGCAGGTAACCAAACGCCCGATCCGGATAGTCTGTGCGGGCCATGACCGCAAAGCCAATGCCGACCAGTACGCCACCAACCAGGCCATGCACGAAACGCACGATCATCAGCGATTCCGGGGTAGTAAGGAAGATGCTGACCACATCGATGCTGATCAGCGTTGCCAACAGCACATAGGCAGCCTTGCGCCAGTGCAGGCGTTTAACCAGGAACACCGCCGAAAAAGCGCCGACCGCAGCGCCATACACATTGGCGGAGTTGACCAGTCCGGCTTCCTTATTGCTGAAGTTCAATCCCTGGATCAGGCCGTCCACCAGGGCCGGCATGATATTGACGTAAAACAACCCGGCGGTGGCCAGAAAAGCCAGAAAAACCCGCGCGATATCGCTGTTGGGGGCAACCTGGTAGTGGGAGAGCGTCTGGCCCTCGGTGTTTTGGGTAATACTGTTCATGTTAGCTCCCATACGGGTTAATTCGGGGCACTCACGGTGCGTGTTCATCACAGCGAATACCGGCCTCTGTCAGCGCTCGTCGCAGTGGTGCAAGTTGTTCAGCGTAGGCTTTCCACTTGCCTACCGAGCCGCTGTACACCGGCTGTCTGACCTGGGTGGCACTGGCGGTTTTGGCGGCAGTATCCTGCTGATAAAACGCCAGGCAGGCGTCCTGCCACGGCAACCCGCAATAGTCGAGCAATCGCTCAACTTCGGGCTGCAGGTGGGCAACCAACCCTTCGTAATTCACCGTCAGTAATCGATCCCCCAGTGCCTGTTGCCAGTGCTGCATGAGCTGATGGTGGGCGATGTAGTAGTTGGCCAGTTCGGTTAGATCGTAGGAAAACGGGTAACCCTGGGTGAATAACTGCTTGTAGATGGCGTAGCAGGTATCCATCGGGTGGCGCTTCACATAGATCAGTTTTGCCTTGGGCAGCGCCTGACTGATCAGGCCCAGGTTCAGCGAATTGAGCGGCAATTTGTCGATAAAGTGCTTTGTATGCCCGGTGTCAGGGCGGGTACTGTCAATGTATGCCCGCCCCAGTTGTTGCATATCCAGCTGCGCGGTGCGCTCGACCAAGTCCAGTTTCGAGGCCGGTGGCGTCGGGTTCGCTGCTTTGCATTGGGCCATCATGACCAGCGAGAAATTGTTCAGCTCACCGGCACTGTGTACATCCGAATGGGCTGACAGAATGCGCTCGACCAGGGTGGAGCCGGTGCGCGGCAGACCAAGGATGAATATCGGCTCTTCACTGGGCTCCCCGCAGGGCGGCTGTTGTAGCCAGTCACGGTTAAACACCTCACCCAGTTTGTGCAATGTAGCGATATCGTTCTCAGGTTGGTACTGCATGTTTTGCCGTTTGAGTGTCGCCCCTTGTCGAAGGGCGTCAAAACTGGCCGGGTACTGTTGGGTGTCTTCCAGTTCCTTGGCCAGTGCGTAATGCAGTTGTGAACGGGCAAGAAGTGGTAAGTTGTCAGCGTGTTGTTGCAGGGTGCGCTGCAGGCGCTCGATGTGATTCGATGCCGCCGTTTGTTTGTCCAGGCTGCTCAGCAGCAGGTGGGCTTCAGCGTCTGTCGGGTTCAGAGCAATCGCCTTTTCAAGGTGTTCCTCTGCGTCAGCGAGTTTACCCAGATAGCGTTGCACCGATGCCAGGTTAAAGTGTATGCCGGCGTTATCCGGAGCCAGTGACAGCGCTTGTTGGTAGTGCTGTGCTGAAGACTGGGTGCGACCGACCAAATTCTCGATAAGCGCCAGCTCCGCCCACAGATGCGCCTCTGTGATCTGATTGACCGGGAGGTTATCCAGGATTTGGTTTACGGCCTGGTGATCCCCTTTCTGGTAGCGCAGTTTTGCCTCAAACAGGCGATAGCCGATGTTGTCCGGTGCGTGGGTCAGTGCTCTGTGGATACAGGTCAGGGCTGCATTGACATTGTTGATGGAAGAAGCCACCTGTGCAGACAGAAACCAGCCCGGGGCATAGTCGGTAAAGCGGCGATTGAGTTGTTCACACACCGTGATGGCGCTTTTCATGTCAGCGGCCTGCAGGTAACGGATTGCCTGTTGTTCCAACGATTGTGCTGTGTCGCTTGTGATCAAACCCAATACCGCCCGGTTATGATGAAAAGGCAGGTCCCCGTTGCCGGGGACGCGTGCCGTTTTTCGTTGCGTGGTTCATTACCCTATCAGAATCGGTATGTGGCAGACAGACCGAAGGTGCGAGGCAGGGTGATATAGTCCTTGGACGAGTTACCGTAAAAGCTTTCCGCCGGATCCGTGCCCATGTACGCTTCCGGTAACAGCCCGGTAACACCGTCATCATTGAAGACGTTTTTCACGTAAAAGACCACATCCCAGTCATCGGCACTCAGGCGCACGCTGGCATTCCACAGGCTGAATCCATCGATCTCCGTCTGTAATTTCTCGTTGTTACCCAGGAAATTCAGAGAGTCTGACTGATAGTAAGCGTTAACTTGCGAAATCAGGTACCAGCCGTTGTCGAGATCATGGGTATGATCCAGTGACAGGCTGAGCATGTTTTCCGGCGTCGAGGGCAGCTTGTCACCGTCCTCGGCAGTCAGGCGGGTAGGGGATTCGGCAGTGACGGCTGAGGGAACATAAAAGTCATCGGTTAGCTCGGCACTCACATGGGCATAACCGAACACATAGCGCACGCTCTCGGTCAGATAACCCTTCAGTTCAAACTCCAGCCCCTGGGTTCTGGCAGACTCGCCGTTGGCCACGGTGAAGAAGCCCCAGTAGGAAGCCGCGTTCAGCTGCGGGTTGTCCCAATCAATCCGGTAGGCGGTCAGTGAGTAGGAGTGGTCGCGATCACCCAGGTAACCTTTGATACCGACTTCATAGTTGACGGCGCTGTCTGATTCATAGGTTTGCCATTCCGGGCGCTCAGCCAGACTGCCTTCCAGCGGCACGGCGTTGGCACCGCCACGTCGATAGCCTTCCGATACGGTCAGGTAGGCCATCATGTCTTTGTTGACATCATAGGCAAGGTTGAATTTGAACAGGGTGTCGCTTTCGTCGGTCTTAAATTCCGGTTCTGCGCCGAGGAATGGCCAGATGGGCAGTGACAACTCGGTATCGTTGACAAACTCGTTGTCGAATCGACGGATACCGACGGTGGTTCTGAGATCGTCAGACATGTGGTAGGTCAGTTCGGCAAACAGCGCTTTGTCTTTAAAGTTCTGGTTACGGCGATAACGGAAGTCGTTATCGGTGTACACCATGCCATAGTCTGCCATGCTTGGCCACCAGCTGAACGCGGCACCTGCCCACTCCTGATAGCCGGGCATCAGGCTGTCCTGGGTCGAAAAGGTGTCCTGATCCATGTAGTACGCACCGACAATCCAATCCATGTTGGCTTTGGTTTCATTCGACACCAGGCGAATTTCCTGCACCAAGGCTTCTTCTTTGTAACCCCGTCGCGCTTGTGCCATCGGACGTGGTGAGCCGTAATACAAGTCGGCAAACCAGTTCTGTTTGGCGTAGAAACCGGTGTTATCGCTGATGGAGCTGCCTTCGTGGCTGTAATCGGAGGTGCTTGAGGTCAGGGTGGCAAAACCCAGATCCCATTCCATCTCCAGCGACAGCAGATCGACGTCGCGCTCGGAAGGTTCCAGTTGTACTGCGCCGTTTTCATACTCACCGTAAGGATGCTCGGTACCGTCCACCCAATTGGTGCCACGGGTTACCTGACGTCGTCCGCCGATGTCATCTTCCTGCCATTGGTAGGCCAGCAACAGTTTGAAGTTTTCACCGTTCTCATAGCCCAGGGATACCCGACCGTAGGTAATGTCTACGGTGTCGGCGTCTTCCACCGACGTGAACAGTGGGCCACCGGCGGCGATGTCACCGTCCTGTGCGACCGGCGCATAGTTGTTGGCATCCAGTTGATAAATATTGACGTAGTCGACAATGCCATCGTTATCGATTTTGCCGATATTGGCGCGCACCGCCAGGTTGTCAGACAGAGGAATGTTGACCATCACATCGGCATTGATGTTGTTGCCTTCAGAGCCCTTGGTCTGGCCCACGTTGAGACTGGCACTGCCGTAAAAGTCGCGGGTATCCGGGCGATTCATGCGATAGCGCACGGTGCCTGCCAGGGAGCCAGATCCGTACAGTGTGCCCTGTGGACCACGCAGCACTTCCACGGCTTCAATGTCCTTGAGGATAAAGTTGGCGTACAGCGGTGTATCGTTGATGTAGGACGCGACGGTGGGAACCGCAGACAGGGCAATGTCGCCGTTCGTGGCGCCGTCCACGTTGACACCGCGGATCACCACACCATTGACGGTACCGGAATTGCGGTAGCCACGGTCAACCACGTTGATACCAGGAATGTTTCGCATCATCTCACTGGCATCAATAATGTTCTCTTTTTCCAGCTCGGCGCCGGAAATGGCGGAAATGTTGTAGGGCACTTCCTGAATGGACTGGGTTCTGCGGTTGGCGGTCACGCTAATGACTTCAAAATCGCTGTCGATGTTTTTTTCCTGCGTCGCCTCAGCATCATTGGCGTAGCCGGAAACCGGAGCCATCAGCAAGGCAACCGAAATGGCGCATGCCAGCTTTTTTTGAGGAAAGTTATTATTTTGCATAGTGTACTCCGAGGGTCGGGTTGTTTCTTTTTTAGTCATTTCGAGACTAAAACAACCAATCCAAGCTCCGTAGCACCAGATTGGCATTTGCTATGGGGCCAGTTTTACTCACTGGGGAATTTAAGTTCGCCTAGCTGCTTCAACCCCGGTAAATCGGCCTTTCCCTCGCCGTATTGGGGGTATGAAATGGTACTGTCACGGAAGCTTTTGAGGGGCTGTCCGAGCTTGTCGAGGCCATTTTCACGGCTTCTTCTGACCAGATTGAGATCCAGTTCGTAGGGGATAATTTCTTCCGTTTCCCCCGCCTGATGGATACAGCGACCATCTGGACCTACGATGATGGAGCGGCCGTTACCAAAGTTGCCGCAGGGGTTCACCGCAATCACATAACACTGGAACATGGCCGCGGTGGCTTTGGCCATATCCAACTCCACGGCCCGGTCGATGGTGCCGGTCATGGTCGGATATAACAGTACCTCTGCGCCCATGCACACCAGGGTTCTGGCCACTTCGGGAAACCAAAGGTCGTAGCAGATCGCCAGGCCAATCCTGGCCTGCGGGGTGTCAAACACGGTGAACTCGGTGCCGGGGCTGACGTCCTGCTCGTAGGGCTTAAACGGAAAGATCTTGCGGTAGCGGGTGACCCGTTCGCCGTGATTGTTAAATACGCTGCTGGTATTGAAGATCTTGTCCTGGTCTTTTTCGAACTGGGAGCCGGACACAATCCACAGGTCCAGTTCTTCGGACAGCCCGGCAAAGGTGTGTTCCGCCTCGCTGGGAAAAGGCACCGCATGTTTGGTGGCTGGGCCGGTGGTACAAAGCTCGCTTAACACCACCATGTTCAACCAGGGGAAGCGCTGTTTGGCCTGCCGGATCCGCTCGGTGATGAGAGCCAGATTGTTGCCCTCTGGTAAGTCTAATTGCATTGCTGCAATTGAAAAGTAGCTCATAGGTAAGCGCCTTTGTTTGAGTTATTTGTTTCAATGACGTCAATGTAGGTTGAACTGGCGCCATGGGATAGAGCCAGATTTGCCTGTTCGATAGGGCCAGTTTGGCAGGCTGGAATGGCGTGGAATGCTCAGTCGCCGGGCTGGGAAACGATGGTCAAGGTGCGCACGAAACGGTAGTTTTCATCGAACCACTTCATCTCGTCGCCGTCTTTGATCACGTAATAGTTGTTCCGTTCGCCATAGCCCCACAGGTTCCATTGTCGGCAATACATGCCTTTTTCTATCCACCATCGGCCCACATCGTACTCCATGTCGTAGCCACCGGTTTCGCCTTCCATCTGGCCATCTTCGAGCAGCCGGATCTCACAGGGCACGCCGTACACCATCTCACAGCTCAGCACCATGCCGGGCAGCAGCGTGTGCAGTTCCGTTTCACTGAGCAGACGTCCTTTGGCGGTGGACAGGTTCTCTTCGTAGTCCGCCACCAGTTCGTGAATAAGCTGGGCCAGTTTCTTCACCCCTTGCTGGATTTTGTCGGCCGTGATGCTGGTCACGCCCATGCGGAAACAGTTTTTCGGCGCTTCGCTGGCGGCAAAATACTTTTTCACCGGCTCCAGCAGGATGCCGTGTTCTGCTGCGGTATCCAGCAGGTTGCTGTCGTCGAGCTGCTCCGGCCCGGTGATCCAGTAGGCGCTGCCGCCGATGATCGGCCCGGTATTGATGCAGTTGGGCAGGTAAATGTTGAGTGCCTCGCGCAGGGTGATCCAGCGCTCATAAATGGTTTTGTGGGTATGCATCATAAAGGCGTCGTAATAGCCCAGCGACAGGAAGTATGCCGCGGTCCGCTGGTTGTTCAGCGACGGCGAGCGGGCCACGAATTTACGCAGTTTACGCAACTCGGAAATGATCTGGGCATCTGCCACGATAAAGCTGATCTGCAGGCCTGCGGCGAGTATCTTCGACAGGCAGGACAGGTAAATCACGTTGCCGCCGGTATCCAGGCTTCTCAGCGCCGGGTGAGGCTGGCCCAGGAAATTACTTTCAAACTCAAAGTCGTCTTCGATGACCAGTTGATCGTTGGAATTGACGCATTTGAGCAGTTCATAACGCCGCTCAATCGACATGGTCACGCTGGTGGGCGTCTGGTGGCTGGGGGTGGTGTAGATCACGTCGGCCTCATGCAACTGTTCGTCCACCACCATGCCCTGCAGATCCAGGCGCTGGTGGATCAGCTGTCCCTGCTGACGCTGGATGAGTTCGCGCACTTCCGGGAAGCCCGGCTCTTCCACCGCCACCCTGGTTTGCTGATTGACCAGCAGATTGACCACAAGGTACAGGGATTGCTGGGATCCGGCGGTGATCAGGATTTCGCTGGGTTTGGCGGTAATGCCCCGGCGCGGCAGGATTTTGGTCTGGATTTCCTCGATTAGCTTAGGATCATCATTGTCGCTGCACAGTTGTGACCATTTAGAGATCTCATTACTGGCGTTGGCTCTGGCATTGGCGTCTTTGAGTTCCCTGACCGGGTACAGCGACACATCAAACATGCCATCGATAAACGGAAACGGGTATTCCCGCCAGTTGGGCGGGAAGGAATTCTGATTGGTGCTGGCGATGGCGCCGGGTAAGGGGCGCTGACGGGTGTTGCTGGCTGGCTTGCGTTCCGGCTCCCGGGAACTCAGGTGCCGCCCCTTGCGCACTTGCTCGTTGACGAAAATGCCGCTGCGCTCACGGCTGATCAGAAAACCTTCTTCCAGCAAGGTGTTGTACACCATCACCACGGTATTGCGTGACACGCTCAGCTGTTGGGCCAGTTTGCGTGACGAGGGCAGTTTCTTACCGGCCGGAAACGAGCCGGACAAAATGTTTTCCACGAACTGGCGGCGGATCTGGCTTTGCAGACTTTCTTTCTGGTCTGGGTCCAGATGAATTAACAACTGGTTCATTGCAGCGGATCCTCGCCATCGGTTCAGGTACCCCTTTAATCTATGGCGGTCGGTCGGGGGATTGCAAGGGAAATTCACCGTTATCTGGCCCCATACAAGGTCAGTAACTGGCTCTATTGGCAGGCAGCGGGCTTTGCTAGTTTTTTAACCAATCTTGGCAAACGAAGGCACTCGATAAGAACGTCACCGCACCACAGGGAGGTAGTAACCGTCTTACAATAACAGAGAGATAACTATGAAAATTGCCCTACGACATGCACTTGGCATCAGCCTCTTGCTGACATCTTCAACGGCGCTGGCCGATATCACCGAGGACTTTGAAGATGCCAACCTCGACGGCTGGACGACCTCCGGTCAGGTCGAAATCAACACCATCAAAACCCTTGGCAACTATTCCATGCGCCTCAAAGGCGGCGCCACCGCCGAGCGTGCCTTTGCCGCCGATGGGGATGTGACCGTCGCCCTGGCCGCCACCAGCCTGGAGTCGAACGATTTCTGCGAAGTGTACGTCTCAGAAGACGGCCAGAACTGGGGTGGTGCACTGATCACCCTCAACAGCGTGCAGGATAACGGCGCGTTCAGCACCGCCACCACGACCACCAACGGCGGCGTCACCCACATCCGCTATGTGCAGACCGGTACATCGGCGGATTATTGCTATGCCGATGGTATCCAGATTGTTGGCGCGGGGATCCCTCAGCCGGTGGCCGAATTGTCCGGTAGCGGCGCGTTTGGCAGCGTACTGGTGGGTTCAAGTGCGAGCAGCAGCTTTTCTCTGGCCAACACCGGTAACGCCGATTTGACCGTAACAACGATTTCAGGCGTATCGGCGCCCTTCAGTCTGGCCAACGATGGTTGTTCAAATACCACTGTGCTTGCGGGCCAGGCCTGTACCTTTGATGTGGTGTATGCACCCACCGCGGTGGGCAGCGACAACGCCAGTATGACGGTGGCCAACAGTGATCAGAACAGGTCGGCGGCGCTGTCCGGCAGCGGCACCGACAACAGCACGCCACCACCGAGCGTTGATCTGCATGTGTTTACCGGCGCCGGCAATGTGGCCCGCACCGCGCTGACCCTGGCCCAGCTCAATGGCACCAGCCTGAACCTGACCGACTATGGGGCGTTCAGCCACGGTCAGCCGGAAATCAATGCCGATGCGTCAAACGCGGCGCAGCCGAGCAATGTGTTTGAGGGCCGACTGGTGCTCAACGGCGGCAACGCCACACCGCTTAACTTTGACGAAACCACGTCCGGGCGCGCCCAGGCCGGTAACTATGTGGCACCAGGTACACTGCCGGCGTTTGATTTTGAATTTGTGCAGTCGGGTTCTCACATCATTCCCAAAACCCGCGGGCTGATCGTCACCGCCCACGGCGACTGGAATTACATTCTGGAGCCGGGCCGGGTGTGGAACGAGAACAATGATCAGGGCTACAGCCGGGTGGCCATTCCCTTTGCATTGCAGGAGAAACAGGCCAACTGTACCCACAACGGGATGATGACCTTCGCCTTTAAAGACGACGGCTCGGTGACCAACGTGGCGGTGCAGGTCGGTGCAGAAACCTGCCTGTATTTCCAATACAACCTGTGGGGCATGGTGGATGCCCAGTACGTGCAGGGCGCGGTCACCGACGCCAACGGCATCATCACAGCTTACCAGGCGGAAGTGGCCAATCGTTACCCCACCAAGCCGCTGACAGACATTGCCGTGGATTTCCCCGGCGTGGTGGCGGCTAACTTTGCAGCCGAACAATCCGCCGGCGCGACCACCCACGGGGTGTTGTACAACGGCGTGCACTACGCGGCGCCCTGCAGCACCCGGTTTGGCGACTACCCCTATTGTGAGGTCATGAGCCTGCCGTCTTATTCGACCGCCAAAACGGCCACCGCCAACTTCGCCCATGCGCTGCTCACCCAGCAATACGGTGACACCGCCCGCTACATGAGCGTGTCCCAGAACGTGGCCGAATGTCAGGACGGCATTAACGGCACCGACTCAATCTGGAGTGATGTGACGGTGGAAAATGCCCTCGATATGGCGACCGGCAACTACCGTTTGTCATCCTATGAAGGGGATGAAGGCAGCAGCAACGTGCTGAACAACTTCTTTCTGGTCTACACCCACGACCAGAAAATCCAGCACGCCTGTGAGCGCTATATTCGTAAGTCAGCGCCGGATACCCACTTCTCCTATCACTCCTCGGATACCTACATTGCCGGTGTGGCGATGGACAATTTCTACACCGCCGGTGACCTGTTCGACAAGCTGGTGGATGAGGTGTACAAGCCGCTGAACCTGAGCCCGGTGACTTACACCAGTGTCAGAACCGACGATGCGGTGGCGGACCCGTTCTGGAGTCACGGTATGACCTGGCACAAAGACGACATGATCAAGCTGGGTCAGGTGATCAACGATCGCGGTGTGATCAACGGTCAGCAGGTGATGAGCGCTGCGATCATGGACGACATGTTGCTCAAAGGCGGTGATCTGGGCCTTGAAACCTACGGCGCCGAGTCCACCTACCTCAACGGTGTGTGGACCTACGACATGGGGCAACGCAGCACGCCACTGTGCCCGACCGGTTCCTGGGTCAGCTACATGTCCGGCTACGGCGGCATCGGCATTGTGATGTTCCCCAACGGCGCGGTGTACTACTTCGTCAGCGACAGCAACAGTTTTGCGTTCGGTGGTGCGGAAGCCGAGCTTCACAAGATCAGCAATATCTGCGGTCAGTGAAAGGGTAAAGGGGCGGGGGCACCGCCATCTGGCGACTAACGCCAGGCCCCCCATCCTGCGCTTCCTCACCCATTTACGTATCCCCCGCGCCTGTACGGGGGATTTTTTTGTTTGTTTTGAAGGGGAGGTTTGTGCCAGTAGTGGACTGTGATTAGCTCAAAAGTGAATGGGGGCTTTGGGTGAATAGCAGACTGCTAACGCCCTGTTAATGGGCTTTTTACCTGTTTGCCAAAATGTGAAGCGCAGCGAAACCGGCAAACTAAAAAAAGTCTATTTAAACAGCTTGTTATGTTGATTTATAAACGTTTCCAGCATCTTCCTCTTGATTCCAAAATTCATCAAGTAAATCGCCAGAGCTTAAAATAGATTCATCAAATTCGCTATCAATAGAAGCGAGGACTGATGCTGTTGAATTTTGAGCTCCTAGCCGAATAAATTCTTTGAGAAGTTTCTTCTCAACCTCAGAGGAGTTTTTCCAATAAGATGCCAATCCTTTCATTCCTGAGTCAGAAAAGTCCTCCAAATCGCAACTTTCAAACATATTTGCATATTCTTCACAGAGGCTTTCAATAGACTCGTTTCGAATTTTATTTATATATTCTTCCGTACTCATCGATAGCTCTCAGAAGCAACATAACGCACCGCTAATGGGCAAATTGACTGGAGCACACTTGCGCGAAGCGTCAGCCCGCGAAAATTTGTCCCACCAGCGAAGCTGGCTAACTTGAGCGGCTTGTTAGCTGCCATTTACACCAAACTCTGAGCAATATTCAATTAGCTTTTGAGCTTCGCTTTTTACTCTTTCATTTTTATGGTTACAGAACGCCAGATAGCAAGTGCGCCCTTTCAAAATTTCTGACCGCAATGACTCCATCGTCTTGGCGTTGTAAGTGCACGCATAAATGAAGCTTAAAATATTGAACAAGGCATCTTCATCTTCAAATGTATAGTTGGTCAGAATATAGATAACGCACCTTACAGTTGGAGGTGTACACGAGTAAGTAGTGTATTGATGACACGCCTGACTATGAAGGAATTCATTTATAGCCTCGTCCCTAATATCTTCATCTGGACTAGTCAAATCAGAAATCCAAGATGGCGCATGTTCAGCAGTACCATAAGCCTGCTGCAGTTCATTCCAATTGTATTCGTCAATAAATGGTATGTTCATTATTCAGATGGCAGCTAACAGCGTATTACTGCGAATTCGCAGTATGCCCGTTTCAGAGCCACTTCAAAGTCCACAGTTTTCCATTGATTAACCCAATAGTAGCAATGGGTTAGCATGCATTGCTACTCTCGTGTTGCCGTCGAGATTTTGTGGAAAATGAGAAGAAGAATAGCAGAGTCCAAAACGGCGTAATTGAATGTCTGCTCTTTGCTTAAGAAGCGGTCTGCCAGAGATGAACCAACCAACGTCCACTACTCGCTCTAAGCGCTCATATATAGCTACGAAGAATCGTCATCCCGGCGAAGGCCGGGACCTCCCACATTAACTGACTCACTCGCATCAACGCTGTTTTGGTGAGTCATCAACCCAATGGAGATTGCGGCCTTCGTCGCAATGACGGTAACTTTTCACAACGCTTTGCCAGTATGGTGGGAATCGCATAGGATGGCGCGAGTGATTGTTTAGGTAGCCTATTAAACCTGTCAGGGAAGCGTCGATGAAAAGTGTGGTTTGTAGTCTTGTTGTGTTGTTGTGCGTGTTCCGTGTGGGCGCGTCTGAGGTTGTCAGTATTGGCACATCGACCTCCCTTACGTCTGAGCTCCTGCAGGAAGACAGGGCCCTGATGGTGTACTTGCCGCCGTCATACTCAGGCACGGACAAGGCCTTTCCGGTGATTTACTTGCTCGATGGGGATGTGCACCGCTTTACCGGCTTTGTGGGCGTTCTGGAGTCCCTGAGTACCGATACCCTGGGCAATCAGGTTCAGCAGGCCATCGTGGTGGCGATCCCCAATACCCACCGCTCCAGGGATCTGACCCCCTCAACCGTGCCAGAATGGACATTCAAAGACCGTGTGCTGGATACCTTTGCCCAATCTGGCCAAGCGAGCCGGTTTCTGACATTTCTGCAACAAGAGCTGTTTCCGTTCATTGAGGCCAATTACCGCGCCTCTAATCGTCGGCTGCTGGTGGGCGAGTCCTTTGGTGGGCTGTTTGCCGCCGATGTCGTGTTGCAGGCGCCGACCACCTTTGATGACTACCTGATCATCGACCCTACCGCCCTGTGGGACAACAACTACTTAAACCGCACCTTGGCCGGAGCAGGCGAGCGGCCGGCACTGGACGCCAATGTCTTTTTTGCCTTTGCCAACAATGCCCACCTGGGAGAAATTGGGCTGACCAACTATCAGTGGGGCACGACCTTTGCGACGGCCATTATCCGGCAGGCAACCGGAACGGCCGAACAACACTATTTTGAGCATGAGACCCACGGCACGGTAGCCTTTCTGGCCTGGTACAACGGCCTCAGGGCATTGCTATCGGCACAGAACTGAATCTGCGCAGCCCACTGTGAATAACAGCCACAGCGGTTACCTGTCCTGATATCTGCAAGCTCTGTCGCACGGTGGTGGTGCGACAGCCGTGAACCCTTATAGTCGATGGCAGCTTTGATTCTGTTTAAACCATCCGAGAGGGACATCATGAAAACCGTGCTCACATCGCTATTATTGATCGGGGCAATTCTGCCTATGGGTGCTCATAGCCACGAAAAACCCCAACTCCCCGCCGGGCCTTACCTGGGCCAGACACCCCCAGGACTGACGCCTGAAGTGTTCGCACCGGGCGTGGTGTCGACCCCCGACTGGGGTGATGCCGGGCGCTTTTCGCCCGACATGAAGGCGTTTTACGTGCAGCGCTGGCGCAGCAAAGACGGCGAACGGCAAAAACAGGCCCTGACCTTTACCCAAACACCCGAGGGGTGGCAGCGCATCGAGGTCCCTGGTCGGCCGCGCATTCCGTTCGTTGCCCCTGACGGCCAGACCCGCCATTTTGCCAATCAGTATCAGCGTCGTACCGAGGACGGCTGGTCTGAGATGCAAAGCATCGGCAGCGCGTTTGAGGGGTTTCGCATCATGAGCCTGACGGTCTCGGCGCAAGGCACCTATGTGTTTGATGAGATAGGCACCAATGGCAATGGTTTACTGCGCTATTCCCGCTGGGTGGACGGCAAGCGCCACGATCCAAAACCGTTCGGCAAAGCCATCAACACTGGCACCTGGAATGCACACCCGTACATCGCCCCGGATGAGTCGTACATCATGTGGGACGGAGAGCGGGACAGCGGCTTCGGCAGCTCAGATTTGTACATCAGTTTCCGTCAGGCCGACGGCGCCTGGGGCGAGGCAATCAATCTGGGGGAACGGGTAAACACAGCCGCCGAGGAAGGCGGGCCGATGATCACGCCGGATGGCAAGTACCTGTTTTTCAACCGCATGGTCAAACCGGCATCCGGTGATGGCGAGGCCCAGTCAGACTTGTTCTGGGTAGATGCGCGATTCATTGACGCCCTGCGGCCACAGTGATCTCCCAGCGGTAATCGGGCGCTCAGGGGTGATTGTGGCGTTGCCACACTGCCACCGCTTCATGGCGTTTGCCCACCGACAGTTTCTTGTACAGGGTTTTCAGGTGTGACTTGACCGTGTTGACCGAAATGCAGTGCTTGTCTGCCAATTGCTGGTTGGTCAGGCCTTGGCTTAAGTCCTCCAGTAACTGGCGCTCCCGGTGGGTCAGGGCAGGCAGTTGCGGTGTCGCGACGCGCTGTTTGCGCCATTGCCAGCCGGCGTAGACTCCCGCGATTAAACCGCCCACCCCCATCAGCCACAGATAGTCTGGGGTGGCCATGGCCCGATGCCACCAGGACAACTCAATCGCCAACACCAGCAACAAGGCCAGCGACAGGGCGAGTCCGTAGCGAAGGATCAGGGTTATCTGGGAACGGGGCACAGGTGAAAGCGTCGGTTCAGTTGGCGATGGCAACAGCCTACCACAGACAAAAAAGCCGGGCATAGCCCGGCTTTTGCGTTAGGTGTTACGGCGTTATGCGGCGCTTTGCTGCTCAACGCTGTTGGTGCTCTGATCTTCTGACAACAACTCCAGGTCGAAGGTGTATTCGTCAACACGAACCGCACGCTTGCGCTTGTCGTTGTAATCGTGAGCCAGCGCTGCTTCTTCGGCGCTCAGGTGACCCTGGGCCAGCAGGGTGTCAACCACGTGCTCAAACGACACTTGTGGTACCACCGGGTTAGCACGCAAGGCCTTCTGAATTTTCTTCAGCAGTGGCAATGCAGCATGCTTGGCTTTGAATGCCTGCTCGTTGATGTCATTACCGTCACCGGGGATTGCACGCACCAGGTGGGTCAATTGCGCCTTGGTGGCGTTATCCTGCATCGCGGCTTCAGACAGTTCGCGCTTCAGATCATCACTGATGCTGGCGCTGGCCGTGGTGTAGGTGTTGGTCAACAGACGCATCAGGCCACGCACTGGAGTGTTCGGGAAGTTAGCGATGAACTCGTTCATCGCTTGTTCCGCCTTTTGCAGGGTCCACTGAATGGCATACTCGAAGTACGCGCGGGCTTCCTGACGGTTTTCGATGCGTTGCTCGTAGAAACGAATCACCGCCATCGCTGCGTACAGGTAGCTCATCACGTCACCCAGACGGGCCGACAGCATTTCTGCTTTCTTCAGATCGCCGCCCAATACCAGCAGTGACAAGTCGGCCAACGGTGCCAGCTTGGCTGACAGGGCGTTAACACGCTTCTCGTAAGGCTTCACTTCCGGCAATGCTGACTTGGCTCCGCGCACAAACGGCAGGTAGCTCTGGGTGAAGCTGCGCAGGGCATTCTTCACACTGAAACCAACGGTTTTACGCAGCACGCTGTTAAACTTGCTATCAGCACCGGCGTCTTCGCTGTGGATCAGGTCAACCATGTCTTTCAGGTATGGGTGACAGCGCATCGCGCCCTGGCCAAAGATCATCAGGCTGCGGGTCAGGATGTTTGCACCTTCCACGGTGATGGCGATGGGCAGTGCCGCATAGCCACCGGCCAGGGTGTTCTGAGGACCACGTTGGATGGCTTTACCAGCCTGTACGTCCATGGCGGCATTGATCACATCACGGCCCAGTTCGGTCATGTGGTACTTGGCCATGGCGGTAATAACACCTGGCTTCAGACCCATGCCCAGACCTTCAGTGGTCAGTACACGCATGGCTTCAAGGATGAAGGTTTTACCGGCGATGTCAGCCAGTTGCTCCTGGATACCCTCAAAGCGACCGATTGGCAGACCAAACTGCTCACGGATAAAGGAATATTCGGCAGTCGACTTCAGTGCACTGTGTGCAGACGCCGTGCCCATGGCCGGCAGCGAGATTCCGCGCCCGGCACCCAGACAGGCAACCAGCATCTGCCAGCCGCGACCGATGTTCTTCTGACCACCAATGATGAAGTCCATTGGGATGAACACGTCTTTACCACGGGTGGTACCGTTGTAGAAACGGACGCCCATGGGGTCATGACGGTTACCCAGCTCAACGCCCGGATGTGACTTCGGCAGCAGGGCACAGGTAATGCCCAGCTCAACGGTGTCACCCAACAGGCCGTCGGTGTCATACACTTTGAACGCCAGACCCAATACGGTGGCGATCGGCGCCAGGGTAATGTAACGCTTGTCCCAGCTGACTTTCAGGCCGAGTACTTCTTTGCCTTCCCACATGCCTTTGGTGACGATAGCGGCATCCGGGATACCACCGGCGTCAGAACCGGCTTCAGGAGAGGTCAGGGCAAAACAGGGAATATCCTGGCCCACAGACAGGCGTGGCAGCCAGTAATTTTGTTGCTCTTCCGTACCGTAGTGCATCAGCAGCTCGCCCGGGCCTAACGAGTTAGGCACCATCACGGTCACTGCCAGCGCGCCACTTTTCGCCGCCAGGGTGGCAACGATGGTGGAGTTGGCGTACGGGGTGAATTCCAGACCACCGAATTTCTTCGGAATGATCATGGCGAAGAATTTGTTTTCCTTCAGGAAATTCAGGATGTTATCCGGAATGTGGTTGCTGTTTTGCAGCTCAAAATCATCCACCATTTCCAGAACCTGCTGCACAGGACCATCCAGGAACGCCTGCTCTTCAGCAGACAGGGTTGCCTTGGGTACGTTGCGCAGGGCGTCCATATCGGGCACGCCACGGTAAATGGATGATTCAATCCACACGTCACCCGCATCGAGCGCTTCTTGCTCGGTTACAGAAATAGGGGGCAGAACTTTTTTAAGACTCGTTCTAATGCTCATAATTAACTCATCCGCTCATCTGACCAGTTGTGATTGATATACTACTCAAATTTCGCCAGAGATCAAAAAATTAAACAAAAATGTTAAAAAAGTGTTGGTTAAAAGTGCGTCAAGAAGTGACTGTTTTTCTTTAATAACAAAGAGATAGTAAGTTTTTTCAGGGTATGAAAAAATATTCTCATGTAGTGTAATGCATACCTTTTAGGCTACCCTCAAGGCGGGAATTGCGGTTTTGCCGCACGGCAAAGGCCAGCACAACAACACAGAGCAGGGAATCGACATGCAACAATCGTGGAGTGAACACAGTCTTCGCGCACCGTGGCGGACCATCATCATATGGTTGCTGATCATCGCCGGCGCCGCGGCAGGGGCGCAGCAGCTGTATTTTCGGGGTGACTACAAAGTCTATTTCGAGGATGACAACCCCCAGCGACTGGCCTACGAGAACATGCAGGCCCAGTTCAGTAAAAATGACACTGCCAACATCATCATCGCCCCGCCCACGGACAACGTGTTTACCCAGCGTACCCTGACCCTTGTGCATGAAATGACCGAGGCGGCCTGGCAGACCCCTTATTCCAGCCGTGTCGATGCCATTACCAACTACCAGCACACCTATGCCGAGGAGGATGATCTGGTGGTTGAAGATCTGGTCTACCGACCGGACATGCTTGATGATGACGCCATTCGTGAGGTCAGGCGGGTGGCGCTGAGCGAACCCAGTCTGGTCAATCGGCTGGTGTCTGACGAGGGCAACGTGGCCATGATTGCCATCACGGTCAACATGCCGGATGGTGAAAACATTCACAAACTCGGTGCGGCGGTCAACGAGGTGTCCAACCATGTACTGGCACTGAGTAAAACCTTTCAGGAAAAATACCCCGACCACCGTTTCTACCAGACCGGTGTGGTGTTTATGAACCATGCCTTCGATGTGGAGGCGCAGGGCGATGCCAGGACACTGGTGCCCGGCATGTTCCTGGCCATCATTGTGATCCTGTGGATATTGCTGCGTTCGATACTGGCCACTCTGGCGACCCTGCTGGTGATCGTGACCACCATCGCGTCAACGTTAGGGCTAGCCGGCTGGATGGGCTACTTTATGTCCACCGCCACGGTCAATGTGCCAACCCTAGTGATGACCCTGGCGGTGGCCGACTGCGTGCACCTTATCGCATCAATGCTGTTTTACATGCGCGAGGGGAACAGTAAACAGCAGGCCTTGTCTCAGGCTATCGCGGTTAATCGCATGCCTGTCTTCATTACCAGTGCCACCACCGCCATCGGCTTTCTGACCCTGAATTTTTCCGATGTGCCGGTATTGGTGGATTTGGGCAATCTGACTGCACTCGGGGTGATGATTGCCTGTGCGTTGTCCCTGTCCCTGTTGCCGGCCATGTTGCGCGTATTGCCGATCACGGTCCGTCCCCGCCAACAAGACGCCAACGCCGATTGGACAGAGCGCCTGGGCGATTGGGTCATCGCCCGGCATAAACGCATTTTGCCGCTGTCTGTGCTGGTGGTCGGCGTGGCGGTCTGGGCATCGCTGCAAAACCAGGTCAATGACATTCCGACCGATTATTTTGATGCCCGCACCGCGTTTCGCCAGTCGACCGATTTTCAGTCTGAACACTTAAGTGGCATGTCGACCATGGACTTTGCCCTCTATACCGGAGAAGAGTCGGGCATTAACCACCCTGACGTACTGGCCAGGGTTGAGGCCTTTGGTGACTGGCTACAAAGCCAGCCGGAAGTGGACCACGTGGTGTCGATCACCGATGTGTTCAAGCGCCTGAACAAGAACATGCATGGTGACGATCCGGCGTACTACCGCTTACCCGAAGAGCAGGAGCTGGCGGCCCAGTATCTGCTGTTGTATGAAATGTCGTTGCCCTACGGCCTGGATATCAACAACCAGGTCAACCTGGACAAATCCGCCACCCGCGTGATGGTCACGTTGCAAAACCTCGGCTCACGGGAGTTCACCGCGTTTGAGCAACGGGCGCTGGACTGGGTGGCAGACAATGCCCCGGGGCTGCGGGTCACCAGCGGCAGTCCCAGCGTGATGTTTGCCCATATCGGCGAAACCAACATGCGCAGTATGCTACGGGGCACCCTGCTGGCACTGGTACTGATCTCCCTGTTGCTGGTGGTGGCGCTGCGCTCGTGGCGACTCGGGCTTATCAGTTTGTTACCCAATCTGCTGCCGGCAGCGCTGGGCTTCGGCCTGTGGGCGCTGTGGTCCGGGCAAATCAACATGGGCCTGTCGGTGGTGCTGAGCATGTCGCTGGGTATCATCGTCGACGATACGGTGCACTTTCTGAGTAAATATGCCCATGCCAAACGGGATGGCAAAGACACCGCCCAGTCCGTGCATTATGCGTTTCGAAGCGTGGGTCGGGCGCTGTGGATCACCACACTGGTACTGACCGTTGGCTTTGGCGTCCTGTCTTTGTCATCATTTGCACTAAACTCTGACATGGGCATGTTGACCGCCACGATCATGGTGTGTGCGTTGATCGTTGATTTTATCTTCCTGCCCACATTTTTATTGCGTTTTGACCGTGCTGAACAGCAAAAAGGATCCCTGCATGAAACCTAACCGACTGACATTACGTTCGCTATTGCTACCGGTGCTGCTGAGCCTGGTATTTTCCAACGTTCAGGCCCAGACCGCTGAAGAAAAAGGGCTTGCCATCGCCAAGGAGCGCAAAGCCCGCGACCGTGGATGGGGCGATACCCAAGCTGACATGAGCATGATCCTGCGCACGGCCCACGGCCAGGAAACCGAGCGCAAGATGCGGGTCAAATCCCTCGAAGTGATGGAAGACGGTGACAAGGGCCTGACCATTTTTGATCAGCCAAGAGATGTCAAAGGCACCGCGTTTCTGAATTTTTCCCATCCCCTTGAGCCGGATGATCAGTGGATGTACCTGCCTGCTTTAAAGCGGGTGAAGCGTATTGCATCACGTAACAAATCCGGCCCTTTCATGGGCAGTGAGTTTGCGTTTGAGGACATGAGCTCGTTTGAAGTGGAAAAATACCGCTATCGGTACCTGCGCGACGAAACCCTCGACGGCCAGACCATGTTTGTGGTCGAGCATGTACCGGTCGATAAATACTCAGGTTACAGCAAGATGGTGGCCTGGGTGGATCAGGCCCATTATCGCCCGTTCAAAATCGAGTACTATGACCGTAAAGGCGATTTGCTCAAGGTGCTGACCATGTATGACTACCGTCAGTACCTGGACAAATATTGGCGCCCGCAGCGCGCCGAGATGTACAATGAGCAGACGGGAAAAAGCACCGAGATGATCACCCACAACATGACCTTCAGAACCGGTCTGAGTGACAGTGATTTTGATAAAAACAGCCTCAAACGGGCACGCTAAGAGAACGAATTGCTGGTGAAATATTACGTATTGGGACTGGGCCTGCTGGCGAGCCAGGCAGGCGCCACGATGGAAGTGACCGGCAGTGCCGGATTGGAACAGCGCTACTTTCTGCAGGATGCCCTGTATGACGGGCAGGAACGTGGGCAGCTGTCCATGTTTGTCGCCCCGGAATTGTACACCGAGTTTAACGAAGGGTACGACAGCCTGCTGTTTAAAGGGTATGCAAGAATAGATCAGCGTGATAGTGAGCGCTCACATGTGGATATTCGTGAGTTGCTGTGGCTGCACGTGGGCGACGACTGGGAATTGCGTACCGGGATCAGCAAAGTGTTCTGGGGTCAAACCGAGTCTTTGCACCTGGTGGATGTGATCAACCAGACCGATGCGGTCGAAGCGGTGGATTTGGAAGACAAGCTGGGTCAACCGATGGTCAACCTGTCGTTGATCCGTGACTGGGGCACCACGTCGTTTTTTGTCCTGCCGTATTTCCGCGAGCGCACCTTTGCCGGCATGGATGGCCGTTTGCGTCCGGCGCTGACGGTGGATACCGATAATCCGCTGTACGAGTCCAGTGACGAAGAGAAGCACGTTGACTGGGCGGTACGCTGGCAGCACACCCTGGGTGACTGGGACGTGGGCCTGTCGTACTTCGATGGCACCGCCCGGGAACCCGAACTGGTATTGCAGGACAACGACGGCCAACCGGTATTGCGGCCTTACTATGGCCAGATGCAGCAGACCGGGCTGGACGTATTGGCAGTGATGGGGTCCTGGTTGCTCAAGTTCGAGGGGATCCACCGTAACACCCGTGACGGCGACTATATGGCTGCGGTGGGCGGTTTTGAATACACCCAGGTGGGGGTGTTTGATTCGGTGTATGACCTGGGCTTCCTGATGGAGTACCAGTACGACGAGCGTGATGAGTTGGCCCCGGTGCCCTCGCAGAACGATCTGATGGTCGGTACCCGGATTGCGTTTAACGACATTGATGGCACCACGGTGCTGATTGGCTATGTGCAGGACCTTGATCACAGCGACAGCTACACCGGCTTTGTCGAAGCGTCGAGCCGCATCAGCGACAACGTCAAATGGCGTCTGGATGCGTGGTTGTTTTCCGGCGATACCGCCACCGACCCGCTGTACGGCATCCGTCGCGATGACTTCGTGCAGCTGAGTCTGGAATACTTCTTCTGATCGAAACCACCGGACATGGCCGTTGCGGCGATGTCCGGTGCCGTTTTCGTTAAGGTGCGTCTGTCAGGCCCAGATGATGGGCATGGAAGCGCAGATGATCATCAATCTTACTGGCAATGAAAAAGTAGCTGTGATCATAGTCCGGGTGATAGTGAAATTCGGCCGGGTAATCCAGTTCCACCGACACTGCTTCCAGCGGACGGGTCAGCTGCTGACTGTCGAGGAAGTCATCGGCCATGCCCTGATCAACACGGATCGGCAGGGATAAAAACGCCCCTTGCTGGCGAAGCAGATGACAGGCATCGTAATCCTGCCAGGCGGTTTTATCATCGCCGAGATAAGCACCCAGCGCTTTCTGGCCCCACGGGCATTCCATCGGATTCACAATCGGCGCAAAGGCAGACACGGAACTGAACCGCGACGCATTCGACAGGGCAATCACCAGCGCACCATGGCCGCCCATCGAATGGCCGGCAATGGCGGCTTTGGAAGACACATTGAAGTTCGCCTGCAGCAAGGTCGGCAATTCGTTGACGATGTAATCGTACATGCGATAGTGCTGTGCCCACGGGGCTTGGGTGGCGTTGACGTAAAAGCCCGCGCCAAGGCCCAGATCATAGGCACCGTCCGGCGCATCGGGGACCCCGTCGCCTCGGGGGCTGGTGTCTGGCGCGACGATGATCATGCCAAGCTCGGCAGCCAATCGCTGTGCTCCTGCCTTGATGACAAAGTTCTCATCGGTGCAGGTCAGCCCGCTCAACCAGTACAACACCGGCAACGCCGAACTGCCCTCAGCCTGAGGGGGAAAGTACACGCTGAAATGCATGTCACAGCCGAGCACACTGGACGGGTGGTGGTAACGCTTCTGCCAACCGCCAAAGCAGCGGTTGGCACCGACCTGTTCCAGCGCCGCCATCAGTAGTGCACCACACTGCGAATGGACTTGCCTTCGTGCATCAGATCAAAGGCGTCATTGATATCCTCAAGGCCCATGGTGTGGGTGATGAAGGTGTCGAGTTCAAACTCGCCGTCCATGTAGGCCTGCACATAATCCGGCAACTGGCTGCGGCCTTTGACGCCGCCGAACGCGGTGCCCCGCCACACGCGACCGGTGACCAGTTGGAACGGACGGGTTGAAATTTCCTGTCCTGCTCCGGCAACCCCGATGATCACGGACTCTCCCCAACCTTTATGGCAGCACTCCAGCGCCGAGCGCATCACATTAACGTTGCCGATACACTCGAAGGAATAGTCAACACCGCCATCGGTCATTTCGACAATCACGTCCTGAATGGGCTTGTCATGGTCTTTCGGGTTAACGGTGTCGGTCGCGCCCAGTTGTCGGGCGATGTCGAATTTGTCTTCATTGATGTCAATGGCAATGATACGGCCGGCGTTGGCCATTTTGGCGCCGATCAAAACTGACAGACCGATTCCGCCAAGGCCAAACACCGCAACGGTATCGCCGGGTTGTACGTTGGCGGCGTTGGTTACCGCGCCCATGCCGGTAGTGACACCACAGCCGAGCAGGCAGACCTTTTCCAGGGGGGCGTCTTTGGGGATTTTGGCCAGGGCAATTTCCGGCACAACGGTGTGTTCGGCAAAAGTAGACGTGCCCATGTAGTGATAAATCGGCTGACCGTCTTTGGAAAAACGTGTGGTGCCATCTGGCATCAGGCCTTTGCCCTGGGTGGCACGAATGGCTTGGCAAAGGTTGGTTTTACCGGATAAACAGAATTTACACTGACCACATTCCGGAGTGTACAGCGGGATCACATGATCGCCCACTGCCACAGAGGTGACGCCTTCGCCTACGGCTTCGACGACACCGGCTCCTTCATGGCCGAGAATGGCCGGAAAGATCCCTTCCGGATCGTCGCCGGACAGGGTGTACGCATCGGTATGGCAAACACCGGTCGCCACAATACGCACCAACACTTCGCCCCGTTGGGGAGGCATCAGGTCGACGGTTTCGATGGACAGGGGCTTACCGGCTTCCCATGCGACGGCAGCTCGGGTTTTAATGGTTTCCATTCAGGGCTCCTATGGTTGTTCGGGAGGACGCGCGTTGCAGCGTCCGCGTAATTCGATTGAGCGCTCAAACCAGCGTGTAGTGGTTATTTCGTAGCCATGCGGGCAGGCGTCCTGGTCACGCAGGGCATCGCGCAGCTGCGACACTGTATACTCTTCAAGTTGCAGTTTAGTTTGATTATCGATGGAATGCCGAAGGGACAGGTTTGTTTGCAGTGCATCCCAGCGGTACCAAGGCACGTTACCCTGGCGGGCGGCAAAATCCTGCAAGGGAATAAACCAGCGCAGGGTGAAGATAAACGCCGGTGTGTCGGGGCTGTCGTGCAGCATGATCAAATCATCCTGGGTTTCCAGGCTGCGTTTGGAAGAGCTTGAGCAGGCACTGAGCAGCATAACGAGGCAGCCAAGCAGTCTCACTGTCACCATTTTCTCCCTTCAGGTTGCACCTGGTAGCTAGCATACGCAACTTCGTTTTGGTTGCATAGCCTATTGATAGACAACATAAATTTTTAAAAAATTACTGCAATCAGCAGCACTTCAACGTATATTTTCCTGCACAGTATAAGCACGGAGAATGCGAGTGAAAACGTCCCTTTTAGCCTTGGCCACAGTGCTGTCAGTCAGCAGCCTGTCGGTATCCGCCACGGAACGCATGTACGGCTTATTTGCGCCGGGATACGCACAGACATCGATGCTCGACACAGATGCCGATGATGCGGGTTATACCTTTGCTCTGGGCTATGAGTTTGCGCCACAGTGGTATGTGGAAATGGGCTATCAGTCGCTGAGCGACAGTGACCCGTCCGGCGATCCGGCCAGTGATGATTTCTCGCCCGGCTTGCAAGCCCAGGGTTTGTACTTGTCGGTGCTGGGCAAAGCCGGAAGCCAAAGCGGCGAGCTGTTTTATCGTCTGGGACTGATGAATGTTGACGCCAAAGGCCAGTCGCTAGCGATTGACGGTGTGTGTGAAGTCGGTCAGCCCATTGAACCACCTCAGGATGCCGGTGTGCGCGCCTGTACGTTCGATGAAGGCTTGATCGCTGGTGTCATCGGGCTTGGGTTCGATTATTACCTGGGCCCCCGAACCATGCTCAGGGGCGAAGTACAGCGGGTGCAGGGGGAGCATGACTTTTCCAGCAATGTTGCAACGATTGGATTACGCTACAATTTCTGAACCACTGTCAGTGGCTGAATGGCCAAAGGAGGTTGTATGCAGAACGAACTCGATAGTCGCTTCATTCTCGGTGTGTTTGAGAAAATTCGCCAACACGGCGAGGCCCAGGACAATGGTTACTTTCTGGATGGTGTGAAAGCCTACACTGATATGGATGGGTATACCGTTTTTCTGGAAGATGCCAAAGTCAGTTTACGGTTCGGTTTTCATAACCAATACCATTATGACTACCAGCACGCTGACCATCTTGAACAGTTTGAGAAAAAACTGCACGCCATCGATAAGCAGTATTAAGTACAGGTCAGAGCGGTTCCACCGAGGTCTTCATACACCCCGTCGTTGTTGCTGTCCTGACTGCTTCTGACCCTACCTTGCAGGGTCAGGAACAGAGCTCGGGCATAAGATGCCTCAAGACTGTCATGGCAAAACAGAACGGTGCCGGCTGCCACAGCGGAGCCGTTCGGTAAGAAGCGCAGTAATGCGCCAGGACCGGTGACAACATTCTGGTCGGAAACACGGCCGGTGGCAGCGAGGATTTCTTCGTTGTCATCCCTGACGCCGTCGGCATCGAGGTCGGCAAATACCATCTTTGGCTGATTCCAGTCGGTGACACACTGCTGGAAATCCTGTGACGGGCAGAATACGGTCTGGACCTGTTCATCAATGGCATGGTTGCGGGCAAACTGCATCACCGCACTGGTTTCATTCACTTCCGCCACAATCCGATTCTGGGTGATGATGGTCTGCGCACTGGGGATCACGAAAATGGCCACGATGGCGACTATCGCCAGCGCGATCATCATTTCCAGTAATGTCATGCCACGTTGAGTGGATTTGCAATAGCTCGTCAAGGGCCGGTCTCCGGGTGACGCTGCGATTCGCAGTGATGCAACGACTACCTTTGATACTGATACAGGGTTAAGCATACGCTGTTTTTGTCACTTTTGGGTATCTCTGACGGCGCTTGGTTTGCCGATACGATACCTGAATGCGCTTGGCTAAAGAAAAAGCGGCATTGTGACGGAATTTTTTTTATCATACGGGACACTATCCAAACATAAGCGAGGGAGCATGAACAAGCAACACGTCATCGACGAAATGCGCGTATTGCCGGAAATTGATGTTGAGTACGAAGTGGCTCGACGGGTCAGTTTTATTAAATCACAGTTGAAACGCTCAGGGCTCAATACACTGGTGCTGGGGATCAGTGGTGGTATCGATTCGTGCACCCTGGGACGTTTGGCGCAATTGGCGGTCGAAGAGTTAAACCAGGAGCACCATGAGCGCTATCAGTTTGTTGCTGTTCGTTTACCCTATCAGGTTCAGGCTGATGAAGCGGATGCTCAGTTGGCAGTTGATTTTATCGCCCCAAGCCAGTCGATCACGGTGAATGTGCAACCGGGTGCCGATGCGATCCACAATGAAACCACCCGCGCGCTGGCCGGTGCAGGCTTGTTGCCTGACGATGCCGGTAAACAGGATTTCGTTAAAGGTAACGTTAAAGCCCGTACCCGGATGGTGATCCAATATGAAATCGCCGGGATGCTCGACGGCTTGGTGCTGGGTACCGATCACAGTGCCGAGAACATCACCGGTTTTTACACCAAGTACGGTGATGGCGCCTGTGACCTGGCGCCACTGTTCGGCTTGAGCAAGCGTCAGGTGCGGCAGATAGCCACCCATCTCGGTGCGCCTCAGCAACTGGTGCACAAGGCGCCAACCGCTGATCTGGAATCCCTGTCGCCGCAAAAAGAAGATGAGCAGGCGTTGGGCATGACCTATGATCAGATTGATGATTTTCTGGAAGGTAAGCCGGTTGAAGCGGATGTGGTGGAGCGTTTGTTGTACATCTACAACATCACGCAGCACAAACGTGTACCAATTCCAACTTTATACGATGACGAGGATGCCCAGTGATGAAAAAAATTGAAGCAATCATCAAACCGTTCAAAATGGATGACGTTCGCGAAGCGTTGGCCGAGGTCGGTGTGGCTGGCATGACGGTGACCGAAGTGAAAGGGTTTGGCCGCCAGAAGGGGCACACTGAATTGTACCGCGGTGCCGAGTATCAGGTCGACTTTCTGCCCAAAATGAAGCTTGAGATCGTGTTGCCAACGGATCAGGCGGAACTGGCCATTGAGGCCATCATGAAAACCGCCCAGACTGGTAAAATCGGTGACGGTAAGATCTTTGTGTATGACGTGGAACGCGTTATCCGAATCCGCACGGGCGAGGAAAACGAAGAGGCGGTTTAAACAACAAAGGACGCGAACACCGGTGAGGCGTTCGCGCTCCGTTTTATGGGGTTAGTGGGCGTGCCCGCAACCCTGGGGACCATGGGGGTGACCGTGGGCAATTTCTTCTTCGGTGGCATCGCGCACATCGAGAATTTCTACCTCAAAGTGCAACGCAACGCCCGCCAGTGGGTGATTGCCATCAATCACCACTTCGTCATCGGTTTCATCGATCACCATGACTGACTGTTCACCTTCGTCGGTGGTCGCTCTGAAGGTCATACCGACTTCAACCTCCATGCCTTCAAACATGCTTTTCGGCACCATTTGCACCAGTTCATCATAGCGCAGGCCATAGGCGTCCTCTGGCTCAACATCCAGTTCAAACTTATCGCCGGTTTGTTTGCCGTTGAGGGCATCTTCCAGGCCTTTGATCAGATAGCGGCTGCCTTGCAGGTGAACCATCGGGTCGCCGTCCCGAGAGGTGTCAATCTGGGTGCCATCGGTGGTGCTGACGGTAAAGTGGAGGGTGACGACAGTGTTGTCGGTTATGGTCATTGTAAATCCTGTTGCTGGTTTGCGAAATAAAGCGGATGAGCCTGCTGGCTCATCCATCAAGTGTGACTCATTCGAGCGAATAGGGCAAAGGCTGAACCGTGAAAACCGCTTCAGGCTGTTCTTTGCTGCGTAACAGTGCCCCTTGCTCAAGATCGTTGGGCAGTACCGCCAGGCACCAGGTTTGTTGGCCCAGCGTTGCGACCCGCAGTGCAGTACCGGCCCGGCGCCAGTTATCACCGGCTTGCATTTCAAGATTGTCACCCGGGGCGAGGTCGCTGGCCTGTTCACCACAAAGAACAAACGCTGCGCGCTTGTTCTTGCCGAGGTACTTGGTTCGAGCGACCACTTCCTGGCCCATATAACAGCCTTTGTCAAAATCGATGCCGTCAATGGCTTGCACGTTGAGCATCTGCGGCACAAAGGCATTGCTGGTGGCCTGTTGGATGTTGGCAATGCCGGATTGAATGTCCATCATTTCCCACACCGCGCGCAGTTGTGGCTGTGGCACCGCGAATCCGGAGTGTCCGGCCGGCAGCAGGACCAACGCCCGTTGCTGTGGGGATTGCAGGGTCACGGCAATGCCGTTGTCCTGGCGGCAAACACCCAGATGCTGTTCCGACAGTGTACCGAATTGCTCGGCGGCAGCGTGTAAAGGCCCTTCGCCAAACAGCCCCAGCACTTGCCATTGATCACTGGCATCTTCAATCTCTACCTGACTGAAAACGCCGTACTTTTTCAGTTCAGCCAGCGACCCGTCAAGGCCGCTGCGCGGCGTCATCAGCAGGAACCCCTCGCCGTGTGTCAGACACAGGAATACCGCCCAGCTCTTGCCTTTGAAATCACAATGGGCGCCGAAACGGGCGCTGTTAAGGTCGAGGCGGTTGACGTCAATGGTGAGCTGACCCTGAAGGTATTTGCTGGCATCAGGGCCTGTTACTGCGATGATGCCGATGTCCTGCAAGGGAACGGTGCCGTCTTGTGGGCATTGTGCTGCGCTGGCGGGGAGTTCCATAAACTGTCCTTTTGATCGGTTTGCTCAAGGATATGGGGGCAAGGCCAGTAGAAACAAGTCTTCAGACAATGATACTATTGCCCGCGGTGATATGGTGTCATCGATGTCCCTGCAGTGTGTGTAACGGGGGCGTAAAACACAGAGGTAATGCATGTTTACAAAACAACGCCTGGCGCGACTGAAGTGGGCCTGCCGACGGGGAATGCTGGAGCTGGACGTCCTGTTTATGCCGTTCGTGGAAGAGGCATTTGACCAACTGGATGAGCCACAAAAAGAGCTGTTTGAGCGCCTGTTGACCTGTGATGATCCGGATTTGTTTGCCTGGTTTATGGGTCATCAGCAATGCGACGATCCTGAGCTGGCGTCGATGGTGGCGCTGATCCGTGACCGTGTCAAAGTATATCCTGAGGATTGAACCCACCTCATCTCCCTATGCCCTGGCCGGAGTGTTCAGCGTCCTGGCCACCCTTTCGCCGTTGACCTGGCAGCCCGGATGGCAGCACTACAGTGCGCCCGCCATGCTGGTGATTGGGTTGATCAGCGGGCTTTGGACCGTGTTTTTTTATTCACCGCAACGACATCGTCGTCACATCACGCTGGGTGAAAATGGCGATTGGCTGGAAGGGGTCCCGCACCAGCAGGTATGGCACATCGGTTGTGCCAGCCTGCGACTGAAAGGGTGTGTCTGGTTGCACTTGCGCCGGGGCCAGCAACGCCGCTGGTGTTTTATCCGTCAAACGCAATGCAGTGATACCGATTGGCGCCGTTTGTCCAGAGTGATATTGCACCGCCAGTGGCAATCCAGGGACTAACGGGACGGGGTATTTTTACCCGGCAAAACGGAAGGGGTGGCAGTGTCCAGTGTGTCCGGATAGTCCAGATTGTAGTGCAGGCCACGGCTTTCTTTTCGTTGCATCGCGCAGCGCACGATCAACTCCGCCACCGTGACCAGATTACGCAGTTCCAGCAGGTTATTACTGACCCGGAAGTTGGCATAGTATTCGTGGATTTCCTGTTGCAACAGGTCTATTCGCCGCATGGCCCTTTCCAGGCGCTTGTTGGTGCGCACGATGCCGACATAGTCCCACATAAACAGGCGCAGCTCGTGCCAGTTATGCTGAATGATGACTTCCTCATCCGAGTTGATAACCTGGCTTTCATCCCAGGCCGGGATGGCTTCATCCAACAGCGCGTCCTCTCGCCGGCCAAGGATGTGCTCGGCCGCGGCGTGGGCAAACACCACGCATTCCAACAGCGAATTACTGGCCATACGGTTGGCGCCGTGCAAGCCGGTATAGGCAACCTCGCCAACGGCGTACAGATTGTCCAAATCGGTGCGGGCATCAAAATCGGTGACCACGCCGCCGCAGGAATAGTGTGCGGCCGGCACCACCGGGATGGGTTGGCGGGTGATATCGATACCTAACGAACGGCACTTGCGGTAAATATTGGGGAAATGCTTCACGATGAAGTCAGCCGGTTTGTGACTGATGTCGAGGTACATACAGTCCGCCCCCAGGCGTTTCATTTCAAAGTCGATGGCGCGGGCGACAATATCCCGGGGCGCCAGATCGCCACGCTCGTCAAACTTGTGCATGAAGCGTGTTCCGTCGGCATGGCACAGGAATGCACCTTCACCGCGCAACGCCTCGGTGATGAGGAAGTTGCGGGCTTCCGGGTGGAACAGGCAGGTGGGATGGAATTGATTGAATTCCATATTGGCCACCGAGCAACCTGCCCGCCACGCCATGGCAATGCCGTCACCACTGGAGACATCCGGATTCGACGTGTATTGATACACCTTGCTGGCACCACCACTGGCCAGCGCAGTAAAGCGACTGCGAATGACTTCTACGTGTTCTTTATTGCGGTTCCAGACGTAAGCGCCGAGACATTGGTTGGGTTGATGCTTGGCTTTGATCAGGTCAATGGCGTTATAACGTTCAAACAAATGGATGTTCGGGTGTTGTCGCACCGCTTCACACAAGGTGGTTTGCACCGCAGCGCCGGTGGCATCCGCAGCGTGCAGAATACGACGATGGCTGTGGCCACCTTCGCGGGTCAGGTGATAGCGGCTGTTGCCCTGCTCATCCTGTTCTTTGTCAAACGGTACCCCGAAGTTGATCAACCACTGCATGCATTCTTTGGCTTTGGCTGCCGTATAGGCTACGGTTTGCGGATCGCACAGACCCGCCCCAGCGGCCAGGGTGTCCTGCACATGGGCTTCAATCGAGTCATCTTCATCGAACACCGCCGCAATACCGCCCTGGGCATAACGGGTTGAGCCTTCGGACACATCACTTTTGCTCAGCACAATGACCTGATAGTGATCGGCCAGCTTTAGTGCGAGGCTTAATCCGGCAGCACCACTGCCTATCACCAGGACATCACAACGGTGTTCAACGTGTGCACTCATAGGGAACGTTCATTAACTCACAAGCGGGGATGGGCGCCATACTAAACCCTGAAGCAGTGAAAACACAATAAATCGCCGCAACAGGGTGGAAAAAAACGTCATTAGCACTATTTTTAGCGCCAATGGTGCGTATTCATCGATTAAAAACCACCGCGAAGCCAGGGGTTGTGGTGACGTACAACCGCCCACACATCAGGATTTATCGCCGTTGGAAGATTATTTTCAATAAAAATTGGCGTATCATCGAACTTTTGCCACAGGGTAAAGTCTACTAAGGAGCTTGCATGAGCCAAAGTAGATGTAGATAAGGAGTATTGGCTCGAATGAGCGAGCAGTTGACTGATCAACAGATCGTGGAAAAAGTCCAACAGGGGGACAAAAATGCGTTTAACCTGTTGGTCACCAAATACCAGCATAAAGTCGGGCATTTGGTTTCACGGTATGTAAAGAATTCTGGTGACGTGGCAGATGTTACCCAGGAAGCGTTTATCAAGGCATACAGGGCATTGCCCAATTTCCGTGGTGAAAGCGCTTTTTATACGTGGCTGTACCGCATTGCGGTCAACAGCGCGAAGAATTACCTGGTGTCACAGGGGCGTAAGCCGCCCGCCAATGATGTAGACGCGGAAGAAGCCGAATATTATGACGGCAGTGATGCGTTGAAGGAACAAAACTCGCCGGAACAGAGTCTGATGTCCAAACAGCTTGAAAAAGTGTTGTTTGACACCGTAGAGCAGTTACCGGAAGATTTGCGTATGGCGATAACATTGCGTGAAATCGAAGGGTTGAGTTACGAAGAAATCGCGAACGTGATGGATTGCCCTGTGGGTACCGTACGTTCAAGGATTTTCAGGGCGCGGGAAGCCATTGATAAAGTGGTGCAACCCCTGCTACAACGTTAAGGCGTTGTATCACCAAAAACGAGACAGTGTGAATTCAGGAACCTTGTATGTCGCAACAGCATGAAAATTTATCAGCGCTCATTGATGGCGAACAGCATGACGATGGTTTGATCGATGCCGTAAGCCAGGACGCTGAGTTGGCCGCAAAATGGCAGCGTTACCACTTGATCCGTCAGGGGTTACGCAAGGAACTGCCACCTAACGGTCAATTTGATATCAGCGCGCAGGTTGCTGCCGCACTGAATGAAGAAGCGACGGTATTAGCGCCGAAACAACGCCGTTGGCAGGACCTGCCAGTGGTTGCCCAGGTCTTACCGCTGGCCCGTCAGGGTGGGCAGTTTGCGATTGCAGCATCGGTTGCCGTGGCGATGGTACTTGGGGTGCAGCAAATCAACACCCAGGATCCGACCGAACCCTTCAATACGACCCAGCCTCAGTTGCCAGGTGTACAGGGCGGAATGTCGCCGGTCAGCCTGGAGCAAACCCGTCCGTTGCAACAGACGGATATGCTGGAGCAGCGTCGTCGCATCAATGCCTTTTTGAATGATCATCGTCAGCAGATGCAGTTGCGTACTATTGAGCCGGTTGCTGATGAGCAGCAAGCACAGGAGCAACCAGCGCAAGCCAGTGAAGATCAACCTGAATAAATCGTTACGTGTTTGGACTGCCGTTTGTTGTCTCAGCGGCGGTCTCGTTGCATCCTTTGCAACGTTGGCGCAGTCCCAAACACCCGACACCGACATCGCGGTGTCTTCTTATCCCTCCGATAGTCCGGAAGCCTGGTTGGCCAAAATGGCCAATGCCTTCACGTCGTTGAATTATCAGATGTCCTTTGTGCTACTGAAGCCTGGCATGAATGCCCAGCCCTATCTGTGGCGTCACGGCATCGCCCCGGACGGTACCAGCATGGAGCAGCTCAACCTGCTCAATGGACCGGGACGGGAAGTGCTGCGTGTGGGCAATGAAGTGAGTTACTTCGAGCCCAATGTGCCACCGTACACCTTGCGTTCAACCATCATCAACGGGCCGTTACCGATGGCCTTCTTCCGGGATCCGTTGCAACTCAGTGGCAGCTACGAATTTATGTTGGTCGGCCGTAGCCGGGTATCAGGCCGAGCCGCCCAGCAATTACGTGTCGTCAGTCGCGACAAAAGCCGTTTTGGCCTGAATTTGTGGCTGGATCAGGAAACCGGCTTGCCATTGAAAATGAACCGGGTTGATCTGCAAGGGCAGTTGCTGGAACAGATCCAGGTCACTGCACTGGACGTTACGGCTGAAGCTGATGATTATTTTTCCCGTATTGAACTGGCCAAATTACCCGAAGTGGTGACCTTCCCACCCTCGCCACGGAGCAGCCATCAATGGCAAATCGATTTCATGCCGACCGGCATGCAACTGGTTAAATGGGATGTGCACCGTCTGCCGATCACCGGCGATGTGGTGGAATATGTGATGTTGAGTGATGGCATCGTGGATATTTCCATTTACCTGCAACCGGCCAGTGCGTCGAGGGTAACCGAAGACGTTCTGTTGCGTCATGAATCAGATACTTTTTTGTCCCGTCGTCAGGGTGATGCCCATGTGACGGTGATTGGCAAATTGCCGGCACAGACGGCCAATGCCATTGCGGCGTCGGTGAAACTGGTGACGCCATGATAGAAGAGATTGGACAGATATCCCGGGTCGACAACGACCATATCTGGGTTGAAACCGAAATTAAAACCACCTGCGGGAGTTGTGAAGCACAAAGCTCCTGTGGCACAGGCGCTGTCGCAAAAGCGTTTGCGCCGAAGAAGGACACCCTCATTTTACGCTGTCGCGAGCCTGCTGAAGTGGGTCAGAAAGTGAAGTTGGGGATCCCGGAACAGCAGTTGGTCAAAGCGTCGGCACTGATGTACCTGATACCCTTGGCGGTGCTCATTGCCACCGCGCTGACCGGCCAATGGCTGATGACATCGATGGGGATTGAAAATGAACTGTGGTTGGTTGGAGCCTGTTTGTTAACCGGCCTGGCCAGTTTTGTCACCTTACGGCGCATGTTCGAGAAGCCCGGCGAGGACGCTTATCATCCCCGTTTGCTGGCCATTCTGCCGAGCGATGGGTCGTCAATTCCCATCCGTCACCTTCCTGATGGCCCCGGTTAACGGTGGAAACCGTAAGGATTTACGCAAAGTCAGTCGCAAAACCGTCTACAAACCTGTAAAATCCCGCCAATTTTTCAGCAATTGCACGTTCAGTATCAGGCTGCCAAGAGCGCCACTGAAATGCCCAAGCACCAGGTAGATTTTAAATCACTATGCAACACAAGCACATACGTAACTTTTCGATCATCGCCCACATCGATCACGGCAAATCCACATTGTCCGATCGCCTGATTCAGCATTGTGGTGGTTTGACCGATCGCGAGATGGCTGCACAGGTGCTCGACTCGATGGATTTGGAGCGGGAACGTGGTATTACCATCAAGGCCCAGAGCGTGACCTTGCAATACACGGCCAAAGACGGTGAAACCTATCAGTTGAATTTCATCGATACCCCCGGACACGTTGACTTTACCTATGAAGTTTCCCGGTCCCTGGCTGCCTGTGAGGGTGCGCTGCTGGTGGTGGATGCCGGACAGGGCGTAGAAGCACAGACGCTGGCCAACTGTTACACCGCCATTGATATGGACATGGAAGTGGTTCCCATTCTGAACAAGATTGATTTGCCCCAGGCTGAGCCTGAACGTGTGGCGGAAGAAATCGAAGACATCGTGGGCATTGATGCCATCGACGCGGTGCGCTGCTCGGCGAAAACCGGTGTGGGTATCGAAGATGTGCTGGAAGTTATCGTCAATCGCATTCCGCCGCCGGAAGGGGATGTTGATGCGCCGCTGAAAGCGTTGATTGTGGATTCGTGGTTCGACAATTACCAAGGCGTTGTGTCACTAGTGCGGGTCATGCAGGGGCAGTTGTCCGACAAAGACAAAATCAAGATCATGTCCAATGGTCAGGTTCACCAGGTCGACAATGTTGGCATCTTTACGCCCAAACAAACCAATACCGGCACGCTGAAAGCCGGCGAGGTGGGTTACATCATTGCGGGGATCAAAGACATTCACGGGGCGCCGGTAGGGGATACCATCACCCTGGCGAAAAACCCCGCCGATGCACAGCTCCCCGGCTTTAAAAAAGTAAAACCGCAGGTTTATGCCGGCCTGTTCCCGGTCAGCTCGGATGACTATGAAGATTTCCGTGACGCCTTGTCCAAGTTGAGCCTGAATGACGCCTCGTTGTTTTATGAGCCTGAAAGCTCAGCAGCGTTGGGCTTTGGCTTTCGGATTGGTTTCCTGGGCATGTTGCACATGGAGATCATTCAGGAACGTCTGGAGCGGGAATATGACCTGGATTTGATCACCACGGCACCCACGGTAGTCTACGAAGTGGTAACCACCAAAGGGGAAACCGTCACGGTTGATAACCCGTCAAACCTGCCGCCGGTGAATGATATTGAGCAGATCCGTGAGCCAATCGTTGAAGCCCATATTCTGGTGCCACAGGACTACCTGGGCAATGTCATCACCTTGTGTGTTGAGAAGCGCGGGATGCAGACCAACATGCAATACCACGGTAAACAGGTTGCGGTAACCTATGAGATCCCGATGGCAGAAGTGGTGTTGGACTTTTTCGACCGTCTGAAATCCACCAGTCGGGGATTTGCGTCGCTGGACTATAATTTCAAGAAGTTCCAGGCCGCTGACATGGTGCGTCTGGACATTCTGATCAACGGTGAGCGGGTGGATGCGCTGGCAGTCATCACCCACCGGGACAACGCCCAGGGCCGTGGCCGTGAACTGGTCGAAAAACTGCGCGAACTGATCCCGCGCCAGATGTTTGATATCGCGATTCAGGCTGCGATTGGCAACCACGTTATTGCCCGTAGCACGGTCAAACAATTGCGTAAAAACGTTATCGCCAAATGTTATGGTGGTGATGTCAGTCGTAAGAAAAAGCTTTTGCAAAAACAAAAAGAAGGTAAAAAACGTATGAAGCAGGTCGGCAACGTGGAACTGCCGCAGGACGCGTTTTTAGCCATACTCAAGGTAGGAAAGTAATGGCCAATTATTTCTCGATTTTTCTGGTTCTGTTAACCGTAGGCAGTGGCCTTATCTGGTTGGCAGACGCATTGTGGTTTGCACCAAAGCGTAAGGCTCGATTTGCCCACATCCAGAGTGAGAATGATGTTCAGGCGGCGGCAGTGGGTGAGCCACCCTTGCCTTACGTGGTCGATACGGCACAGCAGATCTTTCCGGTTATTGCTTTTGTACTGGTGTTACGCTCGTTTTTATATGAGCCCTTCCAGATCCCTTCCGGCAGCATGATGCCCACATTGCTGGTGGGCGACTTTATTCTGGTGGAAAAATTTTCCTACGGTCTGAAAGACCCGGTGGCACGGCACAAATTTATCGAAACCGGTACGCCACAGCGGGGCGACATCGTGGTGTTCAAATACCCCAAGCAGCCCAACCTCGATTACATCAAGCGGGTCGTAGGCTTGCCGGGTGACACGGTGGTGTACAAGAATAAACAGATATTCATCAAACCCGCCTGTGATGGCCAGACCAACTGCCCACCGTTGGCACCGGTCAGCCAGCAGTTTGTGCAGCGCGGGGAATGGATCCAAAACGGTGTACCCCTGATGCGTTTCAGTGAACAACTGGGCGAGGTCAATCACGACCTGTTGCGAAATCCTGACCGTATCAGTAATGCGGCACTGTATTTCCCGCAGCGAGGCACCCAAAGTAACGAATGGATTGTGCCCGAAGGCGAATACTTTGTGATGGGAGACAACCGTGACAACAGTGAAGACAGTCGCTACTGGGGTTTTGTGCCCGATGACAATCTGGTCGGTAAGGCGGTTGCCATTTGGATCAGTTTTGAGTTTGAACGGGGCGCAGACAGCTGGTTACCAAGCTGGGTACCCACCGGCGTGCGCTTCAACCGCATTGGTGGCATTGAATAGATGACCGGAGCAACTGATTACCGGGCGCTGTACAACAAGATCGGCTATACCTTTGATAACGAGGCCATGCTTGAACGTGCCCTCACGCACCGCAGCGCCAGCAAAAAGCACAATGAACGACTGGAGTTTCTCGGCGATGCCGTATTGGGCATGGTCATTGCCCGCGCGTTGTTCGAGCGCTTCCCCAAGCAGCCCGAAGGCAACCTGACACGCATGCGCGCCAGTCTGGTGAAAGGGGAAACCCTGGCCAAGCTGGGCAAAGAATTCAAGCTGGGCGATTTATTGCGCCTTGGGCCGGGTGAATTAAAAAGCGGCGGCTTCCGACGCAGCTCGATTCTCGCCGATGCGGTAGAGGCGATTATCGGTGCCATTTACCTCGAAGCAGGCCTGGAGGTGTGCGAGCCTCTGGTGCTGGACTGGTTCGCTTCGCGCATCAGCCAGTTGGATCCCGACCGCCAGCTAAAAGATGATAAAACCCGTTTGCAAGAGTATTTGCAGGCGCGTAAGTTGCCGCTGCCAGACTATCAGGTAGTCAATATCAGTGGCAAAGATCATGATCAAACCTTTGACATCGCTTGTCACGTAACGGGCCTTGAGGGGCCGGTAAACGGACGTGGAAGTTCTCGCCGCAAAGCCGAACAGGTTGCTGCGCGCCAAGCACTGGAGCAGCTACAACATGGAAACTAAACAACATTGCGGCATGGTGGCCATCGTCGGTCGCCCGAACGTGGGCAAATCCACGTTGTTAAACCGTTTGCTCGGTCAGAAGGTCAGTATCACTTCCCGTAAGCCGCAAACAACGCGCCACCGGATCATGGGTATTGATACCGAAGGGGATTACCAGGCCATTTATGTGGATACCCCCGGTTTGCACGCGGAAGAAAAGCGCGCCATCAACAAGCTAATGAACCGTGCCGCCTCAAGCTCGCTGGCCGAGGTTGGTCTGGTGTTGATGGTGGTTGAGGGTACCCGCTGGACGGACGACGACCAGATGGTTCTGGACAAAGTGAAAGGCGCCGGATTGCCCTGTTGGATTGTGGTCAATAAAACCGATCATGTGAAAGATCAGGAGCAACTGCTTACCCACTTGCAATGGTTAAACCAGCAACACAATTTTGAACACATTGTGCCGATTTGCGCCAAGACCGGCAAAGGTGTTGAACCGTTGCGTGAGCTGGTTCGTAATGGTTTGCCGGAGAGTGAATTTTACTTTCCCGAAGATTACATCACCGATCGATCCAGCCGTTTCATGGCATCGGAAATCATCCGTGAAAAGTTGATGCGCTACACTGGCGATGAATTGCCTTACTCGGTAACCGTTGAGATAGAGCAATTTGTGCTGGCTGATAATGGGGTGTACCGCATTAACGGCCTGATCCTGGTGGAGCGAGAGACGCAAAAGCGGATGATCATCGGCAAAGGTGGCTCACGACTCAAAACCATCGGCGCCGAAGCCCGCAAGGACATGGAAAACCTGTTCGACAACAAGGTGTTCCTGGAATTATGGGTGAAAGTGAAGCAAGGTTGGGCCGATGATGAGCGTGCCTTGCGCAGTCTTGGCTACGGTGAAAACGATTAAGCAGTAGAAACCGACAATGTGGTTTGCAGGAGGTGTTTGAATGACGCGCATTCAGGATATCCGTCGAGAGTACCGTCAGGGAGAGTTGCGACGGGAGGATTTGCACCCCGATCCGTTTATTCAGTTCGATCAATGGCTGAAAACCGTCATCGATACCGGCATTCCCGATCCCACTGCCATGACCATTGCCACGGTGGATACAACCGGTCAGCCGTCGCAACGCATTGTGTTGCTTAAAGATGTGTCCAAAGGCGGGTTTGTGTTCTACACCAACCTTGAGAGTCGCAAGGCACAGGAACTTGTCGCGAACCCGAAGATATCCCTGCATTTTCCATGGCACTTCATGGAACGCCAGGTCAAGGTCTGTGGCACGGCCCATGCGCTGTCGCTGGCTGAAGTGACCAGCTATTTTCTGTCCCGACCACGGGAGAGTCAATTGGCAGCGTGGGCTTCTCAGCAAAGCCGCCCCATATCGACCCGGCAGTTATTGCTGAGCAAATTCCAGGAAGTTAAACAACGTTTTGCCGATGGTGACGTGCCATTGCCCAAGTTTTGGGGCGGTTTCCGCGTTATTCCTCACGAGATTGAATTCTGGCAAGGGGGGGAGCATCGCCTGCACAACCGCTTTGTGTATAGCCGCACAGCTTCAGACTGGCAGATTGAACGATTAATGCCGTGATTGACAGCCACTGTCATCTGGATTTTGCCGTTTTTGCCGATGGCCTTGACCAGGAGCTCCAAGCCTGTCAGCGTCTCGGTGTTTCCCATGTGTTTATCCCTGGTACGGTGCCAGACGGTTGGCAACGGCAATTAACGCTGACCAAGACCCATGAAGCGATTGGCATTGGTCTGGGCTGCCATCCGTACTTTCTCACTCCCCAAAGCCCGTCTGCGTTGCCGCAACTGGCATCTTTGCTCGACCAGCACCCTGAGATCCTGGCCGTGGGTGAAATTGGCCTGGACAGGCACATCGATGTGGACTGGGCGCTACAGGTGGCGATGTTTGAGCAGCAATGTGAACTGGCCAACCAATACCAACGACCGGTCATTGTGCATCACCGTCGCTCACACAACGACCTGATCCGCCAGCTAAAGCAGCGGCCGGTGCATTGTGGCGGAATCATTCACGGTTTCTCCGGCAGTTTGCAGGACGCTGAAACGTATCTGGATTTGGGTTTTCTACTTGGGGTCGGTGGAACCATTACCTACCCTCGGGCGCACAAAACACGGCAGACGATTTGTGCGCTACCCTTGTCGGCACTGGTATTGGAAACAGATGCACCGGACATGCCGCTGAATGGCAAGCAAGGACAGATTAACCGTCCACGCTATCTGCCCGAGGTTGCAACCTGTCTGGCAGCGTTGCGCACAGAGTCGCTGGCAGACATCGCTGACGCCACCACGAAAAACCTTAGCCGGCTTTTGCGCTGGCCTTTGCCCGACGCAAGTCACGATAACGCCACTTGTAAAACATCCGCGTGACCAGCATGCCCGCTGTGCCTGCCAGCAGCATAAACACCAGCAATTGTTCAGCCAGTTGACGTTGATACGCCTGGTGGTGGGCCATCACGTGGTCTTCATCCAACAGGATCCGCAGATAACCCAGGATTTGGTTGTCGCGACGAACGGGCTCGACAAACACCAGAGGTACTTGCTGACGCAGTTTGTAGTTGGTCAGCAATGACACACCTTTGTCGGTGCTGTGCAGTAATCTACCCTGATGATTGTACAGACTGGCGCCCAGCACATGGCGATCGCTGTTGAGGTTATTGAGGACAAATTGCAGGGCGTCAGTGTTTTTGTCGGCCAGCGGCTGCACCAACTGACGGGCGCCCATTTGCACCAATGAACGGCCCAATTGATTGGCTTGCTTGTCGTGCCATTGCAGCGCCTGGTCGGTACTCAACAGCCACAGGTTGATGCATAGAATGCCCGCAACCACCACCAGCACCAGATTGACCAGGCGCTTATAGATGGAGTAGGACGAATGTCGGGGACGCAGGTTGGCGTCCTGGCTGTATTGGGTCGTTTGCATGGCAACGACAATAGGTGATTTACCGTCGTTTGCCAAGAGGCAACTCGATTATGCCATATAGCCAAATCCTTATTGGTCTCGGATATTGATTTGGTTACACTGTGCGCTGACCCCCGATAATCCGCGATGAGTATTGACGTTCCTATGCATTCTGAACAGGTTTATTCCAGTGCTGAATTGTTGTCACTGTGTGCAGCAAAACCCGTCTATGGTGTGGTAGATGCCACATTGTCGTTACCGCTGTTTAACATGCAGCCGCTGCCACCCGAACAGGCATACCCCAGCGGATGGCACCTGCGTGTGTTTGCAGAAAGCCTTAATGGTGAAAAGCTGCAGAGCGTTGTCAATGCGCTGGGGCGAAAGCTGGGGATTGAACGGCTGCATCTGGTGCAACCGGACATTGCACCCGGACAGGTTTTGGCAATGTTTCCCTGCCAGCCTCCGAGTGAGGATATTGCCGCGCAGCTGGAACAACTGGCTGTCCAGCAACAGGTTGAACTGGCGCTGCTGAAGTCTCCGCCCAGTTTGTCACGTCCGGGTTTGCTACTGATGGACATGGACAGCACCGTCATTGGGGTCGAATGCATCGATGAAATCGCTACCCTGGCAGGCGTCGGGGAACAGGTCTCGGCGGTCACCGAGCAAGCCATGCAGGGCAACCTGGCGTTCTCGGACTCTCTGCGTCAACGGTTGGCATGTATGCAAGGGGCGTCAGCCAGTATTCTGCACACTGTGCGTGACGGCTTGCCACTGATGCCGGGGATCACCCATTTGCTGCAAACGTTAAAGAGCCGGGGTTGGAAGCTGGCGATTGCTTCCGGAGGCTTCACCTACTTTGCGGATTATCTGTTGCTTCGCCTCGGGCTGGATGCTGCCGTGGCCAACACACTGGAGATTGAAAATGATCGCCTCACCGGAAATGTGGTGGGTGACATTGTCGATGCGACGGTAAAGGCAGAAACCCTGACTTCACTGGCTGCGTCCTATGGTATTGAATCCCAGCAGACGGTCGCATTGGGCGATGGTGCGAATGATTTGCAAATGATGGAGCGGGCCGGCTTAGGGGTTGCCTATCATGCCAAGCCCGTGGTGCGTCAGCGCGCGGATGCGGGGATCCGTTTCGCCAATACCGCAGCGTTACTGTTATTGTTCAATCCCTGATCCTGGCGTTGCTGGTTTTGCCGCCGGTCTGTCGGGCAGGAAGCGTAGCAGGATATCGAACAGCACGTTCTGCAGGATGGGTTTGGGCAGATACCCGTCTGCGCCAGCGTCAATGTAGGCACTGATGTCTTCAGCCATCACGTTGGCCGTTTGCATGATGATAGGCATTGCCAGACCAGCCGCACGCAACTGTCGCGTTGCGGTGATGCCGTCCATTTCCGGCATCTGCACATCCATCAGCACAATATCCGGTTGTATTTTCCGGCATGCTTCAACGGCTTGAACACCATCACCCACAAACAGGCAGGTAATACCCGTCAGGTCCAACATGTGTTGTAACACGTGCTGATTGATGGTGTTATCCTCCGCGACGAGCACTTTGTAGCCGGATAAATCGGGTATTTCATCGGATGGCTGGCTCGGCGTGGTGGTCGTTGTCACGTTTTCTGTATCAACCGGTTGCGCCTGGATGAGCACCCTGATGGTACTGCCCGAGCCCACATGACTTACCACCTGCATGTCGCCACCCATCAGTTCGGTCAGCTTCTTGCAGATAGCCAGGCCCAGACCGGTACCGCCGAACCGACGTGTCGTGCTGGCATCTCCCTGTTCAAAACGCTGAAATAAGCGACTGACCTGCTCCTGTGTCATGCCCATGCCAGTGTCCTGTACGTGAAAACACAGCATTGGAACGCCACTTTCCATCCGTTGGGATGCGCGCACTGTGATGGCGCCCTGATCGGTGAACTTCACCGCATTTGAGATCAGGTTGCCAATCACCTGACGAAGTCGTAGCGGATCCGCATGCCAGAATACCGGCAGGTTTTCGGGGATGTCGACGTCGATGGTTAAGGCTTTTTTATCAGCCAGTAGTTGGAAAGGCTGAACGATATCATGCAGGAGTTTGGGTAAGTCAAAGTCCTCTGTTTGAATGTGTAGCTTTCCGGCTTCAATTTTTGACAAGTCGAGGATGTCGTTGACGATGGTTAACAACAGGTCCGCCGATTCGTGCAGTTTTGTAACCAGCCCCTTCAGTTCTGGCTCATCCAAACGATTGTCCAATACCTGGATTAGGCCGATGATACCGTTCATCGGCGTGCGGATTTCGTGGCTCATGTTGGCCAGAAACTGGCTTTTCAACTGCTCAGACTGTTCGGCCTGCTCCTTGGCTTTGCGCAGCCCGATGAGTTGCTCGCGGATTGTCGTGGCCATGCGGTCAAGTGCACTGGCGACTTGCGCAAACTCGCTGTAAGGGACGGGATCTTTAGCCGCTTGGTAGTCACCGCGCTTAACCCGTTGACTGATGGAAATCAGCTGCCGTAACGGGGCCTGCAATCGACGCATCAACAGCAACAGAATGAACCACAACAGAACGACACTCAACACGCCGAACACCAGACTGTATTGCAGGTTTTGATAAAAGCGATCAAAGTACTGGGCTGTTGGCTGCGACAAGGTCAGGGTTAATGCGTCCTGTTGGTAAAAGTGCAGCTCTTCATCGCTGATGGTGTAGTCGCTGCTCAACCATTCGCCTTGCTCTGGCAACTGCGGGGTATTGAGCGGATAGTCGCCCAACTGAATGGCGACATTGTGTAACCCTTGGACCTGACCATCGAGGAGCTGGGGCAGGTTGACTTTGGCCAGCAGTATACCGGTGGTTTTATACGGGGTAATGATGCTGGGCATGACTTTACGCAGGGGTAAGGCAAAATACAGCTCGTAATGCGCCGTGTTGCTGGCCTGGTCGGTGAGGGCATATTCCGGCAATGCCAGCAAACGGGGCAATGCCATCCGTTCACGGGACATCAGTTGGTTGGCCAAATTGGCCAGCGGTAACAGGTTATACCGGTACGTACTGCTGGGATAGCCCTCAATGACATAGGGGGAGCCATCGCCGATAAAGACTTCGGCAATGGCAGGGGTGTTTTCAACAAAATCCTGCAATGCTGAGTGACTGGCCTGGCTGAACAGGATGTTTTCCGACACTTCACCGAGGGCTTTTTTGCGGGACAACTCTGCCAGCAGATATCGTACGCCGTACAACGCATTGCGGATGTGGGCGGCGGTATTCTCGGTGTCCTTTTGCACTGACCAGCGCGCCTGTTCGGCAGTGGTTCGGTAGGAATCGAAAAGCAAATAGCCGACCCCGGCCAGCAACGGCAACAGCACAAAAATGCTGGTATACAGGACCAGTGTGCGGCTGAAGGAGCGTTCTTTCGCTGCGGCCATATCAGGGCGTTTCCGGTAAGGATTTTATCGCGATGTATTGCATGTAGCGGGTTGCCTCATCAGCGGTCATGGCACCACCATGATAACGGTTAAAGCCCTGCAACAGGGCTTCCCATACGATCGCCATGTTGGCGGTTGTCGGGATGGGAACCGCCTGACTGAGTTGTTCGAGCATGGCATTGACATTGACGTCGTCGGTCTGGATTTGCTGCAGTGCAGCGCTGTGGGTGGGTAATGCATTGGAGCGTTGCCACAACGTCAGCTGGGTTTCTGGCAATTGCATGAAGGTGGCCAACTTGCGCAGTGCGTCGCCATTCGGACCGTTCAACGATTGGTTGGGAAAAACCAACACATGCGCTGAGTAGTAGGGTTTCATGGGGTTGCCATTGATATCGGGCAACAGGGCAACGCCGAGGTTGTCCTGCAGGCTCAACGCGTAATCGGAAAATGCCCAACTGCCATTGATCATATAAGCCTGTTTACCCTGGCGGAATAAACTGGTTGCACATTGATAACTACAACTGTCATCGACGATGCCCGTTTCACTCAGTCCGTGGTAATAGCGTATGGCTTCGCGGGTGCCCTGTTGATTCAGCAGTATGCGATCACCATCTGTGGGCATTGCGTCGAAGGCGCCAAGAAAGGGAATTAACCAGTACATTTCCGAGTACGCCCAGCCAATCAGTTTGGTGTCTGGCGGTAAGACGGTCGCCTGACGTTGCAGGCTGACCCAGTCAGTCGCAGGCTGTTCAATCAGCGCCCGGTTGAAATACAACATCAGATGATTGCCGGCAATCAGTGGGATGCCATACTGCTGGTTTTGTTGCCTTACCAGGGTGAGGTAGCGGGATGCCAGTTGTGGATTGATCAGGCTGTCATCGATAGTGCTGAAATTGACCTGTTTGAGACCAATAAAATCGGCTGGCACAATGGCAGCATCCGGCAGTGTGTTGGTGTCCGAACGGGTTAGCAATTCGGTTTTCATATCGCCGGACAGCAAGCGGGAAGAAGCAATCTCAATGCCGGTTTGTTCGGTAAAGCGATTAAACACGCTGTTAAAATCGTAGTTTTCCTGACTGTAGACCAACGTCAGACGTGTTTTGGCATGGAGGGTTTGACAGCACAGGCCACAGGTCAGAAACCAAAGTGTCCATAGGGTTGCCGATAGTGCCTTATTCAACGTGGATCCTGGCAGGTCAGAGTGTATGCAATGACTATAGCAAAGATACGTGTTGGTTCGTCAATCTAAAGGAGGTGATCAGACCCGCAATAATTCTTCAATGTGGGTCGATTCTACCGAGTGCGCGGCGGGCGTTTGTCGATTGGCCTGTATGTGCTGGCGTGAAAAGCGGTAACGCAACAATACTTCGTCAGTGACATCGACCAAATCACCCACTCCCACGATGCCCCATAATTGTTCTTCCAATTCCTTGGCGCGGTGTATTGCGTAGGTACCGATATAGTTTAGCTCTGACTGAAGTCGCTCCATATCCGGCCGACCGGTGCGGGCAAGAAACACTTTAATGGCGATGAATTGGCCGCTACCAATGGCCTGATTGATGAACTCGAGCCGTTCTTCGTCATCGTGAAACTGGTCGGTAAAGCAACTGCGTATGGCACTTTTTGCACTGCTTTGACGTGGGTCAAAAGCGACAAACAACTCACGCATCACCGGCATTTTGTGGGTTTTGATGTTTTTCAGTGTGTACTGGATGAAATCCAGTGCAATGCCATTGGAACTGTATAAGCAATGCAGATTGAGCTGGCCGGGTTCCGCGTCATGGGACAACAGCCGTAACAGTCGGGTTTTTCGTTGGCTACTGACCAGCGCATCAGGACTGAAGTTCACGCCATCCTTTTTGATAAAGAAACCGACATTTTGCACATTGCGGGCATACAGGTTGCGCAGTGCGGCACCGATGCCGGGAACGTCTTCTTCCTCTTTATACGCTTTGAGGCGTGATCGGTTGTTGCGGATCAGTTCATCGAAAAAGCGCTGTGCCGTTGAGTTATGCTCGTCACTGACGGCTTGCAGATGCAACACGTTGCCTTCGCCGGTGATGTTGCGGATCCGATATGGCAGGTCCTGTAAGTTGTATTTTTGGGTCAGTGATTGCAGGTTGGGAAAGCTGAGCAGCACGGGGGTGTTTTCGCTTCCATGGAAGGTTTTGTGCAATTCAATTTTCAGGCCGCGCACCGAAATGTCTTCGCTGCTGCCTTCGATGTCCAGCCCCATACTTTCCTCGCCATCCACCGTCAGAATGACTTTAGTCCGCAGTTGGTAGCGTGTTTCTTTGCGCTGGTTGTGATACTTGAACCGAAACATGTCGATACTTGCAGGTGGGCGATTGCGAGGGTGTCCGAACACTTTCAATCGACTGACCTCATCACGACGGATCGGCAATGCGGAGTAATTGTCTGTTCCCACGTCGTCGGTGACATCGGTGACCAGCGCTATGTGGGTCAGGTTTTTAAGGCGAGCCAACAGACGCGGCGTTGGTGGCTGATTCTGGCGCTTGACTGTATCGCTTACCGCGTCAGGCAGCGATGTCGGCATATGTGCTTGTTGCAAGGTCATGTCACACAGCTGCACTTTGTACACACGCCAACTGGCTTTACGGGACGCATAGCCCAGGAAAACCTGCATTAACTGGGGTTCTTCAAACAGCTCTTCACGGCTTGCAGAGTAAAAGTAAACCCGCTCATTTTTGATATGGTTAAACACAAACACGAAGGTCTCGCGCTGTTCCGGGGGCATCTCTATCAGGCGGGCCAGGCGCTCATGGCTGAACATATAGCCCAGGCGTAATTCGAATTGCTCGTCACTCCAGTAGTGCATCAGATCGCGGTTGCAGTCATTGGCCAGCACAAAGCGCGGACGATATTGACCTTTCACGGTTTCGATATACACTGGCGCGGATGGAAAATTGGGCGTGAAATACTGCTCATAGGTCTTGTTATGGATGGCCTCGAGGGTGTTCTCCATGTTGACCTTGTAGCGACGTTTGTTGCCGTGAATAAAACGTTCCAGAAACGCATCAAAGCCAGGCGCAGGCTGGTCATACAACCGTTGCAGGTGCAGGCGCTGTTCTTTGCGACTGCGGTCGATGCCCACCACCGAGTATGGGATACCGTTTTTCTTGTCCAGCGTGTATTCGCCTTCCAGGCCACGAAACTGGATCACCAGCCGCTCCTGGGGTTTGAACATGTGATCTTTACCCACTTTGACTTTCAGGCCACTGACCGAAATATCGATGGTGGTCGCCTGAATGCTTTTGTTCAGTTCGGTAAACATCTCAATGGTCACCGCATAATTCATGCGCTCTTCGCGACGAGATGGGTAACTGCCAAACTGGATCAATGCTGCTGTATGTGGCTTTTCCGGCGCACTTTCCTGGTCCGACTCGGCACTGTCCTGGGTTTGCTGTTGCTTCTTGTGCATCACCCGATAGTTGTTTTCGGTGTTCTTTACCGCTTCGTAGACACCGATGGTGTATTGACCGAATAGCCGGGTCTGTCGTTCGAATTCTTCAATCGCCGTGTCATCCAGGTAGTGGACCCGTCCTTCATGCTCGTATTCACGGCACTCGCCGGTCACCTGACCGCGTAAGTCGATCAGACGAATACAGGGACGCGCCAAGCGCTTTAATTCCATCTTGATCAGGAAACGCTTTTGGCGTGGCAGGTGAGCGGCAACCTGAGACAACACCTGATTAAACTCAGGCTCGTTGATCATCGGTTTCAGTTGCTCAATGATGTCGTGGTATTGTTCTAAATCTTGGCTCATTGACTGTGTTCAAAGTGGCCATCAGGGCTGCTTATAAAGAGGGTATCGGCCAACAAGCTGGAACCATTGAGCCTTTCCCTTTAGTATCCTTGTGTTCGCCACCGGCAACCATCAATAACAACCACTATACCCCAGTTTGAGAATTTATGGCAAAACGCAAAACCGCCTATGTTTGCGCCGATTGTGGCGCTGAGTATCCCCGATGGCAGGGACAATGCAACGAATGTGGCGCCTGGAACACCGTTTCTGAAGTGGTGCTCAGTACCGCCGGGCATAAGGCCGATCGCCATCGCAGTGGCTATGCCGGCCAGACCGCAGCCAAAGTGGAAACCCTGGGCGATATCGACTTACAGGCGTTGCCACGTTTTACCAGTAGCTTCAAGGAGTTGGACAGAGTGCTGGGCGGGGGGATTGTACCGGGCAGCGCACTATTGATTGGTGGCTCACCGGGGGCCGGTAAAAGCACGTTGTTATTACAGGTTATGTGTCATCTGGCCGAGCAGCGCAGCGCCTTGTACGTGACGGGCGAAGAATCGTTGCAACAGGTGGCGATGCGCGCCCAGCGTCTTGCGTTGCCGACCGACAAGGTCAAGATGCTGGCAGAAACCAATGTGGAGTCCATTTGCGATCTGGCATTGGCACACAAACCCGCCATCATGGTGATCGATTCCATTCAGGTCATGCATGTGGCAGACGTGCAATCAGCGCCGGGCAGTGTGTCACAAGTACGGGAGAGTGCCGCTTACCTGACCCGGTTTGCCAAACAGCACCATATCGCCATGCTGATTGTTGGCCATGTGACCAAAGACGGAAATCTGGCAGGCCCCAAAGTGCTGGAGCATTGCATTGATTGTTCGATGATGCTGGAAGGGGAGTCTGACTCGCGTTTTCGCACCTTGCGGGGCAATAAAAACCGCTTTGGTGCAGTGAACGAACTGGGTGTGTTTGCGATGACCGAAAAAGGCCTGCGCGAGGTCAGCAATCCATCGGCGATTTTCCTGAGCCGCGACGAGCAACAATCGCCGGGCAGTATTGTCACGGTTATCTGGGAGGGGACCCGACCCTTGTTGGTGGAAATACAGGCGCTGGTGGATTATTCGCAGATGGCCAATCCTCGCCGCATTGCTGTCGGTTTGGAGCAGAACCGGCTGGCGATGCTGCTGGCTGTGATGCATCGTCATGGCAATCTGCAGATGAGTGATCAGGATGTGTTTGCCAACGTGGTGGGCGGCGTAAAGGTGGCTGAAACCAGCGTCGATCTGGCGCTGCTACTGGCGATGGTATCAAGCTTTAAAAACAACGCCTTGCCCCGGGAACTGATCGCCTTTGGTGAAGTTGGTCTGGCGGGCGAAATACGTCCGGTGCCTAACGGTTCAGAGCGGTTGTCCGAGGCGGCCAAGCATGGCTTCAAAAAAGCCATTGTTCCCAAGGCCAATGTGCCCAAGCAACCGATTGAAGGGATTACCGTGATTGGGGTCAGCCGTTTGTCAGAAGCCCTGGACGCCGTTTGAGTATTAAAATGTTGAAGACGTGCTAGAGTTAATGCGGGGGATCTGACAAGGAGTAGTGCGTGAAACCATTGGACGACAGGCCGTTACCGGGCGAAAAATGCCTGCTCAATTTCTGTAACCCATCAACTAACGCCAGCCGTATGGTTGTGCAGGCTGTGCCACGTTTTTACCCTGCCAGTGATGTTACCCGCGTGGGCATCTGCTGTTATGGAAATGGGGGTTAGCGTGTTGCGCTTCCTTCTTATCATCGCGCTATTGGCAGCAGCGACACCCTGGCGCGCCGCAGCGAATGACAGTGGCCTGCTGATCTACACCGAACAGTTCCCACCGTACAATTTCCGACAGGGGGATGCGTTGGTTGGCATCAATCTCGAGTTGGTAAAACGTGCCTGCAACGATGCCAGCCTGCACTGTCAGTTTTTAATGACCCATTGGAACCGGGCTTTTCGGGAGGCGCAGGGGGAAGGAAACTATGGCATTGTTTCGATCTCGCGGCATGCCGCCCGGGAGCCGTTTTTCCAGTGGGTGGGGCCGCTGGTGAAAGGGGAGTCAGGTTTGTATCGAATGGCCCATCGCGACGACATTGTGGTATCTGACGACAGACCGGTGACGTCCTACACGGTGGGGATCCCGCGTAACGATGTGTATCATCGGGTTCTGACCAACATGGGATTTGAGGATGAAAAGACCCTGTTGACCTTTTCCAGTCGCCAGCAAGCCATCCGCCTGTTTGTGATGGGTAAGCTGGATTTGATGGTCGGGTCGAATCTGACCTTGCCCTATCAGTTAGCCGAGCAGGGCACACCGCTGGAGGTAACCCAGGTGGAAAGGTTCGCCAGCACCTATTTGCAGGGCAACTACCTGGGTTTGAGCCACAGCGTCGATGGTCAGTGGGTGGAAGCGTTGCAAGCGGCGATTGATCGGTTGCGGGCGCGCGGCGAATTTGAAAGACTACAGCACAAGTATCTGCAAAACGCGACTCGGATGCCGCCACCACAACAGTGACGCAGGGAACGTCTTCGAGGACAGTGACATCAATGAGTCTTAGGGTATTTCGCGGGGTTGTGTTGTGCTGGGCATTGCAGCAAAGCGTGTCGGCGATGGCGACGCCCGCGTTGACCATCTACACAGAGCACTTCCCGCCCTATAATTTCGCTAATCACGCCGGCGTTATCGGCATCAACGTGGACATTGTTCGACTGGCCTGTCAGGGAGCGAAAATCACCTGCACTTTTGAAATGTTGCCCTGGAACCGCGCCTACCGTAATGCGCTGGACACGCCCCACGCAGGGTTAGTCTCCGTATCCCGGACCCCACAACGGGAAGGGGTATTTGTGTGGGTTGGTCCGTTGGCCTACTCACAAACGTATCTGTACCGCTTGGTCGCCCGCAGCGATCTCGCCGGGATGAACCGGGAACGTTTGTTGAACTACAGCATTGGTTTGCCCAGAAACGATGTGTATGAAGCCATATTTACCGAATGGGGGTTTGTGGCAGGTAGAAACCTGATGTTGTTCAGTCGTAAGCAGGAGAGTTTACATTTGTTTCTGCGTGGCAAGCTGGACTTTATCGTCGGTTCCGAGCTGACCTTACCCTACGCATTGGCAGAAGCCGGATTGACGACCCAAAGCGTTGTCGCAGCGATGGCCGTCAACGATCCCAAGTTGCAGGGTAATTTCCTCGCCCTGAACCCACAGGTGCCGGTGGAATGGGTCGATGGGCTCCGGTTATCCCTTGAGCGGTTGCGCAAAAACGGCCAACTGAAATCCATTGTTGAACACTATCAGGTGTGTGTCACTCAGCCGGAGTCGACCTGCCGTCCAGACTATTCATCACTGAACATCAATGTTGTGCAATAAGGGCGGCCAGATCCCGTTGCAACAAAGTTTCATCGCCGAGGTTGTGGGCCACTACCTGCTTGACGGTGGTAGCCGTGGAAATGTCCATCTGATTGATTTGCAGGCCAAACAGGTTGCCTTGCTGGTGACATAACGTGCCCTCCAGCCACAACGGCGCTGCCATACCGTCTAACGGGATGGACAGGCGTATCGGTTGGTTGAGGATCGGCAAGTCGTCCGCGTCACAACGGAACAATGCGCCATTCAGTGAAATGTCTTCAACGGCGATGGGCCATTGTTGTGATTGCTGATGGGCGGTACCGTTTACAGAGAAAGAAACCCGGTGAAAGCGTCGACGTTCCATAGCCTTATCCTATGTTCAACCTGAGCATAGTAAAGCACAAAAAAAAGGCGCTCATGCGCCTTTTTTGTCGGTTTAGGATTTGCTCATCTTTTTGTACTTGAGACGATGAGGCTCGACCACGTCCTGTCCGTAGGTGTCTTTCAGCCAGGCTTCATAGTCGCTGTAGTTACCTTCGTAGAAGTTGATTTTGCCCTCATCCCGGTAATCCATGATGTGGGTGGCGACACGGTCGAGGAACCAGCGGTCGTGGGAAATGACCATGGCGCAGCCGGGGAATTCCAGCAGGGCATTTTCCAGCGCGCGCAGGGTTTCAACGTCCAAATCGTTGGTCGGTTCATCGAGCAGCAACACGTTGCCGCCGGACTTGAGCAGTTTGGCAAGGTGCACCCGGTTGCGTTCACCGCCGGACAGATCTTTGATGAACTTCTGCTGGTCGGTGCCCCTGAAATTAAAGCGGCTGCAATAGGCTCGGCTGTTCAGTTCAAAATTACCGATGCGGATGACTTCCGAATCATCGGAAATTTCTTTGTACACCGTGTTGTTCTCGTTCATGTGATCGCGGAACTGATCGACACTGGCAATTTGCACGGTATCACCGACACTGATTTCACCGCTATCGGCCTGTTCCTGACCGGTCAACATCCGGAACAGGGTCGACTTACCGGCACCGTTGGGACCGATGATGCCAACAATGGCACCTTTTGGAACACTGAAACTCAAATCGTCGATAAGGACCCTATCACCATAGCTCTTACGCAAGTGTTCGACATCAATGACCTTGTCGCCCAGGCGTTCGCCCGGCGGAATAAACAGTTCGTTGGTTTCATTACGTTTCTGATAGTCACCGGTGTTGAGTTCCTCAAACCGTGCCATCCGCGCTTTACTTTTGGCCTGACGCCCTTTTGGATTGGTACGTACCCATTCGAGTTCCTGTTTGATGGACTTCTGACGGGCACTCTCAGCACGTTCTTCCTGCTCCAGACGTTTTTCTTTCTGTTCCAGCCAGGACGAATAGTTACCTTCCCACGGGATCCCTTCACCACGGTCAAGCTCGAGGATCCAGCCTGCAACGTTGTCGAGGAAATAACGGTCGTGGGTGATGGCCACAACGGTGCCTTCATAGTCGTGCAGGAAGCGCTCCAGCCAGGCAACGGATTCAGCATCCAGGTGGTTGGTTGGTTCGTCGAGCAGCAACATGTCGGGTTTTTCCAGCAACAAGCGGCACAAGGCCACACGGCGACGCTCACCACCGGACAATTTGTTCACATCGGCATCCCAGGGGGGCAGACGCAGGGCATCCGCAGCGCGCTCCAGGGCATTGTCCAGGTTATGGCCGTCTTTGGCCTGAATAATGGCTTCAAGCTCTGCCTGTTCCTTTGCCAGCGCATCAAAATCCGCGTCTTCTTCGGCATAAGCGGCATAGACCTCTTCGATGCGTGACAGCGCGTGCACCACATCGGCGACCGCTTCTTCGATATTGCCCCGCACATCTTTGTTCGGATCTAACTGGGGTTCCTGTGGCAGGTAGCCGATGTTAATGCCCGGCTGGGGACGGGCCTCACCTTCGATGTCGGTATCCACACCGGCCATGATGCGCAGCAGCGTGGATTTACCGGCGCCGTTGAGACCCAATACGCCGATTTTGGCGCCCGGGAAAAAACTCAGCGAAATGTTTTTCAGAATGTGTTTGTTAGGGGGAACAATTTTGCCCACCCGATGCATACTATATACGTATTGTGCCATGTTACTTCTGAGTAATCGTCAAACAGGCGCACATTGTAGAACACCCGCCGCTTGCGGGGAAGGGGGCGACGCAAACAGGGAGGATACGACGGGGTGACTGGTCTGAACTGTGGGCAAACGACAGAAGCGGGCAAAGAAAGGCGTTGAATCGGGGGTTTTTACTATGTACATGGCGGTTAAAATGACTAGAATATGCGCTTCATTTTCACGCCCGTCCACAGGAGAGCCCATGCTGACCCGCGATATGACCATTGCCGATTTTGATCCCGAATTGGCGGACGCCATTGCCAAAGAAACCCAACGCCAGGAGCACCACATCGAACTGATCGCTTCTGAAAACTATTGCAGTCCCCGGGTACTGGAAGCGCAGGGCTCTCAACTGACCAACAAATATGCCGAAGGTTACCCGCACAAGCGCTATTACGGCGGTTGTGAATATGTGGACATCGCTGAAGACCTGGCCATCGAGCGTGCCAAACAGCTGTTTGGTGCCGAGTATGCCAACGTACAACCTCATTCAGGTTCTCAGGCGAACTCTGCGGCGTTCATGGCCATGCTGGATGCTGGTGACACCGTACTGGGCATGAGCCTGGCTGATGGTGGTCACCTGACTCACGGTTCTCACGTAAACTTCTCCGGTAAAACCTATCACGCGGTGCAGTATGGATTGCATCCTGAAACCGGCGAAATCGATATGGCCCAGGTTGAAGCGTTGGCCAAAGAACATAAGCCGAAGATGATCATCGGTGGTTTCTCGGCCTACTCTGGCATCGTTGATTGGCAAAAATTCCGTGAAATCGCTGACAGCGTGGGTGCTTATCTGTTGGTCGACATGGCCCACGTTGCCGGCTTGGTCGCGGCGGGTCTGTACCCCAATCCACTGCCTCACGCCCACGTTGTGACAACCACCACACACAAAACCCTGGCGGGTCCCCGTGGTGGTCTGATCCTGTCTTCCTGTGGCGACGAAACCCTGTACAAGAAGCTTAACAGTGCGGTCTTCCCGGGTAACCAGGGTGGCCCGTTGTGTCACGTGATTGCGGCCAAAGCCGTGGCGTTCAAAGAAGCGTTGCAGCCAGAATTCAAAGTCTATCAGCAAGGCGTTGTTGCCAATGCCAAGGCAATGGTTGAGGTCATGCAGCAGCGTGGCTACAAAATCGTCTCCAATGGCACTGACAATCACCTGTTCCTGCTGGATTTGATTGACAAAGACATCACCGGTAAAGACGCCGATGCTGCATTGGGTCGTGCCAACATCACGGTGAATAAGAACTCCGTACCAAACGACCCACGTTCACCGTTTGTGACCAGCGGTTTGCGTATCGGTTCTCCGGCCATTACCCGTCGTGGCTTCAAGGAAGAGCAAGCCAAGCAAGTGGCGACCTGGATTTGCGACGTGCTGGATAACATCAATGATGAAAGCACCATTGAGCGCGTTAAAGGCGAAGTGGTTGCGCTGTGTGAAGCTTACCCCGTCTACGGTTAAGTTTGCTCAGAAAGATAAAAAAACGGCGCATCAAGCGCCGTTTTTTGTGTCTGTTGGTTTATGGCTGACGCTTAAAGGTCCATTTGAGGGTGTTGTGGCCATCCAGGGTTTCAATGCGCACATGCAGCGCGCCATCCTCGCTGCGGTAGTGAATACGCTGGGGGAAATCGTGGGCCGGATTTTCAAAAACGGCTTCCTGAGTGTCACAGCGCTCCGCCCGGAAGGGAATGGGCATCGGATGGGCCGAAACCTTGGCCAGATAGAACACCCTGTCCTGCTGTGTTACCAAACGCAGGCTTTCCTGCTCCCGCACCGTACCGGTTTCGGTCAGTGTGGTACCGAGTCCTTCAAAGGTTTGTGTGCTGACCGCCTGCCAGGATTCGGTCAGAAAGCCACTGGCGGTCTCGGTTTGCCAATTCCCCAGCAGCCATTGCAGGTTGTCCAGGCTGGTGCAACTGGGTGATGTCTGGGCCTGGCCGGCGCTGCAGATCAGCAATAGAGCGCAAATGTGCGGTCGCATGTGTCAATTTCCCCCGTTTTTTGCTAGTTTAGCCTGCAATTCGAACCTTACCAGCAGTCGTAGTCAGCATGTTTTGTCCATTTTGTGTGGCCCAGGAAACCAAAGTCATTGATTCCCGCCTGGTGGCGGAAGGCCATCAGGTACGTCGACGCCGTGAATGCACCCAGTGTCATGAACGCTTCACGACCTTTGAAGTGGCAGAATTGGTGATGCCCAGGGTGGTCAAGCGCGACGGATCCCGGGAGCCGTTCAATGAAGATAAGCTGCGTGCAGGTTTACAGCGGGCGTTGGAAAAGCGACCGGTGGATACCGAAAAGGTCGAGCACTGCATCAGTAAACTGAAGTCCACCCTGCGTGCCACCGGTGAGCGGGAAATCAGCAGTGAGTTCCTGGGAAATCTGATCATGGACGCGCTCAAAGATCTCGACAAAGTAGCCTATGTGCGATTTGCGTCGGTGTATCGCTCGTTTGAAGACATCCGGGAGTTTGGTGAAGAAATCGCGCGTTTGGGAGACTGATGCCATGCACGCCGATCTTCACTGGATGTCTGTTGCGCTGCGTCAGGCCGAAAAAGGCTTGTACACAACCTCCCCCAATCCGAGGGTTGGTTGCGTTGTGGTTGACCCGGACGGACAGTGTGTAGGGCAGGGCTATCATCATCAGGCCGGACAGGGCCACGCTGAAGTCATGGCGCTGGCGCAAGCGGGCGAACGGGCCAAAGGGGCAACGGTTTACGTGACCCTCGAACCCTGCAGTCACACCGGTCGCACGCCACCCTGTGCCGATGCGCTTATCCAGGCCGGTGTTGCCAGGGTTGTGGCGGCGATGGAAGATCCCAACCCACAGGTCAGTGGCGCCGGTCTGACCCGACTCGCTAACGCTGGTATCGACGTACTCAGTGGGGTGCTGGAAGCACAAGCCCGGGCATTGAATCCTGGTTTTATCAAGCGCATGACCCAGGGGCTGCCCTGGGTGCGGGTAAAGCTGGCCGCGGGTCTTGATGGGCGCACGGCGATGGCCAACGGCCACAGCCAATGGATCACCGGCAATGCGGCCCGAGAGGATGTGCAACGTTACCGGGCGCGCTCCTGTGCGATCCTGACCGGCTCAGGCACGGTGTTGGATGATAACCCCAGTTTAAATGTGCGTCTGGATGGCTTGCCTACCCTGACGTCAGGTCAGCTGCGGCAACCGTTACGGGCGGTGATTGATCGCCGTCAACGTCTCAGTGCGCAGATCCCGTTTTTTTCTCTACCGGGAAACACGCTGAGGTTTCACTGTGGAGAGTTGCACACACCATGGCCGACTGGGGTTGGCCAGCATCGCCTTACGCACAACGATGAAAATGGCTTGTTCGAGGCGCTTCAGCATCTGGCAGGTCAGGGCATGAATGAAGTGTGGATTGAAGCAGGTGCTCAGCTCAGTGGGTGTGCGTTGAAAAATCAATGGGCTGATGAGTTGATTTTGTACATCGCGCCCAAATTAATGGGGGACGATGGTCGCGGCTTGATGGGGCCAATGGGCCTTGAACACATGGATAACGCTTTCCAGTATCAGTGGCAGGATGTTCGCCAGGTAGGTGATGATCTGCGGCTGACCCTGCGACCACAGGCATAAAGGCAAAGAGGTCTCTGTTATGTTTACCGGAATTATTGAAGCCGTCGGCACCATCGGCGCGATGCAACCTTTTGGCGAGGACATCCGCCTGCGCATCGATGTCGGCACGCTGGACATGTCGGATGTCAAGCTGGGGGACAGCATTGCCGCCAACGGTGTGTGTCTGACCGTGGTTGAATTCTCTGACCAGCACTACAGTGTGGATGTGTCGCCGGAAACCCTCAAACGCTCGGGTTTCGCGGACTATCAGGTCGGTATGCCGGTGAACCTTGAAAAAGCCATGCTGGCGTCGTCCCGGTTCGGCGGACACATTGTCAGCGGACACGTTGATGGCGTGGGCGAAGTTCTGTCTCTGCATCCGGGCGATAAATGGCTCGAGATCTGGGTTAAGGCGCCGGACAACCTGGCCCGGTATCTGGCTGAAAAGGGGTCGATTACCGTGGACGGTGTCAGCCTGACGGTTAACCGTATCGACGGTGCCCGGTTTATGCTGACCCTGATCCCCCACACCCTGCAGGAGACCATCATCGGTACTTACAAGGTGGGCACCAAGGTCAACCTCGAAGTGGATGTGGTGGCCCGCTATCTGGAACGCCTGATGCTGGGCGACAAAGCCGCTCAACCGAGTGCCGGCCAGGGCATTGATGAAGCTTTTCTGGCCAAGCATGGCTACATGAAATAATGACGCCAGACGTCGTTACGACAACGTCTACACTTACTACCCTACAACATTAAAAAAGACGCACATGGCATTAAACACAACCCAAGAGATCATTGACGACATTCGCGCCGGCAAGATGGTCATTCTGATGGATGACGAAGACCGGGAAAACGAAGGGGACCTGATCATGGCCGCCCAGTTTGTTACTCCGGAGGCGATCAATTTCATGGTCACCCATGCCCGCGGGCTGGTGTGTCTGCCAATGACCGCAGAGCGCTGTCAACGGCTTAATCTGCCATTGATGGTCGACAACAACGGTGCCCAGTTCTCCACCAACTTTACGGTATCCATTGAGGCCGCGACCGGCGTTACCACCGGTATTTCGGCGGCGGATCGTGCCCGTACCATCCAGGTCGCTGTGGCCGCCAATGCCAAAGCTGACGACATTGTTCAGCCGGGGCACATCTTTCCGCTGATCGCCAAAGAAGGCGGCGTGTTGAACCGAGCGGGTCATACCGAAGCGGGTGTTGATTTGGCCCGTTTGGCTGGCGCAGAGCCGGCCGCCGTGATTGTCGAAATTCTGAATGACGATGGCACCATGGCCCGTCGACCGGAACTGGAAGCCTTTGCTGCCAAACACAACCTCAAAATTGGCACCATCGCGGATTTGATTGAGTACCGCAATCTGAATGAGACCACCATCGAGAAAGTGGCGGAGTGCCGTTTGCCCACCGAGCATGGTGAGTTTGACCTGATCACCTTTAAAGACGTGATCGATAACCAGGTTCATTTCGCCCTGCGTAAAGGGGAGGTCAACAGCACAGAACCGACCTTGGTGCGGGTTCACCTGCACAATACGTTCAGTGATTTACTCGGCTCTGATCGCAACATTGACCGCAGCATGAGCCTGCCCGAGGCCATGGCGCGTATTGCCCAGGATGGCGGGGTGCTGGTGCTGTTGGGCAAACAGGAAGATCTGCTGGGGCAGGTACGTCAGTTCGAAGCGGAAGACAAAGGTGAGCAACCTGCCGCGCAGAAATGGCAGGGCACGTCCCGCACGGTCGGTGTCGGCAGCCAGATTTTGGCTACACTTGGGGTCAAGCAGATGCGCCTGCTCAGCCGTCCGAAAAAGTATCACGCCTTGTCAGGCTACGGCCTTGAAGTGGTGGAATACATTTACGACGACGAGTGAGCCATTGCTGTAAAAAGAACATTACCGCGATTGACGGTCTGTGCTACAATGCGCGCCGTTTTTTCGTTCAATGACAGGACATAGGCAGACATGAACATTATTGAAGGCAATTTGCGCGCAACAGGAAAGTCCTTTGCGTTGGTTGTTTCCCGCTTTAACAGCTTTGTGGTTGAAAGCCTGGTAGACGGTGCGCTGGATGCGTTGGAGCGCGTCGGTGAGGTCAACGAACAGGACATCACCCTGGTACGTGTTCCTGGTGCTTATGAATTGCCTGTGGTGGCTAAAAAACTGGCTGAACAGAAAAAATACGATGCGATCATCGCACTGGGTGCCGTGATCCGCGGCGGAACACCGCACTTTGACTTTGTTGCCGGTGAATGTAACAAAGGCCTGGCCCAGGTATCCCTGGAATACGGTATTCCGGTGGCGTTTGGCGTGATCACCACTGACAGCATCGAACAGGCGATTGAGCGCTCTGGCACCAAGGCCGGTAATAAAGGCGCTGAAGCCGCAATGGGCGCGCTGGAAATGGTGAATGTCATGTCATTGATTGAAGAGGCCTGAGCGTGAAACCAGCCACCCGTCGTAAAGCCAGAGAGCTGGCGCTGCAGGGCATTTATTCCTGGCAGATGACTCAAAACGCCGTGCAACAAATTGAACTGCACCTGGCGACCTCGAACAACATGGAAAACGTCGATATGGCGTATTTTCAGGAGTTGTTGCGTGCGGTGATCAAAACCACCGACACCCTGGACGCGGCGATCAAACCCTATCTGGGACGTCTGCCGGAAGAACTCGATCCGGTGGAAAAAGCGATCCTGCGTCTCGCGACCTATGAACTCACCCAGCGCATTGACGTGCCCTACAAGGTTGTCATTAACGAAGCCATCGAATTGGCGAAATCCTTTGGCGCTGAAGAAAGTCACAAGTTTGTCAACGGTGTGCTGGATAAAGCCGTCAAAACCTTGCGCAAAGACGAGCTGTAAGTACTCGCAGAGGACCTGTGAAAGAATTTGAATTGATCGATACCTTCTTCAAGGCCGGAAGTTATCAACGTAAAGATGTGGTACTCGGCATCGGCGATGATTGCGCCATTGCCGATGTCCCGTCAGGCCAGTCCCTGGTGGTTACGACTGACACCTTGGTCAGCGGTGTGCACTTTTTTGCCGATGCACCGCCAGAAGCCATCGCCCACAAAGCAGTGGCGGTGAACCTCAGTGATCTCGCCTCGATGGGTGCGGAGCCCGCGTGGCTCAGTTTATCCCTGTCATTGCCTGATGCCGATGAGGCGTGGGTTGCGGCGTTCTCAAAAGCGTTGCATGCCCTTAGCGAATATTACTCCATCCAGTTGATTGGTGGCGACACGGTTCGCGGCCCATTGTCCGTTACCATCACCGCACACGGCTTCGTGCCACAGGGGCAGGCGTTGTGTCGACACAATGCCAAGCCGGGCGACTTAATTTATGTGACCGGTAGCCTGGGCGATGCTGCAGCAGGCCTGGCAATCTTGCGTGGACAATTAAAAACCACCCAAAACAGTGAAGACTTTCTGGTCAATCGACTCCATTACCCGACACCACGCCTGCTGGCAGGTACGGCGGTGCGACGTATTGCCACCGCGGGCATCGATATTTCGGACGGCTTGCTGGCCGATTTGCAACATGTCTTAAGCAGTTCCGGTTGTGGCGCTCAACTGCACCTGGAACAGTTACCGCTGTCTGTGGCAATGCGTGAGTCAGTGCCGGCCAACAAAGCCTATGACTTTGCCCTCGCTGGTGGTGACGACTATGAGCTGCTGTTTACCGTCAGTGCAGACAAGCGCACTAATCTGGAAATCAATCTGGCCAACTTTAACGTTGAGGCGACCTGCATCGGGCAGATGACCGGAAAAGACGGCAAAATTGAATTGCGCCTCGGGGATGAGCCTTATTCCCTGGACGTGAAAGGTTACGAGCACTTCAGCTGATGGAATCGTTGCTGCGCGAGCGGGTGTCACTGCGCCGACCTACACATTTGCTGGCGTTGGGCTTTGGTTCTGGTCTGAGCCGCAATATGCCCGGCACCATGGGCACTCTGGCGGCATTGCCGCTGGTTGTCGCACTGGCGTTCTGGTTACCACTGTGGGCGTATATCCTGGTGTGCGTGATTGGGTCACTGGGGGGCATCTATGTGTGTGGAAAAACCGCAGATGACATGGGTATCCATGACCATCCTTCGATTGTGTGGGACGAGTTTGCCGGCATCGCGATCACGCTGATTGCGGTACCACTGAACCCCTGGACCGTTGTGGCTGGCTTTATCGCGTTCAGGGTGCTGGATATCCTCAAACCCTGGCCAATCAAACATTTTGACCAACACTTACACGGCGGTCTGGGCATTATGCTGGACGATGTGTTGGCCGGTTTGGCCGCATGTGGGCTGTTGCACGCCGGTTTGGCGCTAGTGTCTTAAACCTTGCCGTTATGTGGGGTCTGGCGTGGTTTTTCAAACACGCTGGTCAACGCGGAATAGATCAACACTGTCACAACACCAACAACCACCGGCGCGAGCCAGTCGATTCCCTGTAATCCATAACGAATAAATTGGTGCACCAAGGCCCCGAATGCGGCGCTGAAGGCGAGTAGCAAAGGGTTAGTCATGTTGACGTCCTTGTTCGATTGAACATTGATCCAGTCATAAATGTAACTGATTCTGACCAATTTGCTAGTCAATATGGCTATTTTTTTAACCGTTTTAACTGTTTCGGGACGTCAACGACTGAACACTACTGGGGCTGCTGGTTGAGGAAATCGTTAACCTGACGGACGATGCCCGCGCCGTCAATGCCAAGTTCAGCGTACATCTCTTGCTGGGTACCCTGCATAATAAACTGATCCGGCAAACCTAACTGCAGCAACTTGCAGCCTGATTGTCGGCGTAGCAGGTACTCACCCACTGCGCTTCCTGCACCGCCCATAATGGCGCCGTCTTCCAGGGTCACCACGGTATGATGGCTGGCAAAGGCGCTATCCAGTGCGTCGGTATCCAGAGGCTTGACAAACCGCATGTCGATGACGGTGGCATTCAGGGTGTCGGCAGCGCGCAGCGCTTCGGGCAACAACGTACCAAAGTTCAGCACAGCGATGCCTTCGCCATCCCGCAGTGTGCGACTTTTGCCAATCTCCAGTGCGGTCATGGTTTTGTCAGGCTCGGTACCGTTGCCGCTGCCTCTTGGGTAGCGTACTGCGGCTGGCTGGTTGAGCTTGTGTCCGGTGTAAAGCATCTGGCGGCATTCGTTTTCGTCAGCCGGGGTCATGATCACCATGTTGGGAATGCAACGCAAAAAGCTGATGTCAAACGCGCCTTGGTGGGTAGGACCGTCTGCACCGACTACGCCAGCACGGTCAATAGCGAACAACACCGGTAGGTTTTGCAGCGCGACGTCGTGGATCAACTGATCATACGCCCGTTGCAAAAACGTCGAGTAAATCGCAACAACGGCATTCAGTCCCTCTTTGGCCAGACCGGCCGCGAAGGTCACTGCGTGTTGTTCGGCAATGGCAACGTCAAAGTACTGCTCTGGAAACTGCTGTGAAAAGCGCACCATGCCAGATCCTTCGCGCATTGCAGGTGTGATGGCCATCAGGCGCTCGTCTTCGGCTGCCATATCGCACAACCAATCACCGAACACCTGTGAGAAGGTCGGGGATGAGGGTTTGCTGGCCGGCAATTTGTCATCCGCAGGATTGAACTTCGGCACGGCGTGGAATTTGATCGGATCTTTTTCCGCCAGCTCGTAGCCTTTGCCTTTCTTGGTCACTACATGCAGGATTTGCGGGCCTTTGATATTGCGCATGTTGCGCAGGGTATCGACCATGCCGTTGACATCGTGTCCGTCGATGGGGCCGATGTAGTTGAAGCCGAGTTCTTCGAAAATGGTGCCCGGTACGACCATGCCCTTGATGTGTTCCTCTGCACGGGACGCAAATTCCTTGATCGGCGGGACGTTGCTGAGCAGCTTTTTACCGCCATCGCGAATGGAGTTGAAAAAGTTACCGGTCAGCAGTCGCGCCAGATGGCTGTTCAGGGCGCCGACATTTTCGGAGATCGACATTTCGTTGTCGTTCAGCACCACCAACAGATCTTTATCAATGTCACCGCCATGATTCATGGCTTCGAAGGCCATGCCTGCGGTCATTGCGCCGTCGCCGATGACGGCGACTATCTTGCGATCTTTACCTTCCTTTTCTGCGGCCACTGCCATGCCCAGGGCGGCGCTGATGGAGGTGGATGAATGGCCAACGGCGAAGGTGTCGTAGTCACTTTCCGGCGGCCATGGAAACGGATGCAGGCCACCCTTTTTGCGGATGGTTGGCATACGATCCCGGCGTCCGGTGAGTATTTTATGCGGGTAAGCCTGATGACCAACATCCCATAGCAAACGATCGAACGGTGTGTTGTACACATAGTGGAGTGCCACCGTCAGTTCAACAGTGCCCAGGCCTGAGGCGAAATGGCCACTGCTTTGGGCCACACAGTTGAGCAGGTATTGGCGCAGTTCGTCCGCGCATTGGCGCAACTTGTCTTTGGGGAGGTTGCGCAATGCGTCCGGCGTATCGGCCAGAGCCAAAACAGGGTAGTTGGCGAGATCCAGGGTCATGAGGTGCCTAATTGCTTTCGTGTTTTTCTAGGTATCAGTGTTTGCGATGGATCAGATAGTCTGCAATCCCGCGCAGAATCTCGGTATTGTAGGGCAAACTGGCCAAGGCGTGAAGCGCTTGCTGATGTAATTCATGCAGATAAGCGGTCGCACCGTCCAATCCCATCAGTGCGGGGTAGGTACTTTTGTTGTGTGCCTGGTCTGAACCTTGTGGTTTACCAAGGGTTTGTGAGTCACTGATGATGTCGAGAATGTCGTCCTGGACCTGAAACGCCAGGCCAACATGACGGGCAAAATTTTCCAGCGCCAGGCTGTGTTCAGTTGGAATATCCAGCAACTGGCTGGGCATCAGGATCGCCGCCCGTAGCAAGGCCCCGGTTTTTTTCTGGTGCAATAGTTCCAGTTGATGTTGTTCGATGGCGTTATCGGTCGCTGCCAGATCCATCGCCTGTCCGCCACACATACCGGCATAACCGGATGCCTGCACCAGTGATTGCAGCAGTGTGATGCGTCGCTGCGATGCAGAGGCGGATAACGGGGCATTGGCGAGTACATCAAACGCCATGGTTTGCAGCGCATCGCCGGCCAGGATGGCGGTCGCTTCATCAAATTGAATGTGGCAGGTGGGCTTGCCACGGCGCAGATCATCATCATCCATCGCCGGTAAGTCGTCGTGGATCAGCGAGTAGCCATGAATACATTCGATGGCCAGTGCTATGGGATCCAGATCGCTCAACGCCAGCCCCAGCATGTTTCCCACACTGTAAACCAGCAAGGGCCGCATGCGTTTTCCACCGTTAAGCAGTGCATATTCCATCGCGGCCTTGAGGCGTGGCGCGTGATCGTCCAGTTGACGAAAATGGTCTTTTATCGCGTGTTCAATGCGCTGTTGAACGGCTTGTTGTTGCTGCGCGAGGGCGGTATTCATGCGTCGTTTTCGTCGTCCGTCAGCGGTGACAGCTGCTCCTGTCCCTGTTGCTGCATCAATACCTGTACTTTCTGCTCTGCTTCCTGCAATTTTTTCTGGCTAACGCGCACCAGTTGAATACCGCGTTCAAACTGGCTTAGCGCCTCTTCCAAGGGCAGGTTGCCCATTTCCATTTGCTTAACGATGGTTTCCAGTTCCTGCATGGCAGATTCGAAATTGGGGGTATCATCGGGTTGATTCATGGCTGTGCAGACCTTCTCGGTGGTGCTGGGATCTTGGTGCAATATACGCTGCGCACCTTACCTGACGGCTGCTACAGGGTCAAACATTTGTCGTGATTGAAAGGTTGGCGTTGATAAACGGGTCTTATTCGGGCAACACAGGCTAAACAATGCTATAGAAATCTGTACCTTGGACGATAAAATGATCATTGCGATACACGCGTTTTGAACATCCTGTGGTCGCCATGAAAAAACATCGGTATGCTGATAATACTAAGATTGGCTAGCAAAGCGGCACCTTAACACGCCGAATTTCGGGGAGGAGACAGTGGATTTAGCAACCCTCATAGGTATGCTCGGTGCGATGGGATTCGTCCTTATGGCGATGGTGTTGGGCGGCGACATCGGTATGTTTATCAACGTGCCATCGGTGTTGATCGTATTCGGTGGAACCCTATTCGTGGTCCTGTCTCAATATACCCTAGGCCAGTTTTTTGGCGCGGGCAAAATTGCCGCCAAAGCCTTTATGTTCAAGATTGAGCAACCCGAAGACCTGATCCAGAAAATCGTTGAAATGGCAGATGCAGCCCGTAAAGGTGGCTTCCTGGCGCTGGAAGAGGCAGAAATTGAGAACGCCTTCATGCAGAAGGGCGTGGATATGCTGGTGGATGGCCATGACGTTGAAGTGGTTCGCGACACCCTGGCCAAAGACATTGCCATGACTTCAGAGCGGCATGAGTTCGGTGCGTCTATTTTCAAAGGCATGGGTGATGTAGCGCCGGCGATGGGCATGATCGGTACCCTGATTGGTCTGGTAGCCATGCTGTCCAACATGGATGATCCGAAAGCCATCGGACCTGCGATGGCAGTGGCATTGCTGACCACACTGTACGGTGCGTTTCTGGCCAACGTGGTGTGCCTGCCGATTGCGGTAAAGCTGTCTAATCGGGCCGGTGAAGAGCGACTCAACCAATCGTTGGTGCTCGATGGTGTGGTAGGGATTGCCGACGGGCAGAACCCGCGGGTGATTGAAGGGATCCTGAAAAACTACCTGGCCGCCAGTCGCCGTAACGAAGCCAAAGAAGAAGAGTAGGTCATACTGTGGCTCAACAGAAAGAAGGTTGTCCAAAATGTCCACCCCCTGGGTTACCCCAGTGGATGGGGACGTTTGCCGATCTGATGTCACTGTTGATGTGCTTCTTCGTGTTGCTGCTGGCCTTTTCCGAAATGGACGTACTGAAGTTCAAACAGATCGCGGGCTCGATGAAGTTTGCGTTTGGTGTGCAGAATAAGATTGAAGTCAAGGACATTCCCAAAGGCACCAGCGTGATCGCGATGGAGTTCCGTCCCGGCAGGCCGGATCCGACACCGATTGAAAACATCCAGCAGCAGACCATCGACATGACCCAGCAGATGCTGGAGTTCCAGGCCGGCGATGAAGACTCGGCCGGTGGGCGTCAGAAACAGCGTGGCGAACAACGCGGCGGGTCGGCGCAGCAAACGGCCACTGAACAGTCCAGTTCCCAGAGTCGCCAGGCGGCCCAGGAACAAACCAATGAATTGATGAAAAAGGTCGCCCAGCAGTTGCAACGGCAAATTCTGGACGGCTCGATAGAAATGGAATCGCTGGGACAGCAAATTACCATCCGCATCCGTGAGAATGGATCATTCTCGGCCGGTTCCGCCTTCCTGCAACCCCAATTTGTGCCTATCCTGCGATCGATCGGTACCTTGCTGGCCGACGTACCCGGTGAAATTGAAATCTCCGGGCACAGTGATTCGCAGAACATTTCCAATGAACTTTACCGTTCTAACTGGGACTTGTCCGCTCAACGTGCGGTGGCGGTGGCCGAAGAGCTGCGTCGTGCGCCGGGGTTTGACGAAAGCCGCATGGAAGTGGTGGGTCGCGCCGATACCCAGCCCCTGGCAGACAATGAAGACGGAGATGCGCGCGGACGTAACCGCCGGGTGGAAATATCCATCAATCAGGGTAAACCCATGGTTTCAAAGCCGATTTCGGTGGTTGAATCGAACGACCCAGAACAACAATAGGCGCTTATCCCCCCACAACCGCGGTCTGTCGGTTGCTTTGTGGGGCATGGGCGCTATAATCCGCGGCTAATTTTCCATCATTCGGCCTGCTGTGGAGCCCGCCATGAAGCTGATCGTCAAGCTGCACTCTGAAATCACCATCAAAAGCAAATCGGTGCGCAAGCGCTTCACGAAGTTGCTCGAATCCAACATTCGCCAAATCATTAAGCAACACGACTATTCGGTGGAAGTACGCAACCAGTGGGACAAACTGTTGGTGCTGATCAACCCATCGGCACAGCCTCACGTTGAGGCGGTGATCGGGCTGTTGCGTGAAATCCCTGGTATCGATCAGGTACTGTGGGTGGAAGAGTCCGATTACACCGATATGGATGATATTTATCAGCAGGTCAAAGCGGTGTACGCCGATGTGGTGCGCGGCAAGCGCTTTTGCGTGCGGGTAAAACGGCGGGGTACACACGATTTCACCTCCACGGACATCGCCCGTTATGTCGGCGGTGGATTGAATCAGCATTGCGATACGGCCGGTGTGGATCTGAAGCGACCGGAGGTGACGGTTAATTTTGAGGTCGATGGCGACAAGCTGGTGCTGATTAAGCGTCGGATTAAGTGCCTCGGCGGCATGCCGTTACCCACCCAGGAAGATGTGCTGTCACTGATCTCCGGTGGTTTTGATTCCGGGGTTGCCAGCTACCTGACCATACGTCGCGGTGCCCGTACCCACTATTGCTTTTTCAACCTCGGCGGCCGGGAACACGAGATCGGCGTTAAACAAGTCAGCCACTATCTATGGAAACGTTTTGGCTCTTCTCATAAGGTCAAGTTCATCGCGGTGGATTTCGAACCGGTGGTGACCGAAATTCTGGAAAAAATTGATAGCGGCCTGATGGGAGTGGTGCTCAAGCGCATGATGCTGCGTGCTGCCACCCAGGTTGCCAACAACCTGCAAATCAACGCGTTGGTCACCGGCGAAAGCCTGGGTCAGGTGTCGAGCCAGACCATGACCAATTTGCATGTGATTGAACAGGTCACCGAGAAACTGGTCTTGCGTCCGTTGATTTGCATGGATAAAGCCGAAATCATCGACATTGCCCGCCAAATCGGCACCGAAGATTTTGCCGCTACCATGCCCGAGTATTGCGGGGTGATTTCCCAGCGTCCCACCGTGCGCGCTGTCAAGGAAGAGATAGAGCAGGCGGAGCAGGCCTTTGACATGTCGCTGATTGATCGTGTGGTACGCGACAGCTACGTGAAAGACATTCGCGCCATTGCCAAGGAAGCCGAAGAAGAAGTTGCGGCTGTGGACTCTACCGATGCCTTACCTGCAGACGCTGTGGTGATTGACGTGCGCGCGCCGGAAGAAGAAGAAAGCAAACCGCTGGAACTGGACAACAACGAGGTAGTGCATATCCCGTTTTTCCGCCTGGCGACCCGCTTTGCCGATCTGCCACAGGACAAAACCTACTACCTGTATTGTGAAAAGGGCGTGATGAGCAAGTTGCAGGCATTGTTGCTGCACGAGCAAGGTTACCCCAACGTCAACATTTACCGGCCCTGAGGTACATGCCAATGCACAATGAATGGGATGACTATGCCGACGGTTGGGACGACAACGCTTCGGTTCAAGACTATGCCGATAAGGCCTTTGCTGCATTAACGGATGCTATTGATATCGGCGCAATGACGGTGTTGGATTTTGGTTGTGGTACCGGCCATCTGACCGAGCGCATGAGCCCGAAGGTCGAGGCGATTGTGGCGCTGGACACATCGGCTGAAATGATACGCCGCCTGACCCGCAAAGGATTGCCCAATGTCACGCCGATGGCAGATGGGCTGACCAGCGAACTGATCCGGCAACAACCGGTGTTACACAAGGGCGTGGATTTGGTGGTGGCGTCATCGGTGTGTGGTTTTTTGCCCGACTATCCAGCAACAATGAAACTGATCGCCGCGGTGCTCAAGCCGGGTGGTTGGTTTGTGCAATGGGACTGGCTATCGACCGATGAGCAGGCCAGCGACGGGATGACTAAGCCCCGTATTGAAAACGTCCTTGGTGCCGCGGGATTCTCTGATATACGTGTGTCAGTACCCTTTGAGATGCCACATCCTGACGGCGCTATGCACGTGGTGATGGGGATGGCCAAAAAGCCCTGATCGGGCATTTATGGCGTGACAATCGGCAGGATCAAAAAAGGCGAGGTAACCCTCGCCTTTTTCAGGTCTATTCCACTAGCGTGGGATTAGAATTGGTAGCGGGCGCTGAACGAGGTCAGGTTGCGCTCGGAAGCCAGTGCGTAGTCAAACGCAACAGACCACTGGTCATTGATGTAGTAACGACCACCCAGTGTGTAAGACATTTCACGATCGTCGGAGGTGTTAACGTAACCAGCTTCGACTTTCAGCTCCACGTTTTCACCGACCATCTGGCGAATACCGGCAGTCAGGCCGTAACCATTGTCGTCTTCGTCGTCAGAGTAGCCCATGTACTGTGCTTTCGCTTCGATGCGCTCATAAGACAGGATTGCGTAGGCTTCGGTTTTGTCATTCAGGACAAAACGGTAACCCGCACCCACAGACAACTGGTCCAGATCCACGTCAACGCCGTACAGGTCGTCGCTCAGGCGCTGGAAGTCAGCGGTCAGGATGATGTTGTCATTGACCAGGTAGCTGCCTTTGATGGAGAAGCCATCGGGGTTGCTGTCCAGATCTTCATAGTTGGCGCTGGTGTAACCCAGGTCTACAAAGTTCCAGTCATTTTGTGCAGCGATGGTATTGGCAGAGAAAAGTGTTGCCAGAGCGATGGCAGCGATGGATTTTTTCATGTGATGCATTCCTTTTTTACTACATTCCAAGTGCATCCGATGAGGGATGCGGGGCGCGCAGTATATTCAGCACATCCATGAGTTCAAGATATTTTTACGCCTTAGTTGAGCGTTCGCTGCATTTATGCTCACATTCGCTGCAGTTGGTTTTTATTTCGACGATTTTAGCTCAATCATTGTTCATGGCTCTGTCTTTACAACTGGGCATCTTGTTTGCCTTTTACTGCGTCTGCGAACACAATGCGACCGGTTCCTGCACTGACCCAAGAAATGCGATGGATAATCTTCAACAATACATACATGCCACCAGTGTTTTTAACAGCTTTGCCCTCGGAGGGCTGCTGCTTGCACAGTCCAATCCCGGTTATGCGGGCAGGATTCTGGCGTTGTGGTGTTTTTGTCTTTCGTTGTTCAGCGTTACACCACTGCTGCTTATCAGCGATACATTGCCGGGTATTCAACGTCTTGCAGTGATTACCCTTTGGTTACCAGCGACGTTTGGCCCACTGCTGTACCTGTATCTGAACAGCCTGACACAACGTCGGGCTTACCGATGGCGGGATAGTTTGCATTTTTTACCCCTGTTGATGTGTGTGCTACTGACGTACGCCAATACCATGGAAAGTTTGGCTGATATCAACGTGCTGAGGCAGCAGGGGATTGCCAAAACATTGAGTCATCAGCTGGCACAAGGGATCATTTATACTCAGGCTGTGGTCTATGCCCTGTTGTGCGGGCGTGTGATTTACCAATACCGTCGCCTGGCCGAATATCGCTTATCCAATTATGACCCCAGTGTATTTCAGCACTTGCTGTTTGTTTGGGGACTCAATCTGTTGGTGTGGTTATGTGAAATCCTCTCCAGTGCATTGGGTGGGGTCTATGCGCTGGCCCTTGGGGCTGATGTGTTGTTGTTGTGCCTTATCGCGGGATTGGCCCTGATGCACTGGAAGTCTCCCTATTACCTGCGACTGCGTAATCTGCCCGTCACTGAAACCGAGTCAGCCGAGACGGTCATGGAAGGTTCAAAGCCTCCATCGCAATGCCCTGATTTGAGTACTGAGCTGTCTGAGGTTATGGAGCAGCAACAGGCGTATCTTGATCCGGAATTGACCCTGGATACATTGGCGTCCAGGGTGGGAGTGAGTCGCCACCTGCTGTCTGAATACATCAACACCCGTTGTGACAAGAATTTCCACCGTTTCGTCAATGAGTATCGCATCGAGCATCTTTGCCAGCAACTCAGTGCTGCCCCCGCGAACGCCAAGATACTTGATTTGGCATTGAGCAGTGGTTTTTCCTCTAAGAGCACGTTTAATCACGTGTTCAAGCAATATACCGGGTTAACCCCGAGCCAATACCGGCAGTCGCTGGTCACTGTCTGACAAGGCTGAGTCTGTCACATTGGACGTCCGAAATGATAAATACGGACGATCTCGCTATCCGTGTAAGCAACACTGCTGGTTCTTATTTCACGTTGCTGAACCAGGAGAATTGCAATGTTCAATCGCGGATTTGTTGGTGGTTTATATGTTATCTGTGCGTTGTTTACCGGCCAGGCTTGTGCCGGGGGACAGTCGGATTTCGCTATCGATGATGTCGAACGCTTCGCCCAAATGTTGGCTTCCCAGACGCCAATCACAGCGCAGCTGATAGAACGAAGTTACCTTACGCCTGGCTCTTTGGGGCAGACCATATTGGCTCAGCGGATCGGTGGCAGTAGAACGCTAGCGAACACCGTTAATCAGCAGCCCGAAATCTATCAGCGAGCGATTTCAATGTGCTTGCCGGCGGTTCGCTCATTGCGGGCGAAGGTGCTTGAACGGATAAGGCGGGTAACGTCTTATGTGGGACAGCCTCAACTGCTGCCGGTCAGCATTACCATTGCCGCTAACAATACCGCTGCAACCGTTAACAACCAGGGTATTGCACTGGCTCTGGAAGTCATTTGTCAGCAAGCGAATGAGCCCAGGGACGTTGAACAACTGGTTCTTGACTATGTGGGTCACGAAGCCGTGCATGTTTTGCAGTACCGGAACAGTCAGCGAACCGAATTTAGGTTCACCCTACTGGAGCTGGCCTTAATTGAAGGCAGTGCGGATTTTATCGCCGCCTCTGCCACGGGGCACAGCAGTCAGTTGCAGACCGTTCGGGAGCGCTATGGGGACAAGCATGCTCACCAGCTGTGGACGAGGTTTTTTCCGCTGATGGACACGTTTCAATATGCTCCTTGGCTTTACTCTCCGACAGCGGGGGAGCAGCCTGCGGATATGGGCTATTGGATAGGGCAGCAGATTGCCAAGGCGTATTTTCAAAACAGTGACGATAAACGCCAGGCACTGGATGACCTGATCAGGCTAAAAGATGCAAAAGCAATCCTGAAACACAGTGGCATAGCTCAACACGTCGGTTTTGACGAAGACATTGAGTAACACCGGCTGCACTGTGGCGCACTGCCGGATCAGGTTGTGATAGTCGTTGTGCAGCCGGTCTGATTCATCACGGGACACCGTGTCTTGGTGCAGCAGGCGCTGAATACTCTGTTCCAGTGCAAACAGGGTGTCGCGCAGGGGCTGAACGGCCATGGCGCGGTGGAATGGGGCGGGCTTGTTTTCCTTGGACACGTATGCTCTCCGTTGCTGTTGAAAGGCGACGGCATTGCAATTAACGTTAATGTAAACTCAAAAGAGAATAATTATTATCTAATGGTTGGGTTATTGCTTCAGAATTGGAAGGGCATTACACTGGCGCGGTATTCATTTCTACTGACGGTTAGGAGGCGACACATGATTGTAGCAACCCTGACCGGGACACAACGCCACTAGAGACCGTTGTCGAGCCCGGTTTTAACGCCGGGGCACCAAAGCCCCTCATCACATTAACGTTTGTGTTAAGGGTTCGTTATGACGTCTTTTCAGTCACTTGCCAGCATGGGTTGGCAACCATTTTTTCAACAACAACTGTCACTCGATGAGTGGGAACATCAGACACCTGCGCGTGTTGCCAGTGTTCACCGCGACGCGATTGATATTCTTGTTTCTTCCTCAGAATCGCGACGGATCAACCGTAGTGGGGTCACCGACCTGTGCGTCGGCGACTGGCTGTTGCTTGATAATGACGATCGTATCTGCCGGGTGTTAGCGCCTCAGACACTGTTTCGGCGCAAGGCTGCCGGGACCGGTCTACAAACCCAGGGGATTGCCGCCAATGTGGATACCGCATTGATTGTTTGTTCGCTTAATCAGGACTTTAACCTGCATCGAATTGAGCGGTACCTTGCTTTGATCAAGGGTGCTGGCGCAGAACCGGTGGTGGTATTGACTAAAATGGACAGCTGCGATGATCCTCAGGCCTTCGTGCAACGGGTCACAGCGCGTATGCCGGATGTGCCGGTAGAAGCCGTTAATGGCTTGGATGCGGACAGTTGCGCCTGTTTATCTCCGTGGCTGAAGCCGGGTAAAACATTGGTTTTGCTGGGGTCATCCGGGGTGGGTAAATCGACCTTGATGAACACGCTGATGGGCCAAAAGACACAATCCACAGCCGGGATCAGGGAAGATGACAGTAAAGGCCGGCACACCACCACGGCGCGGTATCTACGTCAGTTGCCCGGCGGTGCATGGTTAATGGATACGCCGGGCATGCGTGAAATCCAGTTGAGCGATTGTGCCGATGGTATTGCCAGTGCGTTTGCCGACATCGAAGCCCTGGCCAAGGAATGCCGATTTGGGGACTGTAGCCACACGTCGGAACCGGGCTGTGCGGTCACGAGCGCTGTGGCATCAGGGGTATTGGAACAGGATCGCCTGTCTCACTACCAAAAGCTGCAACGGGAAGATGCGTTTAACTCGGCCTCGCTGGCTGAGCGGCGTGCACAGGATAAAGCGCTGGGTAAGTTCTACAAGCGAGTGCAAAACAGTGCCCGGGAAACCCGCGGTCGCTGATTGGCAAGGGAGCGGTGGCAGTGCTGCCACCGTTCTCACTTTGTGGTGTTACGCCGCATGCACGCTGAAAGCGGCGGTCGAGAAGCAAAACGCGGTGACAAACATGCCCCAGAACACCCAGTTAAACCAGTATCGATTGGCCAATAACAGATACACGCAACTTATGAACACAGGCAGTACGCTGAACCACACGGATGATGCCATCAGGGCAAAGTGTGACCAGGCCAAAGGCAGGTAGATGGCACCGACCACCAGAATGCCAAACCCATGGCTGACATGCATGCCCACCCACGCCCGCCACATGGTCGTCTGTCGATTTTGCGGCCATCGCACCTGTTGCAGATAGGCCTGACAATCGATGTTGTCACCGCTCAGGTGTGACGACGAGGAGACGGCCAGTGTTTGCATGGTACCGATCAACATCAGCAAGATGGAACCGACAATAAACAGCAACTGCTCAAATGGCATACTCAGATATCCTTATAGGGTCACGTGGAAGCACGGCAGACGCACCTTGTCTGCCGCGGAGGCATTGTCCTTGAACTTGCCATCACGGCAAATCCTACCTCCTTGTAAAGTGACAGTGTCAGGACGAGCGGCATTCTCTCAGCGGTTGGGTCTTGTCGAAGAAAATTGAAATGCTGGCCACGGTGATGCCCCATTTTTTCATGTAAGAGCGGTTCATCAGCCGGTTATCATCCATTTGGTACATCCAGTCATCGATGGCGAATTCCCAGTTTTCACCGTCAATCGGCACTGACAAGGTGTATTGCCAGTTGAAAACATGTCCCTGAGCCTGACCCGACGCGGTACCAATGACGTCTGCTGCGCTGCCGGTGACGACGCCCTGATCATCCACGTTGAGGTGCCAGATGCGTACCTGCTCCTCGCCGTCAGCGTAGTAAAAGGTTTCGTGCAAAGTACCTCGATTGCCTTCCCATTCGCCGCGGATATCGACGCAGAAGCGGCGTGTCAGCTTACCGGCATAGTCCTCCACAATTCCCCAGGCGGTCAGGTTGCCGTTGAAATAACGCTGCAAGTCAAATGACGGCTGCCCTTGTGGCGGGTAGTCGCTGAGTTGGGTCGAACACCCGTTCAACAGAAACGAAAGGGCAATTATCATCCAACGCATCATGGTGCTCCTATCAGTTGTTTGCGAACGTCTGGGTACCGACAGGCCGGATCCAGCCAGATGGACAGAAAGTGGCCGGCAAACGCCTGATCCTCAATATGACCAATCGCCTCGTGGTTGTAGAAAAAGGTACTGTTGCCATTTTCCTCGACCCGCAGGGTGAGTCGATCACCTTCACGGATATCGGGCCAGAGGTCGCTCAGCATCGACAGCCAGTCGGTGACGTTTTGATGATCGATGCCGAGTCGCTGCCACTCTTTATCGGTTTGCTGGACCAGATCGTCGGCGCTGATATCTCGCAGGTATTCAATGTCCAGCGCCAATGGTGGCTGAATACCGGGATAGTTGCCGTCCGGCGAATACAGCCGTGATGTATAAATGTCCCAGAACAATACGCTGAGGGTGGCCTCGCCAACCTTCTGCAAGCCCTCAAGAGGGCGGCTACCCACTTCGCTGGCCATGGCCTGTGATGACGCCATGGCAAGTAGCGCAGCGGCACCGATCAACTGACGCGTGCGACGGGCGATACACATTGTTGATTCGTCAGCAGTAATTGTACCGTGCTGATGGTGCGTTCAAGAAAACCACCTTCACAGTAACAAAAATAGTAGCGCCACAAGCGCATGAAGCGTTCATCGTAGCCGTCTTTTGCCAGGGCGTGCTGGTTGGCCAGTAATTGTTGGTGCCAATCATCGAGGGTTTTCGCGTAGTCCAGGCCGATATCGTGAACATCACGGATGGCCATGGATGTGTGCTGTTTGACCAGGTTGCCTAACACGCTCAGCGAAGGCAAAAAGCCGCCGGGAAAAATGTGTTGCTGAATAAAGTCGACGTCTTTGCTGTAGCTGTCATAGCGACGATCATCAATGGTGATTGACTGCAACAGCATGATGCCATCGGGTTTCAGCAGTTGCTGGCAGTGTTGAAAAAACACCGGCAGGTAACGCTTACCCACGGCCTCTATCATTTCAATTGACACCAGCTTGTCATACTGGCCTTGTAAGGTGCGGTAGTCCTGTTTGAGCAGGGTGATACGATCCCCAAGACCCTCTCGTTCCACCCAAGCTGAGGCCCAGGCATGCTGTTCTTCGGAGATGGTGGTTGTGGTCACGCGGCAGCCGTAATGTTTGGCGGCAAAGATTGCCAGACCACCCCAACCGGTGCCGATTTCCAGCAGGTGGTCATCGGGGCTGAGGGACAGTTTGTCACAAATCACCTGTAGCTTGTGCTGTTGTGCTTCGGCCAGGGTGGCTTCTTCGGACGGATAAATGGCCGACGAATACATCATGCTGTCATCCAGAAACCGGGTGTACAAACGGTTGCCCAGATCGTAATGCGCTGCAATATTGCGCTTGGCCTGACGGGTACTGTTGCGGCGCTGGAAATGCTTCAGTTGTCGTACGGGGGCAATGAGCCAGGAAAAACGCTTTTCCCACGCGTCCAGCAGCGCCAGATTGCGGGCAAACAGCTGAATCACATGGGTCAGGTTAGGTGAGTCCCACCAGGCGTCGGTGAAGGTTTCGCCGGCAGCGATGCTGCCCCCTAACAACAGACGGCGGTAGGCCCGTTGGTCGAGAATATCGATTTCTGCATGCAGAGGATCATGTTTGTCACCGAAGCAGGCGACCAGACTACCGCGCTCTTTCAGGATCATATAACCCTGGGGCAGTCTTTCAAACACACTGAGCAATGCAGACTTCGCCACTTTGTCCAGCCAGGAGGCTTTGTTGACGGCACTGAGTACCTGTTCACCGTTAGACATGCACTGTTCCTTAATCACTTGCCGGGGTGGTCGTAGACAGGCACTTTTTTCAGATACAGTTTCAGTGCCTGCCAGTAAATCCCCACCACCGTTTTTATTGTCATTGCAGGGATGCTTACCATTACGCGCCAAAGGGAAAAAGAGTTCATTGGTTGTCGTTGCAAATGCAAAGACGCGCTGAATTCGCGCTGTTGGCGATGGCAAGACAACGACAGTGACAAGCGGTCGCCGGGCTGACTGACTCGCCAATGGTAGGTCATGTCCATCGGATTAAACGGAGATACGTGGAATGCTTTGTCAGTTGGCGCCTGCTCGGCAAGGTTGACCAGATAATGATGTCGTTCATTCCACGGTGTATTGCTGACTTCGGCGAGCATGTGGGTGAAGTGGCCGTCCGGGTGTTGCAGGAAATAGAAGTTGACCGGACTGAAGTACAGACCAAACAGCCGACACTGTCCCAACAGAAACACCTTACCGGTCAACCCTTTGCCACTCAGTTCACTCATTCGCTGGCGCACTGCTTCTGCCAATGGCTGTACCGGATCACCGAGGTAGTCGGCGCGCCGGAAGCGCACCGGTGACAGCCAGTGTCGGGAAAAGCCTCGGGTGTTTTCGATGGTGCTATCAAGATCGTCAAGCGCCAGCCAGAACAGAAAGATGCGATAGTCAAAATGGTGATGCTTGGGTACCAAACGGGTATGACTGACCTGTCCGACATACAGGCTGCTGGTCATAACGAAGCTCCGAAGCGTTTGCACACATCCAACGCACTGTTGACGCCGTCTTCATGGAAACCGTTGTACCAATAGGCGCCGCAAAAATGCAGGTTATCAACCCCGCAGATCTCATCCCGGCGCTGCTGAGCCGCCAGGGCCTCATGGTTAAATTGAGGGTGGGCATACCGGTATCTGCCGAGCACCTTGTCCGGATCGATATCCTGACTGCTGTTCAGTGTCACACAAAACGTGTGTGGCGCTGACAGACGCTGCAGTATGTTCATATTATAGGTCACGCAGGCAGGCGCATGGGCCTCCTCTTCGTCGCCGGTCAGCAAGTAGTTCCAGCTCGCCCACGCCAGGGGGCGGGCAGGCAACAACCGGGTATCTGTGTGCAGCACCACGTCGTTGTCCGCGTAGCGCAGGTTACCCAGAATCGCCTGCTGTTCCGCACTGGGCTGGCTTAACATTGCCAATGCCTGGTCGCTGTGGCAGGCAAAAATCACATGATCAAAGGTCTGCAATCCGAGAGAAGACTGGACCTGCCATTGGTGGCCGTGGCGGGTCACCTGCTGGACGGGGGTGGAAAGATGAATTCGCTCACGAAAGCCGTCGGTTAGCGGGGCAATGTAAGCCCTTGAGCCGCCGATGAGGGTATGCCATTGGGGCCTGTCAGATACGTTCAACAGTCCGTGATTGTTGAAAAACTGCAGGAAAAACCGCAACGGAAAACGCTCTATATCGGCCAGGCTGGTGGACCATATCGCCGCGCACATGGGCAGGATATAGTTGTCTTTGAACACGTCACTGAAGCGGTGCTCTGTGAGAAAATCGCCCAAGGTCTGGGATGGTTCAAACGTACTCTGTGCAAGGGTATCTTTACACAGTCCGTTGAAGCGCAGAATATCCCTGACCAGTCGCCAGAACCGAGGCCGCAACAGGTTGCGTCGTTGGGCAAACAGACTGTTCAGGTTGTTGCCATTGTATTCAATGTTCTGGGCGGTGTTTTTGACACTGAAACTCATCTCAGTGGGTTGCCCTTCAACGCCAAGCTTGTTCATCAGGCGAATAAAGTTGGGGTAGGTCCAGTCATTGTAGACAATAAAGCCGGTGTCAATTGCATAGGTGTGGCCATCGATGTCAATGTCTTTGGTGGCCGTGTGACCACCAATGTAATCATTGGCTTCAAACACCGTGATGTCATTATCCCGGTGTAGCAAATAGCCACAGGTCATTCCGGCAATGCCGGTGCCAATGATAGCGATTCGTTGTGTCATGCTAATTCTTCCGTGGTTACTGAGCGCTGCGCATGGATTGGCACAATGCTACTTTCAGTCGGTCGGGTAATCGTGTCAATAGCCGCAGGATTGCACCGAACATCCAGGGGAAGTAACGGTTTGCGGCATCCCGATCAATCTTGCTCAAAATCGCCTCTACGGCCTGTTGGGTACTGATCCTCATTGGCATGGGAAAGTCATTTTTATCCGTCAACGGTGTTTTGACAAACCCCGGTGACAACGACGTTACCTTGACCCCGGAGGCGGCCAAATCGACCCTCAGGCTTTGGGTCAGGTAGTGCACAGCCGCTTTGCTGGCACCGTATGCCTGACTGCGGGTGAAAGGCAGCAGCCGCGCCATACTGTCTACCACCAACAAGTGCGTACCCGGTTGCAATGCGTGCTGCAGACCTGCCAGACAGTTCACCACGCCAAACAGGTTGGTTTCGAAAACGCGACGGAACAGGGACGGATCGATGCTGTGTGCATCCACGTATTCACATACGCCGGCGTTGAGCACGATGATATCAGGCCGGCAATCGGCCAGGGCCTGACGGGTTTCTTGCTCGTCATTGACATCGAAGCAGCGGGTTTCAATGCCGTGCTCTTGATGCAGTTGTGCGAGCTTCTCTGCTGTGCGGCCACAACCAATAACCTGATAGCCGCGACGGGCAGCCTCAATTGCCAGCGCTTCACCGATACCTGACGTTGCGCCTGTTATCAGAAGGGTTTTCATCGCCAATCCACACCTGTGAGTTAATCAACATGCTGTAGATACATCGCCAGTGGTGTCTCGGATCACCTGGCCTGAGGGATTGGCAGAAAAAACGATCTGTTTATCCAATGAGTCCGTAATGGCTGTCATGAAGCATAAAACCCGGGAGGCCGATGTGATGTCGAACAGCTTTGAATTGCCTTTGTTTCCTTTGTCGGCCCATGTTTTGCCGGGGGGACGTCTGTCACTGCGCATTTTTGAGCCTCGCTATGTGAGGATGGTTAAGGAAGCGTGCGCTGCACAGCAGGGGTTTGGTGTGTGCATGTTGAATGCGCGCGGCGACAAGGCGCGCAACGAGCATATCTACCCGGTTGGCACCTACGTTGAGGTGATCGACTTTGATCTGCTTGAAGACGGCTTGCTGGGTATTACCGTGGAAGGACAACGCTGCTTTCAAGTAAACAATATAGAAAGCCAGCCAGATGGCTTGCGGGTTGGTCAATGTGAGTGGCTGGATAACTGGCAGGCCACAACGACTGATATGGATGTTGCACCGATGGACACCCGCTTGCGCGAGATATTCGACAAGTACCCTGAAGTTAATGCGTTGTATCAGCAGCCCCGGTTTGATGATCCGATTTGGATCATTTACCGCTGGCTGGAACTGCTACCGGTGAATACCGAAACAAAACAACAGCTTCTGCAGCAAAAAGATTACGGCACAGCCCTCAAGTTTCTGTCACAATTAGTGCAATGATCTTTTTCCGCATCGCTGACGTAATCCTTTTAAACGACGATTAACAGGTGATGCAAATGCTCGTTGGGATCCCTTTGGACAATCAGCAACGCCGATCGGTACAGCCGAAAGACTGTGCCGATGAGATGGCCCATCATTTGAAACAAGTGGCAGAAAACCGTTGTAAAGCGGCGTTCTCTCAAGTGTTTGGCTATTTTGCGCCGCGACTGCGCTCTTTCGCGTTGAAACAGACCGGTAATGAAGCACTGGCGATGGAGCTGGTGCAGGACACACTGTCCAATGTGTGGCAGAAAGCCCATCTTTTTAATGCTGAAAAGGGGTCGCCGTCGACCTGGATTTTCACCATCGCACGTAATATTCGCTATGACATGCTGCGCAAGCAGCAAAACCGCAAAGAAGATATTTGCGCGGATGATTTGTGGCCGGTGTTGTGTGAACAGACCGCCGACCCGAACGAAGTGGAAATGGATGAACAGATCACCCTCGACCAGCTGGGCACATTGTTTGAAGCCTTGCCAGAGAAGCAAAAGGTTGTGATCGAAGCCATTTACATTGAAGGCAAATCGCAGCAAGAAGTGGCCGACCAACTGGACATTCCTTTGGGAACGGTAAAATCACGCACTCGCCTTGCCTTGCAACGACTGAAAGAGATGTTGAACGACCATGATTAATTTACACCCTACCGCACAGCAACTGATGACCTATGTCGACGGTTCAATGGAGCCGATGATGGCACTGGTAGTGGCCTGTCACGTTGACATGTGTGCACACTGCCGGGCCAAGGTTGAGCAATTGCAGTTGACCATCAGTGATAATGCGTTCGCGCTGGAAAGCCAGGACAATGTTTCCTTTGGTGACATGATGGCATCCATTATGGCATTGCCTGCTGCAGAACCTCGCGTGCGTCCCGCGTCACCGCCAACGCTGGAGTTGGATGGACGTTCTTTTGTGTTGCCCCGACCGCTGCGTCGTTTTGTCGACAAAACCGGTAACTGGTCCCATTTGCTGGGCAATTTATGGCAGGCGCCGGTGGATATTGGCGGGGGCGGTAAGGCCCAGTTTATTTTTATGGAGAAAGGTGGTCGAGTGCCGGAGCATACCCATCGCGGCAATGAAACGACGCTGGTGATTGACGGTGAATTTAGCGACGGGCTGGGTCACTATGATTCGGGTGATTTTATCCACATGGACGGGCATCACGTGCATACCCCTCGTTCTGATGCTGATGAAGGTTGCCTGGTGTTCAGTGTGGTAGACAAGCCGTTACATTTTACCTCCGGTATCGCCCGGTTGCTGAATCCATTCAGCCAACTGTTTTTCTAGCCCGAGGGCCAATCTAAAGCACAAAAAAACCGCCTGCTGGCGGTTTTTTTATTGCTGGTCAATGCTCAGTCGCCACTGGCAATGCGTGCATCCGGGTAGTTGAGCTTGAGGGTTTTGACGGCGTTTTCTTTCAGCTCTTCCAGGCCCAGTGTGTCATAACACTCAATCATGATTTGCAACGCTTCTTCCACCATTGCGGTGTCAGGATAATACTCCAGAACATACCGTCCGCGGTTGGCGGCAGCCACATACGCTTCGCGGCGCATGTAAAAGCGTGCAATGGCAATCTCGTATTTGGCCAGACGGTTTTTGATGTAGACCATGCGTTTTTGCGCGTCGGCGGCGTATTTGCTCTCAGGGTATTTTTCCAGTAGCCGTCGGAAGTCTGAAAACGCTTCGCGGCTTTTGGACGGATCCCGGTCGGAACGATCAATGCCTGCCAGTTCCTGGAACAGGTTCTTGTCCGCATCCATGTTGGTTAAGCCACGCATGTACAGGGCGTAATCAATGTCTGAATGGTTGGGGTTGAGGCGAATAAACCGGTCAATGGTGGCCAGTGCTTCTGGCGTTTTACCGGTTTTGTAGTATGCATAGATCAGATCCAGTTGCACCTGGTGGGACAACGGGCCGAACGGATAACGGGAATCAAGGGCGCTGAGAATTTGTGCGGCATTATTGAAATTGCCGATTTCCAGGCTGTTTTTGGCATCTGCGTAGAGGGCTTCGGCACCACGGTTGCCGATGACAATCTCGTCATCATCCGGTGATGAAGAACAGCCACCAAGGACCACTAGACAGGTCAGGAGGCTGACGATTTTCCAAGGGTGTGTCAATTTCATCTCGCTCTTATTATTTGTTGGATTTAGCAATGGGAAAAAATCCGCTAGAATACGCCGATATGCTTAACGCTTCGCGCTGCATTCTACCCCACTGATTCTGGGGATGCATCTTTAATTCAAACCTGCGACTGAATGTAAGCGCAGAACCAATCTAGGACTCCGAATGACGACCCAGCAAGAACATGTCGAACTGCAAGGCATCGTGCCCGACCATTTGTTTGGTAAACGCTTAGATCAGGCATTGGCCGAAATGTTCCCCGATTATTCGCGTTCCCGGTTAAAAGAATGGATTTTGGCCGGAAATGTCGAGATTGCTGGCAATGTGTGTGACAAACCCCGTGAAAAATTGCTGGGTGGTGAGCCTATTGCGATCCATGCCACACTCGACGTGCAGGTGTCACACAAAGCACAGGACATTGACCTGGATATCGTCTACGAAGATGACGACATTCTGGTGATCAACAAGCCTGCCGACTTGGTGGTACATCCGGGCGCTGGCAACAGCGACGGTACGGTGCTAAACGCGTTGCTAAAACATGCCCCCGGGGTGGCCAATGTACCCAGAGCGGGTATCGTTCACCGCCTCGACAAAGACACCACCGGCTTGATGGTGATTGCCAAAACCGTGCCTGCTCAGACCCACCTGGTTGAAGACCTGCAAGCCCGGGAAATCAGCCGCGAATACGAAGCGGTGGTGTGCGGCACTATGGTGGCAGGCGGCATCGTTGATGCACCTATCGGGCGCCATGCCACCAAGCGTACCAGCATGGCGGTGCGGGAAACCGGCAAACCGGCCGTGACACACTACCGGGTGAAAGAGAAGTTTCGCGCCCATACCCACCTGCGCTTAAAGCTTGAGACCGGCCGGACCCACCAGATCCGTGTCCACATGGCCCATTTGCGTCATCCGCTGGTGGGCGACCCGTTGTACGGTGGACGCCCCAGGCTGCCCAAAGCGGCCGGTGATGATATGGTCCAGGTATTGCGAGGTTTCGGACGTCAGGCCTTGCATGCAGCGCAATTATCCCTGCATCACCCGGTTAGCGGTGAATGGATGAGCTGGCAGGCGCCGTTACCGGCGGATATGCAATCGCTGCTGACGATATTGCGTGCCGACACCAAGGAGCACGGGGTTGACCTCGACACCCTGTAAGCCGTTGTCGCTGATCACACCCGACTGGCCAGATGAGCTTGGCGTTCGCGCTTATTGTACGACCCGGCAAGGCGGTCTGAGCACGGGGGCCTACACCAGCTTAAATCTGGCGCTGCACGTGGGTGATGATCCCGATACTGTGGCTGCGAACAGGTCCAGGCTGCCAGGCCATGACAAGATTGTCTGGCTGGAGCAGGTACACAGTGCTGACTGTGTGTCTGTTGATGCCAGTTCATCGGGGCAACCCCCGATCATCGCTGACGCAGCGATAACCGATACGACAGGTCTTACCGTCGGTGTGATGACCGCCGATTGCATACCGGTGTTGTTTTGCGATATCCAGGGGCGTCAGGTGGCAGCCGCGCATGCCGGATGGCGTGGGTTGCTGGCGGGCGTACTGGAAAACACCGTGCATTCGTTTCAGGCGCCCGCAGAGCAACTACTGGCCTGGATAGGGCCGTGTATTCGTCAGGCCCATTTCGAAGTCGGGGCGGACACTGTCAACGCATTTGCCGACTATCCCAACCATTGCGTGGTCGTTGACAACACCTGGCGTATTGATTTGGCTGGCATTGCGGTTGAGCGGCTCAACGCTGCAGGGGTTAGGGCGATCAGTGACTGCGGGTTGTGCACCTACACTGATGAGCGGCGTTTCTATTCCCATCGACGGGCAACCCATCAGGGCACTGCGCCAACCGGACGGATGTTCAGCGCCGTGATGCTCAGCGGCTGATCTGTTCAGGGCTAAGGGAACAGGCATAAGTAGCCTGGTTGCGCTGCAGACATGCCTGTCGGTATTGATTGGGGGTCTGGCCAACGAAGGCTTTGAAAGCGCGTGTAAAAGGGCCTACCGATGCAAATCCACTTTCCATCCCTATCACCACGATTGGCCAGTGCGTGTTTGCCGATTCGGCAAGTAATGTTTTGGCGTGTTGGATCCGCAACCCATTCACATAGTGATTGAAGTTTTGCGCCTGCAGTTGTTCGCGCATCACCCGACTGACACGGTATTCTGGCTCATCCAGCACCCGGGCCAGATCGCTGACCCGCAATTGGTGCTGCAAATACAGCTGCTGTTCAATCAATTGCTCACGGATTTGACCGGCCAGGTGAAGATCTTCCTGATCCGCCCGTTGCACCGGCTTGGGTTGGGCGGTGGGCGTTGTTGTCGACTGATTGCGCGCACGCCAGACAATAAGCCCCTGAGTCACCAGCATGATTTGCACGGCGCACAGCGCGTTGATTTGTTCTCGCAGGTAGGGCTGATTTTCCGGCGTCGTAAAGAGTGTTATGCCTACCGTACTGATCAGTAGCGCACCGCAGTAGCTGGCCAAAAACACATAGCGTTGACGGCGCTGTTGGCCTGAAAGATGGCGTAAACCACGACACCCTTCCCACAGGGTCAGCATCAGGAGCGTCGATGAAACAAGGCCCAACAGCTTGCCAACCGCCTGGTGGGCGTTGTTGATCATCAGTGGAGAGTCGGCGAGGGCATTTTGTGACCAGGCCAGCCCTTGCAAGGCGATGATCATCAGACCCACACTGCCGGCCACCAGGTAGTGACGTAACGCCAGGCCGCTCGCGCCACGAAACATCGCGCGGCTGACCAGCCAGTAACCATTGCACGTGGCGATACTGCACATGGCGATCAGGTAGCTAAAATTGCCCACCTGCCCCGCGGTCAGATTTTGTGCAGCGCAGACAGCCATCGATCCGCAAAAAAGTGCAAACAGCAGGTGCAGTGGTTGCTTGTTACGCACCCACAGTTGAGAGATTAACAGCCCTAATGCCGTCAACAGTTGTAGTTCGGGCAGCGGTAAATTCTCCACAACTCATCACCATTGATTGATTTCCTGCACATCATAATGCTGTCGTTACAGCCGTGCAAAACGGGAGTGTTACGGATTGTTGCGAGAACCAGGTCGGTCACTTATTGGCATGCCGATCAAAAACATTGACATATGGAAAAACATATATATGATTTTCCGTATGTGAGGAGGCGCTATGAACCCATTGACCCTGTTTAAATGCTTGTCGGATGACACCCGATTGAAAGTCATGCTGCTGCTGAGTGACCGTGGAGAGCTGTGCGTGTGTGATTTGCAGGACGCTCTGGCGTTGAGCCAACCGAAAATCTCCCGTCACCTGGCCCAGTTGCGGGAGTGTGCGCTGGTGCAAGACGAACGGCGCGGCAAATGGGTGTATTACGCGCTGCACCCGGCCCTTCCCGACTGGGTCCGGGAATTGCTGACCACCACGGTCAACAACAGCACCGATTACCTGGCGTGTTGCGCGGCTGCATTGACGGCTTGCTGCGCGCCGAACTGTGAGAAAACATCATGAAAATATTGTACGTCTGCACCCATAACCGTTGCCGCAGCATTCTCAGCGAGGCCATCACACGCCAACTGGGACAGGGCATTCTGCACGCCGCCAGTGCAGGCAGTCAGCCCGTGGGTGAAGTGCACCCGCTGTCGTTGCGCTATTTGTCCGAAGCCGGTTACAACACCGATGGTTTAACCAGTCAGTCCTGGCATGACGTTGAGTCATTTGCCCCGGATGTGGTGATTACCGTGTGTGATTCTGCCGCCGCAGAAACCTGTCCGGTATGGTTTGGTAACAATCTCAAAGTACATTGGGGGCTTGCCGATCCGTCCAAACTGAGTGGCAGCGATACTCAAGTGGCCGAAGCCTTCAGACAGACCATCAGCGAAATTGAACAACGGGTAAAGGTTCTACGGGACATTGCCCAGTTGCCCCGAGACCAGTGGGCCAACGCGCTACAACAACAAGGAGCTCAGCTATGAACCTCGACGACATGACCTTGCCCCAACTGGACATGGAGCAGTATCGGCAACCGGATGTCAGCGAATTCGCACGTCCGGCATCGACCCACAAGCCTCGTATGCTGTTGTTGTACGGTTCATTGCGGGAACGTTCCTATAGTAGGCTGGTGATTGAAGAATGTGCCCGTTTACTTACGCATATGGGCGCGGAAGTCCGAGTCTTTGATCCTACCGGTTTGCCGCAACCGGATACCGATGATGGTCAGCACCCCAAAGTGCAGGAGTTGCTCGAGGCAGTGATGTGGTCTGAAGGGCAGGTGTGGTGTTCCCCTGAGCGTCACGGTGCAATGACCGGGATCATGAAAAGTCAGATCGACTGGATCCCGCTATCATTGGGATCTGTGCGCCCGACACAGGGGAAAACGCTGGCGGTGATGCAGGTGTGTGGCGGCTCCCAGTCTTTCAATGTGGTGAATCAGCTGCGGGTGCTGGGGCGTTGGATGCGTATGCTGACCATCCCCAATCAGTCTTCAGTGGCCAAAGCGTTCCTGGAGTTTGATGACGACGGGCGTATGAAACCTTCGGCATTCTACAACCGCATCGTGGATGTGATGGAAGAGCTGTTCAAGTTTACTCTGTTGACCCGTGATCATACTGCACACCTGACGGATCGTTACTCCGAGCGGGTGGAAAGTGCAGAGCAATTGATGCAGCGCGTTAATCAGCGCGCCAGCTAAAGAGGAATTGAAAATGGGATTGTTTGAACGGTATCTATCAGTATGGGTGGGGCTGTGTATTGTCATCGGCGTGGTGTTGGGAAACCTGTTCCCGGCTTTATTTGCGCAGATTGCCGCGATTGAATATGCCCACGTCAATCTGGTGGTCGCTGTCCTCATCTGGTTGATGATTTATCCGATGATGGTACAGGTGGATTTTGGCGCTCTGAAAGACGTAGGGAAGAAGCCCAAAGGATTGGTCCTGACATTGGTGATCAACTGGCTGATCAAGCCTTTTACGATGGCGTTTCTGGGCTGGTTATTTTTCCGCGTGGTGTTTGCCGATTGGGTCGACCCACAATCAGCAGGTGAGTATATTGCCGGTATGATCCTGCTCGGTGTTGCGCCCTGTACAGCGATGGTGTTTGTGTGGAGTCACCTGACCAAGGGAGATGCCAATTACACGCTGGTGCAGGTGTCGATCAACGACATCATCATGGTGTTTGCCTTCGCGCCGCTGGCGGCCCTGTTACTGGGGATCAGCGATATTCAGGTGCCCTGGGAAACATTGCTGTTGTCAGTGGTGTTGTACGTTGTGTTGCCGCTGGTGGGGGGGGCCATTACTCGCAGAAAACTGGACAAGGCCGATGATCATTCGCGCCTGGACGCGTTTCTGGCACGAATGAAACCCTGGTCCATTATTGGCTTATTGGCAACCCTGGTACTGTTGTTTGCTTTCCAGGCCAACACACTACTGGCCCAGCCCAGCGTTATTCTGATGATTGCGGTACCCTTGTTGCTTCAGACCTACGGTATTTTTGCCCTGGCCTATGGGTTAGCCCGTTATCTGAAATTGCGTCATGCCGTGGCCGCACCGGCTTGCATGATCGGTACGTCTAACTTTTTCGAGCTTGCGGTGGCGGTAGCCATTTCCGTGTTTGGTCTGCATTCCGGTGCAGCGCTGGCGACGGTGGTCGGTGTGTTGGTTGAGGTACCGGTGATGTTGTCGTTGGTGTGGTTTGCCAATCGTACCCGTCACTGGTTCGCACAATGAACCCTGATACGGTGAATGTGCGCACGGCCGGCGCACACGACGTGGCCGACATCGTGCGGATCTATAACCACGGTATCACGTCTCGTCAGGGTACCTTTGACACCACATTGCGCGAAGCGGCGGATGTTGAAGGTTGGTTGACACAGGCGTCGCGCTATCCGGTGTTGGTGGCAGAGGCTGAAGGGCAGGTTGTCGGCTTTGCCCGCTTGTTCGAGTACCGACCACGAGCCTGTTACGCGGGCATAGCCGAGTTCTCCATCTACCTGGATCCGCTCGTGCAGGGCAAAGGCGTCGGTAGCCTGCTGCTGTCAGCGTTATTGGCGGCTGCCCGGGACGCAGGCTTCCACAAAGTGTTGTCGCGCATCTTTACCTTTAACCAGGCCAGTCGCGCCTTGTGTCGTAAACTGGGCTTTCGCGAAGTTGGCGTGTATGAACGTCACGGACAGCTTGATGGGCGATGGCTTGACGTTGTGGTGGTGGAGTACCTCACCGATGCCCAACAGGACTGAGGTTTGTTGATCTATCGCAACACATTCATCCGTGGTTGACAACCGCGCCCTTGAAAGTGAGCAAAAATGCACCCATAAATTACCCATACTATTTTTAAGGTGATATGTGGGTATGCGATTAGACAGATTTACCAGCAAATTTCAGGTAGCGATTTCCGATGCGCAATCCATCGCATTGGGTCGTGATCATCAATACATTGAGCCCGTCCATTTGATGACGGCATTGCTCAATCAACAAGGCGGTTCGGTGCGTCCGTTGCTCGATGCCGCCAACATCAACGTCAATGCACTGCGCTCTTCGTTAGCGGAAGCCATCGAACGCTTGCCCCGGGTGCAAGGGGTTGGCGGTGACGTGCAACTGGGCAAAGATTCGGTGGTATTGCTGAATCTGAGTGACAAGATTGCCCAGCAGCGCAAAGATGACTACATCACGTCAGAGATTTTTGTCCTTGCAGCAGTGCAGGACAAAGGCAAGCTGGGTGAGATATTCCGTCAACTGGACATCACCACTGAAAAGCTTGAGCAAGCGATTGACAAGCTACGGGGTGGTCAGAAAGTGACTGACCCCAACGCTGAAGACGTACGCCAGGCATTGGAAAAGTACACCACCGATCTGACTGAGCGCGCCGAGCAAGGCAAACTCGATCCGGTGATTGGCCGGGATGATGAAATCCGCCGTACCGTGCAGGTGTTGCAACGTCGAACCAAAAATAATCCCGTGCTTATTGGCGAACCCGGTGTGGGTAAAACCGCCATTGTGGAAGGCCTGGCTCAGCGAATCATCAACGGCGAGGTGCCCGAAGGTCTGAAAGACAAACGGGTACTGTCACTGGATATGGGCTCGCTGGTGGCGGGTGCCAAGTTTCGTGGCGAATTTGAAGAGCGTCTCAAAGCGGTGCTCAATGAGCTGGCCAAAGAAGAAGGTCGGGTGATTCTGTTCATCGATGAGCTTCATACCATGGTTGGCGCCGGTAAAGGCGAAGGCGCCATGGATGCCGGCAATATGCTTAAACCGGCACTGGCCCGTGGTGAGCTGCATTGCGTGGGCGCAACCACATTGGATGAGTACCGTCAGTACATCGAAAAAGACGCTGCACTGGAGCGCCGTTTCCAGAAAGTGTTGGTGGATCAACCCAGTGTTGAAGATACCATCGCGATTTTGCGGGGCTTAAAGGAACGTTATGAATTGCACCATTCGGTGGACATTACCGATCCGGCGATTGTGGCGGCGGCAACGCTGTCTCATCGCTATATCAGTGATCGTCAATTGCCGGATAAAGCCATCGATCTGATCGATGAAGCAGCGTCCAGCATTCGTCTGCAAATGGATTCTAAACCGGAAGAAATGGATCGCCTTGAGCGCCGTATTATCCAGTTGAAGCTGGAAGAGCAGGCGTTGGCGAAAGAGAAAGATGAGGCCAGCCACAAGCGTCTTGAGGCAATTGAGCTGGAGCGCGAGCAGGCCGAATTGAAATACGCCGAGTTTGAAAAAATCTGGAACGCTGAAAAAGATGCGATGCAGGGCACCCAGCACATCAAGTCGGAACTCGAGCAGGCCAAGTTGGATCTGGAAATTGCCCGTCGGGCGTCTGATCTAAGTCGTATGTCAGAGTTGCAGTACGGCCGTATTCCGGAATTGGAACAGAAGCTCGAGCTGGCGTCTGAGTCGGAAAATCGCGAAACCGAATTGTTGAAAAACAAGGTGACGGAAAACGAAATTGCCGATGTGCTGTCACGCTGGACAGGCATTCCGGTCAGCAAAATGCTGGAAGGTGAAAAAGAGAAATTGCTGCGCATGGAAGAGGTGCTGCACGCGCGGGTCGTGGGGCAGGGCGAGGCCGTGTCAGCGGTGTCCAACGCTATTCGCCGTTCCCGTGCCGGTTTGTCCGATCCGAATCGTCCGATTGGCTCGTTCCTGTTCCTTGGCCCTACCGGGGTGGGGAAAACCGAACTGTGTAAGGCGTTGGCAGGCTTCTTGTTTGACACCGAGCAGGCGATGGTACGTATCGACATGTCGGAGTTCATGGAGAAGCATTCCGTTGCCCGTTTAGTTGGCGCACCGCCCGGATACGTGGGCTACGAAGAAGGTGGTTACCTGACGGAAGCCGTGCGTCGCAAGCCTTACTCGGTGATCCTGCTGGATGAGGTAGAAAAAGCCCATCCGGATGTGTTTAACATTCTGTTGCAGGTACTCGACGATGGTCGTCTGACCGATGGGCAGGGGCGCACGGTGGACTTTAAGAATACCGTTGTGATCATGACCTCTAACCTGGGTTCCGACATCATTCAGGATAAACACGATGAGAGCCAGTATGAGGAAATGAAAAATCTGGTTATGCAGGTTGTGGGACAGCATTTCCGTCCTGAGTTCATTAACCGGATTGATGACACTGTGGTGTTCCATCCGTTGGCCAAAGATCAGATCAAGGCAATTGCCAAGATTCAGTTGTTGTCTTTGCGCCAACGTTTGCAGGAGCGTGGCTATAAGCTGGAGTTGTCTGCCGCCGCATTGGATCAATTGGCGGAAGCCGGCTTTGATCCGGTGTTTGGTGCCCGCCCACTGAAGCGTGCGATACAGACGCAGATTGAAAATCCGCTGTCGCAGCGTATCCTGGCGGGAGACTTGCCTGCCGACGGTACCATACGCATTGATGCTGACGGTGACTCGATTTACCTGCAGGACTAACGAAAAAAAACGGCGCGAAAGCGCCGTTTTTTGTGTGATTGATAGGGCATTGCCGAAACTATAATTGCTCCAGCAATTGCTGTGCTGCATCTCGCTCCGAGAAGGAAGATTCGCTGGCAATGGCGGCGGCTAACTCTTCTTGCGCTTCCGAGTTGCGACCCAGTTTGTGTAACGTATAACCAAGGTGATAACGAATAGAGGGTTCGTTGGAATCCATCGCGAAAGCACGTCGCAATGTGGTCAGCGCTTCATCGTATTGTCCCTGGCGAGCCAGGATCCAGCCGTGGGTGTCAACCACTGACGATAAATCGCTGTTAATGGCCATGGCTTGTCGAATAAATTCAGCGGCAGCTTCCAGGTCACTGTCAAGTGATAGGTTGGCAAGGTTGTTTAAAATCACCGCTTTGTTCGGAATGTTGTCGGCTTCGACCAATGCCAGGTAGTGGCGTTTGGCCTTGTCGGGCTGCTTGGCGTGGACATAGTGATCGGCCAACAGGTTGCGCTGGAAATGGTTTTCCGGGTTGGCTTCCACCATGGATTCAATGTGGGATGCAAAAGCGTCCTGAGCGACCCCCTGCTTTGCCAGTTGGTACAACTTGATCAACGCTAGACGGTACGAGGGGGCTTGCTGATAGGCTTGCCAGTAGCGCTCAAATGCCTTATCGGGCTGATTGTTGCGTAGCAGTAAATCACCGTCCAGCACGATCAGTTCGGGTTGCTCAGCATGGTTTTTGGATAAGTGGCGCAGGTGCCGCGTCGCACGTTGGTCTTCATCGAGGGCGATCTGCATGCGCACGTAGGCAATGCCAACAGCAACGTGATCCGGTGCCAGTTTGATCGCCTGCTCAAGGTGCGCCTTGGCGTTATCAAACAAGCGTGCCCGGTATTCAAGATCTGACAACGCAACCAGCGCGCCAGGATTATCGGAGGCCTGTTCGGCAATACGTGCAAACTCCCGTTCAGCGCGCTCCTGGTTGCCAGTGTCGAGCAGCAGCCCCGCCCGTTGCAACTGGATGTCCAGATTGTCCGGTGCAGTTTTTACCATGCTATTGAGCACCCGAATGGCTTTATCTTTTTCGCCATCGCCTAACAGAATATTGACTTGCAATTGGTTGGCCCGGAGGTTGTCACGGTCGATCTTCAGGGCGCGGTTGATTTTTTCCTGCGCCAGATTGCGTTGCTGATTATCCAGCAACAAGCCTGCGTACATTAACAGGGTTTCGAGATTGTCGGGTTGTTCCTCATGCAATGTTTTGACCAAAGGTAACGCTTGTTGGCCCTGCCCTGAGGCAGCCAGCACCGTGACCTGGTTGAAGCGAGCGGCGTAGTGCTGAGGTCGTTCGGCAAGGACTTTTTCGATAAAGGTCATGGCATTGGGCCAATCTTTCACTTTGATCAACACTGCCGATTTGAAATTCAAAAAGTCGATGTTGTCAGGCGCCAGCTCCAATAGCTTGTCAGCAATTTCATTGGCCTTGTCAAATTGCCCGGTGCGCAGGTAAAGCATGCTTTTGGTCAGCACAAACCGCACGTCATCGTTGATGTAGGGTGATTCGTCCAGTTTCTGAAAAGCCTGGTCGTAACGCTCCCGTGCGATCAGCATCTTAATTTCCAGCAGATCGAGTCGCCGATCCTGGCCAAAATGCTGGCGCATTCGGCTAAGCAGTTCCAACGTTCTGAAGGCTTTGTTATTGGTCAGGTAGAGCTCGCCCAACATGATGCCGGCATCAAGATCTTTTGCATAGGCGTCGTCGCCACGCTCCATCACTTCCAGTGCGTCCCGGGCTTGTCCCAGTCGAAGGAGTGTTTGCGCCAGCATCCGGCGTGCATCCAGGTTGTCGGGTACCCGATTAAGGTACTGGGAGAAGAAGGTTCTGGCTTTTTCCAGGCGGTTGTTGGCGAAGGCCGCCAAGGCCTGAATGTAGATCAGGTTGGGCGAATCGTTGAGGGTTTCTTCATTGAGATTGGCGAGCTTGCCACTCAACGCCTCCAGTTGTGACGCCGCTTCCTCATTGCTGTTGTTGCGGGCGTCCAGCCACGCATGCATCAGTGTCGCGGTAGGGTCGTCCGGTGTTTGCTCAATGATCCTGTCAAGGAGTGCCCGGGCTTTGGCTTCATCCTGGTTTTGCAGGTAAGCACTCATCAGGGTACGTCGCAACAGTGGATTATCCGGATGGATTTGCTCGCCGCGCTCTAACACCTCAACGGCTGCCGGCACATTACCTTCGGCGAGGTGATACTCGCCCAGCAGGCGCAATGTCGATGGGTCCTTGGGGGAGCGCGTTTGGGCGCGCTGCAGGTATTGATTGGCGGTGTCCAGCGCCTGTTCGTTCAGTGCCATCGCGGCCAGTGCGTTTAACGCGCGCACATCATCCGGCGCAGTGCGCAAAATGCTCTGATATGCGTCGCGGGCTTTTTCAACCTGCTCCTGGTTCAAATAGGCAGTGGCGACAATCAGCGCCCAGTTGATCTGATTGGTGGTATCCAACCCTTTAAAATCGGCGTTGATGATTTTGTCATACTGCTTTTGATATAACCAAATCTTGCCCAGCGTTTCAGCCACCAGGTTGGTGTCGGCACCGGCGGCGAGGGATTCCTGTAGTTCGGTTTCCGCTTCATCCAGATAGCCACTGACCATCAGGATTTTGCCCATCAGAATTTTAGCCGGCAGATAATTGTTGTCTGCCTGCAAGCTGTTTTTGAGGTGGATATAAGCGGCTTCGACGTCATTCTGATTGAACGCGTTCAAGGCCTTTTCGTAAAATTCGCTGCTTTTCGACCGGGCATCGGCCAAAGGAGACAGTAGCAGGCTCAACGTCAGCAATGCGACGGAGCGGGGGGGAAGAAGTCGTCCAAACATGGTTACTACTCGTAAGGATTGTCTAAACATAGCTCACCACCATACACAGTTGCGGATCACAATGCATGAATAGCAGGTATAAAAAAAGACGGCATGCCGTCTTTTTTTGAGCAATTGCGGCGTCGTTACGACATTTTGCGTTGTCGACGGGCTAAACCGAACAAGCCAGCTGCCAGCAGCAGCGCTGAGGCTGGCTCGGGTACTTCGGTGGTGTTGCCGGTAGAGGTCGTGATGCCCGCGATCTTGATGGCGTCGTTGCCATATGACCAGTTGTCAGTACCGAAGCCTGGGTTGTATACGCCCACCAGGTAGTAACGAGATTCGGTGGCGGAACTGATGATGGCATTGCTTGAGGTGCTGACGTCTGCATAGTTACCTACGTGGCTCCAACCGTTGTTGAGCAAATCAGTCCAGGTGGATGATGCGCCGAACGGGTTACCCGCCAGCGTACCGCCGCCAGTGTAGGTCAGCACTGTCATGTCTGAATCGGTGCCGCGCCAGTTAATGTCAATTTCTTCCAGTGCCACCGCGGTGTCGAATTGCAGCAATGCCATGTCATAGTCTAACCACCCCGTTGCACTGCCAATGTTGTCAAAGGAGTGATTGGGGTTGTCATCGCCTTCGTCAGCATTAACGGCACCCAGGCCGTAACCAGCGTATTTTTTCAGATCAGCACGCTGAATGAAGGGGTCCTGGTCATATGCATTGTGGCTGCTGTCGCATGCAGGATCGCCTGCACTGCATGAACCAGAATTACCAGATGAAGACCATGCACTGATCACCAGCTCAATGCCGCCGCTGGTCATGTCAATGTAGGTACCGCTACCCAATCCATGTGCATCATTGTTTTCAATGCCAGTGCCGGCGCCGTAAACAAAGTCCCATGTTTGTACATCGGCCATGGCCGGTGCTGCGCTCATCAACCCAACGGCTGCTATCAGTGAATATGCTCGTTTCATGTTCTCACCCTGTGTGACAGGTTCTCTCTCTACCTAATATATTACAGTAAGCAAAACCTCTGCCAACTATTCAAATTATTGATATTTAAAGATAAAAATATATTTTGTAATTCTGGTAAGACCTGGATGTAAAATATGTCGACAGTCACCGTCACCGATTGGTGACATGGTTACAGGTGTTCAGTGTACGGCACTTTTCACTGTTGCCCGTATCAAAGGGTATAATCGGGCATAAAACCCAATAACGTGCAGGTGCAACCGCACGACACACGCCACCGTTGGACGTTGGTGAGCAGGTTGGCTATGCCGACAGTTTCGACCTGTGCTATGGTTGCGCCTGTATTTTTTAAGGAGTGGTAATGACACAGCAAAAACCCCGCGGGATCTACTTGTTGCCCAATCTTCTGACCACGGCAGGATTGTTTTCCGGCTTTTTCGCCGTCGTCGCGTCCATGCAGGGGCGATTTGAAGCCGCTGCCGTGGCGATTTTCGTGGCGATGATTTTTGATGGACTGGATGGCCGGGTGGCCCGTATCACCAATACACAGAGTGAATTTGGTGCTGAATACGATTCGATGGCCGACATGGTGTCCTTTGGTGTTGCGCCGGCGCTGGTTGCTTACAATTGGGGACTTTCTGGGTTAGGCAAAATTGGTTGGCTGGCGGCATTTGTATACGTTGCAGGTGCTGCGTTACGTTTGGCCCGCTTCAATACCCAACTGGCGGTTGCCGATAAGCGCTTTTTCCAGGGCCTGGCGAGTCCGGCAGCGGCAGCGTTGGTGGCCGGCATGGTGTGGGTTGGTGTTGAATACGACATTGACGGCAACGACTTTGGGGTGTTGGTGGCATTGTTAACCGGCATTGCCGGTTTGTTGATGGTCAGCAACTTTAAATACAATTCATTCAAGGAAGTTAACTGGCACGGTAAAGTGCCGTTTGTGGCGCTGTTGATTGTCATGCTGGTGTTCGTGATCGTGGCAACTGAGCCTGCACTGGTGTTGTTTGTTGTGTTTATGCTGTATGCACTGGCCGGTCCCATCAATACCTTCAGAACCGTACCCAGAGTGCGTCTGGAAGACGTTGTGGGTGACCCTTCCGACAAAGACGCCGACTTTATCGACCCGGACGTGGTCAAGCAGGCTAAATCAGACACCCACAAAGACGGTGATTAATTTGACCAAACTGTCAGGATCCTTAACGGATCCTGGCTGTAACCGCCCTGTAATATTTTAACCCTTTGAAAATTATTGATTTTTTTAAACTGGTCTGCTTTTTGCTTTTACCTGCGCGGCGCCACAGAAGATGGCATATACGATGAATAATCTAAGGTAAGAGTAATGAAGCTGTTGAAATCCCTTGCGCAAGCAACCGTGCTGCTGTCAGCCCTGATGGCTACGTCTTTCTCCGCGAATGCGGTTCTGATCACTCAGGACATCACCATCGACCTGCTGTCAGCGGATGCTGGTAACGCCTTCGGCGTATCAATGGCCGATAGTGGCAGCCTGTTTGGTACCATTCAATACGAATCTGACAATGTGTCTGTCGGCCTGGTCGACAGCATGCTGGACAGCAGCTTTGCGTTTGAAATCACGTTCGGCAACCTGAGCCTGACACAGGACGATGATGCCTTTGCGGGTCTGTTTGCTGTAACCGCTACGCTGTTTGATGATTTGGATCCTATGTCGGGTATCAATGGCTTCTACACATCCTTCACAGACGTGTTCAGTCAAAACGTTTTCGACGGTATCGTGAACGGTGATTATGTGTATATTTCTGACTTGCAGGGTTTGGCTTTCGAAGGCTTCCTGAGCTTCTCAGCACCCCAATCAACAGCGGTTTCTGAGCCTTCAATGCTGGCATTGTTGCTCGGTGGACTGGTGTTGGTTGCCCGTCGTCGTCGCGCTTAAACCCGTCAAAAACTCCACCTAAAAGCCCGGTCACTGCCGGGCTTTTTTGTGTCCGCCATCAAGGCCCGCTTGTTCTAATGAAGTTGGCATCCTAGTTGCAGTAACCCCAGCATTCCTTCTAAGCGTCAAAATCTTGTTGTATGGAACTGGCTGGCTACCTGAATAGATTCGATAAAAGTAAAGTTAAGCGCCTGACCAATGGTGTCGGCGCGCCGTTGGTGCTGCTTGCCATCATGGGCATGGTTATCCTGCCGATGCCGGCCTTCTTGCTGGACATTCTGTTCAGTTTCAATATTGCCCTGTCATTGGTGGTCATTCTGGTCGCGGTATTTACCCAGCGTCCAATTGAATTCGGGATTTTCCCGCTCGTGCTGTTGATTGCGACAGTATTGCGGCTGGCGCTGAATGTGGCCTCAACCCGGGTTGTTTTGCTGGAAGGACACGAAGGCGGTGATGCGGCCGGTAAAGTGATCCAGGCATTCGGTGAAGTGGTGATTGGTGGTAACTATGCGGTGGGTATCGTGGTGTTTGCCATCTTGCTGATCATTAACTTCAAAGTGGTGACCGCCGGTGCGGGGCGTATTTCCGAAGTAAGTGCCCGCTTTACGTTGGATGCGATGCCCGGCAAGCAAATGGCGATCGATGCTGATCTGAATGCGGGCTATATCGATCAGGATGAAGCCCGCCGTCGCCGTATTGAAATCACCAGCGAAGCCGATTTCTACGGTTCCATGGACGGTGCGTCAAAATTCGTCAAAGGGGACGCGGTCGCCGGTTTGTTCATTATGTTGATCAATATTGTCGGTGGCTTGTTTATCGGCATTATTCAACATGATCTGGCGTTCGGCGATGCCATCGAAATCTACACTATCCTGACCATCGGTGATGGTTTGGTTGCCCAAATCCCGTCGCTGTTGCTGTCCGTTGCAACGGCGATCATCGTGACCCGTGAAAATGAGTCCCAGGAGATGGGGCAGGAACTGCAAACCCAGTTGGGCAATCAGCGTGCTTTGTATGTGACGGCCGGTATTTTGTTTGTCATGGGCATCGTGCCGGGAATGCCTCACCTAGCATTCCTTGGCTTCTCAGCGCTGGTTGGTGGTGTTGCGTACTACGGCCAATACATGGCGCAGAAGCGTGCGGAAGAACCCGAGGTGCTGGACAACCTGCCTGAACAGAATCAGCAACCGGCTGAGATCAAAGAGTTGGGGTGGGATGATGTACAGCACGTCGATACCATCGGTCTGGAAGTGGGCTACCGTTTGATCCCGCTGGTGGACAAGTCCCAGGGCGGCGAATTGCTGACCCGTATCAAGGGCGTGCGCAAAAAGCTGTCGCAAGAACTGGGATTCCTTATCCCGCCGGTGCACATTCGTGACAACCTCGATCTTTCGCCCAATACGTACACGATCGCCATGTTGGGTGTCACCGTGGGTGACGCCGAAATCTCCCATGATGATGAACTGGCGATAAACCCCGGACAGGTGTTCGGCAAACTGGAAGGCACGCCAACACGGGATCCGGCCTTTGGCCTGGATGCAGTGTGGATCCGGCCTGAACAACGGGAGCATGCCCAGACACTGGGTTATACCGTGGTCGATGCTGCAACCGTGGTGGCGACTCACCTGAGTCAGTTGCTGACCAATAATGCCTATCAGTTGTTGGGACATGAGGAAGTTCAACAACTGCTGGACATGTTGGCCAAGCACAATCCGAAACTGGTGGAAGGCCTGGTGCCTGATATCCTGCCGCTCAGCACCGTGGTTAAAGTCTTGCAAACCTTGTTGTACGAAGGCGTTCCAATCCGCGATATGCGTACCATCGTGCAGACCCTGTGTGAATACGGGCCGAAGAGTCAGGATCCTGATGTACTGGTGTCTGCCGTGCGGATTGCCCTCAAGCGCCTGATTGTGCAGGAGATCAATGGCGGCGAAGGAGAACTGCCTGTCATAACTTTGGCTCCAGAATTGGAACAGATGTTGCACCAGTCTTTGCAGGCAGGTGGAGAAGATGGCGCCGGTATTGAGCCGGGACTGGCCGAGAAACTACAAAATTCCCTGCGTGAAGCGGGTCAACAACGAGAGCTGGAAGGTGAACCTGCAGTGTTGTTGACGTCAGGTCTGTTGCGGCCTGTACTGTCCCGCTTCCTGAAACATGCTGTGTCCGGGTTGCATGTCCTGAGCTATCAGGAAATCCCCGATGACAAGCAAATCCGAATTGTCAGTGCCGTCGGTCAATAATCTGACGCGAGAGCACCTTAGTCAGGCCACATGAGGGGGCAACAGTGAAAATCAGACGTTTTTTTGGCAAAGACATGCGTGATGCATTGGCACAGGTTAAAACAGAGCTGGGTGGCGAGGCCGTCATTATGTCGAACAAAAAAGTCGGTGACGGTATCGAGATTGTCGCCGCCTATGATCGGGAACCCAGTCCTTCATTGATGCCGAAACCCTCGCCTGCAGGTAAGAAATCGCCGTCACTGAGCGATATTATCGGTGACAGTGGCCCTGACAGTTTACGGGCGTTGCTGGAACAGCAATCCAAAGCGGCCGCCAGTGCCCAGGCTGAGCCCTCACAGCCCGCTGCGCAGGACAGCCGTGGGTCTGTCTCCACGCCATCCTCCGCGCCTGCCTCCACGCCAGCTCAACAACGCCCGGCTGCGGCTGCGCCACAGTCTGCTTCAAGCACACCGGTAGCGGCCAGCCAGCAGGCTAGTTCAACCAGTGATAAAGACTTGCAGGACATTCGTCAGGAGTTGGCGTCACTGCGCAACGTACTGCAGTTCCAGGTCTCCGGCCTGATCGAACAGGACCGTCGCCGTGCTCATCCGCTACACAATTACCTCGCTGGCCGACTTGAGCAGATGGGTATAGAGCCCGCATTGGCCGATGAAGTGGTGTCATATACGCCGGAAGCGTGCGACGAACGCCAAGCCTGGGTTTATCTTCTCAAACTATTGGCTAATCGTATTCATACCACCGGTGATAGTATACTTAATGCACAGGGTGTGGTTGCACTGGTAGGGCCTACGGGTACCGGAAAAACCACGACTGTGGCCAAGTTGGCCGCCCGCTATGCGCAGAAATACGGTCAGGATCAGGTGGCCCTGGTAACCATCGATTCCTACCGAATTGCTGCCTTTGAGCAGTTGGCGACCTACGGCAAGATCATTGGCTGTGCGGTGAAAAAAGCCCACAATGAACAAGAATTGGCCGATGTTCTGTACCAGTTGCGCAACAAGCGCCTTGTGTTGATTGACTCTGCTGGCTTTGGGCAAAGAGATTCGAGATTAATCAAACAGTTAGATACCTTGCGCACACATTCTTGTGCTAGTATAAAAAAGTATCTGGTGATGCAGGCAAACAGCCAGTATCAGGTGATGGAACGAACAATCAACACCTACAACCAGATTTCTTTGCAAGGATGTATTTTCACTAAATTGGATGAGTGTTACAGTCTCGGCGAGGCGGTGAGTGCAGCGATTTCGCATCGGTTACCGGTCAGCTACCTGACCAATGGGCAGCAGGTCCCGGAGGATTTGCACGTCGCCGATGCAAAATATTTGATCACGACCGCCGCCAAACTTTATAAAAAGTACGCTTTGGCGCATACTGCTAATCAGGCAGAGGCCAAGCGAGCTCACGCAGTATGACAGACGATCAAGCGAGTAGCTTAAGAAGAATGAATCAGAACCGATTAATCAAGGTCATTGCAGTGACCGGCGGGAAGGGCGGTGTCGGTAAAACCAACATCACCCTTAACACTGCAATCGCCATGGCCAAACAAGGCAAGCGCGTCATGGTGCTTGATGCTGACCTTGGCTTGGCTAACGTCGACGTGATGCTGGGGTTGCGGGTAGATAAGAACCTGTCCCATGTACTGTCCGGTGAGTGTACGTTGGATGATGTGTTGGTTGAGGGCCCTCATGGTATAAAGATTGCCCCGGCAACCTCTGGCACCCAATCCATGACCGAGCTGACGTCTACCGAGCACGCCGGCCTGATCCGCGCTTTCAGTGAGTTGCGTACCCCTATCGATGTTTTGATCGTTGATACCGCTGCCGGTATATCGGATATGGTGCTGAGCTTTTCCCGCGCATCTCAGGATATTATGGTGGTGGTGTGTGATGAACCCACATCACTGACCGATGCTTACGCACTGATCAAGATCCTTAACCGTGACCACGGTGTATTCAAGTTTAAAATCATTGCCAACATGGTGCGTAACCTGCGAGAAGGACAGGAACTGTTTGCCAAGTTGTCCAAAGTGACAGGGCGGTTCCTGGACGTGGCACTGGAATTGGTTGCGACGGTCCCTTACGACGAAAATATCCGTAAGTCAGTGCGCAAGCAGCGGGCTATCGTTGATGCGTTCCCGAGCAGTCCGGCGGCGCTGGCCATCACACAGTTGGCAGACAAGGCCCTCAGTTGGCCAATTCCGTCGCAACCGGGCGGGCACTTAGAATTTTTCCTCGAGCAATTGGTGGCTGAGAAAGGGCAGGTGGCCAGCAGTGAACAGTAAAGCGGCGGCTTATCAGCAACACGCCGACAAGACGCAATTGGTGGAGCGGCATGCACCACTGGTTAAGCGCATTGCGCACCATTTGATGGCGCGATTGCCGGCCAGTGTATTGGTCGATGACCTGATTCAGTCAGGCATGATTGGCTTGCTGGAGGCTGCGCGTAATTTTGACGGCTCTAAAGGCGCGAGCTTTGAGACCTTCGCCGGGATCCGTATCCGTGGCGCCATGTTGGATGAGATCCGCAAGGGCGACTGGACGCCTCGGTCTGTACACAAGAACAGCCGCGCGATCACCGAAGCCATCGCGCAGGTTGAGCGAGAAACGGGTCGTGATGCCCGTGATGTTGATATTGCACAGAAAATGAATGTTAGCCTTGATGACTATCATCAGATGTTGTCAGAGGTCAATGCAGGCAAGATAATCGGTATTGAAGACCTCGGTGTGACCGAGGATGTGATCACCACCGAGCAAACCAAAGGCAGCGATACACCGTTCGAGGATTTGTTGCAGGGATCATTTCAAAAAGCCCTCGCGCATGCTATTACTACTCTACCCGAGCGAGAAGCCATTGTTTTGTCACTCTACTATGATGAAGAGTTGAATTTACGCGAAATTGGCGAAGTCCTGGAAGTCAGTGAATCTCGAGTGAGTCAGATACACAGTCAGGCCATGTTGAAATTGAAACACCGAATGCAATCCTGGCGTTCGGACGAATAAAACCTAACAATAATAACGAGTCGAATCCTCACCGGAGGCAGTTTTGGATAAAAACATGAAAATTCTCGTTGTGGACGATTTTTCCACAATGCGACGAATCATTAAAAACCTGTTGAAAGACCTGGGTTTTACCAACGTTCAGGAAGCTGACGATGGCAGCACAGCGTTACCCATGTTGCAACAAGGCGATTTTGATTTTGTCGTCACCGATTGGAACATGCCAGGCATGCAGGGTATCGATTTGCTACGTGCGATTCGTTCTGACGACAACCTCAAGCATCTACCGGTGCTGATGGTGACTGCAGAAGCGAAGAAGGAACAAATTGTTGCAGCTGCTCAGGCCGGCGTTAACGGCTATGTTGTCAAGCCTTTCACCGCCGCAACGCTGAAAGAGAAGCTCGACAAAATCTTTGAACGCCTCGGCTAGCCTCAACGCTGATCCTCGGCGCCTTGGAGAAGCTGTATGAGTAGCTCTGAACAACCAACAATATCCCTTGAGGACGCTCGTCAACTGGTGAGTTTGCTCGAAGCGGGTGACGTAAAAGCCGCCAACGAACTCGTTGAGGCCCACACGATTAATGATTCTGTCGAACTGTTTGCCGAAGTGGGCAAACTGACGCGGCAGTTGCACGATTCTCTGAACAGTTTTCAGCTTGACGGTCGTATCGCCGACCTTGCCACATCGGACATTCCCGATGCCCAAAGTCGTCTTGCCTACGTGATTGAAACCACCGAGCAAGCGGCCAATACCACCATGGATGCGGTGGAAACCAGTATGCCCATTGCCGAGAAAATCAATGAGCGTATGGCGGGTATTCTGCCCGAATGGAAAAAGCTGATGAACCGCCAGATGGAACTTGGTGAATTCAAAACACTCTGCTATGACTTAGATGCACTGCTTGAAGATTCGAGCAAGGAATCAGCCAAGCTGGCTGAGTTGTTGACGGAAGTTCTGATGGCCCAGGGCTATCAGGATTTGACCGGTCAGGTTATTCGTCGCGTCATCGAACTGGTCAAAGAAGTAGAAGACAGTTTGGTTCACATGTTGACCATGTTCGGCGAACCCGAAATGAATGAAAAGTCTAAGAAAAAAGACGATCAGACCGATAACGTGAAAGCAGAAGGTCCGATCATTGATGCCGACAGTCGAGATGACGTGGTGTCCGGACAAGACGACGTTGATGACTTGCTTTCGAGTCTGGGTTTTTAAGGGGAGCTGATACATGGCTTTTGATGTTGACGAGGATATCCTACAGGACTTTCTGGTAGAAGCCGGAGAGATCCTGGAGCAGTTGCAAGAGCAACTCGTCGATTTGGAAAACAATCCGCAAAATTCGGATTTGTTGAACGCCATTTTTCGCGGCTATCACACCGTTAAGGGCGGCGCCGGGTTTCTGTCGCTGACCGAACTTGTTGACATCTGTCACGGTGCTGAAAACGTGTTTGATGTGATGCGTAACGGTCAACGGACACTGACCCCTGAATTGATGGATGTGATTTTGCAAGCCACCGATGTGGTGGTTGCCATGTTCGAAAGTGTCAAAGCCCGCGAACCTCTTGAGCCGGCCGACCAGGCCCTGTTGGATACCCTGCACCGGCTCAGCAAGCCTGAAAGTCAGGATGAGGCACCAATAGAAATCGTGTCTGACGATGGTGCTGCTCAAGCGCCTGCTCCAACCCCGGAACCTGCACCTACACCTGCACCCGCTGCTGAAGCGAGCGGCGCAGATGATGGCAGTATTGACGAAATTACCGAAGACGAATTCGAGGCTTTGCTCGATGAGTTGCACGGTGACAGTGCGCCCGGTAAAGCATCAACACCAGCCCCGGCCCCAGCGCCGCAACCCAGTGCAGATGACAGTGATGAAGACATCACCGACGATGAGTTCGAAGCTTTGCTGGATCAGTTGCATGGCGAGGGTAAGTTCAGTGCCGAAGAAAAGGCTGCGGCTGCATCGCCAGCACCAACCCCAACCCCAGCCCCTTCGGGTGGTGATGGTGCTGAAGAAGATATCACCGACGACGAATTTGAAGCGTTGCTGGACCAGTTGCACGGCGAAGGTAAAGGCCCGGGCAAAGATGAAGTGGCAGCAGTAAAACCTGCGCCAACACCATCTCCTGCACCTGCACCTGCACCTGCACCTGCACCAGCACCCAAGGCAACACCGGCCCCCGCGCCGGCGCCAGCACCTGCGCCGGCACCCGCACCGAAGCCTGCCGCCGCTTCGGGCGGTGCAGGCTCGCCACCGGCCAAACGGGACGAAAAGAAACCTGCTGCCAGCGCGGCACAGGGAGAAACCACCGTACGGGTCGACACCAAGCGTCTTGACCAAATCATGAACATGGTGGGGGAGTTGGTGCTGGTACGGAACCGTCTGCTTAGCCTGGGCATCAACGTCAATGACGAAGCAATGTCCAAGGCGATTGCCAACCTGGATGTGGTAACGGGCGATTTGCAGGGCGCAGTAATGAAGACGCGCATGCAGCCAATCAAGAAAGTCTTTGGTCGCTTCCCTCGGGTGGTGCGTGATCTGGCGCGAAGCCTGAAAAAAGAAATTACACTGCAACTGGAAGGTGAAGAGACCGATCTGGATAAAAACCTGGTTGAAGCGCTGGCTGATCCATTGGTGCATTTGGTGCGCAACTCGGTAGACCATGGTATTGAAATGCCCCAAGAGCGTGTTGCCGCGGGTAAGCCCAGTATGGGAACCGTGAAACTGGCTGCATCTCAGGAAGGTGACCATATTCTGCTGACCATCGAAGACGATGGTAAAGGCATGGACCCGGATAAGCTGAAAGACATTGCCATTAGCCGTGGTGTACTGGATGCCGATGCCGCTGCACGTATGTCGGATGTTGAAGCGTTCAACCTGATTTTTGCACCGGGTTTCTCTACCAAGACGGAGATTTCGGATATCTCCGGTCGTGGTGTGGGCATGGATGTGGTTAAAACCAAAATTAACCAGCTAAACGGTACCGTAGCGATTGATTCTCAATTGGGCAAAGGTACGCGCCTTGACATCAAAGTGCCGTTAACACTGGCTATTTTGCCGACCTTGATGATTGTTGTTGGCGAGCAAACGTTCGCGTTACCCCTCGGTTCGGTGAATGAAATTATCAACATGGACATGAGCAAGACCAATACGGTTGATGGTCAACTGACCATGATTGTTCGTTCCAAGGCGATCCCTTTGTTCTACTTACGTGAGTGGTTGATGCGTAAGAAAGGGCCTATCGATAAAGAAAAAGGTCACGTGGTTGTGGTGCAGATAGGCACCCAGCAAGTGGGCTTCGTGGTCGACGCTTTGATTGGTCAGGAAGAAGTGGTGATCAAGCCCCTGGACGCCTTGTTGCAAGGTACACCGGGCATGGCCGGCGCCACGATTACCAGTGACGGTGGCATTGCCTTGATCATTGATATTCCAAGCCTGCTCAAGCGGTACGCAAAGAAAATTCCCAAATAATCAGTTTCAGGAGGATGTCGCATCGCGATGGCTTACCGTGTCTTAGTTGTTGATGACTCTACTTTTTTTCGCCGCCGCGTTAAAGAAATTCTCGATCAGGACCCCAACCTCACTGTGGTGGGTGAAGCTCGCAACGGTGAGCAGGCGATTACCCAGGTTGCGGAGCTGAAACCGGACGTAGTGACCATGGACGTCGAAATGCCGGTGATGGACGGCATTACAGCGGTGCGTCAGATCATGGCGAAAACACCGGTGCCTATCCTGATGTTCTCTTCATTGACCCATGATGGCGCTGAAGCGACGTTGGACGCGTTGGATGCCGGCGCACTGGACTTTCTGCCCAAGAAGTTCGAAGACATTGCCGGCAACCGTAAAGAAGCCATCGATTTATTGCAAAGCCGGGTTAAAGCGTTGGGGCGTCGTAAAGGTGCGATGCTCAGTCCTCGACCAACGATAGCGCGCACGTCACCCGGTACCACCGCTCAAACCAAACAGTTTTTACGCCCGTCCCGGTCATTGAACGAAGCGACCGGCGCAAGTTCAGCACCGGAGCGCACGTTTAGCCGGCCTGGCACCTCTTCGGGCAAACAATACAAAGTGTTGGCAATCGGCACCTCGACCGGGGGGCCTGTTGCGCTGCAAACCATTCTGACCGCGTTTCCGGCCAATTTCCCGTACCCGATCCTGTTGGTACAGCACATGCCAGGAACCTTTACTCATGCATTTGCTGAGCGTCTCAACCGTGGCTGTCAAATTGACGTTAAAGAGGCCCAGCATGGCGATATTTTGCGTCCGGGACACGCTTATCTGGCGCCCGGCGGTAAGCAGATGGTGGTTGATGGCAGTGCACAGATGCCCCGCTTGTCGATAGTCGATGGGGATAATCTGCCCAACGTAACCTACAAACCCAGCGTGGATTTAACCTTTACCTCCATCGCCCGGGTATTTGGCGGGGATGTGCTGGGAGTCATACTCACCGGTATGGGGGCCGATGGCAGGGAAGGCTGCCGCGCATTACACAGTAAAGGTGCTAAGATTTGGGCACAGGATGAGAAAACCTGTGTGGTGTATGGGATGCCTCAGGCGGTTACCAGTGCCAGATTGGCCGAGAAAAACTTGCCACTGTCTGAGATTGCCAGCCATATTTGTTCCGAAATGCGGGCCTCCTGAACTCAGGGCGCCGTATTAAAAACGTTAGGGAAGCTGCGTGATCATTTGGGCCATCGCCAACCAGAAGGGGGGCGTCGGAAAAACCACAACCACTGTGACTTTGGGCGGCCTTCTAGCGCAGCAAGGCCATCGTGTGCTATTGGTCGATACCGATCCCCATGCTTCGCTCAGTTATTATTTTGGCGTTGACTCTGAGGAACTGAATCACAGTTTGTACGATGTCTTCACGACCCCTAATGGTATCAGCAAAGACGGTGTAATGGATTCGCTGTGTCCAACCAAACTGGATTCATTGTTCATGCTACCGGCGACGATGGCGCTAGCCACCCTGGATCGCAGTATGGGAACGCAGGCGGGCATGGGGTTGGTGCTGAAAAAGGCGCTGGACACGGTGCGTGATGAATTCGACTATGTGCTAATGGACTGTCCACCGGTATTGGGTGTATTAATGGTCAATGCACTGGCCGCCTGTCAGCGGGTACTGGTACCAGTACAAACCGAGTTTCTGGCCCTTAAAGGGTTGGACAGAATGATGCATACGCTGGAAATCCTGACCCGATCTCAAGGGCGGGAGTTTGCGTATAAGATCATACCGACCATGTATGATAAGCGGGTTAACGCGGCTGCAGATGCGTATGAAACCCTGCGCAAGGAGTATGGTGACAATGTGTGGCAGGGCGTAATCCCGGTGGATACCCGGTTTCGGGACGCCAGCCAAGCCCAGTCACCGCCATCGGTGTATTGCCCCAAATCCCGTGGTGTATATGCCTATGCCAGTTTATTGAAACAATTACAGCAGTTGGAGAAAGAAGTATGAGTGGTACGCCGTTTGCCAAAGAAGAGGTGATGGAAGCGTATCTGTCTTCGTTACTGCATGAAGCGCCGGTAGAAGCCGATCCCAAACGGGAACAGGTGGCTAAACTGTTAGAGTCTGCCTCACCCATCAGTACACCTGTTGAGCTCCCTGAGGACCAGCAGGCTGTGGTGGATGAAGTTGAGCAAATTAAAGAAACGCTGGCCGAGGTCGAAAACAAAGAACCAGAGGAATATCATGCCCTTGACGTCGATTCGGCGACAATACCTGAAGAATCGTTTCAGGCGTTGTTCTTTGAGGTGGCAGGGTTGAAGATGGCTGTTCCCCTGACATCACTGGGCGGAATTCATCAGTTGGACAAGATTGGACCGCTGTTCGGTAAGCCCGCGTGGTTCAAAGGTGTGATGTTGCATCGGGATGAAAAACTCAGTGTGGTGGACACCGCGCGCTGGGTTATGCCAGAAAAATATGACGAAAAACTGGCAGAAACCTTAAATTATCAATATCTTATTATGTTAGATAACAGTGATTGGGGGCTTGCATGTGAGCGCCTGGTTACAACCGCCACTCTGGCGCCGGAAGACGTCAAGTGGCGCGAGGCGCATGGTAAGCGCCCATGGCTCGCCGGAATGGTGAAAGAAAAAATGTGTGCCTTGGTTAATGTCAGACAATTGATTGCCATGCTGGACCAAGGACTTGGCAGTAATGAACAGTAGATGCAGCGTGCTCGGGAGCAGGTCTAATGACTGATGATAGAAGCGCCAACAGTGCGACGGACGCCAATGATGAGGTTTTGCAGTGGGTAACATACCGACTGGGAGATGAAACTTACGGCATTAATGTGATGCAGGTGCAGGAAGTGCTGCGTCATACCGAAATTGCGCCTGTACCTGGCGCACCTGACTACGTATTGGGGATCATTAACTTGCGTGGCAACGTGGTCACGGTCATTGATACCCGTTCACGGTTTGGATTACCACCGACAGACATCACCGACAATACGCGAATCGTGATCATTGAATCCGATGAACAAGTTGTGGGTATTCTGGTCGACAGTGTTGCCGAGGTGGTGTACCTGAAATCGTCGGAGATTGACAGTGCGCCGAACGTGGGCACCGAAGAAAGCGCCAAGTTTATTCAGGGTGTGAGTAACCGCGATGGCGAGTTGTTGATCCTGGTAGATTTGAACAAGCTGCTGAGTGATGAAGAGTGGGAAGAGATCAGCAATATCTGATCCCCGCAAAGCGCGTAAAGCCCTGTTGTCACTCACAGGGCTTTTTTATGGATAATTGTGCATGATTGATCTGCAATGGCCCTGGCTGGTGGGCGCTGCCGTTGGCGCAGTGCTACTGTTGCTGATCCTGCGTCAGATGCACCGCTACACTGTCCTGCAGCGGACGCTGCAGGAGGCGTTGGATGATATCGACGTGTGCCTGAAAGCCCAACAGTCGTTGTTGTCGCAGCTTCAGCAACAACAGCGCAGCCTGGACTCCCTGCGCCAGCAACAGGGTGATAGCCAGGATGCTGCTCAACGCCAGGCAAAGGAGCAGGCTTCTGCACTGCAGGAGGTACAGCAACAGCTTGATGCAATGTCCAGTCAGATTGAATTGCTGTCTGAGCAGTCGCCGGAACAACGGCTTTATCGTAAAGCTGAGCGCTTGTTGGCGGATGGTGCCAGTGTGCAGGACATCGTTGATGAATGCGAAATCCCCAGGGGGGAAGCAGAAATGCTGTTTGCCCTGCACCAGGCACACAAAGCTAACTGAGCAAATGCCGGGGCAATGCGTTGGGCAGTTTCGCCATCATTAGCGGGTAGATCACCAACACCACAGGAATCACCTGCCATATTCCATTCCCCATCGCGTACAGGGTTATCCCTTCAAGTCCCAACCACAGATACAACAGCATCAGCAATACCACCCGCCCTTTGAACCGTAATTGGTGGAAAAATGCCAGGCTCAGCATCAGCGTCGGCAGCGGTATGACCCCCACACCTAGCCAGGCAAGTGGCGGGAGCAACAGCATTAACGCCGGGAAAATGATCAGGGTAAACAGACATCCCACCAACAGGTGACACCGCTGTTTGTGCGTCCAGACCGTGTTGTCGGTGACGGCGGCTGCAATGCTGGCGGTGATCATCAACAGCCCGAAGCCGCCTCCCCACAATGCCCATGGGTTGATGCTGCTGTAGGTGATGGTGTAAAAATGCCAGCTCAGCCAGCACCAGGCTATGGTCAGGGCAATGGCAATCCAGCGAGCATTGCCGACACGCCACAAATGCCAGGCGCCATACAAACAGGTCATCAGGATCAGCACACTGATTGGCAGGCTTAATTGTGCATGGGCCTGGATGATGACATCGTAGGTTTGGGCGGAAAATAGCAGAAAATGCTCCAACTGGTAGTTCATGCGAAGTGGGTCCATAACTGTTTGAGCGCCCGACGACCCTGTTGATCCGGCAGTGGCGTATTCAGTGCAGACATGTTTTCAATCATATGCGGCACCTGACGGGTGGCGGGGATCGCGTGGCTGATAGCAGGGTGCGATAACACATACCGCAGAAACACGTGTGACCAGCATTGGCAGCCCAAATTCCGGGCTTCGTCCGGTAAAGGCTGATTGCGCACCGTGTCAAACAGATGGCCACCGGCGAACGGGCGGTTGGCGATCACCTTGATGCCTTTGTCCTGCGCCAATGCCAGGATGTTGTGGGCGGATTCGTTGGCCAGATTGTAGGACAGTTGCAGGTAATCCATCGATTGACTGCGCAGTATCTGGTCGAGGTCGTCATGCCGTCTGGCGTGTGAGGTGGTTACTCCAATGCTGCCAACCAAGCCTTCGGCTTGCCATGCGCGATAACGTGGCAGATGTTGTTGCCATCCCTGCAGATTGTGCACCTGTAATAAGTCAATACGAGGCCTTCCCCAAAGGTGTAAGGACATGTCGCGCTGGTGCAATGCATCTTCGGCGGATGAGGTCCAGGTTTTGGTCGCGCAGTAAACCTGGTCGCGGGCATCCAGTTGCTTGAGGCAATGACCCAGTACGGCTTCGGAGGAGCCGTACATCGGCGAGGAATCAATCAGTTGCCCACCGGCATCCAGAAACGCTGCCAATACCGCCTGACGGGCTTCCAATAAGGCCGGATGACGGCCCACATTGAAGGTTATCCAGGTGCCCATACCAATCGGGTAGGGCACGTCAATCCGCGGCCTGGCAAAAGACGCGACCGGCAGCATGGCGCCAAGGGTAGCAAGTGCGGACGTTTTGATGAATTGGCGTCGGGTGAGCATAGTAAGCCTGCAAATCTGTCTTGCAGTGAGCATTGATGGAATGGGCTGGATGAGCAAGCCGAACACGACCAGCGGTCGAAAAGTGTCGGTGACGATAGGCAGTTTAAATGTTTAGACGTCTAGACGTAAAGAAGTTGACATTTAGTTTGCTATCCGCCACAGTGTGGGCTTGTTTCAATCACGGAGAGACAGCATGCCGATTCGCATTCCCGCAGATTTACCCGCACAAGAGATCCTCAATGGAGAGAATATTTTTGTGATGGACATGATGCGTGCTGCTCATCAGGACATCCGTCCGCTGGAAGTTGGGATCCTGAATTTGATGCCGAACAAGATTGAAACCGAGGTTCAGATCCTGCGTCTGTTGTCGAATACGCCGCTACAAATCAACATCGACCTGATCAGGATTGACAATCAGGCACCGAAAAATACCCCGAAGGCCCACATGGATGCCTTTTATCATGCCTTCGACGATGTTGCCGACAAGCGCTACGATGGATTGATTGTCACTGGGGCACCGTTGGCGCACCTCGAGTATGAGGACGTCAAGTACTGGGACCGGATGACAACCATCATGGACTGGGCGCGACGTCATGTGCAATCCACCATGTTTCTGTGTTGGGCTGCTCATGCTGCTATCTATCATTTTTATGGAATTAATCGCCGTCTGCGAGAGGACAAACTGGTCGGGGTATTTTCCCACCGGGTACAGGACGACAAGAATGAATTAATGCGCGGCTTTGACCCTCAGTTTGATGCGCCGCACAGTCGCTACGGTGAAATTCCGGCCTCGGCTTATGATGATGTTGAGGAACTCGAGGTGCTTGCAACCTCCGCGCATACCGGTCCGTATCTGATTGCGTCCCTGGACAAACGGCTGGTGTTTGTGACCGGACACCCAGAATACGACCCCGATACACTGGAACAGGAATACTGGCGGGATGTGCAGGCAGGGCTTGCACCCAAGGTTCCCCAGCACTACTTTGTCAATGACGATCCGAGCAATGACAAAAACGTGACCTGGCGGTCGCACGGAACCCTGTTATTTACCAACTGGTTGAATTATTTTGTGTATCAGAACACACCGTACGATTTGAACACGCTATCCAGTTCATCGAGCTAAGGAGTTAAGGTGAGTACATTGCAGCGAGAAACAGTGCTGGCCGCCGCGGCGCAGCGAATCCTGATCCTTGACGGCGCTATGGGCACCATGATCCAGCGGCATCGCCTGGAAGAGTCGGATTACCGGGGCGAGCGCTTCAATGATTGGCATTGTGACGTCAAAGGCAATAACGACCTCTTGGTGCTGACCCAACCTGACATCATTGAAGACATTCATCGTGCCTACCTGGATGCAGGCGCTGACATTATCGAGACCAACACGTTCAATGCGACCACCATCGCGATGGCCGATTACGACATGCAGTCGCTGGCGCGGGAGATCAATGTGGCCGCCGCACAGGTGGCGCGACGGGCGGCGGATGCCAAAACCGCGCAAACACCTGACCGTCCCCGCTGGGTCGCGGGGGTGCTGGGCCCTACCAACCGTACCGCCTCGATCTCACCGGATGTGAACGACCCGGGTAAACGCAATGTGACCTTTGATCAATTGGTTGAAGCCTACGTTGAGGCCACTGAGGGACTGTTGGACGGCGGCAGTGATTTGCTATTGATCGAGACCGTGTTTGATACACTGAATGCCAAAGCCGCTGCATTTGCGGTGGATCAGGTATTGAGTGAGCGCGGGGTCGATGTGCCGGTGATGATCAGTGGCACCATTACCGACGCCTCCGGTCGCACCCTGTCCGGGCAAACCGCAGAAGCGTTTTATTACTCTTTACGCCATATTCGTCCGGTCGCGTTCGGATTGAACTGCGCGTTAGGGCCTGATTTATTGCGTCAGTACGTGGAAGAAATTGCCACTATTGCCGAGTGCCTGGTATCGGCGCACCCAAATGCCGGTTTGCCGAATGAGTTCGGCGAGTATGATCTGACCGCGGATGAAATGGCGGCGCACATCCGGGAGTGGGCCGAGTCTGGCCTGGTCAACATTGTCGGTGGTTGCTGCGGCAGTACCCCCGAACACATTGCCGCCATTGCGGATGCGGTGGCAGATATCACGCCTCGTCGGGTGCCACAGGTGCCGGTTAAAATGCGGTTGTCCGGCCTCGAGCCCTTTGTCCACGCGTAACAGGAGTTCAGTTTTATGCAGCAGGCCAGTGCCAGCTTTGTCAACGTGGGGGAGCGTACCAACGTTACCGGGAGCGCCCGTTTTAAGCGTCTGATCCTGGAAGGGGATTATGAAACCGCATTAGATGTTGCCCGGCAGCAAGTGGAAAACGGTGCCCAGGTTATTGACATCAATATGGATGAAGCGATGTTGGATTCCGAGGCGGCGATGGTGCGCTTCCTCAATCTGATCGCATCGGAACCCGACATCAGCCGGGTACCGATCATGATTGACTCCTCCAAATGGTCGGTGATTGAAGCCGGTTTGAAGTGCGTCCAGGGCAAAGCCATTGTCAATTCCATCAGCCTGAAAGAAGGTGAAGAACCGTTTCTGCAACAGGCACGGTTGATCAAGCGTTACGGTGCCGCGACGGTGGTGATGGCGTTTGATGAAACCGGCCAGGCAGATACCCAGCAGCGCAAAATAGAGATCTGTACACGCAGTTATCGCCTGCTGACCGAAAAGGTGGGCTTTGCGCCCGAAGACATCATTTTTGATCCCAACATTTTTGCCGTCGCCACCGGCATCGACGAGCACAATAACTACGCAGTGGACTTTATCGAAGCCACGCGCCACATTCGCGAAAACCTGCCCCACTGTCATGTGTCGGGCGGGCTATCGAACATTTCCTTTTCATTTCGCGGCAACAACCCGGTGCGGGAAGCGATGCACTCGGTGTTTTTGTATCACGCCATCAAAGCCGGCATGGACATGGCCATCGTGAATGCCGGGCAGCTCGCGGTGTATGACGACATTCCTGCCGAGTTGCGCGATGCGGTAGAGGACGTGATCCTCAATCGTCGTGATGATGCTACCGATCGGTTGCTGGCATTGGCGCCCAAGTATCAGGGCGATGGTAAAGCGGTTGAAAAGCAGGATCTCGCGTGGCGTGAACTACCGGTCAATGAACGGCTGGCCCATGCCTTGGTGAAAGGCATCACAGACTATATCGAAGAAGATACTGAAGCTGCCCGACAACAGGCAGAGAAGCCGTTGCATGTGATTGAAGGTCCGTTGATGGACGGCATGAACATCGTCGGCGACTTGTTTGGTGAGGGTAAAATGTTCCTGCCCCAGGTGGTCAAATCTGCCCGGGTAATGAAAAAGGCTGTCGCCTATCTGGAACCCTATATTGAGCGGGAAAAAGCCGCCGGCAGCAGCAATGGCAAAATCCTGCTGGCTACCGTCAAAGGGGATGTGCACGACATCGGCAAAAACATTGTTGGCGTGGTGTTGCAGTGCAATAACTTTGAAATCATTGATTTGGGCGTGATGGTACCGGCGGCCAAAATCCTTGAGGTTGCCAAGGCAGAAAATGTCGACATTATTGGTTTGTCTGGCCTTATCACCCCTTCGCTGGACGAGATGGTGCACGTGGCCAAAGAAATGCAGCGCCTGGGATTCGATGTCCCACTGCTGATTGGTGGGGCGACCACCTCAAAGGCCCATACTGCGGTCAAAATTGAGCAGCACTACGATGGTCCTGTGGCCTACGTACCCAATGCCAGTCGCGCGGTGGGCGTATGTCAGAAATTGTTGTCGGCCGAGCATCGTCCTGAGTACGTCGCCCAGTTACAGCGTGAATACGACGTGGTGCGAGAGCAACATGCGCGCAAACAGCCGCGCAGTAAACCGGTCTCGCTGGCCGAGGCACGGCAAAACGGACTGTCCATCGATTGGCAGAATTACACGCCACCACGACCAAACGTCCTGGGCGTGCAGGCCGTGGAAGTGGATTTGGCAACCCTGCGCAAGTATATCGATTGGACACCGTTCTTCCTGACCTGGTCATTGGCGGGTAAATATCCGCGCATCTTGGATGATGAGGTGGTGGGTGAACAGGCCCGGCATTTGTTCGACGATGCCAACGCCATGCTGGATCGGTTGTGCGCCAGCGGTGAGCTGAAGGCCAAAGGGGTATTTGGTTTGTTTCCGGCCAATCGGGTCGGTGATGATATTGAAATTTATGCCGATGAGTCCCGCCAGGCGGTAGTGCACCGTGCTCACCACCTGCGTCAGCAGACCGATAAGCCTAAGGGCGCCAATTACTGTCTGAGCGATTTTGTCGCGCCCAAAGACAGCGGTGTTGCTGATTACATCGGTGCCTTCGCGGTGACGGCCGGCATCGGTGAAGACGAACTGGCCAAAAGCTTTCTGGATGACGGTGACGATTACAACAGTATCATGGTCAAAGCCGTGGCCGATCGTCTGGCCGAAGCGTTTGCCGAGTATCTGCATGAGCGGGTACGTCGTGAACATTGGGGTTACGCTGCCGATGAGGATTTCAGCAATGACGATCTTATTCGCGAACGGTATCAGGGGATCCGGCCGGCACCCGGCTATGCCGCTTGTCCGGAGCATACGGAAAAAGATACCTTGTGGCAGTTGCTTGATGCGCAGGTGCACACCGGCATGACATTGACCGAGTCCTTCGCCATGTGGCCCGGTGCGTCCGTGTCCGGCTGGTATTTTTCGTTGCCCGAAGCCCGCTATTTCGCGGTGGCGCAGATCCAGCAAGATCAACTTGAAGATTACGCTGCGCGCAAAGCCTGGTCGATTGCAGAAGCCACCAAATGGCTGGCGCCAAACCTGGGGTGAATCGGGTGGCAGGTTTACCCTTCAGTCAGGCGTGTGAAAACAACAAGCAACCTATCCTGGCGCATTTGCAAGTGCATTTTGCGGACTGTCAGCAGGTGCTGGAAATCGGCTCAGGTACCGGTCAGCATGCCTGTCATTTTGCGCCGGCATTGCCTCATCTGGTGTGGCAGACCAGCGACCAGCCCCATTATCATGAAGGGATCCGTGCCTGGTTGACGGCCTATCCCAGAGATAACCTTCGTCAGCCGTTGTCGTTCACCGTGGGCCAGGATCCCTGGCCGGCGCCGGGCATCGATGGGGTGTTCAGTGCCAATACAGCGCACATCATGCAACCCGATGAAGTCAACGTATTGATGCAAATGATTGCTTGCCACTTACCCGCCAATGGCGTGTTTTGTCAGTACGGACCGTTTTGTTTTGACGGTCAGTACAGCAGCGACAGCAACCGGGCATTCGATCAACAGCTGCGCAGCCAAGGCTACGGTGGGGTTCGCGATGTCGAAGAGTTGCAGGCCTGGGGCGCCGGTTTGCAGCTACAAGAAGTGCTGGCCTTACCGGCCAATAACCACCTACTGGTGTGGCGCAAGCCCTAACCGTCCTGCTTGAACGGTAGCAGCGTTGCGGCCTGTTCGGCGTAGTGCTGAAGCTCTTGTCGTTCCGCTGCATTGGCCTGCCCGATGGCATGGGAAAAGGCGGGGTCGGCAATCCAATGACCGGAGTAGCACAGGGTAGGTGCAAACCCGCGCAGGATCTTATGTTCACCCTGCGTACCGGGATTGAAGGTGTGGATGTTGCGTTCCAGGCAGAATTCAATGCCCTGGTAATAGCAGCACTCAAAGTGTAACGCATCGATATCCTCCACCGCGCCCCAATACCGACCGCACAGTAGGTGATCGTCAAACAGGTAAAGCGCTGCGGCGACCGGCATGTTGTCGCGGCGTGCGATGACCAACATCAATGCGTCAGGCATAGTGTCCGCCAACTGCTGAAAAAACGCCGCTGTCAGGTAGCCATCGTGGCCGCTACGTTGGCGATAGGTGGTGCGATAGCATTGGTAAAAAAACGCCCAATCCTCGGCGCGGATATCATCGCCGACCAGACGCGACACCTGCACCCCCTGATCGCTGACACGTTGACGTTCCTTGCGGATACTTTTGCGTCGCCGCGCTGTCATGCGCGACAGGTAGTCGTCCATGTCGCGATAGCCCTGATGTTGCCAGATAAACTGCACACTGTGGCGCACGCTCCATTGATGATGCTCAAGTTGCTGACGGATAGCGTCGGGCGCGAACAGCCAATGGATGGAAGAGATGCCGCGCTCGCCTGCACGCTGCTGTAACCAGGGTAACAGTGATGCGAGCAATTCATCCAATGCGCAGTCCGTGCAGCGTAACTTGGCGCAGGTAACCGGGGTAAAGGGAATGGCGATCACCCATTTGGGGTAGTAGTCGCGCTGATAGTGATGGTAAGCATTGGCCCAGGCAAAATCGAACACGTACTCCCCATAGCTGTGACTCTTGCGGTACAATGGCAGACAGCCGATGAGGGTGTCATCTTGCCAAATCAGCACATGTTCAGGGTCCCAGCCAGTGCCGGGGCCGACACTGTTACTGTGTTCAAGAGCACTGAGAAAACCGTGCCGTGTAAAGGGGGGCTGGTCAGGCGCAAGACCATCCCACTGCCTCGCTGATAGCGCGCTGATATCCTCACAAAATGTAAACCGGAGCGTAGTGTCAGACATGACCGAAAACGAAACTAACTGCCAGAACACTACTATGACAGAGGATGACGAAGGGATCATCACCCGCAGCATCACAACCTTGTTGGCACGTCGGGAACACAGCCAGGTGGAAATTGTTCGTAAGCTGCAGGCCAAGGGGTTTTCCGTGTCGTTGATTGAACAACAATTGGCCAAATTCAGCGCCAAGGGGATCCAATCAGACAGCCGTTTTTGTGAAGCGCTGATCCGCTCTCGCGTCAGCAAAGGGCAGGGTGAGCTGCGCATTCGTGCAGAGGCCCGCGAGCACCAGTTAGACGATGCTGAGATCAATGCACAACTGCGCGAACTTAACGTGGATTGGTTTGCTCTGGCATGTCAGGTGCGGGAAAAGCGCTTCGGCCCGGCATTGCCTGACGATTGGCAGGACAGTCAGAAACAACTGCGTTTTCTGGCCTATCGCGGCTTTACTCACGAACAATGTCAACATGCGGTTTCTTATCACCCTACCGACTAGCCTGATGATGGCGAACAAGCCTTGAAATTATGGGGTTGCGGCTCCATAACTGTGCTTAACAAGTGGTGATGCTTTGTGCTATCTTTCGCCGCTTATCTGAAGCATTTACGGGCCCGAAACAGGCGAATTAACGCCTGCGGCATCCCGCAACGACATTTTACACGAGTCAGGACCATCGATGATTAAAAGCACTGCTGACATACGCCGCGCATTTTTTGAGTTTTTCCAACGCCATGGGCACCAATGGGTCGCCAGTTCTTCGCTGGTGCCGGCGGATGATCCGACCCTGTTGTTCACCAATGCGGGCATGAACCAGTTCAAAGATGTGTTCCTGGGTTCGGACAAACGCAGCTATACCCGCGCAGTGTCGGCACAGCGTTGTGTGCGGGCGGGGGGCAAGCATAACGATCTGGAAAATGTCGGCTATACGGCTCGCCATCACACCTTTTTTGAGATGCTGGGTAACTTTAGTTTCGGTGATTACTTCAAAGCTGAAGCCATTGCCTTTGCCTGGCAGTTTCTGACCGAAGAGTTGGGCTTGCCCAAAGACAAACTGCTGGTCACTGTCTATTCCGAAGACGATGAAGCCTATGATATCTGGGCCAAGCAAATTGGCGTGCCGGAAGAGAAAATCATTCGTATCAGTACCTCAGACAACTTCTGGTCGATGGGCGATACCGGCCCGTGTGGCCCGTGTTCTGAAATCTTCTATGATCACGGCGAGCATATCTGGGGGGGACCGCCCGGATCCCCTGAGGAAGACGGTGATCGCTTCATCGAAATCTGGAACCTGGTATTTATGCAATTCAACCGTCAGGCTGACGGTGAAATGTTGCCGTTGCCTAAACCCTCTATCGATACCGGAATGGGCCTGGAGCGGATTTCTGCGATCATGCAGAATGTGCACAGCAACTATGAAATAGATTTGTTCGACGCCTTGATCAAGGCCGCGGCTGAGATTGTTGGCAGCCAGGATCTGAACGACAAGTCCCTGCGCGTCATTGCCGACCACATCCGGTCTTGTGGCTTCCTGATCTGTGACGGCGTGATGCCGTCCAATGAAGGACGTGGCTATGTATTACGCCGTATCATCCGCCGTGCCATTCGTCACGGCTACAAGCTGGGCGCGGATGACGTGTTTTTCTACAAGCTGGTTGGGGCGTTGTGTGAACAGATGGGCGAAGCCTACCCTGAGCTGCTGGAACAACGGCCGGTGATCGAGAAGGTGCTGCGGGTCGAAGAAGAGCAGTTTTCCCGTACGCTGGAACGGGGCATGCAGATCCTTAACGATGCACTGGAACAGCTCGACGGTGACGTCGTGCCCGGCGACATCGTGTTTAAACTCTATGATACCTATGGTTTCCCTGCCGATTTGACCAATGACGTGGCCCGAGAAAAAGGTTTCATGATTGATCAGCAAGGGTTTGAGGCGGCCATGGCCGAGCAGCGCAAACGGGCCCAGCAGGCCAGCCAGTTCGGTGTGGACTATAACGCCCAGCTCAGTACAGAAAATGCCTCCAGTTTCAGCGGCTATGAGCATGAAGCCGGATTGGCCAATGTGGTTGAGCTGTTTGATCAGAACGGTAGCGTCGACGCCCTTAGCGACGGTGACAGCGGTATGGTTATCCTCGATGAGTCGCCGTTCTATGCAGAATCCGGTGGCCAGGTGGGTGATACCGGTACACTGAAAGTGGGCAACGGTGAATTCATTGTTCAGGACACCGTCAAAATGGGTAACGCCATCGCTCACCGTGGTCTGGTGCGTGGAGATATCCAGGTCGGCGATAAGGCGCAGGCTGCAATTGATGCCGAGCGTCGTGCCGCGATCAAACTGAATCACAGTGCCACCCATTTATTGCATGCTGCGCTGAAACAGATCCTGGGTGACCATGTCAGCCAGAAGGGGTCGCTGGTTGATCCGGATAAGTTACGCTTTGATTTCTCGCACTTTGAAGCAGTTACGCCTCAGCAGTTGCTGAGCATCGAAAACCTGGTTAACGAGCAGGTGCGTGCGAACCATGACTTGCAAACCCGTCTGATGAACATTGAACAAGCCAAAGCCGAGGGAGCAATGGCGTTGTTCGGTGAGAAATATGACGATGAAGTGCGGGTTGTGAGTATGGGCCCGTTTTCAATGGAATTGTGTGGTGGTACCCACGTTAAGCGTACCGGTGATATCGGTTTGTTTAAAATCGTATCGGAAAGCGGTATAGCCTCTGGTGTGCGTCGCATCGAAGCGATCACCGGCGCCGCTGCACTGGCCTATGTGCAACAGCAAAACAATACCCTGAGCGCGATTGCCCAGCAGTTGAAAACGGATCCGGTCAAGGTCACCGAGCGTCTGCAGCAGGTGCTGGAGCAATTCAAAGGACTGGAAAAAGAAGTCAGCGGTCTGAAGCAGGCCATGGCCAGCCAGGCAGGCAATGATTTGCTCAGCAATGTACAGGATATCAAGGGTACCAAGGTATTGGTTGCCAAGCTTGACGGTGTGGAAAGTAAAGCACTGCGCGGCATGATGGACGATCTGAAGAATCAACTGGGTAGCGGCGTGATCATGCTGGGGCTGGCGGACGGTGACAAAGTCAGCCTGATCGCTGGAGTTACCAAAGATATGACGGACAAAGTTAAAGCCGGCGAACTGGTCAATTTTGTCGCCGCTCAGGTGGGCGGAAAAGGCGGTGGTCGACCCGATATGGCTCAGGCCGGTGGTAGTCAACCGGACGCGTTACCGGACGCATTGGCTTCAGTTAACCAATGGTTGACCGATAAGCTGTAGTCTTAGCAAAGAATGTCAGCGAGTTTTTGTCAGTGACAGCAAAAACACGGAATGCTGGTGGTGCATTTTTCTGGTGATACTGGATAAATGGGCTAGTTTTAATAGGGACACAGTGGATTAATGGAAAAGGAGCAATAGAATGCTTATATTGACCCGTCGTGTGGGCGAAACCCTGATGGTTGGTGACGATGTGACCGTCACTGTATTAGGGGTTAAAGGAAATCAGGTAAGAATTGGTGTCAACGCACCCAAGGAAGTATCTGTGCACCGTGAAGAAATCTACATGCGAATTCAGGCTGAAAAGAATACCCAACAAGGGCATTCGGAAGACTGAATTTTAAAAGGCTGGCTTGTCCAGCCTTTTTAATTTGCATCCGTGGCAAACCCTCGTTGCTGACGGCTAAATCGACTAAAATGACGCTTATTCGGCAAAATCTGCACGAATTGAATAAAATCACATCACTCGGCACCCTGAGCGGGAAAAAAGGTTTGACATCTTTTAGTGAATCAGTAAACTTCCGCCCCACATTAAGCAGAGGTGGCCAGGCAGCTATCCACACTCCACTGCTAACGGAGTGTAAGGCGTGTAGCCTTATTTGACGCTGTCTTCATTGCGGCATATAACTGATGCCCGTTGACCTTCAGCTTAGTGTCAGCAGTAACAAAATCCGGAGAGGTGGGTGAGTGGCTGAAACCAGTTCCCTGCTAAGGAACCATACGCATTACGCGTATCGAGGGTTCGAATCCCTCCCTCTCCGCCATTTCTTTGAAATGGCAAATGGTCAAAATCGACGCGTGTGTAGCTCAGCTGGATAGAGTACCTGGCTACGAACCAGGCGGTCGGAGGTTCGAATCCTTCCACACGCGCCATTTTTCGCAAAGCGTACTACACTAGGTAAGACGTTTAGCAACAGACCAATGCACAGTTTCCATGCGTGTGTAGCTCAGCTGGGTGAAGCGCGGTCGCGATAGCGATGAGGGGTGACCTAACGTCACGCCGAAAGCGGTGAACGACTGACCTTGGACGGTCAGGCTGGAATGCCGCTTCAGGGACGAATACAACGAAAATCAGTTTCCACGCGTGTGTAGCTCAGCTGGATAGAGTACCTGGCTACGAACCAGGCGGTCGGAGGTTCGAATCCTTCCACACGCGCCATACAAAACAAAAACCCCGGTCATCGACCGGGGTTTTTGTTTTTTGTCGTGTACGAGGAGGTGAGAACCTCCTCAGGTTCGACGCTTTTGCCGGGAGCAAAAGCGAACAGCCGGAGGCTGGCCCTTGCGGCGAGGGCAGG
>NZ_JAJEWP010000001.1:172077-683788 GCF_020687825.1 Fluctibacter halophilus
GAGGCTGGCCCTTGCGGCGAGGGCAGGGACAGCCCGAGTAATCCTTCTGCTCAATTTCCTATCGTTGTAATACGTGGCCGCAGTCATCGACCGGGGTTTTTGTTTTTTGTCGTGTACGAGGAGATGAGAACCTCCTCAGGTTCGACGCTTTTGCCGGGAGCAAAAGCGAACAGCCGGAGGCTGGCCCTTGCGGCGAGGGCAGGGACAGCCCGAGTAATCCTTCTGCTCAATTTCCTATCGTTGTAATACGTGGACGCAGTCATCGACCGGGGTTTTTGTTTTTTGTCGTGTACGAGGAGGGTAAGCCGCGGCGAGCAAAGTGAGTGAGCCGTGATAGGTGATCACGGCGAGAGTGGCGCACGACACATCGTGGACGATGTGGCTGGAATCAGGTTACATGGACGTAGTGTCGACTGCCTGAGACTTTTTAAGTCTGATAAGCAAAAGCGAACAGCCGGAGGGTGAGGCTTCGTTCGCTGAAAGCGATGAGGCGTGAGTTAACCTCACGCCGAAAGAAACGAACGACGGTACAGGACGTACCGGCCGGGAGAGTTACCAGGGATGGGGTGCGCCAACGTTATGCTTGCGACTAGGCGATCGCATTTTCTGCCGAACAGTATCCTATATTTGTCACCCGGTCATCGACCGGGGTTTTTGTTTTTTGTCGTGTACGAGGAGATGAGAACCTCCTCAGGTTCGACGCTTTTGCCAGCAATAACGACCGTCTTTACAAGGTTGAAAAATTTATCCATCCTAGTTGCAGAGCGTTTCGCGATAGGCCATGCGAAGCCCGCCGGGGGTATTAACACAATAGGCCTGAAAGGATGAACAATTGAGATTTCAAGGAAAGCTGCTCCAATGGGATGATGAAAGAGGTTTTGGTTTTGTGCAACCAAACGGCGGTGGGCCACGGGCGTTCGTGCATATCTCGTCATTCACAAAGCCTTCTAAAAGACCAGCAATCGGCGACGTGATTATCTATGAGCACGTTGAGGATCCCAATAAGGGGCTAAGGGCAATCAATGTCCGTCTGCTTACGGGTGCCAGAAGGGGCGCAACAAAAAAACACATGACGTCATCGCCGTTTGGCAGCACATTTGTCGCTGCTTTTTGCGTTATTCTGGCTGTCAGCGTGTTGCTACAGTTTTTGCCGTTAGCGGTTTTGTATATTTACCTAACCGCCAGTGTTTTAGCGTTTTTGGTCTATGCATTGGATAAATCCTCCGCACGACGTGGCAGATGGCGCACGCCAGAAAGTCACTTACATCTGCTCAGTTTGGTAGGTGGTTGGCCAGGCGCTTATTATGCGCAAAAGCGGTTGAGGCATAAATCCAGCAAAGTAGCCTTCAAGCGTGTGTTTTGGGCAACGGTTTTGTGTAATGTTGCACTGTTTGTCTGGCTTTTCAGTGACCAGGGGCGTTCGTTGTTAACTGCTTTTGTCGGTTAACGGTGCCCCTGTCCAGCGTGTTAGCAGAGGATTGCCGTTAGGTCATCGAGTAAGGCTAGGCTTCGGTCGACACCTTGCCAAACTGCTTGGCCCAGCTCTGTGGAAATTTGCCTTGTAGCACGTAGGAAAAAGCGATTAACTCGGCGATCACATGGTACAGCGCTTTGGGGATGTCCTGGCCAAGTTCCAATTGACTGAGGAACTCGCTCAGGTAGGGATCTTCATGTACCAGTACACCGTTGGCTTTGGCCACTGCGATGATTTCTTCCGCCAATTCACCAAACCCTTTGGCGATCAGCACCGGGGCTTGATCGTCACCTTCCTGGTACTTTATTCCAACCGCACGGCGATTACCGGGTGTGTTGTCTGTCATGCTTTGGCCTCAAAAATCTGAAAAGGACGTTCGCGCAAGGATTCGGGGATCTTGCCTAATTGGCAGGTCGGGGTTTCCATTTCGATACCCAGGGCGGCAAAACGTTGTTTGAGCAGGGGCAGGTATTGGTGTACCCGCTCAAGCGCTGCTGTCGTTGATGCATAGAGATCCAGTGCAAGCGTTTCCTGCTGCCAACGGGCTTTGCTCAGCACAGCGCCCATTTCACCGATATCCAGTCGCATAGTCAGGTGCCAGCAGGTGCTGCTGGTTTGTTGCTGTTTGTTGTCATGTTTATCTTCGGTCTGTCGACGGATCAGGATTTCGGTGTCTTTGCCGTTTTGTCCGAGCATGCTCGGCAACACGTAGTACAGGGTGTCCTGACCCTGCATGCTCTGCTCGGCACTGTAAAGCTTATTGCTCTGATGGCCCGATAGCAGCCGCATGACACTGTGCAACAGACCCATGCGTTGGTCTTGCATTTGCACATCAGCCAGCAGTCGTCTCGGTGCCGTCCCGCCGGTGGTTTTCGCGCCGTCGACCAGTGCGCCGCTGAAAGACGCCAGTATCTGGCTGGCCAGTTGCGGGTGCTGGCTGGTCAGTCGTGCGCCCATGGCTACCTGCAACAGGCTGATCAAGGTAGTGATCAGGTGCGGTCGGGGCTGGGCTGCAACGAGTTGATCGCTGGCCATCGGCAACGGTGTCGCGCCAAGCAGCTGGGTGATACGTGCGGCGTCAGTAGTGTCACCGCGGGGCACGGATGCAGAGAGCTGCGTGGCGAGGTTGCTGAAGGCTTCCCTCAGCGCCGGTGCCAGTTGAGGCGAAGATTGTTGTAACTGGGTCACTAATTCAGCGAGCCCTTTGGAGGGCGAAACCTGATGGGGCTCGAGTTGTCGTTGCAGTAAAGCGAGCAAGCGGCCTAGGTCCTGCTGACTGCCGACCACTGAGGTTGTTCCTGGCGCGGGTTGGGACGTTAGCGGCGCAGTGCCTTGTATGCCGGATTGAGGCGGTTGTGCAACCAACCCTGCTTTGATCAATTGATTGAGCTGTGCGTTGTCCAGCGCAACTTTAGCGATTTCTGGCAGACCCTGTTGCTGTAACTGAGCGCCGCCGGGGGTGATGTTGACAATTGGCGGCGAAACCGGGCCACCTTTCACGTTGGGAGGCGCGACTGCAGTCGCAGAGGGCAAGGTGCTGCGCAGGGTTTCATTGAGGGGAAACTGGATCGTCTGAGCGCTGCTCAATTGCGGTAGCAACGTCGCCACAACGGCCGCACTGACAGTACTACTTGCCAGGCTTGGGGTAGTGTTCGGGCGCGCCAGGGTCAGCTGCCAACCCTGTCTGCCCGGTGCCACCGTGAGTTCCACCTGTGTACCCGGTTTCAGGGTGTTGGCGTTTGTGTCGCCGAGTTTCAGCGCCAGCGGTTGTTGCAAACCCGCCAGCTTAACCCAAACCTGGCCATCCTCTACCCGTTGAACGGTAGCGGGGAAACGCAGCGTCGGCGGATTGGTGACGGTTTGTTGAAGGCCCCGCAACAGGCTTTCAAGCTGGCTTTGATTCAAAGGGGTTTGTAGCGATGTTGGTGTGTTGCTCAGAAATTGCAGTTGGGTTTGCAGTGCATTTTGCACCACCTGAACCTGATAGGCGCCTGCTGGCAGTTGGCGCAGGGTTTGACTGTCAACCGGTAGTTTGGTGCTGGCCTTGCTGTCGGGACGGGCGAGTTGCAACGCATTGCCCGCCAGGTGTTGCACCAGTATCGGCTTGGCCTGGCTGGCCAACGTTGTGTTCGACGCCGGTGACAGTTGCTTCAGGGCCTGTCCCAGCAGTTGATTGGCAGAAAGCTGTACGTCACTCATAAACAGGTTATCGGCAGGGGAACATGATCCTGATCAATTCATCCTACACTAATTCTGGTCGTCGCTGGCAAGTTTGTCGATTCCCGATAGTATGCCTGATTTTGTCGACAGATATACGCCCAATACACAGCGCAATCAGTTGGTTGGGCGTCGCTTTAGTGGTATGCTACGCGACACTTTTTTGCCCGTTTTATTGCTCATTTTACCGGGGATCGGTTTGGTAGTGCTTTCAGGTCATCAGCTCGCTTGTCGTAAAAAAGACCGAGTGTTGTTCAGTCAACTGGATATTTCGGTTGGGCAAGGCCAGTTGTGGTATGTCAGAGGGCCTAATGGCGCTGGCAAAACCAGCCTACTGCGGATCCTGGTCGGCTTATCCGAAGCCGCTGAAGGGCAAGTCTTTTTTCACGGTCAGCCGCTGCATGACGCGCGCCATGAGTTTCACCAGGCGCTGATGTTCCTGGGCCACAAGCTCGGTCTCAACCGCACCCTCAATGCCCTCGAAAACCTGTCCTTCTGGTGCCAGCAAAATGGCCTCCAGGTATCGCAGGAAACCCTGTATCAGCGCTTGGCGTTGTGGGGGTTAGTCGGGCTTGAAACCATTCCCGTCAGTGAACTGTCGGCAGGTCAGCAACGACGGGTTGCGTTGTGTCGCCTGGGTCTTAAACCCGATGCGCAGCTATGGGTTCTGGATGAGCCTTACACGGCACTTGATGTGGATGGGATTGCGTTGTTAGACGCTGGTATCCTGGCGCACTTGCAACAGGGGGGAGCCGTTATCATGACCTCCCATCAGCCGTTGTCTATCGAGTGGACGGTGGAGCACTTGGTGCTGGAGTATCAGATTTGAAATTACGCGCCGTACTGTATCGAGAATTGACCCTGGCTTACCGCCAGAAGGCGGAGTTGATCCAACCGTTGCTGTTTTTCTTATTAGTGGTGACGCTGTTTCCGTTGGGGGTAGGTCCCGGACCGGAGACCCTGCAAAAAATTGGCCCTGGCGTGGTATGGGTGGCTGCGATTCTTTCCTCATTGTTGGGCATGGATCGTTTGTTTCGTGATGAATTCCTTGATGGCTGGATGGAGCAAACCCTGCTCAGCCCCATCGGCCTGGGATGGGTTGCGCTGATCAAAGTCCTGGCCCATTGGGTGATCAGCATTGTACCACTGCTGCTGATATCACCCCTGATGGCACTTTTTCTGAATTTAACCGTACCCATGTACACGGCACTGGTGATCACCTTGTTGGTGGGCACGCCATTGCTGAGTCTGGTAGGGGCGATTGCGGTTGCCCTGACGGTTGGCTTGCAGCGTGGCGGTGTTTTGTTGGCATTGCTGCTGTTGCCGCTGTTTGTACCCTTGCTGATCTTCGCCACCTCGGCAGTGGATGCGGCGAGCATGCAGTTGCCTTATACGCCCCAGATTGCGATCATCGGGGCCATGTTAATGTTGGCGCTGGCATTAGCGCCGTTTGCCATTGCGTATGCGTTAAGAGTGAGTCAAAACTGATGTGGAAATGGTTAAACCAATATGCAAAACCTGAAGCGGCGTTCAATTTGTGCCGGCGCTTATTGCCTTGGTTCGGATGGTTGTCTGGTCTGTGCCTGACCGTTGGTACCGTGTGGGGATTGGCCTACGCGCCGGCTGATTATCAACAGGGCGATTCATTCCGCATTATCTACATTCACGTGCCCAGTGCGATCTTGTCCATGAGTGGCTATGCCGCGATGGCTGTTGCTGCGTTGGTAGGTTTGGTTTGGCAATGGCGGACGGCCTATATGACCATGATAGCGATAGCACCCGTCGGTGCGGTGGTTACGTTTATCGCACTGTTCACCGGCGCCGCGTGGGGCAAGCCCATGTGGGGAACCTGGTGGGTGTGGGATGCGCGCCTGACGTCGGAATTGATCCTGCTGTTTCTGTATTTTGGGGTTATCGCCCTGTATGCGGCGTTTGATGACAAACAGCAGGGTGGCAAGGCGGCCGGTGTGATGGCCCTGGTTGGTGTGGTCAACTTGCCGATCATTCATTTTTCGGTGGAATGGTGGAACACCCTGCACCAAGGGGCCACCATTACCAAATTCGGTAAGCCGTCGATTGCGCCGGAGATGCTGTGGCCGCTGTTGATCAATCTGCTGGGCATGGCCCTGTTCATGGCGGCCGTGTCGGTACATCGCCTGCAAAATGAAATTTTACGTCGTGAATTGCATCGCCCCTGGGTGATGAGCCTGTTACACCATAATGGAGAAAAGTCACGTGCAGTTTGATAGCTGGCAAGCCTTTGTTGATATGGGCGGATATGGTTTTTTTGTCTGGTTGTCTTTTGGTGTGACGGCACTGGCGATGCTGGGCAGTATTGTCGAAAGCCGGGTCGCGCGCCGTCGATTGATCAAGGCGTTGCATGAAGAAGTGAAACGGCAGGAGCGCATTGCTGCCGCCAAAGGTGTGAAACGTGGTTTAGATGCTCAGGAGGTACGAGGATGAATCCCCGTCGTCAAAAACGGTTAGCCATCGTGGCGTTGGTTGTGTCGGTTGTTGCTGGTGCGGTTGGCTTGATGCTGTATGCGTTGAACCAGAACATTGACCTGTTTTATACCCCTTCCGAAATCATCGATGGCAAACAAGGCACTGTTCCACAGGTGGGGCAGCGTTTGCGTATCGGCGGAATGGTCGTACCCGGCTCGGTGAAGCGTAATCAGGAAACCCTGGCGGTGAGTTTTGACCTGGTTGACACTGGGCCTGCCGTAACGGTCAGTTATCAGGGCATTCTGCCGGATTTGTTCCGAGAAGGACAAGGCATTGTGGCGACCGGTGTACTGACGGCTGCCAACCGTATTCAGGCCGAAGAGGTGCTGGCTAAGCACGATGAAGAATACATGCCGCCGGAACTGGCTGAAAAGATGAAAGGGATCAAACACGTTAAGCCTGACAACCTGGCAACGGGAGGTCACTAATGTGGCCTGAAATTGGCAACCTGTCATTGGTCATCGCGTTGATGATGGCCATCTTGCTGGCGATATACCCGTTGTGGGGGGCGCACCGCGATCAGCACAACCTGATGGCGCTGGCCAAACCCCTGGCGATTGGCATGTTTTTGTTCACTGCCGTGGCATATGCAACCTTGACCCACAGCTTCATGGTGGATGATTTTACCGTTGCCTATGTGGCCGGGCACTCCAACAGCCAATTGCCCTGGTATTACAAGTTCACTGCCGTGTGGGGCGGGCACGAAGGCTCGTTTCTGTTATGGGTGCTGATATATTCCATCTGGACCGTGGCGGTTGCCTTGTTCAGTCGTGCGATCCCGCTACCGATGGTGGCTCGGGTATTGGGGATCCTCGGTGCTGTGGCGGTTGGGTTCTACCTGTTCATGTTGCTGGCGTCCAATCCCTTTGAGCGATTGTTGCCGTTCTACCCGGTCGACGGCCGGGATCTGAATCCGTTGTTGCAGGATTTTGGCATGATCATTCATCCGCCGATGCTGTACATGGGCTATGTGGGCTTCTCGGTGGCCTTTGCCTTTGCCGTCTCTGCGCTGATTTCAGGCCAACTGGATTCCACCTGGGCTCGCTGGTCGCGCCCCTGGACGATTGCGGCGTGGGGCTTCTTAACCCTCGGTATCGCGCTGGGTTCCTGGTGGGCCTATTACGAGCTGGGCTGGGGTGGCTGGTGGTTCTGGGATCCGGTCGAGAATGCGTCTTTCATGCCCTGGTTGGTAGGCACCGCGTTAATGCACAGCCTGGCGGTAACAGAGAAACGTAAGATCTTTAAATCCTGGACCGTTTTGCTCGCCATAGCCGCGTTTTCGCTGAGTTTGCTGGGCACGTTCCTGGTGCGCTCCGGCATCATTGTGTCGGTGCACTCCTTTGCCAGTGACCCGACCCGAGGCCTGTTCATTCTGGGTATTCTTGGTGTGGTGGTGTGTTGTTCGTTGTTACTGTATGCCATGCGTGCGCCACAACTGCGCAGTACCGGACGCTACAGCTTGTTTTCCCGCGAAGTGCTGTTGATTGGCAACAACGTGTTGCTCAGCGCTGCCACCATTGTGGTATTGCTCGGCACGCTGCTGCCACTGGTGCACAAAGAACTGGGGCTGGGGTCAATTTCCATCGGAGCACCCTTTTTCAACCAGATGTTTGTCTATCTGATTGTGCCCTTTGTCTTGCTGCTCGGCGTCGGTCCGCTGACCCGCTGGAAAAATCAGCCCGCGGGCGCGCTACGCAACCAATTGTTGCTGGCCATGGGCCTTGCTTTGTCGGCGGCGTTATTGGTGACGTTCAGTTACAGCACGCCGGCGTATCTTGGCGCGCTGGGCATGGTATTAAGTTTCTGGATCCTGGTGACCAGTGTGCAGGAGGTGCTTGCCCGTTTGAATGCGGCAACCACGGACCTGCCACTGATGCAACGTCTGCGCATGCTGACGCCCAGCCATTGGGGCATGATCCTGGGCCACGTGGGCTTCGCGGTGACATTGATTGGTATCACCCTGGTGAGCAACTATGAGACCGAAAAGGACCTTCGTATGGGTGCCGGTGATGAAGTGAGCCTGTCCGGTTATACGTTCCGGTTTGAAGGGGTCAGCGATCTGGTTGGGCCCAATTACACCGGCCATGCCGGTGAGTTTTCGGTGTGGGTGAATGGCAAACAAATCAGTCAGCTACACGCCGAAAAGCGTTTTTACCCGGTGCAACGGATGCCGATGACCGAAGCCGCCATTGACAGCGGATTGGGTGGCGATTTGTTTGTGGCGCTGGGAGAAGCACTGGACAACGGCGATTGGGCCGTGCGCATCTATGTGAAACCTTTTGTTAACTGGATTTGGTTTGGCGCCGGGATAATGGCGTTGGGTGGTTTGTGTTCGATGTTGGATAAACGCTACCGAATGGCACGTACCGCGCGCAGTCGTCGACAAGCCACTTCAGCTACGCCGGGTAATGCACCGGTGCAGGAGGCGTGATGAAGAAGTGGAGTCTGTTTGCGTTACCATTGGTGCTGTTTGTATCACTGGCGGTATTTTTGTACCAGGGGCTGTTTTCTGACCCCCGTTCACGTCCATCCAGTGTGGTAGATACGCCGTTACCGCCGATGGATTTGCCGGATCTGATGTTCCCCGAGCAACGCTATTCTGTGACGGATTTTGAAGGCAAGGTCACCTTACTCAATGTGTGGGGCGTGTGGTGCGTTACCTGTGCCATTGAGTTGCCGTACCTGACCGAATTACGTCAACAGGGCGTGAACATTGTTGGTTTGTACTACGACCAGGATGTGGATCCGGACTTTGGCCAGAAAACCCTGGCCGAAATCCAGCAGGAAGTGCGCCTCAAACTCAACCAACTGGGCAACCCCTATCAGTACAACATTTTTGATACGTACCGGGATTACTCCCTGGATCTGGGGGTGACGGGGGCGCCGGAAACGTTTGTGATTGATAAGACCGGTCATATCCGTATGCACCACATCGGTGATGTTAATCCCCGAGTTTGGGAACATAAGATTGGTCCCATGTATCAACGCTTGCTGCAGGAGTAGAACGATGCAAAGAGTGATTGTAATGGCATTGTTGTTGTTCAGCCTGTGCGCTGTGGCCAGTGAAGAGATCTATGAGTTCGATGATCCTGCCCGGGAAGCCCTGTTCAAGGAACTGACCCTGGAGTTGCGTTGTCCCCAATGTCAGAACCAGAATATTGCCGACTCAAATGCCATGATCGCCCGGGATTTGCGACGCAAAGTGTACCAGTTGCTGCAGCAAGGCAAGAGTCGTGAGGAAGTGATCGATTACATGAAAGCCCGCTACGGAGACTTTGTGTCCTACGAGCCGCCGGTAACCCCTGCCACCATCTGGCTGTGGGTATTGCCCGTGGGCTTTGTGATCCTGGCGGGGTGGGTGATTGCCCGGTCGCGGCCCACTGCGCGAGTGGATGATGAAGACAAATTGGCCAAGGCCAATGCAATGCTGGAGAACGACGAGTGACCGAGTTTTACCTGATTGCCGGTGTATTGGTGTTGCTGGCGGTGGTGTTAATGACACTGCCCTGGAGCCGGTTTAGCCATCGCCAGGATCATCTGACCAACACCCAGATTGTGCGCCAGCGATTGCAGGAGTTGGAACGGGAATACCGCGAAGGATTGTTGTCAGACGCGGACAAGAATGCCGCCATTACGGAGCTGAAAGTGGCGTTGGCCGACGAGGGGGATCGTAAGGTTCACTGGCATCTCGGCAGTGGGCGTTGGGTCTGGTTGGGAACGGTTGTTGCGTTACTGGTTGGTGCGGGTATCTATGCGCGGGTCAATCAGGTCAGTCAGGTTCAGCACTGGCATGAAGCGCTGGCCTCGTTGCCGGGCTTGGCGCAGCGGATCGTGATCGACGGTGATCGTACCGTCAGTCCTCAGGAAATGCAGACATTTGCTCTTGGCCTGCGTACCGAGCTGGCACGCAAAGGCGGCGATGCTGCAGGTTGGCGTCTACTCGGCCGTTTACATGCTGCATTGGGGCAGATGGACAGTGCAGTACAGGCGTTTGAGAAGTCGCTGGCACTGGTACCGGATCACCCCGGCAGCCTGACCAGCTACGCACAGGCATTGATGATGCTGGGGCAGGATGAGGCGCTTGAAAAAGCGGATGTCGCCCTGGCCACGTTGGGCCGCGTCCAACCTGAAAACAGCACCGCCTTGGGCATGAGAGCGCTGTTAGCGGAACAACAAGGTGATACCCAGCTTGCCATCGCGCGCTGGCAGGAACTTCAGTCGTTGTTACCCGTGGATAGTCCGATGCAGGCTGAAGTGGTAAAACGTTTAGATGCCTTAAGTGGTAATGTCACGGCGGTGACCGTCACCGTGTCGGTGGCACAAGATCTACTAGCAAATCTGCCGGAGCAAGGCTATGTGTTTGTGTTCGCCCAGGATGCCGCCAGTGACAGCAGGGTGCCTGCTGCGGTGATCAAGCAACCCCTGTCGACGTTTCCATTGACCGTGACCTTGACCGACCAGAATGCAATGATGCCGGGCGTAACCCTGTCTGGGTTACAACAGGTGCGGTTGGTGGCGCGGATTTCTGTGGATGGCAATGTGGCGGCCCAGGCGGGCGAGTTAGAAGGAGAGGCGTCGTTTGAGCTGAATGTTGGCCAAACCCAACGCCAGGATATCGTGATCAGTAAGGAGATAATGTGATTCGAGCATTGCACATCGGTGTGATCGTCAGTCTGTTGCTGTTGTCTGGCTGTGCCAGTCGCGAGGCGACGGAGCAGCAAGTAGCGGCACAAAACAGCGGCGATCCCCGCGATCCCTTTGAGTCGGTCAACCGCGAGCTGTGGGATTTTAACTACGATATTCTGGATGCCTATGTGTTGCGTCCTGTCACCGTGGCCTACGTCGACTATATGCCGCAATTTGCCCGTACCGGTTTGTACAACATGGCGCTCAACCTTGAAGAGCCGAGCAATACCGTCAACAACCTGTTGCAGGGCAAAGTGGATGGCACCTTCATTAGTCTGGGGCGTTTTTTGATCAACTCCACCATCGGCTTGTTGGGCAGTATTGACGTTGCAACCCACATCGGGTTGGAGCGACGGGAAGAGGAATTTGGCGAAGTGCTGGGCAAATGGGGGGTTGATACCGGCCCTTATCTGATGGTGCCGGCGTTGGGGCCGAACGATGTGCGTTCAGGGACCGGTGATCTGGTCGACAGCGCCTATTTCCCGCTGGACAATCTGAATATCTATGTGAGTATTCTGCGCTCGGGGATCAAGGCGCTCGAAGCCCGTGCAACCTTGATGCAGCAGGAGCAGCAACTGGAACAGTCGCTGGACCCTTACACCTTTGTTAAGACGGCTTATTTTCAGAACCTGGAATTCAAAGTCACCGACGGTGCAGTCGGGGAAGATGTTGACGCCGAGGCACCGGATGCGCAACAGGAAGCCCTCAGTGATGAGGAACTCGAAGACATTGATGCGTTGCTTGATGATTTGTAACGGCCGCGTTATGGCCTAAAAAAAAGCGCCGACAGGCGCTTTTTTTGTATCCGGGCAATGGCAATCGACTATTTGCTATAGCCGTCAGGATTCTGCGATTGCCAGTGCCACGCGTCCCTGCACATGTCGGTCAGCGTGCGGGTAGCTTTCCAGCCAAGGGCTTGTTCCGCCAGACTCGGGTCGGCAAAACAGGCTGCCACATCACCCTCCCTGCGCGGCGCAATGCGGTAATTGATTGAACAGCCACTTTGGGCTTCAAATGCCTGGATCATTTCCAGCACACTGTAGCCTACCCCAGTGCCCAGATTGTAGGTGACCAATCCGCAATCCTGGTCAAGCTTACTCAGTGCTTTGAGGTGCCCATTGGCCAGATCCTCAACATGAATGTAATCCCGTACGCCGGTACCGTCAGGGGTATCATAATCGTCGCCGAACACCGCCAGTTGGTCCCGTTTGCCGGATGCAACCTGGGAAATAAACGGCATCAGGTTGTTGGGGATACCGTTCGGATCTTCACCGATCTGTCCACTGGGATGGGCACCGACCGGATTGAAATAGCGTAACAGGACGATGTTCCAGCGCGCTTCGGACTTGTGCAGATCTTTGAGGATCACCTCGACCATCAGTTTGGACTGTCCATAGGGGTTGGTCGGTTGTCCTGTCGGCATGTTCTCGTTCAAGGGCAAACTGATGGGATCGCCGTAAACGGTTGCAGAGGAACTGAACACCAGATTGTATACGCCGTGTCTGGCCATGGCTTCGACCAGCACCAGTGAGCCATAAACATTGTTCTGGTAATACATTAGTGGCTTTTCCACCGATTCTCCGACCGCTTTGAGACCGGCAAAATGGATCACCGCGTCGATGCTGTGGGCAGTGAACAACTGGTCCAACAGGGCATCATCACGAATATCGCCCTCGACAAAGGTGATGGATTTTCCGGTCAGGTGTTCAACCCGTCGAAGAGACTCCTTTGACGCATTGCTCAGGTTATCCAATACCACGACAGAATAGTCGGCCTCTAATAGCTGCAGTACAGTATGGCTGCCGATATAGCCGGCGCCACCGGTGACCAGGATTGTCTGGCGCATCACACGTCTCCTTGTGTCTGTTCGGTTTTCAGGTGCTTGGCACAAAAACTGTGTTGGATCGGGGTCAGCACCAAGGGGTATGCCAGGATCAGTAGTGCCGCCCAAACCAGTGCCCACCAGTCATCGCTGGCGCGCAGTATCAGTGCAAAAGCCGGTACGATGATCAGCAGTTTAAGCAGGTTGAGCAGGAGCTTCTCCGGCGGCGTCAGGCGTTTTTCCGCGTCACGCATGGCCTGCATACGGTCGCCAAACGGAAGATGTTTAAGTTGTGGTATCTGCCGGGTTGTAAAGTAGAGTTTCACGTCAAGTCGCTGCATTGGTAATTGCCAAGAAGGTGTATCTTAACAAGTTGGGCACTGAGGGCCAGCACAAACATACCCAACACCAACAAAAACGCCCGGTTAAACCGGGCGTTTTGGCGAGTTTATGATAAGCCTTTAGGCTGTCGCACTTTCCATATTGCTGTCTTTTTTCTCTGACAGTTTTTCCCACACCCGGGTTTTCAGCGTGAACAAGGCAATCAGAATACCGATTGCAATGGTGAACAGACTGATTTGCAGGTACAGGTTCGGCATTTGATCGACTTTTTCCGGGTCGAAGTTACCGGCCAGCAGGCCAGCAACAACGTTACCGATGGAGTAGGTCAGTACAAAAACACCCATCATCTGACCGGCGAAACGTTTTGGCGATAGCTTACTTACCGCACTCAGGGCAACCGGGCTCAGGCACAGCTCACCAACGGTATGCAGGAAGTAAGTGGCCACCAACCAATACGGCGCCACTTTCAGACCGCTGGCTGCCAACTGGGCGGCAAAGAACATGACGATGAAGCCGGTTGCCATGATGATCAGGCCCACTGCACACTTGATACCGTAGGATGGCTGAACCATCCGTTTACCCAGATTGATCCACAGCGCAGCAAAGAACGGTGACAGCAGAATGATGAAAAACGAGTTAGCCGACTGGAACCAGGCCGTTGGGATTTCAAAGGTACCGACGATTCGGTCGGTATAATCACGGCCAAACAGGTTCAGTGAAGAGCCGGCTTGTTCAAAGCCTGCCCAGAAAAAGATTGATGCCAGACACACCAGGAACAGGGCACCCAGACTGCGTTTTTCGTCGGCGTTGAGATTGCCAAACACGTAAACACCAGCGTAGTAGGCCAAAAAGACCAGGGTGATGGCGATGGCCACGTATTGGGCAAGGCTGACAGGGTCAATGCTGAAGAGTCCTGTCATCATGGCAAAGGTCAGGAAGGCCAGACCGACCAGAAACGCAACGATTGCCATCCAGCTGATTTTCACACCTTTGTCAGACATGCGAACCAAAGGCTCGGCACCGGCGCCTTCCAATTTAGGCAGAGTGGCACGGTATTGGATCAGACCGAGTCCCATACCGATCGCCGCGGCACCAAAGGCGTAGTGATAACCGTATTCGACCTGCAAGTAACCACACACCATGTAGCCAATCACTGAGCCGATATTGATACCCATGTAGTACAGGGTATAACCGGCATCACGGCGCTGATCTTCAGGACTATAAAGCTGTCCAACCATGGCGCCGATATTGGGTTTAAGCAGTCCTGTTCCCAGCACGACCAGGATCAGGCCGATGAAAAATGTTGTGTCACTGGGGATGGCCAATACAATATGACCTGACATGATGATCAGGCCCCCGTACCAGACTGCCCGTTGACCGCCAATCAGGCGGTCGGCAATCCAGCCGCCGGGCAGGCCCATGAAATACACCGCACCGGTGTAAAGGCCGTAGATGGCGGTAGCGGACGCTACAGTGATGGCCAGGCCACCTTCCTGCAGGCTGGCGGTCATAAACAATACCAGCAGGGCGCGCATGCCGTAATAACTCATGCGCTCCCACATCTCGGTGAAAAACAGGGTAGATAGGCCGCCTGGATGACCCAGGAAGTCTTTGGTTTGCGTTTTTGTCGTCATGTTACTGCCTTTAAAAAAACACCCACAGAGTGTGAGTTGCCCGTCGCGAACAGGTCTGTTTGTAATAATAATGGCGCGAAAAAACCTCGGCGCACGCCGAAACTGACATCGGGTTATACTAGAGCTTCTTGCATAACACAAGTCAAACACGGTGGCTGTCATACGAAGCGTTTGTTCGGGAACTATTTGGGGGCTTAGGCGTCTTGATGTTTGGGAACTGAAAAAAGCGCAATACTGGTGGTCTGATGCCCTTTACTGCTACGGTAGATCAGTTATCATGACCGGCTGTTCGAAAGGCTTTTAAAATTAACCTGTTAATAGCACGGAAGTCGTATTTTAATGAATGTAATTCGGGTACTCCTCACTGTCGTGTGTGCGTTGGTGGCATTCCAGCCCATCGCCCAAACCATGCCAACTCAGCAGCAAATTCAGCAGTTTAAACGCTTACCCAAAGCGCAACAGCAGCGAATAGCACAACAGATGGGCATCGACCTGTCACTGTTGGATCAGCAAGGGCAAGGGCAGTCCAATGAGTTTGACAATGCCACACAGGTTTACCCCAGAGGTACGCAATTTGATGAGTTCGGCAACCCCATCGAGGAAGATGAGCAAAAGGCCAGGAGCGAAGAAGATGACGAACTGGCCCTTTATGGTGCTGACATCTTCTCCAATGAACCCACCGGTTTTAATCACGAAATATCGATGCCTGTACCCGATCACTATATTATTGGACCTGGCGATGAGTTGGTTATTGCTTTGTACGGGAATGAGACCGATACGTTTACGCTAAACGTAGAGCGCGATGGCAGTATTCTTTTGCCCCCGTTGGGGCCGATTCAAGTGGGTTCATTATCCTTTGCTGATGCGACGCAGGCGATCCGCAACGCGGTTACACAACAACTCATTGGCGTAAAAGTCAGTGTAACAATGGGATCACTGCGCACAATGCGGGTTTTTGTGATGGGCGAAGCGTATAAACCCGGCGCCTATCAAGTCAGCGCTTTATCAACCATAACCAATGCCTTGTTTGCCAGTGGCGGTGTCACCGACATTGCATCATTGCGCACAATCAAGGTGAAACGGCAGGGTAAAACGGTGGTGGAGTTTGACCTTTATGACCTGCTCAACGAAGGTGACGCCAGCAGTGACATTACACTCCAAGACGGAGATGTTGTGTTTGTTCCTGCGCTCAAAGATACGGTCGAGGTTGACGGTCAGGTCAGACGTCCCGCCATTTATGAGCTAAAAGACGAGCGTCACCTTGATGAAGTGCTGGCTCTGGCTGGTAACCCATTACCATCAGCATACATAGAAGCAGTGAGCATTGGGCGCTTTGAACAGGGGCGCAAAATCCAGATCACTGCGGATGGTCGTCAGGGGGCAAACACACCAGTGTTTAGCGGGGACGAAATTAAGGTGCCTTCCGTGACAAAACGCGTGTCTGATGCTGTGACATTGATTGGTGCGGTGGCGAGGCCTGGTCGCTATCAATATCATCAAGGCGTGACCATTGGCACGTTGTTGGGAGATGTGAGCAAAACCGTGCTGGAAACGGCGGATCTCAGCTATATCCTGGTATTGAGAACCAATCCAGTAAACTACCAGATGCAGGTATTCCAACTGGATTATATTGATGTGTTATCTGGCCAAGCGGATGATTTTCCGCTGGCCTCGAACGATAAAGTACTGGTGTTTTCGCGCATTGAGAGTGAGAGCATCGGCGATATTGACTTGGAAGAACTGGCCTACACAGAAGAAGAGCTTGAAGAGCAAGAAAAAGAAGCCTGGGATGAGCGAATTGAAGATAAATTGTTCTGGCAAAGTGTTGGTTTGACGGAAGAAGATCCCAATGCTTCCGCCAGCAATGACCTCGAGGATTTGCAGTCTCAATCGATCATTACCTTGTCTGAACAGGAGCGAGAGCGAGTACTTGAATATCGGGATTCGACCTATTTCTCCCGCAAACGTATGCTCGCCCCCGTCATTGCAATGCTTCAGGAGCAAGCCCGCTACGGCCATCCTTTGCAACTGGTTGAAGTGAATGGTGAAGTTAAGGTGCCCGGTTTATATCCACTGCCGCAGAATGGCGGTTTGAAGGCCTTGATCAAAGCGGCTGGTGGGCTAACAGAGGCGTCCTATGCGCAATCATCAGAGATTACCCGCACCATGGTGGGGGAAGATGGCGCGACACGGATTGAGCACATTAAGTTTTCACCACAGACGGTCATTTCTGCTCAAACTGATGATATCACTCTGCACAGTAAAGACAGAGTGAATGTGTTTTCCGTACCTTCATGGCAGCAGGAACTGTCAGTTGAGGTTGTGGGTGAAGTTCAGTTCCCTGGTAAATATGCGATCCGTCGAGGCGAGTCATTGGCTGAATTGCTCGAACGTGTTGGGGGATTGACTGAGTTTGGTGATCCTAATGCGGCAATTTTCACTCGCGAGAAGCTCAAAGAGCAGGAGCGACGAAATTTACGGGATTTGGCCGAAGAGCTGCGCAAACAAATCGCCTCGGAGAGTTTGCGTCGCAGCAGCGGTGCCGGCGCTATTGTCAGTTATGACGAGGCCAAGAAGTTATTAAGGGATTTAACGCAAACAGAAGCCATTGGTCGTTTGGTTATTGACTTTGAAGCACTTCTGACCGGCAATGAGAGTGCCGATGTGTTGCTGGAAGACGGCGATACGCTCTATATACCCAGCAAAACTCAATCCGTTAACGTGATTGGTGAGGTGTATGTTCCAACGTCCCATTTGTACACAAATGACCTTACCTATCAGGATTACATTGAAAAGAGCGGTGGTTATCGCGCGTTGGCGGATGAAGATAGAACCTACATCATCCGCGCCAATGGCTCGGTGGTGTTGCCCCAACGAAATGGCGGGTTCTGGTTTGACGGTGACGCTGCAGATTCATTGATAAGGCCAGGCGATACCATCGTTGTGCCATTTGATTCTGACAATGTCGACAATATGACGTTGTGGGCGAATGCCTCACAAATTGCTTATCAGATTGCTGTGGCGGTAGCAGCCATCGGTAGCTTGTAACCTAGCAAAGATTAACCTGTGGAGTTGAGATACAGTATGCGAATGAAAAACAGCGGATTTACGTTGGTGGAGTTGTTGATCGTTATCGTGATCATTGGCCTGTTGGCGTCTTTGGTCGCACCTGAAATGTTCTCCAAAGTAGATTCATCCCGACAAAAGACGGCAACGGCGCAGATGCAAATGTTTCAAACAGCATTGGATACCTACCGACTTGACATGGGACGCTACCCTAAAACGCTGAATGAACTAGTACAATCGAGCGAAAATGGTTGGGATGGCCCGTATTTGCCGAAAAGTGTGCCCAATGATCCGTGGGGTAATCCGTATGTTTATGCTGCACCTGGCACGAACGGTAAGGCTTATGAGCTAAAGTCCCTAGGTGCAGATGGGCAACCCGGCGGCCAGGAACAGGATGCAGATATCATTCATGAGTAGTGCTATCGTAGAGGTGTTGCAACGCCACGGTGTCAATGCCCAAGACATTGACAAGGCTATCAGCTACCAAAGTAAACATGGCGGTCAGATTGAGCAACTGTTGGTCAACCTTGGTGCCCTGGCCGAAGAGGAACTCCCCCATGTCTACGGTGATTTGTTGGGGTGCTCGGTCGTTCTGGACGCCTCTGATTTGCCATCGTTGACACACGCTGATAGTCCGTCACTTAATCATCACTATCTCGCCCACCGGCACTGGTTCTTGTTGGGGCAGCGAGAAGGGACATTGGTGTTTGCCGCGCAATACCCGATGAATCGCGATGCGAAGCAGTACCTCGCCCTCGAGGGGGTTGATTATGACCTCATTGTGATAGCCGCCGATGTTGCGGAGTCGTTGCGTCAAACGGTTGTGGGTTCAACAGATTCACAGGATGCCCTTGAAGATTCTTTGCTATCGGATGTCGAGGAAGACAAGCTGCGCGAGCTCGCCAGTGAAGCGCCCGTTGTTAACTTGTTGAATTCATTGATTGCCAAGGGCTTGAAATTGGGCGCCTCTGATATGCATGTAGAGCCAGTCAAGGGCAGATGTCGAGTGCGCTACAGGATTGATGGTGTACTGCATGACAGTGAGACGATCCCTAAACGGCTGGAATTACCGGTTGTTTCGCGCCTGAAGATCTTGTCGAACATGGACATTGCCGAGAAGCGGCGTCCGCAAGACGGTAAGATAGAAATCAAAATCGCCAACGTTGAACTGGACATTCGTGTGTCGGCCTTGCCGCTCAATGAGGGCGAGTCGATTGTCCTGCGTTTTTTGCGCAAAGACAGCATACGCTACGATATGGATGTGCTCGGCATCGCCGCGGACATTCGACAGAAGCTGGCTGAAGACCTGAAGTCTACCGCAGGCGTTATTCTTTTGACCGGTCCGACGGGCTCCGGGAAAACCACCTCTTTGTACACCTTTCTCAATGAACTCAACGATGATGACGTAAAGATTATCACTCTTGAGGACCCGGTTGAATATCAACTGGAAGGGATCAATCAAGTCCAGGTCAACAATGACATTGGCTTTGACTTTGCCAGCGGACTGAGAAGTATTGTGCGTCAAGACCCTGATATCATCATGTTGGGGGAGATCCGCGATAAGGAAACCGCCAATATCGCAATGCAAAGTGCATTGACTGGTCACTTGGTGTTTTCAACCGTGCATACCAACGATGCACCGAGCGCATTCACCCGACTGCTTGATTTGGGCGTTGAGGAATTCCTGTTAAATGCCGCTATTGTCTCGATCGTTGCCCAGCGCCTGGCCCGTAAGCTTTGTGATAACTGTAAACAACCCGATCCAAATGCGCAGGCATTGATAGAACAATATCAGTTGCAAGATCGGGTCAAAGGACCTATTTCGCTCTACCACCCGGTGGGTTGCGAGGCTTGTGCTCATAGCGGTTATAAGGGGCGGACCGCAATCATTGAATATTTACGTTGTGATGACGACATTAAATCCTTACCCAAGGATCATCAGTTCATTCAGCGAGCCCGTGCACACAATCAACAGCAAGGACACAGAACCTTGCTTCAGGATGGTTTGCTGAAAGCCTCAGAGGGTATTACCTCAATTGAGGAAGTGATTCGGGTTGCCGGCTGATGAACTTCCAATACACCGCGTATGATGCTCATGGCGTCAAGGTCGAAGGACAACTCGAGGCGCAGGATCGAGAGGCCGCGAAACGACAATTGGCGGCTGACAAATTGGTGGTGATTGCCATCAAGGAAAGCGCCTCTTTACGCAACCGTTCGCGCAATCAGGGTAAAGATGGACGAGTCGGTCTTAAGAACCTGGAGTTTATCACTGCCGAGCTGGCGATACTGCTCAATAGCGGCGTTAAGATAGACAAAGGGTTGAGCATCTTAAGTCGTGGGGTTAGTGACGCTGCCACAGGCAATTTGTTACAAAAATTGAGCACCGAAATCAAAAACGGCAGTACTGTCGCCAATGCGTTTGCAGCCCAAGAAGGGGTGTTTAGCCCTCTATTTATCAATATGTTGCGTCTGGGGGAGTCATCGGGGACGTTATCTGAAGTGTTTGCCAAACTGGCCGAAGAATTAACCTTTCAGCGACAGTTGCGCAGCAAAATTGTCCAGAGTTTAACGTACCCCAGTGTCATACTTGCAGTGTGTGTCGCTTGTATCCTATTTGTGTTCAATTATATCGTGCCACAAATGAGTGGGATGTTCGATAGGGCTGATGACTTGCCCCTCTACACGGAATTGTTGTTGGGATTAAGTGATTGGTTTGTCAGCTACCAGTGGTACCTTCTGGCGGCAATCGTTGTCGGGGGGTATGCCTTATACCGAGGTTGGCAGCAGCCAACGACGCGACGGCGCTTGGATGAGATAGGCCTAAAACTGCCCCTTATCGGAACAGGTATCCGTTTGGTGGAGCGCATCCGCTTTAACAGCTCCATGGCCATGGGGTTATCCAGTGGCGTAGCACTTGTCGATGCTATCGCTTTGGCTAAAGGCAATATCGCAAACCAGCAAATTGCACAGACCTTACAAGCCAGTCGAAACCGTATTAAACAGGGTGAACGATTATCGGTGGTCTTAAAGAGCGTACCGATTTATTCCGATTTTCAGCTTTCTTTGGTTGAAGTTGGAGAGGAAAGTGGCGACTTGGAGCCTGTATTTGCCGAAATCGCTCATCGTGCCCGGGAAGAGTTCGAGGGCTGGACGAAAACCCTGACCAACATGATTGAACCCCTTTTAATCTTGTTAATGGGTGGCATCGTTGGTTCAGTGGTAGTCGTGATGCTTCTGAGCATTGTCAGCACGAATGACGTTGGATTGTAGGGCATGCAAGGGCTTCGCAGGTGGCCGGGATTTACGCTGGTAGAATTGCTGGTGGTGCTGGCAATAGCGGGTACGATAGGGGCGTTGGTTGGACCCAATTTGTTCAGAGCGCTTGACAGCGTTACCGTGGAGTCGGATTTGCGCACTTTGCGTGGGACAGTAAAAAGCCTGTCTCATCTTGCCTTTATTAATGATCGGGACATCTCAGTGAAATTTTCAGATGACCGTATGCATTACTGGTATCTTGACGCGCCTCAACGTCAACAATCCTTAGCGTTTGAAACCCTGCGTTTTCCTCTCCAGGAGGTGAAAATTTCCCGTGCAGGTTTTCCCTGGCCTCAGCAAATAAGAGCGGATGCAGGTAACGAAGCGACAACAGTCGCTCTGCTAAAAGGTGCGCAACAATGATGCGCAAAATGGCAGGTTTTTCGCTGATTGAGGCGCTGGTCGCCGGACTTATCATGTTCATTGCATTGACGGTATTCACCAATGTCTATCGCGGTGCTCTGCAGGCGAACCAACGTGCCACGGAGGTGGTTTGGCAAACGGCACCGCTGGATTTGCTGTTTGATGCAATCCATTTGAAGCTTACCCAAGCACAATATGCCGACACCCAGCGGGGAGAAGAATACTTTCTGGGGCGGCGTTACCTGTGGGAAGCGAAAGTCAGTCGACGTATTACCCCTCCGGAGCGCTACCTGAATAAAGAGAAAGTAGAGACCGGGGGACAGGCCGTTGTATGGAAGGTGTCACTGCATGATGCCAGCAGCGATGACGTGCATGAATACATGGAGATAACGTGGTAAGGACGTCATTCCGGTACAGGGGATTCTCGTTAGTTGAACTGTTGGTGGCGATGGCCATTTTAGCCATGACGATCATGATTGCGACCATGGGTTACAGCTATTTTGTCCAGCGCTGGCAGAAAGATGCCAACGCGTTTGACGCTCATGTTGATACCTTGCAGGCACTGAAGCGCGTGCAGATGGCCGTTACCGGTTTGTATCCCTACATCGTCAGAGATCAAGAGCAAAACGCGACGCTTTATTTCGAGGGGTCTGAGGACAGCTTCATCGGCGTATCCAAATCCCCGTTTTCCGGTCGTCAGGGGCTCGCAGTGGTGAGACTGTCCATCGTTCAGTCGTCCGACCTTTCCTACTCTCTGCAGTACGAAGAAGCGGTTTTGAAGAATGATCTATTGCTGACCCTGGAGCAACGCCATGCTTTCACGTTTCAGCAAACCCTGTTATCCGGTGCGTCCGATATGGTGTTTGAGTACTATGGCTATGAAAACCTGGGACAGAAAACCGCATCTGCTGCGCGGCAATGGTGGACCAGTTTTAATGGTTCGAACCGTAATGTGATGCCCTCGGCCATACGACTGCAGTACGTTAAAGAGGGCCAGCAACAAGCCGTGGTTTTTTCCGTGAGTCAGTTAAACAGTCGGGCATTGGGGTGGTTTTCAAATGACTTCTAAGCAATCCGGTGTTGCATTGGTTCAGGTATTGCTGATCAGCGCAATCATCGCCATTGTCGCGTTGCATTTTAACAAGACCGCGCAACGCAACGTCGATATTGCCCGGCAGTATCAGCAGCGACTGGAAGCCGAGTTGGCAATGCGCAGTGCTAAGACAGCGGTACTGAGTCGCTTTTATCAAACGGATACGCTGGCCTTGTTTAACCATAGCGGTCAGGGAACGTCCTGGTATTGTAACGGTAAACCGGTGACCCTTTCCCCCGGTGTCACGTTGCAGGTAAAGAGTATGTTGGGGAAGTTGTCGGTATCGTTACCTCAAGACGAGCTATTGGTGCCGCTGTTTCGGGCTGAACAGATCCCGGATGAGCAATGGGGGCAGTTTTTACCTGCGCTGCACGACTGGACAGATGTTGACGATAACGTGTCACCATTTGGCGCTGAGCACGCCTATTACAACGCCAGTGATAAAGCCGGACCGCGCAATGGTCCGTTGCAAAGTGTTGCTGAAATTCGTGCATTACCGGGAATTAGTGATACCCAGTACGAGCGTATTGGGCCGAATCTGACCCATCACTATATCTCAACGTTTGCTCCGTTGTGCGCCTCTGCGCCTCTTGTTAGGGCGTTGTTCAATGAAGATATTGCGCAGCAGTTGATCATTCTCGGCAATGGACAACAAGACATAGAGCAGGGCTGGCAACAAATTTTTGGTAGTTTTGTCCCGTATGATGGCTTACTGGATGTCTTTCCCGGGAACCTGTTTGAAGTGACGTTGTCGGTGACTCGGGGGGACGTGAAACTGGATCATCGGTTTGAGATTTTGATACAGACGCATCAAAGTCGAGAACCAATCCTCCAGTTGTCATATTATTAGCCGATTAACTTGCAACACAGTCATTTAATTGACGATAATGGCCGGTCTTTTACATCAGGCCCGGCAATTGAGGGAGCTTTGTCATTAACGCACTGGTAACATATCTGCAGCGGTTTGTCGCATTTGATTCAGAATCATCGGGCAAGGAGAGCAAAGCCCAATTCGTCGCTGTTGTCGAGCGTGAACGCTGTTTTGAAACTGTCAAGGATTTGCCCATTGCCAATGTCAGTGAAGCGCTAAAAGCTGCGGAGCTGATGGATGACATTAGTCCTGTCCTTGGTCATCGGTACACACTGGTCGAGCCTTTGGGACTCGATAAATGTCGGGTCTATTTTTGGGTCATTCCAGACAACGCCTACAAGGATGCCGCCAAAGGCAGTTGGTTAATTATACCTGAGCCTTTGTTAGCAAAGCGTGCAATGGACACTGTAGCGACAGGAGAAATGCGTTGGCTGGTGGAGCGCAACGGACATGTGCTGCAGGTTATGTCTCGAGGCGGGGAGTTCTGCACCGATACTCTACCGCGCACACCCTCCGATATGGATGGCAAGGTCGACGGCTACCAAACCTATGAGCAAACGGATTGGCAGCGTACATTGACCCGACAGCTTTTTCATATGCCACCTCATGTTTGGCGCCAAAGCATTAACAAGCTGCGTTTGGGTAAGTTAATTGAAGGCATTAAATGGCGTTGGTTGGGAGCTGCGTTTGTCGGTTGTGTTGCAGCTTATCTGGCAATGACCAGTGCTTTTTTAGTCTGGCGTCAAGGCGCGGTGGAAGCACAATTGTCTGAACAACGTGAGCAACTTAATGACGTTTTTGCGTTGCAACACCAACTGGAAAACCATCAAGCCTTTGTCGCTGTGCTGCAAGACAGTGTAAACACCTTTCAGCCGTCTTCGGCCTTATGGCGTGTGGTTCTTTCGTTGCTGGACAAGCAGGATGTGCAAATTCAATCCATTGCTGTTGAAAATGGCCAGGTCAGCATGAGGACTAAGTCAGACAAGGTATCTGATTTATTGAAGGCCTTGTCCACGATTCCCGGAATTATAGAACCTCAAATGGCCTCTCCGGTGCTTCAGGTCAGAGGGGGAGAGATTGTGACTCTGACGTTCCGGGTGAATGATGATCAGGTCTGGTCCAGTGATGCAGGAGGCGATGGTGCAGAATAAAACTATACTGCTTGGCTTTGTGGCCGTGTTGTTGGTAATAAAGTTTGCCGTTGTGCCTCTGATTGACTGGCAGGATAGCACCGCAGCGACGGTGCACCGCCAGGCCGCCCAGTTGGAAAAAGGTAAACGTTTACTGGCCAACCAAGAGGACATCGCCGCAAGAGTACAGGCGCTAGAGGCTCTTCGAGAGACGTTGCAAGAAGGGTTGGTTTTCAGTGCTGAAGATCAGACTTCTTTGCAGATCGAGTTGCAGTCGTTCTTGGGCAAGCGCCTTGAAGAATATGGCCTTGAGGCCCGCAATATTAATTGGCTTAACTCCTTGTCAAAGGGGCCTTTGGTGGAACAACGGGTAGAATTATCTTTGTCTGGCAAGTTGCATGGTTTGATCTCGTTTATGCTGGATGTTGAACAATTCCAGCCCCGTATGAGTGTGGTCAGGATCAATACCATTAATTCGAACATGTATCCTCAGCGCCAGACCCTGGGACAGTTTAATGGTATGGTGGTACTTTCAATGATGCGCAATGCGGGGACATCAGGAGAGACCGATGAACAACCGTAGCCTTTTTATTGCGCTGATGGTGATATTGCTGCCCTTGTTTATATGGGATTTTAGTCAGCGTCTGGCGTTGAAAATTGATGACAATGAACAGCAGGATTCAGCCCTCAAGGTAGGTGAAAGCAACATCGCTACGTTGACAGAGGAGCGCCGAGACTCGTTGCTCAATGCGCTGAACCAATACGACCAGCCTAAGGAAAAGCCAACTGCCCGTCCTAAGGAAGAATCGACCAAGCCCAAAATCGCTGGCATGTCGGCAGCGCAACAGCAGCAACAGCAAGGTAAGTTACGAGATCTGTTTGATGGTCAGATGCGATATCGTCTGGTTGGCACGTTTCGTTACAACGGACAGCGATTGGCCATCATTAATGGCGTGAACATAACAAACAGCAAGCAATCGAGCAATGAAATCCAAGTAGGCCAGCGCTTAGGCGAGTACCTAGTTGAAAGGATTGATCCAGGCGTAGTAGCGCTACGCCACAACGAGCGGGTCGTAGAATTGCAGGTGTTTGCGTCAAAAGAGTCCAAGGAGATACAAAAGAATGCCGAGTAAATCGTGGCTGCGGGTGCTATCGGTCGTGGTATCGTCAGCACTCCTATCAGCGTGTGCGACCAGTAACCACAGTGATGCGTTTTCTAAAAAATACGGTGAGCAAGCGCTGGAAGTACGCAAAAGCTATCTGAACATTGATGGCGTGGAAGAGGCTGAACTTGGAATACAAGACGATGTCAGTGAATCTCAACAACGCCGTAACGACGGAGGCTTCTTTACCCTGCCGTCAATGAGTCGGCCTGACGTCTCCTTTTCCTCTGCCGAAATGGAACAACTGTTTCCCGACAGCGGCGAGATCCAAGTTGCTGCGAATCAAATGCCGTTGAACGGTTTTATCCACTATGTGTTTGGTGAACTGCTGGGAGTTAATTACATGGTCACCCCGGATGTGGACCGGGCTACGGCACCTGTGACACTAAACATTTCAAAGCCTGTAACACCGCGTAAGTTATTTGCGCTGGCACAAACGGCTTTGGGGGAGCGACATGTCACGGTCAAATATAATGGCGATGTCTTGTTATTGGCCAAAACAGAACCGAACAGCAAGGCCGCCCGCGCCGTTGGTATGGGACGTGAAGTGAACGACATTCCCAGCACTGCGAACAGCGTGATGCAAATCGTTCCGGTACTGTATGGCATCAAAGTTTCCCTGAAGACCACCATCGAACAGCTGGCCGACGTACAGATCACTCTGGATGCCAAGCAAAGCACGCTGTTTATCACCGGAGATCGTGAGCAAGTTGTCAGGGCTGTAGAACTGGTCCAGTTGCTAGATTCTCCGGCAAACAGAGGACGGCATGTGGGGCTGGTGAAGCTGACGTTTACCGGTATAGACATGTACCTCAACCAGTTGTCAGCGTTGCTGGAGTCGGAGGGGATCCCCAATGGCATCATCGAGCCGGGCAATGACAATCTGGTGTTTGTGCCTCTTTACCAAATCGGTGCTGTTGCGGTGTTTGCCGCCAGCCAGTCGTTGCTCGACCGTGTTGAGTTCTGGACCAAAACGCTGGATCAGCCAACGGAGGGGGATGTGCGTCAGTATTACGTATATCACCCGAAATTTGCCCGCGCCAAGGACATTGGCGAGAGTTTGCAGCCTTTGATTGCCGGAGCCCGACAAACGAACGTTAGCTCCAACGCGCAAAACAGCCGAGAGGACGCAAATGGTGCGTCGACAGGACAACTAAAAGCAACCTCGCGTACTACTGGGGCCAGCAATGATGAACTGAATTTTGTTGTCGACGAACGCACCAATGCGTTGATCTTTAACACGACAGGTACAGCATACAAAAAGATTTTGCCCTTGGTAACGAGCCTTGATGTACTGCCAAAGCAAGTGATGCTGCAGATCACCATCGCAGAAGTCACACTGACTGACGAGTTTAAGATGGGGGTGGAATTTGCCCTATCCAGTGGCAAGTTTGGTTTTAACAGCGGTTTTGCCTCTGAAGGAGTAGGGGATGTGCTGACCTGGGCCAGTGGGGTAAATACAGCATCACTGCAGGCCTTGTCATCCAATAATTTGTTCAATGTGCTGTCTAACCCCAATTTACTGGTGCGGGATGGTGTATCGGCGACCATTCAGGTCGGGCGTGAAATCCCCATTGTTGGCTCGACCACGGTCAATCCCAATACGGGTAACCAGTTGACCCAGTCAGTCGAGTACCGGCGCACGGGAACACTGGTAACGGTGACGCCCACCATTAATGCGCAGGGTGTGGTCATTATGAACATCAGTCAGTCTAACAGTAACGAGACAGAGGGAGACGCGGCCAGTGGCAATCCCAACATTTTTGAACGCTCTCTGTCTACTGAGGTCGTGGCGGAAAACGGACAAACCATACTGATGGGGGGGCTGATCAGCGAAGAGACCACAAACAATAACTCTGGCTTGCCTGGCCTGCGTGATATTCCTTTATTTGGGAATCTGTTTGGGGCAACCACGCAGAGTAAAGTGAAGACGGAACTGGTGATCATGGTAACCCCCCGTGTTATCAGTCGTTCAGACCAATGGGATGGGCTAATGCGTACGTTCAAAGACACGGTGTCGTCCATACGTATTGATTGATATACCTTTAAAATGTGAGAAAGGATTGATTTTTAAAGGCTTTCACGCATACTTACTATGCGTTGAAGAAGGCAACAGACCGTTTTCTCATTAAAGTGTGGCTTTTTTGAGCTAAATACATAATAAATTGACGGTTTTGTTGACATCGGAACTCATTTATATATAAATTGGATTTGGTTCGTTTTTCTGGCCAGCTAGGGTGCGGTTGAACGAAATAAAACCATCGACGGTAAACGGACACAACGCAAAATGAATTGCTTCGTGTTCAATTTCATGAAATTGGAGATAATTACAATGTTCAAAAAGACGCTTATTGCTGCATCTGTAGCAGCTACCGCATCTTTCGCTGCAGTAGGCTCTACTGTTAGCACGACTCCTGCTACACTGGGTGTGGAATATGCGGTCGGCATTCAGCAGGTTACTGCCGCTGACGTTACTATTACCCCTGAGCGTGACTACGACAGCGGTGATATCATCACTCTGGAAGTGACTGGTGCGACTGTTGCTACTATGACTGCAGCTGCTACTCCTGCTCCTATCGTTCCTACAGTGACTGGTGTTGGTAACCTGCTAGATAACATCGAATTCCTCGAGTACTCTGGCAACAAAATCAAACTGTTGGTAACTAACCCTGTAGCTTTCGGCGCTGGTACTGCAGTAACTGTTTCTGGCGTTCAGCTGATCACCACTGCTGCGGCAGACGAAGGTGAAGTTAAGATGTCTGCAGTTGGTACAGTTGCAACCGTTGAAGGTCCTAAAACTGTTGACTCGTCTACTGCAGTAACTGCAATCACTTACGCTCAACAGCTTGACACATCTGTAAGCACTGCTTTCGATGCTGTTATCGACGTTAACACTGCTCGTAAAGAGTTTGTTGGCGGCGGTACTGCTGATACTCTGGTAATCAGCAACACTGAAGCTGCTGTATCTACCGGCGTTACTACCACTGGTGCTACTTACAAAGTTTGGGGTGACTTCTCATTCCTGGACGCTGATGGCGACGGTGAACTAGGCGGTGCTGACGACGGTGCTGTCACTTCAACTGCTGGTACTGCAACTGTAGCTGAAGACTTCATGTCTGTATCTGTAGCGCAAGCAGCTGCTTTCTCTACTGGTACTGTAGGTATCACTGTGACTGGTCCTGCTGATGTGGTAATCCCAGATCAAACCTTCACTGCTGAAACCAAAGTTTCTTACACCGATCCTAAAGGCGGCGCAACTGACCTGGTAGCTACTACTCTGTCTGAAAGCTCTGCTGGTGCATGGACCCTGAATGGTGCGAAAGCACACATTCCATTCCTGCCTTTCGGTTCTGCTTACTCTCAGTCAGTAACTGTGTCTAACACTTCTACTCAAACTGGCGGTGTTGACTTGGTTATCTACGTAGGCGATGACACTGTAGAAATGGAAGGTATCGCAACTGTTGGCGCTGAAGGTGTTACTGACATCTCTGCTGCTATCCGTAACGCAGTAACTTCTGCAGGTCTGAGTGGTCCTCTGTCTTTCGACGTGATCATCAATGCACCTGAAAACGCCATCGTTGTTGAAGCGTTGTACTACGCTAAGACTGACGGCGACCGTCTGCGCACTCTGTAATCACAGAGACGACAGCATTAAAAAGGCGAGCATATGCTCGCCTTTTTTCATTTCTCTGCACACGAAATAGTATGATTGTTATTGCTCGGGCATTGATGCCCATTCTAGGGATAGTGTTGGTCGCAGCAGGTTACTACGGCCTAACAACCATTCCATTCTATCTCGACGATTTTAGTTCGATACTGCACAATCCAGCCATCGCGCCACCGATAGATTGGCAGGCTTTGTGGGACAAGCACAGTTCCAGGCCATTGACCTATGCAATATTCGCCCTTCAGCTTACCTGGTTTGGCGAAAACGCCGCTGCATTTCATGTTTTTAGCATCCTGCTGCACGGGCTGACAAGCGGTTTACTTGGCTTGTTATGTTGGCAGCTACTGCGTCATCAGGCGACCTCTAATACGTTTGACGGAGCGGCTGCATACACTTTCAGTGTTGGTGCAGCAGTTTTATTTGCCGTCCACCCTCAAAATAGTCAGGCTGTTGTTTATGCGGTGCAGCAGGGAGCATTGTGGGCGGCGTTTGGTTCGCTTGGTGCGCTGAATAGTTATGTGTACTGGCGAACAACACAACGCATGTGGGCTTTGTTGGTTGGCTTGCTGTTTTTCATTATAGCGCTATCGGGTAAGCAAAATGCAGCGGTTCTACCACTCATGATATGGGTTCTGGAGTGGTTGTTCTTTAAGCGCTTTACCAAGATACTTTTTGTTAGCGGTATTGCACTCCTAATGGTCTGCGTCATTGGATTAGTAAGCCAGTTCGGCAATCAGACGCTATCCGTGCTGGACGGTTTAACACGGGAAACCGCTGACATTGCACGCATAGACTATCTTATGACGCAATTGGATGCACTGCGCCACTATCAATTCCAGTTCTTCTCTTTGCAAGGCTTGCGGTTGGAATATGACTGGCCGCTTATAACAGTCCCTGATACAGCAACTGTTATATCAGCTATTTGGCACTCAGTAGTTGTGATATGTGCCATTTTAATGCGCCGAAAGATGCCGCTACTCACACTGGGGGTCCTATGTTATTACCTGGCGCATACGGTTGAGTCGAGTGTCATGCCCATCAAGGATTTGGTATTTGAACATCGTACCTATCTACCAAATGCTGGCATGGTGCTGGGCGTTGTTGCCCTTTTGATACCACTAACCCGTCGCAAAGTATGGGCTTTACCAGCGTATGTAGCATGCGCAGTGCTATTGCTATTGTTGACCTACCAATTGCACAACCGTATCACCTTGTGGGCAGATAAGACGCGTTTTTATGCGAATGAAGTCTCTTTGTCTAAACGCAGTGCACGAGCGACCGGTGAATATGCGACAGCTCTGTCTCAAAATAATCAATGTCCCAAAGCCATCAGCTATTTCAGTCACGCCATTGCATTGTATAATAAGCAGCCTGATTGGCAGTTGGGTATCCAGCCTGAGATGCTGCTTAATTACATCGCCTGTCTGCGTGAATTGGGCATTTATCAAAAAGCTGATATCTACGAGCTGGATTTGTTGGAACAAGTAAAAGAGCCCGTGCGTCGGAGTATGATCCTATCCAACAGAGGACTTTTCTACCTGCGCAATAAAGATTTTGAGCGTGCCAATCAGGCGCTGAGCGAAGGGTTTCAGTTAAATAAATCTGACTATGTTCTGACCGTAAATCTGGCCATCACTCGGGTTAACCTAGGGGACTATAAGGCAGGCCAAGCACTGCTCAAACATGCACTTATGCTTAAACCCGGGGATGAGACCGCGACCAACCTGTACAACAAATTGCAACAGTTAACTTCTACGAGCCAAGAATGATACCCATCGTAAAACCTTTCTTGCCCGACATCGGGCGCTATCAGTCATACCTCGATGACATCTATGCACGCACTTGGCTGACCAATAATGGCCCACTGGTGCAGGAACTTGAGACACGTTTGGCAGAGTACCTCGGTGTCGAGCATTTATTACTGGTCGCCAATGGCACACTGGCGTTGCAAGTGGCCTTTCGCACTTTTGGCCTGGAAGAAGGGGAGGCCATCACGACACCCTTCACCTTTGCTGCAACACCAGGTGCATTGCGTTGGCAAAATCTGCAACCCCGTTTTGCGGACATCTGCCCGGACTCATTGAACATTGCTCCTGATTGTGTCGAGAATCTAATCACAGAGACTACTCGAGCGATTGTACCTGTCCACGTATTTGGTAACCCTTGCGACGTTGAGCGGCTATCCACCATCGCTCAACGGCATGGATTGAAAGTGATCTATGATGCTGCCCATGCCTTCGCCTGTCAGTATAAAGGCCAAACAGTTTTGCAACACGGTGACGCTGCGACCTTGAGTCTGCATGCAACAAAAATGTTCCATTGTGTTGAAGGGGGCGCCATCATATTCAAAGAGCGCGAAGCATTGGAAAAAGCACGTCAACTGATTAACTTTGGTTTTGACAGGCACAATGTACCGGCGCATGTTGGCATCAATGCCAAAATGAGTGAGCTTCATGCCGCAATGGGACTCGCAATGCTGGACATTTTTCCTGAAATACTGGCCCATCGACAGGCTTTGATGCAGGCCTACCAGCAACAGCTTTCGGGCTGGGTGACGTTTCAGGAGTGGTCAAAAGACAGTCGTAATAACGGCGCTTATGCCCCGATTATTTTGCCATCAGAGGCGCACGTATTCGCCGTAATGGATGCGTTGCAGGCGGTCAATATTCAATCGCGTCGTTATTTTTATCCCAACCTTGCTGAAGTCAGTGTGTATGGCGATGAAGGTATTTGCCCAACGTCAGCTGACATATCCCGGCGGATTTTATGTTTACCGCTTTTTGCAAATATGACCTTTGAAGAGGTCTCTACGGTATCGGAAACGGTTAAGAAGGCTTTGTCTTAAGTCGCGACGATTTAACCGCTGGATTGGCTTACAGCCTGTATATGCGCTAAAATGCGGCGGTTGTTGAGGAGGGCTCTGTTTGGCCAGTTTTGCGGTTATTATTCCGGCGATGAATGAAGCATCAAGTATTCGTGCAGTGATTGAAGACATTCGCGCGCTGCATGATTGTGCCGTGATCGTCGTTGATGATGCCAGCACCGATGACACCGCATTGGTGTCCGAGCGTGCTGGAGCGATCGTATTACGACATGTGGTCAATATGGGGGCATGGCGCGCTACGCAAACCGGAATTCGCTTTGCGCGCTCTCAAGGCATTGAGCGGGTTATTTCGATGGATGCTGACGGACAGCATCTGGCTACTGAAATCAATAAGTTGCTCGAAGCTTCGTTGCGCGGTACGGATGTCGTGATTGGTTCCTGCTTGTCGAGAGGGAGTTGGGGAAGGCATGTAACCTGGCAACTGCTCAAATGGATTACCCGATTGGGAGTCAGTGATCTAACATCCGGGTTACGTTGTTATAATCGAAATGCCATCGACGTATTGTGCAGCGAGCAGGCCACAATGTTTGAATACCAAGACGTTGGGGTTTTGCTAATGTTGCGGGATGTCGGGCTTCGCTGTCAGGAAATAGAAGTCTTGATGAACGAACGAGAAAACGGCATTTCGCGGATTTTCTATTCATGGCTTGCAGTCGGAAAGTATCTGCTTTACACGCTGGTACTTAGCACGACAAAGGCGGGTTCAGTATCAACCAAGCATTACAAAGAACGATTGAAATTAGGGGAAAACAGTGAATAACGCGCACTTGATTGCTGCTTTTATTGGTGCCGTATTGAGCATTACGATTGTGTTCTTAACACGCCGTGATCACATATCCCCTTTGGTTGCCGTTCGCTGGTTTTTGATTGCGTTACTGGTGCTTTCAGTCAGCTTTTTTCCCGGGGTGGTAGACTGGTTTGGCCGTCAACTAGGCGTAGGTTATCCACCCATCCTGCCGGTTTTGGTAGCCCTGGGGGCAGCAATGGTTAAAATATTGTTGATGGACATTGAGCGCAATAAGATGCAGGTGAAGATTGACCGTCTGGTACAGCGAATGGCAGTGCTTGAGCATCGGGTGACCGAGTCTTCGCAGGACGGACAGAACAATAGCAAACGATCACATCCGTAACGGCATTGCCAGAACGCAACCGTGTCGTACTACCTCCCTTTAACAATGCCATGCTCGCGATATTCCGCTAGTGCGGTGAACCGATGACGAACGCGCTTTCTGTCGCTCAACGCGGCGTGCAATGGACGACCCTGTCCACCTTATTTCGTGCTCTGCTGTTTGTCCTGCAGTTGGCCGTGGCCTCCCGCTTCCTGAATGCCACAGCATTGGGGATATTTGCGCTGGTGCAGTTAACCGTGATGTTTTTTCAACTGCTAATGGACCTGGGCGTTGGGCAGTCTGTTATTCACCAACAGCGCACCCGCCGTAGGCACTTAAATGCGTTGGGCTTTATGTGTTTTTGTGTCGCGCTCGGATTGGCCGTAGGGGTCTATTTGCTCGCACCTTTGGTGGCTTTTCTCTTTTCATCACCGGGTTTGGTTGAGCCGCTGCGGGTCGCGGCATTGGTGTTCGTTTTTAGTGGTTGGAGCCGTATGAATTTGGCCGTTTTACAAAAACATATGCGCTTTGGGGCAATTGCCAGCGCGGAGTTTATGGCGGTTTTTATCAGTGTTATGTGCTCTATTCTGTTGTTGTTGATGGGGCACGGTGTTTATGCATTGATTGCAGGCATTGTGATGAACCAAGGGCTGCTGGCCTTATTCCTATGGCTTTTCTCCGGGCGTAAATGGTTCTTCAGTCTCCCTGATAATTGGACGGAATTACGCCGTTATTGGCATTTTGGCTTATACCAATCAGGCGCCAATGTGGTGAACTTTTTTAATAGCCAGGTTGACGTCATACTGGTCGGCAAGCTTTTGGGCACTGAGATACTCGGTGGATATCATCTAGTTCGTCAGTTGTGCTTTAAACCCGCAATGCTGATTAACCCGGTTGTTACCCGGGTAGCTTACCCGTACATGGCGAAAATGCGTGAGCACACCGATCTTGCTACTACCTACGCAATGATCGTCAAACTGTTGTCCTGGGTTAACTTCTCCCTGTATGCCGCGATGGCTGTTTTTGCGGAGCCGTTGATAGCGGTGTTTTTTGGCCCTGCTTGGTTACATGTCACAGGGTTGATGCAAATTTTGGCTGTTTGGTGCTTATTGCGTTCGGCACAAAATCCAGTAGGTGCGCTACTGATGGCAGTCGGCAAGGTCAGACGGTCGCTGTGGTGGAATGTAGCATTGCTGTTGCTATTTCCCGCAAGCATCGCTGTGGGGACTCAATGGGGCGTTATTGGGGTAGCGACGGCGTTAGCTGCGACACAATTTGTCGCTTATTTCGGCCATTGGTGGTGGTTATTGTTCAAAACAGTGGGATTGTCCGCTGGGCAGTATTCACTGGCCCTGGCCAGGCCGGCCAGCGCCGCATTGCTCTGTGCAGCCTGTGCTGTGGTGTTAATGCGAGCGTTTGCGATTGAATCACCACTGTGGATACTGCTGCTGGGCGCGGTGGTATGGGGCCTCAGTTGGCTGGTGTGTATTGTGATATTTGAACCGCAAGCGGCGCGCTGGCTTCGTTTGCGTATCGGAAGTTGAGGAGAGGTAATGGATCGTTCTATACGAAAAATTATTCATATATTCGGGCAAACGCCACATCATTATCTCCCTATGAAACACTTTTTTGTTGGGCTAAATGTTGAGGAAATCCTCCAAGAGTTTTGGGCTTGGTCAGTCTCTGGAGAGGCTGCACCACAAGGCTTTACTCAATATATGAATGCGAATGAACTGCTTCATTTAATGAAAAAGAATGCAGATGTTGGCAGCATTTTTGTGTTTCATGGCATGTTTGATCGCCATCTGTGGCCTCGGCTGGCGTTCTCTGGCCTTCCTAAGCAATGTCTGTGGGTTTGTTGGGGAGCGGATTTGTATGAGCATATTGCTGAGAGTAAAACAATCAAGAGACGAGTAGCTCATTTCTTCCATCGGAATTTAGTGAAACGATTTAGGCACGTAATCGCGCTGAATGAAGGTGACAGTGAGCTGATTTCCAAACACCTAGCCAAGCGCAAGGTGGATGTAGTCCCTTACCCACTAATTGCTTCAGACAACACATCCTTACAGAAGAAGAACGATACAAAGCTCAATATATTGGTAGGCAACTCAGGCGCTTCCAGCAACAATCATATTGAGGCTTTGGAATGGCTTTCTAAATTCAAGGACGAAAATATTTTAGTCAGCGTACTGTTGAACTACGGCGGTAGCAGCGATTATGTGAACAATGTAGTTCAACACGGGAATACTCTTTTGGGCGAGAAATTTAAACCGATTGTCGAAATGATGGGAAAAGATGAATATGACTCCTTTCTTGCTGGCATCGATGTAGCTGTATTTGCCCATCTTCGACAGCAAGGCTTGTATGTCGTTTATTCCATGTTAAAACATGGCAGAAAAATGTATGTGAGGGGGGCAACTTCGACCTTTAGCGAGTTAGAGCACAAAGGGTTTTATGTTTTTCCCAGTGAATGTATAAAAAAACAGACATTTGCGGATTTCTGTGCGCAAACTCCAGAGCAAAGACAGAATAATCAAACGCTTATGACTATGGTATATAGCGAAAGTGCTCTTCGACCAAAATGGGAGACACTGATTAAAGACAGTGTTAATAAACTTAATGAGGATGCGCATTAATCATGCAAGAAAATACTCCTACTAACCCTTTATTTGTTGCTTACGCCCTATGGTCTCAAAAATGGTTCATCATAGGCATGTCGTTTGTTTTCGCTCTTGGTACAGCTGTTACAACATTTTTCTTGCCGAACCTGTATGAATCGGGTGGAATCTATGAGCATGTCAGAGAAGAGTCTGGTTCGCTTTCATCATCATCTCAGCTTGGCCAAATGGCAAGCCTTGCTGGTTTGTCATTTGGTACACCATCCAATACGGATCCCAAGTCAATTGATGTAGTAGCCATTCAATCCCAAGATTTTCTACAACAATTCATAGCACAACGAGATATCTTGGTGCCGTTATTTGCCGCAGAAGGCTACAATCCCCAAACCGGTGAACTGCAGTTGGATAACGAGGTGTATAACCTTGAAGAGCAACGTTGGACTCGAGAAGTCTCTAGTCCATATACCAAAATCCCATCCTACTTAGAAGCAGTTGAAAGGTTTAAAGAGTTTTTTACCGTTGACGTAGATAGGATTACTGGTCTGGTGACACTTCAACTCGTTTTTTACTCACCTGAATTATCCGCCAAGTGGCTAAATGACCTTGTTGAAGACTTCAATGAGTTTGTTAGGAAAAAGGATATTCAACGCTATACAGACAATTTATTGTTTCTGACCGATAAAGCGAATAATGCACAAAACCAGAACATGCAAACCGTTCTTTACAACCTTATTGAACAAGAGCAAAAGAAGCAGATGCTTGCGACGGTTTCGAAGCACTATGTGTTGCGAGCTGTTGAAACGCCATTCGTACCGATGAAGCGATCGTCACCTAAACGAGCTCTGTTGACCGCTTCTGCCGGTGTGGCGGGGTTATTGCTCGCATCTCTTGGTGTTTTACTCATGTTTTTCGTTCGGGGCGATAGTGGTGTAGATGGCTAGTACTACTCCTTTTTTCAGCATTGTTGTACCTACTTACAATAGGGCTCACCTTATCAGTAAAACGCTACAAAGCCTGCTTACACAAAGTGAGCAGGACTTTGAAGTGTTGGTCGTTGATGATTGTTCTGGCGATATAGAGAGGTTATCCCAGATTATCTCTGAACTGGATGATGAACGTTTTTCGTTACTGAAACATGAAAAAAATCTAAATGGTGCCGCTGCCAGAAATACAGGCATAAATGCCTCGAAAGGCAAATATATAGCGTTTTTGGATTCGGATGATACCTGGCCTGACAAGCGACTGGCTGCAATGCGAGCTGCGATTGAGTGTACCCCCGAAGCCGATAGAGTGGTTTTCTATGGTCAGGTAGATTTTAAGTTTCCGGAGCAAAGCCACGGTCGGATCATGCCGGAGGTTGGTATTGGAGGTGGCAGTGTTGCCGAGTACCTTTTTATTCATGGAGGTCTGATTCAAACGTCGACAATCGTTTGTTCCTCGGCACTGGCAAAAGCGGTTGGATTTGATGAGCGATTTATTCGGCATCAGGATTATGATTTCTGTTTGAGGGCTGAAGCAAATGGATATCTGTTCAAATTTATTCCACATGTTGTATCGAATTGGTTGCGATACAAAGGTGCATCAACGTTTAAAAAGGGAGCAACGTTTGATTTCTGTAAGTTTTGGCTGGCAGAAATGAAACAGTATATGTCCGAAACTGCGAGTAAAAACTATCAGGCAAAAGTCCTTGCGCCCATCGCATTTGAAACCGGTAACTTGGCAGAAGGTTTCGCTATCCTATGTGCCAGTTTGGGACAGGTTTCATTGCGTCGTTGGCCAACCGTGTTACTCAAAAGTATTAAAGGGCTGATTAAATATTTCATCAGAGTGATTTCATGAAGCCGTATACGGTTTTTTTTGAATGGCAAATCGTTCTTCTTGAAAGTCTGGTAGTCATCGGGCTTTCTATATTCTTGGGTATTTTGGCTACTCGCGTATTTGTTCGCCATCAAGATCGAATGGCGACAGTTATCTCGTTTTTAATACTATGTTTCTACACCAAAGTGGCGACATTTTTCCCTTTAGTGCCCTTTTTTCCTGATACGTTAGGGTTTGCGGAGCTTGTCGAATCAAATGATATCCACTCATCGTCTTTGGGGGTCATTCTTTACTATTGGGTTAGTACACCCCTGCGGTGGCTGTCTGGATTTCAAATCGAATTGTTTTTGTACTTGCAGCAGTGTGTTTATCTATTAGGTTGCATATTAATCTGGTTGGCTTGGCGCGGTTTTAGAGAAAACTATGGAGCCACTCCAGGTAACTATTCATTGTATTTGTTCCTTGTCCTGCTGTACCCCTCAACGATCATGTTTATTGCGATGCCATTGCGAGAGTACTTAATGATTCTGGGCTTTGGCTTATTTTTGTATGGATTATATCGATTTCAATATAATCGTAGTTGGGGATGGCTGATCGCCGGAGGGATCATTACCATCATGGTACGGCCACAACTTGTTATTTTGTACCCCCTGATGATGTTAGTAGCAACGCAAAAAAGCCTGTTTAAATTATCGCTGCTAGGGGGGCTGTTGCTTGCCTTGCTAGTCCCGGTATTTGAATGGGTTACTGGGTATCATTTCGAACCCAGTTTCTTTGCTTTTCTCAGAGAAAGAGGAACGACACATTACGCCGCTTCCGGTATGACTTACGGACAAGTGGACTGGAAGACGTATTGGGACATTTTATTGGATTTGCCGGCATTATTTTTACAATTCGTATTGTCTCCTTTGCCGGTTATGCACAGTGTTAATCCCTTTCAACTGAAGTTGATGCTGTTGGATGTTATGTTTGTAATGACAGTTCTCGCAGGCGCAATATTATGTCGCTCAAGAGCGTCAACACCACTTATTCGAATTTTTATCGTGGTCGGGGTGATTTTTTCAATATGGGAATTCTACTTAGGGGGGGCTGTCCGACACAGAATGCCTCTCGTATTGATGTTACTGCCTGTAGCGACAGCGTACTATACATACCTGGGTGAGAGAATCAGGAGTGGATTTGAAAACAAGTATACCAAAGGATAAAAAGCCGCTGAGCCTGACCTTGGGATTCTCGACAGTCGGACAAAACCTGGAACAGTTGAGTTGTCTGCTACATCAGGTTGAGCGGGTTCCAAACATAGAAATTGTAGTGGTTGTTCAAAATTGGAAGGTGCTAGATAAACAGTATGCTGAGAAACATCCAAATATAGTTTGGGACTGGTCCTCAAAAACGGGATTAAGTCGAAGCAGGAATCGCGTTGTGGAACTTGCAGCGTCCGACTATGTCTGGATGTTGGATGATGATGTGGAGTTTGGTGTCGAAGAAATTAACTGGTTGGTCGGTTTTTTAGACCAGCAAGCGAGCGCTGCAGATATTTTGCGAGTGAGGGTCGGGTGCACGCACGATCGGACTCGTCTATACAAGCAATATACTGATTCAAACCGTGTTACTAAATTGACCTTGTTACAAATGAATTCTATCGAACTGCTGTTCAAGCGAACATTTGTTGTTAAACATGCGCTGAGATTCAATGAGAACATCGGATTAGGTACAGCGTATCCTGGCAACGAGGAAGTTAACTTTTTGCTCGATGCATGGCGGTTTAGCCCGACGTTTAAGCTCATCCATCGCCCGTTAGTTTTTCATTCCTGTTTTGAAGGTGGACGACAAAAAGTCGAGTCTGCAGCGATCATGGAAATACGCGGAGCTACAGCCTCTCGCTTTGGTTTATTGGGCGCTATTTTGCTTATTAGGTGGTGTGGGCGGTATGTCACGAAGTACCGCTCGGTTGTACCTGCAAAAGCATTATGGCGTGGTTATTTGAATGGTTATCGGACTTATTGCTAGCAGTGCATATTTTATTTTTAACGGATAATTTTCCGCCGGAGGGAAATGCTCCCGCGTCCCGAACATTTGAACATTGCAAAGTGTGGGTTGCTCAAGGACATGAGGTTACCGTCATCACTTGTGCTCCAAACTTTCCCGATGGAAAAGTATATCCGGGTTACAAAAATAATTGGTACAAACGCTCGGTTGTTGAGGGAATTAATGTTGTTCGTGTAAAGACCTACATGGCTGAAAATAAAGGGTTTCTTCGACGGATATTGGACTTTATGTCGTTTATGGTCAGTGGTTTTTTTGCTGCGGTATGGGCGCGAAAGGTTGATGTTGTAGTCGGCACTTCCCCCCAGTTTTTTACCGCTATTGCCGCGTGGGCGGCAGCAAAGTTAAAAAGGCGACCGTTTGTATTTGAAGTTAGGGATATCTGGCCAGCTTCACTCGTTGCTGTTGGTGCTGCGAAGGAAGGTTCCGCTGTTATAAAAATGTTTGAGAAGATAGAAATGTTTTTATATGGCCGAGCAACACTTATTGTGGCCGTTACCAATCAGTTTAAACGTGAATTAGTCAACCGTGGGGTAAATGGAGCCAAGATTGGCGTTGTGACCAATGGTGTTGATTTAACCTTGTATAAGCAACGAGAAAAGTCTCAAGAGTTGCTTGCTTCATTGGGGTTGCAGAACAAATTTGTTGTAGGGTACATCGGTACTCACGGTATGGCCCACGGGCTTGATAAAGTGATTGAGTCTGCTGAACTGCTTGAAGGAGACTCAGATATTCACTTTTTGCTGGTAGGAGGCGGGGCAAGAGTAGAAGTGCTTAAAAACAGTGTTGTAGAAAAAGGTTTAACTAACGTTTCTATTTTGGGTAGGCAACCCAAAGAGACCATGCCAGACTACTGGTCACTGTGTGATGTGGCACTGATATCTCTGAAAGACTCCCCCTTGTTTGAATCGGTGATTCCCTCAAAAACGTTTGAGTGCTTCGCAATGGGGCTGCCTACAATCGTTTCTGTCCCTAGCGGAGAGATCACTGGAATTGTTGAGGAGTATGAAGCAGGAATAATCGTAAAACCTGAAAATCCAAATGATCTTTCGCGTGCAATACTGAAGTTAAGGGATGACGCTCAAGCGCTCGAGACTTATAGAAGTAACGCTTTAAAAGCAGCAAAACACTTTGACCGTTCAGCTCTTGCGTTGAAAATGCTAGCTCAACTCGAACAAACGCTTTGAAATCTGCATCAAGGTGAAGAAGCTAGTTAATCGATATTGAGCTTTTTGTCCTGCTTGAAAACAATCACGTTGTAAATCACAAACAATCCAATAAACAGTTGTGCCATGATGTGCTCACCAACCCCTTGTTTTTCCTGATAAATGCCGGCGAAACAGAACATCGCACTGATGGCTGAAATATAGGCTGTAGTGCGGGTGTTGGAGCAACCGCTTGCGAGGAAAAGATGATGCAGATGATCGCGGCTGGCGCGCAGCGGAGAGTGACCTTTTGCAACACGGCGTAGCATGACAGAGAACATGTCCATTAACGGAATAGCAATCAGCCATACCGCGGTGACAGGGCGCATAACGGGGTTCTCTCCCTGGGTCATGAAAGTGATTAACCAAATGATGGTCAGTCCCATTAGCATACTGCCGGCATCGCCCATGAAAATTTTATAGCGGCCTTTTTTAAAGTGACCAATATTAAAAAACAGGAATGCAATGACGGCCCCGGCGAGCATGGAAGTGACGGCAGAATCAAAGTATATGCTGCTGGTAACTGCAATGATGCCCAGTGAAATGAAGGTATTAATGCTCAACGCACCTACCAGGCCATCGACGCCATCGGTCATGTTAAACGCGTTAATACAGGTAACCACGGCTAATACGGTGAATAAAGGACCCCACATGCCAAGTGTAACCGTATCACCACCGGCGATGCTGCCCAGTTGGTGAATGTATAAATCGGCGCCAAATACCATCAGTGATCCAATCAAAAACTGTGCGATCAGGCGAAGGCGGGCATCAATGTCGTGATAGTCGTCCAGAGCACCTATCAGAACCATAAACGAAGTGGATAACAAAAATATTTTATAATTGGCATCAAAGGGCGTGACGATAAAACTGCACAGTGTTATCGCTACGTAGATGGCCAGGCCCCCAACCAGAGGTACCTCGCCCTCATGCTGTTTGCGATTGCACGGGCGGTCGACCAGACCGACGTTTTGCGCAACAGGTCTCATCACCAAAACTAACATGAATACCAGAGTGAAGGCTGCTAAAAAATAAAAAAATGTAGCAATCAAGCCAATTTCCTTCGCTTGTTATGAGTTTGTGAACGTGAGTGCCATGGGCTAAAAAAGCGAAGCTATTGTAATCTAGGGTACCGATCATAGCAACGCCAGCGTCCGCTGATTGCCCAATGTGTGTGCACTTTAAATCGATGTTTGCACCAAGTATGCCAATGTTACTTTGTTTGCCTGAACCAAGGCTTAATCAATATGGCCTTTCGGGTGAGCGAGCACAGTGATAAGGGCAGCGCATTTTTTGAAAAAAACAGCCTTTGCCTTTCCATTTATCAGGCATTTGAGCTAGATTAGAACCTTTGTCGCCCCCCTACCAGATTAGGAGTAGAGAGCATTGAAAGTCACCGTTTTCGGTATTGGTTATGTTGGGTTGGTACAAGCTGCTGTATTGGCTGAAGTGGGCCACGATGTTGTGTGTGTTGACGTCGACCAGGCAAAAGTAGACAACCTGAAAAAAGGGATTATCCCAATATATGAACCGGGATTGACGCCGCTGGTTACCAGTAATCATGAGTCAGGACGTCTCGATTTCACGACGGATGCAGAATACGGCGTCCGCCATGGTGACCTGATCTTTATTGCCGTTGGCACCCCTCCGGATGAAGACGGCTCGGCGGATCTTAAGTATGTATTGGCAGTGGCGGGCACTATTGGTCAGTATATGACTGCGCCAAAGGTTATCATTAACAAGTCAACGGTGCCGGTGGGAACAGCGGACAAAGTGACGCAGAAAGTTAACGATACATTGGTGTCGCTGGATAAAGACACTCAATTTGATGTGGTCTCCAATCCTGAGTTCCTCAAAGAAGGTGCTGCAGTGAACGATTGCATGCGCCCTGACCGTATCATTTTGGGAACAGCCAGTGAAAGCGCCGAGAAAAAACTGCGTGAATTGTATGCGCCGTTCAATCGCAACCACGACAAGATCATTGTTATGGATGTGCGCAGTGCAGAGCTGACCAAGTATGCGGCCAACTGTATGCTGGCGACCAAAATCAGCTTTATGAACGAAATGGCCAACCTGGCTGAACGGTTTGGTGCAGACATTGAAAATGTCCGCCGCGGGATCGGATCCGATCCTCGCATCGGTTACCAGTTCATTTATCCTGGCTGTGGTTACGGTGGCTCTTGTTTCCCCAAAGATGTGCAAGCGCTCATTCGAAGTGCAAATGGCGTAGGCTACAAGGCGCAAATCCTGGAATCGGTAGAGGCGGTGAATTATCGTCAGAAAGAAAAGTTATTCGAATACATTTCCCGTCATTTTGGGGGCGATGTCGCAGGCAAAACAGTAGCATTGTGGGGGTTGTCGTTCAAACCCAATACCGATGACATGCGCGAGGCATCATCCCGGGTCCTGATGGAGCAACTCTGGGCGGCCGGAGCACGTGTGCAAGCCTATGATCCTGAGGCGATGGAAGAAACCCAACGGATTTTTGGTGATCGCGATGACCTGAACCTGTGTGGCACCAAAGAAGCTGCATTGAAGGGGGCGGATTTCCTGGTGATTTGTACCGAATGGCAAGCGTTCAGAGCCCCCGATTTTGAAGTGATCAAAAACAGCTTGTCGTTACCGTTGATCTTTGACGGGCGTAACCTGTTTGAACCTGCCCGCATGATGGAATATGGTTTGCATTACTATGCGATTGGACGTGGATTGTCAGTCAAGGAACACGGTAATGAGTCAAGTTAAGAAAGCAGTCATACCGGTAGCGGGTCTGGGAACCCGCATGCTGCCGGCCACCAAGGCCATTCCAAAGGAAATGTTGCCAGTGGTGGACAAGCCACTCATACAACATGTTGTTGCCGAGTGCGTTGCTGCCGGTATCCGGGAAATTATTCTGGTAACCCATGCCAGTAAGAACAGCATTGAAAACCACTTCGATACCAGCTTCGAACTCGAAGCCACCTTGGAGGCTCGGGTTAAACGTCAGTTGCTGTCTGAGGTGCAGAGCATTGTGCCCAAAGACGTCACCATCATGCATGTACGTCAGGGTGTTGCCAAAGGTCTGGGACATGCGATTCTGTGTGCCCGCCCGATGGTTGGCGATGCGCCGTTTGCCGTTGTTCTGCCTGATGTGATCATCGACGATGCCGCCTGCAATCCTAACAAAGACAACCTGGCCGAGATGGTGGCCCGTTTCAACACCAACCGGGTCAGCCAGATCATGGTTGAACGGGTGCCCCACGAAGACGTGTCTAAATACGGCATTGTCGATCTGGACGGTCTGTCTCTGGCTCCCGGCGAATCAGGAAAGATCCATCAGATGGTGGAAAAGCCCCGTCAGGAAGACGCGCCGTCTGATTTGGCTGTCGTAGGTCGTTATGTGTTGTCGGGCAAGATTTGGGATTTACTGGAACAAACGCCTCCCGGTGCGGGTGATGAAATCCAGCTCACCGATGCCATTGCACTGCTGATGAACAAAGAGCAGGTCGATGCCTATTACATGAAGGGCAAGAGCCATGATTGTGGCAGCAAGTTGGGCTATATGAAAGCCAACGTAGAATATGCGTTGCGTCACCCTGAACTGCAGGCTGAATTCAAACAGTATCTGCAGTCGCTGTTGGCAGAAAAATCCAGCAAAAAGAGCTAGAAAGCGCTCGCAGTGATAAACGCAAAGGCCTCAATTTCGAGGCCTTTATTGTTTTTATGCCGCTAACTGGCTTCCGCGTGATCAGCCAGCTTTGCCACCATACGCTCACCGATACCCTTCACCGACGTCAATGCCGCGACGGATGAGAACGGGCCATGACTTTCCCGGTAGTCGAGGATGGCTTTGGCTTTGCTGGCACCAATGCCAGGCAGTCGCTGCAATTCAATCAGGGTTGCTGTGTTGATGTTGACCTTGGCGGTGCGGGTTTGTGCCACGGCAACCTTTTCCTCCAATGTCTGGGCCTGCACGGGCGGAAATGAAGCCAAATGCACGCCACACGCAATGATCAGTGTGGGTAAATACTTTTTCATGTTGGGTCTCCTTGTATGTGAATAAGCGCCACCGGCGTGTTTCCCGGCGATTCCATGCGCTCATTACTAAAGGTATCTGCACGGGTTGTTTTGTGAAAGTCGGGTTTTGTGAAATCGGGTACAGTTTTCAACCCGCAAGGGTGAGTGTGGGGAACAGGATGGATGAGCGGTTGGGCATAAAAAAAGCCGCCCTAGGGCGGCTTTTTTTGATTCCATCACTTCACTTACAGGCGTTCAAGGACTGCCGCAGTGAAGTCAGTGGTACCGTGTTCGCCGCCCAGATCACGGGTGGTACGGTCGCCGCTTTCGATAACGTCTTTCAGCGCGTTACGGATTCGCTCGGCTTTGTCGCCCATGTCGAGATACTCGAGCATCTGGATGGAGGCCAGGATAACCGACGTTGGGTTGGCCAGGTTTTTACCGGCGATGTCAGGTGCAGAGCCGTGAACCGCCTCAAAAATGGCACAGTCTTTACCGATATTGGCACCGGGGGCCATACCCAGACCACCCACAAGACCCGCACACAAGTCTGACAAAATGTCACCAAACAGGTTAGTGGTGACGATAACGTCAAACTGGTGAGGGTTCATGACCAATTGCATGCAGGTGTTGTCCACGATCATCTCGGTAGACTCGATGTCAGGGTACTGCTCTGCAATTTCCCGTGCCACTTTCAGGAACAAGCCTGACGTTGACTTCAGGATGTTGGCTTTGTGCACGGCGGTGACTTTTTTGCGGCCTTCGCGACGGGCCAATTCGTAAGCAAAGGTGACAATGCGCTCAGCACCTTCACGGGTAATTTTACTCATCGCTTCAGCTTCTTTACCGTCCGCTGAGACAACTTGTCCAAGGCCGGAGTACATGCCTTCGGTGTTTTCACGGATAGTAATGATATCGATGTCTTCGTAGCGTGCTTTGGTTCCTTTGAACGACAATACAGGGCGCACGTTGGCATACAACTGGAAACGCTTGCGCAGACTGACGTTGATGGAGGTAAAGCCTTCACCGACCGGGGTTGTCAACGGACCTTTCAGGGTTACTTTGTTTTTCTCGATCAGGTCCAACGTCTGCTGAGGCAACAACTCACCGTGGTTTTCCAGTGCCATCAGGCCAGCATCGGCAAAATCGTAGGCGAAATCGCAACCCGCTTTTTCAAGGATTTGAAGGGCGGAATCGATAATATCAGGACCGATCCCATCACCGCGGATGACGGTAATGCGTTGTTGTGTCATTGAGCTTTCCTTTCTGTGGATAAGTGAGCCGGGGAGCAGCGGGTTTCGCGCGCCACTTTGCCTGCCAGCGAGCAGGCACTAGGCTATTTTAGCCGAACCGGACATAAAAATCAGGGCGCGTTTTATACCACTTTGGTGGTAGAAATGCCAGAAATTCACCGTCCCAGCGGGCAATTTACCGCAATCTCGGTGGCGGCATCAAAGAGGCTGCGGGAGAAGGTTTCATGATCAGTGTCGAGGCTTTCAAAAGCCTGGGCCAGATACGTTTCAGTATGGCGATCTGGCGAGTGGCCGAAATACACCATTCGAGCGCCAGCGAGGCTCAGCCCTAATAAGGTGGCCTGACGCTTTATCAGGGACTTTGTGTTCATCTCCCGCGGTGGCGTTGCCGCCAGGCGTAAGGCTTCGATGCTGCTGGCAGGTTGTTGCCAGGCTTTGGCCAATGTCAGCGGATGGCTGTGTAGCGACGCGTTGTCGGTATGATCATGCAGCGTGGTGATGTCGTACAGCGCATTTTGCTGCTGGCAGCGCCACTGGGTGCGTGTTTTGAATCCTGGGTGGGTAAACAGCCCGGTATTGGCAAAGGTCGCCAGGGTTGGCATTGCCAATGACAGGGTAATGTCGTCTCCGGCCAGCCGTTGGGCCAGTATTGAGCGCAAGCGGGTAAACTGCAGGAAGGCTGATTGCAATGGAAAGTAGTGCTGACTGAGGCGCAGCAGCAGGGCATGTTGTATCAGCTCTGCATTGGCGCGCTCATACCCCAGTACCATCAAGGCGTGGTGTACGCTTTTTACCGTCAGTTGTTCCCGGTTCAGGCGACTGGCAATGTTGAGCAGATGGCTGACAAGCGGCGCCTCTGTGCTGATCAGGGTGGACAGTTTGGCAACGTCCACCACCGGATTGCTCAGTTGGGTCTGGATATCGAGCAAAATCGGCGGGGGATGGTCGAGCCGATACGTGTTGTGCTGTAGCGGGGTAATACCCAGCAATGCGTCACACTGGTGTTGCCAGCGCTCATCCCACCACTGGTTCAGGCGTTGTGGACGACCGATACTTTGTGTTGCCAACCCCTTGTCAGTGGGTTGGCAGCGGTGTACCTGGATATCGTCTTGTTGTTGGCCAGACAGCGAACGAACGATCACATCCGGCTGTGCGACAGACAACACCAGCGAGGTTTGCCCTGATTTATTTCTTATCACCGAACCTGGTGGCATCAGTCCTGGGTAGTCGACCAGCGGCGCCAACCAGTTTCGCCATTGTGGGCTGCTGTGCAGGGCCAGATGGCTCAGCGCCTGAGCCCAGGACATACGACGTTGGTCGGCCACCGGGAGCAACATGCGGGCCAGCCGATGGGATAACACAGCGACTTGTTGCACCGGTTGCAACGCCGTTGGCGACAGTCTCCCGTTCCAGGATGGCAGGGAAGGGGCGATGTCCAGTACGGCGTCCCAGACATCCAACTGACTGTGTCTCAATGCACTGCGTAAACGGGATGAGGGCCGTAATGGCGGAAAACGCGTGTTGCCACCATCAGCTTGTCGAGCCTGGCGTTCTATTTCTGCCTGATTAAAGCTGTAGAGTGTCAGTAGTCCCGCAACCAGATGTTGTAAGGTGGTGTCATTGAACTGGTTGCGAACCCCGGTGACGGCGCCCAGTATCGCGCTGGTCAGGCTTAGCTGGGTGACATAGGGGAGGGCTTTGAATCGCCAGAAAAGGTGTGCAGTGACCTGATCCGGAGATTGTTTCAGGCAGCCAATGAGGTCATCAGCGAGGTGAAGGATTTGATTGACGTGGGCCGGGGTTAGCGCTGTGGTGCGCAGCGTTCGCTGCACACTCACAAGGTCATCGAGCATCCCAGACAGCGATAAGGCAGTCACAGGAGCGCGAAGCTAGTTTTCCAGGTAGCTCTGGTAAGCGCCATCACCCCAGGCAACCAGTTTGTCACCTTCAAACAGCAATGGTGTGCATTCGTTCTGGGTAGTAATCCCATCTGACTTTTTATGTTGGGTACGATAAAACATCACCTGAACGGTTTGATCATCGGAAATCTTGGCTTCACTGATGTCCGGAGAGCCCAACAGCGCAAGGATTTCCTGACGACTGACCCCCAGTTCCAGCTTGGCTATCTGAACCTTGTTGTATTCTTCCCGGTCCTTCCAATCCATATCTTCAGGTTTGTCGGGGTACAGAGTTACCACGCCAAAAACAAAGGCGGCATACAGGCAGACTCCGAGTCCAATGCGCTTAACGATTTTACTGTTCATTCGTGTCCGGTTTCTTTTCAGTGCGTGTGACAGTATACGTTGCCACAACGCCGAGCTAGTGAGCATTCGCCCCGAATTTGGCCATTTTTACCGATTTCTGACCTTGAAACAACCTTACCGTTGGCAAGGACGCCGGTCAGGTAATTACCTGATAGCACGGCTCATAGTGGGATCCTGGCAATTTCATGCGTCCCTGTGCAACAAAAGATTGTAACAATTCATCCATCATGGTCATCAGGGCTTTGTCGCCGTGGATGCTGAACGGACCTTGTTCCCTAATTTGGTGAATGCCTTCGGCTTTCACATTGCCCGCCACAATGCCGGAAAACGCACGGCGCAGGTTCGCTGCAAGGGCACTTTTGGGCTGGTTGAAATGCAGGTTGAGTGCGGCCATGTTGTCATGGGTCGGCACAAAGGGGTGCTGAAAGTCTGGCTCGATTTTCAGTGACCAGTTGAAGTGGTAGGAATCACCCGTGGATTTGCGGTAGTCCCTCACGGCGTCCTGGCGGTCCCGGATGGTGCGCGCAACTTCTGCCGGGTCGCCCACCACAATTTCATAAAGGTGCTGGGCTTCTTCGCCCAAGGTGGCGCCGATGAACCGGTCCAGGGCCTCAAAGTAGCCTTTGCTTTCTGCGGGGCCGGTGAGTATGACCGGTAACACCTGACGTCGATTGTCGCTGTGTAACATGATCCCCAGTAAGTACAACAGTTCTTCTGCGGTGCCTACACCTCCGGGGAAAATAACGATGGCATGGGCAACACGCACAAAGGCTTCCAGACGCTTTTCAATGTCAGGCATGATGACCAGTTCATTGACGATGGCATTTGGGGGTTCGGCGGCGATGATGCTGGGTTCGGAAATGCCTAAATAGCGCCCGGTTTTATAGCGTTGTTTGGCATGCCCGATGGTGGCGCCTTTCATTGGGCCCTTCATCGCTCCGGGACCACAACCGGTGCAGATGTTCATTTCCCGCAAGCCCAGTTGATAACCTACTTCTTTGGTGTATTTGTATTCGTGTTCAACAATCGAATGGCCCCCCCAGCACACCACCATGTTGGGATCACTGCCAACTTTGATTGAGTCACCATGACGTAACATATCAAACACCATGTCAGTCAGTTGGCGGGGATCCATTTTGTCGTAGTTGGGTTGCTGGTATTTGGCGCCCATGTGCAGAATGTCGCGCATCACGGCAAACAACAGTTCTTGCACACCCCGGATCAATTGACCGTCGACAAACGCCACCGGTGGTGGGTTTACCAGTTCCAGTTTAACGCCCCGTTCCCGGCGAACCAGATGGATTTCAAAGTCTTTGTAGGGGGAAAACGTGTTCTCAAAATCGTCTTCTTCGACGCCGCTGTTTAACACGGCCAACGCACAATTTCTGAACAGTTGGTATAAGTCACTGTCAACCGATTGATCAAGGCGGTCTGCTTCACTCTGGGACAGCTGGCTCATCGAGCCGAGTGGATTCAATTGTATCGCTTTCATGATGCGACCTCCTCAATTTTGCATTGGTTTCGTCCGCCATTCTTGGCGTCATACAGCAACCGATCGGCCCGCTCAAATACGCTGGCGATATCATCACCCTGGCGAAAATAGGTGCTGCCAATAGAGACCGTAATGGTGACTTTCTTCTCCTTGAATTTAAACGGTATTCGTTCGATATGGCGACGAATGGTTTCCAGTGGTTTTTGCACATCCTGTAGCGGTGTGTTGGGGAAAATGATCACAAACTCTTCGCCGCCCCAACGGGCCAGAAAGTCGGTTGAACGTAGGCAGCGGCTGATGTTCTGTGCGATGACCTGAAGGGTTTTATCCCCCGCTGCATGGCCATAGTTGTCGTTGATCCCTTTGAAATGATCGACATCGATGACGGCCAGACACAGGTCACCTTTGTGACGTTGCCAACGGCGGAACTCCATTTCCATCCGCTCGTTATACGCGGTTCTGTTCGGTACCTGAGTCAGCGGATCGTGATGGCTGTGGTACTTCTGCTCGAGCAGGCGATGCTTGTATTCCGCAGTCTCCCGCTCTAATTGACTGAGCTGATTTTTCATTTCCTCCAGTAAGCCAATGAGCATGCGCTGCTCTTCCTGATCAGCGTTTTGCCGGTCATCCAATGCACTCGACATGTGCGACAGGTGTTCAGTGGCTCGACGCTTCAAATCGTCAAGGTTGCTGCTTTCATCCACTGCTTTTTCGATGTTCTGCAACTGTTCTCGAATCGCGGTATTGGCCTCGGATTTCGACGCATAGTGAGCTTCGGCATCCTCCAGTGACTGGCCAACGGTCTGATTGACTTTGTGCAGTGAGCTGTGCAGACCGGCGACAAACTTCTCCGCATGTTTGCGTTCTTTCACCACGTCGCGAATGATGGCGCGAATGATCACCAGGCAGCATTCCAGCAACGCTTCGTGGTCAATACCTTTGATTAACTGGAGTTGAATGTCGTTCAACTGCTTATCGTTTTTATTGCTGACCGATAACTGCCCGATCAGTTCCTGCAGTTCCATCGCGATGGCATTGTGCAATTTGGCGTTGATACGCTCCTGTTCCGGTGCGGCAGGCTGGGTTGAATGACTGACATGCTGTTGTCGTGGTACATTGCCCAACGCGTCTTTGTATAACGCCAGTGCCCGTTCAAACAGGGGTAATGAAGTGGTAACGGACGAACCATCCTGTTGCAGGGTGCGCAGCAATTGTTGGGCGTCGGCAAGGACGTCGGGTTGCACGGCTGGATTTTCCTGCAGGGCGCGCACGGAATTTTCCAATACCGACAGGGTCTTGCTGGCATATTTGCGCATCGCATCACTGTTCTGCAGGATCAGGCCGGTGAGCTTGCCGATGGATACGTCGACCAGGGCAAAATTGGACTGCCCGCCAAGGTGGGAGCGCAATACCTGAAGTTCCTTGTCCAGCTCCGGACTGACGCCCTCATAATGCTTGCTCAGGCGAATGAGAAACTGTGATAGTTGCGAAATCTGATGCTTCAGCGTTTGCAGCAGTTTCTTTTGCTGGCGCGCATCATCGCTCTTGGCCGGTCCATTGGAGAACGTTTTTCTGTTCATTCTTGTCCATCAAAAATCGCGGTATGGCACTGTAGCACGCCCGTCACGGAGAACTGATCAGAGGATCATACCGGCGTCGATATACAAATAACTAAGTGATTGATCTTAAAAACTTAGTCACCTTAGTGCTGCAAGGAGAAACGTTAACACCCCTTGCTTAATTCTTAGCATAGATTTTGCCTATTGTCTGGCATTTCTCGCCATTGGCATGGGGCTGTCGACATTGGTTCTGAACGGATTAATGTCGAGCCCTCCCCGTCGGGTGTAACGTGCAAAAACGCTAAGGGTCCGAGGCTGGCAATGCTGCAGAATGTCGGAAAAAATCCGTTCAACGCACTGCTCGTGAAATTCGTTGTGCTGGCGGAAAGACACCAGGTAACGCAGCAATGCTTCTTGATCGATGCGTGGCCCGGTGTAGCGGATCATGACCGACGCCCAGTCAGGTTGATTGGTGATCAGGCAGTTGGATTTGAGCAAATGGCTGACCAAGGTTTCTTCGACGTCCTCTGCTGAGGTCTTCAGCACGCTGGGATCAAGTTCGAAACGGTCAATGCTGATGTCGGCATCGTCGATACAGGTACCCGGCAGTTCACCGAGTGTGAACTGATTAAATGCACTGGGTGGGTAAACCTTGACTTCTACTGCGGCGCCGGCAACCGCCGACAAGTCGTTACGCAACAGGGATTCGAGGGATGGGATGTCGGCAACCGGATGCTGATTGAGGCTGTTAAGATAGAGTTTGAACGATTTGGACTCAATCAGGTTCGGGCTGGTGATCGGCACCCGGCATTCAAGGATCCCCACCTGAGGTTTGCCTTTCGGGGTGAGCCACGACAGCTCATAGCCGTACCACAGATCGGTACCGGTAAATGGCAGGGGTTCACTGACACCAATCGCGTCACGGCTCAGCGAACGGGGCACCCCTTGCAATAAAGCAGGGGAATAGGACTGGGCGTACTCAACCGCTTTGCCAAGTTGTAATTGGGCCAGGGGATCGGTCTGTTCAGTCATGGGGATAGCTTCTTCTGGATAACTGCGGATACAATGCCGCCATTGTAGCGTAATTCGTCGTGTCTGCGCACCCTGACACGGCGTTCAAATAGACAGGTTTACAACATGCAACACGACATTTTTGCGATCATTGACCAGTTATTGGATGACTATCGGCGCCAGCATGGTGAAGAACTGACCATTGACTATGACTCGCAATGGGAGTCGCCGTGCTATCGTCACCAGGCAGAGTCTGGCCAAAGCGTTGCCTGGCAACCGGTAAGGCGTGATCAGCCAGCCGATTTTTCCGGCCTGGAATCAGCCCTTGAAATACACATGCCGGACGCCCTGAAGGCGTTGTTCGGCGGTTATTTCAGCGACAATATTGGGGTGTATGATACCCGTGGACCGGTTGAACTGTTGTTTGCCTGGAATGACGAAGACGTAGAGCGGTTGCAACAGAATCTGATTGGGCATGTGTTGATGAAGCGTCGACTGGGACAACCGGATACGTTGTTTTTTGCCCTGACCGACGAAGAGGATTTGATTTTGAGTGTCGAGGTCGACACCGGTGCAGTTGTCCTTGAACCTGTAGGTTTACCGGCACGGGAAACACTGGCACCGGATCTGGCCTCTTTTCTGGCGCGTTTGACCGTTACTGCGCCTTAGTCAAAGCCGCGACGGCCTTTGTCAGGGCTTCGACCTGGGCTTCCAGTTCCGTGACCCGGTTTTCCAGACAGGTTTGACTGGGTTTGCTGTCGGTGGCCGTTTCAACCGGAGCAAGGGTTGTTGAAGACTGTGCCTGAGGATCCTGCTTCCAGCGCTTTAGCACCGCAATGACTTCAGGGATGGCCAACGGACGGTGGGCTTTGTTGCGGATCATCGCGACGGTGGGTTCTGCACCCTGAGCCGCCAATTGCTGGCACAAGGAGAGGATGTAATCGTGATTTTTCATGCTGTTATTTTTTCTACAAAAGTGGTCAGTTAAACAAACAATTCGTCATCATGGCCAACCGATAATTGATGGTTGCTACGGGTCTGAAAAATTTCCTTTATACATCAATGTCTTATGAGTTGGCCTCATATTTGAATAGCTGAATGAGGTTTTATCATACTCATAAGGGAAAACACCAATGAAAAAATCCATCTTAGCTGCCGTATTTACCTTGCCTGTATTGCTGAGCGGTTGTGTTGTTTCGGTGGGTGGCGATGATGACTATGGTTATCACCGTGACTGGCAGGATCGTGAACAGGACAATCGTCGCTATATTGCAGATCTGAACCTGGACGTCACGCTGGCATCAACCAAACGTAAAATGGGCACACCCGATTTTACCGAGTCGTATCAGCAGGGTGACGATCAGATCACCGTATTGTTTTACCGTACTCACCGCCATGATGGCGACGGTATGACCACCAAAGACGAGTGCACACCGCTGGTGTTTAAAAATGAACGTCTTATCGGCTGGGGCGATACAGCTTACGCCCAGATCTAAGCCTACCTCAGACGCATGTTGAGTTGGTCGATCACTTCGGCCCACTCAGCATCTTCTACCAATGACCCCTGAATAAAAGAAGCCTGGGCTTCAGACCAGAAAGGCGCATCCTGAATGTGTGTACTGCTATCCAGCGGGCGATGTCGTTCGATGAAACGATCGATCGCAGCACTGTCTGACGCCAGACCCAATTGTCCAAATAAGTCGCTCAATGAGGGGGTTGTGGCATTCATCTTAGGTCTCCTTATCTGCTGACGGTCGCACCGTCTTGCTCATACTGCTAAGTATAGCTGCTTAGTGAAAAAGTCAGGTTAACAAAATGTTAACATGCGGCCGATAATCAAGTAGAGTGAATGTGCGAATCGGGGAAAGAAGGGGAACCGTATGCAAACTGCCGATAGTGCCGCGCTGGAATCGTCCATCAAAGCGGTATACCTGACTGCTGAAGATTTAAAGATTGCCGCATCGATTCTGTATCAGGCCTATCACGATGACCCATTGTTTATGGACATCTTTCAGGTCCATAAAGAAGGTTATGAACCCCGTTTGCGCTCCGCAATCCGTGAGGAACTGAATGCGTTCTGGACGTCGCGACAACCGATCATTGGTTTGTTTGAAGGGGAGCGTCTGCTCGCAGTGGCTTGCCTGATCAGCCCTGACTCCGCTTTTTCGCCAGGCAGGTTCTGGCATTGGCGGCTGAAGATGCTGCTGACCGCGGGTTTCTTTGGTACCCGCCAGATGGTCGATAAAGAGCAAAAAGTGCGCGACCTGATGCCTGACGAACGCTGTCATATGTTGTCCTTTATCGGTGTCCATCCGGATCATCAACATCGTGGTCTCGGTCACATACTGATGAGCGCGATTGACAGCGTGATGCTGGAAGAGCCTGAGAGTCAGGGGGTTGGGGTGTATGTTACCTTGCCCAAGTGCCTGTCGTTTTTTGAAGATGGTCAGTACGACCATGTGGGGCCATTGCAGGTGGGCAATATCACCGGTGAAGTGATGTTTCGCCCCCGTCCGCAAGTGGCGGATGAAACTCTGTCAGAGTAGATCGCTACGCGAACCTAAGCGATCGTCGTAATGCCCCGACGTTTGAGCACGCATTCGACGCCCATTTTAGCGGGCTTTTGACGTTCGATGTGTTGCTTGATTGTTGTCGCTTGACCAGTTTGTCGTGCTTCTCCAACACTTTTATTCTCCACAAGCGCTAGCGCCGTTGTCGGCATGTAAGCAAAACGCTGCTTCTTTTGTAAGAGATCGCCTACAACGGTGTAGGATAAACGTGGAATAATCACGGGTTTTAGGCCTACTAAAAAACATAACGTATTGTTTTTATTCGTTATTATTTCATTTTATAGACTTTAGTCTAAGTCAGGTGCCTTTTTTCACCGAAATGCCACTGGTAAACCCTTTGGATTGGCGTATCTTTTACCTCGTCACAAGGAAAACACGACGGGTCAGGATGACGCAAGGACGGTGACAGGATCGCTTCAGGAAGAAGCTTGAAATGCAGGATGCATTTCATCACGGAAGAGCAAGGAACACTATCAGGACGATAGCAGGACAAGTCCAGGAAGGGCAATACTGGAGGTTGGATAGCCAGTACGCACGGACAAAGGAATTGGACACACCCAGGATGGGTGACTCACTTAGGATGAGTGAGAGAAGAGGGAAAGGGGCGTATACGGATGTTGACCGGGATGGTATTGATAGCAAGGGACCGCTGAGAAGGAAGCTCAAAATATCGACGGTGCTGCGTCAGCAGCGCCGTCACCCCCACTTCATGTTAACCAAACACCCTAACCACGCATTAATTCACATACCCACGTCAGCGACACAGGTCTAGTGTCTGTCTGCAGAGTTCTTTACAATACCTGCAAAATTCTGGCGAGTATCTCCTTTGGCTGTAAAACACGTTGCTGAACCACCCTTTGACTGGCGATTTCTGTTGCCCCGTTACTGGTTGACCTGGTTGTCGATTGGTCTGTTGTACCTGATTTCCTGGTTACCTTATCGTCTGCAGTCGTTATTAGGTGCTGGATTGGGCCGTTTGCTTGCGGTTGTTGCCAAAAAACGGGTCGCTATTGCACGGCGCAATCTGGCGTTGTGTTTTCCCCACTGGACCGAAGCTGAGCGGGAAAAAGTGCTCAAGGCCAATGTGCGTGAAGCGGGTATGGCATTGCTGGAAGCCAGTATGGGCTGGTGGTGGCCCGATTGGCGCGTCAGGCGTATTGGCCGTGTCGAAGGCCTGGAACATGTGGAGCGTATTCAGCAACAGGGCAAAGGTGTCTTGGCCCTTGCCACCCACAACATGAGTCTGGAGCTGGGTTGCCGGCTGTTAGGGCTCACTCATCCATCGGTGGCGTTTTACCGTAAACACAACAATCCGTTGATGGAATACATGCAATATCGCGGCAGGGCACGGTCGAACAAATACATGATCCATAAACGTGATGTGAAAGGGCTGATACGCGCGTTACACGACGGTGAGTTATGCCTGTATCTGCCGGATCAGGACTATGGCCCGAATAAATGTGAATTTGTGCCTTTTTTTGACGTCAAACAGACAGCCACCACCACCGGGACATTGTTGTTCGCCAATGCCAGCAATTGCGAAACGGTGTTTGTGGTGTCGTTGCGTGACAAAGACGGATATTTGGTAAAGTTTCTGCCTGGACTGGAGAATTTCCCCTCCGGGGACGATAAACAGGATGTGACGCGCATCAATGAGCAGGTCGAGAAATTGGTGTTGCTGGCACCAGAACAGTATCTGTGGATGCATAAACGGTTTAAAACCCGCCCTGCGGATGCCCCCGAATCATTGTATTAACGAGTAGAGTAGCTCCTTTTAAACAGCAGTAAGGTTAAAAGACACTATGGCCAAGAAAAACACATCCAACACGCTATTTTGGGTGCGCCATTTAGGATTGGCGTTGGCCTTGATCATTCTGGCTGCGGTGATGATCACGCTAAAAAACAGCCGCCAGGATGCGCCTGTGCCTGATGGGGCGCCGGAGAAAAAGTCCGTAGCCAAGAACATGACCGATTTTTATGCGTCCTACCGAATGTCATCATCCAAGCCCTTTGAAGAAGACATTGGCGACTTCGTTATGGAAGTGAACGAAGAGGACGAGCCCTTGGGAGAGCGCCTTCAGGACATGGAAAGTCTGCAAAAGCCGGTATCTGAGCGTTGGGTGGGTGAACACAAGCACCGTAGTTTCAAGGCCGGCAGTACCTTGCGTGAGGCGATCACCAACTACGCACAAAATGAAGGTATGCAGGTATTGTGGGAGCTTGACCGCGATTTCATCATCAAGCACCACTTTCAGATGGACGACACAGTGGTGGGCTCATTGGGCACCATTGCCCAGGCAATTGATAGCAGTTTTGAAGGTGAAGTGGTTGCTTACATATGCCCTAAACAGCGTTCACTCGTGATCACCAACAAGAACGCGGATTACCTGCTGGAAAACTGTCGGGTGATCAAACCCAGCTAAGACGTGCTATTTCGACGCCTGGTCTGCAAAGGTGCTGTGCCAAATCTCTGTCACTGCGGCCCGGGTAGCCTCAAATGCATCATTCAGTGCGACCCGTGATTGTTGCTGTAGGGTCAGGCGATGGCTGGTATTGCGGTAGGCCAGGTAGGCTTCGGTAAGGGTTTGCTGTTGGTCCGTCGTTATGATCTGAACCGCTGCCGCGGTTTCCAGTATCCGCACGTTATCAGGCCAATCACACAGTTGCGGAAACTGATGGGCATGAGCCAACACCCAATACTGCACCAGAAATTCAATGTCGGTGATCCCACCCGGGTCTTGTTTTAAATCGAAGCCCTTGCCCTGGCTTGTGCTGAGGTGGGTACGCATTTTTTCACGCATTTCCACCACATCCTGACGCAGCGTACTCAAGGGACGGGATTGACACAAAATCTCCCGTCGAATCGCGCTGAACCGTTGCGCCATGGATTCACTGCCATACACAAACCGCGCCCTGACCAGCGCCTGGTGTTCCCAGGTCCAGGCTTCTTTTTGCTGATACTCCGCGAAGCCATTCAAGTGACAGACCAATAACCCGGCATTACCGGAAGGACGGAGTCGCATGTCCACGTCGTATAGCGGGCCAAACGCGGTCTTGGTGTTAAACAGGTGCATGATGCGCTGCGCCAGTTTTACGTAAAACAGTGGCGCTTCGATGGCCTTGGCACCGTCGGTCAGGGTACTGCGCTGGGCGTCGTGAACAAACACCAAATCCAGATCAGAGCCATATCCCAGCTCGTAGCCACCTAACTTACCGTAGCCCAATACCGCGAATCCGCGGTTATCGTCATCGCAGCCTTGTGGCTGACCATAGCGTTCGGTGATCTGTTGCCAGGCCAGGTTAACCACATGTTCGATGAGTGCTTCTGCGAGGAAGGTCAGGTGGTCGCTGACTTTCATGACTGGCAGGGCATTGGTCACATCGGCAGCGGCGATACGCAGTTGTTCGGTCAGTTTGAACTGACGCAGCACTTCCATTTGCAGCTCCAGATCGTCAGGGTCAACCCGAAGCAGGTATTGACGCAGGCTTTCTGCGTAATGGCTCAATGGTGTGGCCTGATAGAGTTGAGCCGGATTGAGCAATTCGTCCAGTAAGATCGGGAAACTGGTCAATTGCTCCGCCAACCATGGACTGGCGGCACAAAGGCGCAACAGTTGATCAATGGCACCGTGATGTTCGTTAAGCAATTGCAGGTAGGTGGTGCGGCCGATGATGGCTTGCAGCACACCGACAATGCGCTTAAACAAAGCGATGGGTTCGGCACTGGATTGGCTCAGCAATCGCCACAGCACGTGAGGCATTAACTCGTCCAGGGTGTCCTGCCCCCGTTGCCCCATACCACGCTGCTGACGCCAGGCTTTGCACTCGGTGATCAAGGTGCCAAATGTTTCAATATGTTCAGCATCCAGCCATTCGCTGAGACGCTCCGCGGACTCTTCGGCGGTCAGTGACAGTCGCCACAGATCAGCGATAGGGGAGGGCACCCTTTCTTCACTGTCCTCATCTTCCGGATCGCCGATAAGGGCCTGGAACTCCTCATGAATGGCCTTCATTGCATTGTCTATCTGTCTACGCAGGGTGGAGTAGTCGGCCGCTTGCATCATCGCTGCCAGCACCGCTTGTTGGCTGTCCGTATCAGGCAATTCCTGGGTTTGTTGATCATCCATCTGTTGCAGACAATGCTCAACCTTGCGCAACAACAGGTAATGTTGGCGAAGCTGTGCTGCTTCTTCAGGTTGCAATGCCCCTGTGGTGGCCAGATAGGCCAGATTGGCCAGCAGCGGCGGTTGCCTCAGGTGCGGGTCTCGGCCGCCTCGGATAAGCTGAAAGCTCTGCACAATAAATTCCACTTCGCGGATCCCACCGGCACCGAGTTTGATGTTGTTTGACAGCCGGCGTCGACGTACTTCCTGATTGATCTGGGCTTTCATGTTGCGCAACGACTCGATGGCACCGAAGTCAAGGTAGCGACGGTAGGTGAATGGTCGCAATATGTTGTTCAGCTCTTCATGGTAAGGGCCAACCGGATTGATGATGCGGGCTTTGCTCATGGCATAGCGTTCCCACTCACGACCCTGATCCTGATAGTAATCTTCCAGCGCCGCAAAGGGGCTGACCAGCGGGCCTGAATCACCAAAAGGGCGTAAGCGCATATCAACGCGGAACACCTGCCCCTGTGCAGTGGTTTGATGCAGCGTTGCGATTAGCTTTTGGGCCACTTTAATGAAAAAGCCGTGGTGATCGATTTCGCGCCGTCCACCCTGGGTTTTGCCATTGAACGGGTAAGCAAAAATAAGGTCGATGTCGGAGGAAAAATTGAGCTCCCGCCCGCCCAGTTTTCCCATTCCCAATATGAGCAGTGGCATATCACCGTGTTGCGTTTGCGGACGGCCGAATCGCTCAGCTACCTGCTCATAGGCCCAATGATAGGCCGCCATGATCAAGGCATCGGCCATGGCGGAAACCTGGGCGAGACTGTGCTCGATGGGTTGGCGTCCGGTCAGATCTCGCCAGGTCTGATGGACCATGAAGCGCCGGCGTAAGTGACGCAAAATGGTGTCCATATCCGCCGGACTATCCGCAGATGCCGCGGTTTGCGCGATGATAGCTGGGTAATCCAGTTCGCCATCTTCCAGGGTCTGCTGGTCAAATAACCATTCCAGCAAGGCAGGATCCTGCTCGACACTGCGCGCCACGAAAGTACTCAATCCAAATACCTCCAGACAACGGGCGTGCCAGTCACTCCGTTGTTCGAGTGCTGGGTGCCGTTGGCAGCAGTGCAGCCAGCGGGTTTGGGCGAGGTCGGTCAGGATTGTGTTTGCGCTCATGGTGCTGTGTATCGGTGGCAAGTTTTCAGGGAGCATGCTATGTATAGGCGCATATTGCAAACCCGTTGTGACAGGGTCGAACAGGAATGAGTGAATTAGTCAATTTGGTGGATATTCCCACCGATCTGTGGGTGTTTCTTGCCATCGACATGGCCATTGCCATTGCGCTGTTGTTTACATTGCGCTGGATGAGCGGAAAATTAGCGTCGGTGGATGCCAATGATGAATTGTGCGCCCAGGATAATTTTGCCTTCGGTATTTCAGTTGCTGGCAGGATGCTGTCCCTGTGTATTGTATTGTCAGCCGCAGTGGCCAGCTCCAGTACTAATGATTTCGGCGGCGCCGCACTGACGATGTTGATGTTTGGCGTAGTGGGGATTTTGTTGATCCGGGTTGGGCGCATTGCCCACGACAAAATCGTGTTGAACAGACTGGATAAAGACAAGCACATCAAGCAGCGCAACACCAGTATCGCGTTGGTGGATGCAGCCAGCGCCACCGCCATCGCGTTGATTGTGCAAAGTGTGATGGGCTGGGTTAAAGGGTCGGACACCAATGCGCTGGTGGCCATCTTTACCGGTTTCGTGGTGACACTGGCGATTTTACTCGCGACCACCCGTATTTACGAGCGGCGCTACCGGGCGCGCAACCAGGCGGAATCGATGCAAAAAGCGTTGACCAAAGGGCAGATGGCGCTGGCGATACAGCATGCCGGCAGACTGGTGGGTATGGCGTTGGTGGTGACGGGTTCAGCCAGCCTGCTGATCTATAACCCTGTCGGGTATGTCAGTAATCTGACTGGCTGGTTGATCACGGGGATGGCATTGACACTGCTGCTGGCAGTGCTGGTGGCCATTTCCAAGCGCCTGATCCTGGCAGGTTTGGATCTGAACGTGGAAATCGATCAGCAACACAATATCGGCGTCGCCAGTATTGAGCTGGTGCTCAATGTTGGGATTGCGTTGATTGTGCTTGGGTTGTTGCACTGATTAATGATGCCTCGTCGATATCGGTAGCTAACAAGGCGCTGATGTCCTGGCGCGTGTGGTCAAACGGGATTTCCTCGCATCCGCTCAGCAGGGCTAGTTTGCGGGACCGTGGCCAGCGTTTGACGGTATGTTCGGCCTGTAACGCGGCCCGTCGGTCGGCTAACGAGACGCAGAACTTGAGTGTCAAAGGGCCTTTGCCACGCAAGGATTTTGCCCCTTTGCTTCCCCCCTCACTGTGTTCCCTGAAGCGCCTGCCTGGATCCGTGCTGATGCCGGTATACAATTGGCCCAAGCGGTTTTCGATGATGTATAAATACCACGTCGTGTTCATGCCCGGCAGTGTAATGGAATTTGTGCAGCAGCGGTAGCATGAACGCCGGGTGTGAAAGTTTGATGAATTTTGCAATATTCAGTGTACACATGTACGCTGAAAGGCTACACTTACTGCTCAGACCACTTGAATGAACAGTTGCGCGAACAGTACCATGAACGATTCTACAGCGACCAAGCATACCTACAGTCCTTTGGAAGAATGGCTCAATGCGCTGAGCCATGGCATTGGTTTTATTCTTGCCATTGTTGGACTGGTGTACATGATCCTGCGATCGGAGTCCGCCCTCAGTGTCACCGCATCGTCGATTTACGGTGCCACGCTGACATTGATGTTTATGGCATCCACCATCTACCACAGTGTTCAGCAACAACGATTGAAAGCATGGTTTAAGCTGTTCGATCACAGTGCCATTTACTTGCTTATCGCCGGTACCTACACACCGTTTTTGCTGGTTAGCCTCGGTGGTTGGCTGGGATGGACATCCATTGCGGTGATTTGGTCCATCGCCATTTTCGGTGTGGTATTTAAATGCTTCGCCCGGCACCGGTTCCCCCGTTTGTCGGTGATCACCTATCTGGTCATGGGGTGGTTGGCGCTGTTGTTGATTTACCCGCTGTATCAGGCCCTTCCCGGTGCCGGAATGTGGTTGCTGCTCGCTGGTGGCCTGTGTTTCAGTATTGGCGTGATGTTTTATGTCGCTAAATCAAAAAAATACACCCACGCTGCCTGGCATGTGTTTGTACTGGGTGGTTGTGCCTGTCATTACTTTTCGATCTATCACTTTGTACTTTAGGCCTGTCTGAGTGGGCGCTTTGTCGCGCGATGTCACTTTGATGATTGCGCTTGTGGCTGGGGATCGCTAAGCTAGCAGCACGCAAACAGGTAAGACACCTTATCGTGCAATAGGCGAAAACCATTCATGTATGAAAATCATTACGGGCTGACGTCCAAACCGTTTCAGTTAACTCCTGATCCCAGCTTCTTCTTTGCCAGTAAATGGCACAAGCGGGCCATGTCATATTTACAATATGGCCTTTCTCAGGCGGAAGGCTTCATCGTCATAACCGGCGATATCGGAACGGGCAAGACCACCATCGCCAACAGCCTGTTAGACAGTATTGAAGATGATATTGTCGCCGCGCAGATTGTCACGCCCAAACTGTCTCCAGATGAACTGGTTAAAATGGTGGCGGCAAAATTTGACGTTGATGTGGCACAAAAAACCAAGGCCGATATTCTTAAAGACCTGGAAGTGTTCCTGTTTCAATTGCATAAACAGGGCAAGCGAGCGTTATTGCTGGTGGATGAAGCGCAGAATTTGCCGCTGGAAACCATCGAAGAGCTGCGCATGTTGTCAAACTTTCAGGCCGCCGGGAAACCGTTGTTACAAAGCTTCCTGTTAGGGCAGGAAGAACTGCAGCCGATCCTCAGAGCGCCCAACATGGAGCAGTTTCGTCAGCGTATTGTGGCGTCTTGTCACCTTGCACCACTGACCGACGGTGAAACCCGCGAGTACATCGAATATCGAATGCATCATGCCGGTTGGCAGGGCGAGAACCTGTTTTCTGAAATGGCCTACGACAAGATTTACCAGTTTACCCATGGTGTTCCGCGTAAAATTAATACCTTAATGGATCGTATCCTGTTGTACGGATTTCTTGAAGAATTAACGTCTCTGGATGAAGAGGCGGTCGAGAATGTCGTCAAAGAAGTGGCCGATGAAATGTTTGTACCGGATAAGCCGGTGATGGTTGACGATGCGCCCGTTGAGGGTGTTCAGACCCCAGCATCTGATGGTCCGGTCAAGGATGTGGCCTATTATAAAGCCATGCTCAATGAGTTGACCGATGCGCTGGACAACGCCATTAGCCATAAAATTAAATTAACCCGCTATATCGACAGCCTGTTGAAAAAGAAATACCGCACCTATGTCCGGTTAAAGTCCGACGATTAGGTCATACCTTTTACCTTTCCTTGACTTTTGTCTATTTTGGCTCCAACCTGTCACTATAAAGAGACAGGTTGTGGCTAAAGCGTGACCGCCACCCGGTCGATAAGAATAAAAATTGAACAATATCCATGTTGAACCACTCTAACTCGACAATGCAGTTGTTGTTTGAGAGGGGATAAGTGTTTTGAGGGTGCGCAACCATGAAACGAATGAAGCTAAGCTACTCCGACGCAGCAGAGCTACCAGAGTGTGATCATGCCCGGCATAGGCGCAGGGCTTATTATCACGGCAAATACAATCGCGAACTGACCATGCTAACGGTGGCTTGTTTGTTGTATCTGGTGTGCAGCTCACTGACCTGAGCCGCCACCGTTAATCTTCTATCCAGCTGCCCTGGTGGCAACCTTGTTGCTAGTTGTTGGTGAAGGGCACGCGTATCGAGAATGACACTCGTCGTTCGGTAAGATCCAAGTTGTTTGTGGTTGAGTCACGGTCCATATACTGAACGTCCAGCGACGTTGAAATGTCGCCGGGTAATTGGTGCTTCACACCCACACTTGCACTGGCAATGTCATCTTCTCTACCTTCCGCCTGACGTTCGATCTTGCGTTTTGACAAAGAACTGAACAGTGATGTGCGTGCGCCTAATTTGTATGAGCCGTTAAGGCTGACAGAGCGTGTTTTCCAATCCCGTTGTAAGGTCAGATATTCGGTGTCGGATGTGCCGACTGTCAGGCCAACAGCCAACTTACCGCTGTCATAACCGACTGTCATACCGCCTGCTTTTCGATATACCACTTCTTCATTAATATCCGGTACTGTAACGACCAAATCTGTGAACGACTCACCCGCATTCAGCTCATAATTGGGAGAATCCGGTAAAAAGCAATCGGCAAACGAAGTCGCTTCTTCCGGGCACACGAAAGTACCCAATGATGCTTCAGTCGCTACCAGGCGCGAAAAGGTTGTCACACTTTCACTGTAATAGGCACTGGTACGCACATAGCGAGCGGAATGGCTGAAGTTAAGGTTACCTGTCTCACCAAAGTAGTTGCGTCCGTAACTGGCTTGCAAGCGCGTTCTGCGCGAAAACGCCCAGTCAATGTTGACGCCGAGGTATTGTTTTGAGTCGTCCGTGGTGGTGTTGTCAGTCCGATCGGAGTCGTTATAGGTGACTTCAATTCGTTGAGCAATACCCGGTGCGTAACGAAGACCGATACCGTAGCTGGTAAACTCCAGATCAGACACCGACAGTTCACTGGTGCCGCTGCTGAACTCATTTTCTTCGCGCTGCCCCTGCGCCAGCAGGCTGATGCTGCTGAACAGCGGGAAGCTCAGATTGCCGCTGTAGCTACGGCTTTCCAGGTTGCGCAATGTGTTGCCATCATTCTTCTGATAGCGGGCACTGAGGTTCCAGGTCGCACGTTTCAGTGCACGCCCTTGTGACAGCGATACAAACGCCTGGCTGTTCTCGGTGTCCAGTCCTTCTCTTATCACATCGTCACTGGTGTTGTCAGTGCGACCATCCGATTTCAGTTTGTTGTAACTGCCCAGGCTGGTGAGTGCCACGTAGTCGCCCCGTAAAAGGGACAGGGAATACCCCGCACCATGGGAACGGGTTTCAATTAACTGATTGGAACCCAATAACTGGTTGTCAACGTTAGCGTAAGACGAAGCCCCCGCACGCTGAGACTGGGCGCCTTTTACATTGACCGACAAAATGTTGTCGATGATTTCGTAATCGGCACCGTAGCTATAGCGGGTATAGTGAGAAGGCTTGTCGGGGTCGAGGGCCAGATTACCGGTCAATGGATCGCCAAAGCGGTGGCGGTCAAAATACTCATAACTGGCAGATGCGCGCGCACTGTAATCATTGCCTTTGGCGGATAGCGCCAGGCTGGGTTTTACCGTTAGTGCGTCAACACCACTGGTTTGGGTGTCTTCTGTGTGATCCAGTTCATAGTTGGTATATGCAACCACCGTATCTGCAACCACGTCCACTTCGCCTGCCAGCGCAACGCTCACGTTAAACGCCAGCAGGTTGGTTGCAAACAATGCCGATTTACGCCAATGCACAGTGTTCCCTCTTAAAAGTCTAGTCTGCCTTGCTTCCGTAGTAGTAACCGTAATAGTCGCTACCGTCGCCACTTCCCCGGGTTGATTTGTTGATCACAAAACCTTTTGCCATGTCAGGATTCAACTGATCAACGGCTTGTGATAAACGGGTCAGGCTGGTTTTTCCTTCTTGTACAACCACAACAGCTTGTCCTGCCAGGTTTGCCAGAATAGCGGTCTCGTTAATGCCGACCAGTGGAGGACTGTCGATAATGACAACCCGATCCGGGTACCGGTTGGAAAATTCGTTGACCGATTCGAGCATCTTCTCACTGGCTAACAGCTCGGTCGACAGGTGGTGTGATTTACCCGCCGGGATGACTTTGAGTGTCTCAAGGTCGGTGTGATAGATCACATCACCCACATCTTTAACTTCGCCGAGCAAGTATTCCATCAAGCCGTTTTCAAACGGCTGTTGCAACGTCTTCATAACGCTCGGACGCAACACGTCGGCGTCAACCAACAACACGGTCTTGTCCTGCTCTAATGCAATACTGAGGGCCAGATTGATCGACGTGAAGGTTTTACCTTCATTAGGATTCGGGCTGGTGACCATGATGATGTTGCTGTTGTTCAAGGTCTTGGCCAGCGGGCCGAAGGCGTTGTTTAACACCTTGCGTTTGATGGCCCGGTATTCTTCATTGATGATTTGCCGTCCAACGTTGGAGACAAATCCCTCACGGACGTGTTCCAACGACAATGTGGGCTTATCGTGACTGGTCGCCGGGCTGGCTTTTTCGGCTGGCTTAGGCTTAGCTGCCGGTGCCGCCTCGACGGCGTCAGCCGTCTCGGCCTGCTTTTCGACCGCTTTCTCAATGCTGTTGTCTTTGGCCTTGTTTTCCTGCAAGGCTTTGTTCTTCTGTAAGGCTTTTTCTATCGTGCTCATAACAAGCCCTCCATCAGCTGCAGCGGAGAGCCGCCCAACGCGAACTCTGACCACACCAGCATCACATAAATCCCCACGACCACCACACTGGATACAGTGAATATCAGCATGTTGCGTTTGTTCACTTTGGTCATGGCTTCCACTTCAGTATGGGACACATAACCAAAAACAGGGATATTAAAGGTATTTTTCAATTGGCTGGCGCTGAGCACAACCGGCTTGATCTGACTCACCAGGAAGGCGATGCCCAAGCCTGTCCCGAAGCCAAAAATCAGTACCAGACTGTAGAACATGATGCGGTTCGGTCCGGTTGGCTTGGTGGGCAGGGTGGGTGGATCGATTTCCCGGAACTGGACATCGTCCGAGGTTGCCTCTGCTTTACGGGAAAGCTCAGCTTGTTCTTTACGTTGCAGCAGTTCCAGATATTTCTGACGGGTGATTTCATAATCACGGTTCAGACCCTGGGCTTCTGCTTCGATTTGCGGCACCAAATCGATGATTTGCTTCAGTTCACCCTGACGCTTGCGATACTGTTCAGCCCGCACGCGCAGCGATGCTATCTGGTTTTCATATTGGGCCACCGCCAGCTTCATTTCCTGGTAGACCGGGTTCTGGTTGATGTTGCCGAACTGTGAGTAGGAGCCGGTGCTTTGTGCCACCTGGCTAAGCTCTTTGATCAGCTTGGCTCGGTCTTCACGGAGATTCTCCAACATGCTCTTGGTCTTAACCACATCAGGATGATTATCGGTATAGCGGATCAAGAGTTCGTCAAGGTTGGCTTCCATATTGGCGATACGGGCATCGTACTTGGTCGCGATGGCCGGCGACAGGTCCGCAGAAGGAGCCGCTTGCTGGGCCAGACCAAACACCGGCGCTTCACCGGATAGCTGGTCTTTCGCCGCTTTGAGTTGCGACTCCAGTTCTAACAGGCGCAGTTCAGTGACCTGTAGCTCATCCTGTACCCGTTGTAGCTGGGCATAGTAGTCGCCGGTTTCACCGGGTGCTCTGTCGATACGACTGATTTTGAAATCGGCCAGGCGCTGCTCGGCTTCTTCCAGACGTTGTTCGTATTCTTCGATTTGCCGGGTTAGGAATTCTTCGGCCGAGTCACTGCTCTGGCGATTACTGCCCAGGGAAGATTCGATAAACTCGTTGAGGGTGATCCTCACCACTCGTTGCGACAGCTCTGGCGACTCGGAGGTATACCGAATGGTATAGATGTTCTGTTCCTGAGTACTGGCGATCTTAATGTTCTGTCGCAAACCTTCGACCAATTCATCCATCTCGGCCTGAGTATTGACCGTGATATCGAGGTCTGCTTCACGGGCTATTTTTTCCAGATTCGGGCGGCTCAACAGGGTTTGTGCAACCAGGTTGACCTGCTGCTCTGGATTGTTATAAACCGCGAGACCTCTCAACAGCGGACGGAGCAAGCTGTTGGTGTCGACAAAAAGGCGTGCTGATGACTCGTATTCGTCGGGCATTGTGGCGACCACACCCCATCCAATGGGGCAGATCAACCATGAAGAAACGATGATGTACCGTTTCTTTATCCATACCCCTTTGACGTAGTTCATCACCTGGTCAATGGCTTCTTGAATTCCTAACATGGCTACTTCTACAGTTATCTAATATTTGTGTGTTTCGGGTGTTCTACTAGAACCAAGCTTCAGGAATGATCAAAATATCACCTGGCAGGATGTCTACGTTGGCACTGATATCACCGTCCTTGATCAGGCGATCCAGGTAGACATTGTATTCCCGTTGTTCACCGTTCACGACGCGGATCAACTTGGCACCGTCGCCATTGGCGAACTCGCCCAGACCACCTACGGCAATCATCAGATCAAGCAATGTCATGTTTTCACGGTAGCTGACCGCAGACGGGGAGACGGCCTGACCGACCACTCGCACCTGCTCACTGAACGGTCCACTGAACTGAGTGACGCTGACCGTCACGATAGGATCACGGATGTATTTACCCAGCGCTTGCTCGATATCCCGGGCAAGTTGACTCGGTGTTTTGCCGGACACTGCAAGATCTTCAACCAACGATGTGGTGATTTTGCCGTCAGGACGAACGATAAAGGACCCTGATACTTCCGGGTTACGCCATACAAAGATGGTAAGATTGTCACCGGGACCAATCAGATAATCGTAATCATCGATGGATGTGGTGAGGGATTGATGTGCGGTAGCCTGGGGTAAAGTGTTCGTACTACTGCATGCCGCTATCCAGCCAACCATTGTGGTTATGACCAGCAACTGTACAAGTCTTTTTGTAATCATAATGTCTTTCCTAAACCTAACAGCAACAATTGACGCAATTCTGTCATTTACCGGAGCGTTATAATCTCTATAATGTGGCTCCAGAAAAGTTAGTCTATCTCAATTACTTAAATTAGCATATGATAAATTTCCCAATACAATCAGGGTGGATGTAAATGGCACTGACCAACAAGAAACAGAATAAACGGTCAAATGCTCTGGTGCTGGCAGAAGCCGTCATCGTAGCGTACGTTGCCTATATGGCGAATTTTCTGGTGGTCAACGTGGTCGGCGCCGAGATGCCATCCATCAGTAAGTTGGCTGCCAACATTTCCCTGATCACCATTTTTGTACTGGTTTCCTCACTGTCAGTGGGACTCTACGAAGCCAAACTTCGCGAAACTTTCCGCGGCATCATCCGACGTATTTTTGTCAGCCTGGCGATCACCTATTTCGCGGTTGAAGTGCTGACCAGTACGTTCTTCCTTGAATTGCGCATGCACCCTTATTATCTGCCCACAGCCGCGGGTTTGATCATTCTGTCACTGGTGTTGTTCCGCTATTTTACCAATCGGCTGGGGCTGTTGGGTTTAGGACGCACACGACTGGTGGTGATTGGTGCCGGTGAGCGTGCTTCAATCATTGAAAAGCGTATGCGTCGTGACGTTGACCGCCTGGGTTTCGAACTGCTGGGCTTTATTCCCATTCCCGGCGATAACCGTGAAGATGGTATTCGCAATGAGAAACTGATCCACGTCAAAGTGGATGAGAACTTCCGTAATTTTATTATTGATAACGATATCGAAGAAATTGTCATTGCCTGTGATCAACGACGGGGCACGCTGCCGATTGAAGTGTTATTCGATTGTCGCCTACGGGGGGTTGAAATCACCGATTTGCTGGATTTCATGGAACGGGAAACCGGCCAGATTGTGGTCAACCTGATGTATCCCAGTTGGGTGGTTTACTCGAATGGTTTCCAGTCACAGAACTACCTGCGTGATGCGCTGGAATACAGTCTGAACTGTTTCCTCGGTTTGTTCGTGTTGTTCTTCACCTGGCCATTTATGCTGCTCACCGCCATGATCATCTATTTCGATGACGGTCGCAGAACCGGGACCTCTGTATTCTATAAGCAGGAACGGGTCGGCCTGAATGGCAAACTGTTTAAAATCGTCAAGTTCCGCAGTATGCGTCCGGATGCTGAAAAAGACGGCGCGAAGTGGGCATCCAAGAACGATGACCGCGTGACCCGTATCGGCCATTTCATTCGCAAATACCGCATCGATGAGCTGCCCCAACTGTGGAATGTATTTAAAGGCGAGATGGCCTTTATCGGTCCACGTCCCGAACGCCCGCAATTTGTTGAGCAGTTGATCCGCGAAATTCCTTATTATAACCAGCGTCACAATGTGAAGCCGGGTCTGGCCGGATGGGCACAGTTAAATTATCCCTACGGTGCCAGCGTCGAAGATTCGATGGAAAAGCTGAAGTTCGATCTGTACTACGTTAAGCATCAGAGTCTGATGTTGGATATCTTGATCCTGATCCGCACCGTGGAAGTGGTGTTGTTCGGTAAGGGACGATGAGCATGAACAAGCACCCCAGCCTGAATGCAATGACGGTCGACGTGGAGGATTTCTTTCATGTGTCTGCGTTTGATTCGATCATCAAACCCGAAGACTGGAAAGACTATCAGCCACGGGTTGAAGACAATACCCGCCGGTTGATGGACCTGTTTGCCAGAAAAGGGGTTAAATCAACGTTCTTCGTACTGGGGTGGGTTGCCGAGCGCTATCCACAATTGATCAAAGACATTCACCAGCAAGGGCACGAAATCGCCAGTCATGGCTACGCCCATCGGCGCGCCTCATCGCAGACCCGTGAAGAGTTTCTGGCCGATGTCACCCGCTCAAAGAATCACCTCGAAGATTTGCTGGGTGAAGCTGTGACCGGTTATCGGGCGCCCAGTTTCTCCATCGGCTACGACAATGAGTGGGCCTTCGAAGTGCTAAAAGAGCTGGGGTTTGTTTACAGCTCCAGTACATATCCGGTCAAACATGACTTGTACGGGACTCCAGACTGGCCACGATTTGCCTACCAGCGTAAAGAAGGGATCACTGAAATCCCGATCCCCACGCTGAAAATCATGGGGCGTCAGGTGCCGATCGGTGGGGGCGGCTATTTTCGTCTGTATCCTTATGCCATGACCCGCAAACTGGTATCACGTTATCTGAATCAGGAGCGCCAGCCGTATTCGTTTTATTTTCACCCTTGGGAAATCGATGCCGACCAGCCAAGGCTGACTCAGGCGCCGCTGAAATCCCGTTTCAGGCACTATATCAACCTGGATAAAACGGAAGCCAAGCTGGCTCGCTTACTGGACGATTTTAACTGGTCCACGATGAAGGATGTATACGGAGTAAGTTAGTGACTGCCCAAACTCACCTGACGTTACACACACTGGGGAAGGATCCCGAACAACACGCCGCCTGGGACGCATTTGTGGATGCTTGTTCGGTGGGTTCCTTCTTTCACCTGACCGGTTGGTTGCGGGTGATTGAAAAGGTATATGGGCATACTCCCCATTATCTGTATGCCAAAGACGGCGATGCCATTGTCGGTGTTTTACCGTTGGTTGAGCAAAAAAGTCTGTTGTTTGGCCATGCACTGATCTCCACACCCTTTTGTATGGAAGGCGGGGTGGCCAGTGATGATGAAGCCGTCATGCTGTTTCTCGAAGAGCAGGCCATGCAACTGGCTGATAAATTGGGCGTCGATTACCTTGAAATGCGTTATCCGTTCGCGCGCAACAATCCGAAGCTGATAGAGAAGTGTGCCCACTCGACCTTCGCCTGTGAATTGGCGGCGGACGATGATGCCATTCTGGCCGGGATCAAGAAAAAGCAACGTGCGGTGGTGCGTCATTCGCTGAAAAACGACTTGCAATACCGTGTCGATCAGGACGCCACAACGGCCTACGACGTGTATTCAGAAAGCGTGCGTAATCTGGGCACGCCGGTTTTCCCCAAGCATTATTTCCAGGCGTTGGTGGATGAGTTCGGCGAGCGTTGTGATGTGCTGACGGTTGAGCACAACCGGCAGGCGGTGTCTTCCGTATTGAGCTTCTACTACAAGGGCAAGGTGATGCCGTTTTACGGTGGTGGATTGCACGCCGCCAGGGCATTGAAGAGTAATGACTTTATGTACTACCGCCTGATGTGTGATGCAAAAGCCAAGCGGGATTGTACGGTGTTCGATTTCGGGCGCAGTAAAAATGATTCAGGTGCTTATAACTACAAGCGAACCTGGGGCATGGAACCCACCCCGTTGCATTACCAGTTTTATCTGGTCAACGCTGACGAGCTGCCTAATCTCAGTCCCAATAACCCCAAATATCAATTGTTTATCAAAGCATGGCAGAAGTTGCCATTGTGGTTGAGTCGGCTGATGGGGCCATTTTTGTCCAAGTACCTGGGGTAACGTGTCATGGCGCAAAAGGAAGCACTGCTTTTTCTCTGTCATCGGATCCCATTTCCGCCCAACAAAGGGGATAAGATCCGTTCATTCAATGTGCTCAAAGCATTGAGTGAGCACTACGACATTTACCTGGGGACGTTCGTTGACGACCCTTACGACTGGCAGTACGCCGAAACCCTGAATGATTTCTGCACTGAGGTTTGCCTGCTAGGACAGAACAAACTGTGGTGCAAAATAAAGGGACTGACCTCTCTGCTGACCGGCAAATCGATTTCTGAACCCTACTATTATGATCGCAAGATGGCCCGTTGGGTGGATGATGTGGTGCGTAGCAAAGGGATCAAAAAGGTGTTTGTGTTTTCGTCGCCGATGGCGCAATACATAAACCATTATTCCGCGGAACAACTCACCAGTGTGGTGGATTTCGTCGATGTCGACAGCGACAAATGGCGTCAGTATGCCGAAGGAAAAACCGGTTTGTCGCGCTGGGTGTATGCCCGTGAGCAGCGCAAGTTGCTGGCGTTTGAAATTGCCACCACAGCCCGCGCCAGTCATGCCATTTTTGTTTCACCACAAGAAGCGGCGTTGTTCCAAGGATTGATTCCGCAACACTTGCGCGACAAAGTGCATGGCGTACTCAACGGCGTGGACACGACCTTTTTTGATCCGCAGGCCAAATTTGGCGAGCGCCCATTGGCACCGGTGGAAGTGGTATTCACCGGCGCGATGGACTACTGGGCCAATGTGGATGCGGTATTGTGGTTTGTTCGCCACGTTTGGCCACGGGTGCGGGAAACCCATCCTGAAGCCCTGTTCACGGTTGTCGGCGGTAATCCGAGTACCGAGATTGAAGCATTGGACGGGTATGACGGCATTACTGTCACTGGTCGGGTCAAAGACATTCGTCCCTACATTGCCAATGCCAAGGTAGTGGTTGCACCGCTACAAATTGCACGGGGCATCCAGAACAAAGTACTCGAAGGCATGTCTCTGGAAAAGCCGGTGGTGGCGACCAGTATGGCTGATGAAGGCATTGAATCAGGTTGTGAGCACGTCAGGGTGGAGGATACGCCCGACGGTTTTGCTGAGGCCGTTCGTGGGTATCTGGATAATCCGGTAACGGCGACTGAAAACCGTGCCTGGATCATGCAGCACCTGCAGTGGTCGCAAACACTGTCAGTCTTACCTGAGTGGATAGGAACGGATTAATATGTTTTATCAGACCGCCCATTTCCGTTTATTGTTGTGGACCTTTCTGGCCTGGCTGGGATTGTTCTTCACCAGTATCGAATCGACGGTGTCTATCTGGTACCGATCAGAGACATTCACTCACTGTTTCATTATTCTGCCGATTTGTATCTACCTGATTAAACTGCGATGGCGTGAATTGATCGAAAGAAAAATATCGCATTCTTACAGCGCTTTGGGCTTGCTTATCGGAGTATTGCTGGTTTGGCAATTTGGAGTAATAAGTGAAATCAGTGTATTTGAACAAGCTGCCGCTTTTTCGGTACTGCCCCTGTCGATATGGTTCATCTGCGGAAGAGAAGTTGCTCGAGTAATTTTATTTCCGCTTGTTTTCTGGATGTTCAGTGTACCGGTAGGGGAATTTCTCATTCCCGATTTACAGGATTTGACCGCGGATATAACAGTATGGGCCTTACAAATGTCCAGTATACCGGTCTACAGAGAGGGCTTGTACATAGCAGTGCCCGGTGGCTTGTTTGAGGTAGCTGTTGCTTGTTCTGGTATTCGTTATCTAATAGCGTCATTCACTCTCGGAACACTTTACGCGTACTTGAATTACACCAGCTTGAAAAAAAGAACAATATTCATTCTTTTCTCAATAATTCTTCCTCTGATCGCAAATGGTATAAGAGCCTACGGTATAGTGATTATCGCCTATTTATCGGATATGCAATATGCGGTTGGTGTAGATCACCTTATTTATGGGTGGGTGTTTTTCGGTGTCGTTATTTTGATGATGTTTTCAATAGGAAGTATATGGGCTGATGAAGTAAAGGAACAGAGAAATGAAGGCGTCAGCAATACTACTAAGGAGCTACCAATTCACTCCGTTTTATCTCTTACCGCGCTGATAATTTTATCTTTTTCAGCAGGTAAATACGAACGAGTGGTAGAGCCTCCGGAAACAAATTGGGTTTTCAATGAAATGTGGCGGTACACAGCCCTCGAAGAAGGAAAAGCTGAAACTTGGCAACCTGTATTCAAAGGTGCCGACCAGTTCAGATTGGGTTTTAAACAGGGAATCTACTTCTATTCGGCATCTTATCGTGGAGAAGAAAGCGGGAAAGAGATGATTAGTAGTACCAACCACATATTTGATAGAAATTATTGGATATTGGTTAAACGAACGCCATTTGAAAAATTTGAGCTTCTAGAGCTTATCAACAGTGAAGAGAAAAAAGTAGCGGTAGCTTACGGATACGCCACTCAGTGGATCATTTCGCCTGATGAGTGGAAGGTGAAGCTTATACAGGCAGTACAGGCATTTTTAGGTGAGCCTCAGAGGGGCGTATTAATCGCGATAGGACTGCCTTTAGACTCGGACGGTGACATTGAAAAATTGCTATTGGAAGCAAATCGGGTATTTACCAAAGATCTTATAATGAGCGTCCGACAGTGAAAGAGAAGGTCGCGATAGTACATGTGGTCCATCGTTTTGATACCGGTGGTCTGGAAAATGGCATGGTGAACCTGATCAACCGTCTGGACCCGTCGGTTTACCGGCATTCCATCGTGACGATGAAGGGACACAGCGAACTGTTTGCCGAGCGGATCAAAACCGATAATGTGACCTTTTACGACCTGGCCAAGGGCAATGGTCAGGATCTGGGCATCTTTTTACGCCTCAACCGGTTATTAAAAACCTTACGCCCCGATGTACTGCATACCCGCAATACGGCGACACTGGAAATGCAACTGGTGGGCTGGTGGCGCCGAGTGCCGCTGCGCATCCACGGCGAACATGGCTGGGATGTCAATGACATGCACGGCAGTAATCCCCGCTATCAGAAGCTGCGCCGTTTTATGCGCCGTTTTGTGCATCAGTGGGTTGCCTTGTCCGTCGAAGCGCGGGACTATCTGCTCAATACCATCGGCGTTGCGCCTGAGCGGGTAAACCATATTTGTAACGGCGTCGACATTCAGCGCTTCTCGCCACAGCCGTCGACAGACTCGGATAGCTTGGTGGTTGGTTGTGTCGGTCGCTTGGCTGCGGTGAAAAACCATACGATGCTGGCGACGGCCTTTGTCGATGCCTGGCACTATGCCCGCGAGCGCAACACAACGCTTAAACTGCATCTGATCGGCGATGGTGATTGCCGTGGTGCGGTTGAGAAAATCCTGATTGACGGTGGCTGTATCAAAGATTGTTGGTTAGCGGGCAATCGCAGTGATGTCCCCGACCTGATGGGGCAAATGGATGTCTTTGTGTTACCGTCACTGGCAGAAGGGATATCCAACACGATTCTTGAAGCCATGGCCAGCGGCTTGCCGGTGGTTGCAACCGCCGTCGGCGGCAATGTCGAACTGGTGCAGCATGAGCAAAGCGGCTTTTTGGTGGATGTGGATGCCGGGGCGTTGGCTACAGCACTGAAACGCTATGTTGATGAGCCGGCACTTATTCAACAACAGGGCCAATGTGCTAGACAGCTGGCCGAGGAAAAATTTAGTATTGATGCGATGACGGCCGCCTATGACGGGCTGTATCGTTCCCATTAACTTACACACTAGGATGGTTTTTCATGTGCGGCATTGCAGGCATTTTTGACACCCAAGGGACGGCGCCGCCGTCTGAATCTGTGTTGAATGCGATGAATCAGATTCAATTTCACCGGGGGCCGGACGAGGGAAGCATCTTTATCGACGAGAAAGTCGGTCTGGCCCATCGGCGGTTGTCGATCATTGACATCAGCACAGGGCAACAACCCTTATTCAACAAGCAGCGCAATGCGGCCATTGTGTTTAACGGTGAAGTCTATAACTTCAAATCCTTGCGTGAAGAGTTGATTGCACTGGGTTTTGAGTTCCAGACCCACTCAGACACCGAAGTGATCCTGCAGGCTTATTGTGCCTGGGGTGAAAAAAGCGTTGAGCGGTTGCGTGGAATGTTTGCTTACGCCATCTGGGATTTTGATAAACAACGTCTGTTTGTTGCCCGCGACCGCCTCGGTATCAAACCCTTGTTCTGGTCAATGCTGGACAATGGTCAGTTTATCTTCGGATCTGAGTTGAAAGTGCTGGAACAGCACCCGCAACTTCGCCGCGACATGGACCCGCTGGCGGTGGAAGATTTTTTTGCCTTCGGCTACATCCCTGAACCGCGTACCATCTACAGTCAGGTGCACAAGCTGGAACCCGGCTATTGCATGAGCCTGAGCTTTGGTGACAAGGCACCGACCATCCAACAGTACTGGCGGGTGAGCTTTGCCGACCAACTGACCCAGTCAGAAGACGACATCCGTGAAGAAATGATGGCGCGTTTGCGTGAAGCCGTCGATATCCGCCTGCTCGCCGAGGTGCCTTTGGGGGCGTTTCTGTCCGGTGGCGTAGACTCCAGCGCGATTGTGGCAATGATGGCTGAGATCCAGGGGGATCGTCCGGTCAATACCTGCTCGATCGGATTTGATGTTAAGAATTTCAATGAGACCGAGTTTGCCGAACTGGTGGTCGACCGCTACAAAACTGATCACATGGTTGAGGTGGTCAGCTCCGATGACTTTGATCTGATTGATCAACTGGCTGAGTTGTATGACGAGCCGTACGCCGACAGTTCCGCGATCCCGACGTATCGGGTCTGTGAACTGGCCCGCAAACGGGTAACCGTGTGTTTGTCCGGTGATGGTGGCGATGAGGTCTTTGCCGGCTACCGCCGCCACAAGTGGCATATGCTGGAAGAGAAAATCCGTTCTTATGTGCCGTCCGGCATGCGCAAACCTGTGTTCAATTTCCTGGGCAACTATTACCCGAAAATGGACTGGGCGCCCAAATTCCTGCGTGCCAAATCGACCTTCCAGGCACTGCAACGGGATGCACTGGCGGCTTATCTGCACACCATGAGCTTTGTGCCCGATGCCCGCCGCGAGCAATTGTATTCGTCGTCTTTCAAGCAGACCCTTGGTGGATACCACGCACTGGAAGTGTTTAAGCGCCATGCCAATGAATTTGATGGTCAGGATGCGTTGCAACTGATCCAGTACCTGGACATGAAAACCTATCTACCCGGCGATATCCTGACCAAGGTCGATCGCGCCAGTATGGCTCATAGCCTGGAAGTCCGGGTACCGTTGATTGACCACGAGTTTTTGCAGTGGTCAAACAAAATCCCCAGCCACTACAAGTTGCAGGGTAACAACGGTAAAGCGATTTTCAAAAAGGCATTAGAGCCGAAACTTCCCCATGACGTGTTGTATCGGGACAAAATGGGTTTTGGTGTGCCAATCTCGAAGTGGTTCCGGGGACCGCTCAAGGACAAGCTCCGTCAGCGCATCTTACACGGTAAGATGATGGACAGTGGCTATTTTGATCCCGCTGTGCTGAACAACATGGTTGAAGGTCACATTAACGGTACCCAGGAAAACGGTCAGATGTTGTGGGCGATGATGATGTTTGAAGCCTTTTTACAGCGCACGCAATAGGGCTATTGGCGGTGAAGATACTGACAGTCTCAACCTTGTACCCGAACAACAAAGAGCCCAAGCACGGGATTTTCGTGCGCAACCGGCTAAACCATCTGCGCCAGCATTTTGCCGATGTTGATGCCAAGGTGATTGCGCCGGTACCCTGGTTTCCATTGCGTATTCCGTTTGGCCCGTTTTCCGAATATGCAAAGTTTGTTGGTGTGGCTGAGCGGGAAACCCGTGATGGCATCGACGTATTACACCCCCGTTATCTGGTGATCCCGAAAATTGGCATGTACCTGACGCCGTTTTTTCTCGCCCGGGCGATGAAAAAGGCCGCCAGGCAATTGGCCAGTGAAGGGTTTGAGTGTGATGTGATTGACGGCCACTACTTCTTTCCGGATGGCGTTGCTATCCGCGAGCTGGCCGAGTCATTGGGCAAGCCCTACACTGTGACCGCACGGGGCACGGACATCAATCTCATCCCCCAGTATCCCCGTGCCCGCCGCTGGATTCGGCGGGTTGCTGAGCAAGCCGGTCATTGCATGACCGTGTGTAAGGCATTAAAAGACTCGCTGTTGGAGTTTGCGCCGGTGGGTAACAAGACCACAGTATTACGTAACGGTGTTGATCTGGACTTTTTCCAACCCTCTGATGAGGCACAGCAACGGGCTGCTAAACAGGCTTATGGCGTGGACGAACAGACGCCATTATTGGTCAGTGTCGGACACCTGATTGAACGCAAAGGACACCATTTGGTGATCGAAGCGTTACAGCAACACCCCACCGCTCAGCTATTCATCGCCGGAGACGGGCCCCAGCGACAGTCGCTGACGGCGCTGGTCGACAAGCTCGGATTGTCTGCACGAGTGACCTTTATGGGCGCACTGAGTCAGGAAGATTTACGGGATTTATACCGTGCTGCAGATGCTCTTATACTGGCGTCCAGCCGCGAAGGTTGGGCCAACGTATTGCTTGAAGCAATGGCATGTGGCACGCCGGTGGTGGCAACCAATTTATGGGGTACGCCTGAAGTTGTCGCCGACCCTGTTGCCGGTGTGTTGGTGGATAGAAACGCCGAGGCGATCAGCAACGGCATAACAGCATTATTGGCTGCAGGCATTTCGCGCCAGGCGACGCGACACTATGCACAGGGGTTTGACTGGTTGTCTACGTCCCAGGGCCAGCATCAGATTTTCTCGGCGTTGATCAAGTCAGACGTCGAAGGCAGTAAGGAGAGCCTCGCATGTTAGCGTTAATTGGTATGCCGCGTTCTGGCACAACATGGGTGGCAAAAGCCATCGATAGTCATCCCAAGACCTACTATTTGCACGAACCTGACAGCGTTAAGCGCCTGTCGATCCCGAATATCATCAATGAGCAGGATGCTGATGAGTATCGGCAAACCCTGAGTGATTACATGAATGACATTGAGCGTGTGGATGGCCTCAAGGTGGTAGGGCGCCTGCCGTTCTACCCGAAAGCCTATTTTAACGGGGCTCAGTTGGTTTTTAACCGGATGTCTGCGACGGCCAGTAAGGGATTGGGACGTTTCTTCCCATCACTGGGCAAAGCGGCGCCGCTGTTAATAAAGCCCCGCGGCGACTATGAGGTGTTTTTCAAATCGATTGAATCCATGGGACGAGTCTCGGCACTGCTGAAAGCCGATCCTGACCTCAAGGTATTGATGCTGGTGCGTCATCCCTGTGCCGTGATCAACTCTGAACTGAAAGGGGAAGCGGCCAACAAGTTTGCCTCAAAAACCCCAATCTATGAAAACTGGGGACTGTTTGAAAAGCTCCTGTTCTCCGACACTGCTGTGCAGCAGGGCCTGACACTGGAAGGCCTGAAGGCGATGACACCCGCCGAGCGATTGGCGTGGAAATGGCGCATTTTTTACGAGCAGATGTTGAGTCAGGCTGACAAGCCTCACTGCATGATGATCCAGTATGAAGAGCTGGCCAGTAAGCCACAGGCGGGCTTTGAAAAGGTCATGGCGTTTTATGGGCTGGATATGGATCCGCAGGTGCAACAATACCTGATCGATACAACGACGTCCCACTCTGATGCTTACTATGCAACGTCCAAAGACCCGGCTAAAGCCATGCACAGCTGGAAGCAGCGCCTGGATGAGGACACCATTCAACAAATCACCGCTATTGCCGGTGAGCACCTGAACAATGAGTATTGGTCGGCATGAAGATCCTCTACCATCACCGAGTGGCCTCCAAGGATGGCCAGTATGTCCACATCGAAGAAATCAACAAAGGACTGCTTAAGGCCGGCCATGAAATCGTACTGGTTGCTCCCAGCATGGGTGAAGAGCAGGAGTTTGGGGGTGACGGTGGACTGGTTTCAAAGCTGAAAAAGGCGTTGCCTCAGGCGCTGTATGAAATGGTTGAATTTGCCTACAGCTTCTGGGCATTTTTAAAACTGGCCGTCGCTATCATCAAGCACCGGCCAGACATCATTTATGAACGCTACAATCTGTTCAACCCTGCCGGTGTGTGGGCCAAAAAATGGTTCGGCATTCCGCTGTTGCTGGAAATCAATGCCCCTTTGTTGGAAGAGCGCAACAAATACGATGGTATCGCCCTTTTCAAGCTGGCGCGCTGGACAGAGCATTACACCTGGCGCAATGCGGATTGGGTGTTGCCGGTGACCGACGTGCTGGCGTCCTATCAGCGCGACATCGGCATTCCTGAGTCGCGTATTCGCGTGATCCCGAATGGCATCAACTGGGCAGATTTCACCGATCCGTCAATCAAAAATCCCCTCGAACGTGATGTCTCAGACTTTACCGTGGTTGGTTTTGTTGGCTTCTGCCGTGAATGGCACGGACTGGATAAAATCCTGTCGTTGATGACCGAGCCAGGCAATGAAAAGCTGTTTTTCCTGCTGGTGGGCGATGGCCCTGCGGTGCCCGGTATCAAGGCGCAGGCTGAATCTCTGGGCCTGACCGATCGTATCCACATTACCGGATTAGTGAAGCGGGACGCGATGCCGGGGTGGTTGCTGCCGATGGACATTGCCTTGCAACCGGCGGTCGTAGCCTATGCATCGCCGTTAAAAATGCTTGAATACATGGCCACGGGTAAAGCCATCGTTGCCCCTCGTCAGGCCAATATCGAAGAGTTACTGACTGACGGTGAAAATGCGCTGATGTTTGATACGGACGATCAGCAAACCTTTATTGATGCCTGCAATCGATTGGTCAAAGACGACGAATTGCGCGCGCGGCTGTCAGCCGCTGCCAGAGACACCGTCCTTAATCGGGACCTGACCTGGGACAACAATTGTCGGATCATCATCGATTTGGCCGAGCGTTCTTTGAAGGGCACAAGGTAACACCATGCGCGATTTAGCCATCCTGTCGATTTTTGCCTATGGCTGCTTCCTGGCCTTTAAGCGCCCGTACATCGGTGCGATGGTGATGCTGTGGATCTCCTACATGAACCCTCACCGCCTGGTGCCTTGGGGATTGACTTATTCTCTTCCATTATACGCACTGGCATTTTGCGTAACGTTTCTCGCTTTTTTAATCTCAAAAGATAAACACCGCTATCCTCTGAATGGCATGTCAATTCTGATGATAATATTTGTGTTATGGGGGGGGCTGTGCACGGTATTTGCGTTGGAGCCTGAATGGGCAACTAGTGAACTTAGCCGTTTTTCAAAAATCTTACTGGGAGTGGCGTTGTATCTTATGATCATGCGTGGTGAACATAAGATCAAAATGATGGTGCTGGTGATGGCGGTGGCGACCGCGTTTTACGGCGTCAAAGGCGGCATCTTCGCTATCATGACCGGGGGCAACTTCCGAGTCTGGGGGCCGCCGGACTCCTTCATCGAAGGTAACAACGAATTGGCACTGGCACTGCTGATGACGATTCCACTGCTGTTTTTCCTGTTTACCGACGCGAAGCATAAGTGGCTTAAACGAGCCTACATGGCCTCCATCGGATTGTGTTTCATTTCGGTGGTGGCCAGTTATTCCCGTGGTGCATTCCTGGCTTTGGCTGTCACCAGTTTCTTCCTGTGGCTGAAAAGCCGTTTCAAGGTGCCGTTGGCAGTGTTGGGGATTGTTGCGGTATTGGGCGCAATCCCGTTCATCCCGCAGCACTGGTATGACCGCATGAACACCATTCAGACCTACGAGCAGGATGCCTCTGCGATGGGGCGGATCAATGCCTGGACAGTGGCTGTGAACGTGGCCAACGATCGGATCACCGGCGGTGGTTATGGCCACTGGGGGCCTCGTACCTTCGCCATGTACGCACCAATCCCGGATAAAGTGCATGATGCGCACAGCATTTATTTTGAAGTGTTGGGCGAGTTAGGCTGGCCGGGTCTGTTGATGTTTTTGTCATTACTGCTTATCTGTTGGCGCATGAATGGGCGAAACATCAAACTCAGTGACGGACGAGACGACTTGTTGTGGTGTAACACTCTGGCCAAGATGTTACAAGTGAGCCAGATAGCTTACATGTCGGGCGGTGCGTTTCTCGGGTTGGCGTATTGGAACATGCCGTATCACCTTATGGTGGTGACCATTTTGCTCAATCTGTATCTGAAGGAGCGCGCCGAAGCCCCGCAACAGTCAGAGGAGCAGGATGGTGAGGTTGTCGCGCCGAAAGCCAGCACAAAATACGATTTTGATCCCGAAACCGGCATTCGCCGCCGCTCTTAATTGGTCATGGAGACTTTGCTGTGACGTCGGTTAAAACGTCCCTGAGTTGGACTTTTGCATCCAACTACCTGAACATGTTCATCCGCTTCTTCGCGGTCGCCATCACGGCACGTCTGCTGACCCCTGATGAGATTGGGATCTTCTCCATCGCATTGGCCGGGTTCGGTTTTATCCAGATTTTCCGTGACTTTGGTATCGGGTCTTACATTGTGCAGAAAAAGACCCTTAGCAGTGATGATCTTGGCGCCGCATTTACGGTGTCGATTTGTATTTGCTGGTTCCTGGCTGCCGTTACGTTATTGTTCTCGAAGGCACTGGGGACATTTTACGGCCGTGAAGAAGTCACGGTTATTTTCCAGTTGCTGGCCATCAACCTGGTGATCATTCCTTTCGGCACGATCAATCTGTCGTTGCTGAAGCGCAAGCTCAAATTTAAAAACGTGGCGATCATCGAAGTGTGCAGTGCCATTGTTGGCAGTGGCTCTGTGATCGTGTTTGCCTACATGGGGTACAGTTACAAAAGTCTCGCCTTTGGCTCTATCGCAGGGTGCCTGGCAACCGTCGTCGTGTCGAACATCTTTCGTCAGCCGGAATTACCGTTTTTACCGGGCTTTAAAGGGGTAAAATCGGTCCTTAAATTTGGCTCTATCCTGAGTACCAGCAACATTATGACGCAGATCGATGAAGCCGGTCCTGAGCTGATCATCGGTAAAGTGTCGGGGATGGAATCGGTGGCTTTTTTCAACAAGGGCTATTCCACCGCGAATTTGTTCGACCGTTTTATCTTCAAGGCGGTGCGCAGTATTTCCGGGGCGTACTTCGCTGCCTACAATCGGGAAAATCTCAACCGCTTGCGTACGGCATTCATGCAAATGCAGGACTACATTGTCGTGGTGTCCTGGCCGTTTTTTATTTTTCTGGGGTTCTACGCCGACGAGAGTATTCGTTTATTGTACGGTGACCAGTGGGCCGTCTCTGCGGCTTTGTTACCTTACTGTTGTTTCTTTATTGCGATCAACTCGGTGTTCGCCTTGTTTGATCAGTTACTGATCAATACCGGACACGTTAAGAAGCAACTGGGCATTGTGAATAAAGTGATGCTGCTGAAGCTGGCGATTGTGTTGTATGCCGCACACCAATCCCTCGAATTGTTGGTGATGTTGCTGATGATTGTACCGCTGGTACGTATTCTGATCCTCAAATCAGCCCTGCGGGATGTGCTGGAACTGGAATTGAGTGCTTACTCATCGCACCTGAAAATCTGGGCGTTGTTGTCGGGGGGCTTTTTCACTGCCCTGTACGGCATTCACACGTTACTGGTTAGCGGCGGGCTCAGTGGTATTCCGCTGTTGTTGTGCGCCGGGGTTTTGATGGCGGTTGTGTGGGTTACGCTGGTCATGGCCCTGAGGCATCCATTGCGTGACGAATTAAACGGGATTTTCCGCAAGCTACTGAAACGTTAAAAAAAGGGCTGTCAGACAGCCCCTTTTTGTTGGTTTGAATCGATGTTAGTTTTTCAGCACGTAGTACTTTTTGTCCTGGAATTGGATGTACTCAACGTTTACCAATGTATCCTGGCCTTCATCGCTGACCAGCGCGGTAACGGTTACGCTGCCATCGGCCTGGTGCTCAATGGTGTAATCGGCAATCGGGCCATCAAAGTAGGCAGTGTCCAGGCCTTCGTGGCCATCCAACAGGTCGTTGCCGGCACCACCGCGCACGTGGTCCCACTGAGGGCTGCCGATCAGGCGGTCATGGCCCCCGGCCAGGTCGATAAGTTCAATGCCACGCAGCACGGTATTGCTGAAATCAAACTGTTGACGGTAGTTATCGCCAAGCAGAATGTCATAACCGCCTTTGGCATCGATCTTTTCAACGTTCACGACCACATCTATTGACAGGGTGTCACTGCCTTCGGTGCCGAGGATCTGGTCGTAGCCATCACCCCCATCGATGTTGTCAAAACCAATCGTAGTGCCCGCGAACAGGATATAGTCGTCCCCACCTTGGGCGTCTATAACGTCACTGCCATTGCCACCATCAATCACGTCTTTGCCCTGTGAACCGACCAGGTAGTCGTGGCCGTCGAGTCCTTCAATGGTGAAGCCTGAAGATTGGGCGCTGACATCAAAGCTGTCACGGTATTCGGTGCCGCGCAGGTGTGAGTCCGGCAATACCGACAGGGTCAGCGTTGCACTGGCTTCACCGCCACGACCATCTGTGATGGAGTAGCTGATGTGCTGGTCACCATAACTGCCGGCTTCGGGTTGGAACTGAAGTGATTGGTTGACGATGCTCAGGGAACCGGATTGCGGTGCACTGACGCTGTTCAGGCGCAAGGTGTCTTGATCGGGATCCTGGTCGTTGGCCAGCAAGGTTGCGACCGAAATCACATGTAAGCCAGTACCGAGCAACTCGATGCGATCATCGCCGGCAACCGGGTTATTGTTCGGCCCCTGAACCAGTACCGTAATTGTACTGCTGGTTTGCTCGCCGTCAGTGTCTTCAACCACATACGTCATGTCGACGCGTCCGACAAAGGTGCTGTCGGATTGATAGCTGATGGTATTGCCGAATTGACTCACTGTTCCCTGCGCAGGGGTACTGACACTGATCACGGACATCGCCAGACCTAATTGGTGCAGGTCGTTTTCCAGTGGCGATACGATCACGCTTTCACCCTGGGCTACGACGACCATATCAGGCAGAGCAAACAGCGCCTGGCCTTCGGCGACGGTCAGCTGTGCACCGTAAACGGGCAGTGGCTGTCCGGCTTCATAGGCGCCCAGGTCTGGGGCATTACCCTGGTAGGCATCATTGATGCCGGGGATAGCGATACCGCCGTCGATGGCCATGGATGCACTGTTCAAACGCACATCGGTGCTGGTGCTGAGGTAGTCATCGAAGCGTTGCAGCGACAGGCTGTCGGCAAACAGGGTGTCGCTGTCGAGCAGACGGTCATGGTTACCCAACGGACCTTGCTGCCACTGTGCGAAGCTGTCGACGGACACCGCATAGCGTTGGCTGGCGAGGTCAAAAGTGAACTTACCGTCCTGTGTCCAACCGTTGTAGTCGAGGTTGACGTAGCTGTGAGCACTGGTATTTTTCAGGGTGAACTCAGAGCTGCCGGCACCACTGACGAACAGGTTGTTGTTGATGGTCAGCAGACGGATGTCGCCACTGCTGTTTTTCCAGGCTTCACCGGTGCCGACGTCAGAATCACGGGTCACCAGGGTGTTGTGGTAGATGAGCATGCCGCTGGGGTTGTCTTGCTCCGGCTTGATTTTCAGCGGACCGCGGGCGGCGTTGAGCACCACGTTGCGATAGGCATACACCGGGCCACCCCACACGGGCTGGAAGCTCAGGCCATTGGCGGTGTTGGTGATAAGGTTGTGGTGCACAGCGACATTGCGCAGCGCGAAGTCGAATTCGATACCATCATCGCCACCCCAGTTAATCAGGTTGTGGTGGATATTGATGGCGACGTTGGCCCGTTGGGTGTTCCAGTGCAGGCCGAGGGAGTCACCGAAGCCGGCCAGGGTGTTGTGGGCAACTTCAATGTTGTGTCCGGTAACGACAATGCCTTCATGGTTCCAGGTCTCATTGCTGAGGTTACCGAAGGCATGAGGGCCGGTCAGACGGTTATTGATGATGGTCAGGTCCTGATGGCCGCCTTTGGCGTCGATACCGACATTGACCTGATTGATAAGGTTGCTGTCGATGACCACGCCCTGGGTGTCACTGCTCAGGCGAACCCCTTTACCGGCATTGGTGATGGACAGGTTGTGAATGCGCACATAACTGGCATCGATGTCGACACCCACGCCCTGGCCGTCGGCATTGATAAGGACATTGCCGAGGCTGGCACCGGTGACGGTGACAGGGTGTGCGGCTGTACCACTTTGTTTCAGGGTGATGGGGCCGTACAGTCCGGGAGACAGCACGAAGGTGTCGCCGGGCTCGGCCTGGTTAAGGGCACTTTGCAGTTCGCTGTCATTGGCAATCACGATTTGGCGCAACTGGCCTTGTGTGCCGGGCATGGCACTGGTGCGCAGGGTGATTTCCTGCACGTCATATTCGGTTGTAGCGTCCGGGTCCTGCACGGTGGCACGGACAGTGTATTGGGTGTCCGGGGTCAGGCCGGTGATGATGCCGGCAAAGCCATCGGGCGACAGTTCGGTGCTGTTTTTGGAGTTGCGTACCATGTCAGGGCGCATGCGGAACAGGTCGATGGCCCGTTGCCACTGGTCTTGTCCCTGGGCTTTGATATCAATGCGTACGGTGGCATTGAAGTTTTTATCCTGTTTAGCAGGCAACAGCAGGCTGGCAGAGGTCTGTGTGACACCATCGGCTTGCAGGGTCTGCGGGGTGAGCACATTGATGTCGTCAGGGTTGCTGCGCGGGTACCAGTACCACACACCATCGGAGCCCTGATTATCGCCGGCATTTTGCAGGCCGACAAAATAGTCGCCCTGTTCCACGTAGGTGAATTTACTGAACACTTTATTGGCACCCTGGGCGTCACGCAGTGGGGTGTCGGTATCCTGCTCGTTCCAGATAACCTCGAAGTCGAGAGACTGGGGGTCCCAGGTCATGATTTCGGGGCCACCGTTCCAGAAGTAAAACTTGCCGTCGACAGGGCGGAAGTTAATCGCGGCCTGGGCGAAGAAGTTGGTGAAGTGCAGGTCTTCAAGGGCCGGAAACTCGACCACTTTGGTGGCGCTCAGGGTGTTACCCTGCCAGTCGAGGCGATAAATGGCGTACTTGTGGGCAGAGTACAGCTGTCCGGTTTGTGGGTGGACAAACAGACTGGATAGACCTGGAGCATCAAGCCCAATGACTTCACCAAGCCAGGTTTCTTTACCGTCAGTGTCATATAGGGCAGCAACATGCTTTTTATTCACATGACCGATGAATAACGCCTGATTACGTTCGGCGAGATAAGCCGACATCGGATAATGAAAATTAACTGAGGCCGGATACTGGTGCCAGGTGTTGGTGGCGGTTTTAAATTCCCACATGACGGGAGTTTCAGGAGCATGGGGAGGCACACCGCCACCACCGCCGAAGCCGTGAGGGCTGCTGGTCCAGATACTCTGGGTAGTTGGGTTCCAGACCACACCGTCATAGGTATGGGTAGACATAGGAGAGTTCTCGGGCAGGTACACCGTGGTATTTGCCTTCTGGCTGTGGGCTTCTGGCTTGACCAGCGGCGCCGGGTCAGTCAGACGTGCCCAACTGCCATTGCTCACATCAAAGGTATAGATTTCATTGCCGCCGTAATCGGAATGGCCACCGCCAAAGAAGTAAAAGCGTTGTTGTGACGGAGAAAAGGCTGCGCTGGTCCAGGCACGGAAGACCGCGTTTGGTCCCATGCTGCCCCAGAAAGGTTCGCTTGCGGTATCCAGGATCCATTGGTCGTGTTCTTCCTTGGTGATGGCGACGTCAGAAAACACGTTACTGCTTTGAAGTTTTGTCCATCCGTTGGTTGTTTCGTCGGCCATGACAGTAGAGGATAACGCGCTTGCTGAAAGCCAGAAAGACAACAAAAAACGGCGAAAAACGTTCATAAATCTATTTACCTGTAAGTTCGTACTCCAACCCTGAGTGATTAAAAAAAACCGTGCATCGGTGATGCGGAGCGCACCTTACCAATCGAAAAGGGGTGAAAAAATATACGAACAAATAACCACGTATTAGCTGGCAGTCGCTAAACCGTGATGAAAGAGGTGGGTTAAAAAAAGGGGCGTTGTTGGTGGGGTTTGTAAGTGCTTGTTGCACCTGATAATAGTGTTGGCAAATTGCGACACAAAATGGATCACATGGCATTTGTCAGCATGACATCGTGGGCAAAAGTTTTTTCGATAGTTGGGTAAAAAAATACGACTTTCGTTTAATGGTAACGGCTTTGTTGTTAGTGAGTGATAACAAAATAATTCGCGGAGTGAGGAACTACAACGGGCGTTTACCGTCACTAAAATGCAGGTATTCTATCCGTATCAGGGTGTCCTGTCCTTCATCGCCCTTGAGGGCCGTCACCAGCCAACTGCCATCATGCTGGTATTCAATCACATAATCTGCCGCGTTGTAGCGGTAGTACACCGTATCCTGGCCGGCTTGTCCGTCAATGCTATCATTGCCTTCGCCAGGCAGTACCTTGTCCCACTGGGCACTGCCAATGAATTGGTCATGGCCCCCGGCCAAATCGATCAGTTCTATACCACGGAGTACGGTTTTTCTGAAATCAAACTGTTGACGATAGTTATCGCCAAGCAAAATGTCATAACCGCCTTTGGCATCGATTTTTTCGACATTCACCAGCGAATCAATGGACAGGGTGTCATCGCCTTCGGTGCCGAGGATCTGGTCGTAGCCGTCACCCCCATCGATGTTGTCAAAACCCATCGTAGTACCCGCGAACAGGATATAGTCATCGCCGCCCTGGGCGTCAACAACGTCACTGCCGTCGCCGCCATCAATCCTATCTTTGCCCTGTGAACCAACCAGGTAGTCGTGGCCATCGAGTCCCTCAAGGGTAAAACCGAAGGTGCTGTCACTGAGGTCGATGCTGTCGCGATATTCGGTGCCTTTCACGTGATTGTCGGCTACTACTGACAGGGTCAGGAAGGCAGAGGCTTCGCCACCACGACCATCGGTGATGGTATAACTGACACGCTCATCACCAAATCGGTTGTTATCGGGGCGATACACTAACGTCTGGTTAATGAGTGACAGTGTGCCGCGGGTTGGCATTTGTATGTTTTGCAACGTCAGGGGATCATCGTCCGGATCCCGATCATTGGCCAGTAGCAGGGTGACATCAAAGGTATGTTCATTGAGCCCCATTAATTCCACCGTATCGTTTACTGCCACCGGCGGTTGATTGTCGCCGGTGATCGTAATCACAATTTCGCTATTGTCTTGCTGGCCCCGATTGTCACTGACCGTGTATGCAAGACGTAATGAGCCTTCGAACGAGCTGTCGGCAGTGTAGAAACCGAAGTTACCCGTCATGGTTAACGTGCCCCGTTTAGGGGTTTCTATCGCGGTCAGGTTTAGCGCTCGTCCTTGGCGATGAATATCATTGAGCAAGGGGGCTATGGCGACCCGTTGGCCTTTTTGTACGCTCACATGATCAGGCAGAGCAATCAGCACCTGGTCTTCGGCGACGGTCAGCTGTGCACCGTAAACGGGCAGTGGCTGTCCGGCTTCATAGGCGCCCAGGTCTGGGGCATTACCCTGGTAGGCATCATTGATGCCGGGGATAGCGATACCGCCGTCGATGGCCATGGATGCACTGTTCAAACGCACATCGGTGCTGGTGCTGAGGTAGTCATCGAAGCGTTGCAGCGACAGGCTGTCGGCAAACAGGGTGTCGCTGTCGAGCAGACGGTCATGGTTACCCAACGGACCTTGCTGCCACTGTGCGAAGCTGTCGACGGACACCGCATAGCGTTGGCTGGCGAGGTCAAAAGTGAACTTACCGTCCTGTGTCCAACCGTTGTAGTCGAGGTTGACGTAGCTGTGAGCACTGGTATTTTTCAGGGTGAACTCAGAGCTGCCGGCACCACTGACGAACAGGTTGTTGTTGATGGTCAGCAGACGGATGTCGCCACTGCTGTTTTTCCAGGCTTCACCGGTGCCGACGTCAGAATCACGGGTCACCAGGGTGTTGTGGTAGATGAGCATGCCGCTGGGGTTGTCTTGCTCCGGCTTGATTTTCAGCGGACCGCGGGCGGCGTTGAGCACCACGTTGCGATAGGCATACACCGGGCCACCCCACACGGGCTGGAAGCTCAGGCCATTGGCGGTGTTGGTGATAAGGTTGTGGTGCACAGCGACATTGCGCAGCGCGAAGTCGAATTCGATACCATCATCGCCACCCCAGTTAATCAGGTTGTGGTGGATATTGATGGCGACGTTGGCCCGTTGGGTGTTCCAGTGCAGGCCGAGGGAGTCACCGAAGCCGGCCAGGGTGTTGTGGGCAACTTCAATGTTGTGTCCGGTAACGACAATGCCTTCATGGTTCCAGGTCTCATTGCTGAGGTTACCGAAGGCATGAGGGCCGGTCAGACGGTTATTGATGATGGTCAGGTCCTGATGGCCGCCTTTGGCGTCGATACCGACATTGACCTGATTGATAAGGTTGCTGTCGATGACCACGCCCTGGGTGTCACTGCTCAGGCGAACCCCTTTACCGGCATTGGTGATGGACAGGTTGTGAATGCGCACATAACTGGCATCGATGTCGACACCCACGCCCTGGCCGTCGGCATTGATAAGGACATTGCCGAGGCTGGCACCGGTGACGGTGACAGGGTGTGCGGCTGTACCACTTTGTTTCAGGGTGATGGGGCCGTACAGTCCGGGAGACAGCACGAAGGTGTCGCCGGGCTCGGCCTGGTTAAGGGCACTTTGCAGTTCGCTGTCATTGGCAATCACGATTTGGCGCAACTGGCCTTGTGTGCCGGGCATGGCACTGGTGCGCAGGGTGATTTCCTGCACGTCATATTCGGTTGTAGCGTCCGGGTCCTGCACGGTGGCACGGACAGTGTATTGGGTGTCCGGGGTCAGGCCGGTGATGATGCCGGCAAAGCCATCGGGCGACAGTTCGGTGCTGTTTTTGGAGTTGCGTACCATGTCAGGGCGCATGCGGAACAGGTCGATGGCCCGTTGCCACTGGTCTTGTCCCTGGGCTTTGATATCAATGCGTACGGTGGCATTGAAGTTTTTATCCTGTTTAGCAGGCAACAGCAGGCTGGCAGAGGTCTGTGTGACACCATCGGCTTGCAGGGTCTGCGGGGTGAGCACATTGATGTCGTCAGGGTTGCTGCGCGGGTACCAGTACCACACACCATCGGAGCCCTGATTATCGCCGGCATTTTGCAGGCCGACAAAATAGTCGCCCTGTTCCACGTAGGTGAATTTACTGAACACTTTATTGGCACCCTGGGCGTCACGCAGTGGGGTGTCGGTATCCTGCTCGTTCCAGATAACCTCGAAGTCGAGAGACTGGGGGTCCCAGGTCATGATTTCGGGGCCACCGTTCCAGAAGTAAAACTTGCCGTCGACAGGGCGGAAGTTAATCGCGGCCTGGGCGAAGAAGTTGGTGAAGTGCAGGTCTTCAAGGGCCGGAAACTCGACCACTTTGGTGGCGCTCAGGGTGTTACCCTGCCAGTCGAGGCGATAAATGGCGTACTTGTGGGCAGAGTACAGCTGTCCGGTTTGTGGGTGGACAAACAGACTGGATAGACCTGGAGCATCAAGCCCAATGACTTCACCAAGCCAGGTTTCTTTACCGTCAGTGTCATATAGGGCAGCAACATGCTTTTTATTCACATGACCGATGAATAACGCCTGATTACGTTCGGCGAGATAAGCCGACATCGGATAATGAAAATTAACTGAGGCCGGATACTGGTGCCAGGTGTTGGTGGCGGTTTTAAATTCCCACATGACGGGAGTTTCAGGAGCATGGGGAGGCACACCGCCACCACCGCCGAAGCCGTGAGGGCTGCTGGTCCAGATACTCTGGGTAGTTGGGTTCCAGACCACACCGTCATAGGTATGGGTAGACATAGGAGAGTTCTCGGGCAGGTACACCGTGGTATTTGCCTTCTGGCTGTGGGCTTCTGGCTTGACCAGCGGCGCCGGGTCAGTCAGACGTGCCCAACTGCCATTACTCACATCAAAGGTATAGATTTCATTGCCGCCGTAATCGGAATGGCCACCGCCAAAGAAGTAAAAGCGTTGTTGCGACGGGGAAAAGGCTGCGCTGGTCCAGGCACGGAAGACCGCGTTTGGTCCCATGTTACCCCAAAAATCCTGACCATCACTGTCGTCTAGCAACGCATCATGCGCCTCGCGGCTCAGGGCCACATCTTCAAAGGTGTGCGGGGTAGGGTGCTTGTGCCAGCCTATCTGCGCTTGCGAGGTCGATTGCGCATACAACGTACCTGTGCACATCAGCCATCCCAGCATTGTGCTAACGATCCATCCAGTTTTCATAGTAGGTAGTGTAGTTGTTTAGCGTTTAAAGGTTGCCAGTGTCATGTTTCAGCAGCGTGAAATTAATCACGGTCACATGACCCTATCCGTTGTCCGCGGTATTGCTTCTGGCCCGTTCAATTTTGTTTTTCAAACCATCCAGTGGAAATCCGGCGTCATATGCCACTTTCGCATGTTTCTGAGCGGCTTCCAGCTTGCCCATATCGACGTAGAGAAGGCCCAGGTTGTAGTGAATTTCCGGGTTTTCTGGTTGAATCGTCAATGCAGACAGGTAGTTTTCTTCCGCACCCTCATAATTGCCCGTGGAGTGCAGGTGCAGACCAAACAGAGCTCTGGTGGTAGCATCCGCAGGCTGAAAATAGATCGCGCGCTTGAAATAGCACTCGGCGGTGTAATAGTCATCAATCGTGGCATACTCAATGTTCTGTTGGCGTTGATAACGGGAAACGGCGAATAACGCGCGATGGAAATTGGGAATGGCGCGCAGGGTATAATCAAGGTCGTGTTCAAGCTTTCCGGTTTGACCCTTAATTAACCGCTCAACATTGCTACTAAAATGGTTATTAATAACAATCGGCAACTGTTCTTGATGTGCAGGATTGGTGAAATCCCACGGCCCGTACTGATTAGTCAATGGGTTACCGGGAACGATGTCGCAGGTCACATTGTTGCGGGCCACAGCGCCAAAAGCGACCGAAAGTAAGCAAACTACAGCAAAAAAGGATTTGAAAACCATATCAAATATCCGTCAGAACCAATGCAATGAATTGGTTTAATGGGGCAGTCTTCTGCGAGAGGCCGCCAGAGAAGCCACTAGCTTATTGGATCCCGCCATCACAGGCAACCGATACGCGTTGGATTGCGCTACCACGGTAACGAGGTTCGACCGACAAGCTCGGCCAGTGACGCATGGTAAGGCGCATAGAATGCGTCCACAATTTGTCGCTGTTTTTCTGTCATTTTGGGCGGCTTCTCGGTCATGACCTTGGCTGTTTTCTCCAGCAGTGATCTGGGGATCAGGGGTTTGATGGTTTTAACGAGCTGGTTCAGGCCACCCCGGCGACCAATGGCTTGGTTGAGTCGGCCAAAAGGCCCTGAATACACGAAAGATTGGTTTTGGCTGACATTTTCGTGCAACGCAACATCCTGATCCAGACCGAGAAAAGCAAAGCAGGCTTTAACATGATCGTGGGGAGTCTTAATGAACTCTTCAAAAAACGCGAAATGGAACCGGTCTTTGGCAAAATGGGCCAGATACAGTTCCAGTTGCCCCTGATACAGCCCGGTACGCAAATAGTAGCTATCCTGTTCTATGGCTTGTTCAAAAGGGCGCGACTCTAATCCGGCCCGGACTTGATGCAGATACGCCGAGTAGGCTCTGTCGGTCGGATTACGCATGATATAAATAAATCGCGCGTCGGGAACCGTGTCGGCGATGCGTTGTGCAATGCCTGCGTAGGCACTGACACGGCCAACATCGGCACTGAAGTAGTCCGGCAATGGCGCACAGCTGTAGCTGGTTGACGCGTCAATCAGGCATTTTCTCGTGTCTTCGAAGCGTTGCTCAAACCAACTCAAGCCTTTGTCGAAGTGCTGGGTAAAAAAGTCGGGTTCCTTAGGCGCTGACAGGCAGATGTCCGGGTGCTGGTCCAGGTAACTGGCCAATTGCGTTGTGCCCGCTTTCTGGGCACCGAGTAGAAAAACGTTTGGGGGAAATCCTTGTAAATGCGCGGACACGGGAATTTTCCTGCAGTAATTGGAATCGCAATGAATCACGGCAAACTATCAAACTGCACTGTACTGTCAACCAAAAAACGCCGCAATCGCGGCGGTTTCACAAAATCTTATTGGCGAAAGGATAGATTCTGCGCGCTTCTTTGCGCTAGACTTGTCACTTGGTGATCTCATTACAAACAATGAGCAAGCAAATGGAGTATGTTTAGATGGCCACCCCTCCTATTTTTATCGTTGGCGTACAACGTTCAGGAACGACGTTTTTGCGATTGATATTTAATAGGCATCCTGAAATCAGCATTCCCTTTGAATCCAATTTTTTAGATGTTATCTCAGCAGCCGTAGAGCTGGATTTTTATGACTGGGAACAAAAAAAATCTTTGATGGAAAATATCCTCAATGAGCCCCTAACGCAAAAAGGCGGCATCACATTTCCGGATATGGACAAACTGAGAGAGGTTCATTCGCCAGCGGAAATGATCAGCGCGCTGTTTGATGACAACAGTCGTCGCGAAGGTAAAACAAGATGGGGTGTTAAAACGCCTCATTACATCATCAAAATGCACGAAATTCTGCATTTTTTCCCGGATGCTCGCATAATCGCCCTCGTCAGGGATCCTCGTGGCATTTTTGTGTCACAAAAAAGTATATCTTGGGGCGCCAAGCAGCCATCTAAGCTTGCATATTTTTGGAATATGGCAATTCAGTCGGTAGAAATGATCGAAACATTGTTCCCAAATAATATTAGAGTGGTTAGATATTGTGATTTGATCACTGATACCGAAGAAGTGGTTAAGTCGCTATGTGGGTTTGCTCAATGTGATTTTGTTCCGGAAATGCTGGATTTCGACAATCATAAAAGCGTATTGCCCAAAGATAGCGTAGAGTGGCACAAAAATTCTGTCAGAAGACCAGACCCTAGAAAAGTTGAAGAGTGGCGTGAAAAGCTCAGTCCATTTGATAATGCGACTTTTGTCCACCTTTGTGGGGAAGGACTTAAACGTTTCGGATATGAGGCAATCAAACCAAGCTTCAATCTGCCGCAAAAGGTGTTAAAGCGCTTACGCAGTGCCATATATTACAGTTGAACGTTATTGTGCCTAATCCAATCGAAGAAGAATAATAAACGTGAGAAAAGACACTCCTTCAATCCTTTATGTTGCGTATCATTTCCCTCCCATATTAGGAAGCAGTGGTGTGCATCGCACCCTGGCATTTATCCGTCATTTGGTAGATTGCGGCTGGGACGTCAGCGTGTTGACCACGTCCGTGAAGGCCTATGATAACTGGTCTGAACAACAATATGATTTCATCCCGGATAAGGTTAACGTGATACGTGCCTATGCCCGCAATGTAGCGCGGCATTTCAGCATCAAAGGTAAGTACCTTGGCGCGATGGCATTGCCGGACAACTGGCAAAGCTGGATTATTGGTGGTGTGATTCGTGGGCTTTGGTCTGTGATGGGGAAGCGGCCGTCGATCATCGTATCGACCTATCCGATAGCGTCAGCACACATGATTGGTTATCTGTTGCACCGCATCACTGGTATCCCTTGGGTAGTGGATTTGAGAGATCCCATGGCGCAAGCAGACTATCCGTCAGATCCTAAGCGTAAAAAGTGGTTTGAGTGGATTGAGCGTAAGGTCGTGAAGCACGCGAAGGTGGCGATTGTAACAACATTGGGTACCAAGCGCTTTTATCAGGACAAGTTTCCTGACGTGGCGGAGGATTTCTGGCATGTCATCCCAAATGGCTACGATGAGGCGATGTTTGACGATGTCGTGCCGCAATTGTCGCAAGAGAATGGCAAACTCGTGCTGTTACACAGCGGACTTATTTATCCAAATGAACGGGACCCCAGTGATTTATTCGCCGCCATCGCGGCATTAAAGCAGCAGGGCAAAATTGACGCGCAAGGATTTGAGTTGCGTTTGCGTGCCACCGGACATGATGATCATTACCGCCAGCAGCTCAGTGACCTGAACATTGAAGATGTGGTTACCCTGGCACCAACGGTACCGTATAAACAGGCGCTGCAGGAAATGCTCAGTGTTGACGCGCTGCTGCTTCTACAGGCTGCGAATTGTAATTATCAAATCCCTGCCAAAGCCTATGAATATATTCGCAGCGGCAAGCCGGTACTGGCGTTGACCCCTGAGGAGGGCGATACTGGGCAATTGTTGGCCGGCGCGGGTGTGGCGCAGATTGCACCGTTGGACAATGCCGAACAGATAGAGACTGCGCTGGTACAATTTATCGACGGCATCCGTGGGGGTAATGTGCCCCACCTGGATGAGCAAACCCTGTATGGGTATTCACGCCAGTATCAGGCAAAAGCAATGGAATCGTTGTTGGTGTCGTCTTTGTGACGGTGTAAACCCAGACGATTCGACGTTATCGATTTTAACAGTTGGCAGATTATGGAACAGCAGCAAACGACCTCCGTTACATTGGCCATTGAGGTAGGCAACCGGACGTGCCACATTACCGCGGGCCAGCACAGTGAATATGCACACAATGACCGCGCGCATGTGGTGATCAAAGGGCACCCGAAGACCCAACAAGGTTCACCTGTGGATGCCGAGGGTCTCCTCCTTCTGTGGGATCAGTGCGGCGACCCGGCAGCGCTGTTTGCGCAATTGTACGGACGGTATTTCATCACCCTGGTTGATACGGCCAAACAGCAGGTCGTGCTGTTCAACGATCACATGGGGATGCAGCCGGGGTTTTACGCGCAACAAGGTGACAATCTGCACATCGCAGACAACCTGGGTGCATTGCGTCATCAGCAGGGGGTTGCGGTAACCCTTAATCGTCAGGCGATCTACAACTATTTCTATTCGCACTGCATCCCGGCACCGGACACCATTTACCAGCAGTGTTTTAAGCTGGAACCTGCCAAAGCAGTGATTTTCGAAGGCGCACAGCGGCGCGAGTCGTTGTTGTATCAGCCACACTTTGCGACTCAGGCCTCGGACCCTCAACGCCTGCAAAAAGACTGTCTGTCGATCATTGATGAAGCGGTGTCCCATTACATCACTGATGATTGCGGGGCGTTTCTGAGCGGCGGGCTTGACAGCTCCACCGTGGCGGGGATGCTGGCGCGGCACAAACAACCCGCCAAGACCTTCTCTATCGGTTTTCATCAACCGGACTACGATGAGACCGCTTATGCCCAAATCACTGCCCGGCATTTCAATACTGACCATGAGGTTTTGTATCTGGAACCTGAGCAGGCGGCTGAAAAGTTTGTTGAAGTGGCGCAGTATTTTGACGAGCCCTTTGGTAACTCTTCTGCCATGGCGGCGTATTTTTGTGCCTTGTTTGCTAAACAGCACGGTGTCACACATCTGCTGGCCGGGGATGGTGGTGACGAACTGTTTGCCGGCAATGAGCGCTATGTGAAACAGAAGAAGTTCGAGGTTTTCCATGGCCTGCCAGGCGCAGTGCAATGGCTGCCTCGCTGGATGCTGACGGCTACGCCGTTAAAACAGTTACCTGGCTTTAAGAAAGTGGCCAGTTATATTCGCCAGGCCGATGTGCCGTTGCCGGACCGATTAGAAACCTACAATTTTATCCACCAGTTTGGTGCCAGTGAGATGTTTGCTGCTGATTTCCTGCAGCAGGTGGACACTGAGTACCCGACCAAGCTGAAGCGAGCCCGCTATCAGGAGTGCAGCAGTGAGCACTCTGTGGATCGGATGTTGTACCTTGATTGGAAATTCACGCTGGCGGACAACGATCTGGTTAAAGTCAGTAAAATGTGTGAACTGGCCGGGGTTGAGGTTGACTATCCGTTACTGGACAAGGCGCTGGTTGATTTCAGTTGCACCGTGCCTGCCGATGTTAAATTGCCCGGCGGACAGCTACGTGATTTCTATAAACGCTCATGTAAGGGCTTCCTGGCGGATGAAACACTGAACAAGAGCAAACACGGTTTCGGTTTACCGTTTGGTGTTTGGATGAAGGAAAACCAAACCCTGCAGGCGCTGACTCACGACTGCCTGTCGCGGTTCAAGCAGCGGGGCATCGTCCAGCCAGGATTAATTGATAAAGCGCTACAAGCCCATCAGACGGTGCATGCCGGTTATTATGGCGAACTCATCTGGATCATGGTGATACTGGAGTTGTGGTTGCAGAAACACGGGTTAGACGATGCATAAGTTGTGGCAACTTGGCGGCAAATTGGGCAGCCGCAATAAGCTCAGTATCCTGATCTACCATCAGGTGATGGCCGTTGCCGACCCTATGCGGCCCAGTGAACCTGATGCAAAGCGCTTCGAATGGCAGATGGCCCTGCTGCGCAAGTATTTCACGCCAGTGTCCTTACCCGACGCGGTGGTGATGTTGCGTGAACAACGCTTACCCGCCAATGCGGTGTGTATTACGTTTGATGATGGTTATCTGGATAACCTGACCGTGGCACTACCGATCCTTAAAAAATATCAGATCCCGGCCACCGTGTTTGTCGCTACTGCGTTCAGCGAAGGCGTCAACATGTGGAATGATCGGCTTATCGATCTGATTGGTGACCCGTCACTGACATCCTTGTCGCTCAACGCGATGGACCTGCCAGCCATGCCGCTGGATGATATTGATTCCCGTCAACAGGCGGTAAAAACGCTGATCCCGCTGATAAAATATCAGGATTTTCGTCAACGTCAGACGCTACTTGATGGATTGCTGGCGGAAAACCAGCGAACCGATTCTGCGCCCAAAATGATGACCCCAACCCAGGTTCGGGAACTATCCGACGCGGGCGTCAATATCGGCGCCCACACAGTGGACCACCCGATCATGAAAGTGCAGGATGAAGCCGAGCAATTGCGCCAGTTAACGGTCTGCAAGGAAACCCTGGAACAGTGGTTGGACAAACCGGTGACCGGTTTTGCTTATCCTAACGGTCGTCCCGATACCGACTACGACAGCACTTCCGTCATGCAGGTCAAAAAGGCCGGTTTCGAACATGCGGTGTCGACCCGTTGGGGGATCAATACGCCTTCCACCGACCCGTATCAGCTCAATCGGTTTACCCCTTGGGATCATAGTCAGTCTAAGTTCCATTTACGGCTAGTGTTGAATCAATTATTGTCCAAAGCTTAACAAGCTTGTAAACGATCAAATTTCTGAAAGAGAGACAAATGAATAAGCCCATCCCCCAAAGAAAACTGAGTTACAGTGATTTTTCAGATTTTGATTCCGATCGTCCAGTGTTCCTGACGGCACAATGGTTCGTCCTTTTTTCAAAGTTAATCCCTCAACCCGAATGGTCATCAGGGCTTATTGCTACAAAAGATGAAAAGGTTGGTTTACCCCTAAGAGTAAAAGGTAACCAAGCGGAAAGTCTGACAAACTACTACTCATCAATGTTTGATGTGCTGGGTTGTCATAGTAAGGATGATATTTGTCGACTAATTGAAGAAAATAGAAAGGTGCTTTCAGCCTATTCGACTATCAACTTTTTACCATTGAGGGAAGAGCAAGTAAGTGTTTGGAAAGAGGCTTTATCTCAAATAGGCTTCAAAGCGGAGGCTTATTTTCATACTGTAAACTGGTTTGAAGATGGCATTTGTGGAGTTGAAGACTACTGGGCTAGAAGACCTAGCCGCTTAAAGAATACGGTTAAACGGAAAACGAAGAAGTTAGATAAAGACCCGGAATATCACTGGGATGTAGGAGTACCTGAAACTCTTGCCGAGTTGCAGAGCAAACTGAAGGATTACCACTCAGTATATAACGATAGTTGGAAACAAGAAGAACCACATCTAGACTTTATTAATCAGATGTTGGAGTTGGCTTGGCATCTCGGCCAACTTAGGGTTGGAGTTCTGTATCATAAAAATCAAGCTGTGGCTGCGCAAGTTTGGTTTGTTCAAGAAAAGACAGCCTATATCTTCAAATTGGCTTACCGTAATGCTTACCACGGTCAAAGTGTAGGTACAGTCCTTTCTGCAGCAATTTTTAATTACGTAATAGAGAAAGATAGTGTGACCTGTATTGATTTTTTAACAGGTGATGATGACTATAAAAAAGATTGGATGGGAAGTAAGAGAAGCCTTTTTGGTTTGATCTGCTGTAATACAAAGTCTTTATCTGGACAAGTTGCGTGGTTCAAACAGTTGGTTTCCAAAAAACTCAAAAAACATGGAAATAGGGATTAGCGAGCGTGCATATTAGATATTTTTTTTTGTCTGCCTTCTGCTTTTAGGGGGCAATCACTCATTAGCGGCAGCCCCTAAAATTCTGCTGGATAACCTTCCCCAACCCGATTTAGGGTCGGCGCTGGCGGCAGCCAAAGACGGCAGTACCATTGAGTTAAGCGCCGGTGATTTTCAGCAAAGTGGGGTGCTGAAAGCCAATGATGTCACCATCATCGGACAGCCAGGCACCCGCATCCATGGGCAAGCCTACAAGAATAAGGCAGCGTTGGTTGTTCGTGGAAAGCGTACCACCATCCGACAGATTGAGTGCTTCAATATACAGGTGAAGGACAAAAACGGTGCCTGTGTGAGGCTTATCGGTCGGGACTTAACCCTCGACAATGTTTATTTCCATGATGCCGAGCAAGGCCTGCTAACCGGGGGAAAGCCCGGCATCGTCAAGATCATTAACAGCCGTTTTGAAAACCTGGGACGCATTGGCCGGGCGCACGGAATCTATGTGGGCGGCGGGCAATTGTTCATTCAAAACTCCCACTTTCTGTCGTCCAAAGATGAGGGCCATGAGATTAAGTCCAGGGCGGCAGTGACAGTGATTGAACGCAGTGTCATTGCATCATTGTCGGGTAACGACAGTCGACTCATCGACATTCCCAATGGTGGAGAATTGCGCGTCGTTGATTCGATATTGCAGCAAGGCCCGAACAGCGAAAACTGGAACCTGATTGGCTATGGCCTTGAAGGCTACAAGCACAAAGACAACCGCATCACCTTGGTCGGCAATATCGTGCTGATGGATCGCAGTAGCAATCGCTTCTTGCAGATCAAGCGTGACAAGGTCGAACCTGAGATACGCAGCAATGCGTTTATCGGACCGGTCAAAGACCGCTACGGGGGCAATAATCTGTATTTTGACGATCGCGATGCCGCCCAATTGCCTGATTTTCCCTTTTTACCTGCGCTGGAAAAATGACCTTATGAGCCTGCAACGCATACCGGTATTTATGCCTCTCAACGATGCTGAGTTGTTTTGTTTTACGGTACGTCCACAGGGACAATCCAACGGCGCTTTACTGTTCATTCCTCCCTTTGCAGAAGAAATGAACAAGTCGCGCAAAATGATGACCCTGATGATGGAAGCGGCCGCTCAAGCGGGCTATGAAAGCCACCTGTTGGATGTTTATGGCACCGGTGACAGTGCCGGGGATTTTGGTCAGGCGAGCTGGCAACACTGGGTCGACGACCTTGTGGCATGGATTAGCGCCTGGCGAGCCCAGCAGCCTGACTTGGCGTTACAGATTGTTGCATTGCGCAGCGGCGCTTTGCTGTGCAATGCCGTGTGTGAACAGCTGACCGATACTGATTTTATTGCGCGGATTCACTATTGGCAGCCCGTGTTTAATGGCACGCAATTTGTGAATCAGTTTCTGCGTCTTCGTCTGGCGGCAGATATGATCAAGCAGGACAGTAAACCCCTGACGGTGAAAGACTTACGTGCCCAGTTGCAACAGGATGGTCGATTGGAAGTGGCCGGGTACACACTTCAGCAAGCCTTGATTGACGGGCTTGAAGGGGCTCCTGTTACGCCATCGTCATTGTCATCGGCGACGCCGCTGCATGTCTATGAGGTGTCTGGTCGTGGACAACTGACGCCTGCACTGAGCAAAGCCGTCACAAGCCTCGAACAACAATATCCCACCCGGGTCCACACGTTGATTGGTCCCTCGTTCTGGAACGCGCAGGAGATTGCCCTGTGTGATGATCTTATCAACACCACACTCACGGCACTGAACGGTGAGGAGTCGGCCGATGACTGAACAGGCATTTACGTTTCAGGGTGAAAAGGGAGAGTTGATTGGTATCAGCCATCATCCCCAGGAGTCAGGCGGCAACACCGGTGTGCTGATTGTGGTGGGTGGACCCCAGACACGGGTCGGTAGCCATCGACAGTTTGTGTTGCTGGCCCGTCACCTGGCAGAAAAAGGCCTGCCCTGCATGCGTTTTGATTACTATGGGATGGGTGACAGCGAAGGCCGTGAAGCTAACTTTTTACACGCAGCCGGCGACATCGACGCCGCCATTCGCCAGGCCAAAGTCGTGCTCAATGTAGACAAGATCGCCTTGTGGGGGCTGTGTGACGCTGCGTCTTCCATGTTGTTGTGGGCCCGTCAGTATGACAACGATTGTGTGTCGCACATGGTTCTGCTCAATCCCTGGGCCCGTTCTGAACAGGGCGAGGCCAAAACCCTGGTCAAGCATTATTATCTGGCGCGACTCAAAGATCGTCAGTTCTGGCGCAAAGTGTTGCGGCTGGAGTTTGATGTGGGTGCGTCGTTGTCCTCATTGACTAAGAATCTGCTCGCGATGCGCGGTAAAGCACACAGCGCGGAGACGTCTGCTCTCGCGCCCAGCACTGAAGACAATTACATCAGTCACATGTTACAGGGGCTGCGTCGTTTTACGGGCGATATCTCGTTGATCATCAGTGGCCAGGATCTCACCGCCGCCGAGTTCGAACAGGTGGTGGCTGATTCTACCGACTGGCAAAACAGTATCGCCTCCAAGTGCAGCAACAACCATCGTATCGACGCGGCCAACCATACCTTTTCCAGTGCCCTGTGGCGGGACGAAGTCGCCACCAAGACCGAAGCGTTTATCAAAGGAGGGCAGGGATGAGTCAGGCGCAAGATACTGCATCTATTACCCCCTGGCATGCGTTTAAACGGGGCCTGACCAATCCATCGGGCTTGGCGCTATCAGTGACCCTTGCCATTCCGTTGGGGTTGTTATTGTGGGTTATGTTGTGGGTCAATGAGGCGTGGTTTGCGTCCGACAATCACCGTTGGTTTGCCGACAGTGCGTTTGATGATGCCACATTTGTGTCGGCCCGGGCATTGACCCTGGGATACAGTGATCCCAACCGTGACAAAGTCATCATTGTCGGCGCGTCAGCAACACGGGTGGCGATGCGCCCGGAAATGATCCGACAACGGGTTGGCGACAGTGCCGAAATTTATCCGATGGCCACAGGTCGACAAACGTTCTGGGAAAGCCAGCATCTGCTCAGCCGGTTACCACAGGGTAGTCAGGGTATCGTGTTTGTTGGATTGGGGCCCTCCCGGCTGACCCAGCCATTGGACAGTCTGCAAGACATACTGAACTCGCCGCGGGTTGCGTTTCGCAGTGAAACGTTTGACAACACCCTGTTGGCTCACGGTTTTACCCCGCGCCAGCCGCACACGAACTATGCGTTGGATAACGCCAGCTTTTTACTCGCGAGGGTACCGGCCCTGCTGCGTAACCTGGTGATGGGACCTCCAACCTACTCGGCGGGGTATCTGGACGGTCCTGCTGCGAAAAAAAGGGCCTATGATCGTATTGCCAAGCGCGTCGCCGCCAGATGGGATGATTACGATGCTAATCACAGGCACAATCTCGACGCGCTTTCGGATCTGATTGCCTTTATCCGCGCGCGCTCCGACATGCAGATTGTGCTTCTCGAACATCCGATGAATCCGGCCTTTGAGCAAGAGTATCTGCCGGCTGCATTGCGTCAAAAGCATCAGCAATTGCTCACTGACTTTGCCCAGGAGCATCAGGTGCAATACTGGCAACCTGCCAGTACATTGGATTTCAGTACTGACGCATTCTATGACTGGGCCCATTTGCGAGACCGTGAGGCGGCAAATCAGTACACCCGGAAAGTCATGCAACTGGCCCTGGCAGAGGGGTTGTGGGAGAACAACAATGAATAACGTTTGGCTTCGTGCAGGCCGAGTCGTGCAGGGTATCGTGCTGGGCGTGTTCCTCACCCTGGCGTTGGTGGAAATTGCATTGCTTGAGCATGGCGCGGTGGTGTTTCGCTACCAGGGTTTTTAACCACCATCGTGTGCAATAAACAGGAATAAGTATGTTCAGTGATATGACATTTTGGCTTTGCTTGGCCGTCAGTGTGGTGTTGTTTTGGTCGTTGCCCGGACGGTGGCGGTTTGGCTTTGTCGGGCTGATCTCTTTCGCCTATCTGTTTTCTCTGGACGGCAGTTTATTCTCGGCAAATGGCCAGTTTGACAGCGCTGCACTGCTGACCAAAAACCGCCAGACCTTGTTGCACCTGATTGTGTGGACGGGCGTGTTCTATGTTGTGTGCAACAACTTGTCGCGCTTTGGTCGCTGGCGTCCCTATGCGGTGCCGTCCTTGGTGATAGGCATCCTTTGTTACCTGGCGTATTTTAAATACGTGCCAACCCTGTTGGGGTATGTGGCCGGCAAACCCCTCGACAAGCACATTCTGATCCCGTTGGGGATCAGTTACTTTTCATTCAAGTTCATCCACTACGCGATTGAATGCTCGCGGGGCAATATCAAGGCCCATTCGTTGTCGCAGTTTTTCGCGTATATTTACCTGTTTCCGATTTTCACTGCCGGGCCCATTGAGCGTTTTGATCATTTTCAGAACCAGCAGCACCGACAATTGCGGCGCGATGATGTGATTCTGGGCAGCACCCGAATTGTGCACGGTTTGATCAAGAAGTTTGTGGTTGCGGGGGTTCTGTTAACCAGTTTGCAGCCCTTTGGTACCGAACAACTGCTCAACAACCTGGATCAATTGCACTTTTGGGATGTGTGGTGGTTTCTGGTCCTGTCATACCTGATCATCTACATGGATTTCAGTGCCTACAGTGATATTGCTATCGGTGCCAGCCGTCTGTTTGGTTTTACCATCATGGAAAACTTCAATTGGCCGGTATTGGCGCCCAATATCAGTAACTTCTGGAAACGCTGGCACATGACACTGGCCAACTGGTGTCAGGCGTACGTTTACATGCCGACCCTGGGGCTAACCCGTCAGCCCTATGCCGCAGTGTTCATGACATTTCTGGCCATTGGCCTGTGGCATGCGGGTTCATTGAATTTTATTGCCTGGGGTCTGTATCACGGTTTGGGTGTGTCGGCCTATTTTGCGTGGAATAAGGTCAAACGTAAGAAACGCTGGTTTTTCCTCGAACGGGGCAAGTTCAAGTATTGGGGAGTGCCGGTTACCTTTCTGTACATGGCGGGCAGCTTTGCCTTTACCATGACCCACCAGACCGGTCATCCGAGTGAGTTTTACGCGGCGCTGCGGATTTTGTGTGCTGCTTTTGGTGTGACTCTGGAGGCGTAGCATGACTGACTCAATCATCCAACGTCTGGCTGACCACGCGCTACGACAAGGCGACAAGGTGGCGCTGTACGGTCGTCAGGCCGACGGACAAACCTACCAGTTAACCTATCAACAGTTGTACCAGGACGTGTTTCGCTGGGCTGACGTGATCAGACAGGCCTATCCGGACAGCGAAGGCAATCTGGTACCGATTTTTACCCAGAAATCCCCATCCATGGTGGTCGGCATCCTTGCCAGTATGGCGGCCGGTCAGTGTGCCGCGCCCCTCAACAATAAGCTGCGACCGGTGCAATTGGCGCAGGTGCTTGACGCGTCATCGGCACGTATCGGTTTTATCGACAATGCTGCGCTACTGGCATTGCGCACGGCTAAACAGGGTGATATCCCGGCCCATTGTCAGTGGTTGTGGCATGATCACCACGTCGCGCAGAAAATGCACCACAATCAATTTAACCGGTTGCAGGACTGGTTGCCGATCATGCCGTGGCAACCGGGCGAGGCCAGTGAAATCATGGCGCCTGTGATCGCGGATGGTCCTGGTGTGTGTTTGTTTACCTCCGGGTCCACCGGCGTACCCAAAGGGGTGTTGATTGGTGTGGATGATTTGCTGGCACGTGCTGAGGCAGAGATAGGGCTTTTCTCTCTGTCCGGCGACGATGTTCTGCTCAACATATTGCCCTTTTCGTTCGACGTGGGCCTGAATCAGCTGCTCACCGCAATCGTGGTCGGCGCGCCGTTGGTGATCCTGGATTCCTGGCTGCCGACAGACATCATCAATGCGGTAGCAACGTTTGGAGTGACGGGCATCTCCGGCGTACCGGCAATCTGGCAAGACTTTTTACACCAGCAACTTGCCTTCAATGTGCCTTCAACCTTGCGCTATATCACCGTATCCGGTGGGTCACTGGCCCACGAACTGGTCACCCGGCTTCCCTCATTAGCGCCCAACCTGCAGGTGTTTAAAACCTACGGACAAACCGAGGCTTTTCGTCTCACGGCCCTGCACCCTCAGCACCTGCACAGCAAACCAAACAGCGTGGGTACGCCGTTTGGCGGCGCACGGGTTTACATTGTTAATGAGCGGGGTGAGTCTGCTGCGCCAATGGAAGAGGGCGAGGTGATCCATACCGGCTTGGGCACCATGCACGGCTACCTTGGGGAAGTGGCGGGGGATGAAAAGTGCCGGGCGAATCCTTTTGCCACTGGCCCTGACGACCCACAACTGGCGATTTACACCGGCGACTATGGCTATCTGGATGAAGACGGCTTTCTGTTCTTGCGCGGCCGCAAGGATCACATGGTCAAAATCAGCGGTAATCGTGTCTATCCCAATGAGGTCGTGCCCCACCTTCTGGCCTTGGACGCAGTTGCAGATGCCGCCGTGGTTGCTGTACCCCACGAAAACGACTATACCCTTGTTGCCGCACTGGTGGCGACGGCAGAGCCGTTGGACAACCTGATGGTAATCCGGCACATTGGGCAGATGGTGGCGGCCTACATGGTACCGCGGCACGTTCTGTGGTTGCCGTCTTTACCCCGTACGGCCAGCGGAAAACCCGATTTAAACACAATTCAGCAGATGGCCACGCAACACGTGGTTGATGCACAATCACAACGATAACAACCATGACGATCAGAGAGGAAATATCATGGCATTGAATGAAGCAGCGTTAACCGCGTTTTTGCAGGACAATATGGGCGTCGATCCGAATGATTTGGACGCGGACGCAGCCCTTTTTTCTTCCAACCTGCTGGATTCTTTCAGCATGGTGGAACTGATCATGTTCATTGAGCAATCCGCGGATATTAAGCTTAATCCTTCGGATATCCAGCTTGATAACCTTGATAGTATTAACCGCATCCTGTCCTTTGTGGACGCAGCTAAAGACGCCTGATCATGTTCATCGAAGCGCCGCTAATCCAGCACATTGCCCGACAACACGGTACGCCGTTTTTTGTCTACGATCTGGACATGGTTGATCAACGGATCAAGACCCTTAACGAGGGGTTTGAAGGACTGTTCAAGATCAGCTATGCCATGAAGTGCAATCCTCACCGCGTATTCCTGGAGCGATTTAAGGCACAATTGCCGTCACTGGACATATCCTCTGGCGGGGAATTGATCCGTGCGCTTGATGCCGGTTGGGATGCCGCCAAGATCAGTTTTACCGGGCCTGGTAAGCAGCGCTGGGAGCTCGAACATGCGGTTAACAGTGGGGTGGGTAAGATCATCGTCGAGTCTCCCCGCGAAATCGACATGCTCAATGACATTTGTGCGGATGCACAACGTCAGCAGTCGATCCTGATCCGGGTATCGCCACAACACCTGCCAAAAGGGTTTGGGGTGAATATGTCCGGTAAGCCCAATCAATTTGGCGTTGACGAAGAACATGTTGAAGCGGCGATTGACCAGATCAAGGCCTCGGAGCACCTGGCGTTGGTCGGCTTTCATATCTACTCCGGCACCCAGTGTTTGACGCCGTCAGCGATTTGCGAAAACTTCGCCAATTTCATTCGCTTGTTTGAACAGTTCAGTGAGTACGCTGACATTGAGCCGCAAGCGCTGATTTTCGGTTCGGCGTTTGGGATCCCTTACCATGAGGGCATGCAAACCCTCGACATTGATGAGGTTATCGCCGGTGCGTTACCGCAACTGAAAGGGTTAAAGGCACAGTCCCGCTTCAAAGACACCGGATTATACCTTGAATTGGGCCGTTGGCTGGTGGGCGAAGCAGGCAACTATGTAACGTCCGTGGTATCGACCAAGGAATCCCGTGGAACCACCATCGGCGTCTGTGACGGCGGAATGCATCACCATCTCGGTGCCTGTGGTCACCTTGGCAGCGTGATACATCGCAACTATCAGATGCAGCGTATTGCCAACACACAGCAGTCCACTGCGGTGGAGAACGGCAAAGTTAACCTCGTAGGGTCACTGTGTACCAGTATCGATACGCTGGGCCACGGTGTGGCTTTTGACGGACTCTCGGTTGGCGACCTGGTCTCAATTGGTTGCTCCGGTGGTTATGGCGCAACCTCCAGCCCGGTCAATTTTATCAGTCATCCTTATCCGCAGGAGTTCGCTATCCAGCGTGACCAACAAGGCGCAACCATCACGCCTCTGGCGGATGACTATCGTGCTGACTTCTCTTCTGTACAAGCACTCAGAAAGCCCCAACAGGAGGCTCGGGAAGGGATCGTGGTGCTCGGAACACCACGCTCCGGAACCACCTTGTTACGTCGATTACTCAATGCCCACCCGCGCATTGCGTGCCCAGGGGAAACCAACCTGTTGTCGGCCTGCGCGCGTTTTTTGCATCGTGAAACCATTGCTGAAGGGGTTGAGGTGGGTGTTGAAGCTGGCCTGAAGCACGCCGGTTTTGCGCAGGCAGAGATCTTGAACCGTTTGCGAGACATGGCGTTCGGGTTTCACCGTGATTATGCCCGTCGCCAGGGCAAAGCCCGGTGGGCGGAGAAAACCGCCTTTGACAGCTTCCACATTGACGATATCGAACGGGTGTGTGGCGAGCAGGTGCACTACCTGTGCATGATCCGGCATGGTCTCGACTTCGTGGTCAGTATGCAGGAGCTGTGTGACAAGAATCAGGCGTACTTGCAGGAAGTCCACGACTACATCCGACGGTACCCCAAGCCGCTGGAAGCGTTTGCCCATCTGTGGGTTGCGCTGACGGAACAGTTGCTGGCCTTTGCTCAGCGTCACCCGCACGATGCGGCATTGATCAAGTACGAAGACCTGGTCGCTGCGCCTCATGACGTGCTCTCAGGTGCATTGTCTGTGTGTGCAGAGACGTGCCCCGACGATCTGATTGACACTGCCTTGCAGGACAAGGACTCATTGGGACTGGGGGACTGGAAAACCTACGGCAAAACAGCCATCGAAGCGGGCAGTGTGTCCCGTGGTGACGGGCTCAGCGCGCGCACCAAGGGAGACCTGGCGACCATCATGAATCCAACGCTGGAAAAATGTGGTTATGCGCCTATCCCGTTGCATCAACAACACAGTGACGATGATGCCGCCCGGCGTTATGAGCTGGGTTTGTTGCTGGCGGGTCTGAAAAACAAAGACTGAGGGTCTGCGACCACACGGGAGCCCGTGTGGTCGTGCTTGCTGTTTTGGCTACAGGCAGATTTCGTGCACGTGTGGATGGCCGAGAAAATCCTGTGGACTTGCGGTCGGACCATAGGCTCCGGACTGAAACACCACAAGCCAGTCGCCCAGTTGAGGATCGTTCAACGCCATCTTGTCCGCCAGTGTGTCGAGCGGCGTACACAGAGGACCTACCGCGGTAACCAGCGTTTTTTCAAACCCGTCACCCAGTTTGTTTCCGATCGCCACAGGATAGTTTTTACGGATCACCTGGCCAAAATTGCCGGAGTTGGACAAATGATGGTGCAGGCCACCATTGGTCATCACAAACGTATGGCCGCGGGATGTCTTGATGTCGGTAATACGGCTGGCGTACACACCGGCCTCTGCAACCAGATAGCGTCCCAGTTCGATGATCAACTCCAGTGCCGCCAGGTGCGGGTACTGCTGCAATAACGCCGTCAGGTTTTCGCCAATCGGGGCCAGTTCAAGCCGTTGTTCGCCGGGGAAGTAGGGAATACCAAAACCGCCGCCGATATTGATGGTGCGGGTTGGAACCGGCGTCGCTTTTACAAGCTTATCTGCCAGTGCGAAGGTGTTGGTATGGGCCTCGGTGATGGCATCGACTTTGAGGTTCTGTGAGCCCCAGAAAATATGGAAGCCACGGAATTCAAAGGTGTTGTAATCGAGTGTGGGCAACCAGTCGAACAGGAACTCTTCATCCAGCCCGAATTGCTTGGGACCACCGCCCATCTTCATGCCGGAGGCTTTTAATTCAAACGCCGGATTGACGCGAAAAGCCACTTTGGGTTTCTTACCCAACTGCTCACCAAGGCTGACCGCTCTGGACAACTCCAGCGCAGACTCGACATGCAGGGTGACGCCCGCAACAATGGCGGCTTCAATTTCGGCTTCCTGCTTGCTGGGGCCAGCAAAGCTGATGTCATCCGCAGGCATGCCCGTTTGCAGGGCCAGCAACATTTCTTTCTGCGAAGCCACATCAAAGCCTTCCACCCAGTCGCGCATGGTGTTGACCAAGGGCGCATAAGGGTTGGCTTTGATCGCATAATGCAATTTGATCGGGGCCGGAATGTGCTGGTGAAACTTGTCAATTTGCGCTTTTACCACGGAAGTGTCGTAGGCGTAGAACACCGCTTTGTCGAGCAGACGGGCAATATCATCCAGCGTATGACCGCCAATCAACAGCTGATTTGCTTGCTGCGCAAACTGATCCATTGGCGCGTGTACGGGGGTAGGTTTAGCCATTGCTGTATTTTTCCTTCATCGCTTTGCTCAGGGTGCTACGGTCAACTTTGCCGTTCGGGTTGCGCGGTAGTGCTTCATGGACTTCCAAATGCTTGGGGTGCATGAAATTGGGCAGGTGCTTTTTGCACAATGCCAGCAATGCGTTTTCGTCCAGCGCCTCACCTTCTTTTAATACCATCAGCACCACAATGGCCTGTCCAAGCTCAAGATCATTGACGCCACAGGCGACCACTTCAGCCAGCGCTTCGATACCCTGGTACAAGGCTTCTTCCACTTCCATCGGACTGACCCGATAGCCGGAGGTCTTGATCATCTCATCTCGCCGACCAACAAAGTACAGGTAGCCCTCGGCATCCCGTTTGACAGTGTCTCCCGACCAAACTGCCATCTCCTGCAATATCAGTCCGTTTTGTTTGCTGGGCACCGGCTTGAACCGTTCGGCGGTTTTTTCACTGTCATTCCAATAGCCAAGACTAACGTGCGGACCGCGATGCACCAGTTCACCCGGCTCATCCACATCACACTCGCTGCCGTCTTCGCGCACCACCATGATTTCAGCGTTAGGGATAGCCTTGCCCATAGAGCCTGGGCGCTGATCCACTTGTGATGGATGAAGGTAGGTGCTGCGAAACGCTTCTGTCAGGCCGTACATCAGATAGGGATGGGCGTTAGGGAAGGTTTCGCGCAGTTTATCCAGCGTCACCTTGGGCATTGCGCCACCGGAATTGGTGAAATAGCGCAACTGATGGGTGGCTTCCTGTGGCCAGTTCACTTTCATCAACTGTTGCCACAGTGGCGGTACCGCAGCCAGTCCGGTGACCTGGTGCTTGGCCATGGTCTTGACCACATCACCCGGCAGAAGGTAGTCGAGTAAAACACAGGTGGCCCCGACCAGAAAGGCAGTAGTGACCTGGCTCAGACCATAGTCGAAACTCAGTGGTAACAGCGCCAGTATCACATCATCTGCGTTGTTTTCCAGGTATTGGCTGACGCTCATGGCACCACAGACTAAGTTACGGTGTGATAGCACGACGCCTTTGGGTTTACCTGTGCTGCCAGACGTGTACAGAATGGCCGCCATATCGTTATCAACACGATGTTGATGGGTAATCTGTCCCTGAGGCATTTCGCTCCACAGGGTTACGGGGAGCGTGGTCATCTCGGTGGCGGGAAGCTTATCAACCAGTACGATGTGTTGCAGTGCCGGACAATCAGGCAATATGTCTTGTAAGCCTTTGAGCCGATCACTGCTGGTGATCAGTATCTGCACATCACAATCATTCAGGATATGTTGTACCTGAGGGGCTTTGAGGACCGGATTGACCGGTACGAATACACCGTGCGCCCGGCTGCTGGCAAACAGCGAAACAATGGTTTCGATGCGTTTGGGGAGAAACACTGCAACCCTGCTGTGACGGGAAAGTCCGATGCCGGCAAGGCCCCCTGCGGCTTGTTCAACTTGCGCTTCCAGTTGCGCGTAAGTCAGCTCTTCACGCTTAAAGATGAGTGCGTGAGCCTCGGGTGTCCGTTGGGCGGTGTGTGAAACCAGTTGATCAAAGAAGGTCACCATAACTGCATTAACTCTCTATTTGTTGTCCAGCAACTATTTCTTATTCGAATAAATAATGGAACAATAGCATGATGACAATGGAGCCCTGCTCTGTCCACACGAAAAGACGTAATAATACAGGTACTATCACAATGAATACACCCGCTCTGGTGAAAGATATTTTGATCGATGTTCTGCAACTCTCCAGTGACGAGACGTTTGATGAGGATACCCCTTTGCTGGGTGCTATCCCTGAATTTGATTCCATGGCGGTTGTCAGTGTTATCACTGCCATTGAAGATACCTTTGGTATCGAAGTGGATGATGATGAAATCAGTGCTGATGTGTTTGAGACATTCGGGTCGCTGTGCACCTTTGTCGAGTCCAAGGTATAAGAAGCCACGTCCCTTCCACTTTTAGCGAAAAGGATCATTCATGGCCTACAAGAAAGTATTGTTGGTGTTTGGCACGCGTCCTGAAGCCATCAAAATGGCTCCGCTGGTGCTTGAATTGCGCCGCCATCAGGCGCTCGACGTACAGGTTTGCGTGACCGCGCAACACCGTGAAATGCTCGACCAGGTGTTGGCGCTGTTTGCACTGACGCCGGATTACGATCTTGATTTGATGCAACCAGGACAGGATTTGTACGATATCACCAGTAAAGCCCTGCTGGGATTGCGCGATGTGTTCAAACAGGCCGAACCGGACCTGGTGCTGGTACACGGTGATACGACCACCACCTTTGCGGCGTCGCTGGCGGCATTTTATCAACGCATTCCGGTGGGCCACGTTGAAGCGGGTCTGCGCACAGGGGATATCTACAGCCCGTGGCCGGAAGAAATCAATCGTACTTTGACCGGCGCCATGACGGCGTTGCATTTTGCCCCGACCGAACGGGCACAACAGAATCTTTTAGCAGAGAACAAAGCAGCGGATGCCATTCATGTGACCGGCAATACGGTGATTGACGCCTTGATCCAGGTGGAAGAGAAAATCCGCACTGACGATTCCCTCAATGATACGATGGCCAAGCGCTTTGACTTTCTGGATCCGGCTAAAAAGCTGATCCTGGTGACAGGCCACCGTCGCGAGAGTTTTGGTGGCGGCTTTGAGAACATCTGTCGGGCCCTGAAAACCTTGTCAGAGCAGCCCGATGTGCAAATACTCTATCCGGTGCATCTCAACCCGAATGTGCAGGAGCCGGTCAATCGGTTGCTCAAAGGCATCGACAATGTGTTTCTGATTGAACCGCAGGATTACCTGCCGTTCGTTTATCTGATGAGTAAGGCCACCATCATCCTGACCGACTCGGGTGGGGTGCAGGAAGAAGCCCCTTCACTGGGTAAACCGGTGTTGGTGATGCGTGATACTACCGAGCGCCCGGAAGCGGTTGAGGCCGGCACGGTGAAGCTGGTGGGAACGGATTATCAGGCCATCGTGGAGCAGGCAACGACATTGTTGACTGATTCGGCGGCCTATCAACAAATGGCCTTTGCCCATAACCCGTATGGCGATGGCAAAGCGTGCGAGCGGATCGCACAGATCATATTAGCGAATTAGGATTGTTGTATGGCTTTTGAAAAAGTGTCAGTCGTGGGGCTTGGGTATATTGGTTTACCGACCGCGGCGGTGATTGCATCCAGGGGCATTGAAGTGATTGGTATTGACGTGTCTCAGCGGGCCGTGGATACCATTAATCAGGGCAAAGTGCACATTGTCGAGCCTGATTTGGACATGGTGGTGCAGGCTGCAGTAACCATGGGTAAATTACGCGCATCACTGACGCCGGAGCCGGCCGATGCTTTTATGATCGCCGTACCGACACCGTTTAAAGAAGGTAAACAGCCCGACCTGAGCTACATTCAGCAGGCGGCAGAAGCGATTGCCCCGGTGTTGGAAAAAGGTAATTTGGTGATCCTGGAATCGACCTCTCCGGTTGGTGCTACCGAACAACTGGCCAGTTGGCTGCAAGGTTTACGACCAGACCTGAGTTTCCCCGGGCAATCCGGCAAGTCTGCGGATATGTTCGTTGCTCACTGTCCTGAGCGTGTATTACCGGGTCGGGTGCTTGAGGAGCTGGTGTCCAATGACCGGATCATCGGTGGCATGTCACCGGCGTGCAGTGCCAAAGCGATCGAATTGTACAAAACCTTCGTGCGAGGGGATTGCATTCAAACCAATGCCCGTACCGCCGAGATGGCCAAACTGACGGAAAACTCCTTCCGCGATGTCAACATCGCGTTTGCCAACGAATTGTCGATCATCTGTGATGAGCTGAAAATCAATGTGTGGGAGCTAATCCGCCTGGCTAACCGCCATCCGCGGGTTAATATTCTGAGTCCGGGACCGGGTGTCGGTGGTCATTGTATCGCTGTTGATCCGTGGTTTATTGTGGACTCTGCACCGCAATCAGCTCGCATGATACGCACCGCCCGGGAAATCAATGACGCCAAGCCGGGGTATGTTATCCAGCAAGTGAAAAAAGCCGCGGATGAATTCAAGCGTCCTGTGATTGCCTGTCTGGGGCTTGCATTTAAACCGGATATCGATGACTTGCGGGAAAGCCCGGCACTGGATATTACCCGTCAGTTGGCGGACATGGACATCGGTGAAGTGTTGGCGGTAGAACCTAACATCACGGCGTTGCCAGCCAGCCTTGAAAAGACGGATGTCGCGCTGGTCGGGCTGGAAGAAGCATTGTCGCGGGCCAACGTATTGGTTGTGCTGGTGGACCATAAGCCGTTTAAAGCGTTGTCCGTCACGGATGTGAACACCAAGTTGGTGGTCGATACCCGTGGTCTGTTAAGCGCAAATTAAGGCTGATTTGCCCGGGACTGGAGTATGCCTCGGGTTTTGAAGGAAAGAGGACGATTCATGAAAACATTTCGCAAACACGCCCTGGCATCATCGCTGGTGGTATTGTTAGGCACCGGCTGTTCTCAACAGTCCAGTGACGAGTTGGTGGCCAAAGCACAATCGCACATGGCACAGCAAAATCACGCTGCCGCCATCATTGAGTTAAAAAATGCCGTGATGCAAAGCCCCGATGATCCCACGGTGCGCGCGTTGCTGGGCGAGGCGTATGTTGAAGATGGACAATTACTGGCCGCCGAGAAAGAACTGAACAAAGCGCTGGACAATGGCGCCAGTGCTGAACGGGTGTTACCGAAGTTAGCCTTTGCCCTGTATCACAGTGAACAACTGGAGGGCTTTGAACGACTGGCAGGAATGCTTGATGGTGTGAGTCCGCAAACGGTCAATATCGTCAACCTATACCGTTTGTTGGCGGCGTTGCGCCTGCCGGATAACGGTGGTGAATCACCGACAACACTGCTGCAACAGCTGCAGGGCACCGAAGCAACACTGGGCAATGCTTATGTGTTGCTGAACAACAACGCCAATGCTGAGGCTGTGGCTGCGTTGTCTCAGTTGCCCGCTGGCGAGTACGTACCGGAACAAGCCTTTTTGCGCGGCGTTGCTGCGTTTCGACAAGGTGATTATGACAGTGCTGTCACTGCCTTTGAACAGGTGAAAACGGTTGTACCTCATCCTAACTCGACCAACTTTCACCTGATTGAAGCATTGATGCAGGCCGGGCAGTGGGATAAGGCGATAAGCCGAGTTGACGCGCTGTTTGCGATGAACAAAAACAGCCCGATGACCAATTTCTACAAAGCCCGCCTGGCCTATCGGGAAGACAACTATGAGCCCGCGATGCAGTTTGCCGAGCAAGCGATTCAGAACGGTGTGGATACGGTGCAAGCCAGGATCATTGCCGGTGTCAGCGCGCACCGTCTGGCTGCCAACGAACAGGCCCTCAAACACCTGGTCAACGTAACCAATCGTGAAGGCTTTAATAACGGCGCCGTTGAGCGTTTACTGGCCCAGGTGCAACTGCGTCTTGGCTATACCGAGGAAGCGGCGGCAACGCTTAGAAACATTAACGAGCGACAGTTGGCGGATGCCAGTATGTATGCCGAAGCGGGCATGCAGTTGGCTGCCAGTGGGGATCTGGATGAGGCGCGGGGATTCATGAACCAGGCCACGTCTCTGGATGATGACAACCTTGACTTCAAAGTACAGCGTGCGCTGATGAACGCAGGCATTAATGAACAGGCCGTGATTGATGAATTGCGTGATGTTGTGGCCCAGGACCCGGATAAACGTGTGGCGTGGATACAACTGGCCAAAGCGCACCTTCGCAGCAACGACCAGGCCGCAGCGGTAGAGGTGGCCAAACAGTGGCAGCAGCATGCGCCGGTTCAAGGGCGAGTGCTGGAAGGGTTTGTCTATCTGGAAGGTCAGGATTATGTCAATGCTGCCAGCGTATTGGAAAGTGTATTGGCCGAGAATCCGCAGCAAATGGATGCGCAGCTGTACCTTGTTGATGCCTATCAGCGTGGTCAGCAACCTGAAAAAGCCTATGCATTGGCAAAACAGGTGTTGACCGAGCAACCGGATAACATGAAAGGGATACTGGCGCTGGTTGTGTTGGCAGACACCCTTGACCAACGCAAAGACATGCAGGATTTTCTCAACGGTTTGACCGGTAAAGCCTCTGAACTGTCGCTGCCCACTGTCGGCCTTGCACTCGATGCCCGCTATCATGACGACCCCGAGCGGGCGATTGCATTGCTTGAGCCAAAACAGGGTGGACTGAATACCCTGGGTAAGATGACCTTGGGCGACGCTTACTTCCAGGCAGGTCAGTACAGGCAGGCGATGCAGTTCTATCAGGGATGGGTAGAACAGGAGCCTGCGTCACAGATGGCAAACTTACGCCTGATTGGGATGAACGAATTGATGGGTGACAATGCACAGGCACTGACACTCACCGAAGCCGCACAGCGACACCTGCCAAATGTAACGGTGTTCAAATTATTGGAAATTAACTATCGCACCAAGCTGGGGGAGATAGCCCGGGCCGAAGAGTTGTTAAAAGCAGCAAAAAGTTTGCCCATGTCTGATAGGGAACGCTTGAGCTTGTCCCTGTATGAGGGGCAGGTAGCAGTAGTTAAAAAGCGTTACGCACATGCACTGACACTACTGAGTGACTATCATCGTCGTTCTCCTTCGTTCTTGTCGGCCATTTTGATAGCCAAGTCACAGGTTGGTGTAGGCGAAGTTGAGAAAGCAAGGGCGACGCTGGAAGCACAGATGGGTAAGGTTTCCACAGCGACGCCAGCCATGCTGCACGTGGTCGCCGAGTTTTATCTGCAAAATGGCTATTATCAGGACGCGTTTGACAGTTATGAACGCTTAGCGGAAAAGGATCAGAATGATTTCTTTGCGCTGAATAACCTGGCCTATGTTGCGATGCAGCTTGAGCAATGGGATAAAGCCGAGGCCGCGGCGACTAAGGCGCTGGCTTTGGCTCCGGAAAATCCCTATGTACTGGATACGGCAGGTACCATCGCATTTGAGCGTGGCAACATAGACCAGGCTTTTACTCACTTGTACAAGGCCAACGAGCGGCTTCCACAGGCCAGTGATATCGCCGTGCATCTGGCCAAGGTCTATACCCAGTTAGGGAATGCGCAAAAAGCCAGGGAAGTGTTGCAGCGGGTTAAATCGCCATCGGATGCGGTACGTGAGATGTTGCAATCATTGCCACGTTAATCTCGACACGAGATTTTTCATTGCATGATTAAACAAGAGGGCCTGATGGCCCTCTTTTGCGTCACAGAGGAAGTGAACGGTTTGTTTAAAAATACACCATTCAAGCGTCAGTAAATTTTACAATGGGGTGAATTGGCGATGCCGGGGTAATTTTAATGGGCAAAGAGGGTGGCCTATAAAAGCCTTGTAAAACAAGGGTTTGTAAATTATTTTCAATTTGTTTTAAAAGTTTGGCACAGCACTTGTATTATCTTTGGCGTCAGTGGAACACTTCCCTGACTTTGACGTTGATGTAGAGGTATTTATTGTGAAAAAGATTCTTACTCCTTTAGTATTCGCAGCAGGTGTTATGGCAACTGCCACTGCAACTGCTTCTCCTGTAACTGTTGGCGGCGTGACCTGGGATCCAGATCAAACTCTGTCTTTCCCTGATTTGGGTGACTTTGTTGCTAACGGTACTATTTTCGAAACCGGTGCTGTAAATGCAGGTGACGTTGTAGGTGGTCGCGGTCAAGTGACTCAAATCAACAGCGCTCTGCCTAACGGTGCAGACTTCTGCCCAGGATGTGAACTGACCTTCACTTTCTCAATGGAGCTGGCTAGCGATTTCGCTGGTACACCTAACCTGGCTCTGGGCGGTGTTGACGGTACTTTTGAATTCAAAAACCTGAACATCAAGTTCTTCGTGGATCAAACACCTGATTTCGACGGTACCATGGCTTCTGCTGCTGACGGTAACCTGTGGTTGGAACTGGTTCTGAACCCTAGCAACTTGCTGACTGGTACTGGTATCGCTCTGGGTAGCGGTTCTGACCAAGGTACTGGTTCTGGTGTTCTGGACGTTATCGGTGGTTTGGCCATGGGTAACTTCGATACCAACACTCAAGCAGCTGGTGGCGACATCACTCTGACTTCTTCGTTCCAGCCTACCGCCGGTGCTCCTGGCCTGCTGAACGGTACTTTTGACCTGAAAGGTAACTCCATCCCTGAGCCTTCTGCTCTGGCACTGATGGGTCTGGGTCTGCTGGCTTTCGGTGGCGCTGCGCGTCGCAACAAGAAAGCTTAATACAGGCTAAGCGATGGAGAGGTGTAGGCATATGAAATACCTCTCTACATTGACAGACGGAAAATGTCATTAGCCTGCATTTCTCCATAAAAAAACCAGCCTCCGGGCTGGTTTTTTGTTGCCTGTAAGAAACTGCTCAGCCGGTGATGTGGACGATATGTCTGCTGCTTGTTGCTTTTCTTCGCTTAGCCCAACACAATAGTGACAACACAAAGGATTGAACCGCTGTAGCGGTGGAGAAAGCAAGTTGAATAAAGGCACACTGACGTTGTTGTGTGGCAAGATGGCGGCAGGGAAGTCGACCTATGCACAACGACTGTGCGATGATCACGCTGTTATTTGCCTGTCAGAAGATGTCTGGCTGGCCGCCCATTATCCCGGGCAAATTCACTCCTTCGATGACTATTTACGTTATTCCGCACAGATAAAACCCTTTATCAGACAACATGTTCAGGCATTGTTGAGGGCAGGTATTAACGTGGTGATGGATTTTCCTGCCAATACGGTCAGGCAGCGAGCGTGGTTTGTTGATCTGTGTGCAGAAGTTCACTGCCAGCACCGACTGATCTACCTGGAAAAATCCGATCAGCACTGTTTACAGAATCTGGCCAAACGAAGGAATGAACAGCCTGACAGGCGACAGTTTGATAACGAAGAAGTATTCCATCAGGTCACACGCTATTTCGAGCCGCCGACGGCAAGTGAAGGACTGAATATCACTGTTGTTTGAAGGCAGAGGCGGGTAAGCTGTTTGCACAATGCCACTGAAACTGGCGGTCGTGTGGTCATTACTTCGCTGACTTGGAAAGGAGCACCAATGCCGATTAAAAAATGGTTAATTCAATATGCCGTTGCACTGCCGCTGTTATTTACACTTTTTGGTGGTGTGCAATATATGAAGGGCAAAGCCCTGCAAGACGCCGTCGAGTTTGGCATCATCTGGTCACTGATCTCGTTGGCGATCTTTGCCGCAAACCGCATCTATCAGTTCCGCAAAGGGATCCATTGCGCGGTGTGCAATGACTTGCCCGAAAGGGATTGAGACGCTGAGGGCTCACGCAGAAGTTTGTCTGTGAACACATCGCCAACGGCACATTTCACCGCTGACAGAGGGTGGTTTCCCATCGGCTAGGTGGATAAGCGATACCCAGGGAGGTTTTATCAAAAGGATCACAGTTTTCCTGCTTGTGCTAACCGCATTTAATGTGTGGCTATTTTCGAAATACAGTCAGATAGCGTACATGGTGACTGGACCTGCCAAATATCAGGTTGGCGCGTTTGCGCTATTTCCACAACAGAACGGGAACGACTCTTTTCTTCAATGGACAAGTACCAGTGGCGCTAAGTTCTCTATTCATTTCAACAGTTTTCACCCCACAGCTGCAGTGTCGATTGACGCCGATGTTCAAGCCTCTGTAAAGCGCATAGAAGGCACCACCTATGCCTATACAGAGTGGATCTGGCGGCGGGGACTGAAGGCGTTTCGCTATTCCCCCATTTTGTCCCGCAACAGAGAAGAAGTTGCGTGCCAACAGATGGACAGCAAGAAAATGGTTTGTATTTCTATCTACGACACGGGGATGCCGTTCACACTGTCACATACTTATGGTTCAGTCGACATTGACAGCTTCAATCCCGTAAGTGAACACAAGGAAACCCGCTATCAACTCTTAGAGTTTAGATACCCGTATACTCTGATTTTTCAGTACCCAGATTAGGATGCTATTCCCTGCAAGTTGACGGAATTGGTAAGTGGCGGCTTCGAGCGAATTGCAGGCGACTGACATGAGCAAATTAAATGCCTACTGTATGAGTTAAGCAGACATGAGTTGACCAGCAATATGCATACAAGAGTGTGCCTTCAGTCATTCAGATCGTGAAAGTAAACGTTCCCCAGGAGAGTGTATTTTCAGGGTCACCGTTTTCGGGAAATGTAAACTCACTCCAGGCATCATTATGTTTTATGGCACTGACAGTAAACATCATATGCCATGTATTTCCAGGAAACTTATCACGCGCAATTTGAACCTGCCTATGTGTACCCCTTTCAAACGTCGGGTCCTTTCTATTTTCAGGATCTTTTAAACCACTATATGGAACCCATAAACCCGCATAACCGTTGCGAACCCCTTGAACAGAAGTACTTTCCCAACCATTCTCCGTAAGCTTGCTTTCCCCCATTTGAGCTGAAAGGTGATACTTATGTGGTTGTCCAATATCAGCACTTTCAACATAAAGATCTAATACATTAATGTCTTCGGCCTTGCCTTTAACGCAAATATAAAAATATTTTTTGTCGTGCATCAGGAATATCGTTACATCCGCGGGAAGTTGGATACTAGTTGCAGGTTCCCAATCGTCGTTACCGCAACGACCATCCAACAGTGGTGATTCATTAGTTGAATTAACAATAAACCTTTCTGAAGGGGTTGCTGTAACAGCGTCTGCGGTCAAAAAAATGCTTAACAATATAAATTTTGTAATGTTTCTCATGTCGCTCACTCATATTGGATAGGGTTAAGTTGATCAGTAGATCAGTAGATCAGTAGATCAGTAGATCAGTAGATCAGTAGATCAGTAGATCAGTAGATCAGTAGATCAGTAGATCAGTAGAACAGTTGAGTTGTCGCCTTAACAGTTTCGGTAAATAAATAGTATTTAGTCTTAACCTTCAAAACCTGATGATTCTCTAATGCTGATGGGGTTACCGTCAGGATCGATGCATCGAATGATATTTCCCCAATCTGTTTGGAACCGCTTGGCGTTTAGATCATATCGCTGTACCTGTTCGATTATCTTTTGTGTGTCTTCAACATGGAACCGAAGCACTGTCGGGCTTTGTGAAAATGTTTTTTCCTGGCTGGCCGCAACGCCGCCGGTTTCAATCATTAAGTAGGCGGAGCCAAACTCCAGACAGGTCAACCTAAAATCGCCATCACGTTTTGTGAATAATTCTCTTAACCCAAACAATGATTTATAAAAGGACACACAATCGTCAAAGTTGGCTACATTTAAGATAATTCCGAAACGTTCGATATCCATCTTGCTCCCCCTTTTCTCAAATTAAAAATCATGCAAAGGCAACTTACGGGACGATGACCAATTAGTCAGCTAACGCTATATGCCGTGCTGCGTTAATTTAACAATATCAATGGACCAATGACTCTGTATACGAGTGTTTCTTGAACAGTGCGTTCTGTTTATGGAACTATCATGCGGAGTTGTGGTTGCGGCTCTGCACGCGACTAACCTTGATGAACATGTTAATCCTGTGCTACTTAAAAACGGTTAAAAATTCCTCATTCAGCGTTTTCAGTCTCCAACCTGGTTATTCAAGTTGTTTAGTAAAAATTCGCCTAGCGCCTTCGCTGAAGGAGATTGGGCTCTTCGTGAGGGCGTGAGTAAACTCAATTGCGCAGTACCTGACACCCAATCAGGTAGTACCCTTACCAATTGCCCTTCATTAACTTCATGCCGGCACGTGTATGCGGGCAGGCTGACAATACCGAGACCGTTAATAGCTGCCGTTTTCAGCGTGCTCATGTCATCACTACAAAGTTGTGGGTTGTAAGGGACGGTAGTTTTGAGTCCCTCATTATTTTGAAGTATCCAGTGACCAGTGGAGGGTTGCCAGCCAACCTTCAGACTCTGCCTTTTAAACAAGTCATTAGGTGTTTGAGGGATGCCCGTTTTTTCCAGGTAATTAGGGCTGGCAAACAGGTGCCAGGATACAGTGCAAAGGCTTCTCTGAATGATGCTTGAGTCTGGTAAGGTTTCAATATGTCCCCTGATCGCCAAGTCAATCCCAGAAGAGACTAAATCTATATTCCGATTGGTGACTTGCTGGACGAGCTCTACTTTTGGATTCTCCTGCAGAAATCTTCCAATCAAATCTTTAACGGCAAATTGAGCAACCCCAAGCGAACAGCTCATCGTTACCCGTCCAGTCAAGGACGTTTTCCTGCTCTCTATCGCTGCCTCCGCAGCCTCCATTTCGTCAAGCAGAGCTCGAGCATGTCGATAAAAGAGCTGGCCGGTTTCCGTGACATTGAATTGGCGGGATGTGCGCTGAATTAACTTTATGTCGAGTCTTTCCTCTAGTTTTGAAACATGGCGACTCAAACGTGATTTGGGCATATTTAGCGCTTCAGCTGCGGGCGTAAACCCTTGTTTTTCTACTACGTGTACGAAGTAATAATAGTCATTCAGATCAATCATATTTCTCTACACATTCGCGAATCTTGCCTCAATGTTCTAAATATAGAACACTGTTTTCGGTTTTTCTATCTACAAGGCTTTATCGTTCTATCGCTAGAATGTATTCATCGGTTCGGAAAAATCATTTGGTGAATAAAAATGAATACATTTTTCAAATCTACAGCTGACACCATGAATCATTTGGACATGGTGCCTAGTGTTACTTCAGCGAAATTAGGCGAAGTGTTCAACATCGGTGATGGATTTGAAGCTCTGGCATTTCGCGAAAAAGATTTTTTAGGCGCGATGGATCCACTTGTAATGGTGGACCATTACCGGATGACCAAGCCCACTTTTGGTGCCCATCCGCACGCAGGTCTTTCAGCGGTTTCTGTCTTATTTGAAGACAGTGAGGGGCCATTCCACAATCGAGACTCACTTGGAAATGACTTCGATATCATGCCCGGCGACCTATATTGGCTAAAAGCTGGCTCTGGCGTTATCCATGATGAGTCGCCTCGTGCGGGGTCAAAAATTCACGGGTTGCAAGCATTTGTGAATCTACCTTCGACGCTCAGAAAAAGTGCTCCTGAGTCGCTGCATGTTAAAGCTCAAGACATGCCCATTATCGAGTGTGAAGGCTGTCGTGTACGTATTGTCCTTGGCGAAAGCAATGGCGTTACGGGCAGTCATTCCCCTGCATTACCGATGACCATTCTTGATGGACACATTGATTCAAATGCGACTTTCTCGCATCAATTAAACGATCAGCAAAATGCATGGATTTATGCTGTAAAAGGAGAGCTTATTGTTTTGGTTGGTGGCAGGCAGGTAAGGCTTTCCTCAGGCCACGCTTTTGCGATATCAGACGTTGTACCTGGCGCAAGGAATAGTATTCATGTGCTCAATCCCGCTCCTGAAAGTGCGCAGTTTGTGATGTTTGCAGGAAAACCTATAAATGAAAAATATGTACAGAAAGGACCGTTTATCATGGATTCGGAGGCTGAGATTGCTCAAATCGAAGCGGATTATACTTCCGGTAAACTTGGAAAATTGGCTTAAGAACTCACCATTGTTATTTTTTAAATGAGGAAAATAAGCATGAAGAATCTACCTCTAACAGCAATCAACTATCACTCGTTAACTAACAGAGTCCTTGTGACTTATGCAACTCCCTTGCTTATTTCGTTTGTTATGTCGTTTTTGATGTCCGGCGTCATGTCATTGACTATGTTGGCGCTAGAGTCGTCGACTGTGGGCGAAGTGTTTGCCAGTTGGCCGAAGGCATGGGCTGTAGCGATGCTGGTGGCGTTTCCAGTCAGTTTAATTGTTGTCCCTTTTACAAAACGCCTAGTATCTCAAATTATCGTTTCCGCATAGTTTGTGTAGAGGCTATGTTCATACCGCCCTGCTTATAAAGCGCTGAGATGCACAACGGTTTAGGGGCTAGCCAACATATTCAATACGACAGGAGACGAAGGAAATTAATATGAAAAATAATCTCCAAACCATTTTTATTTTGTTCGTGATGTTGTATTCATCGGCCGTTTTTTCTACGGAGTATTCTGCTCCAGAAGGTACCGGGAGCTTGAAAAAAAACGTCTATGAAATTCGTAATTATCACTACGACCCCGCAAAGTTTGATGCGTTTAGTAAATGGTTTATTAACGATGCGGCTCCTTTTCTCAAAGTTAACTTTGATGTAGTTGGTATCTGGATAGGGGCCGTTGATACACCGGTAATTGCTGGTACGGATCCTATGAAACTGAGTCTCGGTTCAGCAAACGCTACCTGGATTATCCGCTGGGAGTCACTGGAGGAAAGAAAAAGAATTCATGAGGCGGTTTTTGGTAGCGAAGAGTGGTATAAGATCTGGGCCAATCATCCCGACACGGACGGCTATTTGCAGGTGGAAGTCAGATTTGCCAGTCGCTATTAGCCACTAAAACTTTCGTTGCCAGTGCCGAGAAGAAGGTCAGGTCCGCATTACGTTAAAAGTGATGGTTCAGGGGGCTGATTACAGCTTCCGCTACTGGCACATCTCGGACCCATTGATACATTGCTATGCCGCGCTGACGGATCTCAACGGTGACAGCGAGCGACGTCCTCATCACGCTTCCGTCAAAAACGTCTACTACAGCTTGCGAATGGTGCTGATTTCGCTGTCGGAAAGACCCAAAGACGCCAGAAAGTGCTGATGCTCGTCGGGTTCCATTTTTTCAAAGCTGCGATGCCAGTTTTGCATGTCCTCATCGCTTAATCCGGCGGTACGCATGATGTTGACCCAGCGGTCTTTGGTCATGCCGGAATGTTGCAACAAATCCGGATGCTGGAGTAGCGCTACGATGGTGTGCTGCTGTTGGCGCAGTGACTGTATCTCTCTTTCCAATGCCTGAAACTGTTCGCGCAATGCTGCATTGTGTTGTTCGTTGTCTTTGTTGTTGATCAGTTCACAGACCTTGGAAATCGGTAAGCCGAAGTCGCGGTAACTGAGAATAAGGGCCAGGGTGTTTTCCTGTTCCTTTCCGTACCAGCGATAGCCGTTTGCCGAGCGCAATTTAGGGTGTAATAAGCCTCTGCGTTCGTAATACAACACGGTGGTTCTGGAAATGCCGTGGGCTTTTGCCAGCGCTGTCACTGTCTTCATGGGGGTTACCTTGCTGGCTTCAGGTTTGCCAGCGAACTGTAAAACGTGAAAAAGGTGTCTGCATTCAAACACCCTAGATGCTTAACGTGCACAGTGCAACGGGTCAATGGGTGAATCCTCGAAGGTTGCACGGAAATTGGCGCTGGCAAACCAGCAGATTGTGGTTAGCTACGCAGGACTTCTTGCCCTTGCTGAATAGTGATCAGAGCCTTGCGATCCGGACTGACAAATTGTTGTCTGGCGGTGCTGCTGTTTAATCGTGTGTCGCTGTAATACTGGCTAATCACGCCGCGCAGACCGGTGATCAGATCAGGGTTACGAGCCAGAAAATCGTCAAAGCTGTCTGTCGGGTGCTGCTGTTTTCTTAACGCCATGATCCTGACAATCGCCTCCGTTAAGGTGTGATGGAATTTGTCGGGGTCACCCCAATGTGCAGCATAGGCGGGAATTGTCCGGGTGATCCTATCGACGGCTTCAGCAAGGGTGAAGGTGGATAAATAGATCCATGCCAGGCGCAAATGGCCGTGGTGATCGAAGTGTTTAGGCGGAAGGGTTTTGTGTTCAAATAAGGATAAGAACAGGTCGTCACTGTAGGTCATTGGTTTGCCTCTGTCGGTTGCGTTCAGGCAGGTTAAACCCGTTACCTATAGACGGGTAAAGGCCTGTTGCCGACATCGGGCGGTGACGTCTGTTCAGAGCCTTGGATTACACACAAAAAAACACCGCGGCAATGCGCGGTGTTTTCATGTCAGAGGTTTATTGGATTAGCTTTTACGGCGCGCCAGGCTACCGAAAGCCAACAATCCCAGACCCATCAGTGCCAGACCGCTTGGCTCAGGAATGGAGTTACCTTTCAAGTCAAAGGTACCGTTCAGCAAGCCAGGTGCACCGTCAGTAGGCTGGAACGAAGAGGTCAGGGTCAGGTCGCCACCGGCTGCCTGAGTGTTGGTGTCGAAGTTACCCATGGCCAAGCCACCGATAACGTCCAGTACACCAGAACCTGTACCTTGGTCTGAACCACTACCCAGAGCGATACCCGTACCAGTCAGCAAATTGCTGGGATTCAGAACCAGTTCTAACCACAGATTCCCGTCAGCGGCTGAAGCCATGGTGCCGTCAAACTCTGGAGAATGGTCGACGAAAAACTTAATATTTAAGTCTTTAAATGCGAACGTACCGTCTACACCGCCGAGAGCCAGGTTTGGTACACCGACGAAATCTGCTGCCAACTCCATAGAGAAGGTAAAGGTTAATTCACAACCCGGACAGAAGGAGCCAGTGTTTGGCACTGCGCTGTTGATCTGGGTTACTTGACCACGACCTGTTACGATGTCCCCGGCGCTTACAGCCCCGGTTTCGAAAATGGTGCCGTTGGCAACAAAATCCGCCAGGCTTGGGAAAGCCAGGGTTTGATCAGGGTCCCAGGTAACACCACCGACATTTACTGGTGACGCCATTGCGCTCATTGAGAAACCCAATGTTGCGGCACCGATCAGAAGAGATTTTTTGAAGTTCATTGCTCTACGCCTTGTTTTAAGTTATCTAACGAAACTGTCAGTTAAAAACAACGCTGTACTGCAAAATCAGCTGAAAACTGTTACGTCCCACCGTTGCAAAAACGTTGCCAAAAGTTATAACCGATTGATTTTGTTGAGTTTGCTTGTTTTTGCTTTTGGGCAAATAATCACTCCAAAGCACAAAGTGTAAAACATTCCGACAGCTAGCGAAGCAGACTTTCCAGTGGACGACGACCGCTGCGAACCGGCACAGAAGACTGTATACCGAGACGGAAAAACATCACCGGGTGTTGGCCCTGTGGCGCGATGTCGTGCAGGTCTTGGCGTGTCTGCGCCAATGTATTGCGCAGCGTCTCAGGCAGGTCCGGGTTTGCCAGTGTGAGCACACCTGGCGCAGCGTAAGGGTGTACGGCAAGGCCCAGCGCTGTTGCCTGTAGCCAGAAACGCTGAATCTGACGTCCACATTCCACTAAACCGGCAAAGCTCTGATCAGCCGTACTGATATACGCAATGGCGGGGGAGAGCTTCATTGGTAATGTCACCGAGCGCATCGCGATGCTCTGATGGGTACCCAGCAGGTTGAGGGTCTTCATCACCGACCAGCGGCGAATCCAACGGAAAAAGGGCCGCGCAGGGGGTTCGATGCCGAGCACTTCCAGGCTCATGCCCTGCGCCGGACTGGCCTCGTCAAAGCTAACCGTGCTGAATAGCTCCTCGTGCAGTGTCGGATCCTGAAACCTGACCGCTTCGGCTCGCCGAACGATAGGGATCAGACGGGCTTTATCGGCTTTGTCTGTGAACACCTCACAATGGCCATTATTATTGCTGATAACGCTTTTCAGCCCGTCGATCTGTACTTGGGTGACAGGTCCTTTGAACGGAAAGCGCCGGTCGGTATGCCGCTTTGCGATCTGTTCTTCGAGTAAGGCGTCCTGCGCTGTCAGAATATCGGTGGACTGGGGCGTGAAGACAATGTCGATACAGCGGGCGTCCGCCTCGGCGTGAATGGCGATGTCACTTTGCCAACCAAACGTCGCAGCACTCAGGCGTGCGTTCTCCAGTGCTGCGCCCATGGCCAGGGCGGTCAGAACGTAGGTCTTGTCAGTGGCTTTACCACTGTGATCAGGATCGTTGCTTATCTGCAGATGGTTCGGAGACGACCAATGCAATGTCCAGGGAATAGAGTTGTCAGCGGAAGGCGCCCAGCGCGCACTTTCTGAGATCCGTTGTTGTTGTTGATTCAAAGTCATGTTGTCAGGTCATTCAATACCGAAGGCAGCTTTCGCTTCGCGAAGACGCTGCTGAAAAGTGGGGTTTTGGTGGCCGTGTGGGATGTGGGTAATTTCCATCTTGTTCAGGTACGGATCCCAATGGGTTCCCCGAGGGGCGGCAATGACATCACCCCGACCCAGCATGAGTTTTATGGCCTGAGCGGCTGCTACACCGGCACTCATGGTACAGCCAATAATGGTTGAAGGGCCGCGTTTTTCGGCCAGGTTGAGCCGGGTAGGGTCAACCAGGTAAGCTGATTGCAGTCCTGCTGGCGCGAGACCAAGGTAGAAGCGCAGGAACTGTTCCTCCAACGAGGCGCCTTGCATGCCAAAGTAGTCTTCAAAGCTCATCTGGCCGGGCAGAAAGGCGAGAAATGCGGTACCCATGCCCAGGGGTGCGGCGGTGATGGCGGGAATATTGCGCTCGTAGCAGCGCGCAAACACCAGTTTACGCGCTTCGATGGCAAAGAAATCGAGGCTGTCGATATAGACATCCACGCCGTCTAGAAAGGCATCAACGTTATCGCCGTTAACCCCTTGCTCGTAGCATTGAATACCGGCATCGGGATTAATGTCACGAACCATTTGCAACATGACGTCGAGTTTTGGCTGGCCAATCGTGTTCATATTGGCACCCACCTGACGGTTAAAATTTTCGACACCAAAGGCATCAAAATCTGCCATCCGGTAGTGGCCCACGCCCAGGCGGGCCATCGTCAAGGCATGGATACCACCAACCCCACCGCAACCGGCAATAGCGACCACTTTGTCTTTCAGTGACCGCTGTTCCTGCTCTGTCAGCCAGCCGATATTGCGTGAAAACGCCTTGTCGTAATCAAAGGGTTCGAGTGTCATAACCATTAACCTGATTGTTTGTAGTGGAAGGGGTGTAGTACGAGCTGTTCACGCAATTGGTTTTCCAATAACTGATAAAGCTCGAGTATTTCCACACTTAAATCAGAGGTCAGGCGTTCATGTTCAAGCACGAACAGCGCTCGGATCCCGTGATAATCCAATTCCTCGCCACATTGGGTAAAATTGAGCCCCAGGCGACCTAAGCGTTTCTTCAGCCGAGGCTCGACCACCACAAACATGTGCGAGTGATTGCACATCTTCACCATGGCGATAACACTGAGATAGAGGCCGATGGCGATGTTAGGGAAGTTACGCCGTTCTTCTTCAGAGAATATGTCACCGCTGCTCATCTCATTGATGACAAAAGGTTTGTGTTGCTCATCCAAACGGCGACGGAAGCTGTTGGGCACCGAAAGGCGGGATATTTCACCGAACGCACCACGTTGCAAGTGGTCTGGATTGACGACGTCTCGTTGGATGGTTTCTTCGCAATGTAACTCGAACGGAAGTTTCGCTTCAGGATTGTGCGGTGGTGGCACCACCAGACGTACGGTGCCCGCATAAGCACCTGTGCGCTTATGTTCCAGCAACAAGGGATGTGCATAATCATCACATTCGTCGACTTCCAGGCCGGAAGGCTGAGTTGGCTCCCAGCCCAGTTCCTCTGAGTAAACCATATGTCGGATACGGTAAGACTCTTTCCTGAGTTCTTCCGTGTTGGCGACCTTTATCGCAAAGTACTTATCAAAGTTTTCTGCTAATGAAAAAGCTTGCATGTGGTGATCACTCTTTACACCGCTTGCGGTGATGGGTTCCAAAACCGTTATTTTTATTATCCTGCTACCTGAGCAGATATCGGTAACTAATTCAAGTATATAAGTTATTTAGCCGCATTGGTGAAGTAAATCGAGTTTTTTCGGCAAATAGGCCATGGCGGCCTGATAGCCGTCCTGATAGAGCAGTTTCTTCTGTTCTTCGGTCATTGAAAAGTCCACCGAAGACAGGGTGCCTGTGTCTACCACAATGGTGTTGTGCCAGTGTTCAGCATGCACATACTCCCGTGACAATGCGGTCATGAAGGTGCGAATGAGCATAAACACAAATTCCGGCAATTGGAAAAAGGCCTGGCGCTTGCGTAGGGTGGTGACCTGCTGGCTTTTCAGTCGAAAGCACACATTGGGTGTGTTGTCCCCCGCCCAGTTTCGGAACAAGGCGTCTTCTGACAAAATCGCCCCATCCACCAATACGTGAGACTTGTAAGGTTTAAAACTGAACACCAATGGAATGGACATGGAATAGCGTACCGCTTCGGAAATTTTCATCTCAGGGCTGGTGTGGCGGTTGAAAATGACCGGGCCACCACCGTTCACATCGGTGGCGACAATGTTAAGGTTCATTGACAGGTCGCAAAAGCGTTGGCCGTCCAGTTGGCGATCCATCCAACGTTCAAATTTGACCCCATCACTCAAACCTCCATCCCGCAACAACTTGAAAATCGAATAGCCGCGGAATTGGCGAAAATCGGTGTCGAGGGCCAGTGTCATGATGCTGTCGAGGGAATGACCGCAACTGTAAAGCGCCGAGACGATGGAACCACCCGATATACCCACCACATGGTCAAAGGTCAGGTTTAATTCATTCAGGGCTGCGAAAATGCCAATGTGAGCAGGCAGTCGGGTGCCGCCGCCCGAAAAAATCGGCACGATGGCGCGGGTTTGTTCAACAAAGGGGGCAGATGATAGTGTCACGATGGCGATAAAAAATCTGGTGCTTAATGATCCAAGTATGGTTCAATTTAGTCATTGTGTATGCATTCCTTGTGACAGGTACAAATCAACACATGGTCAAACTATCGAAATTAACAGGCTGGCTGTTGAGCGCCATCTGTGTGACACAACTGATGTCACCCGCCTTTGCAACCTCGTTTGTAGATGTCGTCAAAACACTGAAGCCGGGTGTGGTGGGCGTGGGCATCTACGACCCGCTCGGGACGCCCCGAGTGCAGTTGCTGGGAACCGGATTTGTGGTACCACCCGGAAACCTTATTGCGACAAACCAGCACGTAGTGAATAAAGCCCTGAGTCAAGACTCAAAACAGTCCTGGGCGGTATTTGCCGGACATGGCGAAAGGCCGAGGGTGCTGGTCAGCACGATCGTGGCAACGGATGAAGAGCATGATCTTGCCCTGTTGAAAATGGATGTTACCTTGACACCATTGACGCTCGGCGCTGATACGCCATTGCCGGATGGCAGCGATATCGCCATTACCGGGTTTCCGATTGGCAGTGTTTTGGGGCTGTATCCGGCCACACACAAGGGCATTGTGGCGGCATATTCGCCCGTTGCCATTCCCACCGTGCATTCCCAGCAACTGGATGTGGCGATGCTGAAGCGATTGCGCGACCCCTTTATGGTCTACCAGCTGGATGTGGTCGCTTATCCCGGTAACAGTGGTAGCCCGGTGTATAATGTGCATAATGGACAGGTCGTCGGTATCGTTAACAAAGTGTTTGTCAAAGGCACCAAAGAAACGGCGTTGACGGACCCCAGCGGGATTACCTATGCAATACCGGTTAAGTATTTGAAAGATATGCTTAAAAATGACTATTAGTGTGGGCATCCCGGGACAAATTGTCGTTTTTTTATCACCTTGAGTATGATGCTGGCGCGAATATTGCTAAAATCATCGTAATAAAGCAGTTTTTGGGTCAGTTTGTTAAGAAAGCTGACACCCGTTAGATGGCCAGGTAGTGAGTATGACCACAGAAGACAAAAACACGTTGCACGAAGACGCGCAAGCACAGTCCAATTCAACGGATAACAGCCGCCGTAAGTGGCTGAAAAGAGCGGGTATTGCAGCGCCCAGTTTGTTGGTGCTGGCCAATCGTCCCGCGTTAGCAGGCAGTTGTTCCATTTCAGGATTCATGTCGGCACGTGTTGGCACGTCTCTGACCACTCATGATCCGGGCATGTGTCACGGCTGGAGTCCGGGCAACTGGAAAAACGACCGTGGTGAAATCACCTTTACCGCTTGGGCGGAAGCTGGCGTAAATACCGGTGATGCGTTCAATACCCATTTCTCCACCTCAAACATGTCCACTGGTTTCCTGCGTAAAGTGGTTAACGGTGTGCCTGAGGCCGGTGCGTACAGCTATACCAGCCAGTACAGCAACATGTTCATGAGTGTACTGAACGGCGCCATCAATGGCACCAATAACCTCAAGGACACGACCATGCACTCGGCGGCAGCGTTCCTGAACGCGTCGTTCCTGGCCAACGGTGGTGGCGGTACCAATCCGGATCCGTGGATGCAGACCTACATGTCGCCCGATGACGTTGTGGCTTTGTACCTGTTGTACGAGCTGATGAATCAGAATACGGTTCCCAGTGGTGTGAATTACCAATACGAGCGTGGTGGTGCTGTCATCGCCGTTGCTGACAGTATGCAGCCTTGGGAATACGCCAACTTCTTCGTCAGCATTGCCAACGGTAGTGCCAGCAGTACCTGGGGCGGCTAATTCAGACCGTTGTGACAACTGATAATCAACAACAAGATCGGGTGTGTCTGGTTCAGCCACACCCGATTTTTTATGTGGCCGATGACGGTGTGGTACATTACGCCGCCGCGACCAAACAAACCTTGTTGCTTCCGTCATCTGCACAGGATTTATTCGACGTGCTGATGAAAGCCTACCCCGACGGTATCGATATCAATGAATATGCGCCTTCTCAGGATTGTGAAGCGGCCGAGGATAGTGTAAAAAATACCGTCATGACCTTGGAACAAGCAGGAACGCTCAAACGGTGTCAGTAACACTGTCCAGATTGTCGCCGTCCGCGCTATCCCAACTGCTGTGTGAGCAGGGGGCAGTGATTCAGACCGGGCGTTATGTGGCCCGTATTCGAAGTCAGGTTCCTCACCTGGCCAAAGACTTGTTGACCCTTTATGGTCATACCCCTCTGCGTCAGGATGATGCCCACGACTTCCTGATTGATTTGACCCCTGGCAAAGGCCTGCGTCGCTGGGTTCATCCTTACGTTAATTTTGCCTTGTACGGCAACCAACCTTTTACGCCCTTGCCAATTGCTCAATCCACGCCCTTGCTTGAGTGGGGCATGAACTGGTGTGTGAGCAATCAGGATCATCGCGCATTGATCATTCATGCCGCGGTTGTGGAGCGCAATGGCAGAGCCATCATCATGCCGGGTCAGCCGGGGGCAGGAAAAAGCACGCTGTGTGCCGCGCTGGTAGCGTCAGGAGTCTGCCGGCTGTTGTCGGACGAACTGACCCTGATGTGTCACAAAACCGCTGAGGTACTGCCAAATCCCCGTCCGATCAGTTTAAAAAACCGCGCCATAGACATCATCGCCGAGCGTTTTCCTGATATACCCCGCACCGCAACAGTACAGGATACGTTGAAAGGGGCGGTTAGCTTGTTCAGGGCCCCTCAGTCCGCCATCGAGGGGACGTTTATATCGGCAAAGCCGGGCATCGTGGTGTTTCCCCGCTATCGGGCAGGCTTGGCGCAACCTTTGGTGGAAAGGGTCGGACGGGGACGCACGTTTGTCGAACTGGCCAATCAGTCATTCAATTATCCGGTGTTAGGGGAGCAGGGCTTTGCCACTTTGCAACAGCATGTCAGTCAATGCCGGGCCTATCGACTGGAATATGCCGGCGATTTGGATCAGGCCATCGACATAATGGACGAATTGCTGCATGACGAGTGAACTGGTCGCGTTGATTAATTGCCCGCAGCGGGCAACGGAATTGTCCTCACGGCAGTGGGATCAGGTCATGTCGGAAGCGACCGTGAATGTTATGTTAGCCCGTCTGTGCGTGGTCCTTGACCGTGCCGACCAACTGGGCTCGGTGCCACCGACGCTTCGCTGGCAATTGCAGGGCGCGTTGACGGTGGCCCGCGCGCATGCCCGGGATATCCGTATGGAAGTCAATCACATCTGTACGGCGTTACGGGTCGCTAATCTGTCACCGGTATTTCTGAAAGGCACTGCCTACCTGTTGGCAGAGGACGATGCCTGTGAAGGGCGTTTGTTCTCCGATGTGGATATTTTTATACCCGCCGCTGATTTAGACGCCGCCGAGCGGGTGTTGCAGTGGCGCGGCTGGAAGTCAGGAAAATTGAACGCCTATGATCAGCAGTACTACCGTCAATGGATGCATGAATTACCCCCGATGGTGCATCAGGGCAGGGGAATGACCCTGGATGTACATCATAGTCTGTTGCCCCTGACGGCACGTTTTGCTTTTGACCCCAATAGCCTGGAAATCGAGCAAAAGAACACGGTTCAGGTGTTGTCTCCGGTTGACCGTCTGTTGCACTGTATCGTGCACCTGATGATGGAAACTGCGTTTGAAAAAGGGCTGCGGGATATGGCGGATATCGATGCCATGTGCCGTCAGTTTGCTCTGCAGTCGCCGACATTCTGGACGGATTTTTTGCAACGGGTGGCAACGACAGGGTTGGGGCGGCTGATTTACTATGGCCTGGACCAGGCCGGTCAGTTGTATGCCACCCCCATTCCGCCAGATGTGATGGAGCAACTGACGCGAGATTATGCCCCCAATCGATTGCTGCGAGCGGTGATGAAGCGTGTATGGCGCCGCGCGTTGACGCGCCCGCTCAGCCTGTATCAGGGGCTGGCCGATCAGGGCGCGCATTTTGCCCTGTTTTTACGTGGTCACTGGTTGAAAATGCCTGTCACGACATTGTGTTATCACGGGGTCAGGAAAACCTGGCTGAATTTGACGGTAAAGGAATGACCTGTGCCAAAGGGGACAGATTTCACTACTTTTTTTCGTCTAAAACAGGCAATATAGACCAGCATTATGGAGGCCTGTCGGCCTGTTAGCTGCGGATAGCTGAACACGCTGGCAACAAGAGAGGAAGGTACATTGGTTGCGCACGACAATACGACAAAAATCGCTATCATTGGTTTAGGTTATGTAGGGCTGCCATTGGCAGTTGCCTTTGGTAAGAAGTTCCCGACCCTGGGCTTTGATATCAATCAACAACGCATTGATGAACTGCGCGCCGGGCAGGACCACACTCTGGAAGTCAGTACAGAGGAGCTCAAGCAAGTAGAGCATTTGAATTACAGCGCTGACCCCCAGTCCCTGGGCGATTGCAACTACATCATTGTGACCGTGCCTACTCCCATCGATCAGAACAAGCAGCCGGATTTGACCCCGTTGCGCAAAGCCAGCGAAATGATCGGCGCTGTGATTAAGCCTGGCACCACGGTAGTGTATGAATCTACCGTTTTCCCTGGCGCCACAGAAGAAGTGTGTATTCCAATCATCGAACAGGTTTCTGGCTTGGTGTTTAATCAGGACTTTTACGCCGGCTATAGCCCGGAACGTATTAACCCCGGCGATAAGAAACATCGCTTAGAAAACATTGTTAAAGTGACATCCGGTTCAACGCCTGCCATCGCCGATGAGGTGGATGCACTGTACGGCAGCATTATTGAAGCGGGCACGCACAAAGCGTCCTCTATCAAGGTCGCCGAAGCGGCCAAAGTGATTGAAAACACCCAGCGGGATTTGAACATTGCCTTGATCAATGAGCTGGCGATGATTTTCAGCCGCATTGGCATCGACACCGAAGAGGTATTGCTGGCAGCCGGCAGTAAGTGGAATTTCCTGCCGTTTCGCCCGGGTTTGGTTGGCGGGCATTGCATTGGCGTGGACCCCTACTACCTGACTCACAAGGCTGAGGAAGTCGGGCATCATCCCCAGGTGATCCTGGCGGGCCGTCGTATTAACGATCACATGGGTGAATATGTGGTCACCCGACTGGTCAAGAAGATGCTCAATGAGAAGATCATGGTAAACGGCGCAAATGTGCTGTTGTTGGGGATCACCTTTAAGGAAAACTGCCCGGATATTCGTAATACCAAGATCGTTGATATTGTCAGCGAACTCAACAACTATCACGTCAATGTTGATATTTACGATCCCTGGGCAGAGAAAGACGAAGTGGCCCACGAATATGGTCTAAGCTTGATTGATGCGCCGCAGCAAGGCCATTACGACGCCATTATTGCGGCTGTTGCTCATGACCAATTCCGCGCCTGGAGTGGCGAAGAATTGCGCGCGCTGGGTAAACCGGCATCCGTCATTTTTGATTTGAAATACATCTTTAATAAGTCTGACGTAGACATTCGACTGTAAAAGGAAAGCACATGAAAGTTCTGGTCACGGGGGCCGCCGGATTCATCGGTTCTCACGTAAGCCTGTATTTGTTAGGTCGGGGCGACGAGGTCGTGGGGTTGGATAACCTGAACGACTATTATGACGTGAATTTGAAACTGGATCGGTTAAAGCGCATTGAGAAACACAGCAATGCGATGAATTTTTCCTTTGTGAAAATGGATGTTGCTGACCGTGAGGGGATGGAAGCGCTGTTTGCCGAGCATAAGTTCGATAAAGTGGTACACCTTGCGGCGCAAGCCGGAGTGCGCTATTCGATTGAAAATCCCCATGCTTACATTGATTCCAACATTGTCGGGTTTACCAACATTCTTGAAGGCTGCCGCCACAATGACGTGAAGCATCTGGTCTATGCATCGAGCTCCTCAGTGTATGGTGCCAATGAATCCATGCCGTTTTCGGTGCATGACAATGTCGACCATCCTCTGTCACTGTACGCCGCGTCGAAAAAAGCCAATGAGCTAATGGCCCACACCTACAGCCATTTGTACAACCTGCCTACCACCGGATTGCGTTTCTTCACTGTCTACGGCCCTTGGGGACGCCCTGACATGGCACTGTTCCTGTTCGCCAAAGCGATTATCGAGGACCAGCCAATCAAGGTGTTCAACTACGGCAAGCACCGTCGTGACTTCACCTACATTGATGACATTGTCGAGGGTATCATCCGCACCTTGGATCACACTGCACAATCCAACCCTGAGTGGTCCGGTAAGAATCCTGATCCAGGTACCAGCAAAGCGCCTTGGCGGGTCTATAACATCGGTAACCAATCACCGGTTGAATTGCTCGACTACATCAAAACCCTGGAAACCCACCTGGGTAAGACGGCAGAAAAAGAATTGTTGCCCCTGCAACCGGGAGATGTGCCGGATACCTATGCGGATGTGGAAGCGCTGGTGGAGGACGTTGATTACCGCCCTCAAACCACCATTGACACAGGCATCGGCAATTTCGTCGCCTGGTATAAAGATTACTTTCAGGTCAGCTAAGTGGCTAACAATAAAAAAAGGCGTCAATCTGACGCCTTTTTTTGTGTCTGCCCAATGGCTACCGGGATGCCAGTCGCGCTTTCATTTCCCGACGCTTAGCATGCAACATTGGCTCGGTATAGCCGTTGGGCTGAGCTTTGCCTTCGAAGATCAATGCCTCGGCAGCCTGATAAGCCGGTGATGATGCGGGATCCGGTTGCATGGGAATATAGTCTGCATCGCCGGCATTCTGCTCATCCACCAGGACGGCCATCCGTTGCAGGGTTTGTTCCACCTGCTGACGGGTCACGATACCGTGTTCCAGCCAGTTGGCGATGTGTTGGCTGGAGATGCGCAGGGTTGCACGGTCTTCCATCAATCCGACGTTGTGAATGTCAGGCACTTTGGAACAGCCAATGCCCTGATGCACCCAACGGACCACATAGCCAAGGATGCCCTGGACGTTGTTGTCCAGTTCATTTTGCTTGTCTTGTTCACTCAGCACGCGATCACTGTCCAGTAACGGCACGGTCAGGATGTCCAGCAGGTTATTGTCATCCAGCGGCGGCAACTGACGTTGCAGCGCAAACACATCTTCCTGATGATAATGCAGGGCGTGTAAGGTTGCGGCGGTTGGGGAAGGCACCCACGCGGTACTCGCACCGGCGCGGGGATGGGCGATTTTCTGTGCCATCATATCCGCCATGTTGTCCGGCACCGGCCACATGCCTTTGCCAATTTGAGCCTTGCCTGATAACCCACACGCCAGTCCAACTTGAACGTTAGCCCGTTCATAGGCACCTATCCACGGCAAGGATTTCAGTTCCCCCTTCGGTGCAAACGGACCCAGGTACATGGAGGTGTGAATTTCATCACCGGTACGGTCCAGGAAGCCGGTATTGATAAATACCACTCTGTCTTTGGCGGCAGCGATACAGGCCTTCAGGTTAACGGTGGTGCGGCGCTCCTCGTCCATGATGCCCATTTTCAGGGTGTTTGGCGCCAGCCCGAGCACATGTTCTACCCGAGCAAATAAGGTATCGGTAAACGCCACTTCCTCGGCACCGTGCATTTTGGGTTTCACGATATAGATGCTGCCGGTTCGACTGTTGCGCAGCGGGCCATTGCCGAGTAAATCATGTTTACCAATCAACGCGGTGAGCATGGCGTCCATGATCCCTTCCGGGATGGGCTGTTGCTCAAACAGGATCGCATCGTTGGTCATCAGGTGACCGACATTGCGCACAAACATCAGACTACGACCCGGGAGTTGCAGGGAATCGCCCTGCAGGGTGGTGTAATGTCGATCCGCATTCAGGCTACGGGTCAGGATTTTATCGCCTTTGCGCATCTCGATGCTCAGGTTGCCTTGCATTAATCCCAACCAATTCTGATACACCAGGGTCTTGTCTTCGGCATCGACCGCGGCGACAGAGTCTTCACAATCCATGATGGTGGTCAATGCCGCTTCGACGACAATGTCCTTCAGCCCGGCCGGGTCTGCGCGACCGACCGGTGACTGGGGATCAATCTGTAGTTCTACGTGCAGGCCGTTGTGCACCAGCAACAGCGCTTCTGGGGCGCTTTTATCGCCTTGGTAGCCAATCAATTGCTGTGCGTCTTGTAGCGTGGCAGCGCGTCCACCCTTGAGAGATACGGTAATACCATCGTCAGAAAGGTGATAACCCGTACTGTCTTTGTGACTGCCTTCTGTTAGCGGAGCGATGACATCCAACCAGGCCCTGGCATGCTCGATAACTTTGGCGCCGCGCTTGGGGTTGTATCCCTGGCCTTTCTCAGCGCCATCGGTTTCGGCAATGATATCGGTGCCGTACAGCGCATCGTACAGACTTCCCCAGCGTGCATTGGCCGCGTTGAGGGCATAACGCGCATTATTGATTGGTACCACCAGTTGCGGGCCGGCTTGAGTGGCAATCTCGGGGTCTACGTTCTGTGTGGTGATGACGCAGTCTCCGGCCGGTTCGGGATCAAAATAACCAATCGAGTGCAGAAATGTCTGCCATTGTTGTGGGTCGGGGCGGTCGCCTTGCTGGCACCGGGTATCTATTGCGGCTTGCAGGGCATCGCGTTTGGCCAGTAATGCGGCATTCTGCGGCATCAGATCCGCCAGAATGTCTTCAAAGCCTTGCCAGAATGTGCTGCTGTCGACCTGACTGCCGGGCAGTGCTGCCTCATGAATGAAGCTGTAAAGGGTCTGGTCAATGGAAAGTCGCCCTTGCGTCACGTAATTCTGCATGTTGCACGTCCTGAATCGATGTATTGATACCCAAAGTGTAAGGAAAACTCACACCTATGTTTAATTTATGGTTTATATCCCTGTTATAAATTTCGTGAATGTCAGGAGAGATCTTTGCCCACATCGGCAATCAAACGTCGCAACCAGATATGTCCTGCGTCATGGTGTAACAGGGCACTCCAGGCCATTTTTAGCGCGATCGGGGGAATATCAAACGGCGGTTCCAACACCACAACCTCGGGATCTTCACCGTACAAGTGGGCTGCCTTGCTGGGCAGAGTAGCGATCAGGTTCTGCGCCTTGGCCAATTGCAGTGCCACGTGGTAGTGGCGGGTGAATACCCGGATATCCCGTTTCTTACCGAGTTTGGTCAGTTCCGCATCGACCCAACCGAGCTTCTGCACTTCGTTCGGGTCGACACCCACGCCCACACCAAAGCCGGTTTTGCTGACCCAGATGTGTTGTCCTGCCAGATAGCGGTCCAGATCAAACTGTTTGACGATCGGATTGCTGCGGTTCATGACACATGAAAAGGTGTCATACCACACCACCTTCTGGTGAAACGACAGTGGCAGTTCACTGAACCGGTTGACGGCCATGTCGACTTTGCCGTGTTCAACATCGTGAAAGGTGACATCACTGGGGGTAATAATGTCCAGTGTAATGTTGGGAGCTTCGACGCCAATGCGGCGTATGACTTCGACCAGCAGGGTGGATTCTGCGTAGTCGCTGGCCATAATGCGGAATGTGCGCCGGCTGGTGGCGGGATCAAAGTCGGTTTCTGGCTGAATCGACGCCTCCAGCTTCGCCAGCACGTCCCGAATGACCGGTTGCAGTTCCAGGGCCCGCTGGGTTGGCGTCATTCCATCACTGGTGCGCACCAACAGCGGATCATTGAACAAATCACGCAGTCGTTTGAGGCCGTTGCTCATGGCCGGCTGGGTGATGCTGAGCTGGTTGGCTGCCTTGGTGACGCTCCCCTCCCGTAACAGCACGTCCAGGTACACCAGAAGGTTTAAATCCACCTTAGCAATATTCATGTTGTAAATGCTCTTTAATTAAAACTGGCTGGAATCTCATTGTACGCATCTTCCCTTAGAAACACACAAAAAAATAAAGTTCTTTAAATACAATTAGATAGATTTAAAGTCGTTCAGTGTTGCTAAGAGAACGATAAAGAATGGCTGTATGTAATAATTCTGTACTATTCATCTGTGATATATAAAAAAAGAGCAGGCCGAAGCCTGCTCAATGACGGTTGGAACTGTGTGACCGGTTATGAAGCAGCGTCAAACTGGTTCATGGTGTTGTCTTCACCGGCGGCCTTCAATGCCTGCTCGCCACTGAAGTATTCTTTGTGGTCGTCACCCAGGTTTGACCCTGCCATTGCCTGGTGTTTAACACACGCCAGACCTTCGCGAATTTCGCGGCGCTGAACACCTTTCACGTAAGCCAGCATGGCTTCGTCACCGAAGTAACCTTTGGCCAGGTTGTCGGTTGACAATGCGGCAGTGTGGTAAGTCGGCAAGGTGATCAGGTGATGGAAGATACCTGCTTCACGGGATGCGTCTGCCTGGAAGGTACGCACTTTCTCATCAGCCTCTTGTGCCAACTCAGTGTCATCATACTTGGCGGCCATCAGCTCTTCACGGTTGTATGCAGAGACGTCTTTACCTGCTTCAGCCCAGGCATCGAATACCTGTTGACGGAAGTTCAACGTCCAGTTGAAGGATGGAGAGTTGTTGTATACCAGTTTGGCATTGGGGATGACTTCACGGATACGGCTTACCATGTTGCCGATTTGCTGCACGTGAGGTTTTTCGGTTTCGATCCACAGCAGGTCAGCGCCGTTTTGCAAAGAGGTAATGCAGTCCAGTACGACTCGGTCTTCACCGCTGCCCTCTTTGAAGCGGAACAAGCCATTCGGCAGGCGTACGGGTTTGGCCAACTTGCCATTCTGTTTAATCACCAGGTCGCCGTCATTCACATCGTCAACACTGTTGACGGGGCTTGTTTCCAGAAAGGCATTGTATTGTGAAGCCAAATCACCAGGCGCTTGTGTTACCGGGATTTTCTGGGTCAGACCTGCGCCCAGAGAGTCGGTACGGGCAACAATGACACCGTCTTCCACACCCAATTCCAGAAACGCGTAGCGAACGGCATTGATTTTGGCCAGGAAGTCTTCGTGCGGAACGGTCACTTTACCGTCCTGGTGACCACATTGCTTGGCATCGGATACCTGGTTTTCGATCTGGATACAGCAGGCACCGGCTTCAATCATCTTTTTGGCCAGCAGGTAAGTGGCTTCTTCGTTACCAAATCCGGCGTCAATATCAGCAATGATTGGAACAACGTGGGTCTCGTAATTATCGATTTTGTCTTCGATGTCACGGGTATCTTTGCCCGCGGCTTTGGCCTCATCCAACTGACGGAACAGATCGCCCAGTTCACGAGCGTCGGCTTGACGAAGGAAGGTGTACAACTCTTCAATTAATGATGCAACAGAGGTTTTCTCGTGCATGGACTGGTCAGGCAATGGACCAAACTCGCTGCGCAGGGCGGCTACCATCCAGCCAGACAGGTACAGGTAGCGCTTGCTGGTGGTGCCATGATGTTTTTTCACCGCGAGCATTTTCTGCTGACCAATGAAACCGTGCCAGCAACCCAATGATTGGGTATATTGGCTGCTGTCCTGATCATAAGCTTCCATGTCAGCGCGCATGATTTTCGCCGTGTAGCGGGCAATGTCCAAACCGGTCTTAAAACGGTTTTGCAGTTTCATTCGTGCAGCATATTCGGGAGAAATGGCATGCCATGGGCTGCCTTGTTCTTTACACAAGTTTTCGAATGCTTGAATGTCGCTTTGATAATTTGACATGGGATATTCCTTCCAACAGTAGGGTGATTCTCGTTGACGCTTGTTGCGCCGTTGAAATCATCCTATGCCGGTTAGCTTGATAAAAAAAATATATAATCTACATTCTCGCCATTTTTATTATGAATAATGGTTGGTGTGGCGTGACTAAGTTATCGCTAAAAATGGTCAAATTGGATGAATTCCAGCTATCATTCTGTTCTGGATCAGGAATCAACAAGTTGTTATGTCGGGAATTTTAGCCTCCGTTGATCAACGCACGAAATTGGTCGGTGAGAACAGACTTGAATTGTTAATGTTCAAGCTGGGTACCCGTCACATTTTTGCGATCAACGTTTTTAAAGTGAAGGAAGTGATCACCGTACCGGCGATGAATCAAATGCCGGGCTCTCACGCCAATCTCAAGGGTGTGACCAATTATCGTGGTCGCTCTATCCCGATCATTGATTTGCGTCAGGCGATTAAAATGCCACCGGTAAGCAATGAAGACCCCGACAACCCAATCAATCAGAATGTCATTATTACCGAATACAACCGTTCGGTTCAGGGTTTTCTCATCGGCCAGGTCATGAACATCGTCAACACGTCCTGGAGCGATATCCAACCACCACCCACCACCATCGGCAAGATGAATTATCTGACGGCCATCACCCAAATTGACGTTGATGGAAAGCGTGAATTGGTCGAGATCATTGACGTCGAAAAAGTGTTGGCGGAAATCGTCGAGTATGACACCCACATTTCGGAGGAAATCCTCGACGAAACGGTGACCGCGCATCTGGCTGGCAAGAAGGTGCTGGTGGTGGATGATTCCGCGACTGCCCGATGGCAGGTACGGGATACGCTGAAGCAATTGGGCATAGAGTGCATTGAGCAACGGGATGGATTGATGGCATTGAATTTGCTCAAGTCCTGGTGTGATCAGGGCAAGCGTGTTCAGGATGAAATTCTGCTGATGTTCACCGATGCCGAGATGCCGGAAATGGATGGTTACCGTCTGACGGCGGAAGTACGAGAGGACCCGCGCATGAGCGACCTGTTCATTGCGCTGAATACGTCGTTAAGTGGCAGCTTCAATGAAGCGATGGTTAAAAAAGTCGGTTGTAATCGGTTTATCTCCAAATTCCAGCCGGATCTGTTGGTCGACGTAGTACAGCAACGTATGCGTGAAATCCTGGAGGGTGGGGCAAAGGGATAATCTGCACTGACTAAACGGTCAATTCACTTTTCTCCGTGCGGATTTTGAGTATGATAGACCTTTCTGATGTCCAGGCGCCCTTAGCGCATTTCAAGGAGTAGCAATGAAACTGTTTCTAGCGGCCACGTTGTCGGTGATGGCGTTCACCGGATTTGCGGCTGAGCAACCAAAGAACATCATCATGGTTGTTGGTGATGGCATGGGACCCGCCTACACCACTGCCTACCGCTATTTTGCGGATGACCGCGCGTCTGCTGAAATCGACTGGACTGTTTTTGACCGCCATCTTAAGGGCATGGCCAGCACTTATCCTGCCAGGGTTAGCGGTTATGTGACGGATTCCGCGGCGGGTGCGACGGCCTTGTCCAGCGCGACCAAATCGTACAATGGTGCCATTGCTGTGGATGTGGAAAAAGCGCCCACCCCGACGGTGCTGGAATGGGCTAAGCAGCGCGGCATGAAAACCGGTGTTGCGGTGACTTCCCAGGTCAATCATGCCACCCCGGCGTCCTATGCCGCACACAATGAATACCGCCGCAACTACGACGAAATTGCCGATAGTTATTTTGACGATCGGGTCGGCGAGGCCTTTGTGCTGGATGTCATTCTCGGCGGTGGATGGGAATATTTTATTCGTGAGGATCGCAATCTGGTGGAGGAGTTCAAGGCCGCAGGTTATCAGTACGTTGATGATATGGCTGCCCTTTCAACCCTGACGCCAGGCAAACCTGTACTTGGTCTGTTTGCGGATACCGGCATGCCGTGGGCGCTGGATACGCCGACAAAGCAACGATTACCGGCACTGACCAAAGCTGCGGTCAAGCAACTGGAGAATGACAACGGTTTCTTCCTGCTGGTGGAAGGTAGTCAGGTTGACTGGGCGGGACATGCAAACGATGTCGCTTCTGCCATGGCAGAGATGCATGATCTGGCAATGACCCTGGAGTACCTGGAAAGCTATGTGAAGCAGAACCCGGATACCCTTGTTGTGGTCACTGCTGATCACAGTACCGGTGGCTTCACCATTGCGGCCAACAAAGATTACCGCTGGGAGCCAGACTGGCTGAAAAACCTGAAGATGTCAGTGGAGTCATTGGCCAAAGCGCTGGTGAAAAGCGATACACCGGTGGCATTCATCGAAGAAAATCTGGGCTTTGCGCTGAACGAGCAGGAGAAGGCTACCGTCAACGCCCTTCAGGAAGCCGACGAAAAAACCTGGTTTAAAACCGTTTCACACATTCTGGATGTGCGCAGCAATACCGGCTGGACCACGTCGGGCCACACTGCGGTGGACGTGCAGGTCTTTGCCATGGGTAAGGGCAGTGAGGTCTTCAAGGGACACATGGATAACACCGATATTTCCCGCCACATCTTCAAAATGCTGGGCAAGACGGAATAAGTGCTACAGGATTAACCAAAAGCCACCTCATGGTGGCTTTTTTTATGTCTGCCAACTAACGCCAACGCAGCGAAATGCTTTCGCATTGTGCGCTTATGGTGTTGCGGGATGGGGAGCGGGTGAATTCGCGACACTCAATTTGTCGCCTGACAAGCTGACAATCAGGGAGTACACTCGTATTAACAATCACTTGCGAAACGAGTATCCCGTTTGACAATGCGTCCACAGCTAAAAATCCTCATCATTGAAGATTCCCAAACCTTACTTGAACAATTGGCCCAAAGTATCCGTTCAACCATCGAGCAGTTTGATCGACCTGATATTGACCTCAGCGTGGTCGAAGCATGCAGTGTTGCAGAGGCCCTTACACAGGTGCGCGGTGACGGTGAAATACAGGCCGTGGTGTTCAGTTGGGATACCCGGGTTACGGGAGATGAAGTGGGTCTTGATGATGGGGCAGTGCTGGACAGCAATGCGCCGGTTATCCGGGCGATAAAAGACGTGCGCCGTGAATTGCCAGTGTATGTGTTGGGGGATGCCGTCAAGGGGCTGGATATCGTCAACGCTGCCGAAGGCATGGAGTCATTTTTCTATCGTAATGACATCATTTCGGACCCGGAGTCTATCCTCGGTTACATCATCAACGACTTTGATGATCGCAGCGAAACGCCATTCTGGACCGCTTACAAAGAATACGTGGTGGAGGCTAATGATTCCTGGCACACCCCTGGTCACAGTGGTGGTGCCAGCTTCCGTCATTCACCCTATATCAGCGATTTTTACCGCTTTTTCGGGCGCAATGTGTTTGTCAGTGATCTGTCCGTCAGCGTCGACTCGCTAGGTTCGCTGTCCGATGGCACGCACGCCATTGGCCGGGCGCAAAATATCGTTGCCAACACCTTTGAAGTGCGTCAGTCCTATTTCGTTACTAACGGCTCCTCGACGTCGAATAAAATCATCCTGCAAACACTGTTGCGGGAGGGCGACAAGGTCATTGTGGATCGCAACTGTCACAAGTCGGTGCACTACGGCATTATTCAGGCCCGAGCAATGCCGGTGTACCTGAACAGCGTGCTGAATCCGGACTACGGCATATTTGCGCCCCCGGATCTGGACCAATTGCGTGCTGTCATCGAAGCCAACACCGATGCCCGCCTGATTGTGCTGACCGGTTGTACCTATGACGGCTTGCTGACCGACCTGAAGCAGGTTGTTGAGCTGGGGCATCGGCACGGTATCAAGGTGTTCATCGACGAAGCCTGGTTTGCGTATTCATTATTTCATCCCCGCTTCAGAGCGTATTCTGCGGTCTATGCCGGTGCGGATTACGTGACCCACTCGGCGCACAAAGTGGTGTCGGCGTTTTCACAGGCGTCCTACATTCATGTCAATGATCCGGATTTTGACCAAGACTTCTTTAAAGAGGTCTACAGCATTCATACCAGCACGTCGCCCAAGTACCAGTTGATTGCGTCTTTGGACGTGTGCCGCAAACAACTGGAAATGGAAGGCTATAAAATCCTCAACGAACTGCTCGACAATGTTGAGGAACTGAAACAGCAGGTCTCCCGCTTCAAGCGTTTGCGGATCCTGGATGCGCAGGATTTTAGTCGTATCTTCGCCCACTTCAGCAAAGACAACATGGGCCACGACCCCCTCAAAATTCTTATCGACGTGTCGGCACTGGAGTATTCCAATCAGGAAATTCACCGTTTTTTGATGGATGAAGTCGGGCTGGAAATTGAGAAGTTTACCCACAGTACACTACTGGTGTTACTGACCTTGGGCGGTATGCGCTCAAAAATCGTACGTTTGTACAATGCGCTGAAAAAGCTTGATGAGGGCACGGTGACATTGCAGCGCAGCAAACGCCGCAATCCGTTGCCCGATGCCATTCCGCCAATCCAATTGGCGACACTGCCGTCGAGCGCCTTTTTTGGCCGCCGCGAGTCGATACCCTGGGAAACCAGCGTCGGGCGCATTGCCGCCGGGTTGGTAACGCCTTACCCTCCGGGGATCCCGCTGATTGTGCCGGGACAGCGCATCGAACAAGACCATATTGATTATCTGAAATCTTTGGCCAGCCAGAAACTGACCATTCAGGGCTTGTACGACGGCGAGCTGTACGTGCAGAGCGAAGATGATAATGGCTAATACTGCGCTGTCCGGCAGGTCGGATTAGGTCGACAAGGGCCGCTCTGGTGATGCCAGCCTAAACGATAAAACATTATGAGGGAGCGACTGATATGGGCAGACGTTGGTTGTGGGGCGCCATCTTATGTGCGACCGCAGTGCTTGGCGTTGCTGTCAATGAGGCCCGTAAAGAGGTGTTTTACCTGTGCGGCAATATGCAACCCGGCATGACACTGCAAGGTGTAACAGCACAGCTGGACACCGTCACCTGGTCTGGCTATCAGGCACAAACGTCAGACAACGCTCAACGAATTGTGTTGACCAGCCGATGGCTACTCAACCTTAAGCGCTGTGTGATCACCCTCGATTCCGACAATCAGGTTGGATCTGTCGAATACCAGTAAAACGCGGCTATTTTTGCTGTTCTATCAGGAAGTCTTCCAGCGAATGGCCGGTAAGCTTCTTAATCTGGGCAAACAAATACCACAATGCGGCCATCAACAGGATCATGCTGGGGATCACAATGACCGGGTAGCTTAGTGCGGTCATGCGGCCGAGCTCTTCGGTGTAGGCAGGCGTTCCCGGCGGACTCACCAAGATCAGCTTGGCCAAAATGTAATTGAGCGCCGACGACAGAAAAAAGGAGCTCGCCACAATGTAGGCGCTGTTGTTGATTTTTTTGTTGAAGGCCTCTTGGCAACGCTTTTCGTCCAGCATCGTGTTCAGAGCCGGCCAGTCCACCAGGCGTTCGTTAAGGATCAACATTTTCACCAGTGGTTTTCCGGTGTACTGGCTGATCAATACTGCAATCCCGATAAGCCCGGGAATGGTCGCTTCTTTGATCGCTATGTACTCAGCAGGCAGTTCCAGCAGGCTGATGCCGCCGGTCAGCAATACACTGACAATGCCCAATACCGAAAACCCGTTGACCTTGCCCGCTTTGATCAAGTCGTAGATACCGAAGCCGATCGGAAAAATGAGCGCGGCGACGATACTCCATGCCGGACCAAGGCGATCCTCCGGGCTCAGGTAGGTCATGATCACTACCGGCAGGATAATGTTGAATACCAGGTTGCCGAAGAAGCCTCCCTGTTGAGGCTGTTGTTTGGTTTGCGGGGCAGAAGGTTGACTCATGTTGCAAGGTTCTCTACGTCAGTTGGGGGCAGTATAACGGATTTAAATCACAGCCTCTACGGCTTGAGTTGGGGGGCGGCTCATCGACGTTTGCCGACCAAGATAATGGCAACAATGGCACCGGCCAGCAATCCGAATAAGTGATATTCCCAGGAAATCTGGCCGCCCCGGGGTACAACGCCATATAACAACCCCCCGTAAACGACGGCAACCAGCACCGCGATGGCCATCTGGCGCAGTTGCCCGCTGCGTACACCGCCGACCAGCAGAAAGCCGAAATAGCCGTACACCAGACCACTGGCACCGACATGGATGGCATCTCGGCCCAAAAGCCACACCGTCAGGCCACTGAGGACAATGATCATTGCGCTGGCCTGCCAGAACAGGCGACGGCCGTACTGGAACAGCAGCAACTGCATGATGGCCAGTGGTAAAAGGTTGGCCGCCAGATGCCATGGGCTACCGTGTAAAAAGGGCGCCAGCACAATGCCTGCCAGGTGATCTGTGTGTCGAGGAACGAGACCAAAAGCGGTCAGCGAACGACCGCTCACAAGGTTGATAAATTCAACCACTACCAGCACCAGCAGCCAAGTGCTGATGACCCGAAGTTGATAACGAAACGGAGCCGCTGTCATGCGATGATGTGCGGCAGGTAGCGGGACAAGTCCTGGGTGATCAGACTGCTGTCCTCACGCACGGAAATGCCGGCAGGCTGGTCGTCCACCAACCAGGCGCCAATCAACGTGTGATTGTTGCCGAACCGGGGCAGGGGGGCATAAGCCTGGTAGATATAACCTTCTTCACCGTACGGCCCGGGAGCACTGACCGCCGGTTTGCCCGGTGCCTGCAGAGTGATATTGGCGCCTTCGCGGGAAAACAGCGGTTTGCGTACCCAGCCATCAGGTATTTCCGCAGGCGGGGCGTGTTCAAACCAGGCCGGTAAAAGGTTCGGGTGCCCTTCGAATCGTTGCCACAACAGGGGCAACAGGGCTTTGTTGGAAAGCACCGCCTTCCACATCGGTTCAATCCACTGCACGTCTGCTGCAGGGATTGCTTCGCCATATTGCTCGTCAAACATAAATTCCCATGGATACAGTTTGAACAATGTATCTATGGGGCGATCGGTCAGATCGGTAAAATGTCCTGTATCACTAAGGCCAATGTCTTCGATGTACACAAAATCACTGCCAATACCTGCCGCTGCTGCACAGTCCTGAAGGTACTGAACCGTGCCTCTGTCCTCGTCGGTATCCATGCAACACGCCATATGAACACGCTCGATGCCATAGTGTTGGGCAATCTGGGCCCAGCGCCGGATCAGTTTTTCCTGCAGGGAATTGTATTGATCGGCCTGACGGGGTAACAAGCCCCGATCGACTTGTTCTTCCAACCACAGCCACTGCCAGAATCCGGACTCATACAGACTGGTAGGGGTGTCGGCATTGTTTTCATACAGTTTCGCCGGTCCATTGCCGTCGTAACAAAAATCCAGCCGCGAGTACAAACTGGGGTCTCGTCGCTGCCAGCTATCAAGGATGGGTTGCCAGAATTGCGCAGGAATCGCGCATTGGGTCAGCAGCGCTTCATCGCGCACGACCTGCTCAACGATATCGAGGCACATCTGATGGATTTCAGCACTGGGGTCTTCCAGATCCTGTTCGATTTGTTGCAGGCTAAAGCGGTAATACGCGCTTTCATCCCAATAAGGTTGGCCGTGCATGGTATGAAAATGAAACCCATATTCTCGGGCACGCACCTGCCAGTCTGGTCGTTCAGCGATAGGGAGTCGTAGCATTGGGGGCTAACCGCCCCAACTGCTTTTACCGCTGCCCCAACTGGACTTGGCCCGCACACTGCTGCCAAAACCGCCACGACTGATGGTTCGCGATACACTGGGTTTAGGGTTAAACGTCCGTTTACTGACTTTATAGTGACGTTTGCGTAAATCGCCGAAATCGTACCCGTCCGCCGTCAGCCAACGGTAGCGATAGCGGGAATAGGGAGAGTAGGAAGCAAACATGGGTTGATGGTAGTAACCGCCCGGTGACAGCAGATTGCTCAGCATAAAACCGGCCATAAAGGGCATAAAGAAACTGCCCTGGTTATTGTTCACCACGCGACATTGATTGGGGCCGAAATCGTATTCACAGTCCTGCTCACTGCGGTACTTGGGCGCCGTTCGCTCAGCTTCAACCAAAGCTTCCTGATAGGCCGTCTGGCAAATGTTGGCCTGTTCGGGATTGTCATTCACACACTGGTCAACGGACGTGTATACCGTGGCATCCTGACGATCGCCGCCGCAGGCGCTGAGCATCACGCTCGCCACACCCAGGGCCAGGGGTTTAACGGTAAAGTGCTTGCGCATCTGCGCGAGATTGATGGTGCTGCTGCGTTTACGTGTCATACCAACCTCCGGCTAGTACGTCATGCAAGCTGCATTGAGCAGCCCCACTGCAATGGAGATGGCTGCCAGCATGGTGCCGGCGGACACTTCATCATTGGCAATGCGTTCGGCAATCTTGGGCATAAACGTGAAGCGCAGGATGGCAAAAGCCAACACCTGAGCGATCAAGCCAACCACGCCCCAAATGGCAAAGTCGACCAGGGAAGTAGAATTGGTCGCTGCGCCGGACAGCGCCAGGGCAAAGCCGATAATTGCGCCACCAAAGCCGATCGCTGCGGCGGTGCTGTGCTTTTCTTTGACCAGGTGCCATTCATCATGAGGGGTGACAAAGGCATACGCGAGCTTGAATACGAACAACAATACCAGTGAGACAGCGAAATACAGGGCAAAATTGCCCAGTCCCGCCAGAGAGTCCATCAATGCATTCATTTGTGTTTCCTTTTTGCAGGGTTATCCATTAATGCGAATATCGCTGGGGCGCAGGTCAAAACCGGTGCTGCGTACCAGGCAACGGTCGAGGTTGTTGCCAACCAGCTTTTCTTCACCACACACCAGCAAGGCTTCGGTCATGTTGTCACCAACCGGCCTTTCATACAACATCACAAATTGATCGGTTTCGCTGATATCACCATCGGTTTCGTAGGTTTTTTCACGCATTGCGACGGGCGGCGACTGCTCACCCACGGCATCCCATACACGATGAAACGTTATGTCATCCAAGCGGTAGTCGGGGGATGAAATGCCGGCATTGAGTAGCGATTGCCATTGCTGATCACTACCCACGGTCTGGGTGTCAAAGAAGTACCACAATTTGACGTCCGTGATGTTGCTTTGATCCATCCCGCCGTCCAGTACCACTTGTAAAAAAGCATCATCATCGGTGTAGAAACGGAGGATTTTTCCGCCTGTGTCCAGGTCGACTTCGCCAACCGCCTGGATCACGTGTTTGTCTGCAGCCCCTTCAATGGTCAGTTGCGGTTCCAGTAAGCGCAATCGAAGGGGGTCCAGTTCAAAGGACCCACCGAGATACAGTCCCATGATTTCAGGGGCTTTGGGTGCTGCGGGGGCTTTGTTTGAGAACCATTTAGAGAACATGTTACAGCTCCCTCAGTTGTTGCCAGTCGATGGCGCCCAACCGTTGAGGTGCGATGTAAAAAATACTGTCGCCGGGTTGCACGTCACTATCCAGGGCTGGATTGAGGTTGACATGTTGCTTGCTATTGTCATTGGCAAAGCCGATGAATGTGGCGTCATACACCGTTTTGAAGCCCATGAACAACTGGCGTGCCGGAATTGGTTGGCTGTCGTGCGGCAACACCACAGAGAACTGTGCCTGACCCTCCTGGACGCTGAGTAAATCGTGGTGTAACAGACTGGAACCCGGATCAAAGGCGGACTTGGCCAGCATTTCTACTGCCACGCTGGGGGTACATTCAACGTTGGGACAATGTTCCTGCAGCAATGGAACCAGGTTTTCATCTTTAAAGTAGGCAATCTTATGGGCGTCGGGATTGCGCTTACTGCAATACAACGCGGTGGTCATGGTCAGATCGTCTTCCGGGTTATCAAGAATAATGACCCGGGCGGTGCTGACGCCAGCCCTGTCCATCTCGTCATCCTGACTGAACGTGTTGACGCGGACAAAGCCGATGTCACCTGGCATGGGGTTTTCAATGTCGGCCCGGACACACAGTACGATGTCAGGCTTACCCGGCGCGGCATCTTTTTCTTTCAGCAACAGGTTAAGCAGGTGCAAAGTACGCTGTTCGTTCCATCCGATGACCAGAATGTGGTCGCTGACGTTCAATGTTTTCAACCCTTTCACTCCTTTTTGCCATTGCATGGATACCCAACTGGCCGCGCGCCCAATCACTAATGCAAACAAGCTAAGGCCAATCGGGATCATGTAAAACGCGACCAGTGTCTTGCCCGCCGGGGTTTGTGGTGACATATCGCCGTACCCGACAGTGGAGCCGGTCACCATCAGCCAGTAGACATAATCGACAGGGTCGAGCAGGCCGGTCTCGCCGACCATGGCCATCAACACCCAGCCGATAATGGCATATATCAGCATGGCCACGACGATGGTGTACCATCGCATGTTGACAAAATAACGGGTCAGAACACGTCTGACCCGTATCAACAAGGTTTCACCGCTCACGGTATCAGGAGCCCAGAATGCGGCTCAGTTCATCGTCGGCAGACTGTTTGCCGCCTTTAATGCCTGCCTCAGCGAGCTTTTTCTCCAAATCATCACTGCTTTCACTGCTGGCCAGTTCTTCTGCGGCTTGCAGTTCGGCATTGCGCATGTTCTGGCGGTCCTGAATGCGCTGCAGTGATTCGGTCGCCGTTTTCATCTTGCTGTTGGCACCCATATGTCGCGAAGACACAGCAACCTGGGCTTTTTGTACCGATTCGGTGGCTTTGACCATGTCCACTTGCTGTTCCAGGCGCTTCAGGTTCTGTTTGGCCTGGGAAATATTGGCCGCAAGTTGCTTTTCAGATTGCTTGAACTGGTCTAGATACTGTTGCTCAGTGTCCATTTCGCCCCGCAAGTCGGCGACTCTCTGGGCACATTCAAGGGCCAGTGCGCGATCACTTTCCGCCGCTTTTCGAGCATGTTCTTCATACTCACGGATAGAAGCTTGCAAGCTGTCCACTTTTTGTTGGGCAAGTTTGCACTTGGCCAGAATTTGGGTACGGGCGTGATCTGATTTGCGCAGTTCTTCTTTCGCCTCACGGATTTCCTGCTCCAGGATCCGAATCGCCTGACTGTCGGCAACGGCCTGAGCAGCCTCTGTTGCACCACCTTTTACGGCTGTGACAAGTTTTCTCCATACTGACATGGTTGGATCCTCCGGTTTAATTCAGAAATTCCCGATAGGCATCTAAAAAGCCTTCGACATTTTGAAACAATGTTTGCACTTCAATCATGATGCTTTCTGCTTTGGAATCAGCACTGAGCGCACCAAATGCGGTGTAATATTCTTCATCTGCCACACGCGACAGCCCAATGGTGGTCAAGGGGAAAATCATGTGTGTACGCAAAATTTCTTCGTTTAACGCTGCGGCGTCTTTCACTTCAGCGGTTGAAAACAGCAGTGTTTCGACCAGAATTTGCTCTCCGCTGATGGCCAGCCACGCATCCAGACCATCCTGGTTGGCGATCATCAGACAGTCTGCTTCCCGCGTAACAACGAGGTTCTCATCGTTGCGGATCAGGGTCTCAAGTTGATCAAGATCCCAAGTCATGTCTACTCTCCTGTAGGGGACAAAGCCCATAATTGTAGTGATGTGATGCGATACATAGGCGGTATCGCGCTGTGCTTACCGTGATTGTGTCCATACTAAGGGCTTCCTGTGACGGCGGCAACGGTGTCAGTGTAGCCATGATGCTCGAATTAGGTCAAATAAAATGTGTACCAAAACGATAATATTGTGTATATTTGGGTAATATAATTTACAAAAGTGAGTTGTTTTGAGTATGTCGAATTTACCAAGAAACAGTGATTGGCGAGCCCTGGTGACCCGCTCAATACGCGCCGAAATGTTAAGAAGAAACATTAAATATCAAGAACTTAGCGATAGTTTACAGCAATTGGGTGTTCAGCAGAGTGCCGACAATCTGCGCAATAAAATCAATAAAGGGATCCTGGGCGCTGATTTGTTGTTACAAATCGTGTACGTGCTGAATATGCGCAACATCGGGCGAGATGAAATCGTGCTGAACCTGGCGGACATGGGATTTCAGATGGCGCCGTAAAACGGGCAAAAAAAAGCCCAACAAAGGGGTGTTGGGCGGTATGTTTGGGAGAAACATCGAAGAAGTTCAAGTTGGGTACAGTTTAACCAAAGCACATTGGCGAGCAATAGAAACAGGGTATGCAGGAAGATTTGCAGGTATGAAAAAAGATACGTAAAATGCGCGCCCGATCAGGAGAAATGACCATGCAACTGTCTGAATTCAGCTTTGATTTGCCCGAGGAATTGATTGCGCGCTATCCCACCGAGGACCGTACAGCCAGCCGTTTGCTGCACCTGGACGGGGTGACTGGTAAAACCAGTGACCGTCAGTTTACCGAAGTCCTTGCGTTGATCAACCCCGGTGACTTACTGATATTTAACAATACCCGAGTCATCCCAGCCCGTTTGCTGGGGCATAAAAGTACCGGTGGCAATGTTGAGGTGCTGGTTGAACGCATGCTTGATGAGCACCGTGTACTGGCCCACGTGCGTGCCAGTAAGGCGCCTAAGCCGGGTACGGAGATGCGTCTGGAAAACGCCATCAATGTGCGTATGGTGGCTCGCCATGAGGCGTTGTTTGAACTGGAATTCCTGCATGATGAACCGGTACTTGCGCTGCTTGAAGCCCATGGTCATATGCCTCTGCCCCCCTACATTGACCGCCCGGATGAAGACAGCGACAAAGAACGCTATCAGACTGTATACAGCGCCAAACCCGGCGCCGTGGCAGCGCCGACCGCGGGTTTGCATTTTGACGATGCAATGCTTGAAAAACTCAAACAAAAAGGGGTTCAGTTAGGCTTTGTCACGCTGCACGTCGGCGCGGGCACATTTCAGCCGGTTCGGGTGGATAATATCCTCGAACACAAGATGCACGCCGAGTTTGCTGACGTCCCTGAAGAGATTGTCGAAGCAATCAAGGCAACCAAAGCCAGCGGTAACCGTGTGATTGCGGTGGGGACAACGTCTGTGCGTTCTCTGGAGTCTGCAGCCCAGGCGGCCAAAGAGGAATTGATAGTGCCGTTTCTGGATGACACCGATATCTTTATTTACCCGGGTTATCAGTTCAAGGTAGTGGATGCGATGATCACCAATTTTCACCTCCCGGAATCAACGCTAATCATGTTGATCAGCGCCTTCGCGGGTAAAGAAAATGTCATGGGCGCCTACCAGCATGCCATTGAACAGCGTTACCGGTTCTTCAGCTACGGCGATGCGATGTTTATAGAAAAAGCCTGATGAGGTGGGCTGACCGGCACCGCCGGTCAGCCAACAGGTCAGGGTTTGATGTGTTTGTTGAAAAACGTCACCAGTCTGCGATTCAGTTCAGTGCGGTTTTCCAGTTTGTAGAAGCCGTGACCTTCATTATCTTCGACCATCGACTCGTAGGGATAACCTCGGGCATCCAGCGCTTCGGTTAAGGATTCGTATTGTTCCATCGGAACCCGCTGATCTTTGCCGCCATGGACGATAAATAATGCCGCTTTAATCTTATCGACCTGATAAGCCGGAGAACGTGCTTTCATGGCTTCAATGTCTTCGCCGAGCACCTTGCGCAGATAGTTGACCCCCACCCGGGAATCAGGGATGTCGCCTTCCTCAAGCATCATCGGCAGGTCGTAAACGCCGACGTAGCCGACGGCGCATTTGTACAGGTCCGGCTCCTTTACCACACCCATCAATGCTGCGTAGCCACCGTATGAAGCCCCAAAGATACACAGCCGTTCGGGGTCTGCATATCCGCTGTTGACCGCCCAACGGGTTGCGTCGGTGAGATCATCCTGCATCACTGCCCCCCATTCTCCGTAGCCACTGGCCATAAAATCACGACCATAGCCACCGGAGCCGCGGAAGTTCAGTTGCAGCACCGCAAAGCCGTTTTGTGCCAGCCATTGTACGGTGCTGTCAAATCCCCAGTAGTCCCGCGGACCGTGGGGACCGCCGTGAGGATGAACAATAAGGGGCACCGGTGTGTCAGGTTTGGCATTGGGGGGCAGGGTCAGATAACCGGTCAGCGTCTCACCATCCCGGGCGGTCAGACGGAAGGGTTGTACCTCGGCCATTTTTTGTGGGTCGATCCAGGATTTGGTGTCGACCAGTTTTTTCAGCTTTTTCTCCTGCGCATCAAATAAGTAATAGGTGCCTGGGTTTTTGTCGCTGGCCACATAGACAACCATTTGATTGCCATCTCGGGTGGCGCTGGTGATGCGCGCGACCTGATCACCAAAGGTTTGTTGTAACGCCTGGGTCCACTGGGCCAGAGGGTGATCCGTGAGTGTTTTGATGTAGGTGTAATCCGGCGACACACTGGCGCTGACCAGCTTCAGGTCGTGGCTCAGCTGCACGCTTTCTACATCAACCTCGGGATGACGGTAAATCAACTGGGGTTCACTGGGGCTATCGATATTGAAAGTTACGATACCTTTGGTGGGGGCATCGTAGTCTGATAAGGCATACACGGTTTTGTTGTCAGCCCCGAAAGCCAAAGGCACGATCTCGCCCTGATCATCGGGCATGGCATGAAACAACGACCAGTCGCCGCTGTCGGGATCACGGCTGAATAGCTTGAGGGTATTATTTTCACCGGCATCAACCCCCATCGCAAAGCGGATTTCACCACTGTGATCAGCCAGCATATAGGCATTTTTAATCGGTGCACTGGCAATTTCGCGCTTCCTGCCGCTGTACACATTGAGGCGATACGCATTGTTGTACTGGCTGGCATTACGGCTCAGGATGCGCTCTGTGACGATGATGTAGCGTGGGTCTTCTGGCAGCAGATGCACAATCTGCATTTGACTGACCGTCGGATTGATCGCCAGACCACCTTCATTTCTGAAGCCCCACAACATTTCACGGTGGCTGCCATCGACGTTAAAGGCGTAGTAATCACCGTAGGTGATGGGGTAGTCCAGACTGCCCTTGGTGTAGTAAAGCGGCAGGCCAATGCGCTCATCGTTTAACCAGGTTAAACGCCCCGGCTCTTCAAACGGGTCAAAATTGAGCTGTCCAACCACTTGCATGGTGTCGGTTGCCAGAATCGATACCCGATGTTCGCCATCATCGCCCAGCACAACGGCGGCGAGGTATTTTCCGGTCGGAGATAGTTGTACATCGCTGAATTCCGAGAATCGGGCGAATGCAGCAGCATCGATCGCTGGCTTGGCAATAAGGTTGGCAGAGACTGCCAATCCCATGAATAAAAAGAGATTTTTTAGCATATTCGTTCCCTGAAAAGTGAAGGTCCGATTTTAGCGTAGCGGGGTAGGGCGTGGTCAAGTGGGAAAGGGACATCTCGATAAGATTTATGTCTGCAATAAATTAACGTATAATCCGGCCACTTTTTTTCGGCACTGGACTGTTTTCCGGTTAGCAGGAATCTTATGCAATTTGAACTTGATACAACCGACGGCAAAGCGCGCCGTGGGCGGCTGATTTTTGAGCGTGGCGTGGTAGAGACACCGGCATTTATGCCGGTAGGTACTTACGGCACGGTAAAAGGGATGACCCCCGAAGAGCTAGAAGACACTGGCGCACATATTTGCCTGGGCAACACTTTTCACCTGATGCTGCGACCGGGTACAGAAATCATGAAGCAGCATGGCGACCTGCATGACTTCATGCATTGGCAAAAGCCCATTCTGACCGACTCCGGCGGATTTCAGGTCTTCTCACTCGGTGATCTGCGTAAGATCACCGAAGAAGGGGTGACGTTTCGCTCTCCCATCAATGGTGAGAAGATCCTATTGACCCCTGAAAAATCGATGGAAGTCCAGCGCGACCTTGGCTCCGACATCGTGATGATTTTTGATGAATGTACTCCTTATCCGGCCACTGAGCCTGAGGCGCGTCGTTCAATGGAATTGTCGCTACGTTGGGCCCAGCGCAGTAAAGATGCGCATCAGGGTAATGAATCCGCATTGTTTGGCATTATCCAGGGCGGCATGTACGAAGGCTTGCGGGATATTTCTTTGCGAGGTCTTACGGACATCGGCTTTGATGGTTACGCCATCGGTGGCCTGTCGGTGGGCGAGCCCAAAGAAGACATGATCCGCATTCTTGATCATACTGCGCACCAAATCCCCGCGGACAAGCCTCGCTATCTGATGGGCGTGGGCAAACCGGAAGACATCGTTGAAGCGGTGCGACGTGGGGTGGACATGTTCGACTGCGTGATGCCGACCCGCAATGCCCGCAACGGTCATCTGTTCGTGACCGAGGGCGTGATCAAAATCCGCAATGCCAAACATAAGACCGATACGGGCCCGTTGGACGAAAAATGTGATTGTTACACTTGTAAAAATTACTCTCGGTCATATCTACATCACTTGGACAAGTGCAACGAGATCCTGGGAGCGCGCCTGAACACCATCCACAACCTGCGTTACTACCAGCGAGTAATGCAAGGACTGCGGGATGCCATCGCCGAACAGCGTCTGGATGACTTTGTAGCTGAATTCTATGCACAGAAAAACATGCCGGTGCCGGCATTATAACGACAATAAAGAGAGGAACATATGAGCCTATTTATCTCTAACGCTTACGCACAGGCAGCCCCCGGTGGCGCGCAGGGTGGCGGTTTTGAAATGCTGATCATGCTGGGTATCTTCGGTTTGATTTTCTATTTCATGCTGTATCGCCCTCAAGCCAAACGTGTCAAAGAACACAAAAATCTGGTGGCATCATTGAGCAAGGGTGATGAAGTGCTGACCCAAGGTGGCCTGGTGGGTAAAATCACCAAGGTGACTGACGAGAAAGACTTCATGGAAGTGGCGCTGAACGACAGCACCCACATCGTACTGCAAAAATCCTCAGTGGCTGCAGTACTGCCTAAAGGCACGATGAAAGCAATTTAATCTGACACAAGCGGACAACAGTCCGCTTTGTTGTTTGACGAGGAAGGAAAAGTCTGTGTTGAACCATACTCCGCTATGGAAGTACATCATGATCCTGTTCGTGGTCAGTGTGTGTACTCTGTATGCCATTCCCAATCTGTACGGGGAAGATTACGCCGTACAGATCTCAGCGGGCCGAGATGCGGTTGTTGATGTTGCCCTGATGGACGACGTGACAGCCCAGCTTGAAGCCGCCAAACTTGAACCCAAAAGCATCGCCTTTGAAAACGATCAGATCCTGGTGCGCTTTCGCGATGACAGTGCACAGCGCAGTGCGCGAGATGCACTGGAACGCCACTTGGGAACCGATTATTTCGTTGCCATGAACCTGGCCCCAGATACGCCGGACTGGTTGGAAAGTCTGGGTGGAACACCGATGAAACTCGGTCTGGATTTGCGTGGTGGCGTGCACTTCCTGATGGAAGTGGACATGGCGTCAGCATTGGACAAATCCTATGAAGATTCGGTTGGCGATTTTCGTACCGCATTGCGCGAAGAAGGCTTGCGCTATCGAGGCGTGCGTAGAACCGATAACGGGATCGAAATCCAATTCCGTGATGAAGACACCCTGGACAGCGCTGAATTTTTCCTGCGAAACCGTAACCCGGATTTTGTGTTCACCGAAATTGATGGCCTGACCCTGCGTGCAGAAATGTCACAACAGAAACTGGCCCAGACCCGTGATTATGCAGTAAAGCAAAATATCACCATTATCCGTAACCGGGTAAATCAATTGGGGGTTGCTGAACCGCTGGTACAGAAGCAAGGCGCTGAGCGCATTGTGGTGCAGTTGCCGGGTATTCAGGACACCGCCAAAGCCAAGGAAATCCTCAACGCAACAGCAACCCTGGAATACCGCAAGGTTGACATTGAGCACGACGTGCGTGATGCCGTGGCTGGTCGGGTGCCGCCGGGTTCCGAGTTGTTGTACGATCAACAAGGTCAGCCGGTGTTGCTGGAAAAAGGCGTCATTGCCGAAGGTAGTAACATCATCGACGCCAACAGTGGCGTGGATCAGTACGGCTTGCCAAAAGTGTCGATTTCTCTGGATTCCAAGGGTGGCGCGAAAATGGCGCGCTTTACCAAAGACAATGTTGGAAATCCGATGGCCACCGTATTCATCGAGTACCGTTCCACGGGTGAGCGGGATGAAAACGGCAAATTGATTTTTGAACAACAGCGTGAAGTGATCAGTGTTGCCACTATTCGTGGTCGCTTCGGTGCCAACTTTGAAACCACGGGTCTGGACTCACCGCAAGAAGCACAGAATCTGGCCCTGTTGTTACGTGCCGGCGCGCTGATTGCGCCGATCACCATTGTCGAAGAACGTACCGTCGGACCCAGCCTGGGTCAGGAGAACATCGAGCTGGGTACGCAGGCTATCGTCTGGGGCTTCCTGCTGGTGCTGGCGTTCATGCTGGTGTATTACAAGAAATTCGGTATCGTGGCCAATATCGCGCTGGCGCTGAACCTGGTGATGATTGTCGGTGTTATGTCGCTGATCCCAGGCGCAACGCTGACGCTGCCAGGCATGGCGGGTATTGTTCTGACCGTCGGTATGGCGGTGGATGCCAACGTGCTGATCTTTGAGCGTATCCGTGAAGAATTGCGCGACGGGCGTAGTCCTCAGCAGGCCATTCACCATGGTTACGATAGTGCATTCTCAACCATTCTGGATGCCAACATTACCACCTTCATTGCGGCGTTGATCCTGTTTGCGGTCGGTACAGGCCCAATCAAAGGATTCTCCATCACGCTGATGATTGGTCTGGTGACGTCTATGTTCACCGCTATCATCGTTACCCGCGCGGTTGTAAACGGCATTTGGGGCGGTAAGCGTCTCAAAAAGCTGTCGATTTAAGGAGGTTTGGGATGCGAATTTTTAAAATGAAAGACACAGTGGATTTCATGTCACTGCGGATCCCGGCATTGGTTCTGTCGACCTTGATGGTGATAGGATCTCTGGTCAGCTTGTCGGTTAACAGCCTCAACTGGGGGTTGGATTTTACCGGCGGTACGGTGATTGAAATTGGTTATGACCAACCTGCACAACTCGACGACATCCGTCAGCGCCTCGACGGTGCCGGCTTTGGCGATGCGATCGTGCAAAACTTCGGTAGTGCCGAAGATGTTCTGATCCGCATTGCGCCGCGTGATGGGAAAAAGGCCAACGAAATCAGCAATACTGTGATGGATGTATTGGGCATTGGTCCTGACAACATGCGTCGTGTTGAGTTTGTTGGTCCCAATGTGGGTGAAGAGCTGACTGAACAGGGTGGTTTGGCCATGTTGGTGGCCTTGCTGTGTATCCTTATCTACGTGGCGATGCGTTTTGAGTGGCGTTTTGCGTTGGGTTCGGTAGCGGCATTGGCCCATGACGTTATTATCACGCTGGGACTGTTTTCAGTGTTGCAGCTTGAATTTGATCTGACCGTGCTTGCTGCGGTACTGGCGGTGATCGGTTACTCCCTGAACGATACCATCGTTGTGTCGGACAGGATCCGTGAAAACTTCCGCAAGATCCGTAAAGGTGAGCCGGTAGAAATTATCAATACGTCACTGACCCAGACCCTGAACCGGACCATCATCACGTCACTGACCACCATCCTGGTGTTGATGGCGCTGTTCTTTAAAGGCGGCGCATTGATCCATGGCTTCGCCACGGCGCTGCTGTTCGGTGTGTTTATCGGTACCTATTCATCCATTTATGTGGCGTCGCTGGTGGCGCTGGCCTTGGGTATCAGTCGAGAAGATCTGATGCCCACGGAAGTGGAAAAAGAAGGCGCGGATCTCGATCCGTTGCCTTAGCTATCGGGTAAATTTCGGAAACAAAAAAGCAGCCTCTGGCTGCTTTTTTTTTGCCGAATGATTGTGATGAGTTGTTGCTTAGTCAGTCAGCAGCGAGAAGCCTTCGTCCAGCCAACCGGTAACACCGCCAATCATTTTTTTCACCGGTCTGCCCAGCTGACTGATGGCAAGAGCGGCTTTGTCCGCGCCATTGCAATGGGGGCCAGCACAATACACCACAAACACCGTGTTGGTATCATAAGCGGCCAACGATTGCTGATTTAGCCGTTTGTGTGGAATGTTGACGGCACCCGGCAAATGGCCCTGTTGGAATAAAGCCTCAGCCCGAACATCGAGCAGTACAAAGTCCTGGCGGTCGTTGCTGATGGCAAAGTGGGTGTCCCAACAATCGGTTTCAAACGCCAGCAATTGGGCAAAGTGTTCGCAGGCGAGTGATGAAGGGGCTGGAGGTGTGCGTAGTACCGGGGATGCCATGGGTATGCTCCTTGTGTTGAATTGGCGCTACTTTATGACAATCCGGGTCGAGCGCGGGAGCGGGAAACCGGACAGAATGCGCCCGTTTTGCGCCAAAATATCCTATGTACGGAAAACTTGTACCTGTCAGGTTTTTAATAATTTTTCGATATGAGTCAAATATTTACCGTTAAAAAGCACGTGCGAACTGGTTAAAAAATGATCTATACTGGCGGCAATTTGCGACACTATGGAACGCCAGTGATAGACAACATTGCCGTCGTAACGCTTTTGGCTGCCTTGGTGCTGAACTGTGGCCTGGCGTGTTGGTTTCTGTTTCTTGTCCCCCCTGAAACCCGACATCATAAAGTACAAGCATTGTGGTATTTTCGCGGCTATTTTATAGCGACTTGTCTGGGTTACGTCTTTTACGCCTTGCGCCAATACGATCTGATGGCGTTGTCAGTTTTTGCTAACAATGGGTTGTTCCTGCTGGCCGCCTATTGTGTTGTGTTCGGGGTGCGTTGGCGCTACGCCGAAGACACCCATGTGTGGCGCCATCCCGCGATCGTTCATGTGCTGCTATTTGCCTGTGTGCAAACCTTTCTGTTTCTTCGCTATCCGGATCATGAGCTTGCCCGCACGGTACTGGTCTACGTCAACGTAACGGCAGTTTTGTTGTATTGTCTGTCATTGCTGGCGCGTTACCGGCATCGGGATGAGCACAACCGCAATTTGTTGACGGTGTGTATCGGGGTTGCCACTGTCGCCGTGTTTGCAATTCCAGTCACGTATGTTGCGAGCAATGATCTGACGGTGTTTTTCCTGATGATGTTGCTGGTGCAAAATATCATCACCGTGATGTTGTTTGGTGCGTTTTATGCCAGCTTCTTGTTTGATGCGGTAAATCACTATCGCCAGCAGTCAGCCATAGACGAATTGACAGGGCTTTATCAGCGACGGGTGTTTCTGGCTCAGGCTGAGGGCTTTTTCCGTGCTGCCCGTCGTCACGATTACCCGGTGGTTTTATTGCTGTGTGACTTACATGCACTGGAATCCATCAACCGTCAGCAAAGTCTGGAAGAGGGCGATAGGGTGCTGACCATCCTGGCGTCGACGTTGCGCAATGTGACCCGCGAAGAAGACATTCTGGGCCGTTTGGGTGATCAGGTGGTTGCCGCATTACTACCCCAGACTTCAACAGACAGCGCCCAGTATTTGGTTGAACGGATAAAAAAAGCCCTGGCCCAGTCGTCGTTACGGTTTGAACAACAAAACCTGAGTCAATGGGTGGGGTTTGGTGTCAGCAGCATTGAAGACCACGACAGCGCAGAAAGCTGCCTCAATGCGGCAATCAATCAGGCGCTTCATCGCCAGACTGAGGGGAAGGACGATACGGCAAAAAAGTCTGAACCCGATATTTCGTCGGCCAATCCCCGGTCATTGTAATTCTGTCACAGCACATACCGTTAGAACCATTTTCCAGCTACTATGGCAGTAAACCGTCTATCGGATGTTTTCATCATGAAGTTTCAAATGCCTCTCATTGCTGTGTGCCTGAGTATAGGTATGCTGTCGACCGGCTTGCACGCGGCACCCCAATTGCCTGATGCCAGTCCGCCACAGCTTGACCAATACCTGGGCGGTCTGTCTGAAGCCGAGCGGATTGCACAAACGGCGGCATGGTTGCAGGCGTTGGCTGCGCGCCCGGATTGGCAACGGCAGTACGCTGACTGGGTACAAGGATTAACCGCCAGTGCACTGAAGCAAACCACAACCGATCCTGATCATCCTCGTCGAACACTGACCGTTATCGATATTGCCCGGCTGGCCAGGACGACACAGAGCTTGTGGAAAATTGATGCTCAGGCCCTTGAATTGCATCGGCGCTGGCAACAAGGCAGTCTCGATTGGCGAACCCTTGCCGATGACACTGCACCCAATACCCGTCGCGCTGCAGTAAAATGGCTTTGTGAGCTGGATGTGGAGACGCTTTACCAAGTGGCAGAGCAATGGCGCGCGCAGCAGCTTTGGCAATTGTTTACAGACAACCAGTTGTTGGCGTTGCTGGCTCTGCGTACGGCCGACTCGTCGTTGTTCAACATAGTGTGGCGGCGTCCGGCAGATGCGCACAGTGCCTCGGTACTGCAACAACTTTCCGCACAGCTGCCTGCCGACAAGGCCATTCCATTGCTGATTGACGCCAGTGCTTCAGACATTCTGCAATCGCAGGCGGTCACGCTGTTGGTGGTCGAACACAGCCAGCATCCCGACGCGCGCGGATTTTTGCTCAAAGGACTGGGGAACGAGCGTATACAGTGGCACGTCGCAGCCAACTTATCCCGCGCCGATCAGACCTTCAGAATGGCAGCCTATCAGCAGTTGATGTCCGCGACGTCGACCGAAAAAAGTGCGTTGCGGGGCTTCGCATTGCAGCAGTTGACACGCGAGCGGGAGGTGTACTGATGGGACGTTTCAGCCTGGCTTGTGTACTTTTATTGTTCGCGACGTCGGTTTCGGCACAGCAATACCGCTACACCGATACGGAATCCGGCGCAGGGTTGATCCCGCTGGGATATCCGGTTCCACAACCGGTGGATAGCCTGACCCCGGTGGATGGATTTCGCACCTATGAGAGTCTTAACAGCCGCCATCAACAACTGGTCGGCCAATCACCCTGGTTCAGTGCAACGGCGGTGGGGACAACACTCAAAGGCCAAACGATATGGGCCTATCAAATCGGCACCTCGGACACCACCAATGCCTTGGGTGGACCGGTAGGTTCGGCGTTGATCAATGGCGGTATCCATGCCCGCGAGTGGCAATCGCCGGAAGCCACAACCGGCTACATGGAAGCGCTGTTTGAGCACCAAAACGATCAGCATTTGCACCAGTACCTGTTGGAGAACCTGCATTTGGTGATCATCCCGGTCCTCAACATTGACGGCTTTGTGCAGACGCAGCGTTACCCCAGTCAGGTGACATCGTCTGTCGGGACGCCACGGGAAGGGCGCATGCGCCGAAAAAACCTGCGTGATACTGATACTGATATCGAGACGCTGGATGACAACCTCAATGGCGTGGATCTGAACCGGAATAACGATCCGTACTGGGCAACCAATGATCAACGCAGTTCATCGGTTCAGACCTCGCTGGTGTATCACGGTAGCGTGGCCGCTTCAGAACCGGAAACCCAGGCCCTGCAACAGGGCGCCGTTGTGGCAGGCGAGCAGCGGTTGCGCTTTTATACCGATACCCATTCTTTTTCGCAGATTTATTACACCCCGCTGATTGGCCAAACCCGCCGCGACCGAATTGCTGCCAGAGTCGCAACCGTGATGCGCGCGGCAAATGCAAACAAGTACCGCTATGGCCCGTCAGCGGCGGGCTCTGGTATTGGTGCCACCGATGAATACTTTGCTAACACCTATGCTGTGCCATCCTACACACTGGAAATTGAACCCCTGAGTTCGGCCAGTGAATACGGTGGTTTTGGGATATCCCATGATGGCTTCATCCTGCCCGCTTCTGAGGTGGCGCGAATGCGCAGGGAAACCACCGCGGCAACGCTGATCGGACTGTATACCATGGCCGACATTCCCTATGTGCAGGAAATACAGTTGCTGGATACCGACCAACAGGTGGTTTGGCAGCAGCATTGGCAGGCTGACGGTCAGCAGCGTACCTTGCAACGAACAGTGCAGGGCAGTCTCAACGCCGGGCAGTCCTACCAGTTACGGGTCATCTTCAATAAGCCGATGCGCAGCCTTGATGAGGGCGGTGAGGTGGTTGGCAATGGGCTGTCGACGCTGCCGGGGATCACCTTGTCCTGGCAGGCCGTGATGGACGGTGAGGCACAAACCTGGTCCATTGATGCAGCGCAAGGACAGTGGATAACGGATGTTGGCAGCGTGCGTTACCGCACGGATACGTTTGTTGTTCCTGTGACCCTGCCAGAGACCTTTGAACTGTCGTCGGTGACACGGCTGACGATGGCCGTCAGTACCACTGACATGGCGGGGCAGGGGCTGGACACCAACCCTGCGACGATCGTGGATTGGCAGCAGGGACGCTGGCTCAATTATGAAGACAGTGACGGCAATACTGACACAGATACAGGTGGGGAAGATGTTGCGATGCGACTGATCGATGATGGCAGTCCGCTGTATGAAGACACATCGACGCCGACAACCCCTGTTGTGCCAACGCCACCCTCCACATCCAGCAGCAGTGGTGGTGTGTTCAGCGTATGGTGGGGCTTTTTGTCGTTGCTGGTGGTGATTCGCCGACAATCGCGCTAAAAAAAAGCCGGCATTTGCCGGCTTTTTGATAAGACTGTGGGTTGATCATCCGCGCAGGGTTTTTACCAGCTGCTGTACCACTTTGGCGCTGCCGGCAACGATCTCACCTTTCTTCATGGTGTCGTTTCCTCCGGCAAAATCCGTTACCAGACCGCCTGCTTCTTTGACGATCAGTTCTCCGGCGGCAATGTCCCAAGGTTTGATGCCGCGTTCCCAGTATCCGTCATAACGGCCGGCGGCCACGTAGGCCAAATCCAGCGCAGCAGAGCCACATCGGCGCACATCACCGGCCTGGGTGAAGATACGATTGAAGGATTCGGTGTAGGCTGGCAATGCTGCCTTATCTTTAAATGGGAAGGCTGTAGCCAGTACGGTACCTGCCAGTTCACGGGCGCCAGAAGCACGGACACGGAATCCGTTCAATTGAGCACCGGCCCCTTTGCTGGCGGTGAACAGTTCGCCACGAATGGGATCAAAAACGACGGCCTGTTCGACCTTGCCTTTATGTTGCAGGGCGATAGAAACGGCAAAGTGAGGAATGCCTTTGATGAAATTGGTCGTGCCATCCAGCGGGTCAATGATCCATTTGTACGCTTCGTCACCGTCAATGACGCCGCCTTCTTCACCGATAAAGCTGTGATCAGGATAGGATTGCTGAATTTTGGCAATGATGGCTTGTTCTGCTTCTTTATCAATACGCGTGACATAATCATTGATGCCTTTTACTTCGGCCATCAGATCGTCTCGCTTCTCGAGACCACGGACAATAATGTTTCCGGCAACGCGCGCAGCGCGCACCGCAATGTTCAGCATAGGATGCATAGTCAAACCACCAATTGTATAAAGAACTGTTAAGAGCAGCCCGGTTGCTACAGCGCCCGGTCAACGATTCTCGAGCGCACCTTCGGGTCGCTCAAAAATTCGCCGCGGAGTCTAACAGGATATGACCGTAATGCAATGACTATTTACCCTAAACCTCGGATTGGGGCAGGATCCGAGCCCACAATGTGTGCTAGACTTCGCGCCCTGAACGACGTCAACAGCTTGTCTATGTTAAAGAATATTCGAATCGTATTGGTAAACACTTCCCATACCGGCAATATCGGCTCAACCGCTCGGGCCATGAAAACCATGGGCCTGGGTGAACTGGTGCTGGTTGATCCGGTCTCTGCACCCGATGGTAAAGCCAGTGCCATGGCCGCCGGTGCCGGCGATGTACTCGGGAATGCGAAGACAGTAGCAACCCTGGCCGAAGCCGTGCAGGACTGTGGTCTGGTGGTTGGCACCAGTGCGCGGTCGAGAACCTTGCCCTGGCCGATGCTGGAACCTCGAGAATGCGGTGAAAAGCTGGTTCAGGAGGTCGCTAATTACCCCGTTGCACTGGTGTTCGGGCGTGAAAACAGTGGCTTGAGCAATGATGAATTGCAACAGTGTCATTATCATGTGTGCATTCCTGCCAATCCCGAATACAGTTCGTTAAACCTGGCTGCTGCGGTTCAGACGCTGTGCTATGAAATCCGCATGGCGCACCTGAATGCTGAGTCTTATCCGCCGGTCGAGGAGACGTATCCGCTGGTGGAAGATTTGGAACGCTTTTATACCCACCTTGAATCGACACTGTTGGAAACCGGTTTTATTGTCAAAAATCACCCGGGTCAGGTAATGACCAAGTTGCGCCGGTTGTTCAATCGTGCCCGTCCTGAGGCGCAGGAGCTGAACATTCTGCGTGGCATTCTGGCGTCTATCGATAAAACCGCCAAGGGCCAACGCCGGGATTGAGTTATGTTTGAGCGCATCAAAGAAGACATCGACAGTGTGTTTCATCGCGATCCGGCTGCGCGCACTACCTTCGAAGTGCTGACTAATTATCCCGGCTTGCATGCAATTTGGATCCATCGGCTCAGCCACCGCTTGTGGAAGGCTAACTGGAAATGGCTGGCACGCACCTTATCGACGTTTTCCCGTTGGCTAACCGGGGTCGAAATCCATCCGGGCGCAACCCTGGGGCGGCGGTTTTTTATCGACCACGGGATGGGTGTGGTGATCGGCGAAACCGCTGAAATTGGTGATGATGTTACGCTGTATCATGGCGTTACCCTTGGGGGAACCAGTTGGAGTGCAGGTAAGCGCCATCCCACACTGGAGGACAATGTGGTTGTTGGAGCTGGCGCCAAAGTGCTGGGTCCTATCACGATGCATAAAGGGGCCAAAGTCGGGTCCAATTCGGTGGTGGTTAAAGACGTACCCGCCAATGCAACCGTGGTCGGGATACCTGGCCGAATCGTGATGCAAGCGGCAGAAAAAGATCAGGAAAAACACGCGCAACGTGGTAGAATCGCGCGCAAATATGGGTTTGATGCCTATGCGGTATCGCCAGACAACCCGGATCCCGTCGCCAATGCCATTGGGCAGATGCTGGATCATTTGCACCTTGTCGACACCAAAGTCGAAGAAATGTGCAAGGCCATCAACACCATGGGTGGTGATGTGTGTGGGAAAGCGTTGCCGAGTCTTGACATTGAAGCGTTTGAAACCGGCCACGAAAAGAAAGATCAGGACAGTTTCGATCCGCACATTTGAACGCGGGATTGACGGAATACCCTACTAAAACACTAAGGTAAATACTTGACCAAAATAGTCGGGTATGGCATCCTTTGTGCCACGTATTAGTCAGGTGAACGTTATGAAACTCACATCGAAAGGACGTTACGCGGTCACTGCCATGTTGGACGTCGCACTGCACTCGCAAAAAGGTCCAGTGCCCCTCGCCGACATTTCAGAGCGACAGGAAATATCGTTGTCGTACCTTGAGCAGCTGTTTGCGCGTTTACGCCGCGAAAAGTTGGTTGAGAGTGTTCGTGGGCCAGGTGGCGGTTACCGGTTGGGCCGGGATGCCTGCCAGATCCCGGTTGGCGAAGTCATTCGCGCAGTCGATGAGTCTGTAGACGCCACCCGTTGCCAGGGACAATCGGACTGTCAAGGCGGCGAACGTTGCCTGACCCATAGCCTGTGGCAGGACCTCAGTGAACGTATTTCACTGTTTCTGAATGGCATTACATTGGGTGAGCTGATGGCCAAGGGCGACGTTAAAGCCGTTGCCGACCGTCAGGACCAAACCAAACACATGAATCAGATTGTTGCGAACGAGATAGAGATCAGTTTGCAATTGTAAGCGGAGCCAATAATGAGCGATATCAAGTTACCCATTTATCTGGACTATTCTTCCACCACACCGGTTGATCCCCGTGTGGCCGAGAAGATGATGGCCTGTCTGACCAACGATGGCAATTTCGGTAATCCGGCGTCTCGCTCACACCGCTTTGGCTGGCAGGCTGAAGAAGCGGTTGACATTGCACGTAATCAAATCGCTGAGTTGATCAACGCTGACCCTCGTGAAATTGTGTTCACATCAGGTGCAACAGAGTCTGACAACCTGGCCATCAAAGGTGCAGCGCATTTCTATGCCAAAAAAGGCAAGCACGTGATCACCGTGAAAACGGAACACAAAGCCGTTTTGGACACCTGTCGTCAGTTGGAGCGCGAAGGGTTTGAGGTCACTTATCTGGATCCCGAGCCAAACGGTCTGTTGGACCTGGAAAAATTCAAAGCAGCGATTCGCCCTGATACCGTTCTGGCATCTGTGATGCACGTGAATAACGAAATCGGTGTGATTCAGGACATCGAAACCCTGGGTGAAATCTGCCGCGACAACAAAGTGGTTTTCCACGTTGATGCTGCGCAAAGCGCCGGCAAGGTGCCGATCGATTTGCAAGCGTTGAAAGTCGACCTGATGTCTTTCTCCGCGCACAAGGCCTATGGTCCCAAAGGTATTGGTGCCTTGTATGTGCGCCGCAAGCCGCGTATCCGCCTGGAAGCACAAATGCACGGTGGCGGTCATGAGCGTGGTATGCGGTCTGGCACACTACCTACTCACCAGATTGTGGGTATGGGCGAAGCCTTCCGTATTGCCAAAGAAGAAATGGCAACAGAGAACGAACGTATTCTGATGCTGCGCAACCGCTTGTGGGATGGCATCAAAGACATTGAAGCCGTGTACATCAACGGTGACATGACCCATCGTGTAGCGCATAACCTGAATGTCAGTTTCGCCTACGTGGAAGGGGAATCCCTGATCATGGCGTTGAAAGACATGGCGGTATCGTCGGGCAGTGCTTGTACGTCGGCGAGTCTTGAGCCTTCTTATGTGTTGCGTGCCTTGGGTCTGAACGATGAATTGGCACACAGCTCAATCCGTTTCAGCATTGGTCGCTTCACCACCGAGGCGGAAATTGATCACGTTGTCAGCGTGATCCGTAACGCCATTGACAAGCTACGCGAAATGTCACCGCTGTGGGAAATGTACAAAGACGGTGTTGACCTGGACAAAGTGGAATGGGTGCATCACTAAGCATCCGCACAGAATGAGAGTATGAGGTAACCAATCATGGCTTACAGCAACAAAGTAATTGATCACTATGAAAATCCCCGCAATGTTGGCGGGTTTGACAAAAACGATCCGTCGGTAGCCACCGGGATGGTGGGCGCACCTGCCTGTGGTGACGTAATGAAACTGCAGATCAAAGTCGGCGAGAACGGCATTATCGAAGATGCCAAGTTTAAGACGTACGGTTGTGGTTCTGCGATTGCGTCCAGCTCACTGGTCACCGAGTGGGTTAAGGGTAAAACCCTCGAAGAAGCCACCGCGATCAAAAATACCGACATTGCCGAAGAGCTGGCGTTGCCACCGGTAAAAATTCACTGCTCAATCCTGGCCGAAGATGCCATCAAAGCGGCTGTGGATGATTATAAGAGCAAGCATTCCAGCTAATGATGCAAGCCGAGGAGTCTTTCGTGGGAATTAAAGTATCCGAAGCCGCAGCACAACGTGCAAAATCGTTTTTGTCCAGTCGGGGCAAAGGCATTGGGCTGCGCTTAGGCGTAAAAACCACCGGCTGTTCCGGACTGGCTTACGTGTTGGAGTTCGTCGATGAACTGAACCCCGATGATGAGGTTTTTGAAGACAATGGTGTCAAGATCATCATTGACGGCAAAAGCCTGCTATACCTCGATGGCACAGAGCTCGATTTTGCCAAAGAAGGCCTGAATGAAGGTTTTCAGTTCAACAACCCGAACGCCAAAGGCGAATGCGGGTGCGGCGAGAGCTTCAACGTATGATCTAAAGGGGCGATGGCCCCTTTTGCTTTTGAGTCATTGGATAGCACAATCGCATGAATTTTTTCTCTTTGTACCAGCTACCTGAGCAATTCGACATCGATCTGGAACAGCTCAACAAAGCACATAAAACCCTGGTCAAACTGACCCATCCTGATCGCTTTGCCACTGCCAGCGAGCGTGAGCGGTTGATGGCTGTGCAGAAGAACGCCCAGGTCAATGACGGCTACAGTGTGCTCAAATCGCCGGTCAGTCGCGCCGAGCACCTGCTCAGCCTGCGTGGAGTGGAACTCCGCCATGAGCAACAAACCATGCAGGATACCGCCTTTCTGATGCAGCAGATGGAATGGCGAGAGGCCCTGGAAGACATGGCTTCAGCACCAGACGAACAGCAACTGACGGCCCTCGATGCTGAATTGGTCGGGCACATTAATGATCACATGACGAATATGAAAATGGCGTTAGATAAAAACTCTGATGACGGCAATCAGCGTGGCGCAGATGAAATTCGAAAACTTAAATTTATGCTGAAGTTGCGCGCCGAAATTGCGCGACTGGAAGACACCCTTCACGAGCAATAAAACACAGGACCGACAATGGCGCTACTTCAAATCGCAGAGCCCGGACAAAGTGCACAACCCCATGAACGTAAATTAGCCGTGGGCATTGATTTGGGCACCACAAACTCATTGGTTGCTTCAGTCCGCAGTGGTCGGGCCGAAACCTTACTCGATGAACAGGACGAAGCGATTTTGCCGTCTGTGGTTCGCTATGACGAGAAAGGTGACGTACAGGTTGGCCGGGATGCTTTGGCAATGGCCAGCCAGGATCCGGTCAATACCATTGTCAGCGTGAAACGTTTTATGGGCCGCAGTGTACAGGACATCCTTACCAGCTACCCGAACTTGCCCTATACCTTTGTGGAAGGACATGATGACCATCCCTTGTTACAGGTACACACTCAGCAGGTTAATCCGGTGCAGGTGTCCGCGCAAATCCTCAGTACTTTGCGCGAACGTGCTGAGGCCACCCTCGGGGATGAGCTCAGTGGCGCGGTGGTGACGGTACCGGCGTATTTTGATGACGCTCAGCGTCAAGGCACCAAAGATGCTGCCCAACTGGCAGGTCTGAAGGTATTGCGTTTACTCAATGAGCCCACCGCTGCGGCAATTGCCTATGGCCTCGACAGTGGTCAGGAAGGGGTCATTGCCGTCTACGATCTGGGTGGTGGTACCTTCGACATTTCAATTTTACGCCTCAGCAAAGGGGTATTCGAGGTGCTGGCCACGGGCGGCGACACTGCTTTGGGGGGCGATGACTTTGACCAGGCCCTGGCAACCCATATGGCCAATCAGGCCGGACTCAGCGAGCAGCAATCGAAAACCCTGCGCAGAACTTTGCTGGATACCGCCCGCTGGGCCAAGGAACAACTGAGTGCAGACGCCGCCGTGGACGTTCACTTTACCGACGACAGTGGTACCGAACATGCCCTGACCATCAGCAGTCATACGCTGGAAAAGCTGATCGCGCCGATGATCGATCGCACACTGAAGGCCTGCCGCCGGGCGGTAAAAGACGCCGAAGTCGGTGTCGACGACGTGCTTGAAGTGGTGATGGTTGGTGGATCAACCCGCGTGCCTGCGGTGCGTGATGCGGTGGGTAGCTACTTTGGTAAAACCCCTCTGACCAGCATCGACCCGGACAAGGTAGTGGCGGTAGGCGCAGCAATTCAGGCGGATATTCTGGTCGGCAACAAGCCGGACAGCGACATGTTGCTGCTGGATGTGTTACCTCTGTCTCTGGGTATCGAAACCATGGGCGGTCTGGCAGAAAAAATCATTCATCGTAATACCACGATCCCAGTCGCCAAAGCACAGGAATTCACCACCTTCAAAGACGGTCAGACCGCAATGATGGTGCATGTGGTACAGGGAGAGCGGGAATTGGTTGACGATTGTCGCTCGCTGGCGCGTTTTACCCTCACCGGTATTCCGCCGATGGCGGCAGGTGCGGCGCATATTCGGGTCACCTTCCAGGTCGATGCCGACGGGTTGTTGAATGTCACGGCGATGGAAAAGTCGACCGGAGTACAAGCACAGATCCAGGTAAAACCGTCATACGGGTTAGATGAGGCGCAGATCACGCAGATGCTCAGCAGCTCCATGACCCACGCCAAGGCGGATATGCAACAACGTATGCTTAAAGAGCAGCAGGTCGAAGCAGCACGGGTTGATGAAGCATTGAAGGTTGCACTGGCAGCCGATGCGGACTTGCTCAGTAGCGAAGAATTACATGCATTGCAAGATGCCTTGCAGGCAATGCGGGAAGCCGCCAACGGCGATAACCCTGACGCGATTGAAGCCGCCATTGAGCGGGTTGACGCCGCCAGCAGTGACTTTGCTGCACGGCGCATGGACAAGTCCATTCAGCAGGCGCTGGCAGGTCACAGCGTAGACGATATTTAAACAGTTTAACCGAGAGGACGGCAAACTATGCCTCAAATCATTTTTTTACCCCACGACGAGTTGTGTCCTGAGGGGGCAGTGCTGGAAGGTGAAAAAGGCACATCAGTACTGGATGTGGCGTTGAAAAACGGCATCGGCATTGAACACGCCTGTGAAAAATCATGTGCCTGTACGACCTGTCATGTGATCATTCGCGAAGGTTTTGATTCGCTTAAGGAAAGCGACGAATTGGAAGACGACATGCTGGACAAAGCCTGGGGACTTGAGCCTGAATCTCGCCTCGGCTGTCAGGCCATCATCGACGACGAAGACCTGGTGGTAGAAATCCCCAAATACACCGTTAATCAGGTCAGCGAAGGCCACTGAGTCTACCCCTGAGTTTGACATCAGCAGCGGAACACCAGTTCCGCTTTTTTGTGCGTGCGAACGGACCCATTGGGCAGTACACTGCTAACCTATAAATAAACAACCATCGGCACTGCCGTGCTGGTGCGAGGAGAAATTCATGGCACGTGCCGTTATCGTCGCCTATCGTCCCAAGCCTGACGGACAGGCAAAATTACTTGATCTGGTGCGCCAGCATCATCCGTTGTTGCTGGCGGAGAAGCTGATCACTTCACGCCCTCCCTTTGTGATGCAAAGCAAAACCGGCGAGGTCATCGAAGTGTTTGAGTGGCTGAGCGAAATGGCCATTCAGGATGCCCATGACAATCCCCGTGTTCAAGCCCTTTGGCGCGACATGGCCGAGGTGGCCGATACTATTCCCGTGGCACAGGTCACGGAAGCCCAATCCTTGTTCAGTGAGTTTTCGCCACTGTCATTGCTACGAGATGATGTGTAATTGTTGTCCGGTCAGGCAATCGATTCTCGCTTGTCGAGCTGCGTGAGGTTGTTCTACGCTTAGTCAACAGGACGTTAAAACGAAGACTGCAGCATGGAACATCAGGATCACCTTCAATCGCTGAATGACGCGCAAACGGTGCAGCAAAAGTTGCGCCACCTGCATGATGCTGTCAAACAACAGCACCCTGCCATCACGCGCATTGCAGTGGCGTTGTATGATGACAAAACCGATGCGCTGAAAACCTTCATTTACAGTGCCGATCAACACACCCCCCTGGAGCATTATCAGACGACCCTGGCTCAGACGCCGCAGTTGGCGACCCTTGCCCAACAGGGCAAAACACGGGTGATTAACGATTTACGTGAATTGTCCGACAGTGATAAGCCCCATACCCAAGCCCTGTTGGAAGCTGGCTATCTGGCCAGCTACACCGTGCCGATGGTGTTTAACGGACACTTTTTCGGATTTGTTTTTTTCAATGCCGCTGAGGTTGGGGTGTTTGAGGAGACATTGCTGGTTGAATTGGACTCAGTGTCCCACCTGGTCACCTTGCTGGTTTTTCATGAGCGGGCTAACGTCAGAACCTTGTTGGCGACGTTAAAATCGGCACTGGATTTGAGTCATGGCAGGGATCCCGAGACCGGCTCGCACCTTGAGCGGATGTCACGCTATGCCCGCTTGATCGCGCGAAAGCTTGCACGGCAATGGGATTTCGATGATCAGTATATCGAGCATATTTATCTGTTTGCGCCGTTGCATGATCTCGGCAAGATCACCGTGCCCGATCGGGTGCTGCTGAAACCCGGTAAGCTGACTGACGAAGAATTCGAAGAGATGAAGCTGCACGCGATCAACGGCAGGCAGTTACTGGACAAATTGATCGACAACTATGGTCTCAGTGGTATCGGCCATATCGACATGCTCAAAAACATCGCTAATCACCATCATGAAGCGTTAGATGGCTCCGGATACCCCGATGGGTTAAAGGGCAACGACATTCCTGTAGAAGCCCGTATCGTGGCGGTAGCCGATGTGTTTGATGCCCTGACCAGCGAGCGGCCGTATAAAAAGGCCTGGTCAAATCAGCAGGCCATCGACAAGCTGCGCGAGTTGGCCGGCATCAAGCTGGACCCCGATTGCGTCAATGCGTTACTGGACAACATGGAGGAGGTAGAGCAAATCCAGCGCACCTTTGCCGAAAACCCTGTTGGCTGACACCCTTCGTGGTATCACAGGGTATCCCCCGTCAAAATTCATTCATCCAACCGTAAACCCTCTGTCATCTAGCCCCTTCATCGTAGCGGATTGATTTTTAACACTTAATCCAAAAAGGAAACGCGATGAGACGCACAACACAACGTTCAATGCTGGCATTGGCGGTAACGGCTGCCCTAACGCTGAATGGGTGCTCAGGTGATGATGGCGCCAAAGGTGCCGATGGTTCTGACGGCGCACAGGGGCTGGTCAGCTTGCTGCTGCAGACGCCCTTGTATGCTGGCAATGAACAGTGTTTCGATGGTGGTACCCGGGTTGATTCGGGGCTGGACAGCAACAACGATGGTGAGCTGGCCAGCGATGAAATCACTCAGACCAGCTATCTGTGCAATGCCACTGCGCTGAATGAGGCAATGAATTTCAATCGTATCGCCAGCTTCCCTGTGTGTCTGCAACTGGACCCAAGCTGTAATGTCGATACTGAAACCGCAGCCGAGATCGCGGCAGTCAATGATGATGGCACCGTGGTGGTGTACACCGACAGTCCTCTGGAAGTTGTCGGGTTTGTCGATATCAACGATCCAGCCAACCCACAGGCGCTGGGAACCGTGGCACTGAACGGTGAGCCTACCTCTGTGGCGGTAAAAGGCGCTTATGCCCTGGTCGGCGTTAATACCTCAGCGGATTACATCAATGTCAGTGGGGCACTGGCCGTCATCGATATTGCCAGCCAGACAGAAGTGACCCGACTGGACCTGGGCGGGCAACCCGATTCTGTAGCGGTATCACCGGATGGCCAGTTTGCCGTCATTGCAATCGAAAACGAGCGAGATGAAGACTTGGGCGATGGCGCGCCACCGCAGATGCCAGCCGGGACCCTGGCGATCGTTGACCTGAGTGGGACAACACAAGAATGGTCGGTGAGCTTTGTTGACATGACCGGTCTGGCGGACTTGTACGGTGATGATCCTGAGCCGGAGTACGTGGACATCAACAACGACAATATCGCGGTAGTGACCCTACAGGAGAACAACCACATTGTGCTGGTTGACCTGCAGGACGGCAGTGTGCTGAACCACTTCAGCGCCGGTGCAGTGGATTTAACCCAGGTCGATACCGAGGAAGAAGAAGCGTTTATTTCCCAGACCGACAGTCTGTCAGGTGTTCTGCGTGAGCCGGATGGGGTGACCTGGTTGTCTAATGACTACTTTGTGACGGCCAATGAAGGGGATCTGGACGGTGGTTCACGGGGCTTTACTGTGTTCAATACTGCCGGCGATGTGATCTATGAGGCGGGAAATACCCTGGAGCATCTCACGGCCCGCGTTGGCCATTATCCCGATGAACGCTCAGGCAACAAAGGCAATGAGCCGGAGAATGCCGAGTTTGGTGTGTTTGGTGACGAACGTTACCTGTTTGTGAACGCTGAACGGGCCAGTCTGGTATTTGTTTACGACGTAGCCGATTTAACCCGTCCGGTGCTTAAGCAGGTACTCCCGGCAGCAACGGCACCTGAGGGGGCGCTGGCGATCCCATCGCGCAATTTGCTGGTGGTGGCCAGTGAGGAAGATAACCGTGGCGACAAGCAGCGTTCAGTATTGAATATCTATGCCTACCAGAACGCCGCTGCAACGTATCCCACCGTGCAGTCTACGGATCGCACCGATGGTACGCCAATCCCCTTTGCTGCATTGTCAGGTCTGGCTGCGGGAGAAGGCGAGACCTTATGGGCGATTGAAGACAGTTTCTACCTCAGCAACCGTATCTTCCGCATCGATACCGCTCAGACCCCGGCATCGCTGAACCAGGAAATTCGAATTACCGATAGCAATGGCGTTCTGGCTGCGTTGCCGGTGGTTAATCTGGCAGACAACAGCGTGGATGAGGATGACGCTACCCGTGTCAGCGTGTTTGACAGTGCTGACCTGGCTGCGATGATCAATGCCGACAATACGGTCAATATTGATCCTGAAGGTATCGCAGTGGCCAGTGATGGCGGTTTCTGGATCGCCTCTGAGGGGGCAGGTACCCAGGGTGACAGCAGCCGTCCCATCAACAGCTTGAATCTGTTGCTGAAGACCTCTTCGCAAGGGGAGATTGAGCAGGCAATTACCCTGCCGGATGCGGTCAATGCACAACAGGTGCGGTTTGGCTTTGAAGGTGTGGCTGAATACAACGGCAAAGCCTATGTTGCGTTCCAGCGTGCCTGGAACGGTGAAACTCAGCCCCGTATTGGTGTATATGATACGGCGACGCAAAACTGGCAGTTTTTCTTCTACCCTCTTGACGGGGTTGCGTCGCAAAACGGTGGCTGGGTTGGGCTGTCAGACCTGACCTCGTTGGGCGATGACCGCTTTCTGGTTCTGGAGCGAGATAACCAGGGCGGGCCGGATGGCGCGATCAAGCGCATTTATGAGATTGACACCAATGGTGTTGCCAGTGGTCAAACCCTGACCAAAACCCTGGTGCGTGATCTCGTCAGTGACCTGACCGCTACCGGCGGACTGGTGGCTGAAAAGGTTGAAGGTCTGGCACGGTTGAGTAATGGCGACGTGTACATCATTAACGACAATGACGGTGTCGACGGTGTATCCGGGGAAATCCGCCTGATCAATCTCGGCCCTATCGCAAATTAATCGCCACACGGGTTTCCCGACAGCGCCCGCTGTCGGGAGCTCGCCAGCGTGCACATGATGGCAACTGGCACGCAACGCCTGTCTGGGCGCCTGCATTGGGCAAAACACTCACATCGGTGCGACTTACAAACTACTTACAGATCAGGGCGTTAAGTCACAAGGCGGAAAAATGTTTAATTTTATTAGTCATTTGCGCTCAGATTGCCTATAATTCGCCGCCAAAATTTTAACCAACGCAGACCCTGTCTGCGGTCAATCGTCTAACGGAGATGGGACATGGCCCTGGAACGTACTTTTTCTATCATCAAACCTGATGCCGTCGCTAAAAATGTGATCGGTGTAATCTACAACCGCTTTGAATCTGCCGGCTTGCGCATCGTTGCATCTAAAATGCTGCACATGAGCAAAGAGCAGGCTGAAGGCTTCTATGCTGAGCACAAAGAACGTCCTTTCTTTGGCGCTTTGGTTGAATTCATGACGTCTGGCCCTGTTATGGTTCAGGTTCTGGAAGGTGAAAACGCGGTTCTGAAAAACCGTGAAATCATGGGGGCGACTAACCCTGCAGAAGCACTGGCTGGCACGCTGCGTGCTGACTACGCCGTGTCTATCGACGAAAACGCTGTGCACGGTTCTGATGCACCAGAATCAGCAGCACGCGAAATCGCGTACTTCTTCTCTGAAGAAGAAATCTGCCCTCGCACACGCTAAGACGCGTTGTTCGGCAATAAAGGGGAGCGATTGCTCCCCTTTTGTCGTAGTAAAGGTTGTCTATTTTCTGTACAATTGGCGCGGTGTGAAATCGCACAGAGCCAATCTCGTTCAATACAGGTGAGTTGTTTATATGCCAGAATCTACCGTTACCAAAAAAACCAATCTGCTGGATCTTAACCGGGCGGCAATGCGCGAATTTTTCGCCAGAATTGGTGAAAAACCGTTTCGTGCGGATCAGGTAATGAAGTGGATTTATCAACAAGGTATCAGCAACTTCGAGCAGATGACCAATCTGAACAAAGGGTTGCGTGACAAACTGACCCAATTGTGTGAAGTGCGGGCGCCAGAAATCGCCTACCAACAGAACGCTTCTGATGGCACGATCAAATTCGCGCTCAAGCTAGACGGTGGGCAAGAAGTCGAAGCCGTCTGGATCCCTGAAACTGATCGCGCCACCTTGTGTGTGTCGTCACAGGTGGGCTGTGCGCTGGAATGTACCTTCTGTTCGACCGCTCAACAGGGCTTTAATCGCAACCTGAGTGTGTCGGAAATCATTGGCCAGGTGTGGCGGGTAGCGACCACGATTGGCCTGTCCAACGACACCGCCCGACGTCCGGTGACCAATGTGGTGATGATGGGCATGGGCGAACCGTTGCTCAACCTCAAAAACGTTGTGCCTGCAATGGACATCATGATGGATGACTTCGGCTTTGGTTTGTCCAAGCGTCGGGTAACGCTCAGTACGTCCGGTGTCGTACCTGCACTCGATATGCTGGGTGATCAGATTGATGTGGCGCTGGCCATTTCCCTGCACGCGCCGACCGATGAGTTGCGCAATGAGATCGTACCGATCAATAAAAAATACAATATCGAAACGTTTTTAGCCGGTGTGCGCCGTTATCTGGCCAAGTCTCGGGCCAACCAGGGCAAGGTCACGGTAGAGTACGTGATGCTCAATGGTATCAACGACAGTACTGATCAGGCCCATCAGTTGGCCAAGGTACTGAAAGACACGCCATCGAAAATTAACCTGATCCCCTTCAATCCGTATCCCGGATCGCCCTATACCTGTTCAAGCAATTCACGCATCGACCGGTTCGCTAAAGTCCTGATGGAGTATGGCCTGACCGTGGTTGTGCGCAAAACCCGGGGCGACGATATTGACGCCGCGTGCGGTCAATTGGTCGGTGATGTGGTGGACAGAACGAAAAGAATGTTAAAAAAACAGATGAAGGGAGAGCAAATTTCAGTAAAAATGGCGCACTAGTCCAATGCTGCCAACAAGGTTGTGGGTATCATGCGCATCATATTGATTTTTGTTGTTTTGTTACTGGCCGGTTGTGTCAGCCAACCCTTGCCCAAAGGGTTTAAAGGGGCCGATGAATTTGACCCGGTGGCCGCGGCCAAAACCCGTATTTCTCTCGGTCTGACATACCTGAAAAACGGCAACTACAGCCAGGCTAAATTTAACCTGGACAAAGCCCTGCAGTTTGCGCCACGTCTGGCGGACGCCCATTACAGCATTGCCTACTACTATCAGTTGGTGGGTGAAAATGAACTGGCCGAACAGTCCTATCAGGACGCGATGGATTTCGATCCCCGTAACCCTGACATTGCAAACACCTACGGTGCCTTCTTGTGTCAGCAAGGCAAGTACGAAAAGGCCAAAAGTTTCTTTCTCAAAGCGGTGAACAGCAATAATTATGTGTCGACCGCGGAGACCTTTGAGAACCTGGCGCTGTGTAGTCAGAGTCAGGGGCAGGTCGATGATGCCATTCAATACCTGCAAAATGCCATTAATCACCAGCCGACCCGGGGAAAAAGCCTGTTATTGCTGACTCAGTTGTATGCCGCGCAGGAACAGTGGTTGCAGGCGCGCGATACTTTGCGTAAGTACGAACGTGTTGCCAGTGTATCGGCGGAGACCCTGTGGCTGTCAGTGAAAATCGAACAGGCGCTGGGCAATATGCAAACAGCTCGGGGTTACGGCGACATGTTGGTTGCGATGTATCCGGGCCATCCCAATACCCAGGATTATCTGAAGAAACGTCAACAGCGTGCCAGCTCGGCTGCATCCGAGCGTGTGACTACGAAAGTTGCTGACTCTGCGACTGCGTCGGCCGATATCGCGACTGCCAAACCTGACGTGATTGAGCGTAAACCCGAACCGTTCAAGCCCGAGCCGCAACCGTTTGTGCCTGAGCCTGCTGAGGTCGCCCAAGGGCCAGAGGTTGGCGAGCAAGCGACAGCCGCTGCCAGCGACGACACCCTGGCAGATGAAACGGCTGCGAAGGTGGAACAACCCGCGGACGCCGTGGTGGAAGATGCTGAACAACCAACTGATGTGGTTGAGCGTCAGCCCGAGCCGTTTAAACCTGAGCCGCAACCTGTTGTGCCTGAGACTGCCGAGGTCGCTCAAGGGCCAGAGGTTGAAGAGGCAGCCGCAGCCAGCGACGGCACACTGGCGGATGAATCGGCTGCGACGGCGGAACAATCGGGGGACGCCGCTGTGGAAGATGCCGAACAACAAACGGTCGTCGCTGAACGTCAGCCTGAACCCTTTAAGCCCGAACCGAAGCCATTTGTGCCTGACCCGGCTCCTTCCACACAGGCTGAGCAGGCTGAGACGGTGGAATCCGAAGGGGCAGAACAACCGCTGTATCATACGGTGGCAAAAAATGAGAATTTGTACCGCATATCATTGCTTTATAATTTGAAAATGGCGCGACTGATTGAGTGGAATAACCTCAGTGATGCGTCAGCTATCCGACCGGGTATGCGCTTGTACCTGGTGGACCCCAACACACTAGAGCAGGAATAATGAGCGAAGACCAACAAGAATCCGTACAGGAAGCGCCCCAAGGCCCGGGCCCGCAACTAAAAGCTGCGCGGATAACCGCAGGCCTCAGCGAGGCAGAAGTGGCAGACAAACTGCGCTTGAAAGTCACCAGTATTGTGGCGCTGGAAAACGATCAGATTGATGAACGTATCTCGCTGACCTTTACCCGGGGGTATCTGAAATTGTACGCCCGCCTGGTCAACTTGCCAGAAAGTGACGTGCTGGAGACGTTCGACCGGTTCCACACCCACAGTAAAGAGCCGGCAAAGTTGCAGAGTTTTTCCCGTCGGGTTGCCAAGCAGGCCAGTGATGATCGTCTGATGATGGTGACCTACCTGATCGTCGCGCTGGTTATCGCGTTGGTGGTGGTGTGGTGGTTTCAACAATCAGGCTCTGATGATGGCGACAGCACTCTGTTGTCTGAGCCAGCCTCGTCGTCAGTCAGTACCGCGGCGAACCGACAGGCGGACAATCCGCCTGCCACAACCCGTGATTCATCGGCTGACAATCGTGACAATGCTGCTGAGCAATCCGAGCCGGATACACAGACCCAGTCAACACTGGAGCAGGTTGTAATTACGCCGACAGAGCGTAACGATGAAGTACCGGTCAGTGAGGAACCTCAACCGGCCACCGACACAGGCGCTTCGGCGCAACTGTCTACCCAACAAGCTATGACCGACGATGTGAGTAGCGAGGATATCAACAGCGAGGATACCGGCAGCCCAACGGCTGTGGTTTCAATGCCCGATGCTGCACCGGTTGAACTGGTGTTTGAATTCAGCGGTGATTGCTGGATGAATCTGGTGGACGCCACTGGTGAAGCCATTGCCTATGGGGTTAAAGCCAAAGGACGGGTCATGCCGGTCACCGGCATCCCGCCGTTTGAAGTCACACTGGGCGCGCCGGGCGTGGTCGAGATTTCCTATAACGGTGAGGCCGTGGACATGAGTCAGTTTGACGAGACCCGCACCGCCCGTTTCAACTTGCCATTGGGCGAGTGACCGAGACACACTAAGGTAATTCACTATGTTTACAGATTCACCCATTACCCGCCGTAAATCCACCCGTATTAACGTGGGGAGCGTACCGATTGGTGATGGTGCGCCGATTGCTGTCCAATCGATGACCAATACGCCAACAGTCGATGTGCAGGCGACGGTTGATCAAATCAAACGTATCCAGGCTGTCGGTGGCGAGATTGTGCGTGTCTCTATTCCGACCATGGATGCCGCCGAGGCGTTTAAGGCCATCAAAGCGCAGGTTTCCGTGCCGTTGGTGTGTGACATCCACTTTGATTACCGCATCGCGCTGAAAGTGGCCGAGTATGGCGCCGATTGTTTGCGCATTAATCCCGGCAATATCGGCAATATGGAGCGGGTGCGCTCGGTGGTGGATTGTGCCAAGGACAAAGGGATCCCTATCCGGATTGGCGTGAACGGTGGTTCACTGGAAAAAGATTTGCAGGAAAAGTATGGCGAACCGACTCCCGCAGCCTTGGTGGAGTCTGCCATGCGGCATGTGGATATTCTGGATTCGCTCAACTTTGACCAATTCAAGGTCAGCGTGAAAGCGTCAGATGTGTTTCTGGCCGTCGGTGCTTACCGGGAATTGGCGACGCGCATTGACCAGCCGTTGCATCTGGGCATTACCGAAGCGGGCGGTTTCCGTTCCGGCGCGGTAAAAAGTGCAGTGGGTCTGGGCATGTTACTGGCCGACGGTATCGGCGATACCATCCGAATTTCATTAGCGGCCGACCCGGTGGAAGAAATCAAAGTCGGATTTGATATTCTCAAGTCACTTCGGATCCGTTCCCGTGGTATCAACTTCATTGCCTGTCCGAGCTGTTCACGTCAGGAATTTGATGTGATTGGTACCGTTAATGCACTCGAACAACGGCTCGAAGATATCCTGACACCCATGGATGTGTCTATCATCGGCTGTGTTGTAAATGGGCCCGGCGAAGCGGAAGTGTCAGACCTCGGTTTAACCGGCGCACGCAATATGAGTGGCTTCTACCTCGACGGTAAACGTCAGAAAGAGCGCCTGTCGAATGATGATTTGGTCGACGCGCTGGAAACCCGCATTCGCGCGAAAGCGGCACAGCTTGATGCAACGCGTAAAATTGATATTAAACAGGTGGGCTGAAAGACCTCCACAATGGCCGTTAAGCATTTTACGTTTCTGTTCAAAGCCCCTATAATGCGGGGCTTTTGACGTTTTAACCTGGGCACAGGCCTAACCTTAGCAAACAACAGAGAATTCCCTCAGTGAGCAAACAGATCCAAGCAATTCGCGGTATGAATGATTGCCTTCCCGAGCAGAGCGGGACCTGGCAGTGGGTGGAGCAGCGGATCCGACAAGTGGTGGCCAGTTATGGTTACCAGGAAATTCGAACCCCAGTGGTTGAAAGCACCGACCTGTTTAAACGTTCGATCGGCGAAGTGACTGACATCGTCGAAAAAGAAATGTACACCTTTGATGATCGCAACGGCGATAGTCTGACCTTGCGTCCTGAAAACACGGCCAGTGTCGTGCGCGCCGGTAATGAGCATGGTTTGCTGTATAACCAGCAGCAGCGTTTGTGGTACATGGGACCGATGTTTCGCCATGAGCGTCCGCAAAAAGGCCGCTATCGGCAGTTTCACCAGTTTGGCGTAGAGGCCTTTGGTATCGACGGCCCGGACATTGACGCCGAAGTGATTCTGTTGTCCGCGCGGTTGTGGCAACAATTCGGCATGGCAGAGCAGGTGACACTTGAGATCAACTCACTGGGCTCGAATGAAGCCCGTGCAGCCTACCGAGACGCATTGGTTGCTTACCTGAAAGCCAACGAAGCGGCGCTGGATGAAGATTCGAAACGTCGCATGACCACCAACCCATTGCGGGTATTGGACAGTAAAAATCCTGACGTGCAGGCCGCACTGGCAGACGCGCCGTCGTTGTTGGATCATCTGGATGACGCCTCCAGGCAACATTTTGATGGCTTACGTGAACGATTGGACGATTTGGGTATCAAATATCGGGTTAATCCCCGTCTGGTGCGTGGCCTGGACTACTACAACCGTACCGTTTTTGAATGGGTAACTGACTCTTTGGGAGCTCAGGGTACGGTGTGTGCCGGAGGTCGTTACGACGGCCTGGTTGAGCAACTGGGCGGCAAAGCCACTCCTGCAGTCGGCTTTGCATTGGGTATGGAGCGTCTTGTGTTGTTGCTGGAAACCCTGCAACTGACCTCTGAGGTACCTGGGGCGGTGGATGTTTATGTGACGGCCATGGGTGAAAAAGCAGAAGGGTATGCCCGTCGTCTCTCTGAGCAAGTGCGAGATGCACTACCGGGTATTCGATTGCAAAACCACTGTGGTGGCGGCAACTTCAAAAAGCAGATGAAACGTGCAGACAAAAGTGGCGCTGTACTGGCTCTGATCATTGGTGACAATGAAGCTGACAATCAACAGGTTGGCGTGAAATATTTGCGACACGATCGAGAGCAAGAAACGATTGAAGACAGTGCATTGATTGCGTACTTGCGCAGCAATTTAAGTAGTGAACACAATTAAGGCCGGGTCACAGACCGGGGCCGGCAGTAAGAGGAAGAAATGATGGAACAGTTTGCAACCGAAGAACAACAAGTCGAGGCGATCAAACGCTTCTGGAAAGAAAACGGCATTGCAATCATTGTCGGCGCAGCCGTTGGCTTGGGCGGATTGTGGGGCTGGCGTTATTACAATGCTGAGCAAATCCAAAGCAAAGAAATGGCATCTCTGACCTATCAGCAACAGGTTGAAGCGCTGGCTCAAGACGGTCAGAACAGCCAGGCTCTGGCTTCCTTCGTAGAGCAAAATGAAGGCAAAGGCTATGACATTCTCGGCGCTTTCATGCTCGCTAAAGCCGCCGTCGACAGTGACAAACTGGATGAAGCTGCGAGTCAGCTGAACGTTGTGATTAATCGCAGTGAACAGGTCGCTGTGCAAGACGTTGCGCGCCTGCGTCTGGCCCGTATCTATTCCCAGCAGGCTAACAATGAGCAAGCGTTAGCCACTCTTGATGCAGTAACAACGGCTGCGTTTGATGGTCAGGTGCAGGAAATCCGCGGTGACGTGTACGCTGCGATGGGTCAGTTCGACCAGGCCAAAACCGCTTACGTTGCTGCACTCGCTCAGTCGCAAAGCAACCGACTGGTGGAGATGAAGCTAGATAACCTCGCCGTGTTGGCCACCCAACAAGACGAGGAGTAAGCCATTGAGTATGCGATTTAGCCCTTTGTTGCTTGCCGGTGCACTGGCATTGTCGGGGTGCAGTACGGTATCCGATTGGTTCGCCGATGACGAAGAACTGGAAGTTCGTCGTCTGCCGGACATTGAGGCCCGCTTCACCCCGCAGGTGGTGTGGGAAAAAGACATCGACAACGGTGTCGATCAGTATTTCTCTCGTCTGTCGCCTGCGCTGGGTTACGGTGCTTTGTACGTTGCAAATCGTCAGGGTGGTGTGTTCTCCCTTGATCCTGCCAACGGTAAAACCAACTGGCAGGCGGATTTTGCCACCTTTGATGACAGCGGCTATCTGAGTTTTCTGACGAATCTGTTTTCTGATGGCGTGCCGGCAAAAATTTCAGGTGGCCTGACCCTGGCCTACGAAACGGTGTATTTCGGCACCGAAGATGGGTATGTGTATGCTCTGGATGCCGAAACCGGTGAACAACGCTGGCGTGTCAGCGTGCGTGGCGAAGTACTAGCCCGTCCCGCCGTGGATGAAAACGTGGTCGTGGTCAACACCGGCTCGGGTCAGTTGTTTGGCCTGGATGCTGCCAGTGGCGAGCAATTGTGGCGCTATGAGTCTGAAGTACCTGCTTTGTCACTGCGTGGCATCTCCGCACCTGCTGCCGCCAATGGCGGAGCGATCGTCGGCACAGCGTCAGGAAAGTTGGCAGTTACTCTGCTGGAAACCGGCCAGACCGCATGGGAGCAGCCAATTGCCAAGCCCAGTGGCGCGACTGAACTGGATCGTATCGTGGATATCGACACGGCTCCTGTCGTGTTTGGCGGTGTGATCTACACTATCTCTTACAGCGGCACATTGGCGGCGGTGGAATTGCGCAGCGGCCGGGTAATGTGGAAACGTGAATACAACAGCTACCAGGATTTGGTAGTGCAGGGCAACCAGTTGTTTGTGGTAGACACCAAAAGCAACGTCTACAGCCTCGATCGTCGAAACGGCATCGAGCAGTGGAGTATGGGCCGACTGCGTGGTCGGGAGCTGACCCATGTGGTTGTGGCTAACAATAATGTCGTGGTTGGCGACAAATTTGGTTTCCTGCATTGGCTGGATCGCAATGATGGCAGTCTGGTCGCTCGCCTGGATGTGGGTGGCGATGATGAGGACAACGGTATATACACCGCCCCTGTGGTGGGTGACGATGTGTTATACCTTCAAACCCGAGAAGGCGACGTGTTCGCCGTCAGCACGCCCGAGTAATCTTCTGTATGTCGGGGTGCCGCGGCGTACCCCGACATACACAATACACTGAATCAGGAATACGCATATGTTACCCGTAGTGGCCTTGGTCGGCCGTCCCAATGTGGGCAAATCGACGTTGTTTAATCGACTTACCAATACCCGTGATGCGTTGGTGGCCGATTACCCCGGTTTGACCCGGGATCGCAAGTATGGCCAGGCCAAATATGAAGGCCTGCAGTTTATCGTGGTTGATACCGGCGGTATCAGTGGTGATGAGCAGGGGATTGACGCGGCCATGGCTGAACAGTCATTGCTGGCGGTTGATGAAGCGGATGTGGTGTTATTTCTGGTTGATGCCCGGGCAGGTTTGACACCCGCCGATCAGGGCATTGCAGCCCATTTGCGCAAGCAACAGAAAACCGTTTTTCTGGTCGCTAACAAAGTCGATGGCATCGACGGCGACAGTGAAAGTGCCGAATTCTATGCCTTGGGATTGGGCGAGGTGCATCAGATTGCTGCGGCACATGGCCGTGGCGTTGCCCAGTTGCTGGAGTCTGCCCTCACCCCGATTGAAGAGACCTTCCCGGACATGCGCGTGGTTGAAGTTAAACGCAATGACGATGAGGACGATGCTGAAGCGCAACTGGAGCGGCTGCAGTCACTGCCCATTAAGCTTGCCATTGTTGGTAAGCCGAATGTGGGTAAATCGACCCTGACCAACCGCATACTCGGTGAAGATCGGGTGGTCGTGTATGACATGCCGGGCACCACACGAGACAGCATCTTCATCCCGATGCAACGGGACGAGCGGGAGTATGTGCTGATTGATACCGCCGGTGTACGCAAGCGCAAGAAAGTCTCGGATGCGGTGGAAAAGTTCTCGGTTGTTAAAACGTTGCAAGCCATTGAAGAGGCTAATGTCGTGTTGCTGGTGGTGGATGCACGGGAAGGTATTGCCGATCAGGATCTCAGTTTGCTCGGTTTCATCCTCAATGCCGGCCGCTCGCTGGTGATTGCAGTGAACAAATGGGATGGCCTCGATCAGTCAGTCAAAGAAGACATCAAACGTGAGCTGGATCGTCGGCTTGGTTTTATTGACTTTGCCCGTTTGCATTTCATCTCAGCGTTGCACGGTTCCGGCGTTGGTCATCTGTTTGAATCGGTTCAGGAAGCGTACGCATCGGCGACCAAGCGTATCAGCACATCGTTGCTGACCCGGATCATGGAAATGGCTCAGCAGGATCACCAACCACCATTGGTGCGTGGTCGCCGGGTGAAAATGAAATATGCCCACGCGGGGGGATACAACCCGCCGGTGATCGTGATCCACGGCAACCAGGTGGAAGATCTGCCCGAGGCGTACAAACGTTACATGATGAATTATTTCCGCAAAACCCTGGAAACCATGGGGACGCCGATTAGAATTGAATTCCGTGAAGGCAGCAACCCGTTCGAGGGCAAGAAGAACCAACTGACCCTGTCGCAGCAGCGTAAGCGCAAACGGATGATGTCATTTCATCAGAAGAAGAAATGAAAAAAAGGCGCTGATACAGCGCCTTTTTTTGTGTGTTGAGCCGAGGGGGCTATAAACCGTTGCCAAACTGATCGTGGGGGACCAGCATCTGGTTGTCAGGAAACGTTGCCTCGTCATTGGCATCCAGAATCCACGGTTGCAGACATGCCCTGTCCTGGGTGCATGGGTCGGTGAGGGCGTGTAAAAAGGCCACCAGGTCACCAACCTGGCGGCGACCCAAAGACGCATCCACCGGCAACGGACTGGTGGCCACTGCCTCGCCGCTACGCGCCATCTCGAGCTGCTCTATCACGTCACGGGAGTGCTGATGGGCTGGCTGTTGAAGTGCTTCACAGCTGACCTGGCTCAGCTCAATCACGTCCCTGACTTGCGCCAGTTGGCAAAACGGTGCGTTTTCATTGTCCCTGAAAAGCCGAGCGATATTGCCAGCAGGATTGGTGTAATGCTGCACAACCTCTCGCAACGTCGCATAGGCGCCAGCATGGCCGTAGGGGGCGGTGACACCGACATTGAGCAGGCTTGGGGTGCGGAAGTGATAACGGTCGGCAGGGTTGCCGGTGACCGCTTCACGGCCAATGTCCTGACCGGTCGCCTCATCGGTACCGGGCCCCCATTGGGGAAACCCGACCAGGTGAAAGCGCTGGTCGGTAAAGGCCGGACCATTGTGACAGGCCACACAGCCGGCACCGCCGTCTTGTGGGAAGTTGAAGAACAGCAGTGCGCCCTGTTTTTGTTGTTGACTCAGTGCCCGATCATCACCCTGTAAATAACGTTGCCACGGCGAATTGACGAACAATGCAGACTGCTCGTAGCTGGCCAGCGCCTCGGCAACACGGCGGTAATCGATGGTGTCGTCACCAAAGGCTTCACCAAACAGGGTTTGCCACAGCGTGGGTTCAGAGGGTGCCTCCCCGGCCAGGCGCCCGGACAATGCCGCCCTCAGCGTGTCGTTATCCTGTGCCTGCAGAAAGTCACCGCGCATTTCGGTGGTCGAGGTTACCGGCAGATGCGCTTGTGCCACGGCCAATGACGTACCTGGCTCATAGCGAGGATCGACCGGCGGAGCGTCACCTGCAGCGACACCTTCAGGGGTTGTAATCGCACCGTCCGGTAAGCGGCTTACGCGGCCGTCCCAAAATAGCGCGTTTTCCAGAAAGGCAAGGTTGAAGAAAGTCGGCGCGTGGCGAGGCACATTGGGCAGATGCCGCACATTGTTATCATCATTGGCACTCGGATTGCGACCCTGTCCGAGCAAGTCTGGGTCGTCCTCACCTAAGCTATTGATGGCACCAACCCCTACCGACAGGCTCAATCCGTCACCGCCACCCAGGACCGGATGGTGGCAACTGACGCATGCAGCATCCTTTTCACCGCCGAGGTTCTTGGTGTAGAACAAGTGCTTGCCCAGTTGAACTTTGGGATCCTCCGGGCTGGGCACAGTGGCGTCAACCGGGATTAAGCCCTGAGTTTCAATCACTTCACGCAATTGGGTATCCAATTGATTGTCTGGACGTTGAGGTGATGGACCGGGTAAACCTGGGGGCCTGTTGGGGGGTGGCTGTTGGGCAAAAACAAGGCTGGTGGCGATACAGCTGATGCTCAGCAATCGGGTACCGAAACGGGGGAAGGCCAATCGCATAATGCGCTCCTGTCTGGCTGGGTTGTGTTCGCTGAAGATGCGCCAGCATTGGGCAAAGACTGTGACCCAAATGTGCAAAAAATGGGGAAACGCGTCACCCGGCAGTGCGTTTTAGCCGCCAGCAGGGTAAGGTAGTTTTACCGATGGTTGGCTTTCCCTGAGATTGTGGGCATACAAACAAAATTATTCAGTTACTTTTTGGTGTTCGGCCTGATACTGGTCTCGGCGACGGTATTGCTGGTTCAGGATGCGCTCGACCGAGGCATGATTGAGTATGTTAATACCCGTGATAGGGATGCCATGGCTGACGCCATACAGGCGCTCGAGTCGGTGTACCAGCGGGACGGGAACTGGCAGAGTCTGGCGGGACAACCCCGTTATTTTCGTCGTGTGATTGAAGACAGTTTGTCCCGGGCTGGCCTGAATCCTCCACGCCAGCCACCTCCGCCGCCGCGAGGTTCGCGTCAGCTGCCGCCACCCCAACCGCAACAGCGATTGGTTCATGCATTGCTGGATGCTGACAAACAGCCCATCGCAGGACGCTACCCCGAAGGGCGCAACTACACCTATTTACCCCTCAGACATGAGCAAGCCATCGTTGGGTTTCTGGCCATCAGTCAGCGAGAGCATCTGACCGCCGGTTATGATCTGTCGTTTGTGACCGACATTCAGCAACGATTGTGGTGGTGGGGCAGTGTGCTGGTCGGGCTATGTGTGTTGCTGACTTATCCTCTGGCCCGTCATTTGACGCTGCCGGTGCGGCGTATAACCGCAGCCGTGCACAACCTGACCAAAGGTCACTATGATGAACCACTTGATATTCAACGCAAAGACGAGTTAGGCGCGTTGGTCAATGACTTAAACACCCTGACCACCACGTTGGCCGCCAACCATCAGGCCCGGGACCGCTGGCTGGCTGAGATTTCCCACGAGTTGCGTACGCCGCTGACGGTGCTGCGCGGACAACTTGAGGCGATGGAAGACGGCGTTCGGCCGATGACCGCTGACGCCATCAGTCTGGCCCGCAAAGAGGTGGAACAGTTGCAGCGATTGGTTGAAGATTTGCAAACCTTGTCGCGGCTGGACCTTGGGGCGCTCAGCTACCAGATGCAATCCCTCGATCTGAGAGAGTGGCTGCCTGGCTGGTTACACCGACACGATGATACGCTGTCGAAACAGGGTATTGACTGGACACTGGATGATGGCAACGGTGATATGCAGGTACAGGGCGACCCGGTGCGCCTGCAGCAATTGGTGGACAATCTGGTCACTAACACGGTGCGCTATGCTAAAGGGGCCACTTGCCTGCACTGGCGCCTGCATGCTGACAACAACGGCATACAATTGAGCGCCGAAGACAACGGTGAAGGCGTCAGTGATGACGATTTGGCCCGTTTGTGTGAACCCCTGTTTCAGTCGGTCGGGCATGCACAAAACCGGGGCCTGGGTCTGGGCCTGACCATCTGTCGGCGCATTGTCGAGGCCCACGGAGGCACATTAACCCCTTTTCATAGCGACAAAGGGGGATTGGGTGTGCGCATTCTGTTGCGCCGCTGAGGAGCGTTATGAATACAACAGGTCACGTATTGATCGTTGAGGATGAACCTCAACTGGCGGCATTGCTGTCAGACTACTGTCACCGGGATGGCTATCAGGTGACGTGTCTGGACAATGGTAATGATGTGGCGCCTTTTCTGGCTAAAACCTCGGTGGATGCATTGTTGCTGGATTTGATGTTACCGGGAAAAGACGGGCTGACGGTGTGTCGGGAATTGCGTCAACACAGTGACATACCGGTGCTGATGATGACGGCTAAAGTGGAGGAGATCGACCGCCTGTTGGGTCTTGAACTGGGCGCCGATGACTACATCTGCAAACCGTATAGCCCGCGGGAAGTTATGGCGCGGCTTAAAGCTGTGCTGCGGCGCAGTCGTGTCCGTGAAATCCCCTGCAGCGCAGGTATCCGTTTACAAAAAGGTCAGTTGCGGGTGTCTTACCATGACCAGCACATCGACCTGACCGGGATTGAATTTGGTATGGTGGAGCTGTTGTCCAGTCAGCCTGAACGGATTTTTTCCCGACAGCAGCTGATGGACAGTGTGTACACCGATCATCGGGTTGTCAGCGACCGCACCATCGACAGCCACATCAAAAAATTGCGCAAAAAACTCGATCAACTGGGCGCCAATGACTGGATTCAGTCGGTTTACGGGGTCGGGTACCGTTGGCATCCACCGCAGGATTAATCGGCTTTTTGCCCGGTTACCTGGCTGTGGATTTCACCGTCGGCCACTTTGGTCACCAGGGTATCTCCCCGTTCGACTTGCTGCACCGATTTAACCACATTTCCACTGCCATCAAAGGCGATGCTATAGCCCCGTGCCAGGGTTGCCAGCGGGCTGACGGTATCAAGTAGCTGGGCGCCACCATGAACCCGTTGACGGGCATCTTTCAATTGATTGTTGATGGCATGACGCAACCGTTGGGCAAGATCCCGTTGTTCGGCGGCGGCCAGACTGATCCGTCGTGCGGGCGTTGCGCGGGTCAACCGAAGTAGCTGATTGTCGCAGCGTTGGCTGGCGCGGTTCAGACTGCGTTGCATTGCACCATGCAGTTGTAAAGCCCATTGATCAAGGCGCTGACTCTGCTGCTGCAATTGCTGTTGAGGGTGATATTGCTGCAGGCGACTGGTGGCCAGGGCACTGCGGTGCTGGCAGTGACGCAGCAGGTGTCGGAAAGCCTGCTGCAGCTTGCTTTGCAATGTGGTAAGCCGTTGGCCCATTTCATCCTGGTGCTGACTGAGCAATTCGGCCGCAGCGGATGGGGTAGGGGCGCGTAAGTCGGCGACATAGTCACAGATGGTAAAATCGATTTCGTGACCTACAGCGCTGACGATGGGCAAGGGGGAGTCGTAGATCGCCCGGGCCAGCGCTTCATCGTTGAAGCACCATAGGTCTTCCAGTGAGCCACCGCCCCGTCCAAGGATCAGTACATCTACTTCTGCCCGTCGGTTGGCAGTGGCCAGTGCGCCAATCAATTGAGCAGCGGCTGTGTCTCCCTGAACCTGTGACGGATAGACAATCACTTCGATAGACGGGTTACGTCGCTTAAGCACGGTCAGGATATCGTGCAGTGCGGCCCCTGTGGCAGAGGTGATGACGCCAATGCGGCGTACGTGGGTTGGCAAGGCCTGCTTGTGCTCTTGGGCGAACAGGCCTTCAGCCATCAGCTTGGCTTTGAGTTGTTCAAACTGTTGTTTCAGCAAGCCCTCGCCGGCGGGCTCGAGGTGTTCAATCACCAGTTGGTAGTCGCCACGGGGTTCGTACAATCCCACACTGGCCCTGACCAATACCTTATCACCCTCTTTGGGCCGTTGGGTGACACGCCGGTTGGCGCCCCGAAACATCGCCGCCCTGACCTGGGCGCGTTCATCTTTGAGGGTGAAATACCAATGGCCGGAACTGGCGGCGACAAAATTGGAGATCTCGGCGGATAACCAGATCAGGCCGATTTCGCTCTCCAGGATCATCCGTGCAAAACGGTTTAACTGCGTGACGGAATAGATATTGGAACGGCCGTTGGATTGCGAAGACATGGTTCTCCAAAAAAATGACAGAAGATCGAAAAAATCGAGTTTACCTGATAAAGCAAACCGGCTACAATTGCGCCGCAACTAAAACCCCCCAATCAAAGGTGTTGTTGCATGTTGCGGATCGCTAAAGAAGCCCTAACTTTTGACGATGTGTTGCTGGTTCCCGGCCACTCAAACGTCCTCCCTCACACAGCCAGTCTGAAGACCCGATTGACCCGTGGCGTGACCCTGAATATTCCCCTTGTATCGGCAGCGATGGACACTGTTTCCGAGGCAACCCTGGCCATTGCACTGGCCCAGGAAGGTGGGATTGGTTTTATCCACAAGAACATGACCCCGGAAGATCAGGCCCGTCATGTGCGTATGGTAAAAAAATACGAAAGTGGTGTGGTCTCTGATCCGGTTACGGTAACCCCTGATGCCACCATCGGTGAAGTCAATGCATTGGCTGACCAGCACGGCTTTTCCGGATTCCCTGTCGTCGACAAAGACAATAACCTGGTCGGTATCGTGACCGGTCGGGATTTGCGTTTTGAGACCCGCTTCGATCAGCCGATTACCTCGGTAATGACCCAGAAAGACAACCTGATCACGGTTAATGAGGGTGCCGACCCGAATGAAGTGTTGGCCATGATGCATGAGCACCGGGTGGAAAAAATCCTGGTGGTCGACAATGCGTTCAAACTGAAAGGCCTGATCACGGTTAAAGATTTTAAGAAAGCAGAGAGCAAACCCAATGCGTGTAAAGATGAATTGGGACGTCTGCGTGTCGGTGCTGCAGTAGGCGTTGGCCCGGGTACTGAAGAGCGTATTGCTCTGTTGGTTGAAGCCGGTGTGGATGTGTTACTGATTGACACCAGCCATGGTCATTCGGAAGGCGTTATCCAACGGGTAAGAACCACCCGCGAAGCCTATCCTGAACTTCAGATCATCGCTGGTAATGTGGCGACTGCTGAAGGTGCCCTGGCGCTGGCCGATGCGGGCGTGGATGCGGTCAAGGTCGGTATTGGCCCTGGTTCAATCTGTACCACCCGTATCGTTACCGGGTGTGGCGTACCACAGATAACCGCCATCGCGGATGCCGTAGATGCCCTTGCCAGCCGCGACATTCCTGTGATTGCAGACGGTGGTATCCGTTTCTCCGGTGACATCGCAAAAGCCCTGGTAGCAGGCGCAAGTTCGGTGATGGTGGGCAGCATGCTGGCCGGTACTGAAGAAGCCCCAGGTGAAGTGGAGCTGTATCAGGGACGCTACTATAAGTCGTATCGTGGTATGGGCTCTCTGGGTGCCATGAACCAAAGCCATGGTTCATCAGACCGGTATTTCCAGGACAGCAAAAACGCCGAAAAACTGGTACCTGAGGGTATCGAAGGCCGCGTTGCTTACAAAGGTCCTATCGCAACCATTATCCATCAGCAGATGGGGGGATTACGGTCTGCCATGGGCTTGACCGGTTGTGCCACCATCGAAGAACTGCGCACCAAGCCGCAATTCGTCAAAGTGACAGCGGCTGGCATGGGCGAGTCCCATGTTCATGACGTGAGCATTACCAAAGAAGCCCCCAACTACCGGATGGGCTAAGTTAGACAGCATTACACCGCGGGTCAGTTTTCTGGCCCGCACTTTTTTATCCTTCATGCGGAAACACAGATGACCACAAATATCCATGACCAGCGCATACTGATCCTCGATTTCGGTTCCCAGTACACTCAGTTGATTGCCCGTCGCGTGCGGGAAATCGGTGTGTATTGTGAGCTGTGGGCGTGGGATGTCAGTGAAGAGCAGATCAAGGCATTCAACCCGCAAGGGATCATATTGTCCGGCGGGCCTGAGTCCGTTACCGAAGCCGGTTCACCCCGAGCGCCGGAGTATGTTTTCAATGCCGGCGTACCGGTGTTGGGCGTATGCTACGGCATGCAAACCATGGCTGAGCAATTGGGTGGTTCGGTGCAGGGCTCCGATATTCGCGAATTTGGCTATGCCAAGGTTGACGTGATTGAACCCAGTCCTTTGTTCGCCGCGATTGAAGATCACATCAGCGACAGCGGCAATGCCCAGCTTGACGTGTGGATGAGCCATGGCGATAAAGTGTCTGCCATTCCACCGGGCTTCAAAACCCTGGCCACCACCGACAGTTGCCCGTTTGCGGCGATGATGCATGAGGAAAAGCGCTTCTACGGCGTGCAATTCCACCCTGAAGTGACCCACACCCGTCAGGGGCTGCGGATCCTGACCCAATTCGTGATGGACATCTGTGGTTGTGAAAAATTGTGGACCCCGGCCAGCATCATTGAAGACGCCGTTGAGCGTATCAAGGAGCAGGTGGGCGACGATGAAGTGATCCTCGGCCTGTCCGGCGGGGTGGACTCGTCAGTCACCGCGATGCTGTTGCACCGCGCTATCGGCGCGCAACTGACCTGTGTGTTTGTCGACAACGGCCTGTTGCGCCTTAACGAAGGGCAACAGGTGATGGACATGTTCGGCAATCACTTTGGCCTCAACATCGTTAAAGTGGATGCTGAAGACCGTTTCCTCAATGCTCTCAGCGGCGAAATGGATCCGGAAGCCAAGCGTAAAATCATCGGTCACGAATTTGTTGAGGTGTTTGATGAGCAGGCCGCCAAGCTGAAAAATGCCAAGTGGCTGGCCCAAGGCACGATTTATCCGGACGTGATTGAGTCTGCCGGCTCCAAAACCGGTAAGGCCCACGTGATCAAATCTCACCACAACGTCGGTGGATTGCCGGAAGACATGGAACTGGGTCTGGTCGAGCCGCTGCGTGAATTGTTTAAAGATGAAGTGCGTAAGATTGGTCTCGAACTGGGTCTGCCGTATGACATGCTGTATCGCCATCCGTTCCCGGGTCCGGGTCTGGGTGTGCGTGTACTGGGCGAGGTGAAAAAAGAGTACTGCGATCTGCTGCGCCGTGCCGACGCCATTTTCATCGAAGAACTGCACGCAGCCGATCTGTACCACAAAGTCAGCCAGGCATTTACCGTGTTCCTGCCGGTGCGCTCTGTTGGTGTGATGGGCGATGCCCGGAAGTACGATTGGGTGGTATCGTTGCGCGCGGTTGAAACCATCGATTTTATGACCGCCCATTGGGCACACCTGCCGTACGACTTTCTGGGGCGGGTGTCGAACCGTATCATTAATGAAGTCGACGGTATTTCACGGGTGGTGTATGACGTGTCGGGCAAACCCCCGGCCACCATTGAGTGGGAATAAACGTAAGGGTCGTAACTCATTGCAATACAACATTTTTGTGATGCAATATTGCGCGACTCTCAAACCAAACAAAAGCCTTGCTCAGCAAGGCTTTTGTTTTTCATGAACATGACAGGTTAAGTGCATACGGCTCGACATCAAAGGCTGTTATCTACAGGCTAAGCAGCATCTTTAATCGGGCAGACTGATTTCTGGAAACATCTAGTTCCATGCCATCCTGCATGACGAGTCGGTAGTTTCCGTTGACCCAAAGTGATATGTCTGCAACGTAATGAAGATTTACAATATGTTGGCGGCTTATTCTGAAGAATTGCTGCGGATGAAGTCGCTTTTCGATGCTACCGAGTGATTTAGGAATGAGTGGCTTATTGTCTTTGAAGTAGACTCTTGAATAGTTGCCGCAGCTTTCGAATAGTGCAATATCCTGTAAGCTTGCCAACCAGCAACGCTCGCCATCTTTGAGGAAAATTTTACTGTCTGAATTTAGCCTATCGTCCTTCTCGGTGTCTGGCTGTGTATTGATTTTTTTGATGGCTTGTTCAAGACGAGCGGCATTGATGGGTTTAAGTAAGTAATCTAATGCATTGTATTCGAAGGACTTTATGGCGTATTGGTCGTATGCTGTGGTAAAGATTACGTGGGGAAGGTGTTCCAGTGTTTCCAGCACCCAGAAGCCATCCTGTCCGGGCAACTGTATGTCTAAAAACAAAACATCAGGCCGGTGAGTTTCGACCAGTTTGACCGCTTGTTCTGCGTTTTCCGCTTCAGCCACAACAGCTATGTCGGCATAGGGAGCCAGCAGTGCTTTGAGTTCTGAACGGGCCAGACGAGAATCTTCGACGATGACTACTCGCATGTTTCATACTCCACTGGCAACCACACTCGGGCTTCAATCAAATCTTGCTGTTGCTGAAGTGAAAAGCTCGCGTGGGTCGCATACATCAATAACAATCTTTCGGTGATATTCAACAGGCCTGTGCCGGTACTATTGGGATTGTCGGTTATGTGTTGTTTAGTGTCTAACTTGCCCGGATTGGTCACCAATATTTCAAGTCGTTTTTTTGAAATTTTTGTTGTAATCACCAATTCACCGCCGCCAGGCTCATTAGCAATACCGTGTTTTATGGCGTTTTCCACCAGTAACTGCAACAACATTACCGGGATCAGGCAAGGCTCACTTTGCGGGTCAATTTGCATGCTGACGATCAGCCTGTTCTCATAATGCAGCTTCGCTAAGGCGATAAATTCATTGACCAGGAGCAACTCTTTGCGGAGCGGAATTTTGTCCTTGTGAGTGCCGGACAATGAGTGGCGTAACACTTCAGCCAGGCTGCTTATTGCAGCTCTGGCTGCAGTGACATCTTCCAGCATTAAGCCTCTGATATTATTCAGGCAATTGAACATGAAATGAGGGTTTATCTGGCCCTTTAAAGCATTCAGTTCAGCTTCTTTTAGACTGGCACTTAACCTGAGTACTTCGACGTCACTCTTATTGGCGCGGTGCAGGTATTTTATGGCGTAGTACAACAATGTCCAAATCAACAAGATAGGTAGCAACTGGAAATAATTGGTGAGGATATGATCTACATTGTGGGCCACTGATAATTTGGTTTTACCGGACAAAAGCAGCCGGTCTAACAAGGCGAAAGTCAGATAAATCGCCTGCACAAAACATATGGCTGACACAATGCAAACACCCGTGCAACTCAGAGTCAGTGTCCAGGGGGATAGGGACCTGAATCGGGTACTTGTGTAGATTTTTCTCATGACCAAGGTGATTGCCAGCCCAAAGAGGGCGAAAAGCATCGCCAACGGGATGCCTTTCGTCATTGGATAATTCTGAATCCAGAACGATACCATCTGGGCAATAGCAAACAGGCTCCATCCTGTAATTTGTAATGACCAAAAGGTGCTCATTCGAGATGTCATCTTAATGGGGCCGATTCATCTTTTTCGATACAGAGTAATATACAGAAATAATCGAAAAACGTGTTGTTTTGTGCAGCGATAAAGCGGATTGGTTTTGGATAGTCAAAAGGCAACAGCACCGATTTGATTCGCTGCCCATCATCCACTTCAAACGTCAGCGTTTCTCCTTCAAAGAAGCCAAAGCGATAGGTATTTTTACTCACAAAGGTATGATCATGTTGATGAATAAACTGCTCCTGAACGCTGCCGTAACTGACAGTTAGCACATCATCTTGTGCGGCAATGCTCACTTCTCCATAGCCATCATGAAAATAACTGCCGGCATAATCGGTCAGTGGCATCAGCAATGTCTCGTTGTTTTGCTCGTCAGCCTTGGTTTGCATCTCACTGTTGTGGATATTTTGTGCTTGTTGTTGTGGCTCCGGGGGTTCCAGATAATTGCTGGGGGCGTTGCCTAGTATGATGTCTGACACTTCCAGGGCAATCAGGTGTGGCAGCATGGTCGCGTTTTTATTCGACAATACGACGATCCCTACACCGTCATCAGGATAGGTAAATACAGCCGCACTAAAACCATCGATGTTGCCGCCGTGTTGGACTTGATAGTGCCCTTGGTAATGACTGATAAACCAACCCAAACCATAGCTCATTGGTGAACGATGCGCGCCTGCTATATAACCTCTGACCGGCGTATGTGGGGATTGTATTTGTGCCAGTGTCGTCGGCGCGATCATTGGTTCACCGTGATAAGTGCCTTGGTTTAAAAGCAGTGACAGCCATTGAGTCATGTCATTTACACTGGAGTTAATTGCGCCAGCCGGTCTCATTACACCGTTCATATTGCCACTGTAGGGTAGGCGTGATAACTCGCCGTCCTTTTCAATATAGGGTTTTGCGTGAGCAGCTGATTTTTGCATTTGCTGATAACTGGTTGTGGTGTTATTCATGCTCAGCTTAGAAAGTATGCGTTTTTCTATCAGTGTATCCCAGCTTTCACCAGACGCTTTTTCTGCCAGGTGGCCGGCAAGTGCGTACATCAAATTATTGTAGATAAACCCCTGGCGCAGGGATTGTTGTGACTCCAAATGCGCAAATGCGGCAAGCAGTTCATCAATGGTCAAGGATTCATTGGCCAGCCAAATCAGTTCGTGACGCGCCAAACCGGTGCGGTGACTCAGAATATCGATTAGGGTTGCTGTGTCCCTAATCTGGGGATTTTGGAAAGTTAGTTCAGGAAGGTATTGCTTGATTGGCGTTTGCCAATCAAGCTTGCCTTCGTCGACCAGTGTTCCCAACACGAAGCTGGTAAAAGCTTTGGTCGAAGATCCTATAGAAAATTGTGTATCTGGAGTGACCGGTGTGCCTTTTTTTAAATCGCTGACACCATAGCCTTTCGCTTTAACCACCTTCCCATTTGCAACGACGGCGAGCGCTAAACCGGGGACATTGAAATCCTGCATGGATTTCTCAATTTTTGTATCTAGCGCTGTCAATTTATCGTTATAGACTGACTCAATAGGGTGTCCTTGGGCTATCGCCTGAGACGTGACTAGAAAAACTAACCCAAAGATGCTGCTGGTGACACTCAAATTAACCTTTTTCATAAATAAACCCTCAAACAATTTCGCCGCTATTTTTACGCAACGAAAACCGCGATAGGGGGAATTTATGACGAATGGTATGAATCCTGTTTAGGCGGCAGAATACACGGATGAATGGGACACACGGCAACGCGTGACGAAGAAAAAGCCATTTCCCCAAACCCTGTGTTTGGGCTTTCGGATCTGTGATGAGATTGTCAGGAAAGATAGAAACGCCTCACCTGTTATCAACAACGTCATTTTAATGGCTTCTCCACAGTGGGGCGAGTAATGGGGTGTTAATTCGGGGGATTGAGGCGGCGACTAAAAAAGGCGCCGTACGGCGCCTTTTTTTTGATTTCGTGATTAAGCAGCACTGTCTCGCTTGAGGTTTTCAAACTCGCGCTTCAGATCGTATTTTTCGTCAGTAACGATTTTTTCCAACGTGGCAATGCGCTCTTTGCACTGCAGTACTTCCTGCTGCAGCGCAGCAATGTCCTGATCATCTTTCTTATTGCGCTTCTTGCCTTTGGGTCCGTTGATCAACTCAACAACAGCCCAACAAATGATGGCAACAATGGCGACTGAAAAAGGCCCGATAGTCATGATTCCCTCACTGTGTGGTTCGTATTCAAAGTCTATGTGACAACAGAACACAAAGCAATTTTGTTTCCATGTTTAAAAAGTTCTTTTAAAACATATAGATACATTTTTCACCGATTTGGCGAAGGTGTTAAAGTTGGTGATATTCACCAATTATTTAGGGTTTCTCGCCAACCGTTATGTCGTACAATACCACGGTAGTCGACATAACGAGGTAGGCATGCAAGCCAACGATGAACAGTGGATGGCCCACGCGCTGCGCCTGGCCGACAAAGCCTGGCAGGAAGGTGAAGTGCCGGTCGGCGCGGTTTTGGTGCGCGACGGTGAAGTCATCGGTGAGGGATGGAATCGCTCCATCGGCAACCATGATCCGTCCGCGCATGCGGAAATGATGGCGATCCGTGCAGCCGGTCAGAAACTGTCAAACTATCGACTGGTTGATACGACCTTGTACGTTACCCTAGAGCCTTGCCCAATGTGTGCAGGATTATTGGTGCACAGTCGTATTGCCCGACTGGTGTTTGGGGCGGATGATCCGAAAACCGGTGCTGCAGGCAGTGTCATGGATATCGTCAACGATGAACGCCTGAACCATCAGGTGGCGGTAACCCGGGGGGTATTGGGTGAACAGTGCGGGGCGAAATTATCGGATTTTTTTAAATGGCGCCGTCAGCAGCAGAAAGCCGCTAAGCGGGAAGGTACTTAGCAGGCTTCTGCCATGTCGTCGAACATTTCCTGTTGTTGGAATTGCTGGCGACGGGACATGACTTTCTGATGCAGTCGTTTGAGTAGCAATCGGCGGCGATTATTCATTGACGCCCGCGTCTTGCTGGTCATTACATTGCGTTTACGCATGTGATGTCTCCTTTTGTTAATAACAATCCTCCTGAACCATTTAGAGCACTGACGCGCAGATTAAGTTCAAAGAAGCACGTTTTTTGCGGATACTAAACCGCACATATGACAATTCTATGACATAGGTAGTGTCGGTCAGGCCAATTTCAAGGGGGCTAATCCGTTTGCTGGGTGTTATCCGAGGGCGGCGTGAGCTCGTCGAGCAGGGCAGGATCTTGCGAATCTAACCAGACCAGCGTGTCATAATAACGCCGAATGTTGTCCACATAAATGACTGCTTCGTCACCCCGGGCATAGCCATAGCGGGTGGTTTTATAGAAGCGCTTCTGGCGCAGTTGGGGTAAACGTTTTTTGACGTCAACCCACAGGTCTGGGTTGCCACCCTGGCGCTCTGTCAGCACCCGGGCATCTTCGAGGTGTCCCAGGCCGACGTTGTACGCGGCCATCGCGAACCAGGTGCGATCCGGTTCTGGGATACGGGCCGGGATGCGGGTCAGTAACTGGCGGAAATAGTTGGCGCCGCCCTGTATGCTTTGCTCTGCATCCAAACGGGAACGGATCCCCATGTCTCTGGCGGTCGCCAATGTGAGCATCATCATGCCTCGAACACCGGTAGGCGATTTGGCCCGGGGATCCCAGTGGCTTTCCTGATAGCTCATGGCCGCCAGCAGTCGCCAGTCGAGGTCACCGGCATATTGTACAAACAGGTTTTTATAGGTCGGTAGCGTGGTCTGAGCGGCTTTGATGAACGCCCGTGTATCGACATAATTGAACTGGCGCACATGGCCAAAATACTTGTCTTCCAGTGCTGCCAGCCGACCGTCATTCTGGATCAGACCAAAATACTCAATCAATGCTGCCAACAATGCATCGTCGCGCTTTTTGTTCAGCGCCCAGGCGATGCCCTGAGCCTCATGCACGGTAAACCCGATACTCAGATCCGGATGGCGTCGACGCAACACCGCCAGAATATTGGAGTCCGCAATGGTGTAATCAAGTTCGCCATCCACCACCAGTTGCAGCAATTCTTCGGCATCTTTTTCATCGGTTTCCTGCCAGTTCATGGTCGCGCCTGCGTCTCTGAGTGTGCGCAAGGTTTCGGCATGGCTGCTGCCTGCCACGACGCTCAATGAACCGGTCAGATCGTCGGTACTGCGGGGCCGTTCATTGCCTTGTTTGAAAACCAGCTTCTGGCTGACGGCCTGATAGGCAGGGCCAAAATTAAACTGGCTCTGGCGCTGTTCGGTGGCAGTAATGCCGGCGGCAATGAGGTCGAGGTGGTTGCGTTCAAGCTGGGGGAACAAATCAGACAGGTTGTAAAACGGCATCACTTCCAACCGCACACCCAGATATTCGGCAAACCCGGCCGCCAGTTCATATTCGAACCCTTCAGGGCCGGAGGCACCGTTGTAATAGGTGGTCAATCCGTAGTTTGTGCCGACCCGCAAGACGCCCGCATCCAGCACGTCCTGTAGACTGTTTGAGCGCTGCGGGCCTTCACAGGCGCACACAGACAATCCCAGCAATATAGCGGCTATCCAACGGAACGGTTTGATCACACCAGCATCTACGGTTAAACAACAAACCCGCATTGTGAACAAAAAGCGCCCCGACTTCCAGTCCTGATTAGTGGCCCGACCCCGTAAGAAAAGTTGTTTTTTCGCCCACCTTCGGCTTATCAACGGGCTGATTTTCCTCTATAATCCGCGCCTTCAAACTTCCCGAAACCGTGTGCCTTCCGGTCAGTCCGTCGGAAGTCACAACAACCAGTGGTGATGACCGATATGCTAGTCCTTCGTGGTGCCCCGGCGCTGTCTGATTTCCGACGTCAGAAACTGTTGGCACAATGTGCCTCCCAACAATTACCCGTCACCGATGTGTACGCCGAATATGTGCACTTTGTTCAGGTCAGCAGTGATCTGAGCGAGGACCAGCAACAGGTGCTGGATAAACTGCTGACCTATGGCCCGAAAGCCCAAAGTCATTCCCCTGACGGTGAGTTGTGTCTGGTAGTGCCGCGTCCGGGTACCATTAGCCCCTGGTCTTCAAAAGCAACGGACATTGCCCACAACTGCGCATTGAACAACATTAAACGTATCGAGCGTGGCTGTGCTTACTACCTGAGTGTGTCAGCGCCGTTGAGTGCCCAGCAGCAGCGTCAGGTGTACGGACTGTTGCACGATCGTATGACCGAATCTGTGTTGCAGCAGTTGCAACAGGCACAGGTGCTGTTCGTCGAAGAGGCGCCTCGAAGTCTGACATCCGTTGATATCCTGGCCGGGGGTAGGGAAGCCCTGGCCAAAGCGAATGTCAGCCTTGGTCTGGCGTTGGCAGATGACGAGATTGATTACCTGGTCGAGAATTTCCAGCGTTTGGGACGTAACCCGAACGATATCGAACTGTACATGTTCGCACAGGCAAACTCAGAGCATTGCCGACATAAGATTTTTAATGCCGACTGGACCATCGATGGCCAGCAGCAGGCCAAATCGCTGTTCAAAATGATCAAAAACACCTATGAGCAGCATCCAGAACACGTGCATTCCGCCTATGCCGACAATGCCGCGGTCATGGAAGGTTGGGAAGCCGGGCGCTTTTTCCCCGATCCCATCACCAACCAATATCATTACCATCATGAAGGTATCGACATTCTGATGAAGGTCGAAACCCACAACCACCCCACCGCAATTTCGCCGTTTCCGGGCGCAGCCACCGGCTCTGGTGGTGAAATCCGTGATGAAGGTGCAACGGGTCGCGGCTCCAAACCCAAAGCCGGCTTGGTTGGCTTCAGTGTGTCGAACCTGCGTATCCCTGGTTTTGAACAGCCCTGGGAAATTGATTATGGCAAACCGGAACGGATTGTCACCGCGTACGACATTATGATGGATGGCCCATTGGGCGGAGCGGCGTTCAACAACGAGTTCGGACGCCCGAATATCCTCGGTTATTTCCGTACTTACGAACAACAGGTGAACAGCTTTAATGGTGTTGAAGTACGCGGCTATCACAAGCCAATCATGATTGCTGGTGGCCTTGGGAATATCCGCAAGCAACATACCCAGAAAGGTGAAATCACGGTCGGAGCTAAGCTGATCGTGCTGGGTGGTCCGGCAATGAATATCGGTCTAGGCGGTGGTGCTGCATCATCGATGGCCTCCGGCCAGTCCCATGAAGATCTGGATTTTGCGTCGGTGCAGCGTGACAACCCGGAAATGGAGCGTCGCTGCCAGGAAGTCATCGATAAGTGCTGGCAATTGGGAGAGCACAACCCGATTCAGTTTATCCACGATGTGGGCGCCGGCGGCCTGTCCAACGCATTCCCTGAGTTGGTCAGTGACGGCGGTCGGGGCGGTCGCTTTGAGCTGCGCAATGTGCCAAATGATGAACCGGGCATGGCGCCGCTGGAAATTTGGTGTAATGAATCTCAGGAACGATACGTCATGTCTGTGGCGCCTGAAAATCTGGAGCGTTTTGCCAAAATTTGTGAACGCGAGCGGGCACCGTTCGCGGTGATCGGTGAAGCCATTGAAGAACAACATCTGACCCTCAGTGACCGTCAGTTTGATAACCTGCCCATCGATATGCCACTGGATGTGTTGTTGGGTAAGCCGCCCAAAATGCACCGTGATGTTGCTTCAGCCCAGTCTAAGGGTGAAGCACTGGACTTGTCGGTGATGACCGTGGAAGAAGCCGTTGAGCGGGTATTGCGCTTACCCACAGTGGCGGAGAAAACCTTCCTGATCACCATCGGTGACCGCTCAGTAACCGGTCTGGTCAGTCGTGATCAGATGGTGGGTCCTTGGCAGATCCCGGTCGCCGATGTCGCGGTGACCGCCAGTGCCTTTGACACTTACCACGGTGAAGCCATGTCGATGGGCGAGCGCACACCGGTGGCGTTGCTGAACTACGGCGCTTCTGCGCGTTTGGCGGTGGGTGAAGCCCTGACCAACATTGCGGCAGCGGACATTGGCGATCTGAAGCGGATCAAGTTGTCTGCCAACTGGATGGCGGCGGCAGGCCACCCCGGTGAAGATGCCGGGCTGTACGAAGCGGTTAAGGCGGTGGGTGAAGAATTGTGCCCTGCACTGGGTCTGACTATTCCGGTCGGTAAAGACTCCATGTCGATGAAAACCCAGTGGCAGGAAGGGAATGAACAAAAATCGGTGACCTCACCCTTGTCACTGGTCATTTCTGCGTTTGGTGCGGTGCGTGACATCCGTAAAACCCTGACCCCGCAATTGCGCACCGATGCCGGCGATACAGCCCTGATGCTGATTGATTTGGGCGCCGGTAAAAATCGTCTGGGCGCGTCCTGCCTGGCGCAGGTGTATCAACAATTGGGGCAGTCGGTGCCGGATGTGGACAGTCCTGAATTGTTGAAAGGTTTCTTTGAGGCGATTCAGCAACTGCTGGCTGATAGCAAGTTGCTGGCCTATCACGACCGCTCTGACGGCGGATTGTTTACTACCCTGGCCGAAATGGCGTTTGCCGGTCATTGCGGTATTTCCGTGCAGCTGGATAGCCTGGCCGGAGATGATCTGGCGGTGCTGTTCAACGAAGAGTTGGGTGCTGTTATCCAGGTCCGTCAGGATGACATCAACGCTGTGCAGGAGTGTCTGCAACAACACGGTCTGGCGAGCGTAAGCCATGTGATTGGTAGCGTGAACGACAACGATACTATCAGCATCCAACGGGGCAATGGCGTTGTGCTGGAGCAGTCTCGTACAGCATTGCGTAAAGCCTGGGCGGAGACCACCTACCACATGCAGAGTCAACGGGATAATCCTGATTGCGCCCGTGAAGAGTTCGATAGCAAAGCCGATGCCGCTGATCCGGGTTTGCATGCGCATCTGACCTTCGATCTGAACGAAGATGTTGCGGCCCCTTATATCGCCACCGGTGCACGGCCTCAGGTCGCCATCCTGCGTGAGCAGGGGGTAAACTCTCACGTAGAAATGGCGGCAGCATTTGACCGTGCCGGGTTTGAAGCGGTGGATGTTCACATGAGTGACATTCTTTCCGGTCGTCAGCAACTGGAGGCGTTCCAGGCGCTGGTAGCCTGCGGTGGTTTCTCTTACGGTGACGTATTGGGTGCCGGTGAAGGCTGGGCCAAATCGATTTTGTTTAATGGGCGTGCCCGTGAACAGTTCGCGCGCTTCTTTAGCAATCCGAACACCCTGTCTCTGGGGGTTTGTAACGGCTGCCAAATGCTGTCGAACCTTAAAGACGTGATCCCTGGCACTGAGCACTGGCCTCACTTTGTGACCAACCGCTCAGAACGGTTTGAAGCCCGGGTGGCAATGCTGGAGGTGATGCAATCACCGTCGGCGTTCTTTGCAGGTATGGAAGGCTCGAGAATTCCCATCGCCGTATCTCACGGTGAAGGTCGTGCCGAGTTTGCCACCCAGGACGGCGCTCAACGGGCCTTTGAGCAGGGTAACGTTGCTTTGCGTTATGTGGACAACTATGGTCAGCCGACCATGACCTATCCTGCCAACCCGAACGGCTCTCCACTCGGGATCACCGGGTTAACCAGTGACGATGGCCGTGTCACCATTATGATGCCGCACCCGGAGCGGGTATTCCGCACGGTGGCGAACTCCTGGCGCCCTGATGAGTGGCAGGAAGATGGTCCGTGGATGCGAATGTTCCGCAATGCACGGCGCACCTTAGGCTAAGCGAGATCGCTTTTTCAGCCATGCCGGGAATTTTTTCCGGCTTGGCCGGTCTATATCTTTACAGTGACTGTTTGCACCTCTGTGACCGTCACTGTTGTAGCTTTCCTAAGAGCATGAGGCTCACTTTTTAGATGCCCAACCCCTGGGCATCTTTTTTATCTCGTGTTAAAAGATTGATTTTCTTGACCTTCCCCCTTGTTAAATTAAAAAACACTGGCTATTATTTCATCGCAGCTTGACTTCTGCGGGTTCTTTTGCATGTTGTAAAATGACACCGCAGTAGACGTATCAACGCAGAAAAACCAACGATAATAACAATAAGAGAAGCTTATGAATCGCTCATCAAAAGGGTTTGGACTGGCCGGTGTGCTGGCCACCGTGGTATTTCTGGTGGTGACCGCTGTAATGAGCGCCTCTGCTAAGTCAGAGCCCGTTTCAGTAACGCCGGTACACGATACATCTGCTGCCGAATAGGCGCAGTGAAACCAAATAAAAAAATAGGGAGCTCAGGCTCCCTATTTTTGTTTGTGTCGTTCGCGGTTGGTTTGTTTTTCCTCAGCACTTTTTTGTAGCAGCACATAGACTGCGCCGTTGCCACCGTGGAAGGGCTGGGCGGAGTGAAACGCCAGCACCTGTGGTAATGATTGCAGCCATTGGTTGACGTGGCTTTTCAACAGTCCGGGAAACGGTTCACTATCAGGTTGTTTGCCGTGTTTTATCAACACCGTGCGGTGGTTGTTTTGCTGCGCCTGCCGCAAGCCGAAAAACAGTTTATCTCGGGCCCGTTCGACACTCAGGCCCTGTACATTGAGACGATGATCGACACTGTATTTTCCCAGCCGCAGGTTTTTATACACCCCTTCCTGAACCCCGGGTTTTTTAAACCCGATCGGATCATTGGGTGCCACCGGCGCCGGTAATTCTGCACTCAGCGGGTTTACCAGCACATGGGTTTCCCGTTCAACCGCAGCACGTCGTAACTGTTGTGCCAGACTCGGACTTTTTGCTGCGCTGCTGATATGGGTATCCTGCTTAAGGGGTTTGACGTCTTGCATCCACTCGGCAAAGTCGTCCTGAGGGCCTTGCTCGTCGTTCCACATACCATCCTCTCGCATCGTTGCATCAGCCTAGGAATGCTTATAGTGTCGGCAACACCTTTTTTCAATGCTTGTCGATCACCGAATGCGCTTTTCCAGTTCCGGGCAATGGGACCTGACAGGGGGTAGCTGACATTTTCACGCTTCGGGGATTGTGCCATAATCGTCGCGCGAACAAACGACAGGATAAACAATGAAAACAACAACAACGCTTTTGGCGCTGTGTCTGGTCGGCGGATTGAGCGCCTGCAGCAAAGCGCCTGAACCTACTGAGACACTGTCTGCACCACAGGCTGACACCACCGCGGCAGCACCGGCAGAAGAAACTGCCATTGCGCCGGGTCAGGACTATCATTCCTATGCCAATCCTGATGTTATGCGGGTTAAACACCTGAGCCTTGATTTAACCGCGGATTTTGAACAGCACGTATTGCATGGTTCAGCTACCCTTGATTTTGAACGTGTTGACGGTGGCAGTGATACATTGGTGCTGGACACCCGCGAGCTGGACATCGACAACGTCACTGCCAATGGCGAACCGCTGACTTTCACGCTGGCAGAGCCCGATCCTAACCTGGGGGCCGCGTTGACCATTGATGTGCCTGAGGGCGTTAATCAGGTGACCGTGCACTACAGTACCTCTCCCCAGGCCAGTGGTGTGCAGTGGCTGACGCCACAGCAGACCGCCGGTAAGCAGCATCCGTTCTTGTTTACCCAGGCACAGGCTATCCATGCCCGTAGTTTCATTCCTTTGCAGGATTCACCGCAGGTCAGGGTGACCTATGATGCGGTCATCCGTACACCGCAGGAATTGCTCGCTGTGATGAGCGCGGCAAATGATCCAGAGGCTGCCCGTGACGGCGAGTATGAATTTTCCATGCCCCAGCCAATCCCTTCTTACCTGATTGCGCTGGCCATTGGAGATTTGCAGTTCAAGGCCATGGGTGAGCGCACCGGCGTGTATGCCGAAGCGTCTTTACTGGATGCCGCCGCCAAAGAGTTTGAAGACACGGAAGCAATGCTGGAAGCCACCGAGCAACGCTTTGGCCCGTATAGCTGGGATCGCTACGACTTGCTGATCCTGCCGCCCAGCTTCCCGTTTGGCGGAATGGAAAACCCACGCCTGTCATTCATTACCCCCACGGTGATTGCCGGTGATAAGTCACTGGTGTCATTGATTGCCCACGAACTGGCCCATTCCTGGTCGGGCAACACAGTGACCAATGCAACCTGGCGTGATTTGTGGCTGAACGAAGGCTTTACCACTTATCTGACCTATCGCATCATGGAAATCATCTACGGCACTGACCGTTTCAATATGGAAGCGGTATTGGGGTACCAGGACCTGGAAGCCGACATCGAGGCGTTGCCGGATAATGACGAAATTCTTGCGATTGATTTGCGCGGTCGTGACCCGGATGCCGTGTTCTCGAACATACCGTATGAGAAAGGTGCATTGTTCCTAAGAGAGCTCGAATACACCGTTGGTCGCGAAGCCTTTGATGCGTTTTTGGTGGATTACTTCGAAAAATTCGCTTTCCAGAGCATCACCACGGACGCCTTTATTGAGTATCTGAAAAACACCTTGGTGAAAGACCACGGGGATAAACTGGATATGCAGCGTATTGAGCAGTGGATCTTCGCCCCGGGTATTCCTGAGGGTGCACCAGAGCCACAATCCAATGCCTTTACGGTGGTGGATGAGGCGCGCAGTCAATGGTTGGCTGGTGAGTTGGCTGCCAAAGACATTGCAACTGACAAGTGGACCGTACACCAGTGGCTGTATTTCCTCAATAACATGCCGGAAATCCTGTCTGATGCCCAATTGAAGGCGCTGGACGAAGCCTTTGGTCTGACTGACAGTAAGAATAACGAGATCGCCCACAGTTGGTTGCTGATCAGCATCAACAACTGGTATGAGCCGGCGTTTCCACGTTTACATGACTACCTGGTACACATCGGGCGTAACAAACTGGTGAAGCCATTGTATCGGGCGCTGTCCGAAACGGAAGAAGGAAAGGTGATGGCGCAAAAAGCCTTTGCTGAAGCCAAACCGGGCTACCATCCCCTGACCGTCAAAGCCAATGAAGGTTTTGTGCAATAAAGGGTCGATGTTTCGATTCAAAAACGCGCCTCGTTGGCGCGTTTTTTTTATCCCAGGTGGTGCAGCTGGGGTAAATGGATGACGAAGGATGCACCACCTAACTCGGCAGATTCGATTTCGACGCTACCGTGGTGCAATTCGACAAAGCGTTGCACGATGGCAAGTCCCAGACCGATGCCCCCAGAGGTGCGGTCACGGCTGGTATCAAGGCGCACAAAGGGATCAAACAGCTGTTGCCGATCCGCTTCGGGAACACCAGGGCCATCGTCATCAATTCGGATCTCAACCTTGTCGCTCTGCAACGAAGCCGACACACAGATGTGCTGTCTTGCATACCGCACCGCATTGCGCAGCAGGTTGTCAATCACCCGGGTCAATGCATCACGGTCTGCGTTGACACGTAAATTGGTATTACGGACATCCAGCGTCAGGGTCAAATGGCCATGGGTCATGCGGAAGTTATCCAGTGTGGCAGCCAGCAGCGGGGCCAGTTCCAGAGGCTGGATGGTCAGCTGTGGCTCCTCGCGGTCAAAACGTGCATAGGCTAGCAGTTCGTCGATTAGATCGTCCAGTTCCTCAATATTGCTGTCCATGGTGTCGAGATAGTGCTGATGTTGTTTGGGATCATCAGCATCCCGGGCCATTTCAAGTGCAAACCGGATCCGGGCCACAGGGGTACGCAACTCATGAGAAACCGCATGGGACAATTCCTTGTGGGATTTTATCAGACGCTGAATGCGCCGTGCCATGGCATTGAAGCGTTGTGCCAGAGGCTGCAACGGGGCCGGCACACCGAGGCTGGCGCGGGCCTGAAAATCCCCTTTGCCGAATGCTTCAGTGCTGCGGGTCAGACTGACCAGCCCTCGCGATAGCGGCCAGGCCCAGATGAACACTGCCAGCGCCAGACCGGCCAGGAACAGGCTGCTGAACAGTGCATCCGAAGAGGTTGATACCCCTGAATCAATCGGTCCTAACACCATCACTTCGTTGCCTTCACTCATACGCTGTAAGAACCAGCTGCTGCCCGCATCATCGTCGTACAGGGCCAACAGTCCGCCCCGTTCCAGGTAAGTGCGTTGCTGCGCCGTCAATGACAGGGGGGGCGCAGAAAACCGCGTATCGACCTGTTGCATGGTAAGCAACGCCAGCGGATAGCCAAACGATGCAGCTGCGGCGCTGAGGTAGTCTTTGCGCTGGGATTGTGGATAGCGCAACAATTCACGGTTGAGCAAAAACAGGGTGCCCTTGTGAACATCGCTGTCTGTCAATGCATCGGCTTGCTGCAGGTGTTGATCGTAGATGCGGTCAATGCTCCAACCAAGACCAACGATAGTAATGGCGACCAGCAGGTACAGACGCAGGAATAAGTGGTTCATGGTGTTAATTCAGGTAACTCATTGCCAGGCGGTGCTGACAAAAAGGTACCCTTTCTTCCATACGGTTTTGATTTTATGCGGTTTATTGGCGTCGTCGCCAAGCTTCTTGCGTAACCGAGAAACCAGCATATCGACGGTTCGGTCCATGCCATCATAGCCGAACCCGCGCAAATGGTTGAGCAGATCATCGCGGCTGAGCACGGTGTCCGCATGTTGCGCAAATTGGGTCAGCAGGGTGAATTCATTGGTGGTCAGTGGCAACTCATGCTCACCCAGGTGAACGGTTTGATGGGTCGGGTTGATCAGTAATTGGCCAAAACGCATTTCTGCCGGCAGGGCGTTTGACGGTGTATTGTTGGTACTGCGTCGTAGCAGCGCGGTGATGCGTGCTAACAACAGGCGAGGCTGCACCGGTTTACAGATATAATCGTCGGCGCCGACCTCCAGACCAACGATGTGATCAATATCGTCACTGCGGGCAGTGAGCATGATGATCGGGATGTCGGACTGCAATCGTAGTTCACGGCATATGTCGACGCCATTTTTGCCCGGCAGCATAATATCGAGCAACACCACATCCGGCTGAGCGGCCAGTATACGCTCTACCGCCCGGTCACCCCGCGCTTCCCAGGAAACCCGAAAGTGTTGCTGCGACAGGTATTCTGACACCAGGTTTGCCAGAGCCTGATCATCCTCGACCAGAAAAACATGATGGAGCCGCTCGTTCATTATCCTTATGTATCCATAATTGGGCGCAGCCCTGTGTCCAGACGGCTGCGCACGGTCTTAAAAACGGTAGGTGGCGTAGATCCCCAGATTGCGGCGATACGCATTATCCGCGTCATACCCATTCTCAACGGCATCAAAATCACTGTAGGAAAATGCCAGACCTAAATCCCATTGACGATTCAGGTTGTAGTTTACCCCCAGTGTGTAGCGATTGGCATGGTTTTGACTGAATCCATGCAAATCCCGGTATGAGTAGTCCGCAAAAGCCGTAAGGTCATTGCCCAATGCCTTCTCTGCGCCGACACTGAAGCGCCACTCGTGTTTATTGGCCAGATGCTGCTCATTCCAGTACACATAGCCGCCGGAAAAAGTGACCGCGAAATCATCGGAAAACACGTATTTACCGGTGACATCAGCGCCATAACCGAGGGCGTCACCGTTGCCGTCAGACTCCAGATAGCCTCGCAGGCCTGCGCCGATGGCCAACTCCAGTCCCGCAGCGGTATCGCTGCCGCGGGATAGCATGCGGTAGCGGATGCCGCCCAGTCCCAGGGTCAGATCATCGGTGATCCCGTAGGCAGCATTCAGGCCAAGCTGGCCACCGTTATCGTCTTCACTGTCGCCATAGCCTATCGAGGCTCCCAGCACCACTTCACCGTCTTTCAGGGTCAGTGGACGCAATACCGGATTGGCCGGGCTGAGTTGAGCTGCCAGTGTGCTTGAAGACATTAGTACCATTGTTAATACCGTAAGCGTTTTTTTCATGATTCATTCTCCTTGTAACCACGCTAATCAGTGGTGGCCATTGTGGAGCAATGAACTGTCTCAATCTTTTGCGTTTGCGTGTAAATCTGTCAGCACACTGTCAAAATGTGTCACAACGCTCAGAACATCCGCCACAGCCGATGCCGACGACGGGCACGCAGCCGTTGTTCAACCGCACCAATCACCCTGATTGTCGAGGTGGCGAGTATGTGGACACTGTCTTTGCGACGCAGCTCAAAATGACGATCCTCACCCGCGACAAAGGGCAGATGGAAGGTCCCGGTCCAGGCGTCTGACCAGCAGGCCATCGGGATCTGTGAGCCACTTTCCCACAGACAATAGGCTCCCTGCGTCGGCGCTTCCCAGATGAATGCGGCGTTGATGTCACAACTGACCTGATCCTGGGCCAACTCACAGGTTCCCGGGCTGGCGATCAGGCTGGCAACCCGCGGTGGCATCGGCTGCTGCTGAGCATTTACAGGTGCTGTCAGGCATAAACTGAGGCCCAGCAGTGCGGGGCGCAATCCCTTCAGAATGACCACAGTACCCCCATACCGACGCGGAACGTATCATTGCGATCCCCAACAATGGGACTGTCGGCGATACCGTCGCTGAAAAAGGCGTAACCGGCGAAGCCAATCAACGACCAATCTTCGCCCAGCGGCCGCTCGGCATACAGTCGGGCTGAACCAATCCAGGCGGTGGAACCGGTGTAAACCGGACGGGTTAGTGTGGCTTCATGGGGGCGTACACCATAATAGAAATCCACCGCGTCCGATGATACGACGGTGATCCCTAACGACGGCATCCAGAGCGCATGACGAGTATAATACTGACGCGCCAGCTCTGCGCTGAACAGGCCGCCTCCGTGGCGACCCAGGGCATCGTGCAGCAGCCGGACCCGAAGGTCCATTTTGCCGATGGTGGTCAGGTATTCCACACCCACTTCCAGTGACGCGTTGCGTGCATCCAGTCCATCCAGCACCTGGGTGTCATATTGTTCTTCCGCATCGATGGTTGAAAACCAGGATTCGGCGATCAGATTGACCTGTTGCTTGTTGTCGGCATGAACCACATAGCCGAGGGTCAGAGGATGTTGGCTGAGGGGCGATGATTCGATAAAAAAATCATCCACATACACGCCGCCTGACAACAAAAGGGAAAGGGCTAACTGGCGATCGTTGCGATACATCCCTTCAATCAGAGTTTGTCCATAGGAAAGCGCCAGACCGATGTCCAATTGCCACTCAATATCGTCTGGAATGTAGCGTTTCGGTTCATTCGCCTTGGCCCCTGACGATTGAAATAGAAGTGTACCGATCAGTAACGTGATATGTAGAAATGAACAACCCTTTGCCATTGTTATGCCCTTGATGCTTCCTCCCTTGTTGTCAGGGATGGGTCCTTGCGCCAGCATTGTAGACAACCGGCGAGGAAAAAGAAGGACTTCCCGCCAATTGCTACACTTTTTTACATTTTCTATGAGTGTGAGAGGCAGGCGAAAAGGTCAGTAAATTACCGCCAAGGTAGGGTGTATATTTGGACAAGGCAAAAAAAGCCACCTACTATGAAGGTTCGTTTTGGACAAAACTGTACCCATAAATCATGGCAACTTTCACGGATCAGGATGGGTATGCGTTACCAATAGCGCCCCACCATGTGTTTGGACGGCTAGCAGGTGTTGTTGACAGTGCGATTGACGCGCCTGAAATCTCGAGGATTCACGCGGTTGTATACTGGGAAGACAATGGCTGGTGGTTACGGGACGAAAGTCGCAATGGCAGCTGGCTGAACGGTCGTCGTGTTGTATCTTCGCAACCGGTACCGTTGCAGAAGGGGGATGCAATACAATTTGCCGGTCTGAGCACACCCTTGCTTACGTTATCTGATGTGTCACCACCGGCGACCTTCCTGTGTCGCTATGTGCCCCATCGCTGCGTGTGTGATGAGGTTATCCCGTTACATGCCCATCAGCTACTGCCTTCGGAACAGGATGCGGAAATCGCGGTGTACATTGCTAAACAGCAATGGTGCCTCGAACCCCTCGACAGTCACAACCCCATACGGCTGCTCAACGACAAAGCCTGGATTCGGTTCAAGGGGCAACGCTGGCAACTGCGAATGGGGGAGGTCCCCAAAGAAACCGTCCCCTTGCTGCCGGCGTTGAACAGTTGGCAGGATGTTCATTTTGTTTTCCATGTCAGTCAGGATGAGGAAGAAGTCCAGCTGACATGCACCGACGGACAATCGGGACAGATTGATTTGGCGATTCGCAGCCATCACTACCTGTGTCTGCTGCTGGCCCGACAACGTATTGTTGATCGCTGCTCGGGGGTGTCGGATATCAATCAGGGATGGTTATACGTCGATCGTCTGGCCCGTAGCCTTGGGATCACGGAAAGTCACCTGAATATCCAGATATACCGTGCCCGCAGTCAGTTCAGCGAACACTATGCCCTGACCCCTGATGGCCCGGCGTTGATTGAGCGTGTACCGGGTAAAGTGCGCTGGGGCTGCCCGGACAATGTCATCATCAAAGGGGGACAGACCGAATACGATGGTGTAGAGACGTCCATTCAGCATCATGCCTGAAGCACCGCAATTTTCATCTTTTCAACCTCATACGTTGCCTGGCTATACACTTGAAAGCTGCATAGGACAGGGAGCAATGGGGATCGTTTACCGTGCCCGAGATGAACGTTTACAGCGCACGGTGGCGATCAAGTTTTTGACCGACTCAGCGCCTGACATTCTGGCGCTCAGAGAAGCCAGGGCGCTTGCACGCATTTCTCACCCCAATGTCGTGCCCATTTATGACATTATTGAACACGAGCGCGGTGTGGCGCTGGTGATGGCATATTTTGACGCCAGGCCGTTGTCAGCGATACGCCACTCGGCCAACGGGTCGGTCGAAGCGAGGGTGGATATCCTGTCGCAAATTGCCGCGGGGATAGACGCAATTCATGCCGCCGGGTTGGTGCATGCCGACATTAAGCCTGCCAACGTGCTGGTCGCCGATGATGGTCAGGTCAAAGTGATTGATTTGGGTATTGCCTGCAAACACTCAGTGGGGGAGGCTGACGGTGTGCAACAACCCGTCTACGCCACTGAGGCCTATTGCGCGCCCGAAAAACGTCGTTCGGGTGAGGACTCGGTGGCGACCGATATCTATGCCTTTGGTTTGCTGGGAATTGAGCTACTGACCGGTACATTGCCCTCGTCCTCCACTGCATCATTGAACTGGCAACGTCAAACCGCACAGTCACTGCCGTCATCGCTGGTGGCGTTGTTGAGCCAGTGTATTGCCACCAAAGCCCGGCTCCGGCCTGACAGTATGGCCGGCGTCGCTGACGTGTTGGCAGCGGTGAAATCTGAGTTGGTTTCTGCGCGTATCGGCGAACAACCAACCCGACCGCTGACGCCGGCTGATGCCTCGCTGTCCGCTACCTTGTGGCGAAGGGGCAATCTGGTGCTGGGGATGGTGGCAGCCCTGCTGCTAACTTCTTCGATGGGTGACCCTGAAGCCGGTGAGATCCGGCGCGTTGTCATAGTGTCGCCGACCATGGCTGACGGTGGGGCCGTGGGGGAGCAACATGCCATGGTGCTGGCCAGTATCGATCATACCTTGCGCTATTGGGTTGAGCAGCAGCCAGAAATGCAATTGGTCGCAGCAGCACAGACCCGGGCGTTGCCGTTAAGGGGAGATGTCATTGCTGCTGCAACCCAGGCCAGCGACATTGTGCTGCCTTTTGTCTCCTGTGGGGCTGGTCAGTGTGAGGTCATCGTGGAGCGTCTCACCGGTCCAGACTGGACTGTAACGTCCTCACAGCGATGGACGCTACCCTTTGGCAGTGCTGCGATGATGACCAGTGTAGTACGTAGCCATATTGCTGACGTGATGGGTATACGTGCGCGAGCGCAGGCTGCAATCGATGTGAATGAGGACAGTTACGGAGCGTTCCTGGCGTTGTACTACCGTATCCAATTGCAAGGAGAACAAACGCCTGAGGTACTGCAGGCATTACTTCAATTGCTCGACAAACAACGTCACCTGTACCCGGCCTACGGGTTATTGCGCCAGACAGTCATCAATGTGTATCAGGACAGCGGCGAATCCCATTATCTGGACCTTGCCGAATCGACGCTGCGGGATGCGCCCTACGAATACCGACAAGGCTCGGCGTTTTTTGTGGATATGTTCTGGCTTGCCCTCAACCGGGGCGACATGACGCGTGCCGGGAAAGCGATCGGGCAGGCACAAACCCGTGGTCTGGACAATGTCGAGGCCCATGACTTGCAGGCTGCATTGTACCTTGAACAAGGGCAGTATCCGCGCGCGCTGGAGCACTATCAGCTGGCTCAGTCATTGCGTTTCAGCGCCCGGCGTTTGTATAGCATGGCGTTGTGTCACTGGTATTTGGGCAACGTCAATAAAGGTCAGCTTGCGCTGGAGCAGTTGCGCACTTTCATGCCACAGGACCATGCAGCGAATCAGCTGTTGGGGGCGCTTTACCTGTATTCCGGTCAGGTTGAGCAGGCTGTCGAGATGCTGTCGCTGGTGGTGGCACAGCATCCGCAAAGCCTGGACTACAACAACCTTGCGCTGGCGTACATGCTGCAAGGGGATTTTGAACAGGCCCGCAGCCAGGCGCAGTTAGCCGTTGAGCAGTCACCGCAAAATCCGACTTGGTGGTTAAACCTTGCAGACACACATCGCACCTTGGGTGCCTGGGAAAGCGCCTTTGTCGGTTATCGTCGGGTGTTGGCGTTGATTGGCGAAGCTCACTCTGCCGATGACTGGTTGTTGGTAGCTCAGGCCAGACTGCACCTTAACCAGACCGGAGGGGCGTTGCATGCGCTGCGCCAGGCGTTCAAGCGCGCACCGGACAATGGTGAAGTGGCCTATATTGCTGCTTTGATTTACACCGCATTGGGCGAATATCAGTCGGCCATGCTGCATGTGGATCTTGCCCTGCAGGCTGATATCGGGCCGGTGTGGTTTCGCTTGCCGTGGTTTGCGCCGTTGTGCACAACGGCGCAGTTTCGTGAAGCGCTATCTATCAGTCTGAGCGAATGCCAACGACTGGATATCGCCAGCGCCCGTTAACCCTGATTGCCTTTGATGCCGATTTTCGGATCCTGTGAGTAATACTGGGTATAGCCAGACTCTGAGGGCGTTGCATCAGTGCACACCAATTGGAAATTAAATGCCTGATAGTGCTCAGATGCGTGCAACAGGTTTAAGGTTACCGTCAGTTGATTGCGGGCGTTGTTGATGTGCACATTGTATGTGACGGGCGCTCGGATCTTATCCAGCATGGTGGCGTTAAAGGCATACACAAAGGCTTTGCTGGACAAATTAAACACCAATTGTGCGGTCTGAAAATGGTCGAAATCAATGTCGAACGGAAACGGGTCATCGCTTTCCATGCCAGCGTCCGGCGAAGTGCCTTTATAGCGGAACGCCCACGCATCGTGAGGGTGAGGGACAACATCGAAATAAAACACGTGTTCTGTCAGTTGGCGGTCGGATTTGGAGAGCGTTGTCATGAGCACGTCCTTGTGTGAATAGAAGATGAAGGCTTAAATATTTGCCTTATCATAACTCTAGCAGGCTTTATTATTTCTGCCAGGAGGTGACATTTCTGTAATCTCCTGTAATGCACTTTTCATTGCGCCTTTTCTACCCTTGTCGGTCTCTATTATTGCATTTGCACCGCCTGATCCGATCACGAAACCAGGTTGGTAGCGTTGTCACCGGGTCAGGGAGCACCCCATGAATGTGTCACAACTGCAGACTTTTGAACGGGAATGTCTACAAGCTCTGGAAGGCTATCGTTGCAATCCACACTCGTTGCATCTTCAGATCCGACTGAATGCCAGCGGCGAACAGTGGCTGGGGTATACCGGCGGGGCACTACTGGCGGGCACATCGCCGGCTTTGCTGTCGCAGCAACCTGGTGCGGGTGATACTGCCGGACACAAGGTATCTTATCCGTTAGTACTGGGAACGCAGTGTATCGGGGACATAGGGGTTAGCGGATTATCCCCAGAGGCAGTGGAGGATGGTAGCCACTACCCGGCGCTGATGACATTGAGCAACATCGTAGTGCGTTATCTCATCCGGGCCCGGGTGGAGCACTCCGCTGAGCAACAAGTATGCTGGTGCGGTAACAGTCCGGCGCTGAGAGCGTTGGAATTGCGTTTGCCGTCTTTGGCCAGTGTGGATTTGCCGGTGTTATTGATTGGACCCTGTGGCAGCGGCAAGCGTATTGCCGCCAGTACCCTGCATTGTCACAGTCACCGCCATCACTGCCCGCTGGTGTATCTGTCAATGGAGGGGGGGGCATCGAAACAACAGGACGCGTCACTGCATGACGCATGGCAACGGGCGCATGGTGGTACCCTGAGTGTTCGGTTGTCCTCTACCCAGGCACCTGCTCGCGTGGCTGAGCGCATTATCCAGTGGCAAACCAAAAGCGGTAGCGACGTTCCAGATGTTCGCCTCCTCGTCAGTGTCAGGGACCATGATGCTGAAGGCTTCTCGTCCTGGCCTTGGTTGCGCCTGACCTTACCCACCCTATCCCAACGACGAGAGGATATACCGGCATTGTTGACCATGCTGCGGGCCAAGTATCGAGGACTCGCTGATCTGCAGTTTTCTGACGGTGCCGTAAAGGCCCTTCAGGAGCTGAACTGGAAGGACAATGTCGTCGGGCTGGAACGGTTTGTGGCCCATGTCGCATTGTCATCACCCCACACGACCCTCGAAGGGCAAGACATACAGCAAATGGATTTAGCGGACTTTGCGGCAGAAGGAAACGCAGTTCAGTGTTCGGGCGGCGGTATCCTGGATTGGTCCAGTACGCCACCGTGTAGTTCCGCCGCTGGGTTGGCGGCTTTTGTGCAGGCTATGCTGAGCCCCGACTGGCAAGCCCCTCCATCGTTCCATGTGGCCTTGGTTCGGGCGTTACAGATACTGCGTAAGCACGGTGGTGAGCCGTTGCCACTCACCGAACTGGCCCGTCAGGTATTTGTCAGTCCGGCGCATTTATCCGCCTTGTTTCGTCGTCATTTGGGGGCTTCGTTCAAACCGCTACTGCAACAATTAAGGGTCGAGCGGGCCAAAACGATGTTGCGTGCACAACCACGACAATCGGTGACAGATATTGCTTTTGCGCTGGGATTTCATGACTTGCGTCACTTTGAAAAGACCTTTCGTCGCCATGTTGGCTGCTGCCCTCGGGTATTCCGGCAGGACGGCTGAACCGTGCAATCGATTTTTACCACTGGATAACGACGTGGCGCGAAAAGTACCCATTTTTGGCGCTTTTTTTACCCGCACAAGCGCCGCAAGACTTCTAGTCTGGATCATGTTCAACGATCAGTGACGCCCTGTGCAGCGCTGCGAAGGACATCCACTTTTTGAATAACACCACAGAACAGGAGTGAACATGGCATTTCCAACCTCTGTCAATGATCAGATCACCGACTCGGTGACGCAGGCCAACGTTGAAGTGCTTGGCGATGCGCCTGCGATGTCAATGGGCAATCTGTTTCAGGCAACTTCTCAGGCGCTCGGCAACGCAGCGCACAACGCAACGTCTGCGCAGCAGCAAACCGCGGTGACGGCTCAGGCAGCAACCACCATGGGTGTCGCAACGTTGTACTCATTGGACACTGCGTCTACGGGCAAGGCGACATCAGCGATCTTGCAATCCAAAGTCGCGGGTTTGAATTAAGTCTTTACCAATAATTGGAGAACTACATCATGGCATTTCCAACATCAGTTAACAGTCAGATCACTGACTCGGTTACCCAAGCCAATGTCAAGGTCCTGGGCGATGCCCCCGCGTTGTCGATGGGCAATTTGTTCCAGGCGACATCACAGGCGCTTGGCAACGCAGCACATAACGCCACTACCGCACAACAACAAACGGCAGTGACCGCTCAGGCAGCAACCACGATGGGCGTCGCAACGTTGTATTCCATTGATACTGCCAGTACAGGCAAAGCGACCTCAGCCATTCTGGGCTCGTAATTGCGGATAAGGAGTCACTGAAATGGCATTTCCAACCTCCGTCAACGACCAGATCACAGATGCTGTCACACAGGCCAACGTCAAGGTCCTGGGTGACGCCCCTGCGATAGCGATGGGTAACCTGTTTCAGGCAACGTCACAGGCGCTGAGCAATGCGGCACACAATGCCACGTATGCCCAGCAACAAACCAATATTACGGCTCAAGCGGCCACTACGGCAGGGGTAGCGTTATTGTATGCCCTTGATACTGCATCAACCGGGAAGGCGACAAAAGCCATTCTTGCATGATGCTTCAACCATTCAATCAAATAGAGGGAAACCGATATGTATCCTACATCCGTCAACAGTCAAATTACTGACTCAGTCACGCAAGCGAACACCAAAGTATTGGGTGATGCACCCGCAGTATCCATGGGCAATTTCATGGTGGCTACTTCCCAGGCACTCAGTAACGCCGCACACAATGCAACCACCGCGCAACAACAGTCGGGTATTACCTGGCAGGCGGCGACGGTTCAGGGTGTCAGCACGTTGTACAGTGTCGATACTGCTTCGACCGGTGTTGCTACCAGCAAGATTTTTGCGTGATACCAACAGGGAAACCGGCAGTAACCCGGATTTCTAGTGTCCAGGGGGAGTCGTCACAGACTCACCCCTCTTATTCAAACGGACCGTTGACCCGGTTTTTGTGGTAACCGGTCGACGGCAAAACAGGTAGCGCAGCTGGCGCTGCAAAGGTGAACGTCATGAACAACGCATCGACAGTAAACGACGTCATTACTGACGCAGTATCCCAGGCCAATACCTTGTTGGTTGGGCTGGCTGCACCCCAGGGGATGGCGCTGCTGGATGTTGTGTCCGCAGAAACCCTGGGTATGTCCATGCACAATGCAGTGTCGGCACAGCAAAACGCTCAAATCACCAACAATGCGGCGGTCACCACCACCTGTGCGCGTATTCTGGCGGCAGAGCCTCCATTGCCACCCAGTCCCGCTGGTACCGTGCCACCACCCTTTATGCCTTTATCCGGCAATGGCGGGGGCGGCAGTGGTTCAGCCCCGGAAGACCTGCTGAAAATGGCCTCACAACTGGCCGAAGCCGCGATACAGCAAGCCAAAAAAGAAGGTGCTGACAGCCAGGCCACGCAACAAGCGATAGCGGCATTTCTGGCCCAATTGGAGGCAATGAACAAACCAAGTGATTCTGGTAGTGGCTCGTCGGGCGGTGACAGTGGCGGCTCATCGCCTGCGCCATCACCCGCGCCAGCACCGTCGCCAGCACCTGCGCCTTCGCCATCACCCGCGCCAGCACCTGCACCGTCGCCAGCACCCGCGCCGACACCGCAACCAGGCCCCGCGCCGGCACCCAAGAAAGACGAGGGGCACTGAAAAGGGCCAGCTCATCCGCAACTTAATTTGGCAACCAGGAGGATCCTTCCATGGCTAATGAAATGGTAAATCCACAAATCGCGAACTCTATCCAGGCGGTGCAACAAGCAACGCTGACCGGTGACATCATCCGGCACGCTGGTGCTGGCAAAGCCTATCAGTCAGTGTCGCAGTCTACGGCGATCGCCGTACAGGATGCCACGGATCAGTTGCGCAATCTCAATACCATCAGCACCACGGCGGCTGGCGTGGCGATTTCTCAAATGCTCGCCACCGGCAATGTGGCCCAATGTACCGAAGTACTGACCCAATTGCAGACCTTGATGACCGGTGCGGCAGAGAATTTCAAAACCATCGGTAGCAACGCCGGTGAAGTACTGTCGACGTTTCCCACCGGCGATTAAGGTTACCGGACCTAACGAGGATGCATCATGATTACTATTCAGTACCCCATTGTCGATGACAGCGGACTGAGTCTGGCGGGACGCCAGGTACTTGGATGGATCCCCGGGGGCACGCGCTGGTTTCAGCAAGCCATCAGCGATGGGCGTCATTACACGTTTCATGCGGAAAGTGCGTTGTTAAACAGTGTACTTCAGGGTTTGTATAGTGCTCAGCAGGTACCGCTATCAGCCTGCGGCTTTAGTGCCTCGGCGGACTTTTTGCTGGGTTTGAACGACAATCAACGCTCGGTAATCGATACGGTGATGCAAGGAGGGAAGTCAGCGGCACAACGTCAGGCCCTTGATGCACTCATTGATACCAAAGGGCTGGTCACCGAACAGGATTATGCCGCCGTACAGGAACGACTGGCCGCTTGGTCAGTGGCGGCGTCAGCCCCGTTTCAGCATCTCAATGGCAATGATCTGCGAAGCCTCCATCAGTTGGAAACGCACCTGCACGCCAACACCTACAGTGATGCACTGATCAATAATGCCGTGGCATTCGCGAAAACCCACTGCGCCAATGCTGGCGGATTCGCCAAGCTGGTGCAATTCGCCCTGAGAACATTCGCAGCGCTGGTCAGTGATCCGGCCACGTCCGGTATTTCTCCTATGGTCAAAACGGCCTTTGCTCAGATTTTCGATCACAGCTGCTGCATGGTGATGCAGCGACTGGTTTGCCCTACCTTAGCGCCCCCTCAAACCACCGCTGACAGTCAGTCTTTGCTGCGGGATTGGGGCAGGCGCCGGCAATTTACCGGCTTCACCGATCTGCCTACCGGCGTATTGCAGCTGGTGCAGAACATCGGGGTGTCCCCGCTTCGCCAACAGTCTACGGCGACCGTCGCCATGACGCAGTTGGAACAGCGCCTATGGCCCTTTCTCGCTGATGTGACCGTTTCCTCCTGCTGTTTGTCACAGGATGGAACCACCTGGCGTGTGGGAGCTATGCAGCAACAAACATCGGCAGAGTATCTGTTGAATGACGATGGTTGCCTGACATTGGATGCCCTTTCACTTTCCCCAACATCGGAGAATTCCTAATGGCAACGTCAAAAAAAGCGCCGACCAAGAGTACCGGCAATGATCCCCTTGCCACTGAACTGGCAAGCCTGCAACAACGCATGGACAGTCTTGAAAGTGATGTAAAAGCGCAGCTTGCCTCGCTGGAGGCCTCAGTACAGCAACAGCTGGCAAACATCGCGCAGACACAAACCGAATCGGCCAGCGAAAAGGACCCTGAGGCTGATCCAGATGTTGATCCTGTGCAGGCCAGTGTTGCGCAGTTAGCCCAACACGACCAACAGACCTTTCAACATTTGCACCAGCAAGCACAGGCGTATTTGAACCAGGCGGGACAGCCCGGCAAAAACGAAAGCCCAGCGGAACATTTGCAGCAGGTGTCCAATGCATTGCACGGTGCTGCCCAAGCCCAACAAGTTCCTCTGCAGCAGCTGCAACAAGCGGCACAGCAACACATCTCCCATGCCGAGCAGGCGGTGCAGGCGTCGATTGCCCAGATCAGCCAGTCACTGGCGCAACAGCAGCAGGCTATGCACAGTGTTATGCCGTCAACAGCGCAGGAGACCGCCACCGAGCCTTCCCCTGATACTGATCCGAATAGCGGCGCCTGAGGGATAGGGCAATGATAGCCATAAAGCGGCCAGCGGTTTGCCTTAGCCCTGATCAACAGCATAAGCAGCGGGCAGCGGTGCAGCAAATGCAGGCAATACTGACAGCGGTTAATCAGTCCCACCCCTATCGACTGCTGCGCACCCAGGACCGCCGCGCATTGCTGCAAAAAGGCTATGCAAGAGACTTGGTCGAAAACCTGGTGTACATGACATTACGACCACAGCCGGGATTGTCTGTCCAACACGGCGATCGATTGATGATTGGGTTTACCCAAGCCGCGTTTGACCCGTCCCTGTACGGTTGTGACAACATCAGCGAAGCGCTGATTAAAGCCAACCAGGGCTGTTGCAGTTGGTGTGAGCGGCTGATTGCCGCTAATGATGGCGCAGTCTTTCACTATCGCCCACCGTGTGGTTACCTGCAGGGATTGGACATACAGCGAACCGCTTACTATGCCCTGGCTTATGATGTGAACAACCTGCTGTTTGCCTGTGGCGATTGTGCCCAGCGCTACAAAGGGAATCATTTTCCGGTGATCAGCGGCCCCCATATGCCGGATGTGTCCGAATGTGCTGAGCGGCCGTCTCTGGTCAACCCCTATGGAGAAGATCCACGCCAGTTTATCCGCTTTAACCCCATGAATGCGTGCGCGTATGGGTTTGATGAAGTGGTGGCATTCTATCAACAGACAAAGGGCCTGTCCGTCGAGCAGACCGCTGATTTGGTTAGCGCGGATCCCGGCCGTATTCCTGACCAACAGGATATTCGGGGTCACAGGCTCAGTGACAGTTCGGTTGACCGGGCCTATCAACAGTGGTTGTGCGGTTGCGCCAACAGCGGTCAAACGCCTCGACGGGGGCAGTCAACCATTGATTGTCTGGGTTTAAACCGTCCCGCGTTGGTTTACGCTCGGGCCGCACAGCTGCGAGATTGGCGCCTGGCGTGGCTCGGGTGGTCTGAAAAAAGCGATAAGGTTTGTGACAATCCGTTAGCTGAACAGGCTCCAGTGCAGTTTCGCAGCCTGTTCATTGATGCCTGTAACACCTGGCAACAGGCGCAATGCGCCCAGGGGACCGCCCATGACTAAGTCTTCGAAAAAGCAAAAGCGTCAACGTGCAGCCATAACGCCTCAGCCCGATTATCACCCGGCCACGGTTTCCCCTGCACCGATCAAGCGGCCGTCAGCGTTGGCGCAACCTGATTACTCCGGAACCCGTCAAGGGGCAGCGCATAACCCTGCACCGCCACCGGCTGTCGATCCTTATCTGAGCCACTATGCCACCGTGTTGAGTACACCATTGACACAGCCACAACCATTGATCCCGCAAACGGTAATGAGTGGTCTGATGTACATCGTGCTGGAGCAGGAGCTGACGTTGCGTAATAAACGCCGCATTGTGTTGTTGGATAGCAATGATTTGCTGTACGGCAGTGTGGGCGGAAAGTGTGTGATGCTGTCCATCGACTGGCAAAAAGACTGGCACAACGTGGTCAAGGTGCACGAGGGAAAACACACTTGGGAGACCAGTTTTGCAGAGCTGGCAGCGACACAGGATATCGCATTGCTACGCTTATTCGCCCACAGTGAAGTCTGGGCAGAGGGTACCTACGCGCCATTGGCGTAGGGGGACAGGATGAAGCTGATCAAATATGCATTGCTGGTCGCCGCAGGGATCGTAATGATCTGGCGTCCGCCGCTGTTTCCACCGTTGCCGGCTGTGTCAGCCCTGTCACCGCCAGTGCGCTCAACGTCGCCAACCACGTTGCAGGATATTCACACGGTTTTTTTGACACCGCGAAGCGGGGACACCCTCAAAAAGCAGGCGAGTCACAGCGTGTCTCACCTGCAAAACCTTAATCATCGTCAACTCAAACAACACCAGGAAAGTGTGTTGAGCCATATCGTACGTACCCTCGTGGATCGTCTGTTCAACCTGGCCATTTTGCCGTTTGGTTTGTTGTACGTCATGTATCGTTGGGTTCGTTCGAGCGTGGCTGACAACCTGACCTATCTGGAGAACGCACATGAAAAACCCTAAAGCGCGGGCATTGCGTCGCAGCATCAGCGGCTGGCTGACTGAGCAAATCAACAACCTTTCGTTGCAAGGGGATCCTGTACCCTGGCAAACCATTAAACAGCAGACCCGGGGGTATGTGCTCAAGGGGTTGCAAGACATCAATACCGGCTTGGATACATTGGTAACATTGACACGGGAAACGTACTCCCTGAACACGCAGCTACCTTTGGTGGTGTTTTATATCAAAGGCGGCAACGCGTTTCGACGAACCGTTAATGGTGAGTCGGGTTCGTCAGACTGGGATACCCAGATCCTGATCAATCCCTGGTTGCCGCCACCGGTATTGGATTTTTTGTACGGTCAGATTGAAGACCTGTTGATGGATGTGTTCACCCTGACTGCAGCATGCATCGGTGAAGTGACCAAACAGGCATTGCCGGATAAAACGACGTTAAACACGGTGATCGCAGGGCTTTGGGGGCAGCAAAATGATGCTATCCCCTGTGATGGAGCAACGCCCCTCAATACCCTTTATGACCTTGAACTGACCAAGCAGCAATCCATCCGCATGGTGTTTAATCACGCTATGACTGGTCTTTGGGCAAGGGAGTCACATGGGCTTAAAAGTGATGGGCCCGGGATGATCTTCAATGAGGCCATTCGACCGTTTTCGCTGCATCGCCTGGGCTATGTCTGGCGGGCCAAGGCCAAAACAGGCACGGCCGCGATTGCTATCGACAGTCCCATTCTGATGGAGCTGATTGACGTCACTATTCCGCGTAAGAATACCGTTGAAGCGATTGAATTGTGGCAGTCCAGTATACTTGGTATTGAAGATACCTCGGTCGTGTTGCCGCCGGCAATGCCGCCACTGCCTCCTGAGTTACCGGCGTTACCCCATGACGTTCAACTGCCCATGCCGGGTCTGCTTTACCATGCCCGCGAACAGTTGATTATGCTCAGTGAAGTGGCGGACGGCTCCTCCCGCCATGTGGATAAAATGAAACGGCGTATAGAGCGTTTTATTGTTATATGGAACTTAGATCAAGAGCCGAGGGCCAAAGCTGCGCTCACTACCTTGTTGCAAGAGACCATGGGACAGGTTGTGGATGACAGTTTCCAGTTTAATAATGCGGGATGGTGTGAGGCATTACTTACTGGCAGTGCCAAGCAGCCAGTGGATGAGGTCGCACAGGTAATACGGGCACATTCCTGTGCTGCATTGGGTCCCAGTCAATGTGGATTACGTTGGGTAGCCATCCTACTGGATGTTGTGCATCAGCGCAGTGATGCGTTGAAGACACCCCCCAGTCGTGAGCAGGAACAGCAGACCAGTGCCGTTATCGGAACAATTATTAATCAACTCAATGGGTTGTCAGATCGGGTCAAAGCTTCCCCTTTTAACCAACATGTCAGTATTGAGGAGGCGGGTTTCAGCGATGATCCTGCATTACAGTGGAGTCTGGACGAAAGCTCGTTGTTCACCGCCAAGGCGATGCCCATCAGCGGGATCGATTGTATGATCGTGGTGCGCACCAACAGTAAACGAACCAACCAGGCCTGTGTTGAGGACTTTAGTCAGCATTTACAACATCAATGTGGTGTGGATCAGGCCCGCATCCACGTCCGTCATCACGCTGACAGCCACAGTTCAGGTCTGTTTTATGCCAGTACACTGGTGGTGTTTAATACCCGTGGCAGCGTGCAACTGGTGGTGACCTTTTCCAGTGCCGATGAGGGGGCCTGGCCTCGTCGCTATCCTTACAATGGCAAGCTGATTTCCGTTGCGGCGCTGCCGTCGATGGCCAGCCAACGACGGGTGTGTGCCGCGATGACCGAAGACTACGTGATCCGTACCGCATTGGCCCGACAGGTGAGTCTGATTGAGTGCATTGTGACGACCAATGGGTGATGGAACACGCTTTTTCAGTGTGATAGTTGTCGAGCGTCTTGAGTGTCGGTGATTTCGCAGTATCCTGTGCTGTGACACTGATCACGACACGACGAGAATTGAAGGAGAGCGGGGTGCAGATATCAGGGACGTTTGACGTCACATTACAACCATTGGATACCATTGCCCAGGGTAAGGACGGAGTGTCGTTGGGACGCATGTCTATCGACAAAACGTTTCATGGCGACTTGTCTGCCACCAGTCAGGGCGAAATGCTCAGTGCTATGACGCCCACACAAGGTTCGGCCGGCTATGTGGCCATTGAGCAGGTTTGCGGTACATTGATGGGCAAAAGCGGCAGCTTTGTATTGCAACACTATGGACAGATGGCGCAGGGCAATGATCGCCTTATTCTTGAAGTGGTGCCGGATTCGGGCCGCGGGGAATTAGCGGGTTTGTCTGGTGAAATGACCATCCACATAGAGGCCGGGCAGCATCACTACCGCTTTGACTTTCAGTTACCTGAGTAGTCGGAACACCAAATGACTCTGTCACTGAAACAAGCCAGCCAGGCAGATTTAGACTATCTGTTGACGCTGCGCAAACTCACCATGACCGAGCACCTTGAACGTGCCGGGCGCTTCCTGACCGACGCAGAACATCTTGACAGGGTGGCTTACGGTTTGGCGCATGCCCATCTGTTGCGCGTCGGGTCAACAACGGCAGGAATGATCAAATACATCGCGGGTGATCAGCAGTTGGACATCCTGCAATTGCAAATACACCCTCAGCATCAAAACCAGGGGCTTGGCAGACGCGTGCTGGAAATGCTTATCCAACAGCTGTCTCCGGATTTGGTAAACCTCTCTGTTCTGAAAGGCAATCCCGCCATTGCGCTGTACCAGCGCATGGGGTTTGTGGTGGTGGCTGACGAAGGGGATGAATGGCGTATGCACCTGACATTGACCTGAATTGGCACAATACCTGCTGAAGTCTGTCCGATGACGTCATTTTGACAGTGGATTGCATCCACTTACCATTTTTTAAGGACAGGCATGAAACATTCAATTCTGGCCGGTGCGATCAGTGCTGCACTGGCGCTACCGGCGCAAGCCACAACCGTGGACGGATACCCCAACGAATTGACCGTGGATCAGGATGGGCAGGCTTTTTTGCGTCTGTTTATTCCTGACGGTGAAGGGGTTCCCTGTGCCGCTGAAAGCTATCATTTTGCCTTTGCTACACAGGAACAGGGCCAGACCTGGATGGATATGCTGGCCATGGCCCGTCAGTTGGGCCAGAACATGCGCTTTGCCTATGATGAAACGGATTGCACATTGTTGTCGGTTACGTTACCGGCCGTATTTGATGATGGTGGCACAACGGACATTGGCGGCATGACCGAGACGGGTATCCTGGGCAATGTCGCATTGATCGGGACTAACAACCTGGTTGAAGCGAGCTACAGTGCGTCTGCGCACTACGCGCTGGACACGCCGGCGGGGGCTTTCGATGGCTACAGCTTCCTCGATAAAATTAACGAAGATGCGGGCGAAAAAATCAGCCGCGGCATCTGGATGGCCAAAACCCGTGACAGTGACCGCATTCCGGTCAATCCCTGGGTGCAGGTGGATTTTGGCAAGGCAGTACGCCTCAGTGGCCTGCGGGTGGTGGTCAATGACAAGTCTATCGAACTTGGCCGCAGTCCCCGCAATGTGTCTTTGTATGTGTCTAATAACGGTACCGATTTCGCGGTGTTTGAATCGACCACGCTGGACAAACTTGAAGGGGTACAGTGGGACTTTTCCCGTGGTATTACGGCGCGCTATTTTCGCCTGATGGTGAAATCGAACTATGGCGATCCGAACTTCGCGGAAATTGATGAACTGGAATATTTTCAGTGATGCTTCGCCACAGGATTTAAACCTTTGCTGTGGCGGCAACGACTCAGGTGTATCAGGAAACGCACACAGGATATACCACTATGTTTGATCGTACGCAGCTCCAGCGCCTGCTCCCGATGCTACTGATGCTGGCAACCGTCAGCGTCAGTGCCATCGCCGACGTCCCACCTGCCAAGGTGATGATGATGGGCACCTTTCATTTTGACAGTCCGGGTAAAGACACCATTAAGGTTACCCATCTGGATGTCATGACAGCCAATAATCAGGCCTATCTGGAAGGTTTTAGCACCCGGGTTGCGCAGCAATTTGCGCCTACCCATGTGCTGCTGGAATGCAGCCCTGAAAATCAGTCCCTGATTGAGCAGCGTTTGGCTGACTACCTCGCCGGTAATGACCCGTTGCGTCGCAATGAAATCTACCAGGTGGGGTTTCGCATCGCCGCCCAGTCTGAGGGTGCCAAGGTCATGTGTTTTGATCACCGCGATGTTCCCTGGCAAGCGGAGCCACTGTTTGCGGCGATGACGTCACAACCATCCCTCGATGCCAGTATGCAGGCCTTACTGGATAGCCACAAAGCGCGCATGGATGCATTGCATGCCCGTGGCGATCTGCGCGCTATTTTGCTGGACAGCAACGACCCTGACATTGACCGTCAAAACCAGTACCTGTATTTGCACACCAATGCTGTAGGGGCGTTTGACGACTTTATCGGTGCAGATGCCGCCGCCAGCTGGTGGCACAGAAACTTCCGCATGTATGCCAATGTGCAGCAGGTCGCGGCGCCTGGCACGCGGGTATTTGTATTGGGCGGACAGGGCCACACCGCAATCCTGAAGGATTTACTCGCCATCGACACTGCCCGTGAAGCCATTGATGTGCTCCCTTATCTGCACTAGCGACCATGTCCTGTGCACGCCGGGAGCCGATGAAGACTCCCGTTTGCCTCACAGGTTGTTGAGGAAGTAACGCCAGCGCAGCTCCCGATAGGCCCGGTCATCGTGCAGGTAGTGACTGCCGCCGGGGATGAGGCGGAAATCCACGTCGATACCTGCGTGCAGAAATGCCTGAGCCAGGCGCAGGGATGCCGACGGATGCACATTGCTGTCCCTGCCACCATGGGTGAGCAGCAGCTTGCCCTTGAGGCGCTCGACCTGATGCAGGTTGGACTGTAATTCCCATTGTTGATTGACTGGCCAGTCCATCCACAACTCGTTCCAGCCCATTTTATCAACCCGGAAATCGTGGTTGCCTGACGCGCTGATCCCCACCTTATACAGGTTTGGGTGGCGATACATGGCCTGCACGGTATCGTATCCCCCAGCACTGAAGCCGTAGATACCGACCCGGTCCAGATCCATATAGGGCCGGCTTTTCGCCAGTTGCCGCATGGCCCAGACATGGTCATCGCTGCCTGTGGCAAGGTTTTTGTAACTGTGGCTGTGGAACGCCCGGCCTCTGCGGCTAGTGCCTCGACCGTCCATGCGGATCACGATGTAGCCCAGTTGGGCCATCGCCAGGCGGTGATTGGAGAAGGTATTGAAGGTTTTCGGTGTGAAGAACCCGTGGGGGCCGGTGTAGATGTTGTCGATCACCGGGTAGCGTTTGCCGGGGTCAAAATCAAACGGCTTGAACAGCAAACCGTACAACCAGGTTTCACCGTCTTCTGCCAGCACCGCAAAGGGCTCAGGCGGCTGCCAGCCTTTGCGATATAAAGCACTGGCATTGGCTTTCGCCAGTGTGTCCAGGATGCGCCCATCTTCAGCGCTGCGCAGCACGGTTAGCGGTGGCGTGGCCGTGTCTGAGTAGGTATCCACGAAATAGCGCCGGTCCGGAGATACGCTGATGCGGTGTTCAAAGGGTTCCGGTGTCAGCAGTACCGGCGACGGGTTGTCCAAATCCACGCGATAGAGGTGCTGCAGGTAAGGGTCTCTGTCATCGAATGCCCCGGATGCGGTGAAAAACAGCCGTCCCCGTTGGCTATCCACGGCTTTGATCTGTCGGGTAGTGTAATGGCCCTGGGTCAATGCCCGCTTTAACCGACCGGTCTGGCTGTCGTACAGGTAGTAATGATTAAAGCCACTACGCTGTGAACTCCAGATGACCTCATTGCGGGACGGCAGCACATGGAATTCCTGCACCCAGGGGTCAATGAAATCGTTCGCTCTTTCGCGGATGATTGCCCTGACACGGCTATCTGTCGGGTCAACTTCGTTGAGGGTATAGGTGCGGTTATCACGGCTGCGGTGCAAAAAATAGAACTTCCCCGCCACCCATTCTCCCCACAGGGCGCCGCCGTAATAGGTTTGCGTCACCGGTGGCGTGTCCAGTTTGGTGGCCCGTTGATTGCCAACATCGATCAGCACCGGCCGGGCCTTAACCGTATGTTCATCGCCGGCCTGAGGGTAGTAGTAGGTGACGCCCTGTACGCCGAAGTCGTCGCTCGGGGCGGTCAGGGTCAAGCGGGTCACATTGCGACGATCCAACTGATAGGTCATGGCGAAACGTTTGTCTGCCGACCACAACACCTGGGTATCTTGTTGCTCGTCAAACGCCGGATCATCAAAATAGCTGTCGGGACTGGGCATGCGAATTGCGTAAGGTTGCTGTTCACTGCCATCGTCGGTGAGCGGCGTACACCGGGCCAGTTTGCACAGCCACAGGTTGTAGTCACGGACTTCAACCCTGACCGGCGTTGGGTCAGGTGTGTTGTCTGGCTGATACGGGGCACACTGGTAATCGTTGTCTGTCATCGAACAGGCGTAGCGCTGGTCACGATAATCCAACTGAACACGCAGCGCGTCCTTGTCGTAAATCACATTGGACAGGGGCTGCTGTTGCCAGTCGGGGGTGGCTTTAGCGACCTTCTGTAAAGCACTTGCCAATGCGCCGTGATCAAACAGCAGCTTTCGCTGGCCAGCAGACACCTGCACAAAGCGCTGCTTTCCTTGTGCGTCGATGTGCTGGTACCAGAACCCATGACCGGTGTCGTCAAGCCAGTGGGGGATAATGCTCAGGTTAGTAACCAAGTCCCGGGTTTGGTCGGGTTCCCATTGGCGGGCCTTGGCGATGGCCAGGTTGTTCGACGCCGGTGCAGTTGATGACAGAGTGGGGGAGTTGTTGGTCTGGCAACCCAGTAACGACAGGGTAATCAGCAGTGTCCAGTGCCGCATGGTATGTCCTCTGAAAGTTGGTTTTGGGTAAGGGCCCTGTGACTGGGCAACGTATTCAGGCTATCGGTAATTTTGAATAAATACAATATATTGTATGCAATATGTTTTGTGCGGCGAATGATGCATAACAATGGATTGATATACAGAAACCCAGTACACTTCGGGAACAATAAGGAGTATCGACAACACTATGGCAATACAGCACAAAACCCGCACCCAACTGGTGGTTGAGGCAATCCGCGAACGCATTCTCAAAGGTGAAATCGCCCCCGGCGAACCCCTTCGTCAGGCCGCCCTGGCCGAAGCCCTCGAAGTAAGCCGTATCCCGGTGCGTGAAGCCCTGGTGCAACTGGAAGCGGAAGGATTGGTGCAATTTGAAGCCCACAAAGGGGCTACGGTATCTGAGTTGTCGCTGGAGCAGATTGACGAAGCGTTTGAGTTGCGCGCGCTACTGGAAGCGGAATTGTTACGCCGCTCTATTGGCCATCTGAACGCCGATGATTTTGCCCGTGCCGAGGCATTAATGGCCGACATGGACGCAGCGCTCAGCAAAGGCGACATGATCACCGCCACCGGCGAGCTCAATATTGCGTTTCACAATGTGTTGTATGCCCGCGCCGAACGGCCGCAAACCCAGGAGCTGGTCGATGCGCTGAACAAAAACTGTCAGCGCTTTGTGCGCCTGCACATCTCTTTGGCCGGGGGCCTGGACATCGCCTCTAATGAACACAAAGAGCTGTTGACCTTGTGTAAGGCAGGGGAGAAGACCAAAGCGGTCAATTTCCTGAAGCGACATATTCTCGGCGCCCGGGACGACATCAAAGCGTTTCTGAGTAAGCAGGAGCAACAACTGGCCTGACACTGACCGTTGCGGTTAGTCGCTCCCTGTGTTGAAAACGGTCGCAATCGGCGGCCGTTGGTTTTTCTGAGCGGTAATCATCCTTTCTGTCCAGCCCGGATAAGCCTGTTTAAACCGGCCAATACTGTTTGCCAGACGCATATTTTTTTCCCCTTAAACCTCTAGAATCCTACCTGATGACGATAACTTATCCGATATTGGAATAAAAAATATTGTATGCAATATACAAAATAATGCATAAATCGTAACCTCGCATTAACAATTAAAACCAAAACCACACAACAAGCGAGGGAACATCATGTCTGTACACCTATCACACCGGCGCTTTCGGCGCGCCGGACTCAGCTGCGCAGTGGCTGGGGCCATGCTTGGCACCACAACCGCGGCACTGGCCCAGACCACCGACACCGCTGACACTACCGAACAAGCGGCGCCATCGGTGGAGCGTATCGCCGTGACCGGTTCGCGGTTAAAACGGATTGCGGTTGAAGGGGCATCGCCGATCATCACCATCTCTGCCGCCGATATCGCCGCCACCGGTTACACCACAGTGTCGGACGTGTTGCGTAACTCTAACCTGAACTCCTTTGGTTCCTGGGGCGGTGGTGCCAACAACAGTTGGGGCTCACAGTCTACGGTGGCGCTGAAAGGCTCATCGGTGAACCACACCCTGACATTGCTTAACGGACGCCGTATGGCCAAATCTCCGGTGCTGGATGGTGGCGCGTCAAACCTCAACACCATTCCTGCTGCGGCTATCGAGCGTATTGAAATTTTGTCTGACGGGGCGTCGGCGATTTACGGCACCGACGCCATCGCCGGGGTGATCAACATCATCCTGCGCGATGATTTTCAGGGCGTTGAGGTACAGGTCAAAGGGGAGCGCCCGGAGGCAGAAGGGGGCGATTCCGAATTTTACTCCTTTACCGGCGGCCTGTCGGGGGAGATGGGTAACATGGTGTTTTCCTGGGAGCACTATGAATACGATCCGATTATGCAAAAAGACCGTGATTTTCTGAAGGCCCATGTGGTCGAGGGCGACGGCACCCATATCCAGGACTGGGTCGGTCTGAGTACATCGGGACGTACGCTGATGAAAAACGCGTCGACCTGGGACTGGCTCAACCCCATTGTCAATGCCAATGGCAGCTGCGACATGTACAACCTTGGCAACAGCACCGAGTTCTACGGTGAACTGCAGGACTATGATTATCCCAGTGATCGCCTGTGTGCCTACGACTACACCCTTGAAGCAGCATGGGGCTCGAAGATCCGTCGCGACAGCATGCTGATGAATTACACCTACGACATCAACAGCGATGTCACCCTGACCGCACGGGGCTACTGGTCGAATCAGGAGGCGCTGGATGTGTCTGCTCCGACACCCGCCACCATCTGGTTTGATAAAGACTTGCCGTCCTATGAGACCGCTGAAGGCTGGATATTGCGTGAAGTGGAGGCCGGTGATGGTTTGCGCTATCGCTTTAACACTTTGGGGAATCGGATTGCCGAGCACAACGACAACAACCTCGACCTGCTGATCGCGCTGGAAGGTTCTACCGACCGCTTCAGTTGGGACGTGTCAGCCAATTACAATCGCTACAACTACTTCGTCTGGGGGCGTAATTACCTGCTGAGTTCAGCGCTGACCGACGCCGTGGGCGACGTTAACGCCGACACGGGTCAATTTGAGGGCTGGGACCCCCGAGACCCACACGCAGTGGTGCCTGACGCGATTGTCACCAATGCCGATAAGCGCGCCGAGGCGGTGTATGCCGAATTGTCCGGTGGGGTGCAGTTTGACCTGTTTGAACTACCCGGCGGCGCAGTATCTGCCTATGTGGGGGCGTCGTTACGCAACGAACAGTATCGTTCCTCCATCGACTCACAGTCAGAAGCCGGTAACGTGATCGGCGGCAACGGTGGCTCCGGTGGTGCCGGTGAGCGGGACGTCAGTGCGGTGTATTTTGAGTCGGTGCTGCCGCTGTTCGACAGTGTCGAGTTGAACATCGCCGGTCGCTACGATGATTACAGTGATTTTGGCGGCACCTTCAATCCGCAGGTGTCGCTGCGTTACAAGCCGATGGAGTCATTGTTGCTGCGCGCGTCCTACGGCACCGGCTTTCGTGCCCCGACCCTGAGTGATCTGTACCAGAGTCGGGTGGAAGGTTTTGAACGGGAAGTGAATTACCGCTTGTGCCACCAGGACAATGCGGCGCAGAACCCCGGCCTGGGCGTGCCTGAGCTGGTGGAAATGACCCTCAGCAACTGTCAGGTGTCCGGTTCAGAGTTCAGCCATATCAGTGGCGGCAACCCGGATATCCAGCCGGAAGAGTCGACCACCTATAACGTCGGTGCGGTGTATCAGATCAATGATGACTGGTCGGTATCGCTGGACGCCTGGCAACTGGAACTGGATGACGAAATCGACGAGCTGGGTGACGATGCGATTATCCGCATGGACTACCTCAATTCACTTGGCCTGATCGAGCCGGTCAGCAGCCTGTTCCCGGGAGTCGGGGTGAGCTTCAACGACGGCAACCGCTTTGTGCAGTTGGTCAACGTGACCGGTAACTTTGGTTCTTCCGAGCGCTCGGGGGTTGAGTTCAGCCTTAACGGCCGGATGCAGACCGAGTGGGGTGATTTCAGCATCAAGCTGAACTGGTCTCATTTCAATAAATACACTTACACCTTTGTGAACAGTCAGGGTGAATTTGAAGTGGCTCAGGATCAGATTGGTTACATTGGTTATCCGGAAGATCGTATCAGCAGTACGCTGGATTACACCCTCGGCGACCATCGCATCAGCCTGTACTCCAATTACACCTCGTCACAGGACCGTTCGGGCAACAACGTGCTGGATGATTACATCAGCCACAACCTGACCTACCGTTATGCGGCGTCATGGGATGCCGACATTGCGTTGTCGGTCCTCAACCTGACCGACAAACAACCGCCGCTGGAGTCAAACACCAATGCACCGAACACCCAGTTGTATAACTACACCGGGCGCAACCTGGTGTTGAGTTACAAGCAGCGGTTCTGATAGCGCCTCCCTGTACGTCCTTCTGGGCTTCTTCGGAAGCCCTTTTTTATGTGATGGAGCGAGGGGGAGGCCGGCCGTGGATTTGACCGGGACGGTCTGTGCCGTTATGCTTTACGCATTATTTCCCCATTAACCGTAAGGAGGTGCCCTGAATGTATCGTTTACTGCAAATACACACGCAAACCGTCCTTACGTCACGTCTGGCTTAGCTCGCGCGAACCTCCCTGCCGTAAGGACGACAATTAACATTTTTGTCGGAATTACGATATGTTCAAAAAACTGAATGCTATGACGGCCAAGCCGTCTGTATGGTCTGCCTATACCGCAGATGTGCTGTGGACCGATCCTCATGTGTCTGCACAGATGCTGTCTTTTCATTTAAACCCTGACATCAATGCGGCGTCCCGCAGTTTTGACGTGATTGATGCATCGGTCGACTGGCTGACAGCCACCCTCGGTCTGGGCCCGAACAGCTGCTGCATAGATTTTGGCTGCGGACCGGGATTGTATACTCAGCGCTTCAGGCAACGAGGGGTGGGAACCGTTGTCGGGGTGGACTTCTCAGCCCGCTCCCTTGCCTATGCGAATGAGCAGGCCTCAAAGGCGGGACTCGACATCGACTACCGCCTGGTCAACTACCTCGCATACCAGGACTCACGCCAGTACGATCTCATCACCCTGGTGATGTGTGATTTCTGTGCCCTCAGTCCGGTGCAGCGGGAAACGTTGCTCAGGTTGTTTAAAACGCTGCTTAAACCCGGCGGCACCATCGCCCTGGATGTGTTCACCGATACCCGCTTTGCCCGGCAAGTTGAAACCGTTGACCTGGCCAAAAATGCCATGGGCCAGTTCTGGTCGGCACAGGAGTATTGGTGTGTGCATTCATCACATGGCTATGATGAGCAACAGGTATGGCTGGATACGTACGTGATCATCGAAGCACAGCGCCAGTGGACGGTGTACAACTGGTTACAGCACTTTAGCCTCGAACGGCTGACGCAGGAGCTGGCGGCCTGTGGCCTGCGCCCGGTGAAGACTTGTGCTGACCTGTGCGGCTCCCCCTTGTCAGAGGGCGATGAGATGGCGGTGTTGATCACCCATGCATAAGGACTAACAACAACGGGGCTGGATGCCCCGTTTTTTTGGTCGGGTTTGTGCCATCGAGGGTTAGCGAGTAACTACATAGGCTTGTTATGTAGCAATTGCATATTTACTTCGGAAGTGGTTCTTTTATCAATTCAAATGGGTAATCCGCAGACTTTTCGGCTAGCGCATCCGCAGCTTCCTTGCGACTCATTTTTTCAACAACTCTCTTTTGATAGTAGTCATTCCACATCGCATCATTCGTTACCGGAATTAAAAAGCCCATTTCGGCTCCAATTTTATCTCGTTCATCAAGTCTTGCTTGTACAATTTCAATTCGTTTTTTTGTGTCCGCGGTTGACTTTTTTGCCCCGCTCGATAAATACGCCGAAGCAATTGCTGCAATCGCACCAACACATGCAGTGATAATTGTCGCGATATCACTATTCTCCATTTCTTCTCCAAAATTAGACTGCCACATAACGACGCAATAAGGGGCTGATAATACTTGGCTATATTTTTAGTGAAGTGGAACAGTGCCAAGCTTTAGCCGTTTCACTTTGATTGCCTATTAGGTTGCGAACATATAGACTGAACCCAAGATTAAAGCTTGAATTGTCAAAACAGCCCCGCCCCATAAAACCACAAAACGCCATCCGATATTCTGATTATTAAAGAAAGACAATGAGTTACAGTAGACGTATTGAAACACTAATACGACTCCCGAACCTATACCAACGTTAATAAGAAAGTTTGTTGGCGCAATCAACATTATGGCCATTACAGCCAAATAGGTTGGTAGACCAAGTACATGCATGCACCTAGTTCCAACTTTCCCCATTTTTGTATATGTTAATAACATAGCGACCAAACTACTCACAAATGAGACTTCATAGTAACACTCGCTTTTCCTGAAAAACATGTTCTGTGTTTTCATTGGAAGGGTCACCTGAAAATGAACGTCCGCTCAATCCACAAGAGCAGTCATTTGTTAGAACTTCCCGCAACGTCGGCAATTCGCTCTCAACTCCCACTCTAAGCGAAAGAGTGAGTGGAACCACCTTGTTACCCGCTAGTGCTTTGTGATTAATGCCCAGTTGTCTTCGAACTTCGATAACTCAGTTATCGTCAGTATAGAATGCATCGAATTGCCAAGCTTTGGCCGTCGATATCCATGGCTCTCAATCCAGGTAGTAAACCGGTTGATATGAGCCTCTTGGATATCCTTCTCTGTGCAGATAAAAAACCTTGCGCTACCGAGATCTTTCGATGGCAGGTTGATCAATACCCATATCATTTTGGGGTGGATGAGTTTTCTTTTTTCGCCGAATGAATAAAGGCCTGTATCGTCAACATTGGTTTCAATCCACGTTGAAATTTCGCTTTGAGCCAATGTATTTGTGGTGCTGGTTTTTACTTGAATAATTTTAGATCTTAGCGTTTCTGCATCGACAGCAGTGACGTCAAATGTTGGGACGTTTCCTGCGAATGGGCTGGCATAGAAACCCATCATGCCAAGTTTGGCTGAAAGCAAATGTTCCCCGACTTGTCCTACCAATTTGTTGTTAAGAGTACGACTCATGTACTGAAAATCCCTTTTTTCTGTTAAAGAAATTAATGCTATATGAGGGCGCTTCAATGTGCGATGTCATCTCGCCTTTTCGTTACCCAAGTGAGTCTAACGATATTTATGAACCCAACAGCTTCGAATGTTCCAGGAAAGCAGAAGGATTGATAAATTTCCCTAAGGCTGCTCACGCAGCAACAGTTCGCTGCCGTCGAATATCAGCAAGGGTGCTTGCTGTTCGGTCAGAATGACCTTGGTGTTGGGGTTCCCAGGGTTGTTAGCAAAGGCGAGCACCGCCAGCGCGCGGTCATGATTGTAGAGCGAATCCAGGAAGCCCATTGTCAGGCATGTTGGTCTCGAAAGCCGGTTAATAGCAATAGGGTGGCGATGATAAAAGTTACTGAACCAATACTTACAAACAGTAGAGGAGGCTCGCCGAGCGTACTGACATACACAGAGTAGACAACATAATTCATCATGGACTGAAAAATTAGGCTAGAACCGATTAACAGCCAAACTAGCCTGGATTCGACGCGATGATAGAGGTAGCTTACAAGTGTCAAGTTGACCAGGCCTACAACTAATCCTCCTACGCCTGCCAATCTGATCAAGGCAAGGAACAGGGTTTTGTAGTTTTCGCCAAGTCTATTCCAATCAACATTTAAGGCTTGCGCATGATATGGCATAAATTCGCTGGCAGTGACATATACGATGCCAAAAAGTATGTGAGTTAAGCCTCCTAAGGCGAACAAAGCTAGCGCTAATTTCCAAATCATTTTCGATTCATTAAATTACCTGAGGTTCTAAATTAACAGGCCGGGCGAGTAGCGAGGACCCAACCCGCGCGTTTTGTTAGCTGAACTCGAATGAATTGGTCGACACTATACTTCGATCTCATCACCATAGCGCATGATACTGCATTCAATTCCCAGCTTCTCCACTTCACGCTTGAACAATTGATCATCTGCGCAAGCAATATTTTTTATCCAGAAAAATGCGACGTTATAATGGCAAGGAATTACCTTCTTCGGTGCTATGATTTTCACTGCCTCAAGCGCATCGTATACATCCATTGTCCACGTATTATTACCTGGCCCACCAATAGGAAGCATCAGCACATCCGGTTTCAAACCTGCCCATTCGGTTTGCAAAACAGAATCCCCCAGATTCACAATCGTTTTTCCATCTACTGTGATTTTAAAGCCGACAGAACCAATACCGACTCTTTCTCCTGGCCCCGGTTGCTGTTTTATTTTGAAGCATAGTATTGGAACACTGATAGGACCATGCACAGTTTTGAGTGCTTCAATTTGCACATCACCCAAGCTGACTGACTCACCAATGTCTAGCGGGTGTACATTTTTAAATGGGACCCAGGACGTTAAACCTCTACCGCGAGGATTGACCAATAGTGTTTCGCCACCTTCGACTTTAGCCAGGTCCTTGCCACATACAACCGGTGCATGACTGGCTTGTGCTACCCGATCTGCTTGCCAGTAATGATCAGGATCGCCATGGGTGATGAGAATATGCGTGATGTTTTTCCATTCTGCCTTTGGAATGAGACTGCTAAGATTGAAAATCCAGAGATTTTGCCCGGGGTCAATGGCAATTTTGTTGTTACTGTTTTCAATTAGAAATGAATTGTAGAGGAAGTGTCTTATCTTCATGGAAAACTCTTCGGCCTTATTTGAGTTTTTGATAGACACGTGGATCAATCGCCGCTGCACAGAACATGCCTCCGGCCAGGGAGCCTGCGATACCCGGACTCATCACATCCTGACCGGACAGGAACAGACCGGGCACAGGCGTACGCGCGCTCAGTGCATGCGATAGCATCCGACGAGGGGTTGTTTCGACACCATAGAATCCGCCTTTTTCGTGACCGGTGAAATAGGCTGTCGCCAGGGGCGTGCCCAATTCATGGTACGCAACCATCGGTGCAAGATCAGGAAACTTGTCGTTAAAGAAGCGCACAAGTCTGGTTTCGACACTTTGCTTGAAACTGGCCCACTCTTCAGGGTGAGCTTTCGCGCCGCCATCCGCGAATTTGGCGACAGAAGACCAGGTGGATAGCAGCATGACATCGGCGGTATGCCGGTTCATCGTACCTGGGTTGTGTGTGGGATCTTTGAGCGACGGAAACGACACAAACACCATCGAAAAAGGCTCATTGTCACCCCCTGTCCATGGGTGATCAAAAGTGTTCCAGTCGGCATAAAACCAATGGTTTGCGCGAGTAGCGCCGTGTTTGGCGATATCGCCTTCCAAGCCAAGATACAGATCAAAATGGCAAATCGATGGCGTGAATGAGGCAATTTCCTTGGCCCAGTGTTGTTCAACAATGTCCTCTGGGAGTAGGTGTTTTACGGTTTCACCAGCACCCAATGCCGAAACAATGATGGGGGCATGAAAAACGTCTCCAGTTTGGGTGCGCACACCCACGGCCTTACCTTCATCGATCAGGATCTTGTTGACTGCAGTATCCGTCATGGCGCTACCTCCTGCCGCTTCGATGACGGGAACCAGTCCCTTTGCAATGGTGCCCGCACCGCCTACCGGATAGGCTGCGCCGTTAAGATAATGCCCCATGACCATGCCGTGAATGGCGAAACTCGCTTGTTTGGGATTGCCACCATAGGTGCCCCATTGGGCAGCTAACACCGTAGCGAGTTTCGGATCGCTGATCAGTTCATTGAGCACCTCATGGGTTGTGCGGCCTGCCCAGCGCTGAATTTTTTTTGCATTCCACCATCGATGGGCCGAGCGGAACGGCTCTGAAATTGAACGCTCAACACCCAACATGTATGCGGTTTCCTCTGCTGATGCTAACGCTTCAAAATACGCATCGATCTCATGGGTATTGTTGGGAAAGTGCTCCTTGAGTTCCATTTTATACGCGTCAGAGGGACGTCCAACGGAGATGTCAAATCCATCTGGAAAATGCAAAGTGTCATAGATTGTACCGGTGGATTGAAACGAAATGGTTCCACCGCTGAGCCAATTAAGAATGCGGCCTGCAAACTGGTCATCACCAAACAAGCCACAATAGTGGAGCCCGACATCCCAATGAAACCCATGCCTTGAAAAGGAATGGGTAAGCCCACCGATGGCTTGTGCCTGTTCGAGTAAAAGCACTTTATGTTCCATGCGGGAAAGGGCGGTAGCAGTGGCCATACCGCCGATTCCCGATCCAATGACAATGACATCAAACGCGTGTGTTGATGGTGCGGCTGGCATGCGGAGTTGCCTCTAGTGCTGATGTGACTGTAGATAACTGTAGTCAACCTGATTTGCGTTGCAGAGGTTATGACCTACATCAAACAAATGATTCGGCAATGGGTATTCATGATGTCGGGCCAAAACTCAATGCACTGAGGTTTAACTGTGTTGTCTTTATGGTTGCTCACGCAGCAACAGTTCGTTGCCGTCGAATATCAGCAAGGGTGCTTGCTGTTCGGTCAGAATGACCTTGGTGTTGGGGTTCCCAGGGTCGTTAGCAAAGGCGAGCACCGCCAGCGCGCGGTGATGATTGTCCGGCAGGGTGATGTCGTTGAATCTTACGCCTGTAACCAGTTGCATTTGCACTGTTCGGAGATGTTGACCATACATCGATTGAAACGCCGCTTTGGATTCAAACCACTGCTGCGCGTTGAGTGGTGCAATGACGTCGAGCACCTGCTGATCGTACACAAAGAGCACATCAACGCTTAGCGCATAGCGAAGTTGTGCCGATGGGGCCATCTGCACCGAAAGACGTTCCAGGCCATTGGCCCGTGACCAGGGCGCCTGCAATGCCGAGCAACCCAGCAATACACTGGTGATGGCGCATAGCAGCAACACACGCAATAAGCTCAACAGCATCTCCATGACTCACCCAACGTCAAACCCTGACTAACGGTATAGCGTGGATTTGCTCAACTGTCGCGGGATGCTGTGTAAATCCTAAGGTGTGTTGTCTGGAACAGCCTGCAATCGCATTGTCCGGTCTTTATGTTCCGGTTTTCAGCGCACTGAGTAATGGGGTAGGGCGCTGGGTATATACGCTTTATCCGATGCTGTATTTCGGATGAAGCGGGATAGCATGAACGGGGTCAGATCGATCGTTGTCGGTTGCTGATTGATCAACTGACTGATCAGCGCGCCGGTGATCCCGGCCTGGGTCAGCCCCAGGTGGCCATGTCCGGTGGCTACCAGTATGTGGGGGTGGTCGGGCAACCGGTCGATGATCGGCAGGGAATCCGGCAAGGATGGCCGGCCGCCGTGCCAGTGATGGCTGGGCTGCACTGGCAGGTGATGAACCGGGTCAATTAGCGCCCTGGCATGACCAAGCAGTGTGGCGGCGCGCCTTTGCTGGTTTTGCAGCGCAGACGGTGCGGCGCTGAAATCGGCAAACCCGGCGACACGCAGACCGTTGTTCATCGGGGTCATGATGCAATGGCGTTCGGCCGACGTCACCGGACAGTGGAGCCCTGGTACCGCTGGCGTCATGGCATGAAAACCGTATTCGGCTATCAGCGGTACACAAACACCCAACGCCGCCAACAACTCGCGGGACGTCACTCCGGCGGCTATCACCACATGGGAATACCGGCGGGATTTGTTCGGTGTGCAGATCAAAGCATGATCGTGGCGTGGGATCACGCGGCTGACCTTTTCCAGTAGCAGACGTGCGCCCTGGCGCTGACAATGGGCAAACAGCTTAAGGCCGAGCAATTGGGGGTCTGTGACATGGCCGGTGTCGGCGAAAAAAATCCCGTGGCGAATGGTATCACTGAGCGCCGGTTCTGCCTTGCGTACCTGCACGCCGCTGGCACCTTCGGCACTTACCCCGGCCTGATTGAAGCGTTTTATCTGTCCATCCACATCCCTCTGACCGTTCTGTTCAAACACCATCCATGATCCCTGCGTCCTGATCAGGGATGCGCACTGGGCATCTGTCAGTAGCGTCAACAAAGCCGCCTGCGCCCGTTGGTTCAGCTGCTGCAGTGCCTGACTGTTCTGATGTTGAACTGCGCTGCGCATATTGGCAGCGAAGCGTGACAACCAGGGCAGTAACGGGGGGTTAGTCAATGGCGACAACCGTAACGGACTGGACGGTGACAACAACAGTCGGGGCAGTTGCGTCAACAGCCCCGGGCCTGCCATGGGGAACACCTGTTCGGTGGCCAGGTGGCCGGCGTTGCCTTTAGAACAGCCGTGGCTGATCCCATTCGGATCAAACACATCCACCTTCCAACCACTGCGCTGCAAATACGCGGCACAGCACACCCCTACGATGCCGGATCCGATCACTGCGACTCGCTGAGTAAACCCTTGTTGCTGCACTGACTTGTTCCTTTTCGAAACGAACTGACGGCATGTTATGTGAAAAATCTATTGTATACAATATGCAATATTGATAGGGTAGCGCCATTCAACGTGGAGACAGAACAATGAAAGTGAATTGGCAAGGGGTCTACCCCGCAGTAACAACCCAGTTTTTTAGCGACGAGCGTATCGACATCCCCTCCACCCAGGCGATGCTGGATACCCTGGTTAACGAGGGCGTGCATGGCATCATCGTCAACGGTACGGTGGGGGAGAACTGCTCTATGAGCGGGGCTGAGAAGCGTCAGATCATTGCCGCCGCCAAAGAGGTGATCAACGGCCGCGTGCCGCTGCTGACCGGCGTGGCTGAGACCACTACCCGCGAAGCGATTGCCTTTTGTCAGGATGCTGAGCAGCTCGGTGCAGACGGCCTGATGGTGTTACCGGGCATGGTGTATCGTTCCACCGAGCGTGAGGCGATTGTCCATTACCAGTCCATCGCCCGCGCCATGAACCTGCCGGTGATGGTGTACAACAACCCGGTGACCTATGGTGTGGACGTGTCCATTCAGGGCATGGAAGTGCTGGCCAGGGAAGACAATATCGTGGCGGTCAAAGAGGCTACCGAAGACACCCGGCGCATTACCGAGCTGTTCAATGCCTTTGGTGATCGCTTTACCGTGTTTGGCGGCGTGGATGACGTGGCCCTGGAGTCACTGATGCTCGGTGCCACCGGCTGGATTTCCGGCCTGACCAACGTGTTTCCACGCGAGTCGGTGGCGATTTTTGAACTGGCCCAGCAGGGGCGCTATGCCGAAGCCCGGGAGATCTGGCGCTGGTTCCTGCCCCTGTTGCGCCTGGATACTATCCCGACCCTGGTGCAATGCATCAAATACGCTGAACAACTGGCCGGTCGTGGCAGTGAAGTGGTGCGCGCGCCGCGCCTGGTGCTGCCCGACGCGGAAAAAGCCTACGTGCGAGGACTGTTTGAGCAGGCCATGGCAACCCGCCCGGACTTGAGCGGTGTATCCCGGGTTTCTGCTGCATGATCAAGGGCACGTTTTTCTGCATCGATGCACACACCTGCGGGAATCCGGTGCGCCTGATCACCAGCGGCCACCCCACACTGGCGGGGGCGACCATGGCCGACAAGCGCCAGGACTTCATCGACAATCACGATTGGATCCGCCGGGCGCTGATGTTTGAGCCTCGCGGTCATGACATGATGTCCGGCGCCTTCCTGTACCCACCGTGCAGTGACAATGCCGACGCCGCACTGCTGTTTGTGGAAACCTCGGGCTGCCTGCCGATGTGTGGCCACGGTACCATTGGCGCGGTGACGGCGGCCCTGCAGGCCGGATTACTGCAGCCTCGTGAAGCCGGTGTAGTGGTACTGGATGTGCCGGCCGGACAGATCCGGGTGGAATATGACTGGCAAGGCGAGCGCGTCAGTTGGGTCAAGATCCATAACGTACCGGCCTTTGTCGCCCATCGCGGCATCATACTGGATGTGCCTGAGTTGGGTAGCCTGTCGGTGGACGTTGCCTATGGCGGCAACTTTTACATCATTGTTGAGCCCCAGGCCCACTTTCCCGGCATTGATCAGTGGTCGGCGGCAGACATTCTGCGCTTTTCGCCGCAGATCAGGGATTTGGTCAATCGCACGGTGACTTGTCAGCACCCGCTGCATGACAGTGTGCGCGGCGCCAGTCATGTGCTGTGGACCGGCAAGGCTAAGCTGCTGACATCGACAGCGGCCAACGCGGTGTTTTACGGCGATAAGGCCATCGACCGCTCGCCCTGCGGCACCGGCACCAGTGCGCGAATGGCACAGTTGTCTGCCCGCGGTGAGCTGGCCGTCGGCCAACCCTTCGTGCACGAAAGTATCATCGGCAGCCAGTTTACCGGCTGCATCGAACAACGTACCGAGGTGGCAGGCATTCCTGCCATCCAGCCCAGTATCTGCGGTTCGGCCCATGTGTATGGCCGTAACTGTATCGAGGTGGATGACAGCGATACCTACGCCTTCGGGTTTCAGGTTATATAGGAGAGCAACATGTCACAGACAAACGGTCAGTTGATCAACGGCCAGTGGACCGTCGAATCCACTGTGCCAACCTTCAGGCCTCATTGGCCATTGATGGACAAAGCCGGCGATACCGCCTATGCCTGTGCCACCGATGCACAAATCGAGCAGGCAGTATCCTGTGCGCAACAGAGCTTTGCGGCATTACGCGGTACGTCAGCTGAAGAACGCGCCGCACTACTGGATACCATCGCCGACAATCTGCTGGTGCTCGGCGAGCCGCTGATTGCGCTTACCCACCGGGAAACCGGATTGCCGGTTGAACGACTGACCGGTGAGCGCATGCGAACGGTTAATCAGTTGCGGCTGTTTGCCCAGGCGCTGCGAGAAGGTTTTCCACAGGACGAGGTTGTCGCAGCCGATCCCGGGCGCCAACCACTCCCCCTGCCGGGGTTGCGGATGACCCACCTACCGTTGGGGCCGGTGGCGGTATTCGGGGCGTCCAATTTTCCTTATGCGTTTTCTACCGCTGGCGGTGATACTGCGTCGGCACTGGCCGCCGGTTGCCCGGTGGTGCACAAGGCCCATCCTGCCCATCCCGGTACCAACGCGATGGTGGCGGATGCCATCGTGGCTGCGCTGCGCAATCATGATCTGCCGGCCGGAGCGTTCAACCTGTTGCAGGGCAACACCCCAGAGGTGTCTCATCATCTGGTGCGCCAAGATGCGATTAAAGCGGTGGGCTTTACCGGCTCTCTTGCCGTGGCAGAAGCGCTGCGCAAGACCCTTAACCAACGGGACGAGCCGATCCCGCTGTACGCCGAGCTTGGCAGCGTCAACCCACAATGGGTATTGCCGGGTATGCCAGACGAAGAGGTAGCCGAGCTGACCCGGCAACTGTGTCAGTCGATGTTGATGGGGTACGGACAGTTCTGCACCAGCCCCGGGGTTTGGCTGGTGCCAGCCGGGCAGATAGAAACGGTGTTTGAACAAGCCCGAATCGTACTTGATAAGGCGCCAGCCTGTGCGCTGTTGACGCCGGGCATATTGCACAGCTATCAGCAGCAAACCGACGTTTTGGCACTTAACCCGCAGTTATCGCAAGTGGCCCGTAATCACAGTGACAACCCGGCACAACCTTACGCGCAACTGCTGGCCACGGACGTTCATGCCTTGATCGAAAACCCGCGCTTGCTGGATGAGGTGTTTGGCCCTACGGCTCTGATCGCCGGTTATCGCTGCACAGAGGACATGCTGGCGCTGGTGGCGGCGTTGCCCGGTCAGCTGACCAGCAGTGTTCACGGCGATGCACAGGCCATTGCGGCCCACCGTGAGGTGATTGACGCGCTGCAATACAAGGTCGGGCGACTGATCTACAATCAGATGCCCACCGGCGTGGAACTGAGCCGTGCGATGCACCATGGCGGTCCTTATCCGGCGTCGTCTGATGTGCGCAGCACCTCGGTCGGCACCCATGCTATGCTACGCTTTTTGCGTCCGTTGTGTATTCAGAATGAACCGTTATCCGATTAACCTCACAAGGCCCATGTCATGACCCATGCCGAACAACAACACTATCAGGCCATCGAACAGGACAGCCTGTATGAACGCCGGCCCGAGGCAATCGCGCCTGCGGTGTATACCGTCCGCATTGCCGCGTTGCAACAGGCGCTGGTGGCAGAGCAATTGGATGCCTGCTTGCTCGCCTGTGGCGGCAATTTACGTTACTTCACCGGACTGGATTGGCGTGCCACGGAGCGGTTTGTTGGCTGTCTGGTGACCCCGCAAGCGGTGATTGCGGTGTGTCCGGCTTTCGAGCGTGACTCTCACATCGCCAGTCAGGCGATTGAGACCGAATATGCCCTGTGGCAGGAAGAGGCGTCGGTGATTGAGCTGGTGTTGACCTTGTTGGAGAAGCAGGGCAGTCGCACGCTAGCCCTCGATCCCAACGTGTCGGCGGATGTGGTGCTGCGCTTGCAAAGCACTGCGCAGGCCCCTCATATCAGTGATGCTTCGACCCTGCTGGCTGGTTTTCGTCAGTGTAAATCGGCGCAGGAACTGGCGCTTATTCAGCATGCCATGGACATTACCCTGCGGGTGCACCAATTGGCGTACCAGTTTATCCAGCCCGGTGTACTGGCCAGTGAGGTGAAGCGCTTCATTGACAATGCCCACCGTCAGTTGGGAGCGGACAACGGCAGTACCTTCTGTGCGGTGCAGTTCGGACAGGCCACCGCCTATCCCCATGGCGTGCCCGGCGATCAGCGACTGGAAGACAACCAGTTGGTGCTGGTCGACACCGGCTGTACGGTGCATGGCTACCACTCTGACATTACCCGCACCTACAGTGTCGGCCAGGTGTCACAACAAATCCGCGATACCTGGCAGATTGAGAAACAGGCACAAGCGGCAGCGTTTGCCGCCGCCCGCATCGGGGCGCCCTGTGGATCGGTTGATGACGCGGCCCGGGCCGTGGCGACCCGTTGCGGCCTCGGTCCCGACTACACGCTGCCGGGTATGCCGCACCGTACCGGACATGGCATCGGGTTGGAGATCCACGAAGGCCCGTATTTAGTCAGGGGTGACAACACACTATTGGCTGCTGGGATGTGTTTTTCCAATGAGCCGATGATTGTCTATCCGGATCAGTTCGGTGTGCGTCTGGAAGATCATTTTTACATGACGGACGACGGTCCGCGCTGGTTTACCCAGCCCCAGTGGCAACTGGATAAACCGTTCGCGCCGTTAACTCAGGACTAGGTCAACGGTTCAGACCCGGTCAGAACGGTCGGGTGTAAGCCAAAAGGGCATTGAGGCTGGTGTCGCTGTCGGTCAGAGGGCTGTCAGCGATGCTGTCATCATACCATTGATGGGTTAGCCCCAGTCGTAGCGAGCCGCCCCATTGCTTTGGCCAGGTCAGGTTAATACCCACCTGATAGTTGGTGGCGCTATCAGCACGATAGGCCGGGCGCCCAACGCGGGCTTCGCCGGGCAGCACACCGTAGTAGTAATCGACAAAATCGTCACTTTGCAAGGTAGCGCCGATAAACGGTTCAATCAGCAGATTGGCGGCACGAAAGCGATGGGCCAACGTGGAGGTCACTTCATAGCCCCCGGATTTGTCCAGCAGATCCTGATCCACGGCCAGTTCAAACGACCATTGTGCCTGGCGCAGGGTCAGGCCAACACCCGCAGCAAGCGAGAAATCCCGGTCTGCCATGCCCTCAAACAGCGCATCATCGTCGGCCTCAAAGCCGTTGAATACCGGCCGCATCCGTACGTTGACATCCATGTTCTGGGATTTAACCACTGCGTAACTGACAAACGGGCCCAGTACCGTCAGGCGTTCAGAGCGATAACCGATCAAAGGAATGGGCAGGACGCGGGTATCGTCATCGGCGTAGGGCTCGTTATTGACTACCACACCCACACCCCAGGTCCAGCCCTGGGGAGGGCCTTGTTGCGCCAGGGCAGGGGATAAGGTTAACAGGCAAGCCAATATAGACAGGGGGCGTACTATCACGGTTCAGATCTCCTTTTCTGCGGTTAAAAAGGGCAGAGTCAGCCACATTCAGGTGACAATGCAATGACGAATTAAAAGGGATACGTGAACGGCGGGATTTGGATGACCAGCGCCCTGAAAATAAAAAAAGGCCGTGACGGGTATGTCGACGGCCTTGGCAGGACACACTGGTTGAATCAGTGCAGTACTACGACTTCATTCTGACTCAGGTTGAGGGTCGCCTGACCCGCGGAGACGGTGACCACATCGCTACCGACAACGCTGTTGTAGGTACCATCTGCCAGCGACAGGTTACTCACGGTGATGGTGGTGGCTGCACCTTTGTTGACCGCAACCACGGCAACATCGGTGCCTTCTTTACGCTCAAACACCAATACATCGCCATTTAGCCATTTTTCGGCGTAGGTGCCCCGAGCAATGGCTGGGCTCTGAGCTCGCAGGTCGGCCAGTGCGCTGATCAGTGTGAAAGCAGGCGTGGTCTGCGAGAAGGATGGCATGGGCTCTCGGTTGTAGGGGTCGTGACCTACCTGGCCATCACCGTTGGCCGTAAACCATGTTGAGTTCTGCTCAGTGCCATAATACACCGTTGGAATGCCCGGCAGGGTCATGACCAATGCCATACCAAGGTTCTGGCGTGCTTCAGCGAAGGCCTGGGAGAAGCCTTTACCCTGGCGGTTGCTGTTGACCAGACCGGTGGTTTGCAGAAACACACTGGTACGGGTCGCATCATGGTTGTCGAGGAAGATTGGCTGCCAGTCTTCACGGTTGCCCATGGCGCCGGGGCGCGCTTCAATGTGGGCATTCAGATCAATCATGGTGATGTCGTCTGCGATGGCTTTTTCGATGTTATCCCGCAGGTTGAAATCGAGTAATTCTGAACCGCGTCCTTCGCTCAACCATTGCATCGACGTACTGTCATCAGCACCTGCGCCGTACCATTCACCGAAGATGTAGAGATCCGGATTGATCGCACGGAGCTCTGACGTGAAGCGGTTGATGAAGTTTGGCTCTATGTGTTTGATGGCGTCGATGCGAATGGCATCAACCCCATGGGCCAGCCACTTTTTGGCCGCGTCGATCAGATAGGTATCGGCTACACTGTTGCTGTTCACACCGTGATTGAAGTCAGTCAGGTTAAACAGAGACTTGTTGCGGTATGCCCATGGGTCGTCGTATTCCGCGGGGCAGTTTGTGGCCGGATCGCTGTCATAGCAGTCGGCAATCGCGCCGTTCTGATGGAACCAGGTACCGTTGTTTTTGTCGGCCTGGTAAACCCCTTCTTTGTACACCGCACCAAACTCGTACTTGTCATCCTGGCTACTGTGGTTGGGTGCGAAGTCCAGAACCAGTTTCATGCCCCGGGCTTCCATCGCGGCATCCAGTTGGTCCACCAGTGCCCAGTCGCCCAGGTGTTCATCCACTTCGTAGAAGTCTCTGCTCCAGTAACCGTGATAGGCGCCAGCCGTTCCGGAATTATTCACGTTGTCGTTCAGTGGTGTGACCCAGATGGCACTGATGCCAAGAGCTTCCAGGTAATCGAGTTTGTCGATCAGGCCCTGAATGTCACCTCCCCAGTACTTTTTCCATTCACTGAGTCCGCCACTTGCGCCGACGGTGGAGGTGCCATTGGGGTTGGTACCGTTGTCATTGCTGGTATCACCATTGGCAAAGCGGTCCACAAACACGAAGTACATGGTGCGATTACGGAAATCGTCCCCGGCAACCACGCTCTGACAGTTTGGCCCCAGACCATCATCGACAGAAACGATGCTGTCGGTATTGCTGTTGACGATGATTTTGGCATAGCCATTGGCAACCGTGTAATCCTGTGCCGGGAAGGCGTCACCGCCCCAGCCGCCGTTTTTATCGATTTTGAAGCGCGGTCCACCGTTGGCATCACCGCCGTTAAATTCGATACAGATTTCATAGTTGCTGGTACCGCTGACCGCGGTCAGGAGGGTTCCTCCTGCCCAGCCATTCGGCGTGCCGCGGAAGTGGTAGGTGGTTGTGCCACCACCGCCGTGGGTTGATGAGGGCAATACCGCCCAGTTCTTCGTGTCGGTGTAAAATTCAATGTCATAGGTACCGGCACCGACACTGATGTTACCGCCGTTCTGGCCACCGGTGCCATAATTCTCGGACCAGTCGCCAAAGCGGTCAAACTTGAATTCGCCAGCACTGTTGAAGACCACATCATCGGCCAGCATGGTATTGCTGCCGATGTCGGTCATTGCATCGGCCGCCCAGCCATTATGGGTGCCTCTGAGGTACCAGTCTGCATGCGCTTGAGGCGCTGCCAGACTGGTAACGACGAGGGAAATATACAGGAGTTTCATCACTTAATCCTTACACGTTCGTTGCCAAAAAAAGGGAGAGCCATGATCGAGGGTCATGTTTGCTCATTGCCGGTGTGCGGCGTTGTGAAATGGATAAAAAATCAACCCACCACCGGGTTACGCCCATACTATTGGGATAATTTTTTACCTCAATGCAGTGCATACGTATTCATTACAAAATGAATACGTATGAATAACATTGTGTTAACAATGTTTGTGGGCAGGTTGGTGGAATTGGGCTGAATACGTATGCAAGTGTTTGGCTTGTTAACGCTCTGTTAATAGCATGGGCTCTACCAGTTGTGAATATCCGTACACGGTGTACGAGGCCAGTGCTGGTAACAAGGAGAAGGGTGTGAAAATCATAAAACAAACAGGGGTGGCAGGGCTGCTGTCTCTTTTGGTGTTGGGTACCCACGCCAACACAAGCCATCATCGCCAGGAGGTAGCACAGGATACACCTTCGTTTTACGGTACCCTTACTCCCTATGCCAGCGAAGCGGTGTACTTTTTGTTGACCGATCGATTCGTCGACGGCGATCCCACCAATAACCATGTTGAACAGGGTGGACAATTCCCGACCTTCGATCGCCCGCTTTACGGACCCCAGGGTCAGGTCGCCAATGTGGGTTATCTGGGCGGTGATTTTAAGGGCGTGCTCAACAATGCCCAGTACATCAAAGATATGGGGTTTACCTCTGTGTGGCTGACGCCCATTTATGATAATCCCGATGAGGCCTTCAGCGGCGGTGAGCCGGTCAGTTATGGTGCGTATTACAAAGACGGCGGTAAGACCGGCTATCACGGCTATTGGGGGGTTAATTTCTTTGCGGTCGATGAGCACCTACCCTCCGAAGGGTTGCAGTTTGCTGATCTGACACGGCGCTTGCGGCAGGAATATGACTTGAAATTTGTGCTGGATATCGTCGCCAATCACGGCTCGCCCGCCTATTCGATGCCCGTCGATCAGCCCAAATTTGGTGAGATCTATGATCAACAGGGAACGCTATTAGCTGATCATCAGAACATTCATCCGGCGTCTTTGGACAGCGACGATCCGTTGCTCACGTTCTACAACACCCACACAGGGCTGGCGCAATTGTCAGACATCAATGAAAACAATCCGGCGGTACTGGACTACTTTGAAGCTGCTTACCTGAAATGGATTGAACAGGGCGCCCACGCGCTTCGGGTCGATACCATAAAGGAGATGCCGCACTTTTTCTGGAAGAAATTGTTTGATCGCATTCGACAAAAACACCCGGATATTTTTATTTTCGGTGAAAGTTATTCCTACGATGCTGATTTCATTGCTGAGCATACACAGCCGCAAAATGGTGGTGTGAGTGTACTGGACTTTCCGGGTCGTAAGGCGATCACTGACGTGTTCGAAAACCCACAGTCAGACTATGCCGATATTCTGAGCTATCTGCACCTCAATGATCAGACATATGCCAATCCCTATGACCTGATGACGTTCTATGACAACCATGATATGCCGAGAATGAATGCCAGTGATAACGGCTTTATCGATGCCAATAACTGGCTGTTCACCGCTCGTGGGATACCGGTGATTTACTATGGTTCAGAAATCAATTTCATGACTGGCAAGGCTGAGCATCAGGGCAATCGTAACTATCTGGGGCAGGGACGCATTGATCGGGCACCAACACATCCAATCCAGCAAAACCTGACCCGCATTGCACATATCCGCAAAGGGTCTGTCGCGCTTCAGCGAGGGTTGCAGGTTAACCTGAATGTGGCTGGCGATACCGCAACCTTCCTGCGGGTATATCAGCATCAAGGCGAGTATCAAACGGCATTGGTGATGTTAAACAAAGGAGATACCCCTGCGCACATCACTGTTGATGCGCTGCTGGACAGCGGCATTTGGTATGATGTGATTGCCCAGCGGGAGCGGCGGATTGATGTAACCGAGCAGGCGTTCCAGAGTCTTGTTCCGGCCCACGGTGTAAGGGTTTTGTTGTTCGATCAACCCGTGTCCAATTCTGAATTGCTGGCGCTATTGGCAGATCAGCAACGGGCTCTAACGGAATAACAGAACCTTAGATCCGACCTGGCGTTCATTCCGGCAACTTTAGCCAGGCCTCGTCCATGATCCGGGGCGCGGTGGCGGGTGCTCCACCAAAGTCCCACACGCCGCCCTCGGGTGTGATGGGGCGGTTGCCACCTTCTCCGGTCTTATCCCAGGTGGTGAGGTACACGCCAACGCCCCGCCAGTCTGGCAGGCCAACGGCTGCCGATGAATAGGTCATGGTAATTTGACGCTTGTCTAGAGACACATCAACCTGCGGTGCATTCCCCAATCGTTTACCCGGTTGTTGTGCGGTTGCTCCATGGGCGGTAAAAACCCCGTTTCCCCATCCGTACAGGGTGTGCCCCAATTCCCAGTCACGTCCTTCAGGCATGGTGGCATTCAACCCTGGTAGCACGGATACACCTTGCTGATTTGGCAGGTCAAAAAACACCGAAAAGGCCACGTGGTCAAACCCGTTGGTGGCAATCCACATATCGGTAACCGACTGCATCGTGACGGTCAGCTGCAGGATTTGTCCGGCACTGTGTACCTCGATGTGTTCGATATCCATCTGGCTGGAAAAGGTCGGGTCTGTCGGTGCGCGGTAGTTTCCTGTCGGACCATGGTCATCGTCAAGCGGGTCCGCAACACTGAGGTGCAAGGTCGGTGTTTGCTTCGCAAGCGTGGCTTGCACCGCTTCACTGGCTGAGCCGGTATCCGCTGCGAACAACTGTATTGAGCGCTGGTGCCGTCCGAGATCGGTAACAGGTAACAAGACCTGCCAGCGCCTATCTGACAGGGAAGCAACCTGGATTGCTGTGTCCAGGTTGCCATCGATCACCAACGAGAGTTGATCGATGTCTCCCGCGTAGTGACCTGTCAGCAACGTGTCCTGGGTCAAGACCTGCCCGTCAAGCTTGGTGTCCAACACCGGTCGCCCGGACACGGAGGCCACTTCACTTCTGCCGTCGGGCGCCAAGACCAGTGTGCTGCGGGGAGGCAGTTGCAAGGACAGCAGACCTTGCTCATCAACAGTGAAAGCCTCTACTGCTGCGCCGTCTTGCCAAATGGGTTTCAGTACCGTGTGCGGGGGGAGTCCTGACGGCACATTGGCCGCCAAGGTCGTATGTTCAGCAGTGTTAAACAGGATAATTCGAGTGTCATCTTGCAGGCTGCGGCGTAGGGCCAATAGTCCACTGGCATTGTCATTGACAGCGATCACCGACAGATCGCCATGGGTGAACACATCCCCCTGCAATCGCAAGCGGGTCAGTGACTGAACATATCGATACATCGCTGAGTGAGGGTCAAAGCTTCCCCCCTTGGCGGCAAGATAACCCCCATCAAACATGGCCTGGCGAGAGTCGTGCAAGTCCTGCTCATTGCCCATGTAAATCACCGGAATCCCCGGAATGGTCATGATAAACGCCAGTGCCTGGCGCATGGCCGCGGTACTGCCTACCGATAACAGGCGCGGCACGTCATGGTTGTCAATGAAATTCGCCATACGGTAGGGATCGCGATAATGCAGCATCTGTTGTTGCAGGCGGTATCCTAGCCACCCGGTGGGACGGCCCTCGGCAAAAACACGCTTGATAGATTCCTGCAAAGGAAATGCGAAGGCACTTTGCAGTTCCGGCTTTTCGGGACTACCCAGAAAGCGTGCAATTTTGCGTTCGCCACTGTCATCCATGGGGGCTGAAATCATTTTCACTTCTCCCACGGTCCAGAAATCATCACGGCCGGTGGCCTTGGCTGTCGCCAGGATCCCGTCACTGTCATGGACAAAGTGGTGCCAGAAGTCATGCTCGACATATTTCACGGTGTCCATGCGAAAGGCATCAATGCCAACTGTTTTGATCCAGTGGCCGTAAATACGTTTAAAGGCATCAATCACGACGGGGTTGGTGGTATTAATGTCATCCAGATCACCCAGTTGGTAGGTGAACTCCTGCTGTTGGCTATCGATATCATTGACTTCAGGGGTCCAATGATAAATTGCCGCAGCACGGTGTTGCGGATCATTGGCATCATTCAAATCAAAGGGAGCTGAGGTGGGAGCCGAAGTGGGGAAAGGTGCAGTATGTCTGACAAAATAGGCGGTCGGGTCGTCAGCGCTGTAGCCGCCCTCGTAAGAGAAGAAATTGCCGGTGTGATTGACCACCACATCCTGGACCAGGTACATATCCCGCTGGTGTAGAGATGCGGACAATTGTTGGTAAAGGTCCAGGTCTCCAAAGTGTTCATCGATCGCAGTAAAATCCCGCGCCCAGTAGCCGTGATAGCCCCCATACTCGTGGGTTTCGTCCCACCACTGGTTGGCCACTACAGGGGTTAGCCAAAGCGTGGTTGCGCCGAGAGCCTGAATGTAATCGAGACGGTTCAATACGCCTTGCAGGTCTCCTCCGCTGAAATGACTTTCCTCGGAAGGATCATATTCGCCCATGCCTTGATCGTTGTTTTCAGGGTTGCCGTCATCGAAGCGGTCCACCATTGCCAGATACACGATTTGCCGTTGCCAATCGGGCGACGGGACTTGGCGTTGTGGAGGGGTTGCCTGTATATCATCTGATCTTTCTGCTGGTTGGCAACCTGCGAGGGTCATACTCAGTAAACCAACGCAAGACATTGAGCGGAGGGGAAGCATCATGGCACGTCCTGTTTCCGATGTTTTACCTAGGTTTACGCGAAACACTACTTACAGCAAGGTCTTGCATACGTATTCACGTGGGGCGAAAAGCACACGAGAAACTCTTCAGGTGGTGGTATCGGTGTCAACGCCAGACCGGCAATATGACAACTAGCCTGGCGCGAACCGATGCCTATTTCTATATCCGCAAACTAAAAACTGTAGCGTACGGTGACCGGATGGTGGTCGCCGGATTTCACTTTGACCAGCACTTTAGCGCCGTCGGCAATGACGATGTCGGCAGTCATTTTGTTGTTGCCCGCAGGTGACAACGGTGCCTCATTTTTGCCACCGGCAGCCAACACCATGACTGTGCCTGTCAGGCCATCGGTCGGGTAGGGTTCACCGTGATCTTTGATGTACACACTGGTGTTGCTGTCAGTGCGCACCAATTCAAACACCAGATCATGTTCCACTTTGACCACGCCGCCGTGTTCCGGCGCGCTGCTGCCATGGGCGTAGGCTGATGGTGCTGCTGCGCACAGGCCCAGGGTCAGACCCAGCGCCATAACAAGTTGCTTTTTCATTGTTGTTCTCCTTAAACGCTGCGGTCTTCAATCAAGGTGCCGCAGCACAAACCTTATACTAGGGTATTTTCCTGCTGTTGTTGCCAGGCTTGCGTGGCTTTTTTGCCAAACCGCTGATACAGCAACGGTGTCAGCAGGGTATCGAGCAGTGTTGAACTCATCAGTCCTGAGAAAATCACCACCGCCACCGGGTGCAGTATTTCCTTACCCGGTTCATCGGCGGCCAACAGTAGCGGCACCAGTGCAAACGCGGTGACCATTGAGGTCATTAACACCGGCGCGAGTCGCTCCTGTGCGCCTCGGATGATCAGGCCTGAGCCAAAGGTTTCGCCCTCAAAGCGCACCAGGTTCAGGTAGTGACTGATTTTTAATATGCCGTTACGTGAAGCGATGCCGGTCAGGGTGATAAAGCCGACCACCGACGCGACCGACAACGGGGTGCTGGTCAGCCACATGGCGGCGACCGCGCCGATCAGGGCCATAGGCAAACTGGCCATGATCAGGCTGGCAAATACCCACGAGCGGTAGCGCATGTACAGAACGAGGAAGATCAGGGCAAAGGACATCAGAGATAACAGCACCAGTAATTGCATGGCCTGCTCCTGGGCCAGAAACTGACCTTCGATACTGACAAAGCTGCCATCCGACAACCGCAGTGAAGCGACACTCTGACGCACCGCATCAAGCAACTGATCCACATCCGCCCCGTCACTGTTGGCATACACCACGATACGACGCTGGCCGTTTTCACGCAGGATTTGGTTGGGGCCGTCGCTCAGTTCTATCTCAGCAATACTGGCCACCGGAATGGCACCGGCAGGGGTATCTATCAGGGTAGCGGCAAGGGCTTCGGGGGTACGGGAGGCGTCCGCCGCACGCAGCACCAGCGCATAGCGCTTAACGCCATCGATAATGTCCACCACATGCTCACCGTCGGTCAGAATGGCCAGTTGTCGTAAAGCACTGCCCGGTGTCAGGCCATAGCGGGGCAGTTGATCGTACCTGAGATGGACACTCAGTTGTGGGATCAACACCTGCTTCTCAACGTTAATGTCCACCAGGCCGGGCAGCCCTTGCAGCGCATCACGAACGGTTGCGGCATCGGTGCGAAGTTGATCCAGATCCTCACCAAACACTTTGACCGCCAATTGGGCCCGCACACCGGACAGCAAGTGATCCAAGCGGTGGGAAATGGGCTGGCCAATGGCGATCTGGGCCGGAACAACGGCGAGTTTGTCGCGAATATCAGCCAGCACCTCGTCTCTGGTACGCTGTGAGGGCACCAGGTCGACGTCGATTTCTGACGAGTGCACCCCTTCGGCGTGTTCATCCAGTTCGGCCCGTCCGGTCCGTCGTCCTACGCCCGTTACCTCGGGTACTGACAGCAGCAGAGACTCTGCCAGGTGACCCATTTGATTTGACGTCTGTAATGAGGTTCCGGGCTCGAAAATCATGCCAAGCACCAATGAACCTTCATTGAAAGCAGGCAGAAAGGCGCGCGGAAACCACGCCACTGAACCGGCACTGACCAAAGCAAGTAACGCACTGGTGGCCAGCAGCGAGCGGCTTCGTGGCAGTGCCCAGTCTAACCAGCTTGCCTGTACACGTTTAAAAAAGCGCACCAGCGCACCGTCTTGCTGGTGCAAACGCTTCATGCCCGGTAACAGGTAGTAACACAGTGCCGGGGTCAGGGTCATGGAGACCAGTAAGGAGGCTAATATGGCGATGATGTAGGCCTCCCCCAGAGGCCCAAACAAACGCCCTTCGATACCGGGCAGGGCAAACAACGGCACAAACACCAATACCACAATTGCCGTGGCATAGATGATCCCCGAGCGGACTTCCAGACTGGCTTTCCAGATCACCTCGAAGGTTGATGCAGGACTGGCCTGGCGAGCGTTTTGCTTGAGCCGGCGCAGGATGTTTTCCACATCGACCAGGGAGTCGTCTACCAGTTCGCCGATGGCAATGGCCAGGCCACCCAGGGTCATGACATTGATAGACTGCCCCAGCCAGTGGAACACCAGCACTGTCACCGCCAGTGACATCGGTATGGCCATCAGCGAGATCACTGTGGTACGCACCGACATCAGAAACAGGAACAAAATCACCACGACCAGAATGGCACCGTCACGCAGGGCTTCGGTGACATTGTCGACGGACGCCTGGATGAAATCGGCCTGACGGAACAGGACTTGCGGGGCGGCAATGCCCTCGGGCAAACCAGTGGTCAGCTCGTCCAGTGCCCGTTCGATGGATTCGGTTAACGCCACCGTATCCGCGCCAGGCTGTTTCTGCACATTGATGATCACGGCCGGTTTACCGTTGTAACCGCCATCGCCCCGTTTTACCGCCGCGGCGATGTCGATATCCGCAACCTGTTGCAGATACACGGCCTGACCGTTCTGCCAACCCACCGGGAGGGTGCGAAAATGGTCCAAATCCAGTGTGCGACCACGATGGCGGATCAGGTACTCCCGGCCATTCAGGTCGACAAAACCGCCCCCTTTGTTGGTTGCGACATCACCCAGTGCGTCACGGATGGCGGGCAGGGTAATGCCCAGTGCGCGCATTTTGTGGGTGTCCGGTGCTACCCGTATCTGGCGCACATCACCGCCGATGGGGATCACCTGTGAAATACCCGGAATCGACAGCAGCCTCGGGCGCAGCACGAAGTCGGCATATTCCCGCGCCGCCATCGGATCGGTTTGCTGAGCATCGGACAGGGGCAGGGCAATCAGCATAATTTCGCCCATGATGGAGGACACCGGCCCCATCACTGGTGTAATGCCATCAGGCAACTGTGCATCCGCCTGGGCCAGACGTTCAGCGACCCATTGACGGCTCAGGTGAATGTCCGTGTCCCAGTCGAATTCCACATAGGCGATCGACAATCCGATACCGGAAGTGGTTCTCACCCGGCTGACGCCGGTCACGCCGTTGAGCATGTTTTCCAGCGGAAAGGTCACCAGTTGCTCCACTTCCTGAGGGGCCATCCCGCCGGATTCGGTCAATACCGTCACTACCGGTTTGTTCAGGTTTGGAAACACATCCACCGGCAAGGCCCGACCTTGCCAAAGGCCATAGGTCATCAGGATCAGACCTGCGAACACCACAAAAGCACGGTAACGCAGGGAGCTACGTACGAGCAGATTAAACATACGATACCCCCTTAGCGGATCTGGTTGAGCAGATCTGCACCGTCAACCACCACGCGGTTGTCTGCGCCGAGGCCATGGGTGATTAAAACCCGGCCTGCATCCAGGGTGTTGTAGCGGATCATTTGCGGAATAAACCGCTGTGCCGACACTTTGATCCACACCACTGGCACACCGGCACTGTTGGTGACCACCGCCCGAGCGGGTAGCACCAGGCCCTCAATTTCCTCATCGAGGGATGCCACGACCGTCACCGGTTGATCGACCAGCAGGGCAGGGGCCGAAGGTTGTGCGCCATCGTAAGCAAAATGCAGCGACACCATGCCGGCGTTCAGGCGGGGCGAGTAACCCATGTAGGTGAGGCGTGTGCCGGGCACTTCTTTGAGGGTTGCAGTGGCAAATGCATCAAGCCCCTCGGAGCCCTGTACCACGGCATCAATCTGACGCAGGTCAGGGGCCAGAATTTCAAACAGCGTGTGGCCGGTTTCGACCCATTGCCCGTTGCGAACATCGTGATTGATCACGATGCCGTCGATGGGCGCTACCAGTGTTTGTGGCGTTTCCAGGCTCTGTTGCAGCGCCGCTTCCTGTTCGGTGAGACTTTTCAGGCGGGTCTCCAATTGCTCTACGGTCTGTTTGGAGGCCAGTTCGCCAAGGGATTTCAGCCGTTCAAGATCCCGACGGGTTTGGGTGATGTCGTTGCGCACCACCAACAGTTCACTGGTTTGGCTGGCCAGTTCATAGGCGGTGTCCTGATAGCGCACATAACCCAGTACCTGTCCGGCATTGACCGTGGCACCGGTGGACAGCACCCCTTGTGAAGGGGCTTCATAGCGACCGTCGCTGCTTGACTGAACGACTGCATGACCGGCTGGGTGGGGATGGACAACACCCGGCAAGGTGGCGGTCTTGTGGGTTCGGGTAGGGCGTACAAACTGGGTGCGAATATTCAGTACCGCCTGATCCGCCATCGGTAAAACCACGGCACCGTCAGCCTGGCGTCCGAGCCCCTGACTGTTGTGACGGGGTTGATCACTTAAATGCTCACCGTTGGGACCATGTGCACCCGGAGATGCAAGGGCGTTTGCGCTGGCAATGGATAACAGCAACAGGAATGAAAGACGTTTCATCGGTTTGCCTCCCCCTGACGTTTGCCTAACCAGAAGCCTGCCAACAACGCCAACATCAGCGCGACAATCACCATTAACCATTTTGCCCAGCGGGGCAGATGCGCATGGTCATCATGGTGGTGCTCAGTCGCCGGTGTTGGAATGTCCAATGTGGCAGACAGTAAATCCCCACTGTTCTCCCCCAACAAAGTGAGTACGATGTCATGCTGTCCGGGTTGTTGCAGGTGTTGCAGTACATCAGGCGCTGTCACTTCGTAGCTGCCTGACAGCGGGTTGTATGCGGCATCGACGGCAAAGGCACCGGTCTCCAGTGTCACCGTCAGGCCGCGAACCGGTGTATTGGTGGCGTAGTCATGGACATAGACCTGCCAGCGGTCTTCTGATCGCTTGCCGAACACTTCAAAGGTTTCGGAAAAGGTTTCAAAGTGCGGGGTTGCCAGCGCGCTGCGCTGAGGGGCTGTATCAAGGTGCTCACCGTTGGGCCCATGGGCTCCGGGAGAGGCGTTGGCACCTGTTGTCAGGGCGATGAAAAGTGTCAGCGAACGTAAAAAACGTACGCCGCAAAGGTGTCCTTTATCAAGGAAAGAGCCAAGTAACATGTAAAAGCTTCCAAATGTGTAAACCACAATAAAACACCGGTTACCGACCATAGGGGCGGTGACAGGCCGTCAGACAGAATGTGGAGTTACGCTTTTGGTGGCGGGGGGATGTCTTCGAGATACGGCGGATCCCAATTCGGCACGACCATCGGACCGTCAAACAACGCAGGACCCTGCTGGGCAACGCCGGAAATCTCTGTGATCAGTGCAACCATGCCAACCTCGGCATGGGGATCGCTGTGTTCGAACGCGGCCTGGGAGTAGTCGACGGAGAATTGTTGCTCGTCCTCTGCGTCGTGACTATGGGGTTGGCCGATATGGTGAAAATAACCGTGGATGTCGTTGCCATTACTGTGGTGCTGGCCATGAGACGCCGTTGCATCAAGCGCATTGAACGCGACGCATACCAGCAACACCAGAACCGACAGGAATTTGGACATTTGTGACCATCATTTTCGATTAACGGCTGCACAATAGCACTGTTGTTTTGCTGTGACAATTGCCATGTCGCCGATGGTGCGCTGGCGCTTTTGACTTTACAGCACCATTTGCGCGCAGTACTATCTGTGCGATTCATAGACCGTGGTAAATGTTTGTGCGTACACTGTTTCATCGACTAACGCTGGTGATTTTGCTGCTTTCCCTGGTTGGGCAGGTTGGCTGGTCTGTGGCCGGTGAATGCGATATGCCGATGACCTCAACGCAGGTGCAGAGCGCACAAAGCCCGGATAATCACGATGACAGCATGATGCATGCCGGGCATGCTGATATGGCCCAGATGGACCATGACAGGATGCAACACGACAACAGCATGTCCCATGACTGCGGCGGTTGTTGTGATACCCAGTGCCACTGTCTGGACAGTGCCTGCTCGTCCCACGGCGTTGCAATCTTTGCGACCTTTGTGGGCGTTAACAAACTCTATCCCGAGCGCTTTGAAAACCTGTGGGTCGCGTATACCGGCGCCCTGCAAACCTCTCTCTATCGTCCACCCATTGTTGCCTGACACAGGATCAGTGCGTCTGTTTAACCGGCACTGTTAGGAACCCCGCTGTTCCTTTGTGAGCTGCCTATGCCGCTCTGTGTTTATTCCAGTGTGTCTGGAGACAACCATGTTTCGTTGTTTTTTAAGTGTTATCGGGGCGACCTTTGCCCTCGGCGTGAATGCCCAATCTGCTTTGTCATTGCCGGACGCGGTGCGTCTGGCGCAGGAAAATGATGTCTGGCTACAGGGCAATGTGTTGCAACAATCGGCCATTGAGTCCCGCGCGATAGCGGCCGGTAGTTTGCCGGATCCGACCGTGGCGGTCAGCGTGATGAATCTGCCCACGGACTCGTTTGATTTTGATCAGGAAGCCATGACCCAGCTTAAAGTCGGTGTCAGTCAGATGTTGCCTCGTGGCGACTCCCGGGCATTGCAGCAGCAACGTCTGACCACCGATGCGCAGCGATTTCCACTTATGCGTGATGATCGGCGCGCCAAGGTGCGCGCCACGGTATCCCAGCTTTGGTTGGATGCCTACGCTGCGCAACAAACGTTGAATTTGATTGAACAGGACAAGACCCTGTTTGAACAACTGGTGGATGTGTCCAGGGCCAGTTATGCCAGTGCCAGCGGAAAAGCCCGCCAGCAGGACATCATTCGCGCGCAGCTTGAGTTGTTGCAACTGCAGGATCGGCTGACTGTGCAGCGACAGCGTCTGGAAACGGTGCTGGCCCAGTTGACCGAATGGTTACCCAATCCTGTTGAGCGCGTTGATGCGACGCTGCCCACCACCAAGGCCGCAGCCAGTGATTGGATGTCGATGTCAACCGACAGGGTATTGGCGCAGTTGCAACAGCACCCCAGTGTACTGGCCATTGATGTGCGCCATCAGGTTGCCCAGACCGACATCGATCTGGCACGTCAGCAATTCAAGCCACAATGGGGGGTAAACGCCAGCTACGCTGTGCGTGATGATTCACCGCAAGGTATGCAGCGCGCAGACTTTTTCTCCGTCGGAGTGACCTTTGATGTGCCACTGTTCACCGATAATCGACAGGACCCGCAATTGGCGGCGTCGGTGGCCAGCGCCGAAGCGGTCAAAACCGACAAACGCCTGCTGTTGCGCCAGTTGCTCAGTGCGGTGCAAAAAGAGCAACGCCAATTGGCGTCCCTGCAACAACGGCGGCAACTGTACGCTCAACAACTGATCGTTCAGGTTCACGAACAGGCCGAAGCTGCGTTGACCGCTTACACCAATGACGATGGCGATTTTGCCGAAGTGGTGCGGGCCCGCATCGCTGAACTGAACACCAAAGTGGCGGCGCTGCAGATTGCTGTGGATGAACGTAAAGCCATGGCCCGACTGATGTACCTGCTTTTTCCTCATTCCCAGAGCCTGACAGGCCACACAGGAGATCCCTCATGAACACCTTGACCAAATCGCTGCTGATGTTAGTGGCAGGCGCTGCTGTGGGCGCCGGCGTTACGGCCTGGCTAGCGCCCGCATCGCAATCCGGGGGAGAGACCGACAGTGGCAGTGATGCGCCGCTGTATTGGGTAGCACCCATGGACCCGAACTACCGCCGGGACAAGCCGGGTAAATCGCCGATGGGGATGGATCTGATCCCGGTGTATGAAGAAACCGGCTCCGCTGCCAAAGCCGCTGCCGGAACGGTGGCGATTGATCCCAAAGTGGTAAACAACCTGGGCGTCAGAACGGCGCCGGTGTCGGTTAGACCTCTGCAAACTGACATCAATACCGTGGGTTATGTGCAATATGATGAAAACAACCTGGTGCATATTCACCCCCGTGTTGATGGCTGGGTGGAGACGCTGTATGTCAAAGCAGCAGGTGATCCGGTCAGCCAGGGAGAGCCCTTGTACTCCCTGTATTCACCGACCCTGGTCAATGCCCAGGAAGAGTTGGTGATTGCGCTCAATCGCGGCAATCAATCTTTGATCACCGCGGCCAAAGCCCGTTTGTCGGCGTTGCAATTGTCACAGGATTTTATCAACCGTCTGAGCCGTGACAGGGTGGTGCGTCAAACGGTGACTTTCTATGCCCTTCAATCCGGGGTGGTGGACAATCTGCAGATCCGCGAAGGCTTCTATGTCAAGCCAGGCACCACCTTGATGAGTATCGCAAAACTCGATCCGATCTGGGTCGAAGCAGAGGTGTTTGAACGGGATGTGGCACAAGTGCAGGCCGGTCAGCCGGTGTCCATGACCCTCGATTATCTGCCCGGGCGAGTATGGCAGGGGGCTGTGGACTATGTGTATCCCGCCCTCGATGACAAAACCCGTACGTTGCGGGTGCGTATGTCCTTTGACAACGCCGATCATACCCTAAAACCCAACATGTTCGCGCAAATTGCCCTGCACGGTGAGCGCAGTGACAGTGCGCTGGTGGTGCCCCGTGAGGCGGTGATCCGCACCGGATCACAGGATCGGGTCGTTGTGGCATTGGGCGATGGTGCGTTTAAATCGGTGGCGGTCACACTGGGACGGGTGACCGCAAACGGCGTAGAGATCCTGAACGGCTTGTTGCCCTCGGACACGGTGGTAACCTCTGCGCAATTCCTGATCGACTCGGAGTCCAGCAAAACGTCTGATTTTCTGCGCATGGCGCCGCGGGATGAGCAGAACGATGACAACACCGCGACGGTGGAAGGGGTCATTAACCGCATTGATGCTGACACCCGGATGATCAACATCAGCCGCGACGGGATTGAGAAGTGGGGTCGCCCACCGGCCACAATGGATTTTGTTGCCGATCGTCATATTGATTTGGACTCACTGGCCGCAGGCATGTCGGTCACCTTCACCTTTACCGTGGGTGACGAGTTTATGATTTCGGTTATCACCCCCCATGGGGTCCTCGCGCCGGCGGACGATGAAGGCCATGACCACACCGCGCAGGGAGAGCTGTGATGATTGAACGGCTCATTCATTGGTCGGTGCACAACCGCTTCTTTGTTTTGCTGGTGACCGGAATACTGGCGTTTGGCGGCGTGTTTGCGCTGAAAAACACCCCGGTGGATGCGATTCCGGATTTGTCCGATGTGCAGGTTATCGTCAAAACCAGCTATCCCGGCCAGGCGCCCCAGGTGGTGCAGGATCAGGTAACCTTTCCGCTGACCACCGCCATGTTGTCGGTGCCCGGTGCGCGCACCGTGCGTGGATTCTCGTTTTTCGGTGACTCGTACGTGTACGTCATCTTTGATGATGATACGGATCTGTACTGGGCCCGCAGCCGGGTACTGGAGTATCTGAATCAGGCCGCCGGCAGCCTGCCGGACGCGGCAAAACCGCAACTGGGCCCGGACGCCACCGGCGTGGGCTGGGTGTATATTTACGCCCTGCAGGACAAAACCGGCCAGCATGACATCAGCCAGTTGCGCAGCTTTCAGGACTGGTTCCTCAAGTTTGAGTTACAGACCGTGCCCGGTGTGTCGGAAGTCGCCGCAGTAGGCGGCATGGTCAAGCAATACCAGGTGCAGGTCGACCCGGACAAACTGCGGGCGTTTGGCATTCCCCTGTCGTTGGTGCAAATCGCGCTGCAACGGGGCAATCAGGAAACCGGTGCATCGGTGGTCGAGATGGCCGAAGCCGAGTACATGGTCACGGCAACCGGCTACATTCGCTCGGTAGATGACATTAACGCCATCCCGCTGGGACTCAACGCCCAGGGCACGCCATTGACCATTGGCGATGTGGCCACGGTCAACGTGGGGCCGCAAATGCGCCGTGGCATTGCCGAGCTCAACGGCGAAGGTGAAGTGGTCGGTGGCGTGGTGGTGATGCGCTACGGCGAAAACGCCCGTGACACCATCAATGGGGTCAAAGCCAAGCTGGAAAGCCTCAAGCCTTCTTTGCCCGACGGTGTTGAGATTGTACCGGTATATGACCGTTCCCAGTTGATTGAGCGGGCAGTGGACAACTTGTGGGGCAAGTTACTCGAAGAGCTTGCGGTGGTGGCGCTGGTGTGTGTGGCGTTTTTGTTCCACCTACGTTCATCGGTGGTGGCGGTAGTGACCTTGCCGCTGGGGATCCTGGTGGCGTTTATCATCATGTACCTGCAGGGGATCAACGCCAACATCATGTCGCTGGGGGGCATTGCCATTGCAATTGGCGCGATGACCGACGGTGCCATCGTGATGATTGAAAACCTGCACAAACACATGGAAAAGACCCCGCTGACCGATGAGAACCGCTGGGAAATTGTCGCTAAAGCGGCCTCAGAAGTGGGGCCTGCGCTGTTTTTCAGTCTGTTGATCATCACCGTGTCGTTCATGCCGGTGTTCATCCTCGAGGCCCAGGAAGGGCGGATGTTTTCACCGTTGGCGTACACCAAGACCTACGCGATGGCCGCATCGGCGGGGTTGGCGGTGACGTTGGTACCGGTGCTGATGGGGTATTTCATTCGCGGCAAGGTGATTTCGGAGCAGAAAAATCCCCTCAACCGTTTGTTGATCGCCATCTACATGCCGGTCTTACGACGTGTGCTGGCGTATCCGAAACTCACCGTATTGGGCGCGTTGGTGGTCACTGCCGTGGGCTTTTATCCGCTGGATAAACTGGGCAGTGAATTTATGCCCGATCTGGACGAGGGCGATCTGATGTACATGCCCACCACCTATCCGGGCATTTCTATCGGTAAAGCGCGCGAGTTGCTGCAGCAAACCGATAAACTGATCCGCACGATACCGGAAGTAGAAAACGTGTTCGGTAAAGTCGGGCGGGCAGAGACCGCTACCGACCCGGCGCCCCTGACCATGATTGAGACCTTTATTCAGCTCAAGCCCAAGTCCGAGTGGCGCCAAGGGGTGACCACTGACAGCCTCAAAGCGGAGTTGGATGGGCTGGTAAAACTGCCCGGCCTGACCAATGCCTGGGTGATGCCGATCAAAACCCGTATCGATATGTTGGCCACCGGCATCAAAACCCCGGTGGGGATCAAGGTGGCTGGCCCGGATTTAGCCGAAATTCAGCGTATTGGTCAACAGCTTGAATCGGTGTTGGCTGAAGTGGAAGGCACCGCGTCGGTGTATTCCGAACGTGTCGCCGGTGGGCGTTACATCAAGGTGGATATTCGCCGTGATCAGGCCAGCCGCTTTGGCCTGAACATCGCTGACGTTCAGCAAGTCGTCGCCACGGCCATCGGGGGGATGAATGTCACCCAGACGGTGGAAGGGCAGGAGCGCTACCCGGTCAATGTGCGCTATCCACAGGACTACCGTGACTCACCCGAACAATTGGCCCGACTGCCCATCGTGACCCCAGGTGGGCAGCGTATCGCATTGGGTGATGTGGCCCATGTGTATGTGCAGGATGGGCCGCCGGGGATCAAAAGTGAGAACGCCCGTATCAATGGCTGGACCTACATCGATATCGAGGGAGTGGATGTGGGTTCTTACGTGGACAACGCCAAAGCGGTGGTGACTGAGTCTGTCGATTTGCCGCCGGGTTATTCTCTGACCTGGGCGGGACAATACGAATACATGGAGCGGGCTAAAAACAAGCTCAGTTACGTGCTGCCACTGACCCTGGCGATCATCGTGGTGCTGCTGTACTTGAATTTCCGTTCGCTACAGGAAGTTGCGATCATTATCGTTACCTTACCGATGGCGATGATCGGTGGATTGTGGCTGATGTACCTCGAGCAGTTCAACTTTTCGGTCGCAGTGGGGGTAGGCTTTATCGCCCTGGCCGGGGTGGCGGTAGAAATCGGTGTGATCATGCTGGTGTATCTCAATCAGGCTTATGCCGACATGCTGCAGCGCTGTGAAGGGGAGCGAGCGTCACCCACCCGTGCCGATGTCATCGACGCGGTACTGATCGGGGCGGGCATGCGTGTTCGGCCGGTGATGATGACAGTGGCTACCATCATTATCGGGTTAATGCCGGTATTGTATGGTTCGGGAACCGGGGCTGAAGTGATGAGCCGCATCGCCGCACCCATGGTGGGCGGCATGACCAGTGCATTGCTGTTAACCCTGATTGTATTGCCAACCATCTATTTACTGTGGCGTGCTCGTGGGTTAGATCGGTAAACTGTGTTTTTGTTAGATCATTTCGCCCGCACAATCCCATTGTGCGGGCGTTTTATGCAGGAGAGTGCAGGTGTTTGATGTTGTTGTTCTGGCCCTGGCGCTGAGTATGGATGCGTTTGCCGTGTCGATTGGGCTGGGGACCAAGCACCCACGACAGGTGACGCGACTGGCAGTGCTGTGTGCGGTTTATTTTGGGGTGTTTCAGGGCCTGATGCCGCTGCTCGGTTATGCCGGTGGCAAAGGACTGTTGGGCTGGATCGGTGCTTATGCGCCCTGGGTAGCGTTTGGTTTATTGCTGCTCATTGGGGTCAAGATGATCTACGAAGCCCTCAGTGAGGGCATCGAGGAGGACATTGCGCAAATTACCCATAAGGTGCTGCTGATCCTGGCGATTGCCACCAGTGTCGATGCGATGGCGGCGGGCTTTACTCTGACGTTACTGCCGGTGGCTCCGCTGCTTTCCTGTGCCATCATCGGCCTGACGACCCTGGTGTTTAGCTACGCAGGGGTGTTTGTGGGGCGCCGCAGTGGTGCCTGGTTGGAAAGCAAAGCAGAATTGCTTGGTGGCGTGGTACTGATCCTGATTGGCATCAAGATGGTTGTCATTTAAGCCGTCGGATCGGAGCTGTGCAAGGCCTGTGAGGTCCCTTCCGCCGGGGCATCGACCGGCAGTTTCAGGGTCACCACAGTCCCACTGGTTTTGCCGTTGGTGATACTCACCGTGCCGCCCAGCACATCTTTGACAAGACTGTAAACAATGTGCAGGCCCAGACCTGAGCCGCCTTTACCCAGTTTGGTGGTAAAAAACGGGTCGTATAGCCGCGGCAGGTGTTCGCGGGGAATGCCACTGCCGTTATCCGAAACGGTGATCGTCACCTGATCCGATTGCTGACCGGCATGAATGTGCACCTGACGGTCATTGCAATGCTCAAACGCATGCATCACCGCATTATTGACCACGTTGAGTAATATTTGGGTCAACGGGCCCGGGTAGCTGTTAAGGGTGATGTCACCCTCGACCTCCTCAGTCAGGGAGACCTGGCTTTTTTTCAGGGTTGGAGATATCGACAGCGAAAACTCCTGCAGCACCTCTGCCAGGGCAAACTGGCGGCGGTGATAACTGCATTGATCCACCGCCAGTTGTTTGAAGCCGCCAATCAGTTCTGATGCGCGCTGCAGGTTAAGTTCCATTAAATGGGCGGATTCTTTTAAGTGGTCGATAAACTGGGCCAGCATGGAGCGGGTCAGTCCTGCCTGCATGTTGGCTTCAAAATCACCAACCCGTTGCTTGAGACTACTGCTGACGGTGACGGCGTTGCCGATGGGGGTGTTCAATTCATGGGATACGCCCGCCACCAACGCGCCAAGGCTGGCCAGTTTTTCCGATTGCACCAAATCGTTTTGGGTGCGCTTGAGGTGCTCTACCGCGGCATTAAGTTCCTGAGTACGGGTTTCTACCCGGTGTTCGAGTTCCTGATTCAGGCGCGCCAGGGACGCCTGCGCCTCAATCTGTTCGGTGATGTCGTACAGGCTGACCATCAGTTCATCGCCAACCTGGGCACCGCTGATAATGACGTCGCGATAGGACCCATCTTTGCAGCGTATTCTGCGCTGTCTGGGGGCGACCGACTGCCCTGAATTCTCCATTTCACTGACACTGTTTATCCAGGCGGCTTTGTTTTCTATCGCCTCCCGCGAGTCTTCATATGCCAGACGAACCCAGTCGTCGAGGGTGCGTGCCTCGTCATGCTGATAGCCAAACATGTCCAGCCAGGCCTGATTGACCGCCGTGATGTCATTGCCTTTGGTCAGGGTTAAGGCGACCGGTGCCTGATCAAACAGTTGCCGGAAGCGCAGCTCACTTTCCTTCAGTGCATTGTCGGCATTTTGTTCGACGGTCACATCGCGGAATACGGCCACGAAGCGTTGTTTATTACCCTGCCCGGGAACCACTACCGTACGGGCCGGGTTCAAGGTGACTTCGGCGGTGAAGGGACCGTGACCGGCGCGAATGTGTTCCCACAGAAACTTCTGTGGCTCCCCGGCCACAGCAGCACCGATCAGCTGATTGGCTTTGTCTTCGGAACGTTGGCCGTCGGGTTGGAATTCGGGGGATACGGCGCCAGGGTGTGTGCCAATCAATTCTTCGCGGGATAATCCGTACAGATCGCAGGCAGCCTGGTTGCAACCGATAAACACATTGTCTTCCATGAGCAACATACCGTCGTGGGCGCTGTCGACCATTTCTCTGTAAAAGGCGTCATCCATGACGGTTTTGTCGGTGGGATCAAATGCCATACCATCAACCGCGTAATGTTGTTGTCGAAATTACTATAGCGAAAAATGTTTCATTTCTGAAACTTACCCTACCACAAGCTGATTTTGCGACGCTATCGAAAGCTGCGCAGGTGGGCCAAGGGGATAACTCAGTGCGGTGAGTCATTTGAAACCTTTTCGTAAGCGCTGAAAAAAGCATCGTCGCCCTGGCGCAACACCCGTTGGTATTCTTGACGCCCCAGCTGCTGGTCAATGGTTCTGGCCATGTGTGCGCCGACCCGGTACCACAAACGATCACCGTCAGACAGGTTGTCCAGCAGCGCCCAGTCGGCGTCGGTCAGCGGGCGTTGTTTTAAGTCTTTGATACGTTCAAAAACAGTAAAATATGCCACTATCATGGCCTGTAGCCTGTCGGGATCATCAAGGGCCAGATAATCAGGGTCGTCGGATAAATGGCCTGCTTGCTGGCGGGCACGATAAGCCGCGTATACGGCACTGCCTTCCAGAAACGTCAGGTATTGCACCAGCAAGCGCAATTGTTGCGTGTTGCGAATGTCGGCCAGTACGGGCATCGGGAAGTGCTGCATGACAAGGGTGTGATGGGCTTCATGGATGCAGTAGTACCAGACTTCAAAGGACTTTTCTAAAAATCGGGGGTGGGCAAGGTTGAGGGAAGCGTTGTTGTCCATGGCGACACCGATGTCGTATCCCCAGGTCATAAATACATTGCCCTTTATTTCACTGCCTTGTGGAGCAAAGGCCAAGGCTTCGGAGACACAGTGCTGCTGGGCGTGTTTGTTGGCAGCCATGGACACCATCAATCCATTCACCCCGTCAACTTGTTCCTGGGTCGGCGTCTTTGCCAACAACTGTTCAGACAGGGACAGCGGCGTCGTTTCTGACGGGTAATAACCCGTGCGATAGGCGTGTGCCAGCAAGTGCTGGTTTGCCGGTGATTGGGCGACCCGTTGCAAGTTGGCTGATGTTGGCTGCTGGAAATACTGCAGCGCCCGTTTTACGTGAGAGAAATCAAAAATACCTTGTTCATTGGCATAGGTCGACTGAAAGACCCCTAGCAACAGTGCCGCCACCAAAATGATGTTGAACCTGAGCATAAAGGTTCTCCTGCTTTTGCTTGGTTTAGTGATTAGGAACACGACGAACCTCTCTCTGTCTATTATGGGCGAAGCTGTTTGCCACTGTCATGGAGCCCAAATCAGTATTTAGACGTCAATGCTGCAATGCGTTTTCGTCTGAGTCGGGGAAACTGCTGCAAATAATGTTGGGGAAACCATCGTTTCCAGCGCCACAACGTGGAAAGCCGACGGGGGGCAAGAATATAGGTTTGTTGCCGGGCGAGTCCGGCAAGAATATCTTTCGCCGCGTCCTCCACTGTGTATCCCGAATGCTCCATCAGCAATCGCGCGACGTTGTGCTCTTGTTCACTGGCTCGCAACCGTTGAAGTAATTCTGTCTTGAAAAATGCTGGCATTGATACCGATATGCCGATTTTGGGTACGTCCGAGTATTCTGCAATCAAGGATTCGGATAGCGACAACACCGCAGCTTTTGAGGCGTTGTAGCTCGACATCAGAGGAGATGCCATGAAGCCTGCGGCACTGGCAACATTGTGCAGCAGCCCTCCGTGGGTCTGCAGGTGTGGCAGCGCAGCTCTGCAACCATTTACTGTTCCCATCAGGTTGATGTCGAAGGTCCAGTGCCAGTCTTCATTGCTGCGTTCCAGGAAACCGCCACCGGCGGCTACCCCTGCATTATTGATCATGATCCCAAGACCGTGTTTGGCGAAGTCGTTAACTGCTGCAGTCAGACTGGCAGGTTCCCGAACATCACCCTCATAGCAGCAGACTCGGCCTTTACCCAAGGACAACTGCCGTTTCGCCGATGTCAATGCATCCGATTGAAAATCATACAGGCCAATATGCCACCCCTGTGCAGCGAAACAGTTGGCCAGCGTGAGGCCTAATCCACTGGCACCACCGGTAATAAAAACCCGTCTGAACGGCACAATGTCTGACAGCGCTTTAATAGAACGTTGGTGATCCATAGCGATACTCCTTAGTGGCTTGGAAACTTGGTGTCTTAAAAAACAATAAATTTTGAGGGGATCCGCAACGTGGCTGATGCATCTTGTTGTTCAATGTCATCAATCACAAATGTGATCGGCGTAATGTTGTCAGTCAGCACGTTTGGCGGGACACTTACACTCAGAGGCAGTAAATAGGTTTGGTCTGGTTGTACAGTGATGGCGTTGGCAACACTGAGCGTTGCCTGCTCAATCCCCTCGATGTGGACGTGAAACAGTTGCGCCGTGCCTGATTTGTTGCTGATTTTTACGGTATAAATGTTTTCAACTTTGCCATCGACACTGTAGCGAGACAGCTGGTTGCGGTCGCGCAGTACCGACGCTTCAAAGGGCAGGCGGGTCATCGCATCAGCAACGAACAGTCCTATCATTGTCAGGAGGACCATTGCATAGCCGATGACCTTCGGGCGCCACAGATTTACCCTGTCACCGTTTAAACGGGAACCGGAAGAGAAGCGAATCAGACCTTTCGAATAGCCCATTTTATCCATGACATTGTTGCAGGCGTCTACGCAGGCACCGCAATTGATGCATTCGTACTGTAGGCCATTGCGAATGTCGATACCGGTCGGGCAGACCTGGACGCACAACTGGCAATCAATGCAATCCCCAAGACCCTTTGCAGCTCTGGTCTCGGACGACATTTTTTTACTGCGAGGTCCTCTGCCTTCGCCGCGACCTGCGTCATAGGTTACTGTTAGTGTATCTTTGTCGAACATGGCGGATTGAAAACGTGAATAAGGGCACATGTGTGTACACATGAGGTGTTTCATCCAGCCTGCATTCAGGTAAGTGCAAAGGGCGAATAACCCAATCCAGAAGCCCGGCCAGAAAGGCGTGCTGCCGTTAGCAACATGACTAAAAAGCTGATCTATTGGTGTGAAGTAACCTACAAAGGTGAGTGCGGTAAACAGAGATACGCCAATCCAGCATACATGTTTCAGTAAGCGACGTGACAGATTTTGATAGTGCCAAGGTGCTTTGTCGCGAGCGATGCGGCGGTTACGGTCTCCTTCGGTCACTCGCTCGATGAGATTAAACAGCCAGGTCCATGCTGTTTGTGGGCAGGTAAAACCGCACCAAACTCGGCCTGCAATGGATGTAACGAAAAACAATCCAAAGGCAGCGATGATAAATACCCAGGCCATCAATGTGAGATCCTGTGGCCACAACGTCCACTGAAAAACATGGAAACGCTGGGCAGAAAAATCCAGCAAAATGGCCTGGCGACCCTCTACGGATAGCCAGGGCAACAGGGCAAACAGTAAAAACAATACAATGTATGACAGGCTGCGCCGCCGTTCAATCGGTCCCTTTGCTGAACGCACATACAGTTTATCGGCCTGCAAAGGGGCCTTGTTAAAGGGCGAATCGACAGACACTATTTTGATGGGGATATGTTCGGCCATACAGCCTCCTAAGCCAATCGTTTAAACATGAATGGGCTTAGCCTAGACCTTGTGTGTCCTGAGGTTCTTCTCTAACTATTCCGTAAATCTGTCGTAACGCTGTGATCGGTGTGTTTACAATCTAATTACGTCAATATCTTCCAAAAAACGCTGAAGACGTGCTTTGACGTCAGGTTGGGAAAGAACAGGGGAATTGGTTTCCCATGTCATCCAGTTCAGACCGTTGAGTATGGCCTGGCGGAATTGATTCTCGGCTTTGTTCCAATCGCCACTGACAATAAAGTATTCCGTTGCAGCAAGGTGAAAATCCGGACCCGAAGCATGCTCTCTGATCAGGTGTTCAACCTTGGCAAGGGTACGGGCAGCGTAGTCGTGGCTCGTTGGGTGCTGATGTTTTTTAAGGGCCAATAGTGCATATGCAGCGAAACGAACATCATGAGTAGGGCGCATGCGGATGTTTTGGTCATCAAGCCCCAATGAAAGCAGAATGTCTGATGCTTGAGCGTAATCGCCATCAAAGAACAACGCCAGGGCACGCCATGCGGTAACAATATTGTACGCTTGGCTGCCTTTGATGGTCGACTCAGCCGCTTTAATAAACCCTTTTTCCGTATGGGTCAGCAGTGGCGCAAAAGGATCAACGGTCGACAAGCAATAATTGGTTGCCGCAATATGGAAGATGTCGTTTTGTACAGGAAGAGGCATGCTTTTCAGTCTTAGCAATCCTTGCTCTCCCGCGCTCCATTTGCATTCTACCAAGGCGCGTCTGATATCGATGCGTATTGTGTCTCTGGGTTGATTGTCCGGAACGCTCGCTAATAATGACAGCGCCTGATGAGGCTGACCAAACTCAAAATATAACTGCGACTTGAGGAACTTCAATAACGAGGAGGTCGGACTGAGAGCAAGCTGATCGTTGAGTATGGCTTCCGCCTGGGAAAATTTTCCATTGTCACTCAACAAGGTGATGTATTTGCTCAGCGCGCTGTAACTTAGCGGATCATAGACATAGGCTCTGCGCGCGTATTCCAGCGCCTGGACTAAATTTCCCAGTCGGTAGGACGTGTTCGTCATATCGGGATAGAGTACCTGATAATCCCCCTCTGTTCGTTCGATGGCCTGTGACAAAGCCTGCATGGCCGCTTGATGGTCGCCACGGTGTATATACAGTTTTGCGCGCTGACGATACCCCTGGTAAGCCGTCGGGTATGCGTCAATCATCCGGTCTGACAAGTGCTGGGCTTTTTCATCGTAAGTATTACTGACGGTCAATTTGGAAACGCTGTAGGCCAGATAGAGTTCACTGAGTACATCCATGGTGGCGAGGTCGTCAGGATGCAGTTTTAGTTGCGACTCCAGCGTCGCGATCGTTTGCGGAAATGCTTCAACCCGGTTGTGTTTCAGTGTCAGTCGAGCGCGGAGTATTGCCAGGTTGTTGTCGTTGTTATCGATTGGCGCGCTTTCCGCGGGCGTGTCAATATTCAGGTAATCTGCAATTCGCTGGGCAATCTGGTGAACCATTTCAGCCTGCGAACGTTGTTTTTGTGGCACTGACAACTGCAATGTTGCAGCGGCACCTTCGATATCGCGAAACGTAACATCAATGGTTATTTCTGCATCGTTATAGGTAAAGTCGGTGTTCAAAATATGTGTGATACCCAGCGCCGCAAGTTCAGGTGTATTGTCCAAGGAGGCGATAGAAGGGTCGTTGGTGCTGGTTGTGGTAACGCGGGGGAGCTGAGCTATCGCCGATTTAAGCATCATTTGTGTTTCGATGATACTGACATCCTGCACCTGATTGTCCGTTTCCAGTGCAATCAGGAAGTGTTTTTGAGGCACCTGATCACGGGTATTCAACCAAACCAATATCAGCACCAAACCGAGGACCGCCAATAATCCGGCATAAAGTCCTTGGGTTGGTTTTTTGCTGACGCTATCTGCAACCGGCGGAGGTGTTACATGCTGTGTGGTGGCGGGTCCGGCTTTTTCGGCAACGTTGTCAGTTTTAAGTGGCTGAATGTCTGCAATAAAACGGTAGCCCTTCTTAGGCACAGTTTGGATGAAGCTGGGCTGGCGGGAATCGTCACCAAAGGCTTTTCGCAAAATCGCAATGCGCTTGTGAACGACGTTGTCACTGACAATGGCACCACGCCATACCGCATCAATGATCTGGTTGGCACTGAGCACTGTGTTCGGATGCTCAATAAAATAAGCCAGTACTTCAATGGTCTTTGCTTCGAGCTTTTCTTCCTGGCCAGCAACCATGACGGTCAACTGATCCAGGTGCACCTCGACATTTCCATTCAGTAAATAATCGTCACCAGACATGTGTTTACCCATGTTTACCACCACAAGCGGTGGCGTTGTATTGATTGATGTCGCAGTGGCCTGGCGTGTTGCGTCGCCTTAATGGTGGCAATCTTTTTTATAGTCAAAAGCAAGCATAGCACCAATCAAAATGAATAAGAATCATGGTGTTAACCGCCAGGAAGCTTTACGGAAGGTTTCAAAAAGGTTTACTGCAACCGCATTGGTCAAAATGTGCGCAAGTTCATTTTTGATAGCGAGCACAGTAATGACAGATTCTAATGCGTTCAAACTGGTATTTGTGGTGAGTGTACTCTTAACCATTGAATCGATGATTCTAGCAATGGTCAACGGACAATGGTTGCAGCCTGTGGGTATGAGCATACTTTTAATGTTGGCAACCGGACTGTGTGCATTCGGGGTGTTGTCCGGAGTTGTTGCAAAGCATTTGTGCGCAGCCACGCTGATGCTCTACGCAGCGTTGCACATCAATATGGCTTTTGGTCTCACGGAATTTCACTTTGAAATCTTTGTTCTGATGAGTTTCCTCATCGTATTTCGTCAGGCCTATGTCATTCTGACCGCAGCCGTCACGATAGCCACACACCATGTCATCTTCTTCCTGATGCAACGGGCAGATTTAAACGTCTGGGTGTTTGAGGATGGTCACCTAAGCATACAAGTCTTGATGATCCACGCCCTCTTTGTTGTTTTCGAGGCGGCTTTTCTGATGTTTATCAGTGTGCGCATGCGTCAACAGCAGCGAGTCAACGACTGGTTAATGGACGCAACAGGCAACATTGATTTAGGGGATAAACTCGATTTAACCGTGGCCTGCAAAGACGACAAACATCCAATCCTGTCCTCTTTTAATGGCAGTATCGAGCGCATTTGCCATGCAGCCAATGCCATGAAATCGGTCAGTAGTTCAACCCTGAACAGTTCCAATCGCATCGATGATTTGATGAACAATCTGATGTCTGTCATTGGTGAGGTGATGGAACGAATTCAGCACATCGCCGTTGCATCGGAACAATTCAGTAAATCCATCGAAGATGTGAATAAAAACACCTCAGCCAATGCTGAAGACATTGCGGACGCCAACGCGCTCGTTGCCGGTGGCCAGTCGATCATTGCTGACAATCAACAGGCGTCAATTGAGTTGGGGCAAAGCGTGGAGGCGGCAAAAGGGGCTGTAAGCGATCTGGTCGTGTCGACGGAAAAAATCTCATCCGCGCTGCAAATGATCGAATCCATTTCCGAACAAACCAACTTGTTGGCGCTCAATGCAGCCATTGAAGCAGCGCGCGCCGGTGAACACGGTAGAGGGTTTGCTGTGGTGGCCGATGAAGTCAGGGCGTTATCCGTACGCACCCAGTCTTCGACGGAAGAAATCCGTTCTATCATCGACACGGTTGGCAACAACAGCGAGATCGCAAATGCGGCGTTGGGTCGCTGTGGTGAACTCTCGGAGCAGGTATCGTCCCACGCCCGACAAGTGGATGCATCATTCAATGAAATCGCAACACGATTCAGCCAGATCGAGACCCGCGCGGCCAGTATTGCCACGGCATTTGAGGAGCAGTCTCAAGTAAGCCGAGCGTTGTCTGTTGCGGCCAATACCCTGACCAGTATGGCAGAGAAACAACGACAAACCGGCGAGGACACGCGAGGAGAAAGCAGTAAATTGAGCCGCGTGGCTGCCGAGTTGGCGAGTCTCTCTGAAACGTTTATCACCGCTTAGGGACAGGGCGAAATGAAGGTTTTGCTGACAATCCTGTGGTTGGGGGTGCTGATGTCGACCTTTGTCGTCACCTTATGGCCACAAACCGTTTGGTTTGATGCCAAGGGACGATGGTTGAGCCCTGATATCCACAGGGAGTTACTGCAGCAGTTGCGCCCATTCAAGCCCGAAGGTGGCGTAGCGACCTGGGTGTTTTTGAAACCTGGTTGCCTGTGTCAATCCCTCGCTGAACAGCACATCGTTGAGGTTGTAAAAAAGCTCGAGCGTTTCGGTCCTGTGCGGGTTGTTCATCGACCACCCGCCATCATTCCGTCGGTACCCGCGTTGATTGTGGCGAATTTGGACAGTGAACAAATTCACTATGCAGGACCGTTTTCTCAGGGCGCATTATGTGGCGTAACCGGCAGTGTTGTAGAGCGCCTGATTGACAGTAATCAGCTGTTGAACAACCAAATCATTAATGACGTTCAGGACGGCTGCTATTGCCCGAATGAACCCAAAACCTTGTAACACACTAACCAATTGAGGAGTCCAACATGAAATACCCAGTCGTTTTTTTGGTGCTAGCTATGCTGAGCGGGTTGATGGGGGGGTGTTCTTCTACCCCTACGGTCAGGTCGAGTGGGGCTGCACAGAGCGAGATTGCAGCGTCGAAAACCTATGCCTTTATCGACGAGGAAACATTGCTGCGTTCAAACCCCGAGTTTCCTGAAATGAACGTCCATGCCATTGATGCTGAAATTCGTGAGGCACTCATCTCAGCGCTCTCTGTGAAAGGATTTACCAAGGTCGACGCAACTGAAGCTGACTTGTTAATCGGGTTTGCAGTAAGTGCCGAACAGCGAAGTGATATTTATGAGGTGTATTTGAACCGTCGATTTGCTATGCCCCCGCGTGCGTTGGTCGTTAATGCGGATGACTATATTGAAGGTGGGCTGATCGTTGATATTTTCAGTGCGAAACGAGGTCTGCCTTTATGGCACGGATGGGCGAAACAGCGCTTTTTCAGTAAACCCAGTGAAGAGCGTAGAAAACAAACAATCTCTGATGCGGTATCTTCTATCATTACTGGCTTACCTGATAGCCAATAGCGTTTTAAACGTAACAAAAAAGCGGTGCATTTATGCACCGCTTTTTTTGTGTCCTGAGTCTCTTGCGTTCCTGTTCAAAACGCAGGTCAATAACCTCACTCATGCTGTATCTCAGAATGACCGTCAGTGCACCGTTCAGGATTAAGACGGCATTGAATGGCCGCAATATCGTTATGTTGTTCGAAGCTGATGGTGGCAGCGCGCAGGCCGATAGCCACGACGATACCCGTCAGCAGCAATCCTTGCAGAGCAATGAGGATTGCAATCAGCTTGCACATCTTCTTGTGTGGACGCATGTCACCGTAGCCGACGGTTGTCGCGGTTATCATGGCGAAATAAAGGCCGTCACTGATACGCCAATTTTCACGGGTGGCAATCCACACGCCCATGGCCAGGATGATCAGGATCATCGGTAACCACAATGGCATGGTTAGCCACAGACCGGTGGTGAAAATTTTCAGGAAAGTTGTAACAAAGTCCAGGTTCACGAGGGACTCCAGATTAGAAAATGGCAGGGACAAGGCATTGTCCCTGCTGTTTCAGATTAGGTGACTTTCACCCGGTACAGCCAGGCATACAGTACCGGGATCACGCCCAGGGTCAGCAAAGTTGAGAACAGCAGGCCGGCCATGATGGCGATGGCCATCGGCTCCCACATGGCGCCGCCGCCAAGGTACAAGGGGATCAAACCCAGTACCGTGGTGGCGGTGGTCAGCAGGATGGGGCGGGCACGTTGTTGGGCGGCATTGAGGATCGCTTCATCATGTTCAGCACCCTCATCGAGTTCAATCTTGATCCGTTCGAGCAGCACGATGGCATTGTTGATCACAATGCCGGCCAGCGACACGATGCCGAGGATGGTCATAAAGCCCATGTAGGAATTGGCGATCAGCAGACCCCCAATCACGCCAATCAGGCCCAGTGGGATCGTGGCCAGTACGATACCGGCTTTGCGCACACTGTTAAACTGGGCAACCAGAACGATAAGAATGATCATACCGGCGATACCGAGTTTTTCGGCGATGGACTGGTTGGCTTTGCCGGAGCTTTCCTGTTCACCGCCAAACTCGAAATTGACGTTGCCCCAGCGGGGTTGTTGCTCAATTAACCAGCTCTCAAGTTCGCCGGCCACGGCAGCGGCATTGGCATCGCCCACCAGTTGAGCGCCCAGTGTGACCGTACGCACCCCGTTTCGACGATGGACCTTGGCCACATCCCAGACCATTTCGACGTTGGCAACCTGACTCAACGGCACGGATTGCCCGGTGGATTGCGCATACACTGACAGGGATTCCACTTTGCCAAGGGTTTGCTGGCCGCTCATGCTGGTGCGTAGCAGTACTGGAATGGAGTCTTCACCTTCGCGGAATTCGGTTAGCTCCAGGCCTGACAGACCCGATTGCAGTGAAATGGCGATGTCCTGGCTTGATACCCCGGCCCGCTGGGCACGCACCTGATCAATGTCGATGCGTAGTTTTTTGATCCGTTGGCCCCAGTCGTCGGTGACATTCTGCAAGGTCGGTAGCTGTCGCAGGTGTGCGCGCAATTCTTCTACCGCACCGAACAGTTGGCCATTGTCGGTACCGGACAGCCTGACTTCAACCGGGTTATCGACAGATGGGCCATTGCCAATTAACTTCAGTTTCAGGGTCAGATCCGGGTAATGGTCTTCACCCCAGCTACGCAGTTTTTCCATGTAATCAGGAATGTCAGACGCCCGGGTAACATTGGCAATGATCAGGGCATAGTTGCTGCTCGAGGGTTTAGGGTTATGGGACAGAATAAACCGTGGTCCGGCATTGCCGACGTAGCTCACCCAGTTAATGATGCCATGTTCATCATCGGCGCCTACCGCCAGTTCTTCAGCCATGAAGGTTTCAAACGCAAACACGATATCCTGTGTGCTTTCAATCGCATAGCCGGTTGGCAGTTCCATTTCGATTTTAAAGTAGTTCCGATCGGATGGCGGGAAGAACATTTTTGGCAGAAGTGATGTGGACAGCAACGCCAGCACAAGCACTGCCGAGGTTGCCAGCAGGGTGATGGTTTTGTTTTTCAGCATGCTGTGCAGCAGTGCCCGATAGCGTTGGTACCAGATAGAGGGCAGGGCGTCGGGTTGTGCAGTGACTTTGAGAAACTTCACACATAACAATGGAATGATGGTGAGGGCGACCAGCCAGGAACAGAGCAGGGTGATGGTGACCACCTTGAACAGAGACGCGGTGAACTCCCCGACGTTCGACTCCGCCAGATAGATCGGCAGAAACGCTGCTGAGGTCGTGATCGACGCGGTCAGCAAAGGAATACGCAATTCGGCGGCCGACGCAATGGCTGCGTCAAAGGCCTTGGTACCCTTTTCCATTTGCACCAGGATGTTTTCCGACATCACGATGCCATTATCAACCAGCATTCCCAGTGCAATGATCAGTGCTGCCAGGGAAATCTGATCCAGACCGATATCAAATCTGTCCATGACAATCACTGACAGCAACATGGTGGTGGGGATCAGCATGGCTACTACCAGTCCGGTGCGAAAGCCGAGGCTGAGCAGCATCACAAAGGTCACAACGGCGACTGCCTGCAGCAGGTTTGACATAAAGTCTTTGACCTTCTCATCCACTTCCTGAGGCGAAAAGCTGACCAGATCAAAATCGATACCGTAGGGATAACGCTGTTCAAGGGTTTGGATGGCCTGAAGGACATCTTCACCGAGCTTGATATTGTTGCCGCCTTCACGCATGGAGATGGCAATACCCAGGGCATGCTGGCCACTGCTGTGTACGATGGAGCTGGGCGGATCGACGTAGCCACGGGTAATGGTTGCAATGTCGCGCAGCATCACCAAACGGTTGGTCTGTGGCGAGGCGATAATGGTGCTGCCGATGTCTTCTACTGATTCAAAATTACCGGTGGGCTCCAGGGATATGCGCTCATTACCGAGGGAGAACGAGCCCCCTGAAATGACAATGTTGCGGGCCTCCAGCATCTGTGACAACTGATAGGGTGATATACCCAGTTCCGCCAACCGGGCGTTGTTGTACTCAACAAAAATCCGTTCTTCCTGTTCGCCCAGAATGTCGATTTTTGCTGCGTCGGGCAGCTGGTGGAGGTAGTCTTTGACGTCTTCGGCAATGTGTTGCAGTGCCGCAGCATCAAAGCCTTCACCGGTGATGGTCATGACCACGCCGTACACATCACCGAATTCGTCATTGACAAAGGGGCCGACTACGCCGTCGGGTAGGTCAGGGGTCACATCTTCGATTTTGCGTCGCAGGTTGTCCCAGATCGGACGCATGTCTTTGTAACTTTCCTGAATGTTGACCAGTACGATAGAAACCCCGGTGCGGGATTCACTCTTTACAAAGTCAAGTTCGGGGATCTCTTTGACCGCTTCTTCCAGCTGTGCTGATACCAGTTCTTCCACCCGTTCAGGGCTGGCGCCGGGGAAATAGGTCAGGACCTGTGCCGTTCTGACGATAAAACCCGGATCATAGGCTCTGGGCATGGTATTGAACACCTGAAATCCGGCGACAAAGATCAGTACCAGCATCACCCAGGTGATGCGGTTATTTTCGATGGCGAGGCGGGTGATGTTCACTGTGACCACTCCTCACTGACACGCACGGTGATGCCGTCGGACATTTTGCTCATGCCGGCGGTAACGATGCGATCACCTGCCTTCAGGCCTTCGAGGATCACGATACCTTGCTCAGTCACCTGACCGGTGGTGACCGGCGCAGCCACGACGGTGCCACGATCGTCCTGAATGTCCGTGACCAGATAGACATAGCGACCGGTGTTGGTTTCTACCACTGTTTGGGTAGGTACCACGATGCGTTGCTGCAGGTTACTGTCTTGCTGGGTGCCGCGCACCGTCACCGACATACCGGGCAGGATATTGAGCTCCGGCACCTGTGGCATGTTAAAGGTGACCGCAAAGGTTCTTGAGCCAGGGTCGGCCTCGGTGGCGACGGCTTGCAGGGCAAGGGGGTATTGTTTGTCTGATAGGGCATCAAAAGAAGCAAACACCTTGGCGTCAGCGTCTTCTTTGAGGTGGATCATCACGGTTTCGGGAATGTCCACCTTGATGTGTAAGGCGCCGACATCCTGTAACGTGACGATCGGCTGCATGGTAGACACGTCTTCAAAATTGTCCACATGACGACGGGCAACCCGCCCGTCAAAGGGCGCTTTAAGTACCGTGTATTTGACGTTTTGTTCGGCAGAGGTTAATGCCGCTTTGGCTGACGCTTGCTGGGCTTCCAGTTTGTCAAAGTCGGCCTTGGCAATCAGATTCTGTTTGATCAGGTTTTTGGCCCGTTGGTAGTCGGCGTCGGCCTGCTCAAATTCGGCCCTACGGCTGTCGAGCTGGATTTGGTAATCGGTATCGTCCAGCATGGCTAGTACATCCCCCGCGCTGACCCTTTCACCTTCTTTGACCTTTATGCTGGCTAAGGTGCCGGGTACCCTGAAACCCAGATCCGCTGTCTGCGCAGCTTCAACCACGCCGGGAAATTCCCGCCAGTCGGCCACACTGCGTTCATTCAGCGTCAGAGTTTTGACCAGCCGCGGGGTGGTGGCAGGTTCGGGGTGTTCAACTTTGCTACACGCGCTGAGCAGCGCAGCGCTGACAATCATCAGTAAGGGCAGGGGGCGTTTGAGCATCATGTTATTCGTCCTTTGGGGTCGGTCCATACACGTCGTTCCACGTACAGGGTACTGTAGCGGGTTGGGTAAAAGATGAAAGGTCTTGGGCCGGTATTTTTTGCAGGAGTTCCTTGGCTGGGTTCAGAAATGGGCAGCTTACCCATACAAGCGGCTACACGCCGACAGGAAAATGCCTTTGAAACGTGTTTGTTCATTGAGCATTCATCCGCGGTTGTCCATGCTTAGCGTTAAGACTGAACCAATTTGTCAGGCTTGGGAGCTGATTGTTGACGCCAATGTCAAGCGTTGATTAAAAGGGAGGTGTTATGAGAAAGGGGATCATTGTATTCATTCTGGGCGCACTGCTGAATACGGGGTGTTCTTCCGATGCAGATGAAGAGGAGGTGCCAGTACATCAGAAAGGGGCCTATGTGTTTGCAGTGATTTTTGAAAACGCTGCATGGTCTGAGCAGAAGAAGGGGTTATTCATTGATGGGCAAGGTGACTTATACACCTACGACATCAGCAACATGGGCCTGGACAGTGTCCTGCATGATGAGACCCTGACAACTCAGCAAATGGATGGCTATTTTGGCGTGTTGCCGGTGTTACAGGAGTCTATTGCCCAGCAGACCTTCAGCACGATGTGGAATGCAGTGCCCGCAATCGATGCCGGTTCACTGGGACAACAAACGGCCGAATGTGCCGATGCCGGAAACTACGTGTATCTGGCGTTTGACTACACCGCACAGACCGACACGTATCGCCCTATTCTCATTTATCATACCGGCGATTGGCGTCAGGAAAACCTTAGCGCTGAGGCGACGGCAGTGAAAGACTGGCTGGTTGAGCTGGCACTGAACTACAGCATTGCCTACGAGCTGATGCCGGGCGAAAACAACTGGTGCTCGGGGATGTAATTGTCCGACCGACCTGAATGATGGTTGTTGAGGCGGCAGTTGGGATGATGCCCATGACTGTTGCAGCAAACAATACCGCTGACAGTATCTGAAAAACGGCATTATGCGCGGCTGGTTTCCTGTACCTGTATACGCTCTTTGTCTTCTAAATAGCGTCTTCGCAAAAAGATAAGGACTGGGGTGTTGAGCAGTGTGTAACGTATGTGCTACCAGAGAGGTTAAATAGTAGCTATTTTGGTTAATCTTTGTAAAGGATAGAATTCTAATGAATGGCTGATAAAGCCTTATTTTATAAGGGTTTAAGGCGTTTTAGATAAACCAGGATAAATGCCAATAAAGCGAATGGCGTCCCCACCAGGAATTGCTATCACAATATAAATTGTTGATTATTAATGGTTTTACTTTATATCGCTCAAATAGTGCTACGTATGTGCTACTAGAGCAATGTATCATCAAGGTTTCTTCGTGCTGTCCAGGTAACTTGTGGTGCGATACCGATTCTCAACACAAGTTGAGGATATTCATGGCCGCCAAATAGTGTGCTGACCTGATTTCTCATGTGGGGGTTCTGGATGGCTTGATTCATGAATGAAGCTGACAGGCCATTTCGTGTGAAATTCAGTAAAGTGTTCATTAACGTACGCCCAGTGTTTAACCATCCATGTTGGTTATCTTCATGAGTTGATATGGCCATAAGCATAGGGCTGCCGGTTGTGAGTTTCGCTTGATTAAACCGTCCCGTCTCTCTTCCTAGGCTGGTGATGCGCAGTAGCAGTTTAATAAGCGGCGATGGCAAGTTGATACTAAAAAAGCCGAAATGATTCATACCATCGTGTTTAAGCGTAAATTTCGAACGCAGCCATGAAGAAAACTCCTGCCTGTGCCAGGCATGGGCGTGTTGTGTTCGTACTGCTTGTGCAGTCATTCGCCCAAATGTCTCTCTGATCACCTCATCGTTGGTGAACGTTGTTGCTACGTCGAGTTTCTTTGCAGCACGCATGCATTCTTCCTTCAGAGATCCTGGTATAGCTGTATCGATAAACCATCGTCTGTTTGTTTGGCGTTTTTTTATCGCATGAAAAAGCTGTATTTCGTGTACAGAGGGATCATACCCCTCTGTCATTTCGATACGGGCAAGATGATTGTCCTGGTGGTTGATCGTGTATATCACGTGCGTTTTCAAACCAAAAAAATGGGCTGCGATTTCAAGTGTGTGTATGGCCGCACCACAGCTGATTATTACCTCACGCTGTTGTGGATCAGCAACGTGAGAACAGCGTGAGGGATCTGAGAAAACATCGATTCCACAACTGTTAATTTTGAAGCGCCATGGTTGAGCATTGTAGTGCGATGGCGCCAGAAGTGCGTAATGCAGTAGAAATCTGAATTGGTGAGAGGTGTTTCCTGAGTATGGGAACAGGTTTTCATCGATTTCTCTTGGAGACAGTGGTGTGTAAACCATGAATCTCTGCTCCTCTTTTTTGGCTTGCTCTGTTTACTTTTCAGTTAAGCCTAGCACAGTCAGTCCTGACCTTTTTGATCCGAATCAACACAAGACATTCTAGTAATAGTTGATCCAGATCAATCTATATATTGTGCCTAGATGTTTAAGATGGCACAACATATAGTGCTTGAGGGTGGGGATGAAACCGTTTAATACAAGTAAACCACATGTATTGTTCCAGGAAGTGCCAGATGAAGTGAGTTTAGCGTTCACTATCTCTGGTTGCCCATTGGGGTGCTTCGGATGTCACAGTGCCCATACATGGGATCCTTATTTCGGTGTTTGTCTGACTGACGGGCTGTTCCTGGAATACCTTTCCACCTATAAACAATTGATTTCATGCGTGGTTTTTTTTGGTGGTGAATGGCATGTGGACGCGCTACTGAGAAAACTGCAATTAGCGCGTCGCCAAGGGTTAAAAACCTGCCTGTTTACAGGCTTGGACAGTATCCCGAAGGTACTCCAGCAACAACTCACTTATCTTAAAACCGGTCGATGGCTCAAAGAAGTAGGAGGGCTGGACAGTCCCACCACTAACCAGCGGTTCATAGAGCTGTCGAGCGGTAATTTGCTCAACTATAAATTTCAGGAGAACACCAATCATGTTGCAGCTTGATGAAAGCCACATACAACAAAAACTTGCTTTTATTCAGGATTATCTCAGTGCACACAATGCTGCCGATGGCGCTAAATTGGATGCCAACGCCAATGTCACAAATAAAAATATAGCTACGTTAGAAGCTGAACTGATGAAGGACTATTTTATTCAGGTTAATCGTGCTCAGGTGGCAGATAAAATTGCCTCGTTGTTTGGTGATTCCCTTGCCAAAGAATACATACGACAGATTCAAGAACATGAGATTTATGTGCATGATGAAACCAGCCTGAAGCCGTATTGCGCATCAATTACCATGTATCCGTTCCTGCTACATGGTCTAACGGAGCTCGGGGGCGAATCCAAGGCTCCGAAGCATTTGGAGTCCTTTTGCGGTAGTTTTGTGAATTTGGTGTTTGCGATCAGTGCGCAGTTTGCAGGGGCTATAGCGACCGTCGAGTTTTTAATTTATTTTGACCACTTTGCCAGAAAGGATTACGGCGATGATTACTTGTTGACTCATAAAAAACAGATAGAAAATCATCTTCAGCACGTCGTCTATGCACTCAATCAGCCAGCTGCAGCCAGGGGCTATCAGAGTGTATTCTGGAACATCTCTATTTATGACCAGTATTATTTTCAGTCAATGTTTGGCGATTTTGTGTTTCCGGATATGGCGAAACCTGAGTGGTCAAACATTGCCCAGTTGCAGTCTTTTTTTCTGACCTGGTTTAACCAGGAACGAGAAAAAAACGTTCTGACATTTCCTGTCGTAACCGCCGCAATGCTGACCCACAATGGTGAGGTAAAAGATCGTACATTTGCGTCAACCTGTGCTCAATCGATCAGTGAAGGTGGTGCATTTTTTGTGTACCAATCTGAGCGCGCTGACTCTCTGGCTTCATGCTGTCGATTGCGCAATGAAATAACGGATAATACCTTTTCCTATAGCCTGGGTGCAGGCGGCGTATCAACAGGCTCTGTTAATGTTATTACTATCAACATGAACCGTCTGGTCCAGGATGGTCGCGATCTTGCCAGTGAAATCCGCAAAATTCACCGGTATCAGGTCGCGTTTCGAAAGCTGATCGAAGAGTACCAGCAGGCCGGGGCGTTGCCGGTATATGATGCGGGTTTTATCAATTTAGACAAACAGTTTTTAACCATTGGCATTAATGGATTAGCAGAGGCGGCTGAATACAAAGGGTTGATCGTCGGCAACAACGATGAATACAAGGCTTTTATCACTGAACAACTCAAGACCATATACGATCAAAACCGTATTGCATCCAGGGATTTCGGTTATATGTTTAACACTGAGTTTGTGCCTGCTGAAAACCTGGGTGTTAAGAACGCTAAGTGGGATATTGAGGATGGGTATACAGTTGGCCGAGACTGTTACAATTCCTACCTGTATTTGGTCGAGGATGAAGGTATCAATCATCTGGACAAGTTTATTCTGCACGGTACTGACACAACACGGTATCTGGATGGCGGTTCGGCCTTACATTTGAACCTGGAAGAAAAGCTGAGTTTTGCCAATGCTATGCATTTGTTGGATATAGCGGCTAAGACGGGGTGCAGTTATTTCTGTATCAACGTGAAAATTACTATCTGCAATGCGTGTGAGACGATCGATAAACGAACATTGTACAAGTGTCCGTCTTGCGGTTCTGAAGACATTGATCATGGTACTCGGGTGATCGGCTATCTGAAACGGGTTTCAGCCTTCTCTGCGGGGCGCAGAAAAGAACACCAGTTGCGCCATTATCATCGTCAGAAAGTGTAAAAGTGCCAAGTAGCAGGCTGTACTGCGTGCAGTCCTGCTTAGTTTTTTTGCTTCTTACTACCAAAGTGGTACAGGGATACTCCTTAAAACTCATTTTGGATGCGTCGATTCTACGTACAATGATGGCCTGCAATAGTCACTCAGGAACACGATTATGGAGTCACACTTCAATCAATTGTTACGCATGGCGCATGAACAAGAAACGCCGCAGCGGTTGTTGTTTTTATTTGCCAGCGCTAAGACATCGAATAAAAGTCGAAAACAGGAAGAGAAGAAGGGCACGATTGAACCCACGATGGTAGTGGATAAATTGCCTGAGGAATTATCGGATTTCAACACACTGGTTAACGAAGCGGACGGCATCAGTAAGGCGTGGGACTTTGTTTTCATCGCCAGTCTGGGAGGTGATGGTGATTTTCCGCCGAGTAGTGATGATGCTGAACCCTTCCTCAACCAGATGACCAATGATGTGGCAACTGGCAACAATATCATGCGTTATGTGGTGTTTGATCGTCAGGAGAATCCTATCGAATTGAGTGCACACTAGTTTCCCGAACGGGAACCCCCAGGTAGGCACCACGTCAATCAGATTTTTATTCTATGAATGATGCAATGGGGGCGATAGGTTTCCTTCAAATACCACTCTGCCGAGTGACAGTATATGCATCGGCAGCCACCACTCCATTAAAACGGTGTACCAGCCTGTTGTCATCAGGAGCGAGGTCGGCCTGATGTTTTTGCTCAATCGAGCCCCTTTGTTCAGCCATGTAGCTCTCAGAAACCAGTCCGATCAGCCCCGTCCTTTTCAGTCTGTTTGGTATTGACTGGGCGTCTTGCGGTTACAGGTGTAGGAATATGTCTGCCAGGTTGTTCTGCTTTATGAGTCGATCACACTGCACATAGAGTATCTGCTCTTCCTTATTGTTGTGCTCTGTGAGAAGTTGTTCGAGTTCGGTTTCTAATGCTTGGGGATCTCTTTCAAGGCACAGATCCTCGTGTATGTGATCGAGTAATTTTTGGATTAAACCGTGTTCCTGGCGCATCACAAACGTCGGACCGCTCATGTGCATTTGGGCGGCGCCTTCAAAAGCCGGAAACAGTAGTTGCTCCTCCCACTCAATATGCTGTTTGAGACCGTCCCTGAACTTGTCAAAAAAGGCTTTCGCGTGGTTGCGATTGTCAAGTTTGAAGCGTTGATATTGTCGGTATAGAAAGTCCAGCCTATCGTGGTCAACGCTAAAAAATTGTGTGATCAGATTATTCATAATAACGACTCCTGAAGAATGCCTTGTCGGATGAGAATTGTTTACTGCTGAGTGAAAAACTGTGTTTCTTTGAGGTCTTTAACTGATGTTCATTGGCCTTGACTATACCCTTCACATTCGTCCGTCACCACACGGGGCATCATCATTCAGTGAGCGCTGAACACGAGAAACTACTCACTTTGAGGTAATGTGTATTATGTGCTTCCATGCCTTGTAGAATACCGATTGAAGCACCGTTCTAACGTACCCATTCGTTGTAAATTCTGGCCTGTATATCTCCACAGTCTACCTACAAAAAAAGCATTGATACCGATTCATTGGAATAGTTTTTTTGCGGCTGTTCTTTAGGCTTAAGTCATGTCTTTTACCCACGGTTGCTATCGTCCGTTGGCACTAAAAGCAAAAAGATTGATTGCGTGATCTATTGGGAGCTTACGCGAGGTGTCTTTGGTGCGGTGTCAATGTTGATAAAACAGCTATTCAGACCATGAATACCACTAACAACGTTCAGGCGGAGTCCTCCCATGTCTACTGAAAAATTCAACATTCTAAAATTCAGCGGTAAGATGAAAATACTGCACCTGTCCTGGATGGCTTTTTTCATCAGCTTTCTGGTTTGGTTTAATTTCGCACCATTGTTGCAAGCGGTCAAAGTGTCACTTGGGCTAACGACGGACCAAATAAAGACATTGCTAATTCTGAACGTCGCGCTAACCATTCCCGCCCGCGTTATTATTGGCATGCTTACCGACAAGTACGGACCAAGGCTGGTTTATTCAGCGTTGCTGGCGATATGTTCTATTCCCTGTTTTATGTTTGCATTTGCCGATAGTTTTGTTCAGGCAGCCATTGCCCGGTTCCTCCTGGGGTTTATCGGGGCAGGATTCGTGATTGGTATTCGCATGGTGTCTGAGTGGTTCCCGCACAATGAACTGGGTACTGCAGAGGGTATTTATGGTGGTTGGGGAAATTTTGGTTCAGCGGCTGCAGCATTTACGTTGCCAACCATTGCGGTTCTTTTTGGTGGAGAGGATGGCTGGCGCTGGGCAATTGGTTTGACCGGGGTAATCAGTTTGCTGTTTGCGTTTGTCTACTATGCGAACGTGACCAACACGCCGAAAGGGTCAACGTATTTTAAGCCAAAGAACCTCGGCGCCATGGAAGTAACCTCTGTTGCTGACTTCTTTTTGTTATTGATCATGAAGCTGCCCATGTACGCTGCGCTAGCGCTGTTGGCGTGGAAACTCGCGCCAGGCGGCGTAAACATTCTTAGCCAGGGCGTTGTGAATGCTATCTATCTGGGGCTGGTTGCACTGTATTTGCTTGAGCTTCATAAAGTGTGGCAAGTGAATAAAGACATCTTTACCAAGCCGGTTCCAGTATTACACCGGTATAATTTTAAGCAGGTGGCAGTGTTGGATATCTTGTACTTCACTAACTTTGGTTCGGAACTTGCGGTGGTCTCTATGTTGCCGTTGTTTTTTGCTGAAACATTCAGTCTGGATCCGGTACTGGCGGGTTTGGTAGCAGGGGCCTACGCCTTTATGAACCTGATGTCACGTCCTGCCGGTGGTTGGATTTCAGACAAGTTCGGTCGCAAATCCACGCTGATGATCCTGACCGCAGGGCTGGCTGCTGGCTATGCGCTAATGGGAATGGTTGATGGTCAATGGCCGCTTTGGCTCGCTGTAGTGATTGCAATGGGGTGTTCTTTCTTTGTACAGTCAGGTGAGGGGGCCGTGTTTGCTGTGGTACCACTGATTAAACGCAGAATGACAGGGCAAATTGCTGGCATGACGGGTGCTTATGGTAATGTCGGTGCTGTCACATTTCTTACGGTCTTATCCTTTGTTGACTACAGCACTTTCTTTTATGTGATTGCTGTTACTGCTTTGCTTGGCCTGTTTACACTGATGTTTATGGATGAGCCTCGTGGTCAGATTGCAGAGGTGGCGGAAGATGGTACCGTACACATGATTGATGTGAGCTGATCAATGCCGAAATGTATGGTGAACGCGGTGTTGCTGGCTTGTGTTAATTGTTTATAGACTGAGTTGATACATGCCTGATTTTGACTCCGCTGATGACAACGCCACAGCATCGACGCTGATAAGTGTCGATGCTGGCTGTGCCTCTATCGCTGGAAGAAAGCCTGTGAATGAGGATGCTGTTCAGGTTTCGATACCCGAGGCTGAATATGCTCTGACGACCAAAGGTGTGTGCCTGATTATTGCTGATGGGGTGAGTAGTGCGGAGGCTGGACAAGAAGCCAGCCAGTATTCCGTCAGAACATTTGTAGAGGAGTATTATCGGACACCAGACACGTGGTCAGTGAAACACGCAGGGCAAAAGACGTTGTCTTCGATAAACCTAAATCTGTTTAAAAAAAGCCATGCGTTTACCCACCAAGAAAAAGGCTTTCTTTGCACCTTCAGTGGTTTGGTTATCAAGTCTCGTACGCTTCATTTTTTTCATGCGGGAGACTCAAGGGTTTATCGTTTCCGGCAAGGCGAATTGGCACAGCTGAGCCGCGATCATACCGTTAATATTGGCGCTGGCAAAAGCATACTGTCTCGGGCTGTCGGTATGGACAACGATCTTCGTGTTGATTACGGAAAAGCACCAATTGAAGAAGGAGATATCCTGCTTCTGACAACGGATGGTATTCATGATTTTTTAACCTCTGACGAGCTGGTAGGTGTACTCGCTTCCGATGAAAACGCACAATCCCTGTGTGACACCCTGGTTGCCCGAGCTAAGGCTGCTAACAGTGATGACAATATCAGTTGCGCCATAGCGATTGTTCAACATTTGCCGCACGAAAGCAGGGATGACTTCAATACGAAACTGACGAGATTACCCTTTCCCCCTCATCTGGAACCCGGTATGAAACTGGATGGTTACCGTGTCGAACAGGAATTGTTTGCCAGTAGCCGAAGTCAGGTCTACCTGGTCACTGATCTTGATACCGATCAGCAGTTGGTGATGAAAACGCCATCAATGAATTACGTTGATGATATTCACTATATTGACCGGTTTATTCAGGAGGAGTGGATAGGCAAGCGCATTGACAGTGAGCATGTTGTCAAGATCATTCAACAGAACAGACCGCGCTCTTGTCTCTATTATCTGATGGAATATGTGCCGGGTGTTTCTCTCGAACGATGGATGAAGAATAATCCGCTTCCTGCACCTAAACTGGCCATTGGGCTGGTGAAACAAATAGCTTCAGCGTTGCAGGCCTTTCATGGCATGGACACGATCCACCAGGATCTCAAACCGGCCAATATTCTTGTCGATGATTCCATGCACATTAAGGTGATAGATTTCGGCTCAGTATTTGTTGCTGGAATTGCAGAAGTCTTTATTCCTATTGAACACATAGGGGCATTGGGTACAGCAACGTATTCTGATCCTTATTACTTACAGGGCAAGAACACTGGTATACAGGGCGATATATATGCTTTAGCAACGATAACCTACGAGCTGTTTACCGGCGGGCTTCCCTACGGTGAAAAAATTCAAGATTGCGTCAACAGTCGTGACTTTGACAAGTTGCGCTATCACAACGCGAACCGACACAATCCTATTATTCCATTGTGGTTTGACCGTGCGCTGGAGAAAGGCGTTACCTTGGATGAGACCTACCGATATCGTTCTCTGCAGGATTTTTTGCAAGATATTACGCACCCTAATCCCGGGTTCTTGCAGGACGACCCGCAGGTAGACAACAGCAGGAGTTATTTTTTCTGGCAGATCATGTCGGCTTTTTGGGTGCTGATGTTAGTGCTGGTGGTGTTTCTTTTTTCTAACTCAGGATAGTAAGGACGGTGCCAGTTGTGTCGGTAGAGCGTTCAGATCAACCCTGTCAGAGGTGGAGCCAGGGGGCGAACGAGCAAGCATGTTTTTTTAGGTATTCGTTCAGTGTCCGGACTCATTGGGGGTAACAGGCAATCCTGCTAAACGATGCGGATTACCTGAGCGTTTTACCCAATTAGAGGTAGTGCAGGTGACTTGTTCTGGTCAGTGTGAGCAAGTGTGGTTATAGAGATCGTTTGCACACAGCGCTATATTCAAACGCAACACTAAGCAGTTAAAGACAGCATTTATTCTATGACAGCGTCAAGCACCCCAAGCGCGACACGCGCGCTAATCATGGCTACCCTGGTCTTTGCCGTGAACTTTTCGGTGTGGACATTGTACTCGGTGATGGGGATTGCACTTAAAGATCAGTTGTCGCTGAATGCTACCGAGTTTGGTTTGCTGTTATCTGCGCCTATATTTACCGGTGCAATCTTCAGATTACCTGTTGGTCTGTTGTGTGAACGGTATTCAAGTAAAAACCTTTTCATTCTTCAGATGCTTATTCTGCTTCCTCCCCTGTTGATGCTTCCTTATGTTGATTCCTATTGGGGATATCTGCTAATTGGTTTGATTACCGGTATATCTGGCATTTCATTCACTATCGGCATCCGTTACGTAACGGATTGGTTTCCCAGCAACGAACTGGGAACCGCGATGGGCGTGTTCGGGGCGGGTAACGCTGGTGCAGCGTTGAGTCTGGTACTGGTGCCTTTTATCATTGATTACTGGGGCTGGGAAATGGTGGGGCCTGTATATGCAATTGGGGTTGGTGTCACTATTTTTCTCTTCTGGCTGCTGGCCCCGGCTTTGCCCGTGTACCTTCGGCACAAGCAACCTAAAACGCTGGCGTTTTATCTTAAACCACTGACGCATGCAAAAGTTTGGCGATTTGGTTTGTATTACTACTTTGTCTTCGGCAGCTTTCTGGCTTTGCTGCTCTGGCTGCCACAGTATTATGTCAAAGCGTATTCCCAGTCGTTTAATCGAGCGATGGCGTTAACATTACTTTTTGTGATCAGTTCCAGTATGGCAAGGGCCGCTGGAGGCTGGTTCGCTGATAAGTTTGGTGCCAGGACTGTCAATTGGAGTGTGTTTTGGATATGCCTGGTATGTTTGTTTTTCCTCAGTTACCCGCCGACCACGATGACGTTACACGGTGTAGAGAAAGATGTTGAGTTGTATATAGAGCTCAATCTTACGGCTTTCACCATTTTGTTGCTGATCATCGGCTTGGCGCAAGGCTTCGGACGAGCCAGTGTGTACAAAATCATAAACGATTACTACCCCGAGCACATGGGGAGCGTAGGAGGGATGGTGGCCATGCTTGGGGCGCTGGGTGGGTGTACGCTGCCCATTCTTTTCGGTGTGGCCGTTGATCTGATTGGCGTTTATAGCGCTTGTTTCATGTTGCTGTACGGCGTGTTAGCGATGTGTATGATTCTGATGCATTTTGCCATAAAGCGTGATCGCCATGAAAGCAGAATCCGCCAGGCAGAAACCGATAACTTTTTAGAAAGGGAGCATTATTGATGTTAAATATCACTGATCTGCAACAGGAGGAAAAGGTATTTCCTCTGTTTCGGCTCGGCTTCAGGCCGCTGTTCCTTTTTGGAGGTTTGTTTGCCGTTGTGGCAATTGGCTTTTGGACCCTGTTTTTACAGGGAGTGGTGACAGGGTTTAGTCAACGGGATCCTTTTTGGTGGCATGCTCACGAAATGCTTTTTGGTTTCACAACTGCGATTATTGTCGGCTTCTTACTGACAGCAGTGCAAAACTGGACGGGTATTCCCGGGCTTAAATCAACCCGACTGATGTTACTGTTTGCCTTGTGGTTGTCTGCCAGAGTGTTGCTATTTATGGGAACAACCGTTCCTATTGCCTGGACAATGAGCATTGATTTACTGTTTCTCCCGTTGGCTGCGTATTTTCTTGCACGACCCATTATCCGGATAAAACAGTATCGCAACCTTATTTTTGTTCCTATCTTGCTGTTAATGACCCTAACCAATGCTGCGTCCTATTTGCCAGGGTTAGGATTCGCACCGACCTGGCAACAACAAAGCTTCTACGGCATGGTGCTACTGACGATCGTATTAATATCGTTGTTGGGTGGCCGCGTAATCCCGTTTTTCACCGCCAACGGCACCGGACAACCTAAAGTGGCACCGTGGCTCTGGCTTGAAGTTGTGTGTGCCCTGACTCTGGTGTGTGTTTTCGTGCTTTATTTCAGTGGTTGGGCAGCTACCTTTCGCCTTTTACCCGCCTTGTTGTTTTTGGCTGCCGTAGCACAATTCATTCGCTGGTTCCGTTGGCGACCTTGGGTGACCATCAATATACCGCTGTTGTGGTCACTGCATTTGGCTTACTCATTTGTTCCGGTCGGACTACTGCTCCTGGGTCTGTCAACTGTTTCAGCACACGTGTCCCAAAGTGCTGCTTTGCATGCATTAAATACGGGGGCTATCGGCGGCATGATCCTGGCGATGATGGCCAGAGTTTCGCTAGGACATACGGGACGAAAATTGGTGGTCAGCAAGGGCATTGCTGTCGCATTTGGCGCAGTTCTGCTTGCGGGGCTGGTACGCAGTATCCTTGTGGCTGGAGCCCCTCAATTTGTGTCGTTGTGGTGGCAGATATCAGGGGGCTTATGGTGTATTGGATTTGCCCTGTTTGTAGTGCGCTATTGGCCAATTCTAACCCGTCCGCGGTTAGACGGTCGGCCTGGTTAGTGACCGTTTTCGGTACCGCAAACCGGGCATTGGGGATCTTTCTGCAGTGCAAAGGTTTGCCATTCTGAGCGAATAGCGTCAAACAGTAGCACCTTGGCGGTAAGTGGCTCGCCAAACCCGGTTAGCAGCTTAATCGCCTCCAGTGCCTGCATGGCGCCGATAATTCCGACAACGGGCGACATAATGCCCGATTCGACACATGAGAGGTTTTGTTCGCCGAAAAAGCGACTCAGACATTGATAACAAGGGGTATGGTGTTGTGGCACAAAAGAGCTGATCTGACCTTCCATGCGGATAGCGGCACCAGATATCAGCGCTTTTTGGTTTTTCCAGCATACTGTGTTGAGTAAATTACGGGTTTCAAGGTTGTCGGTACAATCAAGAACAATGTCATTTGCTGCTACTGCCTGTTCCAGTTCAGGTTCGCTCATTCGTACAGTGTGAATCTGAATATCAACGTCACTGTTGAGGGATGTAAGGGATTGTTTAGCTGATTCGCATTTGAGTTTTCCCAGATCCTGCTCAGTATGCAGGATTTGTCGCTGCAAATTAGTTAGCGCTACCGTATCGTCATCCACCAATGTCAGGTTACCAATACCGGACGCCACTAAGTATTGAGCCGCAGCACAGCCAAGCCCCCCTACACCGATTTGTAACACCCGGGCGTTCAACAGGGCTTCCTGACCATCCAGATCAAACCCTGGCAGCAGGATTTGGCGACAGTATCGCAGTGCTTGTTGTTGGCTCAACGTCCGGTTTTCGTGCTCGTTCATTCTGAATTCAACGTATCTCAGTTCTACTGAGCACGTTGTATCACTTTAGGTGGAATCCGTTCAATGATCCTAAAGGAGTAGCCATGTTACCACTGCTGTGTAACAGGATGCTCAATTTGGTGGTAAACGCTTGTTAAATAAAGAAAAAGATAGACTTCTGGAGTATGGTGTAAGCACACGTTTGATAAGGAACAAAGCATGAAAACGAATATTGTATCCCTTTGCTGTGCTGTATTAATCGCAGGCTCATCAGTCCCGGTGTCTGCAGATACACTGGAGAACATCAAACAGATGGTGGCAGACGGCCAAACCAACGTCAGTATGCGCTATCGCTATGAACGCGTAGATCAGGAAGGGATGGATAATCATGCCAATGCCTCTACCCTGAAGACACGTTTGAGCTATGAAAGTGGCAGGTTCAATGGTTTTTTTGCGAATGTGGAAGTCGACAACGTGACGGCCATTGGCAATGAAAATTACGATTCGACAATCAACGGAAACACACAATACCCGGTAGTAGCCGATCCCACAGACACAGATCTGAATCAGGCATTCATCGGGTATCAACAGGACAACCTAACATTTTCCATCGGGCGGCAACGAATTGTGCATGACAATCAACGATTTGTTGGCGGGGTAGCCTGGCGCCAGAACGAGCAAACCTTTGATGGTTATCGGGTTGTGTATGACAATCAGCAGGATTGGCGCGTTGATTACAGCTTCATACACAATGTCAATCGGATATTCGGACCTTCCGGTGCGAAAGCTGACTTAGCGGGCGGGCTGCATCTTTTCAGCGCTGCAATGCACCTGAACGATGAGCATGCGATTAAATTTCATGTTTACGAATTGGACTTTGATCAGGCGCTAGCGCAGTCCAGTCGAACCTTCGGAATCACCTATGAAGGTAGGGCTGATAGCATTAACTGGCATCTGGCCTTTGCGAGGCAAACAGATACCGGTGACAATCCGAACGACTATTCAGCCAATTACTGGAATGCAGAGATAGTCGGCAAGCTAGCGCATATGACACTGGGAGTCGGTGTGGAGAACTTGGGCAGTGATAACGGGGTAGGCTTTAACACGCCGCTGGCAACACTGCATAAGTTTCAGGGGTTTGCCGATAAGTTCCTGGGTACACCGGCTACTGGTGTGAATGACCGCTATATCAAAGCCTCAACGTCCTTGGGTAAGCTGGGTATCAGTGCAGTCTGGCACGACCTCAGTGCCGATGTCAGCGGAATAGACTATGGTACTGAGCTCAACTTGGTTGGCAAATATCCATTGGCACAAGGTGCTGGTTTACTGGTGAAGTATGCGGATTACAATGCTGACGACCATGCCACGGACACCAGAAAACTGTGGTTGATGTTGAACGTGCAATACTAGTCGTTGGCATTCTCTCATAAGCTGAACAGGCGCTCGCCTGTTCAGTCTACTCCTTTGTAGGTAACACTTCAGTTCAATAACATTCCCACGTAAATTCAGCCACACTTGAGCCATTACAAACTCCGAGCATGCGCCTCTGTAGCCGAACCGGTATGGGACGCATGCCGTGGTCAATAGGCCACCAGGGTTGGAGTACGAGAAATCGTCCAGCCTCCCGACGAGTGAATGCTCGATATTTGGAAAGGTGTTTAGCAATGCTTGAAGATACATTTGGTCGCAGGTTTCATTATTTGCGGCTGTCGATTACCGAATGGTGCAATTTCAGGTGCAACTATTGCTTACCGGAAGGAAATGCCTGCGACACGCCGAAAGATAACCTTTCGCTGCGTGAAGTAGAAACCTTGGTGGCAGCCTTTGCCCGCCTGGGAACCAGCAAAATCCGCATCACCGGCGGAGAACCGACATTACGCAAAGATCTGAGTGACATCATTGCCATCTGCAAAGGTACCCCTGGCATACAAACTGTCGCCATGACGACCAATGGTTTCAATTTGAAGGATCATATAGGGGAGTTTCGGCGCGCAGGGTTGGACGCAGTGAATGTGAGTGCCGACAGTCTGGATCCAAGAATGTTCTCTGCAATTACGGGACAGGATAAACTACAAACCATTTTGGAGGGGGTCGAACTGGCACTTCGTTCAGGTGTTTCTTCGGTCAAGCTTAATACCGTATTGTTGCGTCAATACAATCACCGGGAACTAGCGTCATTTTTCGACTTTTTACGCGACAGGCGAGTAAGCTGGCGTTTTATCGAATTGATGCAAACCGGGGACAACCAGACATTCTTTGAACAAAATCATGTGGCAGGTGAGCCTATCAAGCAGCACCTATTGGAGAGCGGCTGGGAACAGGTTATCCGCGACAAACGAGCCGGGCCTGCGCAGGAATTCCGACACAATGATTACGCCGGAACGGTAGGTTTGATTATGCCTTACAGCAAAGATTTTTGTAAAACCTGTAACCGATTGCGGGTCTCATCACGGGGCAAGCTACATTTGTGCCTGTTCGCCGAAGAGGGCCTTGATATCCGAGCGAGTTTAACTGCAGGTGATGTAGACGCTACCTGCCAGGTTGTAGAGCGACTGGTGGCGGGCAAAATTGCTGGACACGGATTAGCACAAGGATTTACGGGGGCGACACGTCAACTCGCGATGTTGGGAGGATGATATGAAAACCATTGGTGTGGTGTTGGCGGGAGGGCAATCTACCCGTATGGGTCAGGATAAGTCTTTACTGCACATTAATGGCAATACAATGTTGCAACGAAGCCAGTGGCTACTGCAACGTTGTGGCGTGGAAAGCGTAGTGATCAGCCGTAATAGTCCCGGTCGGGCATTCATTCGTGATCATTATGCCGAGAAGGGACCGCTGGGCGGTATTCATGCCGTAGCGCACGCGTATCCCAAGCATAATTTACTGTGTATTCCGGTGGATATGCCGCTGCTGACCGTGACGAATTTAAAAGCGTTGTACACAGAAGGTTGCCGACAGTACCGAAGCGCCTATTTCCATCAGCACAGCCTGCCATTGTTCTTAATGAATACTGTTCGTACCCGTTTGTATTTGGAGCAGACACTATTTAGAAATGCTGACCTGTCTATCCGCGCGATGCTTAAAGCATTACCGTCGATAGGAATAGCGGTACGCGATCGCCAGGAATTACTCAACAGCAATGATCAACATCAGTGGCAGCATGCCTTGTCACTTGTAGCATCACAATAAGAGACGTTTTATGAGCCATCTTAATAGAGTTTTTGAACCGCTGAACATTGCGGTGCTGACTGTGTCAGACACGCGTGATGCATCTAATGATACATCCGGAGATTATCTGGCAATCAGTGCTGCTGAAGCGGGGCACAAAGTAAATCACCGTCACATTGTTATTGATGACGTCTACTTAATTCGCGCACAGGTGAGTGCTTATATCGCCGATCCTGACGTGCAGGCGATATTGATAACTGGCGGCACTGGCTTTACCCGCCGTGATTCTACGCCGGAAGCATTGTTACCTTTATTTGATAAGGAGGTAGAAGGATTCGGTGAGTTGTTCCGTCATATGTCGTATCAGGAAATCGGTACTTCTACGGTACAGTCGAGGGCGATTGCCGGCTTGGCCAATGGGACGGTTGTGTTTTGTTTACCGGGTTCAACGGGGGCGTGTAAAACGGCCTGGCAGGGGATTATCCGACAACAGCTGGATGGTTCTCACGGTCCATGCAACTTTGTGCCACACCTCAAAGCCTCTGTCACGCCTCAATGTGAGACGCGTAGCTTATGAGTTGCTCCCTAACACACGTGGATGCCAAAGGGCAGGCCAATATGGTCGATGTCACTAAAAAGAAGCCCTCCCACCGAATGGCTGTTGCCACTTGCTTTGTGCAGATGCAGCCACAAACGCTGGCGTTAATTGATGCTAATCAGCTGGCTAAAGGCGATGTATTTGCCGTGGCCCGTATTGCTGGCATTCAGGCTGCAAAGCGGTGTGCTGATCTTATCCCGTTGTGTCATCCGTTAATGCTGTCACATATTGATATTGCGTTTAAGGCTGATCATCAGACTAGCCGTGTCTATATAACAGCCCGGTGTCAGTTAACCGGTGCAACCGGTGTCGAAATGGAAGCTTTGACGGCTGCGAGTATTGCCGCAGTGACATTGTTTGATATGTGCAAAGCCGTTGATCCTGGGATGCAGATTGAAGGTTTGATGGTTGTCGAAAAGCAAGGTGGAAAATCGGGGGACTGGCAACACAGGAGCCACACATGATTAAAATTTTATTCTTTGGGCAGTTGAAAGAGCGACTCGAGTGCGCCGATCTGAATCTAGAATATGCAGGAGAGCACACTGTTGTTGATGTCGTACAACAGCTTCTGGAACGAGGAGAGGTTTGGCGTCCGTTGGCTGAAAACGACGTGCTGGTAGCGGTTAATCATACCATTTGCGCTTTCGACGCCACTGTCAGGGATGGTGATGAAATAGCATTTTTTCCGCCGGTAACGGGTGGTTGATATGATTGTCATTCAGCCGGAAGATTTCGACCATGGTGAACAGTACAAGCGGTTACGCGCGAGGTGTGACAGTGATGGTGCAATTGTTACTTTTACGGGACTGGTCAGGGATTTTTGTCATCACGGAAGGGTGTCGACAATTACACTGGAACACTATCCGGGTATGGCGGAAAAGTCCCTAATGCAGATCTGTGCACAGGCGCGAAAAAGGTGGGAATTAGGTGAGGTGACGGTAATACATCGGGTGGGGGAGTTGTCAGCCCACGAGCAGATCGTATTTGTGGGTGTTACCAGCAAGCACCGACAGGCAGCGTTTGAAGCCGCTGAGTTTATTATGGACTATCTGAAAACCCTGGCACCTTTCTGGAAAAAAGAAACAACCAATCATGGACCCCATTGGGTCGACGCAAAAGCATCCGATCAAGTCGCTTTCGAAAAGTGGTAATTCTGTCAACGCCTCACACGTGCCTGCATGAGCTGCCGAACTGGTGTATTTTTGCTGTCTTTTCCCGCAAAACCTCGATTGTACATAGGTTTCAGTGAGCTTCCATTCAAACTCCACACCTTCCATTATTTGGGAAACGACAAAAGCGAGTGACCCTTGCTAGTTGGTTAAACAGTTAACAGGGACAAGTCTGGTGGCAAGCGATTCACTTACACTTGGTTTTGAGGAGGATATACGAGGATATGATGCTTACCTGGCCAAAGTGGCGGGAATTCGTGAGCATGAAATGCCTGCCTGTCGCGCAGTCGGTCCACCCATGAGGACACCTTCGCCGGTGTTCAACCCGAGGGGATATGTCAGTGAGCGATAATGCTGTCGAACAACTCAACAGTTACGCGTTCACCGCATTGCACATCTCCCCGTTCTTTTTCCAACACGGCGTAGCAATTACTGTTAGAAAAACTCGAAAGGATCCCTGAGCCCTGGCTTCCGGTAGGTTCTACCATCAGTTGACCTTTCTCGTCTCGCCAGCACACTCCTCGCTGAAAATCAGTCCTGCCTGGACGTTTTTTAAATGTTGAATTTGCCAAAGCCTGAAACAGCGTTTTGCTTGACGGAGTCTGGCCCATCATCAATCGCAATGTCGGTACAGCGATTTGGTGAAAGGTTACCATTGCCGAAACCGGGTTCCCTGGTAAGCCAAAAAAGACGCTGTCAGACAACCTGCCAAAGGCAAGGGGTTTGCCGGGTTTGATGGCCAGCTTCCAGAATTCAATTTGCCCCATTTCATCGAGTATTTCTTTAGTAAAATCAGCTTCGCCCACCGACACTCCACCGGAACTGACCACCACATCTGCCTGATGATTGGCTTCTTGAAACGCACGCCTTATGTCCTGTTTATTGTCGGTTATAATACCCAAATCAATAATGTCTACACCCAGTTTTCTCAGCATGGCGACGAGGGCAGGACGGTTGCTATCGAATATCTGACCATCTTGTAACGCAGTCCCCGGTTGTACCAATTCATCACCGGTGGAAAAAACGGCGACGCGCAGTTTCCTGAATACCGGTACCCGCTCAATGCCAAGCGAGGCCAGCAACCCAATGTCCGTTGCAGTGACTAATCGTCCCGTTGTGAATACACGCGCACCTTTTGGAATGTCTTCGCCTGCTGAACGAATGGCATTACCTGCTTTGGGGGATTGACGTATTACCATCGAGGTGCCATCAGCGTTTACGTTTTCTTGTATAACGATTGTGTCAGCACCGTCAGGAATATTGGCGCCAGTCATAATACGAACACATTCACCCGGTCCTAAAGCCTTCAGACAGGGTTGGCCAGCAAAGGATTTCCCCACCAGATTAAAGTGTGATGTCGTCGCCAAATCCTGATAGCGGATCGCATATCCGTCCATCGCAGAGTTGTCTGAAGGTGGGACATTGACCGGTGATACTATGTCCTTAGCCAAGACTCTTCCCAACGCTTCTTCCAAGGGACAGTCCTGTATCTCCTCAACCTGCCGAACGGTTTGCCAGATGGTTTGTTTTGCCTGTTCAAGCGGCATCAGGCCATCAATATTGCAGTCGCAGCTCACAGTTTAGCCCCCGTTCTGATGGTTTATCATCCAAACAGCTGCTTCGACCCGTGAACGGAGGTTCAGTTTCTTCAAAAAGTGTTTCACGTGTACTTTAACGGTGCCGTCTGAAATGTCTAATTCACGGGCAATCAGTTTGTTGCTCATGCCTTTAGCAATGAGTTTTAATATCTCATATTCTCTGCTGGTCAGGCTTGCCAACGCCCGGCTGCCCGGTTTTTCCGGTTTACGTAAAGCCGAAGCCAGGATCTCGGTCAATTTGGCACTCATCACCATCTTGCCCAGTGTGGCTTCCTTGAGTTTTTCAATAATGTCATCGGGATCCATGTCTTTGAGCAGATACCCATCTGCACCGGAGCGAATCGCTTCGACAACGTCTTCATCATTGTCAGACACGGTGAGCATAATAATGCGTGCATCCACGCCTTTGCTGCGCATAGTTTTCAGGGTTTCCAGACCATCCATGCCTTGCATGTTCAGATCCAGCGTGATCACGTCAGGCTCAAGGGCAATCGCCATTTCAATGGCTTCCTGGCCAGATGACGCTTCGCCGACAACCGCGAGCTCATCTTCCAGTTCAATCAGTTGGTTCAGGCCCTTACGCAGCAATGCATGATCATCGACCATCAAGATTTTTGCTGGGCTGTCTTCAAACATGGGAACTCCCTGTGTCACGAAAGATTGTTTAACATAGTCATTGTTTAAAAGAATATCCTTTCAAGAATGCGATTCCTATTGTTTTGTTTGGGTAAGGGGTGTACTCCTTATGGGGTAGTGTTCGAGTGAGGTGAAATTTTTAAATCATAATATATAACAATGGGTTACGCTTTCTTTTGGGTGCTTTTTTGCATTGTTGACGACGCCGCTGACCTCTCTAAAGTAAGAGGCTTCTACCCACTGAAGCTGATAGTTTTATGACCTTCTCTGGCCCATAGTGTGGCTAACTTCATGCACCTATGCGGAGAATGTGTCATGTCCGATTTACATAAATGGGAACCGGAAAACCCAGAGTTCTGGGAAAGTGAAGGTAAGAAGATTGCCAACCGAAACCTCTGGTTGTCGATCCCAAGTTTGCTGTGTGGTTTTGCCGTGTGGCTGTATTGGGGGGTTATAACCGTACAAATGCTGAACCTGGGATTTCCGTTTGCCAAAGCCGAATTGTTTACTCTGATGGCTATTGCGGGGTTGACCGGGGCAACCCTGCGTATTCCGAGTAGCTTTTTCATTCGACTGTGTGGCGGAAGGAATACGATTTTCTTTACCACTGCATTGTTAATGATACCGGCCGTAGGCACGGGCATCGCATTACAAAATCCCGAGACGCCTTTATGGCAATTCCAACTACTGGCGTTGCTATCTGGCTTTGGTGGGGGGAATTTCGCGTCTTCCATGTCAAACATCAGTTTCTTTTTTCCTAAAAATCAGCAGGGGTTGGCGTTGGGCTTGAATGCAGGGCTGGGTAACTTCGGGGTAACCACCATGCAGATCGTTGTCCCACTGTTCATGACATTTGCAGCATTCGGCGCATTCAGTGGTGACCCGATGACATTGATCAATACATCAGGCACGCTGATTGGGAAAATACCCGCGGGCACTGAAAGCTACATTTCCAACGCAGGGTTTGTCTGGTTGCTGCTACTGGTACCCCTGTTCTTTCTGACCTGGTTCGGAATGAACAACATCCGTACAGAAGATGCTTCACCGAACATCGGTAATCCAATGACCGCGTTTGCGCTCATCAGTATTATGCTTGTTATCGGACTTGTTACCGCAGCGTCAGGCCTGTGGTTGATGCTTCCTGAATCAGCCAATGGATCCGGCTTTGGGGTCCCCAAAGAGGTTGTGTTGGTATTGGTCGTAACGGCTACGGTGGTATTGCTAAAAATGCTCCCAGGCCAAATCGGTGAAAGCCTTAGTCGTCAGTATCAGATTTTCAACAACAAACACACCTGGGTGATGAGTGTCATCTACACCATGACCTTCGGCTCATTTATCGGTTTTGCCGCATCATTTCCCTTGGCCATTAAAGTCATTTTTGGATATAGCCATGTGATGGTGGATGGTGTGATGACGCACGATACAGTGAACCCGAACGGACCGAGTGCCTTGATGTATGCCTGGATGGGACCCTTTATCGGTGCATTGATTCGACCGCTTGGCGGGTGGATTGCTGATAAGCTGGGAGGCGCGCTCGTAACACAAGTCTGCTCGATTGTTATGGTGGGCAGTGCGCTCGGCGTCGCGTATTACATGAAAGCAGCCTATCAATCCGCCACACCAGAAGCGTTCTTTGTGCCGTTTTTTGTGTTGTTCCTGGTGCTGTTTGCCGCAACGGGTATCGGTAACGGATCTACGTTCCGTACCATTGCCATGGTCTTTCCTAAGGAACAAGCTGGGCCAGTCCTAGGCTGGACATCTGCGGTGGCAGCCTACGGCGCTTTTTATATTCCGAAAGTATTGGGGGAGCAAATTAAGGCCACAACGCCGGAGATAGCACTGATTGGTTTTGCCGTGTTCTATGCCTTGTGCTTATTGATCAATTACTGGTTTTACCTGCGCAAGGATGGCGAGCACTACAATCCATAGTTCATTGCAATGATCCCAGGGGCAGGTGTTTTATCCTGCCCAATCCCGATAACGTTTATGACGGAAAATGACGGATGTACAGTGAAAACGAATTTGCGGCCTATTTTCTGGGTGCATATGCAGAAAACAATGACGTGTTTGAAGAAGCCTGGCTGGAATTTTATCGTGACCACGTGTACTGGCGAAGAAGTTTTCATCCAGAAGATTCGCCGCCGGTTGAAGTGGTTAGCCAGTATCAGGATGGGTTCCTCAAAAAGGTCGGCGCAACAAAACAGGCTTTACACCAGCTAACGGCAAAGTTGAAACAGTCTGTGCCGTTTTATCACCCGCGCTATATCGGGCATATGTCGTCAGATTTGTTGATGTCGGGGCTCCTCGGGCAAATGATCACGACCTTGTATAACCCGAACAACGTGAGTGTAGAGGCGGCGCCGGTAACGGTAGACCTGGAGCTGGAATACGCTAAAAAGCTCGCGCAAATGCTCGGGTTTAAGACCGATGATACCTTGCCCGAATGCGCATTCGGTAACCTGACATCCGGTGGTACGCTCGCCAATTATCAAGGCCTATGGTATGGCTTGGCGCTAAAACATTATCCTTTTGCCTTACAAGCTGCACTCGGAAAAAGCCCCTCAGTTGCCATTCAGGTTGGTCAACAATTGCTGAGCGAGATGACGCATTGGGAACTCTCCAATCTGACCTTTGACGAGATTGTAAATTTAAAGGCAGATGCTGACACATGCGTGCAAGGGCTTTCCAAACACGAGCAAGCGAACATCAATGAGGCTGTGGAGTCCTGTCGCCTGGAGCAGCTCGGGAACCACGGTTTTCATACCAGGTTTCCCGAATGGAAAACACCTTGGGTTTTGGTGCCAGCAACCGCGCATTATTCCTGGCAAAAGGCCGTCAAACTGATGGGGATCGGTACCCATCAACTGGTTAAAATCCCCACGGATGACAAGATGCGCCTGTGTCCCAACGAATTGAATCGCATACTCGAGGAGTGTCTGGTTAATCAGCAGCCGGTTTTAACGGTTGTTGGGGTCTTGGGCACAACGGAATACGGTACCATTGATCCCATCGACAAACTGGTTGATCTACGTGACAGGTTCAGCGCCAAAGGGCTGACATTCTTCATCCATGTAGATGCTGCTTGGGGGGGCTTTCTCAGCAGTATGTTCAGAGATGAGCAGGGACAAAGTCTGGCCTCTGATCAAGTGGCGAGTGCCTGTCAGTACTTCCCCTCAAAGGACGTATACAGTGCGATGACAGCACTAAAGCATACGGAATCCATCACGGTTGACCCGCACAAATTAGGGTACCTTCCTTTTGGGTGTGGTGCCTTTATATGCAGAGACGGCAGGGCAAGGGAGTTTGTTACCCAATCCGCTGCATACGTGTTTGATGCAGACAGCCCTGACCAGCCGCTACAATTGGGGCAATATATTCTGGAGGGATCCAAGCCCGGTGCGATTGCTGCGGGTGCCTATGTAGCAGAACGTGTATTGCCATTCCACGCGCAGGGGTTGGGCAAATTGCCGGAACAAAGCATCTGCATAACTGAGTATTTTTTTGCACAATTGGTAAAGCTACGTCGGGAATTGGCTGGCACTGTGCATTTGTCGGTGCCTATTGAGCCGGACTCCAACCTTCTGTGCCTGACATTTAACCTGAATAACAACCCTGACGCGGCCACGATGAATGCATTTGTTCAGAGGGTTTATCAGAAACTAAACATAGACAGTACGCAGCCTTTGCAAACGAAACAGTTTTTTGCTTCCTGTACGAGGATTTATCGACATCACTTGAGTGATAATGCGGCCGGGAGTCTATGCGACAAACTCGGTTTAGATGCAAACAGTTTTGTTCTCCACCCTGAGCATGATCGGCAGGCAGATAACCTATTTGTATTGCGTCATACGCTGATGAACCCTTGGTTAATCAATCAGGCAAACAATTATATTGATGCCTATCTGGACTATCTCAAACAGGAAATACTCGCATTGATACATCCCATGTCATGAATCAGGACTTCCCATGATTGTCTCTCCGCGTGTTCAGGCCGTTTGCGCCAGTTTTTGTTTATCGCGCATATACTGGGGAACAAAACTGAATTCAACCCTCGTCCCACCCATTGGGTTGGTACAAATGTTGATGGTCCCATCTAGACTTCTGCTGCGCTCTTGCATGATCGCCAAGCCATAGTGGTTCAGTTTGTTGGGATCATCGGGTATGCCGATACCATCATCCTGAATGGAAAGCTTCACACAAGGTTCGTCTGTTTCAGACAGATGAATGTCAATATGACGTCCCTTAGAATGATAAAACGCATTTTGTGTGGCTTCCCGCGCAATCTGTAACAAATGGATTTCTTCTTGTGGCGTCAGTGGCAAGTGTGAGACATCGGCGACTAGCGTAAACTCGAATTGATCAGAGCGGGACATGAGTTGCTGGATGGTTTGCTGCAAGGCTGAGCGAATAGAGCCACTGTCCAGTTTAAGCCTGAAAGTTGTCAATAGTTCTCGTAACTCCCGGTACGCAGAACTCAGGCCGCCCTTCAATTCACCAATGACCTCGTCAATTTGTGCTTCGCTGTTATCTTTTTGTTTTAGTTTTTGTAATCGTGAAACTTGTATTTTCAGGTAAGACAGCGCTTGGGCGAGAGAGTCATGCAATTCTCTGGCGATTACTGTTCTTTCCTGCATTAATGCGATGCGTCTGGTTTGCACGTGTCGCTCTTGTAAGCTCAGCCCTGTTGCTACTTGCTCTGCGACGGCTTCGAAAAGCTTATGTTGCCATTCTTCGAGTAATTCACCTGATGACGGCGAAACCACTAGTACTCCATAGTCAGCGTCACCGTTTTTCAAGGCGTACTTGAGCTGGTGCTGATCAGGGGCAAAGATATTCTCGTGCTCTATGCAACCCTGGCAGTCATGTTGTATACACTTGTCAGGCAGGTCCTTATCCGATGTGACGATGTGTTCGTAGGGCACAAATCCTTGCTCTGTCATGATGCACAAGTCCAAATCACGGATCCCTGTCACATCTGCGAGCTTTTTCATGATGGGTTCAAAGTTGAACGTGTCTTGTTCGGTGTGGCTGATGCTGGTTGCAATATCAAACAACAAGCTCAAGGACGCGTTGCTTTTTTCCAGCTTGGCTGTTTTCGTTTTAACCCGCTCTTCCAGATAATTATGAGAACGATAGATTGCACGGCTCATTTTGTTCATTGCTTTGGCAAGGATTGCCAATTCGTCCTTTCCTGACTCGTCGGCAACCGCGGTAAAATCACCACGTTCTAGTTGTTTGGCGACATTGGTCAGATTGGATAAAGGTTTTTCAACGTGGCGACTGATGATAAACAAAGCGAATGCGATGAAAAACAGCATCAAAAACAATGCCAAGCTCTGTATTAAGCGGATCGTCGCTATGTTTCGTTCCGCCTGCTGTTGAAAACCCAGTACCAGTCTGTCGATATTTGCAACAAAACTGCGGGTAAGCTCGGTGAGTCTGGCAGGTTCATAGGGGCTTGATAGCGCCGACACGTACACAGGCTTTACACGATTATTCCATTGTTGCACAACCTCAGGGAAAAGCTGACGAATCGTTTCATCTCCCATTTGTGCACTTTGCGCCGCCAGTGTGCCTTGCAACAGGTCTCTTTCTAATTGTTGAATATTACCGAGTATTTCATTCTCTGAAACGATACTCGGAGACGCAGTGTGTTGCTGAATCAGTGACAGGATACGGTAGCTTTGCATGCGCAGTGAGCCGGCAACATTGATCGCATGGGCATCATTCTGTGCCCCGTCACTGACAAACACTGAACTGAACATACTGACGACAGCCATAAAGCTGATCGCAAACAGTAATGCACCAATTTTAAAAACTGTGGAGTGGATAATTCTATTTTTCATAGTGCAGAGGTGATACCCACAAAAAACAGAATACCACTGTATTGTTGAAGCAATCTCATACTGTCAGTCTAAACCCCTTTTACACAAAGGGGTAGCTACTTTTTGTGGCTACCACTTAATAGGTAACCCCTTCACTGGCGTGGTTTTCAGCCCTCTTGAGCACAAAATTCTAATCGACTTTAATCTGGCCATGACCTGAATTTGCAGCAACAGGCACTCTGCAAAACAACGTAAAGAGGAGTCAGGCGTGAGTCACTTTTTAGACAGACTACAGTTTTTTAAGAAACACCAGGAATCGTTTTCAGGTGGTCATGGTGTGACCACAGATGAGAATCGTGGCTGGGAAGATGGTTACCGTCGTCGTTGGCAACATGACAAGATCGTACGCTCTACACACGGGGTGAATTGCACGGGCTCATGCAGCTGGAAGATATACGTCAAAGATGGCTTGGTTACCTGGGAAACTCAGCAAACTGACTATCCCCGTACACGTCCCGACTTACCTAATCATGAGCCACGAGGTTGTCCACGGGGGGCCAGTTACTCCTGGTATATCTACAGTGCCAACCGACTGAAATACCCTAAGGTGCGAAAACGCCTTGTCAAGCTATGGCGCGCGGCAAAGCAACAACACAATGACCCGGTTGAAGCCTGGGCATCTATCGTTGAAAATCCCGAGAAAGCAAAGGAGTACAAGCAACAGCGCGGACTCGGCGGTTTTGTCAGGGCGGATTGGCGTGAAGTTAACGAGATCATCGCCGCCGCAAATGTCTATACCGTTAAGACGTATGGCCCTGATCGTGTAACCGGATTTTCACCAATTCCAGCGATGTCCATGGTGTCTTATGCAGCAGGCGCCAGATACCTTTCGTTGATTGGTGGAAATTGTTTGAGTTTCTATGATTGGTATTGTGATTTGCCTCCTGCGTCGCCGCAGATATGGGGTGAACAGACCGATGTTCCTGAGTCCGCAGACTGGTACAACTCCAATTACATCATGTGTTGGGGGTCCAATGTGCCACAAACCCGTACGCCGGATGCACACTTTCTTACCGAGGTGCGGTACAAGGGGACGAAAGTCGTTGCGATTACGCCGGATTACTCGGAAGTGGCTAAACTCACGGATCAGTGGTTGGCACCCAAGCAGGGCACTGATGCCGCTCTTGCCATGGCGTTTGGTCATGTCATCCTGAAAGAGTTCCATGTACAAAACCCGTCGGAGTACTTCACAGACTACGTCCGTCGCTACACAGATTTTCCCGTCCTTGTGATGCTGGAGAAAGGGGAAGACGGCCATTTGCATCAGGGACGGTTCCTGCGGGCATCCGACCTGAATGATAACTTGGGCCAACCGAACAATCCCGAGTGGAAAACCATTGCAATAAACCAGGCAGATGACGCGTTGGTTTCGCCTACCGGTTCTGTCGGATATCGATGGGGCGAAAAAGGAAAGTGGAACATTAAACAAACTGATGGCAAAACCGGCGATGATGTTACGTTGCGTCTTAGCCTGAAAGACTGCCATGATAAAATAGCTGACGTGGCATTCCCTTATTTTGGCGGCGCCGAACACGAGTTTGGTTATTTTCAGAATACACAGCATGACGACATTATTCAGCGTAAAGTGCCAGCCAGAGAAATCACCCTAAACGATGGTACCAAAGTCCTTGTGGCAACGGTATTTGACCTGACGCTGGCCAACTATGGTGTCGACAATGGTTATGATGATCCCAATGTAGCCAGTTCATATGATCAGGACATTCCTTACACACCGGCGTGGCAGGAGCAGATCACGGGCGTCGCTAAAGAAGATGTAATAAAAATTGCCCGAGAGTTTGCCACCAATGCAGACAAAACGCGCGGCCGTTCAATGATCATCGTCGGTGCCGGTATGAATCACTGGTACCACATGGACATGAACTATCGAGGCCTGATCAACATGTTGATGATGTGCGGTTGTATTGGTCAAAGTGGAGGCGGTTGGGCGCACTATGTGGGTCAGGAAAAGCTACGTCCGCAAACCGGTTGGCAACCCTTAGCCTTCGGCCTTGATTGGCAGCGCCCGCCACGGCACATGAACGGTACTTCCTTCTTTTATAACCACTCCAGTCAATGGCGGTACGAGAAACTCGAGATGACGGAAGTGGTTTCACCGTTGGCCAATAAAGAAAAATGGAGCGGCTCGATCATCGATTTCAACAGCCGAGCCGAGAGGATGGGTTGGTTACCATCTGCTCCACAGCTGGGTACGAATCCGCTGCAGTTGTGCAAAGATGCTGAAGCGGCTGGTATGGAACCTCAGGATTATGCGGTTCAACAACTAAAATCTGGTGAGCTAAACTTTGCCTGTCTTGAGCCGGAAAATCCGCAAAACTTTCCACGCAATATGTTTATCTGGCGCTCCAATTTGCTTGGCTCGTCGGGTAAAGGTCATGAGTACATGTTGCGACATTTACTGGGTACCAAGCATGGTCTGATGGGAAAAGACCTCGGCGAATCCGGGGGGAAAAAACCACAGGATATTAAATGGGAAGATAACGCCGCCGAGGGTAAGATTGACCTGCTGGTGACGCTGGATTTCAGAATGTCCACTACCTGTCTTTATTCTGACATTGTGTTGCCAACGGCCACTTGGTATGAGAAGGACGACCTCAATACGTCCGATATGCATCCTTTTATTCATCCATTGAGTGCCGCAGTTGATCCCGTCTGGGAATCGCGCTCGGATTGGGACATTTTCAAAGGCATTGCCAAACAGTTTTCTGAAACGGCCAAAGGTCACCTGGGGGTTGAAAAAGACCTCGTCACTGTACCGATATTGCACGACACACCGGCTGAAATGGCACAACCTTTTGGCATTCAGTCCTGGTGGAAAGGTGAATGTGACCTGATACCAGGCAAGACCGCACCTAATATGGTGGTGGTCGAACGAGACTACCCCAATACCTATGCCCGGTTTACGTCGGTTGGCCCATTATTGGAGAAACTTGGTAACGGTGGTAAAGGGATAAACTGGAATACCGAAAAAGAAGTGCAGTTTCTGGGGCAACTCAATCAGGTTCATCACAAAGACGGTGTCAACAAAGGGCGCCCGAAAATTGAATCGGCCATTGATGCGGCGGAAGTCATTCTGTCACTGGCCCCGGAAACGAACGGACAAGTCGCAGTCAAGGCCTGGGCAGCACTAAGCGATATCACAGGGATTGACCATACGCACCTGGCAAAGCCAAAAGAGGAAGAAAAAATTCGCTTCCGGGATGTACAGGCTCAGCCACGCAAAATCATCAGCTCACCTACCTGGTCAGGACTGGAAGATGAACATGTCTCGTACAATGCAGGCTATACCAATGTGCATGAACTGATCCCCTGGCGCACGATAACCGGTCGTCAGCAGTTTTATCAGGATCATGAATGGATGCGTGATTTTGGTGAAACCATGTGTCTTTATAAGCCGCCGATAAACCTGAAAACCGTTAAGCCGATCATGAATAAGCAGCCTAACGGTAACACCGAGATTGCACTTAACTGGATAACACCCCACCAGAAATGGGGTATCCACAGCACCTACTCCGACAATCTGCTGATGTTGACACTATCCCGTGGTGGTCCAATCGTGTGGATTTCTGAGCCGGATGCACAACGTGCTGGCATAGTCGATAACGACTGGATTGAGGTCTTCAACGTGAATGGCGCCATCGCTGCCAGAGCCGTGGTATCTCAACGGGTGCCCGAAGGCATGAGCATGATGTACCACGCACAGGAACGGATTGTAAATGTTCCCGGTTCTGAAGTTACCAAAACCCGCGGAGGGATCCACAATTCGGTGACGCGTGCGGTAATGAAACCGACCCACATGATAGGTGGCTATGCACAACAGGCGTATGGCTTTAACTACTATGGCACCGTCGGCTGCAATCGGGATGAGTTCGTGATTGTCCGGAAAATGAGCAAGATTGACTGGCTGGATGAAGACAGCAAAGACGAAGACATTAATAAGGCGGAGGGCTAATCATGAAAGTCAGAGCTCAAATAGGCATGGTGCTGAATCTGGATAAGTGCATTGGTTGCCATACCTGTTCTGTAACCTGCAAAAACGTCTGGACCTCCCGAGAGGGGGTCGAGTATGCCTGGTTTAACAACGTGGAAACCAAACCTGGCATTGGCTATCCCAAAGAATGGGAAAATCAGGAGAAATGGAACGGTGGTTGGCAGCGCAGCAATAATGGCAAACTAACCCCGAAACAAGGCGGCAAGTTGCGTATCCTGGCCAATATTTTCGCGAACCCGGATTTGCCCGATATTGACGATTACTACGAACCCTTTGATTTTGACTATCAACATCTGCATAAGGCGGGTGAGAGCAAACACCAACCTGTTGCCAGACCGCGTTCCCTGATCACTGGTCAACGCATGGAAAAAATCGAGTGGGGGCCCAACTGGGAGGAAATCCTCGGCACCGAGTTTGCCAAACGTCGAAAAGACACCAACTTTAATCAAATACAGGCCGAAATGTACGGCGAATTTGAAAAGACGTTCATGATGTATCTGCCCCGACTTTGCGAACACTGCATTAACCCAGCTTGTGTAGCTTCCTGTCCTAGTGGCGCAATCTACAAGCGTGAAGAGGACGGCATTGTCCTGATTGATCAGGACAAGTGTCGTGGTTGGCGCATGTGTGTAAGTGGATGTCCTTACAAGAAAATTTACTACAACTGGAAAACCGGTAAATCAGAAAAATGCATCTTTTGCTATCCCCGCATTGAGTCGGGACAGCCAACTGTGTGCTCTGAGACGTGTGTGGGACGTATACGGTACCTAGGGGTCATGCTGTACGACGCAGACCGCATCGAAGAAGCCGCTTCAGTGCCCAATGATCAGGATTTGTATCAGGCGCAATGCGACATATTTCTTGACCCCTTTGATCCTGAAGTGCAAGAGGCCGCGCGCAAAGAAGGCATACCTCAGGCGTGGCTGGACGCTGCACAGGCGTCGCCGGTGTACAAAATGGCCATGGATTGGAAGGTTGCACTGCCACTGCACCCTGAATACCGCACATTACCTATGGTTTGGTATGTACCGCCGTTGAGTCCAATTCAAAGTGCGGTGGAAGCCGGTAAGGTCGACTCAGACGGCGTCTTTCCTGATATCAAGTCTCTGCGTATACCGATGAAATATTTGGCAAACATGCTCACCGCGGGCGATGAGCAACCTGTCATACATGCCTTGGAGCGCATGATGGCTATGCGCATCTTCAAACGATCACAGCAGGTGGATGGTGAGGAAAACAGCGCGGCGCTCGAGCGCGTCGGGCTGACTGTAGAACAAGTAGAAGAAATGTACCGGTATATGGCACTCGCAAACTATGAAGATCGATTTGTTATTCCTACCAGCCACCGTGCGTATGCGGAAAGCGCGTATGACATGAAGTCGGGTTGTGGCTTTACCTTTGGAAATGGGTGTAGTGGTGGTGATAGTGCTTCTGACTTATTTGGCGGTAAAAAGCAAACCGTGCGTCAGGTTATTCCCGTGGAGGTGCAAGACTGATGGATATTCTAAAAATAATCTCGCGACTGATGGACTACCCAACACCGACGTTATTCGATCATCGTGACCAGATCCTGGACATGATCGAAGCGGATACTCTGTTACCTGAGATTGAAAAACGCCAATTGCTGTCATTTGCAACCCGTCGGTTAACCGGCGAACTGCTCGACTGGCAGGCGGATTACGATGGTTTGTTCGAGCGTGGACGCTCGTTGTCGCTGCTGATCTATGAGCATTTGCACGGTGAGTCCCGAGACAGAGGCCAGGCGATGGTCAATTTGCTCGCCCAGTATCGCGCAGCCGGATTGGATATCAGCGTGAAGGAATTACCGGATTATTTGCCCTTGTTCCTGGAGTTTCTTTCCACTCAAGGCGCGGAGAATGCCAAAGGGTGGTTGCAAGATATCGCGCCGGTTCTTGCCGTGCTTTGCGTTCGCCTGCAAAAACGTGACAGTGATTATGAGGCGCTATTTTCTGCATTACTTAGGGTGTCCTCGGCAGACATTGATCTGGAGCAGGTGCGAGAACAAATCAAAGATGAACAGCGCGATGACACCCAAAAAGCGCTGGACAAAGTCTGGGAAGAGGAAGCGGTCACATTCGGAGCTGATGCCCAAAACAGTGGTTGTGGAACTGCAGTAACACGACCAACCGCCAATCAGCGCCGTGATCAGAATGTGCCCATCCAGTTTTTCGATGACCCTATTCAATCCCAGTCTGGTCAAGCAATGAGGAGTTAATCATGGAATTTATCAACACGCTTTTTTTCGGGATATACCCGTATATCGCAACTGGGATCTTTTTCCTCGGTAGCCTGTTGCGGTACGACCGTGAACAGTACAGTTGGAAAACTGGCTCGAGTCAGATGCTCAGCAGCAAAAACTTTCGTATCGCCAATGTATTATTTCATGTCGGCATTATCATGATCCTGCTAGGACACTTTGCAGGTCTTGTTTTGCCTTGGGAAATCTGGCATGCGCTGGGTATATCGCTGCCAGCTAAGCAGCTAATCGCTATGGGCGTAGGAGGATTTTTTGGCGTATTGTGCTTCATAGGACTAACCATGTTGGTGAAGCGTAGACTGTTTGACCCGCGCATCCGTGCAAACAGCAGTAAAATGGACACGGTCATACTGTTGTTGATCTATCTCCAGCTCATCGTGGGACTCGTGACCATCGTAATATCTTCCGGCCATATGGACGGTGCCGTTATGTATAACTTGATGAGTTGGTCTCGTTATTTACTGACCTTCCGTCCGGTGGAAGCGGTTGAGTTTATTTCCAGTGTTCACCCTGTGTACAAATTTCATGTGGCATTGGGCATTACTTTGTTTGTCCTGTTTCCGTTTAGTCGGCTGGTGCACATTTGGAGTATACCTGTTCAATATGTTCGCCGTAGCTACCAGATTGTCAGACAAAAAGCATGAGAATTCCGTTCGGCATGGACGCTGTTGATGAAACTGTAGGAGTACAAAATGAGCCTCGTTAACACCCCTGAAATAAGCGTTAATGGGACAGTGATACCGCCATCTGCTATTGATGCGGAAATCCAGTACCACCCGGCAAGCAGTCGCAGAGAAGCGATGATATTGGCTGCCCAGACATTGATTATCGAACAGGTTCTCAAGCAGCGAGCTGAGAAACTGGGGATCTTTACATTAATACCGTCGGGCGGTATTTCAAATGATGATCTCATTGATAAGCTGTTCGAATTGGAAGTGGCTGTTCCTCAAGCAACAGTTGAAGAATGTCTCCGCTACTACAAAGCCAATCAGGAAACGTTTAAAACGGCACCACTGGTTGAGGCAAAACATATTCTGCTGGCAGCTGATCCCGAAGACATCGTACAGCGAGCGGAGGCTCGCCAATTGGCGCTGGCATTGATTGAACAGCTGTGTGAAGACGCGCTCCAGTTCAGCCGATTGGCCAGAATGTATTCTGCTTGTCCATCGAAAGAGGTGGATGGAAGCCTTGGGCAGGTCAGTCATGGGCAAACAGTGCCGGAATTTCAGAGACAGTTGTTCGCCGCACCCGAGGGACTCATGCAAAAGCCGATAGAATCGCGTTTTGGTTTTCATATCGTCTGGATTGCGAGGAAGGTAGACGGCGTATCGTTGCCCTTTGACACCGTCGAGCAGAAGATTGCCAATTATCTGAATGAAAAGGTGAGAACGAAAGCTATCGCACAGTACTTACAGCAATTATTGGCTGACGCTGATATTGATGGGTTTGACTTTGGTATAGAGAAATCACCGTTAGTGCAATAAACCGACTACAACCCTACGCACCAACGGTAAGTGAATTATACCTTGTGGTTGTATCGGGTGTGCAGGAGGGCAGTTGAGCGGTCTTGTGCAACAAAGTGAGGAAACCGCAGGTATGCCTGTCGATGACAATCCATTCACGGCTCGTTGGACGGCAAAAGGACATACCTTGTGTCTGGGGCATTGGGAAATTCGCTATCGAAGTACGCTGCTGGAGTTACCGCCAGGTATCTGTGAAAACCCTATGGACACCTTTGGTATTTTCAGTTTTTTGTTTCCGGATGACGAGGATTATTGCGAGGGGTTGCGAGAGCCTGAATGGCTCGAAAAGCACTCCAACTGGCTAATGGATCTTTTTGAAACCTATAAAATACCTTTTGATAGTGAACATGTTTCGTGGTTTTATCATGCCGTCAATGCTGAAGACTGGCGGTGTGGCAGCTGTGGTGGTTGCCTATAATGCCAGATTAACGGCAGTCACGGTGGTTTGGTCTTTTCAACAAATGAGCAGTGCGGCATGTGAGTGTCTAAGCATTATTCTTTGACCTACAACACTAAGCACCCAAAAGAGTCAGGAGTCAGTATGTCGGCCTTTTTGTCTTTGTTGTTGGCATACCTATTTCTTGGTTTGGCGATCATAGGGATTTTTATCCCGGGATTGCCAACCGTGCCATTTTTGCTGTTGACAGCGTGGTTTGCGGCGCGAGGAACTGAAAAATTGCATCAATGGCTATATGCACACCCATCGTTAGGCAAATTGCTCATTGACTGGGAACAGCAAAAAGCCATTTCGAAACGAAGTAAATTACTGGCTGTCTTTATGCTGATTGTCAGCTGGTGGATTATGCATTTCAATGTGGAGAATAAATGGGTGAGTATCCTTACTGCATTATTCTTTATTCTGATTGCAGCATTTCTGTGTTCCAGGCCTGACCCTGAATAGAGAGAACACAATTTTGTACTTCACGTCTGGATTGTCGTTCAAATATAATACAAAAGTGTAATGTTTGTGTTGACGTTGACCTTTCCCCTTAACTAGAACCAATTTTTCGATGAGATTTTTCATATTATGCTGCCCGTTTTGCATACTCAACAGGTGGCAAATAATTCAGTGAACTATGTGGACGAACATGGTTGTAGTGTTCACGCCACAGATCAATTTCATACCTTGCTTCGTCAATCGTTCTGAACCAATGTTGATTCAGACATTCATTCCTGAATTTGCCATTGAGACTTTCCACAAAGGCGTTTTGTGTTGGTTTACCTGGCTGAATAAATCCAAGCTCCACACCTGATTCTTTGCTCCAGAAGAACATGGCTTTGCTGGTGAATTCCGTACCATTGTCACAAATCACTTTCCTGGGTTTAGTACGTTGCTCAATTAACTGACTAAGAAAACGAGCAACCTGCCTACCGCTGATGGAAACAGAGACTAACTGGCCCACCATCTCTCGCGAGTAATCATCAACCACATTGAGTACACGGAAACGCCTCCCGTTGGCCAATTGGTCGGATACAAAGTCCATCGACCAACGCTCATTCGGTGCAGTTGGCACCTCCATCGGTTGTCTGGGGCGCGTCAACTTCTTTCGCTTCTTGGTTCTGACCTGCAACGCTTCCTCGGTGTACAACCGATAAGTACGCTTACGATTGACGACCAAGCCTTCACCTTTGAGCAGACCATGTAACATCAGGTAGCCATATCGTGGATACTGCGACGCAAGCTCTTTGAGCCTTGTTCTGACAGGAACATCGCCCTTATCCTTACGCTGATAGCGAAACGCTGTCCTGCTCACGCCAGCTAGCCTGCACGCTACTCGCTCACTCAGTTTGAATGTCTCCATCAGGTGGAGAGCAACGGGCTTTCTTGCTGCTGGCTTCACCACTTTTTTGACAGCACATCCTTCATGGCTTCAACTTCCAACAACTTGTCAGCCAACATCTTCTTGAGCTTGTTGTTCTCAGACTCTAGTTCCTTCAGTCGTTTGGCTTCATTTACCTCAAGTCCTGCATATTTACTTCGCCAGTTGTAAAACGTACCGCTGGATATGCCCATATCACGACAGATATCGTCAACCTTGGCTCCGGCCTCATGCTGCTTGATTGCTTTTATGATTTGCTCTTCGCTGTAACGCTTTTTCATTTCGAGATCTCCATTGTCTCCAGTTTATTGGAAATCTCATCAATGTCATGGTGTTAAATTTGGGGGAGAGGTCACAACCTTAGATCCCTAAAAAAAGGTGCAAAAATCAGCTAACTTATTGATTCATAGTAAAGTGGCTGAAATATTCTGTGCTACGTATGTGCTACTAGAGAGGTTAAATAGTAGCTATTTTGGTTAATCTTTGTAAAGGATGGAATTCTTAGAGATGGCTGATAAAGCCTTATTCTATAAGGGTTTAAGGCGCTTTAGATAAATCAGGATAAATGCCAATAAATCGAATGGCGTCCCCACCAGGAATCGAACCTGGATCTAAGCCTTAGGAGGGCCTTGTTTTATCCATTAAACTACGGGGACGCAGGGCGAGCATTATTACCCACCCTTGTCCTGTTTGAAAGGCCTAGCGGCGTGCGACAAAGTCGTTTGGTTGAATATTGCCCAGCAGGGTGTCGTCACCGGCCCTGGCGTTGGCGGTGTTGGCAAACACTTCGGTGATCCTTACACGGTGAGGATGCAGGCGGTATTGTTGCTGTAGCTGTCCACCCGGGGTATAAAACTGGCGCAGCTGGAACAGGGTCAGTTCATCCCCCACAGACAGTCCATCCCTTTCACCGAGGTCAATTTGCAGGGTCTGGTTAGTGACGTGCAATACCCGGCCATAAGCGGGCTGGCAGGCCAGAAATTCATCAATGTCCTGGGCGGCGGTTTGCAACATCCGCGTCACCGCCTGACCATAGGCCGAGCTCCACAGCGTCTGACTGTTGATGTCGACGGTGCTGTAACGGTCGAACTCCCAGGGCGCGTCGGTGGCATACCCTTGTTGCCACAATAGCTCACCTTGCTGGCCATCATAGAGACTGAACGTGATCGCCGCCTGGCGACGGGGTGGGGTATCCGCCCAGAACTGCCAGCTTGGCGTGTCTGCTTCCTGGCTGCTGATATCATCGACCTGGGCCAGCAATACATACTGACCGTTCATGCGTCGTGCCATCAGGCTGGCTTCACTGGGAGTGCCGCCGTGTTGAATATAGCGTGTATCGATGCTGGTCAGCCGCACATGCTGTGCCGATTTCCGGAACGCTTGTTTGAGCTGCAGCGGCAAGGCTTTGCCGATATCTTCAATGCCGCCCAGCGCCCCCTGGCGCTGATCGCGCAGGGTAAACCAACTGGTTACCAGCCGTTTCTGATAGTCGGCGCTGGCACAGGTGGTCTTTTGGGCAAAGATGTCGGCTCGTACGTTTACCGTTACCATGCCGTCATGGTAGATTTCGTCAATCAGTTCCAACTGGTTCACTTCACCGGTGGTGCGGATTTCCAACTGTTCATCCTGCAGTAACCCGTTGGCCAGCATCTGCACACTCTTGACGCTGGCGCCGGCAAACAACATGGCCTGGCGCAGGGCATCCTCAGTGGCGTTACGTCGCGCCTGCTCCTTGTCACCGTTGACAATCACGGCATGACCTGACGCCTCAAACCACGCGGCCTGCGCGGGGAACAAGGTCATCAACAAACAGCCTGTCAGTATTGTTGCTGCAAATCTTGGCATTGTCTTCGCTCTGCATTGGTCGGGCTTAACCGGGGTGTCGGTTTGTTGACACCGCAGTGGTTAAAACACCGGAGTTGGCTCTGATAAGCGATAGGTTGCACATTTCGTACCTGTTTTTAACACGGGTACAGTTCTTGCAGAGTATTTAGTTGCAGAATTCAGTAACACGGTGCGCTTGCACCGCACCGTTTTGGCCACAGCCAAACCGTGACTAACAGGATGGTGGACATGACAAATCCGACAATGAAGGCAACGTGCGTTGCATTGGCCCTGGCCCTTGGGGGGTGCTCAACCCTGTTTGATAAGCGGGTTGAATATGAAGTGGTGCAGCCCGAGCAGTACCCTGTATTGACGGCAGTAGGGTATGCGCCGATCAGTGCCCAGCGTGGCGATGATGAGGCCAGCCGTAACCTGATGGCGCTCAAAGCCTCCAAGCTGGATGCCTACCGGGAATTGACCGAACAGGTGTATGGTCAGCACATTGACGGCGAGCAATCGTTGTCACAGATGGTGATGGCCGACTCGCGGCTTAAGGCATCTGTGGAAGGCGTGATCCGCGGCGCGCGGGTGGTAAAAAGCTACCCGGTCGGCAAGGACACCTATGCCACCGAACTGGAACTGGACTTTCAACGGGTGTACGACCTGTACCTGTCGACCGCCCAGCCCCGTCGGGTTAAAGAAGTCCGTTACTACTGACACAAAAAAGGCGCCGTTGCAGGCGCCTTTATCATTGTTCCGTTCAGCGGTCAGGCTTTGACCCCCGGACCACTTTTTCCACCCCGCGTTTTGCCCGACTTATCGTAGGTCATGCTTTCTTTGGCACGGGCTTCAACCAGCAAGTTACGCAAGTGTTCCAGCCGCAGTTGGCCTTGTTCCACCGCTTTGGCATTGATTTCAGTACGGTACTGACATTCCTGCAATTCACTGACAATCTGCGCTTTCAGGTTATCGATCGTGTCTTGTTGCTCTGGCGCAACGCCGGCTTTGTAGGCCTGGCCGATGGCCTTGTCGCAGGCAGCAATGCTATCAAGAGTGGTTGATTTTTCGGTCAGCAGTTGGGTCAACGCTTCGGCGTCACGGCTGCTGATAAGGTGGAGTTCGTTTTCCAGTTGCCCTTTTAAGCTGTCTAAAAGGGCAAGTTGTTGCTTGAGTAAATCGACTATGTCAGACATCGGGGTAGGGTACTGTGACTATTGAGGCTCGCGTCAGGACTTAATGCCAAAAATCTCCGCTTCCAATCGGCTGATTTTTTTCGCTAACACCTCAGGGTTAACACGGTATTCACCATTCTGGATGGCTTTTTTCAACTTGTCGACCTTTTCCTGGTTCACCGGTGCATCCGAGCTTTTCTTTTGCACCTGGGCCAGCTGTTGTGCAGACTGAGTCAGCGACACGGAGTCCTGACGGGGTGCAGTTGTTGTGGCCGCTTTTTGCGCAGCCTGTTGCGCAGTCGCTTGATTTTGCGTCTGCTGCTGATTCAATTTCTGATTGTCAACGTGCGGCTTTGGTGTGCCGTTGTTTACATTGTTAATAGCCATAATCAGTACCCAATACCTAAATTACCTCGCTTACCGTATCGGCGGTAGCGGCAATTACTTTAACAAAAATACGCCTTTTTCGGGCCAAAATCCGTTTTTTTTTCCGTCTGCCTGCAAATAATCGCCAATCTCGGTCAATATATTGACCGAAGGTCAGATGCTGACGGTGACAAGGTTGGTATCGACCACCTGCGCACGGATCGTTTTATTCGATTGGCTGTTCATCACCCGAATGGTGTCACCCACGTTTCCGTCCTGTTGTGCAATGCCACTGGTTTTGATCTGCAAGCCGCCGGCATTGGCACTGATGCTGATGCTGTCACCTTTACACACAAAACACAGTTGGTTCGGTTGCACCGGTTGTCCGGGGCGGGTGCGCCGTTTGATGCGCGCGCCAATCACTTCCTCTATATCGGCAAATGTTGACGTTCTTAACTGTTTTTTATCCATTTGGATGACATCCAGGTGTGCAGCGGTTAACACCGTATTCGGGCTCACGGCACTGTTGAGTACGACCACCGGTTGCATGTGGGCAGTTTTCACCATCAGGTACAGGTACCACTGGGCATCCGGACACTCTGCGCGCACGGTTACCAGCGACTGTTGCAGGGCCTCTGCACTGGCTGAATAGGTGAATCCTTGCTGACAGGCCGGCACATCGATGCGCGGATCCACCGACATCGCACTGACGTCAAGCTGACCACCGTCGACGTCAGGCAGGGCACTGCGGACGTAGCTTTCCGCCCCTTCCGTCAGGCGCATAATGATTAAGTTTTGCGTCTCATTGGCCGTTACAGACGTAGAACTCAAGGTAAGCAGTAGACCGCTCATCAGTGTGAATAATCGCCAGGCCATCGTGTTGGGTAATTTTTTCATGTTCACTTGCTGTCAATTTGTCTATGCTTAGGGGATGAAAAGCCAAAGGCCAAAGCGTCAAAAATCAGTCACTTGGTCGCCTGAGGCGGTTTTCATCAGCGAAGTGGTATCACTAACGCAACAATTGTGCCGAAACGCAATGTTTGCTCGTGGTGTGGATAAACTTTTGGGGTGATGTATGTCAGGAATTCTGGACTCGGTCAATCAACGTACGCAACTGGTAGGCCAGAACCGGCTCGAACTGTTATTGTTCAAGCTCAACAGTCGGCAACGATTCGGGATCAACGTGTTCAAGGTCAGGGAAGTGTTGCAATGTCCGCCATTGACGTCGATGCCCAAGCTGAATGCGTTGGTGCGTGGGGTGGCCCATATCCGCGGCCAGACCATTTCGGTGATTGATCTGAGCATGGCCACCGGCGGTAAACCGATTGAAGATTTGAAAACGGCTTTTATTATTATTGCCGAATACAACCGTTCGGTGCAGGGCTTTCTGGTTGGCTCAGTAGAGCGCATCATCAACACCAACTGGGATGCCATCATGCCGCCACCCCAGGGGACGGGGCGCGCCAGTTATCTGACCGCCGTCACCGAAGTGGAAAATGAGCTGATTGAAATTCTTGATGTTGAGAAAATCCTCAATGAGATTTCACCGCTGAACACTGAAGTCAGTGAAGGTTTCAGTGCTGATATCGACAAGGAAAAGAACAAAGACAAAATCATTTTCATTGCCGACGATTCTTCGGTTGCCCGCAATCAGGTGAAAAAAGCGTTAACCGCCCTGGGGATGGAAATCGAAGCGGCCAAAAACGGCCTCGAAGCCCTCAACCGGCTTAAAGAGCTGGCGGCTGAGACCGGCGATGTCACCGACAAAGTCGGTGTATTGGTGTCTGATATTGAAATGCCGGAAATGGACGGTTATACCCTCACTGCGGAAATCAAAAACACCCCGGAACTGGAAAAATTGCATGTGGTTTTGCACACCTCACTCAGTGGTGTGTTCAATCAGGCCATGGTGAAAAAGGTGGGTGCTGACGATTTCATCGCCAAATTCCATCCTGATGAGCTGGCCAATGCCGTGCAAAAATGGTTTGGAAACGACTAATCAGCAATAGGGATCACAGATTTGCTGGATCAACGTGATGTCGGCGAGCAGGAATACCGCGATTTTGTGGTGTTCCTGGAACGCCAGTGCGGCATTGTCCTTGGCGACAACAAACAATATCTGGTGCGAAGCCGGTTGATGCCGGTGGTCAGAGAGTTCGAATTTGCAACCCTCAATACGCTGCTGAAGGCCGTCATCAATGGGCAGAACCGGCAGTTGAACCAATCCGTCATCGATGCCATGACCACCAACGAAACCTTATGGTTTCGGGATACATACCCCTTCCAGTTATTGGCCAGTGATTTGTTGCCCAAGCTGGCAAAGACCAAGCGAAATCTGCGTATCTGGAGTGCGGCCTGTTCGTCAGGACAAGAGCCATACTCCATCGCCATGGTGTTTCAGGAATATAAGCGACAAAACCCCCAGGCGTTTCCGGGCGGGATTGAAATTGTGGCGACCGACTTGTCCAGTGATATTCTGGAGCGCGCCAGACTGGCTGAATACGACAACCTGTCAATCGCCCGTGGTCTGTCCGAAGAGCGGCGGCGCAACTATTTTACCACCACCCCAAATGGCCACCACAAACTGACCAAAGATGTAACCTCCCTGGTGACCTTTCGGCCGCTTAACCTGCTGGATGGTTACGGTAGCTTAGGGCGTTTTGATGTGGTGTTCTGCCGCAACGTACTGATCTATTTTGCCCCTGAAGTGAAGCGGCAGATCCTGCAAAAGATTGCCGCTTGCCTGCAAAAGGACGGTATTTTGTTCCTTGGCGCCTCCGAATCCATCAGTGGTGTGAGTGACTTTTTCAACATGGTCAGGTGCAACCCCGGCCTCTATTACGCCAAGAAAAGCCAATAAAAACCGTGCTTTGCCAGTGTTTGCTGGAATCAGTCAACAATCCGTCGTTATTTTGAATTCAGATTGGCACATGCCTTGCTTTTGATTTTCCGAAGACAGGAGAACAGCAATGGCAATCAGTCTCGACAAACTTATGGGATTCCATCACAAAGCGATGCAGGTACGTACCGATCGCATGGAAATCATTTCCGGGAATCTCGCCAATGCCAACACGCCGGGCTACAAAGCCCGCGATATCGACTTTCAGAAAGCCATGGCGTCTGCCCGTTATCAGCAATCTCAGCAAATGACGCGTACCCACGAGAAGCATTTCGAGGGACAGATGCGAACCCAGGCTGAAATTGAATTCCGTATTCCGGAGCAACCGGATACCGGTGACGGCAATACCGTCGAGGTGCAGGCTGAACGTAACAAATTCCTGGACACCGGCATGCGTTACCAGGCCGGTATTCAATTCCTGAACGGTAAAATTAAAGGCATGAAAAAGGCCATCAGTGGAGGTCAAGGACAATGAGTCTCTTCAATGTAATGAACATCGCCAGCACTGGCATGGGTGCCGAAGCCGTCCGCTTGAACACCACTGCCAGTAATATCGCCAACGCGAACAGTGTTAGCAGCAGCTATGAGGCGACCTATAAAGCGCGTCATCCGGTTTTTGCTGCAGAAATGGACCGCGCGTCGCAGGATCAAAGTATTGGCAAAGGTGTGCAGGTACTCGGGGTCGTTGAGAGTCAGCGCCCATTACAGATCGAGTACAGCCCAGGTCACCCGATGGCGGACCAGAACGGCTACATCTACAAGCCCAATGTCAACGTGGTGGAAGAGATGGCTGACATGATGTCAGCGTCCAAAGCCTACGAGACCAATGTGCAGGTCGCAGACACCACCAAGCGGATCTTCCGCCGTGTGCTGCAGCTTGGCCAAGGACAATAACGTGCATGAGTAAGGCTCAATGCCTGGCTCAGTGACCCGAGGATAAACCCGTGGATTCAGTAACCAATAACGGCTTAAAGAACGACCTGTACTGGCAGGATGACACCGTTCCGGTGGATGACGGCAGTAACCAGCGTCTGTCACAGGAGGACTTCTTCTCCCTGTTGACCGAGCAGTTGGCCAATCAGGATCCGACCAAGCCGGTCGACAATGATCAGATGGTCTCGCAAATGACCAGCTTCACCATCGCCGAAGGGATTGAAGATTTGAACAGCAAGTTTGAGTCCTTCGCCTCATCGATGACGTCAAATCAGGCATTGCAGGCATCCAGTCTGATCGGCCAGGAAGTATTGCTGCAGGGTAATGTGGGTTACATGGCACAAGAAGGTCAGGGAATTTCCGGGGTCGTGATCAACGAAGCCACTGCCCAGGAAATGCAAATCACCATTGAGAACGAACAGGGTGTGGTGGTGAAAACCATCGATGCAGGCACACAACCGGCCGGCAACATTGAGTTTGCCTGGGACGGAACGGACAGCAACGGCAATATTTTGCCGCCCGGCAACTACGTGGTGCGTGCACAAGGCAATGTCGAAGGTGAAGAAACCGCATTGCCCACTGCCATTCATCGTCATGTGGACAGCGTCAGCCTGGCCAGCAGCGATCAGGGCATTATTTTGAATTTGGATGGTGACGTCAGCGTTGAGCTGAAAGATGTCATCCAAATTGGTGGTTAAGTAGTCCACCGGATCAACAGGAGAGAGTGAACGATGTCTTTTAATATAGCGTTAAGCGGTGTATCCGCAGCACAACGGGATCTTGATGTCACGGCAAACAACATTGCCAACGTCAATACCGTCGGCTTTAAAGAGTCCCGGGCAGAATTCGGTGACGTATACGCCGCGTCATTGTTGGCCGGTGGTCGCACCAAAGTCGGCGACGGTGTACTGACCCAGGAAGTGGCGCAGCAGTTTTCACAAGGCAGTTTGCAATTTACCAACACGGCACTGGATCTGGCCATCACCGGTAATGGGTTCTTCGCGACCACGCCGGAGCTGGGTTCACGGGATTTTTCCTATACCCGTGCAGGGGCGTTTAAACTCGACAAAGATAATTTTGTGGTCAACTCCAACGGTGACAACCTGATGGGGTTCCCGGTCAACGATGACGGTACATCCGCTTCTGTGGCCCTGAGTACTACAGTGCCGGTGCGCATCCCTGATTCATCGGGCTCACCACAGCAAACCACCGAAGTGTCGCCGCGCTTTAATTTGCCGGCCGGTGATGACGCGGTGGATGTTGATCTGTTTGATCCGGATGATCCGCTGACCTACAACGCCGCCACATCGGTCACTGTGTATGACTCGCTGGGTGACAGTCACGTCATGACCTATTACTTTATGAAAGACGCCAACCCCGCGGTTGACAACGAGTGGGTCGTGGTGACTTATGTGGATGATCAGCCTCTGAACACCTCAGGTGACACCCCGGGAACACCGCCGGTAACCGGTGCCAACGTGGCCGGTGAAACCTCCGGTAATGTGGTGTCTGGATTCCGCATGCAGTTCTCCAGTGGTGGTGACTTTAATGGCATCGAGAATGCCGATGGCACGGCTATTCCCACTGGTGATGTGGCCAGTGAACAATTGGGCCCGGGCATTCTGATCAACGGTTCAGATGATACCCAGACCATTACCACGAACTTCGCATTTGACCCTGCCAATGCAATCCCTGAGGAACCAACCCAGTTTGCGTCTTCCTTTGAAGTCACGTCACTGGAACAGGACGGTCTGCCAGTCGGTCGACTGACCGGTATCGACATTGGCCCTGATGGCCTGGTACGGGCAACCTTCTCCAACGGCACGTCTGAGCCTATCGTGCGCGTGGCGCTGGTACGTTTCTCTAACGAGCAGGGCTTGACCCAACAAAGTAATACCCAGTGGCAGGAAAGCATTCTGTCCGGGGAAGCTTTGGCCGGTGAAGCGACAACAGGTACTTTTGGTGATATTCAATCCTCTGCACTGGAGCAGGCCAACGTAAACCTGACCACTGAGCTGATTGATTTGATCATCGCACAGCGGAATTTCCAGGCCAATTCACGGGCGTTGGAAGTGAACAACCAGTTGAACCAGACCATTCTGAACATCCGATAACGGATAGTCTGAGCATAAAAAGGTCGCGTTATGCGGCCTTTTTTGTGCGCAGCCGTCTTTATACACACCAAGTGGCATCTTCTTTGCAGGTATTTGTTACCGAAAACCGATCGTCAAGAAAGTGTCATGGATAAATTGCTCTACATCGCGGCCAGTGGTGCCAAGCAGGATCTGCTCGGCACGGCGGTACGTGCGAATAATCTGGCCAATGCCCAAACCACCGGTTTCAAGGCACAACTCGAACAGGCGCGGGCGATGCCGGCGTTTGGCGAAGGCTTGCCCACCCGTGTTTTTTCAATGACCGAATCACCTTCCAATAACTATGAAGGTGGCGCGATGATCCAGACTGATCGCAATCTGGACGCTGCCATTCAGGGCAGCGGCTGGTTCTCGGTACTGGATCAACAGGGCAATGAAGCCTACACCCGCGCGGGTAGCTTTCAATTGAGCGCTGACGGCGCGTTGCAGGATGCCCACGGCAACCTGGTGATGGGCGATGCCGGCCCAATTTACCTACCGATCCCGTTATCAAACATCAATATCGCCACTGACGGTACCGTTTCGGTGCGACCTCAGGGAGCCCCTGAGACCGTGCAGGAGGAAGTGGGTCGGCTGAAGATGGTGAACCCCGATGTCAGAGACATGCAACGGGGTGAAGATGGCCTGTTTAGGCTCAAAAACGGTGATATTGCCGATGAAGACATTGCCGTGCGTATGCGTACCGGCATGTTGGAAGGCAGTAATGTCAACGCCATCGATGAGATGGTCAGTATGATCAGTTTGCAGCGTCATTATGAGTTGCAAGTCAAAATGATGAAAAAAGCCGACTCGCTAGACACGCGCGGCAACATGTTAATGAGAATTATCTAATCTTCTGCTGCTAGTGCAGGAGAACGACCAACTGGAGGTGCCTTATGCATCCAGCATTATGGATCAGTAAAACCGGCCTTGATGCCGCACAGACCGATGTGTCAGTGATTTCCAACAACCTGGCCAACGCCAGTACCGTGGGTTTTAAAAAGGACCGTGCGGTGTTTGAGGATCTGTTGTATCAGAACATTAATCAGCCCGGTGGTCGCTCTTCGGCGGACACTGAATTACCCTCAGGCTTGATGTTGGGGGCGGGTAGTAAAGTGGTGGCGACGCAAAAAGCTCATACCCAGGGCAACATGCTGACCACCGAAAATGCCTTGGATATGTCTATCCAGGGGCGTGGATTTTTCGAAATCCTGCAACCGGATGGCACCATTGCCTATACCCGCAACGGTCAGTTTACCCTCAATGATCAGGGTAACATCGTGACTCCAGGGGCGGGTTTCCTGCTGCAGCCAACCATCACGGTACCGGAAGACGCACAACAAATTACCATCTCTCAGGATGGTGAAATTTCCGCCACGGTGCGTGGTCAGGCAGAGCCTGCGGTATTGGGGCAATTAACCATTTCTGACTTTATCAATCCGACCGGTTTGCAGCCCATCGGCCAGAACCTCTATGTGGAAACGGCTGTCAGCGGTGCGCCGCTTCAAGGTGTACCGGGTCTGGAAGGACTGGGTTCGGTGGTGCAGGGCGCGTTGGAAACATCCAATGTGAACGTCACCGAAGAACTGGTCAACCTGATCGAAAGTCAGCGTCTGTACGAGATGAACTCCAAAGTGATTTCATCTGTGGATCAGATGCTTGGCCAGGTAATTCAACAGCTTTAATGGGTGAACTGATGAGATCCTTGCTACTTGTTGCAGTGTTGTTTGGTGTGGTTGGCTGTGCCTCCACGCCACGACATGAGCCTATGCCGGGCGACCCGTTTTTCGCCCCCGCAGTTCCGATGGAACCCGTGCAACCGATCGTTGAAAACGGGTCGATTTTCCAGTCGGCACAGGCCAATAGCTTGTACTCGGACGTCAAGGCCCGTCGGGTCGGGGATATCATCACCGTTAACCTGCGTGAGAACACCTCTGCGACCAAATCTGCCGGCACCACCAAAAGTCGCAGTACGGACGCTGAAATTGATCCCATCATTGGCTTGGGCGGCAATACCGTCAACATCGGTAGTGAAAGTATCCAACTGGGATTGTCATCCAGCAACGATTTTGAAGGGGATGCGACCGCCAACCAGAGCAACAACCTTAACGGCGCAATTTCGGTGACGGTGATCCGGGTGTTGCCAAACCAGAACCTGGTGGTGCGCGGTGAAAAATGGCTGACCCTGAATAACGGTGACGAATACATTCGCCTGACCGGGATTGTCAGGCCGGCAGATATCACTCCTGACAACGAAATACTGTCGACCAAAATTGCCAATGCGCGCATTCAGTACTCCGGTACCGGCAGCTTCGCCAGCGCCCAGCAGGAAGGCTGGCTGGCGCGATTTTTCTCCTCTGAATGGTGGCCGCTATGAAGCGTTATTCGAAGACTTACCGGGTGATCGCGATGGTGTGCGGTGTGTTGCTGTGCATGCAACCCGTGATGGCGCAGCGAATAAAGGACCTGGCCTCCATCCAGGGCGTGCGTAGCAACCAATTAGTCGGTTATGGCCTGGTCGTGGGGCTACCCGGCACCGGTGAACAGAGTCCCTTTACCGAGCAAAGCTTCCGTACCATGCTGGCCAATTTTGGCATCAAGATGGACAGTGGCGTTAAGCCTAAAATCAAGAATGTTGCTGCCGTGGCTGTTCACGCCGAGTTACCCCCTTTTGTGAAACCCGGCCAGACCATCGACGTGACCGTATCATCTATTGGTGAAGCCGCCAGCTTGCAGGGCGGTACGCTGCTGCAAACCTTCCTGAAGGGCCTCGACGGTAACATTTATGCCGTTGCCCAAGGCTCGCTGGTGGTCAGTGGCTTCGGTGCAGAAGGTGCCGACGGCTCGCGGATTGTCGCCAATACCCCCACCGTCGGACGAATTGCCAACGGTGCGTTGGTCGAACGGTCAGTGGCCAGCGGCCTGATGCAAAATGATTACCTGACACTGAACCTCAACTACCCGGATTTCTCCACCGCGAAAGCCTTGGCAGATACCATCAATCAGCGTCTTGGCGCCGATCCACAGAAAGGCTATGCCCTGGCCACGCCGATTGATGCGGCGTCCGTGCGGGTCACCGCGCCGCGGGATGTGGGTCAGCGGGTCGGCTTTGTCGCGACCCTGGAAAATTTTGAGTTTACCCCGGCCGACGCACCGGCCCGGGTCGTCATTAACAGCCGCACCGGCACCATTGTCATCGGCCAGGACGTGCGTTTAATGCCGGCTGCCATTACCCATGGCGGTCTGACGGTGACCATTTCCGAAAACCAGACCGTCAGTCAGCCTAATGCCCTGGCAGAAGGTCAAACCGTGGTGACCAACCAGTCTATTGTGGACGTTAACCTGGATGACAGTCGCATGTTCAAATTTGATCCTGGCGTGACGCTGGATCAATTGGTGCGCGCGGTCAATCAGGTCGGCGCTGCACCCGGTGATTTGATGGCTATCCTTGAAGCCCTGCGTGAAGCCGGTGCGTTGCAGGGTGAATTGATCATTATCTGAGGCCCGAGATGGACGATTTAGCCAATGTCAAAGACAAGCTGAGCCTGTCGCGCAACTACCACGACGTCAAAGGCCTGGACAACCTGCGTAAGGCTGCTCAGTCCGGAGATACTGCAGCGATCAAAGAGGCTGCCAGCCAGTTTGAGGCCATTTTCGTACAGATGATGCTTAAATCCATGCGTAAAGCGCAGGATGCCATGGCCGACAAAGACAGTCCGTTTAACTCGGAACAGGTCAAGTTCTACCGCGACATGCACGATCAACAATTGGCCGTGGATTTGTCGGCCAACGGCAACATGGGACTGGCTGACTTGATTGTTCAGCAATTGTCACCACAGACCGAAGGCGTCACGCCTGCCAGTGTTATACGTAATGACGGTAATTTGTCAGGCATTAATCGCCATACCCGGGCGATGGTGTCCCGGGCTCAGGAGGCAGTAGTGCCCGCTGGCCGACAAGCCGCATTTGACAGCATTGAGTCCTTCGTCGCCACTTTGTTACCGGCGGCACAGGAAGCAGCGCAGCAACTGGGCATTGAACCCCGCGCACTGGTGGCGCAGGCGGCAGTGGAGACAGGCTGGGGACAGCATATGATCCACGATGGCAAGGGCCAGAACACCCACAACCTTTTTGGTATCAAAGCGTCCAGAGATTGGCAGGGTGACAAAACCGCAATCAACACCGTTGAGTTTGATGGTGATGTAGCCCGTTCGGAACAAGCCGCTTTCCGCCACTATGGCTCGTTTGGGGAGGCGTTGCAGGACTACGTCGATTTTGTCAAAGGCCATCCGCGCTATCAGGCTGCCTTGCAGCAGGCGACGGATCCCAAAGCCTACTTTAATGAATTGCAGCGGGCAGGATACGCCACCGACCCGTCTTACGCTGACAAGGTCATGGCGGTGTTTAACAGTGATGCCTTACAAGGTGCAGGCATTGCAGGAGAAGATGCATGGTAATTCGTACTGCGGATTTGTTTTCGGTGGCGACCAGTGGCCTGCGCGCGTCCAACCAGTTACTGGATACCACCGGCCATAACATTGCCAATGTGAACACCGAGGGCTTTGTTCGTGAGCGCACCACCTTCGCTACACAGGTCATCGGTGGCGTAGGGCGAGCGACAACCGAGCGCATCATTAATGTGTTCGCGCAAAATCAGTTACGCCGGGATACCACCTCGGTGGGCGAGCATGAAGCCTATTACAACCGTGCCAGCACACTGGATGATTTGTTTGCCAGTGAGGCCAACAGCATTTCCAACAGCATGAGCCGTTTTTTCGGCTCGCTGCAAACCGCCTCCGATGAACCCACCAATATGGCCGCCCGTCAACTGGTGTTGGGGGAGGCCAATTCCTTGGTGGGTCAAATCGGTACCCTGGCCGGTTTTCTGGAAGCCAAAGAAAAAGAATTCAACCTGGAAATGGAATCCCTGATTGAGCGGGCCAATACCCTGATTGAAAACATCGCCGATCTGAATGGCCAGATCCGTACCCTGAAAGCCAACAATCGCTTCGATGAGCCCGGTGCGGTGATGAATGAACGTGACCAGGCGGTGATGGAACTGGCCGAGTTGCTGTCAATTGAAACCCGTGAAAACGGCACCGGTGACGGTTCGTTGATGATCAACCTGACCTCCGGTGAATCGCTGGTGCTGGAAGACGGTTCGTTTAACCTGTTCCAACTGGGCGGCAACCCTGACTTAAATTACAAATCGCTGATGCTCGACAGTACCGGCAAGCCTACGGCGTTACGTCTGGCGGAAACCGACGTAGGCGGTACCATCGGTGGACTGTTTCGCTACCGGGATGAGATCCTTGAGCCTGCGCAGCGGGAACTGGGGCAGATTGCCCTGTCACTGACTGCGGCCATGAACGAACAAAATCGTCTGGGTATGGATTTCGATTTGCAACTGGGCGGTGATATTTTCGGCTTACCCACCTTCAGTGGCCTGCCGTATCAGGACAATGCTGATACGTCGTTGGTCATGAATGGACGTGTGGCACCAGACGGTGCCTCGTCGCTGACCAGTGCCGATTATCAGATCACCATCGATGCGGTGAACCCCGGTGCACCGAATCAGGTCGACATTACGGTTACCCTGCTGAACCCTGACGGAACCCAGGTCGAGGACGCCAGTGGCAACCCGATCACCCAGTCTTACACCAACATTGAAGCCACTGCGGGTGTCTTTTCGCCGGTGTTGGGCGGGATTGAAGTGGAGTTCCCCAACGGGGCCAGTTACACCGCCGGCGATCAATTTTTGCTACAACCGACCAAAGAGACCGCCGATGAGATAGAAGTGGTGATGACCCGCCCGGAAGACCTGGCGCTGGCGTCTCCGTTCCGTGTTGACTCGGACCTTGCCAATACCGGTGATGTGCAACTGGTCTCGACCACAGTCACCAATACCACCGTGGATGGTACCCTGACGGATCCTGATGCGTCGGCCTTTGATGGTGCCGGAGGGCTGGTCGCGGGGACACCCGCGCGGATCGTGTTCAACAGTGCAACGGAATTCGAGGTGTTTGATGAAGCGAACAACTCACTGGTGGTCGTCACCGGCGTAACCGACTACAACAACATGATGGCGCAGGCGGCTGCCGCAGCGGGTTGGCCGTTCGGCGGGCTGAATGACTTCCCCGGCTATGATTTTAGCATGCAGGGGACGCCAAAAGTCGGTGACAGTTTCACCATCGCCTACAATACCGACGGTGTGAACGATAACCGCAATGCGTTGGAGCTGGCCGATTTGCAGAACCGTGACATCATGTCATCGAGCAATTCCAGCAGCGCAAACCAGATCACTTTTCACGAGGGATATGCCAATATTGTCAGTGACATTGGCGAAAAAACGTCCCGTGCCGATATAGCATTACAGGCCGCTGAAGCGATGAAAAAACAATCATCCGACTGGTTCGACAGTATTTCAGGGGTTAACCTTGATGAAGAGGCGGCCAATCTGGTGCGGTTTCAACAGACATACGCGGCGTCGGCGCGGATCCTGACCGCCGCACAAACGATATTTGATACGATTTTGAATTCAACCCGGTAATAGACAAACATGAGTTCGCGCATATCCACTAATCAGCTGTACGATCGCAGTATTCAATCCATTCTGGATAACCAGAAGGATTTGTCGGATATTCAACAACAGCTGTCGAGCGGCAAAAAGCTGCTACGCCCGTCAGACGATCCGGTGGGCGCGGCCCAGGTGGTGCGTCTGACCGAAGAGTTGGATCTGATCAGTCAGTACAAGCGCAACAATGACCTGCTGAAAAATTCCCTGGAACAGGAAGAAGTTTCGCTGCAGAACATCACCGCATCGCTGAACCGCGCCCGGGTCTTGATGGTGCAGTCTGGCAATGGTGTCTACGGTGACGAAGACAAAAAAGCCCTGGCCATCGAGATCAGTCAAATCCGGGATGAGGTGTTCAACCTGATGAACACCCAGAATGCCAACGGTGAATACATTTTTGCCGGCTATCAGTCTCAAAGCCCGGCATTTGCCTACAACCCGACCAACCCGGGCAACAAATACACTTTTGAAGGGGATGACGGTATCAACCGTATCCGCGTGTCTGATACCCAGACAATTCAGGGCAACAGCTCCGGTAAAGCGGTGTTTGAAGACGTGTTTGCACGTCTGAACAGCTCTGTGACAGGTACCACCGGTGGCGCCAGTGCGTCAGTGCGTGTGACCCAACAGGCGGCGTTCGATCAGTTTCACAAGGCCAACTACGATGCGGTCACGCCGGCCAACAATGATTACCGGATAACGGTGCTGGCCGGGGGTACCCAGGTACAGATAGATAATATAGGTACCGGTGCCACGGTAGCGACCCTTGGGTTTGATTCGGGCCAGCCGTTTGTCTACAAAGGCATGGAGTTCACCATCACCGGTAACCCCGGCGACACGGTGGATTTTCAACTGGATACGCCAGAAAAGAAAAACATCGCCGAGACCTTGAATGATTTCGTCATGGCATTGCAGAGTGACACCATTTCGGATTTTCAATTCCAGGAAGCACTCAGTGATGCCCTGGTAGGCATTGATAACGGCATGAACGCCGTGACCAATGCCAATTCCGCCCTCGGTGGACGTTACAATGTGGCTGAGTCGGTGTATGAGTCCACGCTGGATCTGGAAATTGCCAATAAATCGGCCCGTTCGACCATTCAGGACGTGGATTATGCCGAAGCAGTGTCAGAGCTATCCAAGCAGGAAACCGCGCTTCAGGCCGCTCAGGCAACGTTTTCCAGGGTCACCGGCCTCAGTCTGTTCGACTACATCTAATATCCGCCAGGTAAATGCAGCTGTGATCCTGTTCATGGCTGCTGTAATAGCTGATCCAATAGCCTTTTTCATGACGCACCATGCCTGCATAGCTTGTGTCACCTGCCGACGGTAGCGTGACAGACGGGCGCAGTGATTTGCTGCGGGTATCCAGGGTCCACAAGCGTGTTACAGGCCCTTGCTGCTGCCACTGACGTCCGACGATAAGTAACTGATTATTGTCCAGCCAGTCCATCACCGGTGCGCCAATGTGCTCGCCCAAATCCTGCCAGCGCCACTGCACATAGGGGAACTTTGCCATACCCAGCATGGCTGTTGCTGTGTCTGCATCGCGGCGCACCACCGCATACGCGGTACCGCTCTCGTCAAAGGCGATGTCACTCTCGTTTGGATAGCCTTTCCCGTGTTTGTGCAGGCTTAGCGCCTGCTGCGCAACACATTCGAAGGTTCGGCGAGGATCTCCGGCCCACAAGTCGAGGGCATTCTGGCTGCGATTGTAGGCAAACCCGTAGGCACGGCCAGCACACCATCTTACCCGCCATAGCCACCAGAAGGGGGCGCCGAGCCGCTTGACGGCCGACCAACTGATCCCATCAGTTGAAAACCAACTGACCGGCTGACTGAGCGCCACCCTGCCATCGGGATGAAACTGCCGGGCATAAGCAATCATCAACAGCTTGCCGTCGGGCATGACACTGAGTTTCGGGTCGCGCAAGTCGTGACCAGGCAGTCTGACCACCATCGAACCCAGATGTTGACCCTGCATAGTGAGACGCAACACACGGATAATGCCATCGGGACTGACATGGTTCTCGGCACTTCGAAACGCACAAATCAGCGTGTTGTTATACGCACATAAATCGGTGAAGGCATTGTGCTTCGCGTCTTTCCACAAGGGCACAACAGACGTTATTTGCATGTTTTTTTATCACTCATTTTTGCGGCAAAAACCCATTACAGCTCAAGGGATTAGTAATTGCAAAAGGGGCAAGTTTTTGCCGCTTTTTTTCCACTGCGGCAATTTTTTGTTAAAGGGATCCAAAGCCACGTCGATAAACTTAAGCGAGAGAGCCAGTAACAGTTACTTACAACGCTAAGTGTCTGTTCTATTTAGTGTTAGTAAACCGCCGGATGAAAGTTCGGTTGCCAGCGAACGCTGGACTGAGAGTGTAGGAGAGATCCCATGACTTTATACGTCAATACCAACGTTTCGTCTTTGAATGCGCAACGTCAATTGTACAATTCAACCAACAGCTTGAGCGTGTCTTTTGAGCGCCTGTCATCCGGTTTCCGTATCAACCGTGCTGCCGATGATGCTGCGGGTCTGCAAATCACCGACCGCATGACAACCCAGATTCAGGGGTTGAACCAAGCGGTACGTAACGCCAACGATGCCATTTCACTGACGCAGACTGCGGAAGGTGCGTTGGCGGAAACCACCACCGCATTGCAACGTATTCGCCAGTTGGCAGTACAGTCACAGAACGGTATCAACACCTCTGCTGACCGTCTGGCACTGCAAAAAGAAGTGTCAGCCCTGAAGCAGGAAATTTCACGGATTGCGTCTACCACACAGTTTGCCGGCAACGATTTGCTGACCGGTACTTACTCTGCGGCATTCCTGGTCGGTGCAAATGGTGGTCAGAACATCAGTGTAAACCTGTCTCGTACCGGCGGCTTCGGTGCCTCTGGCCTGAGTCTGGCAAACACCACTGTTGCCAACGTAGACGGCGCGTCTGCTGCGCTGACAGCGATTGATTCTGCCATCAGTACCATCGGTGGTGTACGGGCTGACCTGGGTGCATTGCAAAACCGCTTCCAGTCAACCATCCGTAACCTGAGCAATATCTCAGAAAACGTGTCAGCTGCCCGTTCACGTATCCGTGATACTGACTTTGCCACTGAGACCGCTGAACTGACCCGTAACCAGATCATTCAGCAGGCCAGTACAACGGTGTTGTCTCAGGCCAACCAGCGTCCTCAGGCCGCATTGCAGTTGTTGGGTTAAGTCCTTAAACAGGCAATCGCAATTTGGCAAAACGCCAGGAGGTAGTGCTTGAGGTGCGGCCCCAAATTGTGGAGAGTTTCGCTCACTCTCTCCTAACGTAAGAGCGATTGGTCGGCCTGAATGGGCCGACCGTTTTCCTAACGAAAACAAACACATAGATCTTTTAGTGATTTTTCACTAAAGGATTTTTGTGCTGCGTACGATAAAAACAGCAAAGGCACTGCGCAAACAATAATAACAGCAGGCCACCGTTGGATGACGTCACAGAATAACAACAACAGACGCACCAACACCGCAAAGACACGAATAATAATAATAGTCTGGCGGATTGCTTAAAAATCGTTAGGAGAAAATCATGAGTTTGTTCGTCAACACTAATGTGTCGTCGTTGAATGCAACTCGTCAGCTATTCACGTCGAACAATAACCTGAGTACCGCCTTCGAGCGTCTGTCGTCTGGTTTCCGCATTAACGGCGCCAAAGATGACGCAGCAGGCCTGCAAATTTCCAACCGTCTGACCACCCAGGTACTGGGGCTCAACATGGCGGTGCGTAATGCCAACGACGGCATTTCACTGTCGCAGACCGCCGAAGGCGCACTGGCAGAAACCACCACCGCGTTGCAGCGTATCCGGGTACTGGCTGTTCAGGCCCAGAACGGGATCAACGGTTCTGCGGACCGCCTGGCACTGCAAAAAGAAGTGTCTGCGCTGAAGCAGGAGATCTCCCGGATCGCCGCCACCACCCAATTCGGTGGTGTGAATATCCTCGGTGGTGACTACTCCGCGGCCTTCCTGGTCGGCGCGAACCCGGGTCAAACCATCAGTGTCAATATTTCCCGCCCTGGCGGCTACGGCACTTCCGGCCTGTTTGGTAATCAGTCCATCGCGGCCAATGAAATCACCGTAGCAACCGTGGATTCGGCGTCTCGCGCCATGTCCCTGGTACTCGGCGCGATTTCTATCATTGATGCCAAGCGCGCCGATCTGGGTGCCATCCAGAACCGTTTTCAATCCACTATCCGTAACCTGAGTAACATTTCTGAGAATGTTGCGGCGGCACGCTCACGGATCCGTGATACGGACTTTGCGGTGGAAACGGCAGAGTTAACCCGTTGGCAGATCATTCAGCAGGCCAGTATTTCTGTCCTGGGTCAGGCCAATCAGCGGCCACAGTCTGCCTTGCAGTTACTGCAAGGTGGTTAATAGGGAGGCAAGATGATGCCGCGTTTCGATGCAATAGACTGTGGGGCAGGCTGCAACATCGAACAATGACAAGGTAAGGAAAATCGGTCGGATTGCAAAATGTGGGGGCAGGCTGCAACCGACCGAACAACGACTTTCGAACTAAACGCACTTGCGACTTCAAGCGAAACCAAGTGCAGAAGAAATACCATCCCAGCAACCAGGCCAGGCCTTTTTGCGTGGGATCAGTCGACTGACGAGAAAGACGCCAGGAGGTAGTGAGAGGTATTGAGGTTTTGGCCATCAATCCCGCCGGTCGACCGAGGCTTTCGCCCGCTCTTTTTTTAACGCTTCGCAGACCACTGGTCTAGCAAAGTGCCAGTCAGAAAACTGACGAGCAACAAGAGTAAAGCACGTCTTGTGCCAAGTTTTTTAACTGACTGATATCTTGCGTCAATGTGCAACGGACAACAATAAAAACAGTTGCGCGCAAGTTAGGAGAATAGAGATGTCATTATACGTAAATACCAATGTGTCGTCGTTGAATGCAACACGTCAACTGTTTACCTCGAACAACAACCTCAGTACCGCGTTCGAGCGATTGTCTTCAGGGTTCCGGATTAACGGCGCCAAGGATGATGCGGCTGGATTACAAATTTCCAACCGTCTGACCACCCAGGTATTGGGTTTAAACATGGCGGTGCGTAATGCCAATGACGGCATTTCGTTGTCGCAAACCGCAGAAGGTGCGCTGGCAGAAACCACCACCGCACTGCAACGTATCCGGGTATTGGCGGTACAGGCACAGAACGGGATCAACGGTTCATCGGACCGCCTGGCACTGCAAAAAGAAGTGTCGGCACTGAAGCAGGAAATTTCGCGAATTGCCGCGACCACCCAATTCGGGGGCGTGAACATTCTGACCGGAGATTATTCGGCGGCGTTTTTGGTCGGTGCCAATGCCGGACAGACCATCAGCGTGAACATTTCCCGTACCGGAGGGTTTGGTACCTCAGGGTTGGGACTGGTGAACACCTCTGTTGCCACTGTTGATGGTGCTTCAGCGGCAATGGTGGCGGTATCTCAGGCGATTTCGACTATCGATGCTAAACGGGCTGATTTGGGTGCTATCCAAAACCGTTTTCAGTCCACCATCCGAAACCTGAGTAATATTTCGGAAAACGTGGCAGCGGCAAGATCGCGCATACGGGATACAGATTTTGCCGTTGAAACGGCAGAATTGACCCGCTGGCAGATCATCCAGCAGGCCAGCATAACTGTACTCGGACAGGCTAACCAACGGCCACAATCCGCACTACAATTATTGCAAGGATAAGTCTTTCCAAGAGGGTAGGAACTGAGAGGCCAACCCCAGGGTAAACCGGAGGTTTACCGGCATGTTCAGGGATGAACCGCCTCGCGTGAGCGGGGAAAACGCCGACTAACAGGACCGAGAGTGTAGAAGTATGGTTGAGAGGCCAGTATTCATTCTCAAACCCTGCCAGCCGGACGGAAACTTTATTTGCTCGTTCTCCTAACGTGAGCAAGTTGGTCGGGTCATTTGACCCGGCCTTTTTTATGCCGCCAACTTTTTGACAACATAAGACCTTCACGCTTCACACCCTAAATCTAAGCAGGGTATGTGCCAACTCTTTCACGCCTATTTATTTAGCCTGATTTTTTTGTCAGGACCAAAACTTTTTGCCAAAAAAATACAGGTTTTTTTCTGCTTTTCTTAAAAACTCCTTTTAAAACAAAGTAATAGCCATCAAAAAAAATTTAAAAAAAAACTAAAGATGTTTAAGAAGGGGCCGATACCCCTAGTTGAGAGGAATTCTGTCCGCAGAATTTAAGCATTTTGAACACGGTAGAGGTGCCGGGTTCAAAACGATGAGGCAACACAACCGTCCGTGACGGGGAATGTTGAAAAAGAGGCGAACTGCTCAGCGGTGATTTTAGCCAGAGCCAGTTCTCAGGAGGTTTATTATGACTTTGTATGTAAACACTAACGTGTCTTCACTGAATGCGCAGCGTCAGCTGTTCAATTCAGGACAAGCACTTAATACATCTTTCGAGAGATTGTCGTCTGGTTTCCGGATCAACCGTGCAGCGGATGATGCGGCGGGCCTGCAGATCTCTGATCGATTGACCACCCAGTTCCAAGGCTTGAACCAAGCCGTGCGTAACGCCAACGATGCTATCTCACTGTCGCAAACGGCAGAAGGTGCACTGGCTGAGGTAACCACTTCACTGCAGCGTATCCGTCAGTTGGCGGTTCAGTCGCAAAACGGTATCAACAGCTCTGCTGACCGTACTGCTTTGCAAAAAGAAGTGTCTGCCCTGAAACAGGAAATTTCCCGTGTTGCGTCTACTACGCAATTTGCCGGTAACGACCTGTTGACTGGCTCTTACTCAGCGGCCTTCCTGGTCGGTGCAAACGGTGGTCAAACCATTTCGGTTAACCTGTCTCGTTCAGGTGGCTTCGGTACTTCTGGTCTTGGACTGGCTAACACGACGGTTGCATCTGTTACCGGTGCATCTGCGGCATTGACGGCTATCGATACGGCCATTTCCACCATTGGTGGCGCCCGTGCCGACCTCGGTGCATTGCAAAACCGTTTCCAGTCAACCATCCGTAACCTGTCTAACATCTCTGAAAATATCGCAGGCGCCCGTTCGCGTATTCGTGATACAGATTTCGCCACAGAAACGGCTGAGTTGACCCGTAACCAGATCGTACAGCAGGCTTCTTTGTCTGTACTGAGTCAGGCTAACCAGCGTCCTCAGTCAGCATTGTCGCTGCTGGGATAAGGCTGAATAAGCCACTGGGCTAACGATTGAGCGGCTACTATACTAGTAGTAGCCGCTTTCTCAGAGTAAGTGGAGGTGAAAAATGGACGTAGATTTTTCACAAGTTGGCCAGAATGTTGCTCTACAGTCGGGCGTTGCGGCGCCGGTCAGTAGACCTTCTACGCCGCAAGAGCAGGAAACTGCTGCTGCCAACCAAACCCGCGAAACGGGTAAAGTTGTAGAGCAAGCGGCCGATAAAAAAGAAGGGTTAAACGGTGACGCCGCGCAGATTGAATCTGCGGTGGCAGAAATCAGCGAGTTTTTACAAGCGCAAAACCGGCAACTGGCGTTCTCTGTCGATGAAGGCAGTCAACGTTCAGTAGTGAAGGTGACCGATTCGGAATCCGGCGAAGTGATTCGTCAGATACCCTCGGAGGAAGTGCTGGAATTATCCAAGCGCATCCGTGACTTGCAAAGCGACGTTGGTGCTGCTGTGGGAGTGCTGTTTAACAAGCAAGTGTAACTATATAAAGAGGTTCGTCATGTCCATCCAGTCGTTAGGTGTCGGTTCTGGACTCGCGTTAGATGATTTGGTTAATCAGCTTCTCGAAGCTGAGCGTAAACCAAAGCAGGATCGCTTGGACGCGAAAGAAGAATCCCTCGATGCAGAAATTTCTGCGTTGGGGACGCTGAAGTCAAAAATGAGTGACTTTCTGGACACTGTAGATGAGTTGCGTAGCGACTTTACTCTGCAGGGCCGGGAGCCCACGATTGACAACCCGGATGAGGCTGTCGAACCCTTTACTGCCGAAGCATCCAACAGTGCGGTGCAAGGCTCTTATCAGATCGCGGTCACGCAGTTGGCCAGCGGCAGTCGGATCGAGAGCGCCAAAGCGATAGATGGCGGCTTTGCCAGCTCAAGTGACTCCGTCCTTGGGGCAGGCAGCGGTTCGCTGACCTTCAAAATTGATTCCACCGGTGACAGCTTTTCCCTCAACGTCACCGCTGGCATGACATTGCAACAACTTCGCAACGCGGTTAACAGCGCCACCGACAATTTTGGTGTTACAGCCAGTATTATCGATACCGGTACGGCCGATGGCGGTGCACGCTTAGTCTTTTCGTCGGATACCACCGGTGCTGGCAACGACCTGGTGATTGTGAATGACAACGACCTGGCCGATTTAAACCGTGTGGCAACAACCGATTCTACTGAAACGGCGACTTATCTGACGCCTGCCTTATCGGCGCAAAACGCCAAGGCGACCATCGATGGTATTGACGTTGAAAGTGATACCAATACGTTCGAAAACACCATAGAGAACGTGTCTTTTGAAGCGCAGGAAGTGTCTTCCCTTGCATCCGATGGCGTTACCTATCAGACATCCAAGCTGACCATCGGTTTTGATACCGAGGGGTTGGACAAGAAAATCCGTGATTTCGTTGATAATTACAATGCGTTGGCCAAAGAGATCAAAAGCCTGACCAAATACGGTTCGTCTGATTTGGAAGACGATGGTGCCCTGGCCGGCGACTTTATGATCCGTGGTATCCAGACCGGGCTGGCGAATATCCTAGGCTCCAGTGTCGGTGCATCTGCGCTGGGCGGACTGTTTCAAATTGGTGTTGAACTGAACGATAAAGGTGAACTGGAAATCAGTTCAACCGATAAGTTCGGTCTCGGCAGTGGCGAAGATCGTCTAAAAGAGGCGCTGGAAAACAACTACGATGACATCGCAGCCTTGTTTACCGACCCGGACGAAGGTATTGCCGCCCGATTGTATGAATACGTCAAGGAATACACCACCTTCAGTGGTTTACTGCCCACCCGGGAACGTTCTGTTAAGGACGAGAAAGATCAACTCGCCACGGAGCGGGAGCAATTTGAGCTCAGAATGATGAGTTATGAACAGATTTTGCGTGACAAATATCTGAATCTTGACCAGACCGTGGCAAAATTAAATCAGACCGGCAGTGCGTTGCTGGCATCATTGGGTAGTGCATAAGGAGCATTTGTATGTCATTGAAAGGTATTAATGCGTATAAAAAAGGCAATCTGAAACAAGACATTGCCAGCGCCGACCCGCATAAAATCACCTTGATGCTGATGCAGGGTGCGCTTGATCGCATGGCTTATGCCAAAGGCTGTATTGAGCGCAAAGACTATGAAGGAAAAGCCGAGCACCTGTCGAGGGTCAGTGCCATCCTGATCAATTTGCGTGATACCCTGGACATGGAAACCGGCGGCGAAGTGTCGGAAAACCTGTGGTCTTTGTATGACTACATGGTGCAACGCATTACCGATGCCAACATCCAGAATGACTTGAACATCATGGATGAAGTCATTAACCTGATGCTACCGATAAAGACGGCTTGGGCCCAGATCCCTGAAGACGCCAAACAACAGGCGTATGAAGCTCAGCGTCAAAAACGACAAGCGGCTGTGTGAACACACTGAAACTCGACCACCAAGACACCCCAAGTCAACTCAAGGCGATTAATCACAAAATCGAATCCCTTTTCGACACGCAGCCACTGGACGGTGGCGCGTTGCTCGCCTTGATCAATGAACGCCATGATATTGTTGTTGCAGCCCTCGAAGGAATGGATGCCGACGCCAAACGGCGTTTTGCTGAACATGAAAACACCATCAACCAAGCGTTAGTGCAACATGTTGTGCAACTGAGAAAAGATTCCCTACAGGAAGTTTCTGCATTGATGAAAGGGCTGAAAGCCGTCAAAAAGTACAAGTAACAATATGCTAAACAACATTCGGCTACACATTGAAGAAGATGAAGGGTTGCAGCTTCAGCATGAGGAAGCATTAGCGACCACCATCAGCGAGCGCAGACCGTTAAATCATCAGGCATTCGCGCAAAATATCCCTTCCTTATTACCTTACCTGTCGCTGTCGAGCAAAAACATATCCGTGTTTGCCAACCGCTATGGTGAAACCAATATTGTTGATTATGGCACTGGACGAACCCTTTATGGCACACACGTTTCGGAGCAGGTGAAGGCGCAGGTTGACCGGTTTTGTAATGCTCCGCTGAAAGTGACCCTCGACAGTGGTGTACCCAATTGTAAGGCTGCTTCCGACGTAACGGCGTCATTGCCAGAACAACCTGCTTTTCAGGAAATGAAATGCCGTAGCCCACTGCCAGCGTCCATCGATTGTCTGGTTGTTCTGGGATTAGGGTTGGGGGAATACCTGGTTGATTTATTGTCGCGGGTGACCGTTAAAAACCTGATTATCTACGAGCCAGAAGTGCAGTACTTTTGTTGCTCGGCACTGGTGAATGACTGGCGTCAGTTTTTTCAACAGGCATCACAGCAAGGGACATCGGTGTTTTTCCAGTTGGAGAAAGATGCCCGCAACATCGTGGCGGACATTTGTGAACTGAATGAAAATGTTCCGATACAGGAGTTTTTTGTTTATCAGCATTACCGTCACCCTGTTTTTGACAGTGTGGTTAACGCGCTACGCTGCAGTAGCTGGCAAACGTTAATCACGACCGGAATTAGCTTTTCGCCGGAGTACTCGCGAGACAGTTTTGTGCCCCGTTGGCAACTGCCGTTCTCGCCGTTGGGGTGTACCGATGTGTCAGAGGATATGGCGCGTTTTAAAGCCAATTTAGCGGCATTTGAACGCTACTTCCCCGACATTTACCGACAATTTAAACATTATTCACCAAAACATTGGCTCCCCGTTGTACAGCCCGATCAAGACGTTAATTTGATCAGAAAGGATGATTTAACCAATTGGTATGGTGAGCATCCACGTCAGGAATCGGAACGTTGTGTTGAGGGCTTTGAACGGCGGCCGAACAAAGATGGCCTGGTGCTGGGATACAACGGTGAGAAGCTCAAGCACTATGTTCACTATCGCTTTGTTAAAGAAACGGAAAACCTGCTGAAAGCACAGGAAGAAGAGGTCGGACAGTTGCCCGACACCATCCCTTCACTGATTGTGTTTGGCATCGGCGCCGGGTACTCGTTGCAGCGCATGTTAGAAACCCATGATGTTGAAAAGCTGTTCGTGTGTGAACCGAATACCGACTTCTTTTATGCCTCTTTGTTTGCCATTGATTGGCAACAGCTATTGCAACGGGTCGATGAAAAAGGTGGCCGTGTTTATATCAATATCGGCGATGATGGCAGTCATCTTTTTCGGGACTTGCTCAACCAGTTCTACTCGATTGGTCCATACATTCTCGCCAATACCTATTTCCATCAAGGCTATTACAATGCAGCGCTGGCAGAAGCGATTGGTCAGTTGCGCGAGCAGCTTCAGGTTGTTATCTCAATGGGCGAGTATTTTGATCATGCCCGCTACGGGATCGCGCACACCAAACATGCATTTGAACAGGGGGCGCCTTTCCTGAAAAAGGCGGCCCGCAGGCACTTAAGCCAGACGGATAAAGACGTACCGGTGTTTTTTGTCGGCAATGGTCCTTCGTTGGATGCGTCCATCGAGTTGATCAAGGAGTCCCAACCGTCTGCCATCATTGTCTCCTGCGGTACGGCACTGAAGGTATTGCATAAGCACGGCATCGTGCCGGATTTTCATGCCGAGATTGAACAGAACCGTTCCACCTACGACTGGGCTGTACGTATCGGCGATTTTGACTACCTGAAGGGGATTTCGTTGCTGTCCTGTAATGGGATTCACCCCGATACTTGTGCGCTATATGCCGACGTTTTCAATGTGTTCAAGGAAGGTGAGTCGTCCACGGTTTCGACCATGAGCGCTTTGCAGGACTATGAGTTCGAAGTTCTCCAGTTTGCGTTCCCCACCGTAACCAATTTTGCGGTCAATTTTTTCTGTGCCCTTGGATTTAATCAGTTTTATCTGGTCGGCGTCGACATGGGGTTCGCCAGCGACGAGTACCATCATTCCAAAAACTCGGATTACTATGACCAGAATGGTAAGCCTATCTATGACTATAAAAAGGCCAATAACACGTCTTTGGTGGTCAAAGGTAATTTTCGTCCACGGGTGTTTACCAAGCATGAATTTAAAGTGGCCAAAGGGGTGTTGGAACAGTCGTTGGCTGCACATCGAGTGGAATGTTACAACTGTAGCGACGGCGCATATATCGCCGGTTCCCAGCCGTTGGCGATGAACTATGTGTTGCTGGTATCGGCACCCGAAGACAAACTTTCCTGTATTCAATCCATCAAGAATGAATGCTTTGTGACGTTACCGCCCTCCGTGTTTGAGCAACACTACCGGGCGAAATTCGATACCGCCTTACTGCTGGATGAACTGCACAAGTTTCGGGCCGTCGTAGCGCATGCGCGCCAGGAAGACATGACGGTGAGCGAGCTGATCGAAAAGCAGAAACAAATGCTGTTTGCATCCTATGCCCGGGGACAGTCTTTACTGTTCTATTACCTGTACGGCACGGTCAACTATGCCAACGCAGTGTTCAGCAAGCTGCTGAACTATCAGGAGGATGACAGTGCTGAGGCGCTTAACAGGGCGGTGCAAGAGTGGGATAAGACACTGGCGCGGGTCGAAGAGCAGTTACAATTTGGCCCTGATGATGTGGATATTTCGTCCTCGCTGCCCACTTACCGCAACAAAGTTTTTCTGACTGAACTGACAAAAACCTACAAAACGGCGTTGATCATGGTTGATTGCCCCATAGTTGAAGGGTATCTGATCACCTGCTGTGAAGCGTTCGATGTTGACTACACATTGTACAGAGAGATGGCGGAGGATCAGGATAGTGAGTTCGACTTGCTGTTTGTTTTTGACAGTGAGCAAAAATATACACACACTGATTTTGCGTCGTTGTCGGACACGTATTGCTGGAAGAAAGCCGTGTATGGGTCGTATGAGTACTTTACGCCAGACACCGTGTCGGCCTTTGAAAGTGCTGCCCAAAACGTGGTGTTGATCCAGTGCAGACCCGGCATTGCCCGACAAATTTTTGACTTTAATGATGTTGGCATTGTTAGTGCAGGAGCGAATATTGGTTGCTGGATGTTTTTCTACGTGTTTGACAACGAACGCTTTTCCGTCGTATTACCCAAGGTGACGGCAACGCGACTGGCACAACCGTCTGAAAACAACCGTGAAGAGGCGTTGTTTGCTCCACTATCCGGCGCACCTGTGATTGAAACGGCCATGTACGTTGCTCGGCCAAGAGAACACATGGCGCACGCACATCAATCGGTGGATGCGTTGGGTAACCGGGGCTGCGTAAGACATTCGCCGTTAGGTATCGAAGACATCGTTAGCACCTGGCTGGAAAAGAAAGATGTTGTCAAGATACTCCGTAGTAACGTTCTGGATCGCCTGCCCGACATCGAACGGTGGGTGGAACAACAAGTAAAATAGGAATTGCCGTGTTTAACGATAAATCGATACTGATTACCGGTGGGACAGGTTCTTTTGGACGGCGTTTTATCGCCAACCTGCTCAAGCAGCAAAAACCCAAAAAGCTTATCGTCTATTCACGGGACGAATTAAAGCAATTTGAGATGCAGCAGGAGTTTGATCACCCCTCCATGCGCTATTTCATCGGCGATGTGCGCGACAAACATCGCCTCAAAGCTGCAATGCGCGATGTCGACTACGTGATTCATGCTGCAGCACTCAAGCAGGTACCTGCGGCTGAATATAACCCTAATGAGTGTATCAAAACCAACATTCATGGCGCCCAGAACGTCATCGATGCGGCGATTGAAACCGACGTTCGCCGTGTGATCGCGTTGTCCACCGACAAAGCGGCCAACCCGGTCAATCTGTACGGTGCGACTAAACTGGCCTCTGACAAGCTGTTTGTTGCCGCTAACAACATTTCCGGTGCCAAAGGACCGCGATTTGCCGTGGTGCGCTACGGTAATGTGGTGGGGTCTCGGGGATCCGTCGTACCGTTTTATCGCAATCTGCTGGCAGAAGGGCGCAAAGTCCTGCCGGTCACCCATGAGGAAATGACCCGCTTCTGGATCACTTTGGATGAAGGGGTGGAGTTTGTGGTGAAGAATTTCCAGCGTATGCAAGGCGGTGAGATTTTTGTGCCCAAAATCCCGTCGATTCGGATCCTCGATTTGGTTGAAGCCATGAGCGGCGAGCGTAATTATGAACTGATTGGTATACGGCCGGGAGAGAAGTTGCACGAAGTGATGGTGCCCGAAGAAATGGCCCACCATTCCCTGGAGTTTAACGATCATTATGTGATCACCCCGGCGATCAAGTTTTTCGATAAAACCGTCGATTACCGTCAGAACCGCCTTGGTGAGACCGGCAGTGCGGTGGCGGATAAATTTGAATATCATTCCGGCACCAATCCGCATTTCCTAACCGTTGAGGAACTGCGCGCACTCGACAAAGTCACTTTATGAGTGATTCGCAACTGCCTCAAATTCCCTACGGTCGTCACGTGGTCGATGAAGATGATGTGGCCGCTGTGGTCGACGTGTTGTGCAACCAGTTCCTGACCCAGGGGCTACAAGTGCCTGCTTTCGAGCAGCGGTTGTGCGAGTATACCGGCGCGGCCCACGCAGTCGCGGTGAATAGCGGCACTTCCGGATTGCACATTGCCTGTCTGGCAGCCGGGGTTGGGGCCGGCGATACGGTGTGGACCGTGCCCAATTCGTTCGTGGCATCTGCCAATGCGGCGCGCTATTGCGGCGCCGACGTTGATTTTGTCGACATCGACCCTCTGTCCCGAAATATTTGCGTTGCAGCACTGGCCACCAAGCTGGATTGGGCGAAGCAACACAATGCAGTGCCCAAAGTGTTGATCGTAGTACACTTTTCTGGTGCCAGTTGCGATATGCAGGGGATTCGGGCGCTGACCGAGCCCCATGGTATTGTGCTGATCGAAGATGCAGCCCATGCACTGGGTGGACGCTATCAGAGCAAGCCGATTGGTAGCTGCCAATACTCAGACATGACAGTACTGAGTTTTCATCCGGTGAAATCCATTACCACAGCCGAAGGCGGCGCGGTGCTGACCAACCGTCCGCAATGGGCCGAACAGCTGGTGTTGTTCGCCAAACACGGTGTGACCCGCGATCCCAAGCACATGGAAGGTGAAAGTGACGGTGATTGGTATTACCAGCAGGTAGCGCTGGGCTACAACTACCGATTGAGTGATATCCAGGCTGCGTTGGGATTGTCGCAGATGAACAAGCTGGACCACTTCATTCAGGAGCGGCGTCAATTGGCGGCCCGATACGATGCTGCATTGCAAAACATGGCGGTCCAGCGCCCGCTGATGAACGAAGGCAGCGCCTGGCACTTATACACCATTGAGTTGCGCGAACATGATCGCAAAACGGTGTTTGAAGGGTTGCGCAATAAGGGCATTGGTGTAAATGTGCATTATATCCCCATCCATTTGCAACCCTACTACCGCAAGCTAGGATTCAAGCCGGGTCAGTTCCCCCATGCGGAAGATTATTACCATCGTGCCATCACTTTGCCTTTATTTCCCGGGCTTTCTGCCGATGAACAAGACAGAGTAATTCAAGCACTAGAAGAGGTATTGTCTTGAACCTGGCGATCATTCCCGCCCGCGGCGGCAGTAAACGCATCCCGGCGAAAAACATTCGCGAATTTGCCGGTAAGCCGCTCATTGCGTATTCCATCGAGGTGGCGCAGAAAAGTGGCCTGTTTGACAGCGTCATCGTGTCGACGGATTGTCAGGATGTTGCGGACATCGCCCGTCAGTACGGTGCTGAAGTGCCGTTTATTCGCCCCGAACACCTGTCCAATGACATTGTCGGCACGCGGCCGGTGACCAACCATGCAATCCGTTATTGCATGGAAAACATGTTTCAACCCGCATTTACTTGTTGTATCTACGCCACCGCGCCGTTTCTGCAGGCTCAGTACCTTGCTGATGGCCTTGAGGCTCTGAAACAGGATGAACAGAAGAGCTTTGCTTTTTCGGTGACCACCTTTGAGTTTCCCATACAACGCGCCATTCGTGTGGTAGAGGGGGGCGTTGAACCGATGTTTGAAAGCGAGATTGCAAAACGCTCACAGGATTTGGAAGAGGCCTATCATGACGCCGGCCAGTTTTACTGGGGGCGCAGTGATGACTATTTGTCCAATAAGGGCATTTTCAGTCGCCACAGTGTGCCGGTGGTATTGCCCCGCCACCTGGTGCAGGACATTGATACACCCGAAGACTGGCAGCGCGCTGAACTGATGTATCAGGCTTATGTAAGAGGAATGTCCAATGTCGACAGCTAATCACCCGTCAAAAATTCTGGTCATTCGCATGCTCGAAGTGGGTGATGTGTGCAGTATTGCGGTGCCGGCAATTCGTCACTTTAAACAACGCTTTCCCAACGCTGAAATTGATTGTCTGACTTATGGAGAAGGGCAGTCCATCATCGAACTGGCCGAGCCGGATGTGCGTTGTCATACCCTCGAACAGGGCCAGTGGCCGGACAATATTTTGCAGGCCATGGAGTGTTTTTTGGGCCTGGCGGAAACCATCGTGGCGCAAAAGTATGACCTGATCGTTAATCTGGACACCGCCTTTATGCCGTGCTTTCTGGCCCGTTTCCTTAAAGACGCGGGGGAGCCGGTGCAAGGCAACTTTATGAACCAGTCTGTGCAGGCCTTGATCGATGGGTTTCAAAGTCAGCAACTGGATCCTGCTTATGTCGCCCAATATGAGCAATACATGGACAGCACCTGGTTTGCCATGTCGCGGTGGCATCAATCATGGTGGCTGGGCGAGCCGGATGTTGAGCAGGGCTATCCTGAATATTACCTGCGCCGCTGCTGTGAAATGATTGATATCGATATGGACATGCACATTGACGTCGCCCCCGATCCCACATTGTCTGCGCAACACAAGTTGCAGAAGGTGGTGGCGGTGGCTGTGCCGGAACAACTTGGCGCCAAACCCAATGTGCAACGCCTGTTATCCGCATTGAAAGAGGCGGGTGTGCATGGCTGGCAAATTACCCCTCAAACCGGGGTCAGACAAATTTTGTCCGGTCTGGCAGCCAGTGATTTATTGGTGGCATTGCCTGGTGCAGAGCAGTGGTACGCGACGGCGACCGGCTGTCCTTCCCTGATCCTGGTCGGCGACATGGATCCCCGTATTCTGATGCCCGACTATGCCACCGAGCAGCATGCGCCGATGCCTGATGAAGCCACACTGGTAGAAAACGTACTGGCGATCGTGCGCGGAGAGGTGCATGAATAGTCTGCGTATTGGTCGGCGTGAGATCGGGCCTGGGCATGCTCCCTACATTATTGCCGAACTGAGTGGTAATCATGGCCAGGATCTGATGCTGGCGCGACAAATGATTGAAGCCGCTGCCGAGGCAGGGGCCCATGCTATCAAGCTGCAAACCTATACCGCCGATTCCATGACCCTGGATGTGGATCACGGTGATTTTGTGATCAAAGAACAGGACAGTCTGTGGCACGGCGAAGCCCTGCATGGGCTATACCAGAAGGCCGCCACGCCTTACGCGTGGCACGAGGAATTGTTTGCACTGGCCAATGAACTGGGGATGGATGCGTTCAGTTCGCCGTTCGATGAAGCGGCGGTGGATTTTCTCGATGACCTGAATGTTCCCTGCTTTAAGATTGCGTCGTTTGAATTGACCGATATTCCACTCATCCGCAAAGCGGCCAGCAAAGGCAAGCCGTTGATCATGTCCACCGGTATGGCAACCCTGAGTGAGATTGAGCAAGCGGTGAATACTGCCCGAGAAGCCGGTTGTGAACAGATTATCCTGCTGAAATGTACATCAACCTACCCGGCGGACCCCGCCAATACCAACCTTCGAACCATTCCTCACCTGCGTGATGCCTTTGGCTGTCAGGTCGGGTTGTCGGATCATACCGGCGGCATCGGTGCGGCGGTGGCCTCGGTGGCGCTGGGCGCGTCGGTGATTGAGAAGCACTTTGTGTTAGACCGAAATGCTGGTGGCGTTGACGCCGCGTTTTCTCTGGAGCCAGCTGAGTTGGCGGCGTTGGTTACGGAAACCGAACGGGCCTGGCAGGCGCTGGGTGAAGTGTGTTACGGCGGCAGTGCCGCAGAAGCCAAGGCCAAGCAATATCGACGCTCGATCTACGTCAGTGAAGCCATTAAAGCCGGTGAACCGTTGGGGGCACACAATTTACGCATTGTCAGGCCGGCCTTCGGGTTAGCGCCGAAGCATTGGGATAGTGTCCAAGGAGCGGTGGCGACGAGAGATCTTGCCAAGGGTACTGCGCTCGATTGGTCCATGATCGGCACCAAATGAAGCTGGAGGCAAGGTGCATACCCTGATCCGCGTAAACGCCAGCAGTGAGATCGGCATGGGCCATCTGATGCGGTGTTTGGCCTTGGCCCAAGGGCTGGTCGAGCGTCACATGCAGGTGACGTTTATCGTCGATACGACCACCCTGGGGTATTGCCAGGCCCGGCACGACTGGGTAGGCCAGTGCACAGTGCTGCCGCAGGGCGTAACGAGCGAAGATGAAGTCGCGTGGATCAAAGCACAAGCCAACGCCACCCAAGCCGACGTGTTGGTGATTGATGGTTATCAGTTTGATGCATCCTACCGTCAGGGACTGCGTGGTAGCGGCATGCTGGTCGTGGCCTTCGATGACACTGCCCAAACCCATCCCTTGTCAGCGGATATCATCATCAATGGTGCGGCTGGCGCCGCTGAGTTGGGGTACCATCACCGCGAACCCGAAGCGACCTTGTGCATCGGTGAACAGTACCGGGTCATGCGGTCAGAATTTTGCCCACCGCCGCACATCGATTGGCCGCAACGCCAAGGCCTGCTGATTGCCATGGGCGGCAGCGATCCGAAAGGACTCACGGTGCCGTTACTGTCTGCATTGGCGGAGGAGGGGCACCGCGAGCCAGTGAGGGTGGTAACCGGCGCTGCGTATCCGCATCTGGATGCACTGCAACGGCTGGTGCCCACGTTGCCGTTTGCCGTGCAGCACATTCATGACTGTCAGACCATGGCAGATGCCTTTAGCCATGCGTCATTATGCGTTTCTGCCGCTGGGGGCAGTCAATTCGAACTGCAGGCGTGCGGCACTCCCTCCGTGTTGATCACGGTGGCAGACAATCAGGTCGGTGCCACACAAGGGGCAGCACAGCAAGGCTGGTGTCATTGGGTCGATGGGCGTGAGTCAATCGATTGTGTGGCTGTCAGTCGCACCATTATGACGCTGTTGAATGCGCCGGATACATTGCAACAGATGAGTCAAAAAGCTTACAGCAGCGCGGATACCCAAGGCACTGCACGGGTGATTGACGCCATACATCAACGACTGTACCAGCGAGAACAGCCATGATCCTGCAAGGTTATCAAGTGACACTGACGCCGGTGGGCGAGGATGATCTGGATTTGTTACGTCAGTGGCGTAACGATCCGGACATTGCCCGGCAGATGCTTAGTCAGGAGCCTATCAGTGAGGAGCAACAACAGGCCTGGTTCAAAAAAATCAGCCGGGATCCGGCCCAGCAGCACTTTGTGATCCGGTTTCGGGACGAGCCCATCGGTAGCGCGAATATCAAGGCCTGTGGGCCGGGAAAAACCCTCAAGACGGCGACCACCATTGAGCCAGGACTGTACATTGGCGATCCCCGCTACCGTCAGAACATTCTGGCCTTTGCTCCCACCCTGGTGCTGAATGATTATTGCTTTGAGCAGTTGGGCGTACAGCAATTGCGCGCTGTAGTGAAGGCTACCAACACCGCAGCACTGAATTACAATCAAAAATTAGGCTATCGCACGCTGAATTCGGGGGATTTGGTTGAAATTACGCTGAATTTTGAGGACTATCAACAACATACCCGCGCAATGAAAGCGCTGCTCAGCCGCTCTGCAACGAGGACGAACCCGTGACGACTGCCGACCCTCTTTATCAGGTCTTTGCCGACAGCCTGGCAATCCCTCTCGAACAGGTTAACGATGAGTTGACCTACAACACCATTCCCCAGTGGGATTCTACCGCACACATGGTGCTGGTGGCGGAACTGGAAAACCATTTCAAGGTTATGCTGGATACGGACGATATCATTGATATGAGTTCTGTTGCCAAAGCCCGGGAAATCCTGGCCAAGCATGGTGTAACTGCCTGATGCTTGCTGATCATTACATCCTGGTCACCGGTGCCAATCGGGGCATAGGTCTGGCGACAGCATCGGTGTGCGTTGCGCTGGGTGCCACGGTGTTTCTGGCCGGGCGTGACGAGGAAGGATTGCAGGGCGTGGCCGCACTGCTCGGCGAACGGGCGGTACCCATGTGCTACGACCTGACCGATGAAGATGAGGTTAAAGCCGCATTCGGACATATCCAGACCCACGTGGGAAAGCTGGATGGGCTGGTCAATAATGCCGGCGCCATGCTCGACAGGCCGCTGGCCATGACCCGCCTGAGTGAATTGCGCGAACTGCTCGATATCAATACGGTGGCAGCTTACCAACATGCCCAATTGGCCGCCCGTCTGATGAGTCGGGAGCGAAACGGTGTGATTGTGAACGTCAGTTCGGTGGTCGGTGAGCAGGGCAGCGCCGGTCAGTCAGCCTACGCGACCAGCAAAGCAGCCCTGTCCGGTATGACCAAGGCGCTGGCCAAAGAGCTCGCGCCTTTGAACATTCGCGTCAATGGCGTGGCCCCGGGCTTCATCGATACCGATCTGACCGCGGCGTATCAGGACGACAAGCGTGATGCTGTTTTGCAGCGTATTGGTCTTGGTCGCGTCGGTGAATCCAAAGAAGTGGCCGATTTGATCAGTTTTCTACTCAGTCCCCATGCCAGCTATATCACAGGACAGATCATCGGCATTGATGGCGGCATGACCCCCTGAGGGACCAGTGATGAGTACCTTTTATCAAGGGGTAACTTACCGTTCGGACCGTCAGGCCCTTTGGTGTGACGGTATTACCCTGAGCTATCGTGAGCTGGATGAACAGGTGGATGCGTTTGCCGGGCAGCTGGTGACCGGCCATCTGGTGATGTTGTACGCCGGGCGAGATATTCCGACCCTTGTGACCTATCTGGCCTGCTTGCGTCGGGGTTGCCCGGTTCTGCTGGTATCGCCGACGCTGGATAGTGAAAAGCGTCGTAGTCTGACAGATTGTTATACCCCGAACGTGATCATCGAAGCAGATAAACTGACCCAATGCCATGATCGCTTGTTAAGCATTGATCCGCGCATTGCGGTGCTGTTGCCGACCTCCGGCTCTACCGGTAGCCCAAAGTTTGTGGCGCTGAGTGCCGATAACCTGCAAGCCAATGCTGCATCCATTACCGCGTACCTGCCTATCCAGTCGAACGATCGAACGCTGGCCAATTTACCGGTGTGTTATTCCTATGGCTTGTCAGTGATCAACAGCCATTTGCTCAAAGGCGCCACAGTGATCCTCAGTGATGCCCAGCCGATGCAACGGGATTTCTGGGATATACTGGAAACCCAGTGCATCACCAGTCTGGCCGGCGTCCCTCATACCTATCAGTTACTGCTGCGCCTTGGGTTTACCCGCAAGTCGCTGCCCCATTTACGCTACTTTACCCAGGCCGGTGGCAAGCTCGCGGTTGATGCGGTAAAGGCCCTGGCCGATTACGCACAGCTGCACCACAAGGCGTTTTATGTGATGTACGGTCAGACCGAAGCGACGGCGCGGATGGCGTACTTGTCACCCGAGCTTGCAGCGCACAAACCAGGCGCCATCGGTAAAACCATTCCGGGCGGGCATTTTACCCTGGTGGATGACGAAGGGCGCACCCTTTCAGGCCCGGATAAACAGGGTGAACTGGTCTATCACGGACCCAACATCATGCTGGGTTATGTCAGTTCGGTTAAGGATATGCACACGCTGCAGCCACAAAAATCATTGCACACCGGTGACCTTGGTTATGTGGACAAAGACGGTGACTGGTATATCACGGGACGGGTCAAGCGAGTGACCAAAGTGTCTGGCGAGCGCATTAATCTGGACGACATCGAACACTGGCTGGCCGGGCAGGGGATCACTGCGGCCTGTTGGGGGAACGACCAAACCTTGTTTGTGTGTGGTGAAGGGGAGACCGATGCCAAGGAACTGTCCGGTTCGGTTGCGCGTTACCTGTCGATACATCCCAGTCTGGTAAAGGGGCTGCAGCGAGATACTTTGCCCCGTACCGACAATGGCAAGCTGGATTATCCGCGTCTGGCGCAGGAGTATGGCGTATGAGTTTGCAGGCTTACACTCAGGCATTTGAAGCGTTGTTGGGGCTGCCGGTTTATGACGTACCGCAAGCTGAAAAACAGGCTCATTTGTTGCCATTGTTGTCGGCACTGCACCAACATCATGTGACTCACTGCGAGGCCTATGCCCGGATAGCGGGTGACGTGGCAGTGCCCTTTACTCAACAAGCGGATGTGCCCTACCTGGCCGTGCGGTTATTTAAACATCTGGCGCTGAAAAGCATTGCCGATGAGGACATCTTCCGGGTGCTGCGCTCATCCGGTACCACCGGTCAGCAGCCAGCCCAGATCTTTCTCGACCGTGCGACCAGCGGGCGTCAATCAAAAGTGCTGGTGAATATTCTGCAGCACAGCATTGGCAAAGCACGTCTGCCGATGTTGATCATCGACAGTCCGGCTATCGTCGGTAAAGATGCGGCTTTCAGTGCAAGGGCCGCGGGCATACAGGGCCTGATGTTTTTCGGGCGCGACCACACTTATGCGCTGGATGAAAACATGCAACCAGACTGGTCCGCCATCGAACGCTTTTGCGACACCTATCGTGATCAGCCGGTATTGGTGTTTGGCTTTACGTTCATGGTGTGGCAATACTGGATCCGTTTACTGGCGGACAGGCCTTGTTTGGATCTGAAACACGGTGTGCTGTTGCACAGTGGAGGCTGGAAGAAACTTCATGCCGAGCGAGTATCCAATGCAGACTTCAAAACAGTGGTGCAAGCGCGCACCGGTATCGCCAATGTGGTCAATTTTTACGGCATGGCAGAGCAGGTTGGGTCAGTGTTTACCGAGTGTGAGCAAGGGCATCTGCATGCGCCGTTGTATGCCGATGTGTTAGTGCGTGACCCCTATACCTTACAAACCTTGCCTCACGGTCAACCGGGGCTGTTGCAGATGCTGTCAGTGCTGCCCACCTCATACCCCGGACACAGCATTCTGACCGAAGATATGGGACGAGTGCTGGGCGAGGATGATTGCCCTTGTGGCCGCAAAGGCCGCTATATCAGCATCGAGCAGCGTTTGCCCAAAACCGAACTGCGTGGCTGCAGTGATACCCATGGAGGCGCGGTATGAGAGCTGAAATGAAGGTGCTGGTGGCCAATGCCGGCGATCTCAACAGCTGGCAGAATGCCCCGCTGCAGCAACCGTTTGATCCGCTGATCCTGTCGTTTTTGTCGGCACTGTCGGCGCATTTGTTACGCCACTATCGTGAGCACAGTGAATTGGTCGCGCTGGGATTCTGGTTGCGTGACAGTCAGGTTGCTGCCCTGCAGCAACGTTTGCCAGCGGGATATTTTAAGCCTGTAGGGCGGGTGCTGCATATCACGCCGAACAATGTCGACACCATGTTTGCCTACAGTTGGGTATGTGCCCTTGTGATGGGCAATAACAGCCTGGTGCGTATTGGTCAGCCGGACGCTGAGCAGGTCAACCTGTTGCTGTCAGCCATTGATGCGATTTTTGCTGAACAGCGCTTCGCGCCGTTGGCCGCGGGTAATGCGTTTGTGCATTATCCCCGTGACAGTCAGTTCAGTGCGCAGGTATCGGCTCAGGTGGATGCCAGAGTGTTGTGGGGGGGCGATGATACGGTCAACGCCATTCGTGCCCTTGCATGCCAGCCTCGATGTCGGGATATCAGCTTTGCGGATCGTTATTCGGCCGCGCTCATTCAGGGGGATGCTCTGACTGACGACACGGCAATCAGCGACTTGGCAGATAGCCTGTGGCGGGACACCCAACCTTATTTTCAGCAAGCCTGTTCTTCACCGCGGGTGTTGTTTTGGCTTGGTGATACCGCGGCCATGTCGCCCTTGATGACAGCCCTCGAAAAACACGCAAACAACGTCGTCGGGCAAAGCATTGAATGGGCCAATAACCAATTGGTGTATGAACAACTGCTGCGCAATCAGGACCCCGGTGCCCGGACTGTGCATCGCAGTGGCGTGTGCGGGATCTGTGTGGAACAGTTTCATCCGACGATGCTGCAATGGCATCTGGGGCAGGGGTGTTTTGTGATCCAGACACTCAATACAATGAATGAGTTGCCGCAACGAATTGATGCCAAACTGCAAACACTCAGTTATCACGGGGTCGAAAAGGCCGCGTTGGTAAAGCTTTGCGAGGATCCGTCGATAACAGGAATAGACCGAATTGTGCCGGTAGGTCGTGCGTTGGACTTTTCCCCGCTTTGGGATGGGTATGACGTGTTAACCCAGTTGTCCCGGCAAATCGTGCTGGAGTAGTTTGCCATGAGTTGGCCAGAATCCGCTATAATCCTCGCCTTATGGGGCGCCTGTGCGTTGGTGTTGCTACACCATTGCAAGCAGTTGCGTGCCCAGCGTGGTGCCATGGCCAGTCATCTCAATCTCAATGACATTCTGCTCATCATCGGCGCAACCTTGCTTGGCGCCGTGATTGAGTACCTGATCCCGCTGTTAAGCCCGGTTTATTGGGCCGCACTTGCCGTCTACGGCACACTGGTGTGGCTGGATGCACTGTTGTTCATTCAGTACCGCATCGAAATTAATCGTCAATCCATCATGTGGTTCTTCACGGGTAGCAAAGGCCTGGCCAAAGGCTTGCCTTTTCTGTTCAGTGGATTGGCCAAATACCGTCCGGCCATCGCGGTGCTGCCATTGTGGTGGGCGCTGAGCGTCGCGATGGGGTCTGGCTTAGGCAGCGGACTCCTGTTGTCGATGCTGATTGCGGCGTTGACACTGGTGGCGATGACACCGGCAATGCGATTGCCATTGCGGGTGCTGTTTGTGATGCCGCTTGTCGTGGCGTTAGCCTACCTGCTAAACCTGTGGTCGTTGCCCGTATCGCCTTCGGCGCTGGCAGTTGTAGCGATCAGTGCGGCATCGGTGGTGCTAATACTGGCCTTGTTGCGGGTATTGTTCGTGTCCCAACACCCTTTTCTGACCGCACCGAGTTTGTTGCCCAATATCGTCGCTGACGACAGTTTCGATGCCCAGGCCCCGCTGGACTGGCACTCGGCCCACCGGGACTTTGTTACCCCGGTTGTCAATCAAAAAGCGCCGTCGCCGTTTCACGGCCGTTGTCAGGGCGCGAACATTATTCTGATCACGCTGGAATCCCTGGGGGCGTATATTCCGCCGTATACACAAGATGCGGCGCGCTCCCGACTGGCTGAACGGTTCCAATCCCATCGGTGGTTGTCCAGGCAGCACTTCTGCCTGTGCCCTAATACCACAGTTTCAACCAATCAGATGTACACCGGCGCCTATTCCAACAACCCCTACAACAAAGACGATTCTTTGTTTCCTGGGGGCGAGCCTCAACATTTGTCAGTACTTAAGCAGGCAGGTTACAAGACCCTGTTCCTGGACAGTGCCGACATCGCTTTATACGACTATCACAAGCTATTGTCCCGCATCGGCTTTGACCGGGTGTGGGGTACTGATGATCTGCCCGGCGATCCCAAGCGCGCCGACTACCGGTTGTGGGACATGGTTGAACCCATTGCTGACGCGGTGGGGGACGGACCCTTTTTCCTGCATGTGATCAATGATCAGACCCACATGCCTTACCAGGTGGTGGATGCCGAGCGTTTTAGCCGTCACAAAGGTGACAGTCAGAAGGCGCTTTACTTAAACGCCGTCGAGGAAGTGGATTACATCCTCGACGTGTTCCTGACCAAACTGGGCGAACGGCTCGATCTGTCCGATACCCTGCTGGTGTTTACCGGTGACCATGGTGAAAGTTTTGGTGAGTATGGCTACCGTTTTCACAGCAACTCGGTTATTCCGGCGCAGATGCAGGTGCCGTTTATGCTGCGTCATCCGGCGCTGGACAATCGTGAACTGACCCATTCCTGCCACTTTGATCTGTTCCCGACTTTCTTTGATTTGTTGGGGCTTGACTGGCAGCACGATGCCATCGGTGCCTCGCTGGGACATGACGACCGGCCATTTAAGTATTTCTTCCACTCAGCCACGTTGAAAGGTAACAGCCCGGCCAATTTCGGGTTCCTGGACAACGGCGAGTTGCTGTGGATGGACCGTCTGTTCAACCAAATCAACCTGTTACAACAAAGCGGGCAGGTCAGCAAAGTCGCCCAATCCGAAAAAGCCTATCAGCGCAGTTTGTTGTTCCACATGCTAAAAGCGCGGGGGATAGTGGCATGAACAAACAAACCGTGCAGTTGGTGTTTTGCGTCGACGATCGCTTCTGTCTGCCGCTGGGGGTGTTGCTGCGCAGTATCCTGGCAACAACCGAACGAACACTGAGTGTGCACATACTAACCCAAGGGGTCAGTGAGCAGCATCGCCAACGTATTGAGGCCGAGCTTTGCTCTCCTCATGAAGTGCGTTGGTATCAGGTTGATAGTGCTGGTTTGGAAAACCTATCCCTTAGCGCCGCTTTTTCCCAGCGCCTGAGTTTAGCCACCTACTACCGTTTCTTATTGGGTAATTTGCTGTCACCGGATATCGATAAGGTCCTTTATCTCGATGCTGATATGCTGGTGAATGAAGACATTGGCCACCTGTATGATAGCAATTTGGGTAACGCCATTGTCGGCGCAGTATCTGACAGCAAACTCAGCGACGAACAACGCTGGCAACACCTGGAGCTTTCTCAGCCGTACTATTTCAATGCCGGTATGTTGCTGGTCAATATGACCGCCTGGCGCAGCATGGACGTGGCTGAACAGTGTTGGCAATGGGTAGAACGAGGCATTGATTTTGCCTACAACGATCAGGATATCCTCAACCTGGTGCTGAATGGTCACGTGGCCCTGCTGGATACCCGTTGGAACCAGCAAAGTCATGGTTTGCGTCTGCAGCAAGGGGGCATCGTACATTTTACCGGTGCCGAAAAACCCTGGCACGCAAGTTGTGTTCACCCGTTGCTTGAACGGTATCGGGCCCTGTGGCATGACTCTGCATACAAGGACGTTGCTGCCGAGCATGCTTTGGATGCTTTTGACAAGCGCAGTCTGCAGCGATTGTCGCAACAAACGAACAACCAAGGCGCTATCTGGATTTATGGGGCCGGTCAGCGGGGTCGACGGTTGGCTGCCTTTTTGCAGGAAAACCTTCCTCAGCTGAACATCAAAGGCTTTGTTGATCGCGCTCAAACCGGTCAGTTTCAAGGCGTACCGATTGTGTCAGCCCTGCCTCACGGGGCCAATGAACCCGTATTGATTGCGTCAGAACCGCACTATGAGGCGATCCGCCAGACGTTACTGGCGGAGACCACTGATCAACATCGCATAATTACACTTTAAGCCGCAAGGAACACGATTCATCATGTACACCTACAACTATTCATTTGTAAAACAGTATGCTGATCGTGCGTTGCTGCGGAGGATTGACAAGGCTGCCCGCAATCTCAGTGATCGTATCGTTGCGCTGGATTTGGCCAGTGTTGGGATCTCTGAATACAATCAACGATACATTCGCAACAAATTCAAAAGCCCCATCGGCTGCATGCAGAAATATGCCTACCTGTTGGCCATGGCTATCGGTGACAGTGACAAGCCCCTTCAAGAACTGACCGTGGTCGATTACGGTGGTGGAAACGGCTTGTTTGGATTGTTGGCCAAAGAGGTGGGTGTTGGCACGGTGATCTACAACGACATCTACGATGTGTCCTGTGCTGATATTGTGGTTTTTGCAGACGCTTTGGGATTGGCGTTACAAGACATCGTGCATGGCGACCTACCTGATTTGATCGGGCGTGTGCAGGAAAAGGGCTATCACATCGATGCCGTGGTTTCGTACGACGTGATTGAACACATCTATGACATTGATGGGTATTTTCGCCAGCTTCATCAGTTGGGGAATGCACCGTTGCGGATTGTGTTCGGCTCGGCGGCCAATACCGAAAATCCTGACATCAACGCTGCCCTGGTGGCACATCAGCACGCCCTGGAAACCACCGATCGTGAAAAAGTCTGGGGGCACAAAGAGCGTGATAGCCTTGCCAGCTATCATGCCTTGCGCTGTGACATCATCAATGCCCTTGAGTTGGGGTTCAGTGCAGAAGAGGTTGAACAACTGGCGACGGATACCCGCGGTCTGATAAAAGCGGATATTGAGGCTCAGGCACGTCAATACAAGGAAACCGGCAAACTGAGTTATCAACCCACGGATACCTACAATACCTGTGACCCGATGACGGGTAACTGGGCCGAACACCTGCTGCCGTTCGATCATGTGCAACAGGTGCTCAATGACGGCGGCTTTGACACGCAGATACTGCCGGGCTTTCAGCCCTATTCTTTCCTGTGGCGCAGACGCATGTACCGTCATGGATTAAATGCTTTGATTAGCCTGATGGGGCGGCAGGGACTGCGTTATGCCCCGTACTACATTGTCATGGGCAGTTTGCGTGAAAAAGCGGCGCAAGGCTGAGAGGTGAGGTGGCTAAAATGAGATTGTTGGTGTGTTATCGAATCAATCAGCATTCAACCCGCATGGCAGGGGTGTTTCGCAAGTTCCAGGGGCAATTGGCCGGCTTCGCTGCAGTCGGCATTGAAGTGTATGGCTTGTACATGTCGTACAATCGACAATGCCTGTCGCGCTGGACCCCAGCCGGAGAAGAGGTGTTGCAGCAGTGGCAGGATATCGGCAAAGACACCGAACAAGCCGTGTTCTGGCAACATACCGTTGACGCGGCCAACGTCTGTGACGCTGACGTGGTCTATGCCCGATACGATCAGATGTATGCCGAACCCCACCAAGCCCTATGCTTCGCAGCGCTGCAGGAGGGGGGGCGCAAAACCGTGATTGAGTTCCCAACCTTTCCCTATGCCGAGGAAATCGCTGATCCACAGCGACGTTCCATCGATGAAGGGAATCGCTGTCTGTTGTCCAGGCACGTTGACCGGGTTTTCAGCACGGCCATTCTCGAGGCGATTGACGGTAACCCGTCCATCCATTTCAACAACAAGATCAATGTTCATGGCGAACGTTTCAGTGATTCGACTGCCCCGTTGGTGGCTGATGGTTCACCGATCCACTTGATTGCAGTTGCCAATGTCTGCGATTGGCACGGCTATGATCGAGTGATTGAGGGTCTCTACAATCACGTGAACGGACACCAAGGCGCCCCGGTGCATGTCGACATCGTCGGTGACGGCCCGGCATTGCCCGATCTGGTTTCCCGCGTAAACGCCCTGGCGTTGCAGCCCTATGTGACATTCCATGGTTACCAAAGTGGTGCTGATCTGGTCGCCCTTTACGACAAAGCCAGCGTGGGGATTGGGGGGATAGGCGCACACCGTAAATCTTTGACCCAGGACAGTGCGCTGAAGAACCGGGAATATATCTGTAATGGTTTGCCGGTGGTGATGAGTACCTATGACGGTGACTTGCAGGACTTTGACTACATTCATCATGTGCCTGCGGATGATAGCGCAGTGAACATTCAGGCCCTGGCCGATTTTGTTTTGCACTGTGATCAGCAGCCTGACATTCGCCAGCACATTCGTCAGTTTGGTCAGTCAACGCTGTCCTGGGATTCCTTTGCTGAGCAGGTGAAAAGGGCAATGGAGGCGTTATATGAGTAAAGCGATATTCATCGTCGGGGGCCCTTTGCATGTGATCAATATGCAAGAGGCCATGGATGCGTTTGCGGTTGATGAGGCCCTGTGTCTGGTGTTTCACAATCCCACGTTTCGCGGCGAGAACAATTACCGCCAGACCAAAGCCATTTTGCGCGACATGCCGAACGTCGAGCAATTGGAGTATCAGAATGTTGCGGGGACATTGGAGCAGCGTATTGCTGCTTACGGTCAGCACATCGAGCGCTTGAAAGCGTTTGATGCCGACCGGGTGTTTTTCAACGATGCCCGGGCCCAATGTCAGAAAGATATCGTTGCAACGTTGCAAAAGCCGACGTTTTTACTCGATGACGGTGGTGCTTCGCTGATCACGTATCATCTGTATTGTCAGCGTCATCAGTATTTTAACTTTCCCGAGGTTGGCACGCCGGAGCGAAAAGCGCTGGCCATGTCGATTAAACAGCAGTGGGGGATCAGTACTGAGCCACAGTACCCATTTGATCTGTTCAGCTATCTGACCCTGCCGTCAGTTCAGGGAATGAAGGTTGTGCATAATCCGCTCAATCGGGTCAAAATGTCATTTGATGGATTGGATCAAAACACCAGCTTGATCATTGGTTCCAATTTTGTCGGCCGAGGGTTTCTCTCCGAGGCGCAGTATATAACGTTGGTCAAGGCAATGGTGCAAGGGGAGCAGTGTATCTACTTGCCCCATCGCGGCACGCCAGACAGTTTGCTTGATGCTTTGCAGCGGGCGATCCCGGGCCTGACAGTGGTACAGGCGGATGAGCCAGTCGAGTCCTGGCTGCGCAAGCAGAAAACGCCGCCAGCGACGGTACGCTCCTTCTATTCGGGGGCCATCTGCACCATTTCGGTTTCATTCCCGCAACTTAACCTGATTTGCTATCGATTACCCCAGCAGGTCATGGCTTATTTTGATCAGCAACCGCCGATAGGCATTGCTGACTTTAGCCATTCTGAAGCCATCGAGATTGCCTATCATTATTTTGAACAGTCGGTGCCGGTAATCGACCTTGAACCTCTTCTGGAGAACGCTGATGTTTGACCGTCAAGCATTTGAGTGGTTTGTTGGAACCCTGAAATACCGCAACTACGGCTTTTCTTCAAGGCACTGGACATCGGACGTTGAGGACTACACCCGTCGCCTCAATGCCGATGGGATTGTCAAGATCCCCGCCCAGCATATGCAGATGTTGACGGATATCCAACAGCACTTTTTTTCTCCGCAGGGCAGAAGCGAGGAAGCGACCGACGCCTGTTATCACGTGGATGAATCTGAGCGGGCCAAAAATATGGGGCGGGTTTTTTCGGCCTACGTGTATGCCAGTAGCCGGTTTGTGTTTCCGCTGGTGTCAGATCCACTGATGCTCGACATCATCTGGAAATATTTGGGGCGTCGACCGTTGCTGCGCAACCTGCCGGTGATCCAGCACTCACATGCCTTGCCTCAATCGAGTCACGATATTCAGCAGCATTTTCATTGCGACAGCGGCTTACACCAGATCAGTTGTATTTACCTGCTGTCCGACTTGACCGAGCAGATGACACATACCGAGTATGCGTTGGCCTCGAACCGTGCGCGTAAGCCGGTGAGTCATTATTACGATCGCTACAGCATTGATGAGTCGTCATTGCAGTCGCAATTTGAAATGGGCACTATCACCGGCAAAGCGGGTGATCTGTTCATTTTTGATGCCGGTAACGGTTATCACCGGGCCAAATTGATACCGCACACCGATCGTCGGATCATTCATTTGAATTTTACCGCGGGCAGTCACATGGTTAAACCACACTTTCATGTCGATCCGGCACTGTCTGAATTGATTGCTGACCAGAACATGGCACAATATCGTCAGTCTTTTCAACATCTTGCGGCGGGGAGTAAGTAACGTGGCGAAGGTACTGGTAACAGGAGCTGATGGTTTTATCGGTTCCCATCTCGTTGAGATGTTGGTGAAAAAAGGTCATCAGGTGAAAGCCCTGGTGCAGTATAACTCCTTTAATCACCTCGGCTGGCTGGACAGCAGTCCTGTGCTGTCGCACATCGACGTGGTGTCGGGGGATATCCGCGACGCAGCTTTTTGTCACAACTTGGTTCAGGGGTGTGAAACGGTTTATCATCTGGCTGCTCTGATCGCCATTCCTTATTCTTATGCGGCGCCGCAAAGCTACATTGATACCAATGTTAACGGCACCCTCAATATGTGTCAGGCGGCGCTGGCGGCTGATGTTTCCCGGTTTATCCAGACATCCACCAGCGAAGTCTACGGTACAGCTCGTTATGTGCCGATTGATGAAGCCCACCCATTGCAGCCGCAGTCTCCCTACAGCGCTTCTAAGATTGGCGCCGATGCTATCGCACAAAGTTTCTGGCATACCTTCGAACTTCCTTTAACCGTCGCTCGCCCGTTTAACACCTATGGGCCACGACAGTCAGCCAGAGCTGTTATTCCGACGGTAATCACGCAAATTGCCAGCGGATTGCCCACCTTGCGTCTCGGTGATGTCAGTCCCACCCGGGATTTCAATTACGTTGAGGATACCTGTGCGGGATTGATGGCGTTGGCTGAGCACAATGTGGCTTTGGGAGAGGCGGTGAATATCGGTTCCAACTATGAAATCTCGATAGGTGACACGGTGGCGCTGATTAAGTCGCTGATGAACAGTGATATTGTGATTGAAACCGATGAACAGCGCATGCGGCCGTCAGGTTCCGAGGTGTTCAGATTGTGGGCCGACAACAGTAAGCTGTCGTCACTGACCGGATTTAGTCCCAGTCACTCCCTGTCTGACGGGCTGGAGAAAACCATTGCCTGGTTTACACAGCAGGACAACCTGAAAAAGTACAAACCCGGCGAGTACAACGTGTGAGCCGTTCGTTATCACAGTCTGAGCAGGATTTTACCCTATGAGCCAAGCATTTGAACAATCCCCGTTGCCCGTTGGGCAGAAGCTGGATAACTTTGAAAAGTACGTACGGCGCCAACAGATAAGCCGGTTTCTGGCCCGTTATGAATTGTTCAAACGCTGTCAGAACATCAAGGGTAGCATTGTTGAGTGTGGTGTTTATCAGGGGGCAGGCGTGATGGCGTGGGCAAAATTATCCGCCATGATGGAACCCTATGCCCTTGACCGGCGCGTGATTGGGTTTGATTCTTTCGACGGCTTCCCGTCTGTGGCGGAGCAAGACACCGCCCATGCCCAAGACAATGTTGAAATGAAACCTGAGGGACTGGCCACGGGGGATGCCGTTTACCAGGATCTGCTGGCCTGCATCGCGGAGCACGATGACAACCGTTTCCTCAATCACATCCCCAAAATCGAATTGGTCAAAGGGGACGCCTGTGCCACTATTCCTGATTTTGTCGCCAATAACCCGCACCTGATCATTAATCTGTTGTTTCTTGATTTTGATCTGTATGAGCCGACCAAAGTCGCCATTGAGCACCTGTTACCCAGAGTACCTAAAGGCGGTATTGTGGTGTTTGATGAGATCAACAATCCCTGGTGGCCCGGCGAGACCGTTGCTTTGATGGAACACGCTGGCCTGTCGCTGAATCAGTTGCAGATAGAGCGGTTCTCTTTTGATCCCAACATCGCTTTTATTCAACTTTAAGAAGCTAACGCCATGGACACCAAACACCAATATTGGGAACAGAGCTATCAACGCAACGAAAACTGCATTCTGTTCCCGAAAGAAGAATGTGTGAAATTCCTGTCGCGTTTTGTGCGCGCCAAAGCCCCCGATGGAAGTTTTGTTGAGAAGCTGGCGTCCCATCCGCTCAAAGGTCTGGACTTTGGTTGTGGCATGGGGCGACAAACCCAATTGCTGCATGAGTTCGGTATTGAAGGTGTGGGTGTTGATATTTCCACCGTAGCCATCGATAAGGCCCGCCAGTTGTATGCTGACATCGCTGATGCTTTTGTGGCCATCGAGCCAGGCGGCAGTTTACCCTTCTCAGACCAGACATTTGACATCGCCATGGCCGAGTCGGTGCTGGACAGTATGTCGTTTGAACTGGCACGCCATGCCTTGCAGGAGCTGTCCCGGGTCGTTAAGTCGCGACTGTTTATCAGTGTGATTTCCCACCGTTGCAATCATGACGGGGATTACCAGGCCGTTGATGAAGTGGTTACCACCTTGCATGAGCAAGGGACCATACAGAGCTACTATGATGATGCGCGTATCCAGGCACTGATCGCAGGCACCGGATTCAGTGTGGAATGGCACAACCTGCACATGGAATACATCAATTCACCGGAAGTGACCGTGGGGCGGCACTACCTGGTGTTGAATAAGTCGGGTGCCTAACGTGACCGCGATTTTTATCGAAGCGGTGGGGGGACTGACCAGCGGATATCTGATTGATGCCATACACAGTGCCGGCTACCGTTGCATTGGCAGCGACATCTCGGCAGCGTCAGCGGGCGCGGTGAGGGTCGATGCCTTTGTTGAGTTGCCGACCTATGACGATCCCGCATTGTGGGATGCGGTTACCTCAGCATTGACACAACACCGGGTGTCTTTGGTGATCCCGACCTTTGACGAAATGCTATCCGGCTGGTCTGCCCGTCGCGAGGACTTTAAAGCGATGGGCGTTGAGGTGCTGATATCCCCGCAGGAAACGGTCAATCAGTGTGTCGATAAGTGGCAAACCGCACAGTTGTTTGCCCGTGCCGGGTTGCCGGCACCTGCAACGTCGCTGCAACCGACCTATGCTCTGTTCAAACCCCGTGAAGGACGTGGAAGTACCGGTATTTATCAGGCCACCGATGAACAACGTGCCAGCGGTGCATTGCCGCAGGGTTATATCAGCCAACAGGTCGTCAGTGGCGTCGAATACACCATCGACTGTTTGTTTGATGCGCAAGGTGAGCCGATATACATCGTGCCGCGCAGACGCCTGCAGGTCAAAGACGGAAAATCCCTGGGTGGCGTTGTCGAAGCGCAGCCCGCCATTGTGAAGTACATTAAGCAGCTGGCAACAACGGTCCAGTTTTGTGGGCCAATCAATGTGCAGTGTTTTGTCGACGGGGACGATATCTGGTTCATAGAAATCAATCCTCGTTTGGGCGGAGGCAGCGGGTTGGGTATGGCGGCAACGGAAAACTGGATCCCGCTGTTTGTAAAGCATTGGTGTGAGGGCAAAGGTTTGTCCGCCGATGCGCCCGTTCAATATGGCATGCGTATGTTTCGCCAGTATCGGGAAGTGTACCAGTGACCTTGTCTGCGGTGGTTTTTGATTTGGATAACTCGTTGTACCCGGAAACCGATTATCTGCTCGGGGTGCTGAGATACTTTGGGCAGCAATACGACATCGATGTTGCCCCTGCGTTGGCGGCCTATCGGCCGGATATGCGCAATCCTGGCTCCGATATTCTGGGGCATCTGTTGACGCTGGCGGGCTGTATGACACCGCAAAATCATCAACGGCTGTTTTCGTTGTACACCTCGGCACCCCTGACGCTGGCCCTTTACCCGCAGGCAGAGCCACTGCTTAAAGCGTTAAGAAGTCAGGGGGTGAAACTGGGTGTGCTGACCAATGGTATTGTTGCGGTGCAGAGAAACAAGGTGGCCAGCCTGGGACTTGACGCGTGGGTGGATGGTGTATGTTATGCCCGTGAGTTGGGGGCAGAAAAAGAAAAGCCTCATCCTGAGGCATTTTCCCGCTGCTGTGCCATGCTCGGTGTACCTGCCGAACAGGCCCTAATGGTTGGTGATGACTGGAACAATGATATTCAAGGCGCCCAAGCCGTTGGCATGCAGACCTTCTGGCTGGAACATGACAATGGACGTAGCTTGGCAGAAATGAAAATGTGGTTGAATCAACATGCATGACACAAAAAAAATACTGGCAGTAACCGGTATACGTTCCGAATACGACATTCTTTTTCCGGTCATCGATGGATTGCGACAGTCGCCGGACTTTGATGTCGAGGTGGTGGTGTGCGGGGCCCATTTGTCTGCCCAACACGGTGACACGCAGACAAAGATACTCGAAGATGGATTCGTCATCGCCGATCGGATTGATTCGTTGTATGCCACCGAGCGACTGACCCAGCGACCCAAAGGGATCAGTGCACTGATCAGTGGGTTGAGCCAGACCGTGGAGCGGGTTAAACCGGATTTCCTGCTAGTCGTTGGGGATCGGGAAGAGAGTATCGCCACAGCGCTGGTTGGTAATTACATGGATGTGCTGGTTGCGCACATTGGCGGCGGCGATCCGGTATTCGGTAATGCGGATGATCCGGTCAGAATGGCGGTCAGCAAGCTTGCCCACATCCACTTTGCTACAGCTGAGCCCTATGCGGAAAATCTGCACCGTTTGGGCGAAGAAGCCCATCGCATTTGTTTCAGCGGTACCCCAGGATTGGACAACATTGTCAATGAACCGCACATCGGCCTGGACAAAGTGTCAGATTTCATCGGAACGGCATTGCACGATTACGTGGTTGTGTTAAAGCATCCGTTGTCCAGCGAACAGGCCGATGCGGCTGCGCAGATGCGTGTCACGTTGCAGGCGGTATCATCGTTTTGTCAGCAGCATCACTTTAAGGCGGTGGTGATCCAATCCAACAGCGATCCGGGGGCCAATGCGATGGCTGAAGTGACGCAATCATTTCGCAGTGACGCTTGTGTGTTTTGTCACACTCTGCCGCGGGAGATATTTGTTAACCTGATGCGTCATGCCAAAGTGCTGATTGGTAACTCCAGTATGGGTATTCTGGAAGCGCCGACTTATGGACTGCCGGTTGTGAATGTCGGTCACCGCCAACAGGGACGTCTGAATGCAGGGAATGTTGAGTTTGTCGAATACGACGTTGGGTTGATACAGTCAGCAATCCAAAAAGCCGCATTGGATGGTGCCTATAGAGAGACCATTAAACAGATCCGCAGCCCCTATGGCGATGGCCATGCCGCGCAGCGGATTGTAGATTTTTTGTCAGCCATTGAGCGAAAAGATTTTGCAAAATGGCACATGAAACGACAACTGGTAGGGTAGATGAAAAACGTTTTGGTGGTTGCTCCACACCCGGATGATGAAAGCATTGGTTGCGGTGGTACATTGCTCAGACTGGCGCAAGCAGGCGCACGCCTGCATTGGTTAATTGTGACTGACATGGCGTCGAGCGAACAGTATCCTCGCGAGGCTGTTGCACGTCGCCAACAAGAGATAGAGCAGGTTGCCGGGTATTATGGCTTTGAGCAGGTCGAGCAGTTGTCTTATGCACCGGCACAGCTGGATCAATACCCCGAAGGTGACCTGGTGGCGGATATTGCCCGCATTGTCTCTGACATCAAGCCTGATACGGTGTTTTTCCCCCATGGCGGGGATGTGCACGGCGATCATCGTCGCGTGCACCAGGCTGTCGTGTCGGCCACCAAACAATTCAGACACCCGTATATTCGCCAGTTGTTGGCCTATGAAACCCTGTCTGAAACGGATTTTGGTGTCAGTCGTGAAGGAGCATTCTGGCCCAATCTTTTTATCGATGTTTCGGATTTCATGACCCAGAAACAGCGTGTTCTGGCTACCTATGCATCAGAGATACAGCCTTTCCCCTTTCCCCGCAGTGAACAGGCCGTTGATGCGCAAGGGCGGTTAAGAGGGGTACAGGCCAATGTTGCCTATGCCGAGGCCTTTATGTTGCTCAAAGGAGTGATCATCGAATGAGTGTGTTGGTCATTGCTGAAATCGGCGTCAACCATGACGGTGATATGGAGAAAGCCAAAGCATTGATCGATGCGGCAAAGGCAGCGGGTGCCGATCGGGTTAAGTTCCAGTCGTTTGTTACCCGGTCCCTGGTCACCGATGATGCGCCGACAGCCGATTATCAGCGGGCGCTATCCGCTGAAAAACAACAAGCTGCTTTGTTGGCCAAATTGGAATTGTCCTTTGATCAACAGTTGGCCTTGTACGAGTACGCCAAGGGCCAGCAAATCCCGTTTCTTTCCACGCCATTCGACCATGAAAGCTTGGACTTTTTGACCCAAACGCTATCGTTGCCGCTGCTAAAGCTTTCTTCCGGCGACCTGACCAACGGACCCTTATTGCTCTCCGCCGCCCGCAGCTCAAGCCAGCTGATTTTATCGACAGGCATGGCCAGCATGGCGGATATCGAGCAGGCGCTGAAAGTGGTCGCGTTCGGGGCTCTGCATGCTGACAAGTCCCCCACAAGCGCCCAGTTGGAAAGTATGTTGGCCACAGACGGTGTGTGGGAATTGCTGGCGCAAAAGGTGGTGTTATTGCATTGCACCAGCGCTTATCCGACGCCAGCAGAGGAAGCCAACCTCAGTGCCATTACCACACTGAAAAATGCCTTTCCGGTTCCGGTTGGCTATTCGGATCACACCATGGGCACGGCGGGGGCCATCGGAGCTGTGGCGCTGGGAGCAAGCGTGATTGAAAAACACATTACGCTGGATTGTACATCACCAGGCCCCGATCATGCCGCCTCGATAGAGCCGGATACCTTTGCTGATATGGTTAAGGGGATCCGTTTTATGCAGCAGGCACTGGGCAGTGGCGTGAAGTTTCCGTCAGCCAGTGAGCTGGATACGCGAGTCCCGGCGCGCAAAAGCCTGGTCGCGCTCAAGCCCATCAAAGCCGGTGAATCGTTCACGTCCCAGAACCTGGGCTGCAAACGTCCCGGTAACGGTATGTCGCCGATGCTGTACTGGTCGGTGCTGGGAAAAACGGCGCGGCGAGACTACGCCATAGGTGATTTGCTGGATGAATGACGTTGTATCAAACTACCGATGTCTGATCATTGGCAGTGGTAATATTGCGAAACGCCATGCCAGAAACCTTCGTCTGCTGGCACCGCACATCGAAATACACACTGTGGCGACCCGTGATTGTACCGATCATATACTTGAAAGCGCCTGTAACGCGGGTTTGGCCTTCGCAATCATTGCTTCTCCTGCTCCTTATCATGTTCAGCAGACTGATTTGTTGGTTCGCAGAGGTGTCAGGGTGTTGGTTGAGAAGCCATTAGCTACTTCCAGTGAAGAGGCCATGCCACTGCTTTCACTGTCCGAGGCACATCTCATTTCTGTTGGCTATTGCATGCGTTTTCTGGAGCCAACACGCATTATCAAGTCAATGCTTGCTGATAACGAATTGTTTCGACCCTTCAGTGTTCAGGTTGCCGTTGGCCAGGATCTCAGAACGTGGCGTCCACACATTGACTATCGAGAATCAGTGTCAGCGCAGGCTTCATTAGGCGGCGGTGTATTGCTTGAGATGAACCATGAACTTGATTTGCTGCAATGGTGGTTTGGCGCCCTGCACGTTGATCATTGCCGTATCAGGAATACTGGCTTTCTGGACATAGATGTTGAAGATATTGTCGATGCGCAGCTGCACACCAGTAGCGGCGTTTGTGTACAGGTACATTTGGACTTTCTGCAACTCTCCCCCCAACGACAGATAACCTTGATTGCCCATCAAGGCCGACTGGTATGGAATTTGCTGAATCAGACACTGATTCTGGAGAACGAACAAGGTCAGACAATGCTGTATCAGGGGCAATCTACCGATTATGACATGATGTACAAGGATATGATGATGGCCTTTGTTGATACTCACATGTCTCGGCAATCATGCGCATCAATTGAAGAAGCGTTTAGGGTTTTGACGGTTATTGATGCAATGAAAGGCTGCGAAAATATCGGAGGTGGTCAATGAAAACCCGTGCGTTCGTTTTTGCTCGTGGAGGTTCTAAAGGGTTGCCAAGGAAGAATGTCAAACTATTGGCGGGCAAACCATTGCTGTCCTATTCAATCGATTTGGCACGCAAGATGTCGATGTTTGAAAAAGTCTATGTTTCTACCGAAGATAACGAAATTGCTTCGGTCGCTAGTGATTTCGGTGCTACTGTCATTAAACGGCCTGACGAGCTTGCTAAAGATGACAGTGATGAATGGTTATCATGGCAACATGCTGTTAATTGGTCGATTGCGGCGGATGGGCCTTTTGATCGTTTTGTCAGTTTGCCGGCGACGAGTCCGCTGCGAAATCAGCATGACGTGCAGTTAGCATGTGACAAATTTTCAGCAAGTTCATTCGACGCATGTATAACCGTTACACCATCCAGTCGCAGTCCATTTTTCAATATGGTGACGTTGGGTGTGGATAGCGAAGTCACCATCGTCAGTGATGGAATGGACATCAGAAGGCGTCAAGATGCACCAAAGGTTTATGACATTACAACCGTCGCCTATGTGACAAGTCCGGAGTTCATTTTGCGTAATGCGGGGCTATTTAAAGGGCATGTCTGCGCAGTACCTGTTCCGAAAGCCAGAGCGGTCGATATCGACGACATGATTGATTTTAAACTTGCAGAAACGTTGCTAATGGACGCACAAGATAATGCTTGAAAAACAACAAATACTGGTTTTTGGAGCAGCCGGTAAACTGGGCCAAGAAGTCGTCAATGCTTGCCTGCAGCAGGGAGCGAGTGTGATAGCCGTCGATGTCGACAATAAAGGCATAGCTGCACTGAATAGTCGGTTTAAAGCGGCACCTAACTTCAAAATAGAATGCGTGGACGTAAATGATGCCAAGGCAGCGAATTCCTTGTTTGATGGATACAGCAGTTCAACGGGATTAGTAAACTGCACGTATCCCCGCAATGCATCCTACGGACGCAGTTTTTTAGATGTGACCTTAACCGATTTTAACGAAAACGTTTCCTTGCAGTTGGGGGGAGCTTTTCAATTGATGCAGGCAGCAGTACACAGTTTCTTGCAATCACCCCGTGAATTTTCGTTGGTGAATGTCGCTTCCATATATGGTGTCGTAGCGCCTCGGTTCGAAGTGTATGACGGGACGAAAATGACCATGCCTGTTGAATATGCGGCGGTTAAATCGGCGTTGTTGCATTTGAGCTCCTATGTAAATGCATATGTTCAGGATTCTCGTTTTCGCGTAAATACAGTGAGTCCCGGAGGTATTCTGGAGCAACAACCAGAGTCTTTTTTACAAGCATATGCGAAACATACCCGAGGGAAAGGCATGTTAAATGCCTCTGATATCTGCGGTAGTATTGTGTTTTTATTGTCAGAAATGGCCGCCTGTGTATGTAATCAGAATATCATCGTGGATGACGGGTTCTGCCTGTAGTGCCTAAGCGTAACGGACAACTTAAAGTATATTTGTCGGTTGCCGATAACTCAGTGAAGGTATTTTTTGTTTTGGGGACGGTAGTGTCATGAATTCAACGGTCAGTGATTGGCGTAAAGCCGCCGTTTTTGCAGATTTTACGATCAGACAAACCCTGCAGGTGATCAACCAGTCGGCCGTCAAGGTTGCTCTGGTGGTCGATCAGGATGACACTTTACTGGGTATCGTGACAGATGGTGACATTCGTCGCGCGCTACTGAACAACATCGAAATGACTGCGCCGGTTTCTGAAGTCATGAACCGTAAGCCCATCACCGCCAAAGCCTCGACCAGTGATCGTCAGATCAAACAGTGGATGGACAAAGGTCACTTGCTGGTTGTGCCGGTTGTCACTGAATCCAATAAGGTGATGAAGCTGGTGTCTTTGCATCAGTTGGTGGGTAAGAAAACCCATGACAATGCCGTATTATTAATGGCCGGAGGATTTGGGAAAAGGTTGAGCCCTCTAACCAACGATTGCCCCAAACCTTTGCTGAAAGTGGGTGAAAAGCCGATCCTGGAAATCACCTTGAAAAACTTTGCCGATGCAGGTTTTTCAACGTTCTACATTTCAACCCACTATATGCCGGAAAAAATTCGCCGCTATTTTGGTGATGGTAGTCGCTGGGGTGTGAATATTGAGTACTTGCATGAAGAGCAGCCGCTGGGAACTGCGGGGGCGTTGAGCTTGCTGCCAGAACAGGCCAAACGTAAGGATGTCATTGTCATGAATGGCGATATCCTGACCAACGTCGATGTCAACAAGCTGCTTGCATTCCATCAGGACAATCAAGCGGATGCCACTATGTGTGTTCGCGAGTATGTCAGCCAGATCCCCTATGGCGTTATTGAAACCGACGGCTACAAGATCACACAGATAAAAGAAAAACCGTCCTATCAACACTTTGTCAATGCCGGTATCTATGTGGTTTCAAAACGGGTATTGGATTCATTGTCTGTTGGGCAGCGCATTGATATGACAACACTGCTTGAAGACTGTATTGCTGACAAAGGCAGTGTGTCGGTGTATCCGATTTTGGACTACTGGCTGGATATCGGTCATCTGGATGATTTTCGTCAGGCCCAGACTGACATCAAAGCACTGACGTGAAGTGCCAAAACATGCGCAATGTTGTACTGATAGGCGCCGGACAAATTGGTAGCCGGCATTTACAGGCGCTGGCCAAAAGTGACACCCCGCTTCTCATCACTGTGGTTGATCCGAATGAGGACTCTCTGAATACCGCTGTGCAGCGTTACGAACAAATGCAGCCGGCAGGCGAGCACATTCTGCGGCTTTCCCAGGTTATTCCAACGGATCAGTGTTTTAACGTTGCGATACTGGCCTGCAATGCGGCCCAACGTTATGACGTGGCAGCGCAACTGCTAGCGCATAATCAGGTCGACCACATCATTTTTGAAAAAGTACTGTTTCAAACCGTGCAGCATTTAACCGACATGCAGCAGATCCTTGCGCGCCACGGCACCCGTGGGTGGGTTAATTGCGGCCGTCGAAGTCATCCCTTTTACCAGACGATGATGGCGAAACATGGCACTGCTGAGCCCGTGTCTATGCGGGTGGTAGGCAGTCATTTCGGCCTGACCTGCAATGCTATCCATTTCATTGATTTGTTCTGTGCTTTGAACGGTGACCGACCGTTGACATCACTGACAGGTGACTTCAGTGGGCCAGCGGTTGCGGCAAAACGACCCGGATGTTTTGAAACCTTTGGTGAGCTGAATGGGAGTATTGGCGATGCTTCAGTATCTGTTCGCTGTGAACAACATCCTGAGCAGCCAACAGTACAAGTGCAGATATCCGGGCAAGGCTGGTGCTACAACATTGATGAAATTGAAGGAGCAGTGCGCTATCAGTGCGACGGCGAGCCGGATGTGGAATTGCGCTTTGAACACCAGATGCAAAGTGATGTTACCCAGCAGCACATCGCCGATTTGTTGCAAAAGGGCCAGTGTCGTCTCCCTAAGTACGCGGATTCTTGTGCCCAGCACCGCCACTACCTTCATGTTTTTATTGAGTATTTTGAACAGCAGGGTTTGTCGGACGGCGTGATCTGTCCGATTTCCTGACGATTGGAGCGCTTCATGATATTGATTGTGGGGGCAGGCCCCATGTCTGTGGAATATGCCAAGGTCTTAACCGCACTGGGGTATCCCTGGTGCTGTGTGACACGGGGAGAAGCAGGCGCCCAGGCATTTTTTGATCAAACCGGTGTTCTGCCGACGATCGGCGGGTTGTCAGCCTATCTGAAGAATACACAGACAGTACCTCACACTGCCATTGTTGCGACCGGCATGGAGAGCTTGTATCCAAGCGTAATGTCGTTGTTGGACGCGGGCGTTAAAGCCATTTTGGTTGAGAAACCTGCAGCGATGCGCCTTTCTGAACTTACGCAGATGTCGACAAGCATGGAGCGGCAAAATGCGCGGATTTTCGTTGCTTACAACCGACGTTTTTATGCTTCTACCCAATATGTTCGTTCATGTTGTCAGCAAGATGGCGGTGTGACGTCGCTTCTATTTGAAGTGACCGAGTGGGGCCATGTGATCGGCAAGCTGGATAAACTGCCGGCAATCAAACAAAAATGTTTTGTTGGCAATACCAGTCACGTGGTTGACCTCGCTTTTCACCTGGGGGGGCAACCAGAAACTCTGCAAAGTACCGTGTCCGGCAGTTTGCCATGGCATACGGCTGCGGCGCGGTTTGCCGGTTCGGGTAGAACCCGACAAGGGGCACTGTTCTCCTATTTTGGTGACTGGGAAGCTCCTGGGCGATGGGGCGTAGAGGTTCTGACCCGCAAGCGACGGTTTGTGTTGAAACCTTTGGAAGGGGTGTTGGAGCAGCCCTTGGGCTCGGTTAAAAGCACGGCAATAGTCTGCCCTGAACAGCATTTGGATGAACAGTTTAAGCCGGGGATATACAAGCAGACTGAAGCATTTCTTTCTACAGAGCAGGGCAATCTGTGCGATTTGAATCAGCACCTAAATAGTGTGCGCTGGTACTATCAAATGGCAGGCTATGCAGCGGATTGAAAAACAACGTCAACCTGAAAGCGGGCCAATTTTATTGAGGATGATTTTAGCCAATATCCCATTACCCTTACTGTTTAAATGGACCATATCCCTGAAACAGGCTTCTTGATCATCAAATGCGTCGCTGATATCTGTGATGTAAGGTGACGCAACGGCGAGCTTTTTAGCTTCGGAATAAAATGCGTCCAAACGTTCATTAAAGGTATTGGTGAAACGATATGCGTAGCGAAGGTCGTAGTTTGCCAGCGCCTGTTTTTCTTCGTCAGATAACTGTACGGCTGGGTTCAAAAACGGCTGCAAAAAGCACTGAAACTGAATACCTTGGCTTGCTGCAATGGCTGCCATCATACTCACATTGTTGTACCACCGTTGCGCGGCACTGGTGTTATGCTTGCGCCCGTAATTCAGCCCGCGTTCGGGGCTGTTTTTCTGAAGTTTCGAAAAGACATCATGTTGATAGCGATGAATAGCCGGATAATCTCTTAAACCCTGTTGCTCTGAGATATCATTGGCTCCCGAAAGATAAATAATGTTGTCGGGATTAAGGTAGATGACTTCCCTGATGACTTTGAGTAGGTCTTGGGTCGACTGATAGCCTGAAACAGCACCGTTATAAATGATATGTGGTATGTCTTTTTGGCACAGTTCAAGGTGCAGAAAGTACGCCCAGTTGGTCCAGCGCCTATGGCTCGTCGTTTTAACCCCCCCTTCTGTCGTGGACCCACCCAGTACAACGATCCTATGTGTTGGCTCTATTGAATTTGAAAGGGTTAGAAAGCCTGGAATGTAGTCGTAGGGCGGTTGGACGGAAACTGCCTCATTGGTGTAAGCGTGTCCAAGGTGAGGATCCAATGCATACTGGCCGGAATACTCGACTGGATGACCAATGAAAATGTAATGTTTTTCGAACATAAACCCTTTATTTTCAAGCCACTCGACGGTTTCCAATGATTCGTCGCATACAACGATCAGGTACTTGTTTGGATCGATGTCGAGTAATTGTTCGCGATTTATTTGGGCCGTTAGCGTATTTTCGGAGGAACGTTCATTGACGACTTGAAACGCTGTTGTTAACTGTTCAAAGCGTGGTTGATAGAGCTTTGTTATCCAGTTTTGCCCCCAAATGATCAGTTGCTTGTCGTGATAGTGTTCGAGGTTTGTGATGTTGATGTTGGCAAGGTAAGTAAGCCCTTTTGACAGGGGCACATAGTCAATACCTTCTTCAAGGCCTTTTGAATCAAGCTGTTGTATGCTCTCCGGAGATTGATCAAATACAATCAAGAGAGTGTCACTCGCTGAGACATCAACCGTTTCGGCTGCACAGACAGGAATGTCTTGAATCGTTGAACCTGCAAAGTCCCCCTCTCGGTCAATGATGCCATCAAATTGCCAGGTGCTAAGAAGGTACTGGTGCTTGAGCAATTGACTGTTGATACCCCAAGCAAAAAGTTTACGTTGATTTGCTGACATTCTGCTAACGGGCCTCACTAGAAGGTGTAAGTGAAGGCGGGGACAGTCGTTTCAATTGACGAAGCCTCCGATTTTGCATTCAACTCATCAGCACAAGCAAAGATGTCTCTGGCTATTTCATCTGCCTTGGCTGCGAGGTCCATATTGCCGTTTTTCATCCATAACTTGAACAGCATTCTCTCAAGGGATGCGGGTGTGGAAAGGTCAAGTGGATAAATGCCGGTTTCATTGCTTGTGGTGATGTCATAGTTGACATAACTTGAGTCAGACCTGTCCGCACTTTTAGCATTCGTCATGGCAGGAATTAGCTCGATTGTTTTGAGCAACTTGTTCACCGCAGGGGAAACCTGCAGTTGAGCATTCGAGACAACAAGGTCGTCTCCATCTTTGGCACCACCTTTTATTGGCGTTAGGCCGACACTGGTCTTGTCGATCACTACATTTTCCAGCACGAGCAGATCAATATCTGTCTGCATGAAGCATTCGAAAGCATCAGCAGGAGAGCAAACGATGGGTTCTCCACGGACATTAAACGACGTGTTAACGATGACTCCATAGCCCGTTCTGGCTTTGAACGCTGAAATGATATCGTGGTATCTGGCATTTTCACGCGGGTCGACTGTCTGGATTCGGGCGCTATAGTCAACGTGTGTGATGGCTGGGATATCTGATCTGGGCAGATTTACGATATCAATGATGTTTTTTGCGGATGCTTTTTGTGCCGCAAGATCGAATGGCAATTGTCGGTCTTCATTAACATCGGCAACCAGCAGCATATAAGGGCTCGGTGAATTCAGATCAAAATAGTGATTGACGTCTTCGAGCAAAACCGATGGTGCAAATGGTCTGAAAGATTCTCTAAACTTGATTTTCAGGTTCATCCTGGACTGTGTATCTGCACGTCTGGCATCACCAATGATCGACCGATTACCCAGAGCTCTGGGGCCATACTCCATACGGCCAGCAAAATGGCCAACCACTTTTCCCTCATCTAGTGCACGGGCAATCAGGTCGAAAAGCGTCGATGCTTGATCAATGATTTGATAGGTAGCGCCTTTCTCGTCCAGATAGTGTTGGATATCTTTTGTACAATACTGTGGACCCAGCAGAGACCCTTGCTGGACGTCTTGCCCTGAGGTCTCGCGAGGTTGATCAAGAAAGCCGTAGTAGCCTGCTAAAGCCGCGCCCAATGCGCCGCCGGCATCCCCTGCAGCAGGTTGGATCCAAATGTTTTTAAAAACACCCGATTTCAACAGCTTACCGTTGGCAACACAATTCAGTGCGACACCACCAGCCATGACCAAATTTTCTTCGCCGGTTTGTGCTTGCCACCACGCAGCGATTGACAGCACAGCCTCTTCAGTGACTGCTTGCACAGATGCGGCAATATCGGCATAAAATAAATCGACCTCGTCATCGGGGTCTCGGGGCGGGGCACCAAACAATTCAACGAATTTGTCGTTGTACATGGTTGACGTCTGATGATAGCTAAAGTAATCGAGATTTATGCGGAATGAGCCATCTGGATTTAGGGTGATGATGTGTTGTTTAATCTTCTCTGCATAAATTGGTCGCCCATATGACGCCAGACCCATTAATTTGTATTCGCCTGAATTCACTTTAAATCCGCAATAGGCGGTAAACGCGCTGTACATGAGGCCGAGTGAATCTGGGTAGTTGATTTTTTTCTGCAGCGTTACACTGTTTCCACTTCCTGTTCCCAAAGAGGTTGTTGCCCACTCTCCAACGCCGTCCAGCGTGATGATTGCCGCAGTGTTAAATGCAGAAGCGTAAAACGCCGAAGCCGCGTGGGACATGTGGTGGTCGCAGTAGTACAGCGTATCTGCCTTACCTAGTTTGCCAAATGAGTGTCGCAAACGCTTTTCAACCCACAAACGATGACTGGTCATCGCGTTGATAGAGTGAACAAAGGTTTCGTTGCTGCAGCTACCCGATGTTATTCTGTTTTGGATCACGCGATCCAACGTCAGTGCAGGATTGTCGTAAAACACGACCGCATCGACATCGGCAACGCTAATGCCCGCACTATCCAGACAGTACTGAATGGCTGAAACTGGCAGAGCTGCATCAAATTTCTTGCGCGTAAACCGCTCTTCCTGCACAGCGGCAAGAATTTTCCCATTTTCGATCAGCGCCGCAGCGGAGTCATGGTAAAAAGCTGATAATCCTAGTACACGCATTTGCGACCTACCTTTGTGATTCAATTTCAGGTGTGGTTTGGAATAAAAAGCACCGTGTCTCATCAATAACTGTGTCGATATCAAGCGCTGACATATAAGCTGAGAGCGGTAGACTTACCACTGTCTGAACGGCTTTGTCTGCAAACGGTGTCGGTGTTGAATGGGCTTGCTTGAACGGCGCAGATTTGTTGAGTGGGACCGGGTAGTAAATGGCGCTCGGGATCCCTTTGTTTTGCAAGAACAGTCTTAATGCATCACGTTTCGATACTTCAACAGCTAGGGTGTATTGAGCCATTGCTGATGAGAAGTCAGGTGGGCTTTGGGGAACACAGGAAACCGCATCAAACGCGGCATTGTATCGAGCCACAATGGATTGCTTTTCGCTTCGTTCTGCATCTAAGACGACCAGCTTTTCTAACAGAACCGCAGCTTGCAATGTATCCAGACGGCTGTTAAGCCCAATTCTGACATTGTCATATTTGTCCTGGCCTTTGCCATGAATTCGCAATGACTGAAGACATTCTGCCCAGTCATCATTGTCGGTAAATACCGCGCCGCCATCGCCGTAACACCCTAGCGGCTTGGCGGGGAAAAAACTGGTGGTAGCAATGTCGCCGAAGCTGCCAGCTTTTCGGCTTCCAATCGCACCGCCGAAGCCCTGAGCCGCATCTTCAATCAAGTATATACCATGGGCATCGCAGATGTTCTGCAGGGCTGGATAATTTGCCGGCAGGCCAAACATGTCGACGGCGATGACAGCCTTGGGTGACAGACCGGTCGATTTTGCCGCCAGAATGCCTTTCTCCAGGCTCTCGGGGCACATGTTGTAGGTATCCGGTTCGATATCCACAAAGTAGGGGGTGGCGCCCACCAACGGGATCACTTCGGCGGTGGCAAAAAACGAAAATGCGGTGGTCAGGACGGTGTCGCCAGGTCCGATATCCAGTGCCATCAGCGCGAGTTGCAAGGCGTCGGTGCCATTGGCACAACTGATACAGTGCTTTACACCTACATAGTCGGCCAATTTGGCTTCCAGCTCACGTACCTCGGGACCCATGATAAACTGGCCGTGATCGAGCACGGTGGCAATGCGCCGGTCAATGTTGTCACGCATCGTCGCCAATTGGGCCTGAAGATCAATAAACTGCATTGTGTTTTACTGCTCCTTGCAGAGAGTTTGGCCATCCAGTCGGTAGGTGTGACCAGAATGGGGGCAGGTGGTGACGGCACTGCCTGCCAACGGCAGGTCAAGCTGCTCGCCATATTCGCTCATCCAGCCAATTTGCCGCGCCGGCACGCCGACCATCAGCGCATAGGCAGGGACATCTTTATTGATGACCGCTCCGGCGCCTATGAAAGCATACTGGCCAATGGTCACTCCGCACACAATGGTGCAGTTGGCGCCTAATGTGGCCCCCTTGCCGACCAGGGTTTGCCGGTACTCATTTTTACGGGTAATCGCGGAGCGGGGGTTGTACACATTGGTAAACACCATTGATGGCCCACAGAACACGTCGTCCTCGAGGGTTACGCCTTCATACACGGACACATTGTTCTGGATCTTCACGTTGTTGCCAATGCAGACCTTATCGGCCACGAACACGTTCTGTCCCAGGCTACAGCCTTGGCCAATGACCGCGGTTGCACACACATGGGTAAAGTGCCAGATGCGGCTGTTGTCACCAATCTGAGCGCCGTCATCGACAATCGCGCTGGGGTGTACCGAAACGCTCATCGGCTGATTGCCGCCAAAGGGTGAACCAGTGCCTGGCTCATGGTGATGTCCATGGTACGTATCGCGGCCACGGTTTCGATGGCGACGCGATTGTCTTCAAGACCAAAACCCTGACCGGACAGAATGTGCTCGTAACTGCGGGTATGCAAGTCCGTAAAACCGCCGGAAAACTCCAGCTCTTCACCATCCAGGGTGATACTGCGGAAAGTGCGTTGCCCTTTTAACCGCACTTCGGCAGGTAAGGTTGCTTCGTCGGTGGATAAAAACCAGCGGACCCGGGCATGCTCGTATTCGAGGTATCCTGAGGCTTTGTCTTCTTCGCGGACGAACAGCCGGTTGTCCTGCAGCTCGCCAAACAGGTAGTGCAACATATCAAAAAAGTGCACCCCGATGTTGGTGGCGATGCCGCCACTTTTGCGCGTGTCGCCTTTCCAGGACACGCTGTACCATTGCCCACGAGACGTGATGTAAGTCAGGTCAACGTCGTATTTTTTGTCTTGGGGCGCTGTGCGGATCTTTTCCCGCAAAGCGATAATGCTTGGGTGCAGGCGAAGCTGCAAAATCGTGTTGATGCGACCGGCACTTTCTTTCTCGATTTCGGCCAGTGCATCGATGTTCCAGGGGTTTAATACCAAGGGCTTTTCGCAGATGGCATGGCTACCGCTACGTAATGCAAAGCGGATGTGCGAATCGTGCAAATAGTTGGGTGAACAAATCGATATGAAATCAACCCCATTGCCGGTGCGACGACGCTTATCAATGTGTCGGTCAAAGCGTTCATACTCGGTAAAAAAATGGCAATTGGGAAAGTAGCTATCGAGGATCCCGACCGAGTCGCTGGGATCCAACGCGGCGACCAAATCATGTCCCGTCTGTTTAACGGCTTGCATGTGTCGAGGGGCGATATAGCCTGCGGCGCCCATCAAGGCAAAGGTCTTCATCGATTTGTCTCTCTTCTACCTGTTCTCATTAGGGTTATCGGCTGAGAGCGTGAATCATTAACTGTCGATTCCCTGACACCATACCAGCCAACCTCCGGGAGCCGAAAAAAAACTGTACCATCTTGATTATAAACAGTTTTTCCGAATGATATACATAGGTATGTGGTTTAATACCTGAGTGAGGGTTGGATTGCTTACTTTCTCACCAGCTTTTTGCTAAACTTTAGGGCAGTGAGAGGAGGGCAAACATGATTAACCTCAATACAGAATCCAATTCGTCATTGTTGCAGCAGATCCAGACCAAGCAGAATAACCTGCTGGAGAAGCTGGCGTCCGGTAAGCGGATCAACAGTGCCGCAGACGGGGCTGCTGCCCAACAGATTATTGATCGCCTGACGTCTCAGGTCGAGGGTAATCGTCAATCTATCTCGAACGCCTACGACGGTGTTTCGCTGGCCCAGGTGGCCGAGAGTGGATTGTCAGGCATCTCCAATGATGTGAACCGTATCCGTGAATTGTCCGTGCAGGCCGGTAACGGTTTGTTGACCGATGCTGATCGCCGCGCGATTCAGGCCGAAGTGACACAACTGCAAGACAATATCTCTCAGACCATTGAGCAAACCGAATTCGGAGGTAAACCTTTACTGACCTCTGACGGCAGCATTGATTTCCAGGTAGGTGCAAACGCCGGTCAGAAAATCAGTGTGGGTACACAGGATTTCGCCAGCAGTCTGAGCGATGTACTGAACGTTGATTTGTCTACCGCACAAGGTGCAGAAGATGCGTTGGCAACCACCGACGCTGCACTGGAAACGGTGGGCAGTGCCCGAGCCGATTTGGGCGCGACCCAGAATCGCTTCGAGAGTGCGGCCCGCAACCTTGGCAACGCGGATGTCAACATTGCTGCGGCCCGAAGCCGTATTCAGGACACTGATTACGCCCAGACCACCGCAGAAAGTGCGGCGGCGGGGATCCTGAATCAGTCGACCATTGCGGTACAAAGCCAGGCCAATCAACAACAGGGCCAGGTATTGGCGCTGCTGAGCTAGATGTGATTGATGTTTAAAAAGCGGCCCTGGCCGCTTTTTTTGTGCCTGCAGCTATCCTTCGGATGGGCAGAAAGTGTTTTTGGATCAGCAGGTTGCCGATTTAATAGGCAAAGTGGTTGTTAAAGGTCAATTTGCGGCACGTCGTTATTGCTATCCCTCGTTGAATGTTTAAAATCAGTAATAAGGCTCCATGCCGCTAACGCCAATAATAACGAATAACGGGAACCGGACATTGCATGAGTAAAGTTCTGATCATCAGCGAGCAGCAAACTCGCGCACAGAATCTGACCACCGTGCTGGCGTTCCTCGGTGAACATACCGAACAGATTGGCTTTTCTTCGGCGATCAATACCCTCAAAAATCACCCCGAATATACCGCCATCTTGGTGGATGCGGAGAACGCCGATTTACTCGGCGACCTTGCCCAGCAGTGTCCGGCACACCCTTTCATTGCCATTGGTGGCTACCAGGGCGGCCGTATCAGTAACGTGGTGGGTGTGATTGAAGAGCCTGTGACCTATCCGGTCCTCACACAAATGCTGCATCGCTGCCAGGAGTACCTCAGTCAGCGTCCGGCCCGCCAGACCTCGGCGGTTAACAAAACCCGGTTATTCCGCAGCCTGGTGGGCAAAAGCGAGCAAATTCAACATGTGCGCCACCTTATCGAGCAGGTCGCGCCCACAGAAGCCAACGTGCTGGTACTCGGAGAGTCGGGTACCGGTAAAGAAGTCGTCGCGCGCAATGTTCACTTCTTGTCGGCACGCAAAGACGGACCGTTTATTCCGGTCAACTGCGGCGCCATTCCTGGGGAGCTGCTGGAAAGTGAGCTGTTCGGTCATGAGAAGGGCGCCTTTACCGGAGCCATCAACGCCCGTAAGGGGCGCTTTGAGCTGGCCGAAGGTGGCACGCTGTTTCTTGACGAAATCGGCGATATGCCGCTGCAGATGCAGGTCAAGTTGCTGCGGGTGTTGCAGGAACGCACCTATGAGCGGGTTGGCGGCACCAAACCGATCAAATGCGATGTACGGGTGATCGCTGCCACGCACCGGGATCTGGAAACCATGATCAGCGACGGCAAGTTCCGCGAAGATCTGTACTATCGCCTGAACGTATTTCCGATTGAATCTCCGGCGCTCAAGGAACGCAAAGACGATATTCCGTTGTTATTACAGGAGCTGGTGTCCCGTCTTGAGACGGAGTCCAAGCAGACGATAAAGTTCACCGAACACGCGATGGCGTCACTGATGGAGCATCACTGGCCGGGTAATGTGCGGGAACTGTCCAATCTGGTGGAACGGTTATTGATCCTGTACCCCAACAAAGTGGTGGATGTGAAGGATTTACCGGCCAAATACCAGCATGTGGATGCTGACGACTACACCCCGGACTACCCCGAAGAGCTGCTCGAGCGTGAAGCCCTCAATGCACTTTTTGCTGACACCGGGGATGACGATGAATTCATTGATGACGATGAGCATCACGACGGGGTAGCGTCCGTGGAGAGTGCTGCCTTGTCTTCCTTGCCACCGGATGGGATCAATCTGAAAGAGTACCTGTCCGAGCTGGAAATCAGTCTGATTTCCCAGGCGCTGGAGCAACAGGAATGGGTTGTTGCCCGTGCAGCTGAATCCCTCGGGATGCGCCGTACGACCCTGGTCGAAAAAATGCGTAAATACGATATCAATAAAGCTGAATAGCCCCTCAGTGACGGCTTTTTGTCACTTTAAAACTCACCTAACTTGCTGAAAAACATAAGATAATGTGGTTGGCACATGATGTGCATATGCCGTGTATAGATCCCAGTGTCCAAGATTTGACGAGAGGTAGACATGGCATTTGGCAATACGGCAACCGAGTATTACGGCGCTGAAGGCGTTGGTCAGGTCCATGCTGTTTCCCGCTCACCCGGCAGTGATGACCGTTCTCAAACCGAAGTAGAGCGCCTGAAGTGTCAGGCCACACGCTTGCAACATGTGTTGCAGGTGATGCCGTCTGGTGTGGTCATCATCGATGGCAAGGGAATTGTTCGACAAGCCAACCCCATGGCCCGCCAGCTACTGGGCGAACCACTGGAAGGGATGCGCTGGCGAGAGGTGATCCCACGTTCGTTCCAGCCTCAGAAAGATGATGGCCATGAAGTGTCACTGGCCAACGGGCGTAAAGTGAAACTGTCTATTACGCCGTTGGTGGACGAACCCGGTCAACTGATCGTGTTGACGGATTTGACCGAAACCCGTGAATTGCAACAACGTATCAGCCACATGCAGCGCCTGTCGGCGCTGGGAAAAACCGTTGCATCGATGGTTCACCAAATCCGCACGCCTTTGTCAGCAGCCATCCTGTATGCCGCCAATCTTGCCGGTAAGGGGCTGGCTTCTGATGCACGCAGTACCTTTGTCGGCAAGTTGCAGGCCCGTCTTGGCGAGCTGGAGTCCCAGGTCAATGATATGTTGTTGTTTGCCAAAAGCGGCGAGCAGCAGGTGCTGCATGAGGTCGCATTGCAGCCTTTGTTGGACGATGTCAGAAATGGCTGTGAAGCGATGTTATTGCAACTGGAGGGTGAGCTGGTGACACAGACCTTACCTCCCCATCTGGCCATTCAGGGCAACCAGCCGGCCCTCAAAGGTGCACTGCAAAATCTGGTACACAATGCGTTGCAGGAATGCGGTAAAGGCGCGCGTATCCGTATCGATGCCCAGGTGACTGACAGTGGCGATACCGTCTGCATTCGGGTCAGTGACAACGGTCAGGGCATTCCAGCCGACCACATTGAACACATTTTTGAACCGTTTTATACCACCAAGAGCCAGGGCACGGGGCTAGGCCTTGCTGTGGTTGCAGCGGTGGCAAAATCACACGGTGGTTTTATTCGCGCCGACAACCTTGCCCAAGGTGGTGCGTGCTTTTCGCTTTTCATTCCCCTTTGCCCTCGTCAAGGGGCAGTGGATCCCTCGGTATCTGTGGAGGAAGACTCATGAGCCAAACCAGTATATTGATCGTTGAAGATGACGCCGGATTACGGGAAGCGTTGGTCGACACCCTGAGTCTGGCAGACTATCGCGTGCTTGAAGCCGATTGCGCCGAGCAGGCCATGATCATGTTATCCAATCACCCCGTTCATCTGGTGGTCAGCGATATTCAGATGGGGGAAATGTCAGGTTTGGCGTTGCTGCGCAGCATTAAACAAAAATACCCGAACATGCCGACTTTGTTGATGACGGCGTACGCAACCATTGACGATGCCGTGCAAGCGATGCGCGATGGCGCCACCGATTATCTGTCCAAGCCATTCAGTCCGCAGGTGTTGCTGAATCTGGTTGAGCGTTATGCGCCAGCCAAACAAGTGGAGTCCCGTCAGCCGATTGTCGGTGACCCAGCCAGCCAGGAACTGCTGTCATTAAGTCAGCGTGTGGCCAAAGCCGATGCCACCGTGATGGTGTTGGGTCCAAGCGGTTCCGGTAAGGAAGTGCTGGCACGTTACATTCACGATCAGTCAGCACGTCGTGACAAACCTTTTGTGGCCATCAATTGCGCCGCGATCCCGGAAAACATGCTTGAAGCAACCTTGTTTGGCTATGAGAAAGGGGCCTTCACCGGTGCCTTACAGGCCTGTCCGGGCAAATTTGAACAAGCCCAGGGCGGCTCTATCCTGCTGGATGAAATCACTGAAATGGATCTCGCCCTGCAAGCCAAGCTGCTGCGTGTACTGCAGGAGCGGGAAGTGGAACGACTCGGCAGCCGCAAAACCATTGAACTGGACGTGCGGGTGATTGCCACCAGTAACCGGGATCTGAAGCAGGCCGTGGCTGACGGTGATTTCCGTGAAGATTTGTATTATCGCCTAAACGTGTTCCCATTGGTGTGGATGCCGCTGGCCAAACGCCCGGGTGATATTGTGCCGTTGGCTGAGCACCTGATTGAGCGTCACAGCCGAGAAGGACAGGCAATTCCTAAACTGACCGCAGCGGCGCGCAGCAAACTGATGCAGCACAGCTGGCCGGGCAATGTGCGGGAGCTGGAAAACGTCATTCAGCGGGCGTTGATCCTGTCATCAGGTGACAGTATCGATGCAGTTGATTTGATGTTGGAAGCCATCACCGGCGCTGAAGAATCCATCGTGGCAGACCCTGTGACTCAGGACAGCAGCAAGCTGGGCAGCGAACTGCGTCAGCAGGAACACCAAATCATATTGGACACCCTGCAATCCTGCCACGGCCGCCGCAAAGAAGTCGCTGAGCGTTTGGGGATCAGTCCCCGCACCCTGCGCTACAAGCTGGCTAAAATGCGTGAAAAAGGCATCGATGTGCCCGCATAGACTCTTCTAGCAACGTGTCGCCGCTTGCGTTGACACCCTGAGCCGCCTTGTGGCGGCTCTTTTTTTGTCAAAATTCTGACAATGAATTCCTCGTAACCTACTGAAATATAAAGAATATAAGTTGGCATCAAGGTTGCTTTAGTACTCACATGACAATCCTGTGACGTGAGTATGACGCATGGACATTAAAGCCCAATCCCTGTTCAGTGAAATGCAGGCCATGGCCAGCCAGGCCCGCGCCGAGATGACCCCCATTGGTAACCCGATGGCAAACAATCTCGATAAAGCCATGGACGTGAATCCGTCGTCCAGCAACTTTGCGGATATGCTGGGCAAGGCCATCAATACCGTCAACAGCATGCAGCTGGACTCAAAAGAGAAGCAAATGGCCTTTGAAATGGGTGACAAAAGCCTGAGTCTCGCCGACGTGATGGTGGCGAAAGAAAAATCCGGTATCGCGTTTGAGGCAACTGTACAGGTACGCAACAAAGTACTGGAAGCCTACAAACAAATCATGAACATGCCGGTCTAACGAGTAAGAGAGGTAGCAGGTGGCTGAAGCAACAGGTACAGATCTGGCCGTTGCCGGCGGTGGCGATTACACCGCAGACGTTGAGCCGGAACAAAAATCAGGCTTTATGGATGCCCTGGGCAGCGCCGATGTGATGCGTCAAATCACCTTGGTTGTTGCGCTGGTTATCTGTATTGCCATCGCCATTTTCATCGTTATCTGGGCGCAGGAACCTGACTACCGCCCATTGGCGCAGCTGGAAACCGAAGAGTTGATCCCTGCGCTTGATTATCTCGATCAGAATTTTCCCGATTATCGTCTGGAAGGCAAAACGGTGCTGGTGCGCGAAAGCGATTATCAGCAAGTGAAGCTGGGTATGACCCGTGCCGGGCTGTCCGGTTTGGCCCAGGGGGGCAATGAGGGCACCGACATCATCATGCAGGACATGGGTTTTGGTGTCAGCCAACGGGTCGAGAAAGAACGTCTTAAGCATGCCCGTGAACAGCAACTGGCCCGCACTATCGAAGACATTGACGGCGTCAGCCGAGCTAAAGTGTTGCTTGCGCTGCCGAAAGAAAACGTGTTCGCCCGTCGGGAGAAGAAAGCCAGCGCTACCGTGGTTGTCACCACCGGGCGCAGTGGCAGCCTGTCCGGTGAAGAAGTGGACGCGATTGTGGATATCGTCGCTTCGGCTGTACAGGGTATGGAGCCTGAGCGGGTCACGGTGACGGACAACAATGGACGGTTGCTGAACTCCGGTTCGCAGAGCTCCATGTCGGCCCGTGCACGCAAAGAATACGAAATCGAGAAAAAGCGCGAGCAGGAATACCTCGAAAAAATCGATTCCATTCTGATCCCCGTGTTGGGGCTGGGCAATTACACCGCGCAAGCGGATGTGACCATGGATTTTACCTCGGTCGAGCAAACCCAGCGTCGCTACAATCCTGATCTGCCGGCAGTGCGCAGTGAAATGCTGGTGGAAGAAAACAGCGTGGGTGGCGTTATCGCAGGGATCCCCGGGGCGCTTACCAACCAGCCGCCGCTGGAGTCCAATATTCCTGAACAGGCAACCGGTGCCAATGCACAGCGCAGTGTACCCGGGCGCAACGTCAAAGAAGAAACCCGTAACTATGAACTGGACACCACCATCAGTCACACCAAGCAACAGACCGGTGTTATCCGTCGTTTGAGTGTTTCGGTGGCGGTTGATTATGTCAACAGTACCGCCGAAGACGGCACTGTGACCAGCGAACCTAGAGCCCAGGCAGAGTTGCTCAACATCCGTCGTTTATTGCAAGGGGGGATCGGTTTTGACGTTTCCCGCGGTGATTCGTTGGAGGTGGTGAGTATTCCGTTCAGTCGTGAAGACGTCATTGATGCGGTAGAGTTACCCATTTATGAACAGGCCTGGTTCTGGCGACTGACCAAGTTTGTCGCCGGCGCGCTGGTGATCATTGTATTGATCCTTGCGGTCGTTCGCCCAATGTTGAAACGTTTGATCTATCCTGAAGATACCACCGATAAAAGTGAATTTGATGTTGATGACTCGCTGGATCTGGGTGATGAAACCATCAGCATGCTGACCCAGGAGTTTGATGAAGGACAGGTTGGTTTTGCTTCTGACGGCTCGTTGATGCTGCCGGATCTGCATAAAGATGAAGATGTCCTCAAAGCCGTTCGTGCACTGGTCGCTAATGAGCCTGAGCTGTCCGCTCAGGTTGTCAAAGGCTGGTTACTGCAGGACGAGTAGGAGCGTAGGTAATGGCTGAAGAAATGATGGAAATGCAACAAATGACCTACGACGTCAGCAAACTGGAAGGCGTCGATAAGGCGGCTATCCTGTTGCTGAGCTTGTCAGAAGAAGACGCGGCGCAAATCCTCAAACACCTGGAACCCAAACAGGTGCAGAAGCTGGGCCAGGCCATGGCGCAGATTGACGATATGACCCAACCCAAGATAACTGCGGTGCATAAGCATTTCATCGAGGAAATCCAGAATTACAGTACCATTGGCTTCCAAAGCCAGGATTTCGTCAAGCGTGCACTGACCGCGGCACTGGGGGAAGACAAAGCGGCCAACCTGATCGATCAGATCCTGATGGGAACCGGTGCCAAAGGTCTCGACTCTCTGAAGTGGATGGACTCCAAGCAGGTGGCCAGCATTATTCGCAACGAGCACCCGCAGATCCAGACCATCGTGTTGTCGTATCTGGAAGCGGAGCAGTCCGCCGAAATTTTGTCGCAGTTCCCGGAGAAGGTGCGCCTGGATTTGATGATGCGTGTCGCCAACCTCGAAGAAGTGCAACCGGCAGCCTTGCAGGAATTAAACGAAATCATGGAAAAACAATTTGCAGGTCAGGCGGGAACCCAGGCAGCGAAAATGGGCGGCCTGAAGTCTGCTGCCGACATCATGAACTACCTGGATACCAATATCGAAGGTCAGTTGATGGACGCTATCCGCGAGCAGGACGAAGAGATGAGCCAGCAGATCCAGGATCTGATGTTCGTATTCGACAACCTGGCGGACGTGGACGACCGGGCCATTCAGTCGATTCTGCGCGAAGTGCAACAAGACTCGCTGCTTAAAGCCATTAAAGGCGCCGATGAAGAGCTGCGCGCGAAGATCACCAACAATATGTCCAAACGGGCGGCAGAAATGTTACTCGACGATCTGGAAGCCCTTGGTCCTGTGCGTATCAGTGAAGTTGAAACGGCGCAGAAAGAAATTCTGTCTGTGGCACGACGCCTGGCTGATGCCGGTGAAATCATGCTTGGCGGCGGTGGCGGCGAAGAATTCCTGTAAGGGGTTAGGTTGTGCATAAACCGATTTATTCTGATCCGGATGAGCAAGACATCAAAAGCTGGGACTTGCCGTTCGTCGAAGATGATATGCCGCCTCCAGCGGAGCAAACCAATGCGTTGAATCGGCGCAGTGATTGGAAATACGAGCCGCCTGAGTCGGCTGATGAAGACATCGCGCCGCCCACGGCGGAGGAAATTGAAGCCATTCGCCAGCAAGCCTACGAGGAAGGATTTGCCGAAGGCAAAGCAGAAGGACTGGAAAAAGGCCTGGCAGAAGGGCAGGAAAAAGGTTACGAGGAGGGTTTTGCCAAAGGGCAACAGGCGGGCCATGAAGCCGGTTTTGAGCAAGGTAAAACCGAAGGCGATGCCTTGGTTGAGCGTTGGCAGTCGCTCATGGAAACCCTGCATGATCCGGTCGCCAAGGTGGAGCGTAGCGTTGAAAGTGAGTTGGTGCGACTGGCCGTTTCTCTTGCCAGAGCCGTGATCCGCAGCGAAGTAAAAACCAATCAGGATTTGATATTCCAGGCCCTCAGCGAAGGGCTGAAAGTATTGCCTATTCAGGAGCAACAGTACCAGATCCACCTGCATCCCGATGATTTGGCGCTGGTGCGCCAGCATTTCAGTGAAGAAGACATCGAAAACCACCACTGGGTATTGATTGAAAGCCCCAATATGACCCCGGGCGGCTGTGATATTTCCACCTCCAACAATGCCGTCGACGTCAGTGTTGAGCGACGTTGTCGCGATGTACTGGACAAGTTCCTGCTGGAACAGGGGCTGGGACGGGGTGATGATGACTGAGTCCGCCCTCAACCAACGTTTGCTCAAACGGTTCGAAAAACTGCAACAACAGGTGCCACAGCCCCCCAGTGTGGCAGCCGGTAAGCTGGTACGGGGTATCGGCCTGACGCTGGAAGCGGTGGGATGCCAGATGCCTGTGGGCTCTCAGTGCCTGGTGCAAACCATCGATGGTGAGATTGAAGCCGAGGTAGTGGGGTTTGCTGAAAACATTACCTACCTGATGCCGACCGAGGCGGTCAAGGGCATTGTGCCGGGAAGCCGCGTGCAGCCGCTGGCACGGGAGCAAGGCTTGCCGGTCGGCATGGATTTGCTCGGTCGGGTAGTTGATGGCAATGGCCAGCCGTTGGATGGCCTGGGTCCTATCGCCGCTGAGCGGCGTGTGCCGCTGACCCGTCCGCCGATGAACCCACTGACCCGCCGCCCGATCAGTCAACCCCTTGATGTTGGCGTGCGCGCCATCAATGCCATGATCACCGTAGGCTCTGGGCAGCGCATGGGGCTGTTTGCCGGTTCCGGTGTGGGTAAAAGCGTGTTGCTGGGCATGATGACCCGCGGTACGACCGCAGACGTGGTGGTCGTGGGGCTGGTCGGAGAACGGGGCCGAGAAGTCAAAGAATTCATTCAGGACATCCTGAGTGAAGAAGAGCGTCAGAAAGCCGTCGTGGTTGCCGCACCGGCAGATACCTCGCCTTTGATGCGACTCAAAGGGTGTGAAACCGCGGTCAGTATCGCCGAGTATTTTCGCGATCAGGGCATGAATGTGCTGCTGCTGATTGATTCGCTGACCCGTTATGCCATGGCACAGCGTGAAATTGCACTGGCAGTCGGTGAACCGCCTGCCACCAAAGGTTATCCACCCTCAGTGTTTGCCCGTTTGCCGGCATTGGTCGAGCGGGCCGGTAACGGCGGGGAGCATCAGGGCAGTATCACAGCATTTTATACCGTATTGACGGAAGGGGATGACTTACAGGACCCCATTGCCGATGCGGCAAGGGCCATTCTTGATGGTCACATTGTTTTGTCCCGTAGCCTGGCAGACTCAGGACATTATCCGGCCATTGATGTTGAAGCGTCGATCAGCCGGGTGATGCCGCAGGTGGTCAGCGACGAGCATTTGCTGGCCAGTCGACGAATACGCCAAGTGTACTCGACCTATCAGCAGAATCGCGACTTGATCAGTATCGGTGCCTATAACCGTGGTACGGATCCGCGCATTGACCTGGCCATCAATGCTGAGCCGGCCATCAATGCCTTCTTACAACAGGGGATGACCCAGGTACTGCCTTACGACGAGAGTTTGGAAGGCATGGCGAAACTGGCTCAAGGGCTAGGTAAAGGGTAACGGGAGTCGAACAAAATGCGCGGTCATCAACAACTACAAAAGGTTGCTCGCTGGGAGCGGGATAAAGAGGACGCCTGTGCGCGTCAATTTCAGTTGGCCCAGCAGCAGGTGCAAAACGAAAAGCTAAAACTGCAACACCTTGAGCAATACAAGCGAGAGTACCTCAATCAACACCATCTGCGTGGCAGTGCGGGGGTTGAGGCCAAACATTTTAGCCAGTTTCATTCGTTTATTGCCAAACTCGATAAGGCCTGCGAGCAGCAGTTGCAAATTCAGAATCAGGCCGTGTTGGTGGCAGAGCAGCGTAAACAGCAATGGCTGGCCCAACAGCGTAAGCGCAAAGCGGTGGAAATGCTGTTGCAGAAAAAAGCCGATGCGGAGCAACTGCTTGAAAACAAAAGGGAACAAGCAATGCTGGACGAAATTGCATTGCAAAAATTTGTGCGTGGTTAACACAGTTGGAATGACACTTGCTGTGTTGAGGGACAAACACCCCTTTTTGGCCTGAAACGGGCGCTGGAACGAGGTTACGATGCAACAAATTGCCACCCGAACGTCACAAGTTGCCGCTTTGCCGGTTAGCACCGATACCCTGAATACCACGGGTAGTTCGGCCTCTCGCGAGTATGAGCAGCAAAGTAGCGAGCATTTCCGTGAAATGCTGGACATGCAACGCAACCGCGACCGCTCGCCGGGCAACCCTGTTGAGCCCCGGCCGCAGCGCCCTGAACGTTCTGCCGCCAGTGAGAGCCCCGCTCCAGACAAACAGGATGCGGTGCAGTCCTCTGAACGTGACCATACGCAGAAAAATCATAGCGATGAGAAGCCCGTCGAAGCACAACAGACGGATAACGCCACCCAGGCACCGGCGCCAAAAAGCAATGCTGATAAAGCCGAACAAGACGCCTCGGTGACGCCGGAAGAGACCAGCACTGAGACCGATCCCTCTCTGGTAGCAGAAACAAACGGCAATGACGAAGCGTTACTGAATGAAGCGTCCGCCGTTGTCTCCGAAGAAGCACAACCTGACGTCGAGTTGGGCGTTACTGTGGATTGGTTAACCTTGCTGGCGCAAATCAACGGTAACATTGACAAAGAACAATCTGCGCCGCAAGTACAACCCGATGCGGTTGAAATGACATTGCCAGAGTTGGAAGGCGCCATTTCCGAACAACTCAACAGCCTGATACAGCAACTGGATAGTGGCGAAACCCTGACCCCTGAGGCGCAGGCGGAACTGGCCGGCTTGATGGCACAATGGGCTAAACAGTGGCTCAGCCAAGCGGACAATGCTTCGGGGCAGGACGTACAGACTGAACTGACAGACGATTTGAACGGGATGTTGCGTGAGGCACTCAGCGCCCTTGACTTGTCTGCCGATGTCGAGCAGGCGTCACCCCTTGGCGCGATGCTGAAAGATTTGCTCGCTCAAACGGCACTGGATGGTGAGCAAAATACCGACCAGCAACAACTGGGCTTGTTTAACGCCAAGCCTGCTGAAGTATCGGTCAAGACTAACCAGAGCGACCCTGATGGTTTGCTGAAAACACTGGCACAGTTACCGAAAGAAACCCGTGACAACCTGATCACACAAGTCACCGCGATGCTGGAAAAGGGTGATACCACCAAGGTCAGCGATGAAACAGCGAAAGGACTGGCCAATGTGGTCGGGCAAATGAACGAACAGCAGCAAAAACAGTTTCTGGCCTCATTGAGCGCAGGACTGGATGAAATCAGTGCCCAGCGCAAGCAGGGCCATGAGCCGGGTATTGATCTGCAGGCATTGATTGGCGCCAGTCTGGCCAAAGCCGGCGTCGAAGGTGAGTTGGCGATTCAGCAGCAGGCCAAGGCAGTCGAAGCCCTGACCCAGGTACTTGAGCGCGCTCAGCATGCCCAACATGCGATGACACAAGGGATGGAACATGCCCTTAACGTGGTACGCCAGGAGCGTCACGCGCCGGTGTCAGCGATGGATGCACAAATGAGCGCGAGTGTAGATGCGCAGCGTCAGCAGGCGTTTGACAAAGCGGTCGCTCTGCACAAGCCCGAAGGGGCCCAACAGATGGCCGACAAGGTGCGCTGGATGGTGAATGCGCAGAACATGCAAGCGGATATTCGCCTGGACCCACCAGAGCTGGGCAGCATGAAGGTGCGTATCAATGTGAGCGGTGAATCGGCCACGGTGAATTTTGTGGTGCAGTCTCAGCAAGCCCGAGAGGTGCTGGAACAGGCAACACCGCGGCTGAAAGAATTGCTTGAAGAGCAAGGTATCCAATTAGGCCAGTCGTCGGTTGAACAAGAACAACAGGGCAATGAAGCCAATGAAGGACAGATGGCCGGTGGCGATGGATTGGGGCAGGGGGATGACGGCCTGGAAGAGGGCGCGGGTATGCGTGAACAATCCATTCCCCGGGTTCACAATGGCCTGATCGATTATTTTGTTTAGCGATTTAGACCACGCAATCCTTGGCGATTGGTCCTGACTTGAGGATAATGACGGTCTACAACGTTCTGACACGAGACAGTTATGGCTGAAGAAGAATTACAAATGGAAGAAGGTGGCGGCAAAAGCAAGAAGATGATGATCATCATCATTGTTGCTGTTGTGCTGGTCGCCGGTGGTGCTGCGGCGTTTTTCATGCTCGGTGGTGAAGAGCCGATGGCGGTTGATGCCAGCGACGGTGCCATGGCCCCCCTGGAAGATGGTGCTGCGCCAGCCGCCAGTAATGCCAAGGTGGGCACAGCCCTGTATGTGGCGATGCCCCGTCCTTTTGTGTTTAACGTGCCGGGTAGCGGCAGAGACCGGTTGGTGCAAATCAAGGTTCAGTTAATGGTCCGTGGTTCCGATAACGAAGAATCAGCCAAGATGCACATTCCAATGATTGAAGGCACCTTGTTACGGGTGTTCAGTGGTGCGAATGCCGATGATCTTGTCACCGAAGCGGGCAAAACCGCGTTGCGTGACCAATCGGTACGTGAAGTACAAAAGGCGATGCAGGAAATAGTGGGTAAGCAGGTGGTTGAGCAAGTGCTGTTTACCGGTTTTGTGATGCAATAAGCGAGAAGAACATTGAGCGATTTACTGTCCCAAGACGAAATTGACGCGCTGTTACACGGCGTCGATGAAGTCGAAGAAGAAGAAGTCGATTCCAGCGACGGCGATAGCAGCGCCCTGGAATACGACTTCTCATCGCAGGATCGTATTGTCCGGGGTCGCATGCCGACGCTGGAAATCGTCAATGAGCGTTTTGCCCGCCACATGCGGATCAGCCTGTTCAATATGATGCGTCGCTCGGCCGAGGTGTCGATCAACGGCATTCAGATGATCAAGTTCGGTGAGTACATTCACACCCTGTTTGTACCGACCAGCCTGAACATGGTGCGATTCCGTCCGCTGAAAGGGACTGGACTCATCACCATGGAAGCGCGACTGGTGTTTATCCTGGTGGATAACTTCTTCGGTGGTGACGGGCGTTACCACGCCAAGATTGAAGGCCGGGAGTTTACCCCGACCGAGCGCCGCATCATTCAGATGTTGCTGAAACTGATTTTCGAAGATTACAAAGAAGCCTGGGCACCGGTCATGGATGTGTCCTTCGAATATCTGGACTCGGAAGTCAACCCGGCCATGGCCAATATCGTCAGTCCCACGGAAGTAGTCGTGATCAGCTCGTTTCACATTGAGCTCGATGGCGGCGGTGGTGATTTCCACGTATCTCTGCCGTATTCGATGCTGGAGCCGATCCGTGAATTGCTGGATGCCGGTGTACAAAGTGACAAAGAAGACACCGATCTGCGTTGGTCTAAGGCCCTGCGTGATGAAATCATGGATGTGAATGTCAGCCTGACCACCCACATGATGGACATTGAATTGTCACTGTCCGAAATCATGGAGCTTAAAGCCGGTGATATTATTCCGATTGAAATGCCGGAACACATTACCGTACTGATTGAAGAATTACCCACGTTCCGCGCTAAGCTGGGGCGTTCGCGAGACAATGTGGCGTTGAAGATCACTGATAAGATCCCACGCCCGACTTCGGTGAAATCCGAATTACAGTTGTTAACCAAAGGCGGCCGCAGAATTGACAGTGACGCCGAACTGCAGGTCCTCGAGGAAGATCTTGATGACCTGTAAACTGACACGAGGTATCCATCATGAGTGATGAAGACGGAATGGACGATTGGGCCGCAGCGATGGCCGAACAGGCTGACGCTGAGGCTGGCGAAGACGAAGGTGGTGATAAGCCCGATCTTGGCGCCAATGAAATGGACGTCGAAGTGGCTGAGCTGGATGAGCTACAGGAAGACAAGCCCATCACCGCTGAAGAAAAGCGCAAACTTGACACGATTCTGGACATCCCCGTTACCATCTCCATGGAGGTCGGGCGTAGCCAGATCAGTATCCGAAACCTGCTGCAATTAAACCAGGGCTCCGTGGTGGAACTCGACCGGGTTGCCGGTGAACCACTGGATGTTCTGATTAATGGCACGTTGATTGCTCATGGTGAAGTAGTAGTGGTCAACGACAAGTTTGGTATTCGGTTAACCGATGTTATTAGTCAAATCGAAAGAATTAAAAAGCTCAGATAAAAATACTTCATTTAAAACATGGGGTTACGTTGCATTTGTAACCCCATTCCTTACCTCCCAAACAGCCTTTGCCGAGACAGATTCGCTGTCTAATCCGGCCTCAGTAGTGTCAATTTTCCTGTCTTTATTGCTGGTGATCGGCGTGGTTTTCATGCTGGCGTACCTTGCGCGTCGGTTTAATGTCACTCCCGGTCAGGGTGGACAGATGAAAGTGGTCGCCTCGATGATGGCTGGCACCAAGGAGCGTGTGATGGTGTTGCAGGTAGGCGATGAGCAGCACCTGATAGGCGTTACCGCACACAACATTAACCATCTTGCCAAACTTGAGACACCGCTGGCTGCAGCAACGCCTGCCGCCAGTGGCGCCCAGTTCAAAGACAAGCTGACCCAGGCATTGGCCTCAAAGATGAATCCTAATCTCACTAACGGCAAGGAGAAGCAATGATGCGTAGCGTAGGACAGTGGGGAATGTGGTTGTGCATGGCCGTCATTTTATTGACTGCCGCTGATGTCCACGCCGCACCGGGATTGCAAGCGGTCACTGTTACCACCAACCCGGATGGGTCGCAGGACTACACCATGACCTTGCAGGTGCTGGCGATCATGACAGCGCTGAGTTTGCTGCCAGCGTTCATCATGATGATGACCTCGTTCACCCGGATCATCATTGTCTTGTCGATATTGCGTCAGGCCATAGGTTTGCAGCAATCTCCCTCCAACCAGATCCTGATTGGTGTGGCGCTGTTTTTGTCCATGTTCATCATGGCGCCGGTGTTTGAAGAAATTAACGAGAAGGCCCTGCAACCCTACCTGAATGAAGAAATGACCTCGTTGGAAGCGTTTGAGCAAGCCAAACAGCCGATGCGGGCGTTTATGCTGTCCCAGACCCGGGTCAAAGATCTGGAAACCTTCGTGGAACTGGGCGATTACCAGGGCCAGTTTGATGGCCCGGAAGACGTGCCGATGAATGTGCTGATCCCGGCGTTTGTAACCAGTGAACTGAAAACCGCGTTTCAGATCGGTTTCATGCTGTTTATCCCGTTTCTGATCCTCGATTTGGTGGTGGCATCGATACTGATGGCCATGGGTATGATGATGCTGTCGCCGATGATCGTATCACTGCCGTTCAAGCTGATGCTGTTTGTGTTGGTGGATGGCTGGAACCTGATCTTCGGCACACTGGCAACCAGCTTTGGTATGGGGTAGGAGGTCCGTATGAGCCCGGAAGTCTTTGTAGAAATCCTCAAAGAAGCACTGCAAATGGTAATTTTGCTGGTTTCGGCGATCATTTTACCCAGTTTGTTTGTTGGCCTTATCGTGGCCGTGTTTCAGGCGGCGACCTCCATCAACGAGCAAACCATGAGTTTTTTACCCCGTCTTATCGTGACCCTGCTGGCCCTGAGCTGGGGTGGTCATTGGTTGGTACAGCAAATCATGGATTTCACCTTTACCATGGTCGAGCGGATCCCTGAAGTGGTGGGTTAGACCGGATCATGGAATTCGCTGCCTCCACTATCACCCAGTACCTGGCTGACTTGTTACTGCCGTTTATGCGCATTTCCGGCATGTTTGCGGCCATGGTCGGGATCAGCGCAAAAACCGTTCCCACCAAAGTGCGTGCACTTCTGACCTTGTTCCTGACTGTATTGATCATGCCGGTGGTGCCGCCGGTGCCGCTTACCGAGGTGTTTAGTCTGGCGTCGTTTGTGATGGTGATACAGCAACTGATCATCGGTCTGGCGATTGGTTTTATCTCCACCATGGTATTGAATACCTTCGTACTGGCGGGGCAGGTGGTGGCGATGCAGACCGGTCTGGGCTTTGCTTCCATTGTGGATCCGGTCAACGGTATCAACGTACCGGCGGTGGGTCAGTTCTACCTGATCCTGGCGACCTTACTGTTCTGGGCTGTGGATGGACATCTGGCGATGATCCGTATGATTGTCATGAGCTTTGATGCGTTTCCGGTCGGCGCGCCGTGGTGGCAAGGGGAGCAGTTTCAGGCCGTGGCCCACTGGGGCGGATGGATGTTCGTCGCAGCGGTGACCTTGTCTCTCGCGCCGATTGTTTCACTGCTGATCGTCAACCTGGCGTTCGGGGTAATGACCAAAGCAGCACCGCAGTTGAACATTTTCAGTATTGGTTTCTCGATTGCACAAATCATGGGCCTGGTGATCATCTGGATCACCATGGATAACTTCACTCACCATTTCGAGTTGCAGTGGCAACGGGCGTCGCAGTTTATGTGCGAGCTGTTGTACATTTGCCCGCCGTAAGGACGTTGAATGGCAGCGGATACCCACGAAAAAACAGAAGAACCCACGGCGAAACGGTTACAACAGGCCCGCGACAAAGGCCAGATTGCCCGTTCCCGTGAACTGTCGACCACACTGGTGCTGGTGTTCAGTGCCGTGGCGTTTTTGTTGTTTGGCGGGTATATCGCGGAGTCACTGTTCACGGTGATGCAGCGGGCGTTCGCTTTGTCGCGGGATGAAACCTATGACTTTACCCACATGTTTCAGGCCATGGGTTTTGCCATTTCTGAGGTGAGTCTGCCATTGCTGGGCTATCTGATGTTAACCCTGATCGGCGGTGTTTACGGCAGTATCGCGTTGGGAGGCTACAACTTTACCTGGAAAAGTGCCGAGCCAAAATTCAGCAAAATGAATCCCATCAATGGCTTCAAGCGCATGTTCGGGGTCAACGGACTGGTGGAACTGCTCAAAGCGATTGGCAAATTTGTGGTGGTGGCATTTGCTGCCTATATCTCTTTGATTTGGTTTAAAGACGAAGCCCTGCATCTCGACATGGAGTTGTATCCGCGCAATATTTTTCATGCTCTGGATTTGATTGCCTGGGCGTTTCTGATCCTGTGCCTGGCACTGATCCCCATCGCGGCCATCGATGTGCCATATCAAAGCTGGAAGCACAATGAAGAAATGAAAATGACCAAGCAGGAGGTCAAAGACGAGCGCAAGAATGCTGAAGGTGATCCGCAGGTAAAAAGCCGTATTCGCCGTTTGCAATACCAGGCCGCGGCCCGGCGTATGATGCAGGAAGTGCCCAAAGCGGACGTGGTGGTCACTAACCCGACCCACTTCTCGGTAGCGATAAAGTATGATGAAAAAGGTAATCGTGCGCCGGTTGTGATTGCCAAAGGGGGCGATGAGCTGGCCATGCATATCCGTAAAATTGCCGCCGCTCACGGCGTGCCGCTGGTGGCGTCACCGATGCTGGCCAGGGCAATCTTCCACACCACCGAGCCTGACGAGGAAATCCCGGAAAAGCTGTTTATGGCAGTGGCGCAGGTGCTGGCCTATGTGTACCAGCTCAAAGCCTTCAAAGCGGGCAAGGGCAAGCGCCCTGTGCCACTCAAAAAAGACCTGCCGATCCCGCCAGAGATGCGCTACTGATCAGTTATCAGGCGGAAAATACCAATTGGCGTTTCACCCGGTTGGCAATGTCCGCCAACTGCTGGCTTTGCTCTGCAACAATGAACAGACTGGCTTTGCCAAGCTGAATACCCTGACCGTGTAACTGCTGGTCGGCAAATGAGGCGACAAACCGGCGGGTATCTTCATTGGGGACCACAAACACCGTGACCATGCCGTGTTCACCTTCCATCACAATGTGATAGCTGCGAATACCATCAAAGTTGCAATAGTTTGCGGTATATACGTGGCCGATGTTACCCACCAACTGGGCGCCGAGCTCGCTTAAATCTTCATTCATGTCACTCAGACTGGCCTGATAGCCAGTGCGGGGGGCGTAGCTGTCCCATTCGTGGTGAACGTGTGCCAGGGCATGTTGGCCTAAATCCACCGCCTGGGTTGAGGATTGCCACAGCGTGAAGCCAACACCGGCGACGATGGCCACGGATGCGGCAAGATTGAGGTACCAGCGGTTACGTCGTTGTTGATGGGCGTGGCGGTCCATTGATTGGCGCAGCAGCAGGCGCTCAGCCAATCCGTCAGGCACCGAGACAGTCGCTGCCCGTTGCAGTTTGGCCTCCATCGCTTTGATGTCATCCCAAAACGCTTGTTTTGCGGGATCGGCTGCCGCGGCGGCGATCAGTTCCGGCGACTTGCTGTTGGGGTCAGCGTAGACCGCGCGTCGAAATTGCAAATCATCCATTGTAAACACCTCTATGGTTGTCTGCAGCATCAAGGGCATCTTTGAGCTGGTTGCGGGCACGGAACAGCCTTGTCATCACCGTGTTCTTGTTCAAATTCAATTGTTCGGCGATTTCATCGCCACTGTAACCAAACACAATCTGCAGCATCAGCGGCTCGCGGTATTCGTCACTCAGGTCGGCCATCAGCCGTCGCAGTTCGCGGTGTTCCAGCTCGGTTTCATTGCTTGGGCCAGAGTCACTGAGCGCGACATCGTCCATGTCCACCAAATCAAATTGTTTGCGCTCGAAGCGGCGTGCATTTTCACGGCGCAGGATGGTGATCAGCCAGGATTTAGCCGCTTTTTCGTCTTTCAACGAATCCAGGGATTTCCAGGCCCGTAAAAAGGTTTCCTGCACAATGTCCTCGGCCACGGCGCGGTCTTTTACCAGCCAGTAGGCGTAGCGGAACAGGTCACCGTGCAGTGCCTTCACCAGTGCTTCGTATCGTCGTTGTTTGGTCATCATGCTGTCATTGACCGACGATGTGTCGCTTTGCTTTCGTAAAAACATACAAAATCTGCAATTAGACGTGATTCTGTCTGATAGTAAAACAGAAAGGGACGGGGTTGCGAAGGCTTTATGTTGGCTGAACAAAAAAACGCGGGCAATGCCCGCGTTTTGTTACCAACGGAGGGTTTAGCTTTGTTGCTGAGAAGCCACCCAGCGCTGAATTTTCTGTTCCAGAATGTTCAGCGGCACAGGACCGTCCTTCAATACTTCGTCGTGGAAGCCACGGATGTCGAAGCGATCGCCCAATTGCTCTTTGGCCCAGGCGCGCAATTCCATGATTTTCAGCTTACCAATCATGTAGGCGGTGGCCTGTCCCGGCATGGCGATGTATCGTTCTATGGCTTTGACCGCATCGTTGTGTGGGTTCGGTGTGTTATCAATCAGGTACTGAATGGCCTCTTCACGACTCCACTTTTTGGCATGGATGCCGGTATCCACCACCAGGCGGCACGCGCGCCACAGCTCCATGGCCAGGCGACCAAAATCAGAATACGGGTCCTGATAAAACCCCATGTCTTTGGCCAGCTCTTCCGTATACAAACCCCACCCTTCGGTGTAGGCGGTGAAGGACACGTATTTCTGGAATTCAGGTACACCTTCCAGTTCCTGGGCGATGGCCCGCTGCATGTGGTGTCCGGGAATACCCTCATGGTAAGCCAATGCTTCCATCTGGTAGGTGGGCATATCGCGCATGTCATACAGGTTGGCGTAATAGGTGCCCGGACGTGAGCCGTCTTTCGACGGGGATTGATAGAAGGCTTTACCGGCTGACTTTTCACGGAACGGTTCAACCCGCTTGACGATCATGTCGGCTTGAGGGATGAGGCCGAAATACTCGGGGATCTTCTCTTTCATGGTATCGATCAGGGCTTTTGCGTCGCGCATGTACGCTTCACGGCCTTCGTCAGTGTTTGGGTAATAGAACTGATCGTCATTACGCATGAACTCAAAGAAGGCGTTCAGATCACCGTCAAAGTTGACCTGCTGCATGATCGCGCGCATTTGCTCGTGAATACGGGCCACGTTGTCCAGTCCAATCTGGTGAACTTCGTCTGCCGTCAGGTCGGTGGTGGTAAACCAGGCCAGACGGTTCTGATACCATTTGTCGCCATCGGGCAGACGCCACACACCATCACCTTCCGGGGTCAGTTCACGTTGATGTTCCAGCGCTGCAATCATCGCGTCATAGGCCGGTTTTACCGAGCTCAGCAATGCTTCACGGGCACGACTACGCAGGCCCTGTTTTTCGGCATTGGAGATTTCAAGTGCATCCAGTTTGGCGTTAAAGTCCTGCCAAATGGTTGAGTCTTCGGGGCTTTCTTCGAAGGGGTTACCCTTGATGACATTATGAGACGCCTGGATCATCTGATCGTAAGACCAGCGTGGCGGGAACACGCCCAGCTCTTCACGGATCTTCAATTGGTCGATAACCTGCGCGAACAGTGCATCCACTTTCTCCAGCCGGCTGACATAGGCTTCGGCATCGGACAGGTCAGAGACCCGATGGATATTGATCATAAAACTGGGGATCAGGGTATGGAACGCGCGGAACTGGTGCATGATGTAGGTGTGATGACGGTACTCATCGTTGGCCAGTTCACGTTTCAATGCGGTCTTGGCAATGGTTAGACTCAGGTTTTCCTGTTCGCTCAACTGGGTGGTGTCAAAGCCGTTCAGGGTTTCGAGTCGCTGCTCGGCGATGGCCCGGTCTTCGTCAGCACGGGCTTCACTCACATCGTTCCATTTGTCGTAGTCCCATTTGTAGCCAAGATAGCTTTGTGACAGGGGCGAACGTTTCAGATCCTGTTCAAAGCTGTCGGCAAAAAACGTTGCCAACCGTTCAGATTCGGTTTGGGTCGCAGCGGCTGTTTGCGCCGCCGGTTTGTCAGCGGCGCTGGTTTCGCTGGCCGGCGGTGTGGCTGGATTACATGCGCTGATGGCCAGTGCCAGTAGAGTCAAAGAGAAGTGTTTTGTGTTCATCTGCTGAGGGTTCCTGTTGCTTATTGTATCAGGTGCAAGGGGCGCAGGCCGCTGTGCGGTTGCGTCTTGGCACTGATTTGTTGTTGTACGTCGTTAAGGTGTTTCTGCAGTGTAGCACTTTGCCACTGCTGTGGGGCATTGCCATAACGGCTGGCCAGCATGTCATTTACCGCCTGCTGCAGCCCTGCGTGACCCAAGCGCTGTAAACTCTGGGGCAAGGATTGCTGCGGCTGACCGGTCAGTTGGGCCAGGTGCTCGGTTAATGCCGGAATGATGTGTTCAATATCATTATTGGCCAACGCCTTGGACAGGTTGGGTTGGGATACCTGTACCGTTGTCTTATTCTCCTTCGCCACGGCTGTTGGACGTTTTGTCGCGTGCACGCGCCAGGCGAAGAGGGTTACCAGCCACAGGGCCAGCAGTGCCCAACTGCTCACTGACCACCACTGTGGTGCCGGTGGCACTGCCGTGTGCGGGGATGCTGCGTTATCGGGTTGTGCGGGGGCTTGTTGCGCCGGGGCGGTCACATCGATGCCGGGTAGAGCCGGGGTATTGTTATCTACCAGTGCCGGTTCGATGGTCAGGGTACGCGCCGGCAGGGTGGCATATTCGGTTTGTTCGGTCACCACATTGAACCAGGGTACGGTCACTTCTGGCAACGTTATGGTGCCAGGCTGACTGGCAATCAGGGCAATGTTTTCAACCCGCTGCGCGATCAGGGTATTGGCCCGCTCGACCGTTGCTGTGGTTGCCTGGTCGGGGTAGGTTTTTACCGAGTCCGGATAGTGGCTTTCGATGGCCGGCAACTGCTCTTCGACCAACCCTTCAGCAGTCAGTGTCAGTGTTCGGGTAATGGGATCGCCGACCCGATACACGGTGTTTTGTGGTTGCCACTCCTCGTGCAATTGCACCGCTGCGCTGGGTAGCCAGTGGCCGGTCACATCGTTGGGGATGGGTTTAACCGTTACGTCAATCGCAGGACCGACCCGGTTGACCGTTTTTGTACGGTTAAAAAAGCCGAAACTGCGCTGGGCATTGTCGATGATTTCGCCTTCGAACAGCGGACCGTTGATGGTAAAGGTGCCGCTTTGTTGTGGAATGATGGCAAAGGTGCGTTCAATGATGCGGTAACGTCGGCCGTCAATTAAGTCGGAGAATTCGCGGTCTTTACCCACCTGTCGCACATCAGCGCCCTGCATTTGTGGTTCACTGAGGTTACCGCGCTGCAAATCCTGGGCAATGTGCAAACGCACAGTATAGTGAATTTGCTGTTGCAGATACACGCTGTTGTTTTCAACCGATGTGGTGACAAACAAATCCCGGCCTTTGGCTGCCTGATTGGCCGACACCGGCACGATCATCACATTGATGGGCTGGGTTTTTTGCCCTTCGATTTCAAATGAGGGAATGGTGTAACGGCCTTCCTTACGTGGGATCAAAATGGTCCGCCAGGTGGTACTGCGCTGGGTGTCGAAGTTGATGATCTGAGTCTGGCTGCTGACCGATGTGCGGCCGACCACAAAATCGTTCAGCAATGGGCTGGGATCAAACGCGTCCCGGTCTGCGTCGCCGTTGGCCGTGACTGTCAGGGTGATGGACTCGTCGATCATGGCGGGATTTTTGTCCACGGTTGCTGTCACTTCGGTGACGCTGGCCAAAGCATTGCCGACGACAGTCATACTCATCATCAGTACAATCAAAGGGAGCATGCGTTGTGCTATCACTACCAATTCCTCTGGGTTGGGGCGGGTAAACGCTGACGTTTGCGTTGCTGATTTTCAAGCAGCATTTTGCGTTTTAACAGGTAAGCGGGATCATCCGGTACCCGGCGCAACAGGTTTTCCATCCGTTGCAGGTTTTCCCGTTGTTCGTCGGTCATTTCCTGTGGTTGCGCCTGGGCAGCCTCAGCTTGTTGCTCGCGGGCCTCGTCTTCCTCTCCCTGCTGTTCAGCTTGCTGTTGTTCTTGTTGTTGCTGCTCTTGTTGATCCTGGCGTTGCTGCGTCTCGGATGAGTCCTGTTGCGGGTCCTGTTGTTGCTCAGGATCACTTTCGGATTGTTGTTGCTGGGATTGCTGTGACGATTGCCCGTCACTGTCATCCTGCTGCTGTTCGCCTTGTTGTTGATCCTGTTGTTGATCTTGCTGCTGTTGGTCGTTTTGCTGACCCTGTTGATTTTGTTGTTCCTGCTGCTCCTGTTGTTGCTTCATTTGCTCCAACAGGGCTTTGTTGGCAGCGGCATCGGCATGCTCAGGGTCTTGCTCAAGCACCTCATCATAGGCAGCGATAGCCTCATCTAGCTGGCCGAGTTGGGCCAGGGCATTGCCGAGGTTGTAGCGGCCTTCCAGGGTGTTTGCCTGGGCAAAGCTGTTGGCAGCGGCCTCAAAATCGCCTGCGCGATACTGGGCACTGCCGCGCCACATCGGATTGTCAAAATCGGCAGCAGCGTCATTGAACTGCTGTTGCTGGAAATGCTCGGCACCTTGCTGGTCGCCGGTTTTCCATAAATCGTCCCACACGTTAGCCGAAGCGGGTGGGGCACTCAGCGGTAAGCCTGCCAACAGCACAACACCGAACAATACCCCGCGGCGGAAACCATAGGCGGCGAGGGGCAGCAGCAGGAGCAGTAAATACGGCCCCATTTCCCGCCAGGTATCCCCTTGTGGTTTTTCCTCGTCCGGGTTTTTCTCGGTCTCACGGTCCAACAATTGTTGGGTGGTGAGATAGTCGATGTCACTGTCATCAGCCTGCAGTGGTGCATAGCGACCACCGCCCACATTGGCCAAGGTTTGCAGGCGATCAGCGTTAAGTTTCGGGATCACAATCGCGCCGGTGGCGTCTTTGAGTAATTCGCCGTTGGCCTGGCTGATGGGAGCACCATCCTGAGTGCCAACGCCCAGCACTGATAAGCGATAAGGGGCATTGCGCACCAATTGGGTCAGTTCCTTGAGTTGTGACATTTCAATCCCATCGGTGATCCAGAATATCTCACCTTGCTGGTATCCGGCATTTTCCAGCAGCGTCATGGCTTTTTGCAGTCCGCTGTAGGGATCGCTACCTGGCACCGGCATGATTTCGGGGCTCAGGCTGGGTAGCAGAGTGGTGAGGTTTTGTCCGTCAGCACTGAGCGGACTGATGGTAAAGGCATCACCGGCATAGGCCACAAGCCCTGTGTCACCCTCACTGATGGCGTTGATCAGATCAATGGCTTTGTACTTGGCACGGGTTAACCGGTCAGGACTGACATCGGTGGCCCGCATCGACAGCGACATGTCGATCACCACCACTTTGCCGGTATGCAACTGATACACCGGTTGGGGCAGTTTTTCCCAGGTTGGCCCGGCTAGTGCCAGCACACTGAGCAACCAACCCAGCGCCAACAACCCATAGGTCGAACGCTGTTGGGCAAATGAATGACGCTCTATCAGTGATGTGTAGAGGTGTTGTGCCAATACCCCTTGCCATCCGGTCTGTTGTCGTTGGACGCGGCGCAACAGCAGTACGATGATTAACAGCGGTAACAGGGCGAAAAACCACTCGGGTCGGATAAAGTGAAAAGCGCTCCAATCAGGCATGGGCAGCACTCCTTGTTGCACGACGCAGGGCTCGCCACACCATCGGCAGTGTCAGCAATGTGCTGAGCAGTAGCGCAAAGGCCAGTGGATAGAAGAACAGCGCCTGCAAGGGACGCATCTGACGGCTTTCCCGGGCAATGGGCTCCAGCTCATCCAGACGGGTATAAATGTCTTCCAGTGCCTGAGCGTCGCGGGCTCTGAAATACTGTCCGCCGGTGGACTCTGCCAATTCGGTGAGCATGTTTTCGTCCAGATCCTGAGACGGGTTAATCATGCGGGTAGAAAAAAAGTTCTTCACCATCATCTGATCGGCGCCAACACCGATGGTATACACGGTAACGTCATGATTAATCGCAAGTTCGTTGGCCTGTTCTGGGGTGATGTTCCCGGCGGTATTCTGCCCGTCGGTAAGCAATATCAAGACTTTGTTACTGTTTTCTCGGGTGTTAAAGCGCTTTATCGCCAGACCAACGGCATCACCAATGGCAGTCTGTTCACCCACCAGACCAATCACGGACTCGTCGAGGAGGGTTGCTACTGTACTGCGGTCATAGGTTAATGGTGCTTGCAGATAAGCGGTGTCGGCGAACAGGATCAAACCCAGACGATCTCCAACCCGACGGGTGATGAAATCATGCAGTACACTTTTGATCATGGTTAAACGGTCTACCTGACGGCCATTGACCACCATGTCATCAATTTTCATACTGCCGGACAAATCGACCGCGATCATCAAGTCTCGACCCTCGGCCGGAATACTGACCGGGTCGCCCAGCCATTGAGGACGCGCTGCGGCCAGCACCAGCGCCAGCCAAATCAGTGACACCAGGCTGGCCCGTCGTTTGGACGTGGCTTGCGTGCGAGATACCTGCTCAAACTCGCCTTGCAGATGCGGTACCCTGAGGGCGGCCTGTTGGGCCTTGCGTTTGGCCGGCAACAGACGGACCAGTAAGGGCAGGGGAAGGGCAAACAATACCCACCACCAGGCAAACTCAAACATGTTCACCTCCTGCCAATGGCGCTTGTTGCAGGGGGTGTTTCACCGCCCGTTTACACCAGCGTTGAAGCTGAGCAATGGTGGATGGGTGATCCACCGGCTGAGTGGAACGCTGGTACTGAGCATTGCCCAACTGTTCCATGGTCGATATAAATGTGGTCTGTTCGCTACCGGGCAGGGCACTGGCCAGATAACGGTACCACCTGGCGCCATACAATCCGGCCACTTCCTCCCGCGCGTAGTAGCTTAAGGCCAGTTGTTTCACCAACTGGTAGGCCTGCACTGGCCAGTCGTCCTGTTCTGGACGCAGGGCCGACAGTGCAGCCAGCGCCTGGCGCAGTGCGCGACGGTGGCGGTAACGGCGAACCTGCCAAACGATCAGTGCCACGATGCTCAGCACAAGGATGGCCAACAGCACCCACCACCCCGGTGCCAGCGGCCACCAGGAAACGTCGGCGGGTACATGTATGTCTTTAAGCTGTTCCATCGGGTTCATCGCCGTCTCCCCTGCACACGCAATTGGTCTGACAGTGGTTGTGCCGCGCTGATCGGGATCACCTGGGCCCGGCATTGTTGCAAATGATCCTGAATGCGGGCGAAGTGGGCACGATGCTGCTGTTGGTAGGTTTCGGCCGTGTTGCTTTCCCCCAACATCAGTCGCTGACGCACCTTACCGTCGGTGACGGCCACTTCGGTGGGAACGGGAACATCGGGTAGGCGATGTTCGAACGGATCACTGACCGGATAGGCAATCAATTCACAATGGCGACTTAATTGTCCCAGGTGCTGGCGTGCCGCGTCACTCAGGTAATGAAAATCGCTGAGCAGGAACACCAGGCTGCCGGGTCTTGCCAGGCGGCGCAGTCGGGCACAGGCATCGGTGAACACATCACTGGCTGTGTCTGCATGATGCGCGGGGTCGTGTAAGTCCAGTAAACCATGCAGCATGGATAAGACGGCTTTTTGCCGGGTCAACGGCTTGTATTCGCGGTGTTGGTGCTGATTGAAAATCAGACCGCCAATGCGATCGCCCCTGGCCCGTGCCGCCCAGGCAATCAGGGCGGTCAGGTGAGCGACCTGAACGGACTTGAACAACAATTGGGTGCCAAAGTGCATGCCGGCGCTGAGGTCGGCAAGCACGAAAATGGGACGCTCTTTCTCTTCGCGGTAAAGCTTGGTGTGGGTTTTACCGGTACGGGCGGTGACTCGCCAGTCAATCGCCCGAATGTCATCGCCGGGTTGGTAATGGCGTGCCTCATCGAATTCCATTCCCCGGCCTTTGGTTTTGGCCAGGTAGCTACCCGCCAGTTTGGCTTGAATGGTTCGCCGCGGGCGCAAATCCAGCAATGCGGTTTTGGCCTGGTAATAGACCAGTTGCTGGATATTTAAATGCACACCATCGGCATGAAGCTGCGATAGCCAGGTTGCCGTATCCTGCATCGAGACCTCCGTTTACGGTACGGCAACAAGCTGCAGAATGCGGTCCAGTACCTGGTCCGTGGTGATCCCTTCCGCTTCTGCTTCATAGGATAACAGCACCCGGTGGCGCAATACGTTATGGAATACCGCCTGAATATCGTCCGGACCAACAAAATCCCGTCCTTGTAGCCAGGCATTGGCGCGGGCGCATTTGTCCAGTGCGATGGTGGCGCGAGGGCTGGCACCAAACTCAATCCAGCGGGCCAACTGGTCGTCGTACTGCAGGGGCTCGCGGGTCGCCATGATGAGCTGAACGAGGTAGGTTTCCAGGCTATCGGCCAGATGGATTTCCAGCAGGGCTTTACGGGCAGCAAAAATGTCCGCCTGACTGATCGGAACGGGCGAGGTGCTGTCGTTGCCCAGCGCTTCATTGCGGGTCAGTCGCAATATTTCCAGCTCTGTCTGCGCGCCGGGATAGTCAATGTTGAGGTGCATCAGGAAGCGGTCAAGCTGGGCTTCTGGCAACGGGTAGGTGCCTTCCTGCTCAATCGGGTTCTGGGTCGCCATGACCAGAAACAGTTCTGGGAGCGGATAGGTGGTGTTACCGACGGTAATTTGTCGCTCCGCCATGGCTTCCAGTAATGCCGATTGGACCTTGGCTGGTGCCCGGTTGATTTCATCCGCCAATACCAGATTGTGAAACAACGGGCCTTTCTGAAACACGAACTGGCCGGTTTCCGGTCGGTAAATGTCGGTACCGGTCAGATCGGCAGGCAGCAAGTCAGGGGTAAACTGGACACGGTGAAAGTCGCCTTCCAGGCCATTGGCCAGGGCATTAACGGCACGGGTCTTGGCCAGTCCGGGAGGACCTTCAACCAACAAGTGACCGTCGGCTAACAGGGCAATAAGGATATTGTGTGTCAGGGTGTGTTGTCCCAGCACCTGGCTGTCCAGATACGCTTGCAATCGTTGAAATGCTTGAGCTGCCATATTGTTGTTATCTATCCTCTTTCACTGCGTGGTTACAACGTCTGCGGTTACAGACCATGCTACCCTATATAGGGTTCCCCGTACGAAAAACAATGTTACAAATTTCGAACAAATTGATCGTGTGTCTTATCGCGACAATTTGTTCTCCTATCTAACGTGTAGCCTCGTAGCAAAGGAAAACATTCGCCTTATCGCGACGTTTTGTTCCCTGCTGTGCGGGCTCAACGCGATGTATGGGCAGTTCATCGTGTCTTATCGCGACAATTTGTTCTCCTATCTAACGTGTAGTCTCGTAGCAAAGGAAAACATTCGCCTTATCGCGACGTTTTGTTCCCTGCTGTGCGGGCTCAACGCGATGTATGGGCAGTTCATCGTGTTTTATCGCGACAATTTGTTCTCCTATCTAACGTGTAGTCTCGTAGCAAAGGAAAACATTCGCCTTATCGCGACGTTTTGTTCTTTGAAGTTGGAGAGATGCAGTGCTGTTCGGCGCTAGCGGCGCAAAAAGACCGCTCAAAGAGTGATAACAACACATCGTGGATGATGTGGCTGGTACCAAGCCACACGGTCGTGTTATGTCAATAGCACTGTGTGGGCCAAAGGGCGCCTCAGCCGGACAAGTACAGTCGAGAAAGCCCTTGCGTTATAGCGCCTTCTTGGTCGGCATCACCACATTGGCAAAGATTAACCCGGCCACCAATGACATAAAGATCAGGAAAACCTCCTGACCAACGTGGTCGGCCTGGACAAAATCCTGTCCTGAGATAAAGGAATTCAGCCCGATGTAGGTTTTTGAGCCCGGCACCAGCACAATCAAACCGTGCATAGCAACAATGGTTGATGGCTGATTGACTATGCGGGTAAAGGCGTTGGCAAACACACCCAAGGCAAACGCCCCGACAAAGGCACCGAGCCCCTGATCCAGGTACTCCGAGCTCCACGCGGTGGCACTGTAGGCGATAAACGCGGATGCCATGGCCCAGGGGAGGTGCTTCAGACGGGTACGGAAGATGGCAACCAAGGCAATACACAACAGAAATACTGACAGCCAGGTGGCCCAATAAGGCAAGGATTCTGCCGGACGATAGACATTTTCGCCGAAGATACTGAACCCTACCGAAACGCCCAGAAATGCGCCGAAATACAGTTTAAATAACTGCATCAACGCGTCCATGACCCGCGCAGTGCCGGAAACCATGTTCCGGGATGACAGTTCCGCCAGTCCCATGGTCAGCGCCAGGCCGGGCACGAACACGATCACCGAGGACAGCACAATGAGCGGGATATTGATCCCCGGATCCAGGTAACGGCTGATGGCGCAGGCCAGAACGCCGGCAAAAAATGCCGTCACCGGCTCCAGCATCAAATGGACCCGTTTGGAACGCATGGACCACAGTGTCCACAGATAGGCGACCAGCCCCAGCAATCCGGACCACAAAATTTCCGGCCAGCTGGCCCCCATCAACATGGCGAAGGCACCGGTCGACAAACCAAACGCACCGCCGGTGATCCACTTGCCGTATAAACTGGGCATGGCATCAATTTCAGACAACCGTGCGTCGGCATCGGCCAGGGTCAGCTTGCCAGCCAACAGCGAACTGGCCAGCTCATCGGTGAGTGACAACGCGTTCATGTCCAGATCGCCGGGCTGTAAGCGGGCAGCGTGGGTGTACTCGTCCTCGTGTTTGTCACTCCAGATAACAAAGGTTAATGACGTCGGCGTTGAAATAAAGGAAGCGTGCACCCCCAGATAGGTGGCCACTTCGGTCAGGTAGGCTTCCAGACGAAAAGCCGGGGTCCCATACTTGTGGAGCATTTTTCCCAGCTTCACGATAAATTTTCGGATCTGGATAAATTCGGCGGTGTTCAACGCGCAGTACCTTATTCAACAACAAAACCAAGATCACGGATTTTGACCATGACCTGCTTAAATAGTGCGCGGATTGTAGGGACTGTGCAAGGCTGATGCAATGCACAATTTCTAGCCCTGTGGGATAAGTTTTATTCATCCATTGATAACCGTTCGACGGGGTGTCCGTTACGGGATTTCAAAGCATGCCGGTGTGCGAACGCACGATGGTCTACACTCCTTTTTCAGGACTGAGGTTGCCAGCGACTGACGGGCAGGGCGTGAAGAAATTTGAAATTTCTTTAACAGTCTGTAAAATCCACAGTCATCTAACAGGTCAGACCACTCTGACAAAACCATAGAGGACCGCGAATGTCGGCTAAGCAAACAGTGACAACCCGAGACGGAGACCGCATTGCCATTGTGGCAGGTCTGCGAACCCCGTTTGCCAAAATGGCGACCTATTTCCACGGTGTACCGGCCGTTGACTTGGGCAAAATGGTCGTCAACGAAATGTTGACCCGCAATAACCTTGACCCTAAGTTGGTTGACCAGCTGGTGTACGGTCAGGTTGTACAGATGCCTGAAGCCCCGAATATCGCCCGTGAAATCGTATTGGGCACCGGCATGAACGTACACACTGACGCTTACAGTGTTTCCCGCGCCTGTGCCACCAGTTTCCAATCGACCGTCAACATTGCTGAGTCGATGATGGCCGGCAACATTGAAATTGGTGTAGCCGGTGGTGCAGATTCCACCTCCGTGTCACCCATCGGTGTTTCCAAGAACCTGGCCCGGGCATTGGTTGATTTGCAAAAAACCAAGACCCTGGGGCAAAAGTGGCAAGTGATCAAAAAGCTTGGCCTGAAAGATTTGTTACCCGTCCCCCCAGCCGTGGCCGAATATTCTACTGGCCTGTCGATGGGACAGACGGCAGAGCAGATGGCCAAATCTCACGGCATCAGCCGGGCTGATCAGGATGCCCTGGCGCACCGTTCTCATTCTCTCGCGGCGCAAAACTGGGAAGCCGGTCATCTGAGTCACGAAGTGATGACTGCCTATGCAGAACCGTTTAAAGGTGCGTTGGATAAAGACAACAACGTTCGTTTTGACAGCAAGCTGGAAAGCTACGCTAAATTGCGTCCGGTGTTTGACCGTAAGCACGGTACCGTGACCGCGGCGAATGCGACCCCATTGACCGACGGTGCGTCGGCAGTATTGATGATGACCGAAAGTAAGGCCAAGGCATTGGGTTACAAGCCCCTTGGCTTTATCCGCAGCTACGCGTTTGCTGCCATTGATGTGTGGGAAGACATGTTGATGGGACCATCCTATGCCACACCGATGGCACTGGACCGCGCCGGTATGACGCTCAACGATCTGACTCTGATCGAAATGCATGAAGCCTTTGCTGCCCAGACCCTGGCCAACATCAAGATGTTTGCCAGTGACAAATTTGCCCAGGAAAAACTTGGCCGCAGCAAGGCGACCGGTGAAATTGACATGGACAAATTCAACCAGATGGGCAGCTCCATTGCCTATGGTCACCCCTTTGCAGCAACCGGTACACGGATGATCACCCAGATGCTGAATGATTTGAATCGCCGTGGTGGTGGTACGGGTCTGTTGACCGCCTGTGCTGCCGGTGGCCTGGGTGCCGCCATGATCGTTGAAACCGAATAAGGAGAACTCCATGACAGAACAAACGACAAACAGCGCGTTCTCCCTGGACGTATTGGACAATGGCGTGGCCGTGTTGACCATGGACGTGCCCGGTGAGTCCATGAACACCCTGAAAATTGAGTTCGCCGAGCAGATCGGTGAAATGCTGGATAAAATCGAGGCGGATAACGCGATCAAGGGTGTGGTGCTGATCAGCGGCAAGGAAAGCTCATTTGTTGCCGGTGCCGACATCTCCATGTTGGCAGCGTGTAAAACTGCGCAGGACGCCGAAACCATCTCTAAAGGTGGTCAGGACATGTTCCAGCGCATTGAAGACATGCGCATCCCAGTGGTAGCCGCAATTCATGGCCCGGCGCTGGGCGGCGGTCTGGAACTGGCGCTGGCTTGCCATTATCGGGTCTGTAGCGATAGCGACAAAACCCAATTGGGTCTGCCTGAAGTGCAATTGGGTCTGCTACCCGGTAGCGGTGGTACCCAGCGACTGCCACGTCTTATCGGCGTGCAGCAGGCGATGAAAATGATGCTGACTGGTGCGCCGGTACGCGCCAAACAAGCGCGCAAATACGGCATTGTCGACGACATGGTGCCACACACCATTTTGCGTGACGTGGCGATTGAACTGGCGGCCAAAGGTAAGAAGCCTGCTCCTCGTCAGCCCAAGCTGAACCTGATGGGCAAGTTCCTGGAGAAAACCCCGGTTGGGCGTAACGTGATGTTCAATCAGGCGCGCAAACAAACCCTGAGTAAAACCAAAGGTAACTATCCGGCGCCGGAAAAAATCATCGACTGCATCGAAACCGGTCTGAGCAAAGGGCTGAAAAAGGGCATGGCCATTGAAGCTCGCCATTTTGGTGAGCTGGTGATGACCCCGGAGTCGGAGCAACTGCGCAACATTTTCTTTGCCACCACGGAAATGAAAAAAGAAACCGGCGTTGAGGGCGTTGAACCTGGCAAACTCAGCAAAGTGGGTGTGCTTGGCGGCGGCTTAATGGGCGGCGGTATCGCCTTTGTGACCGCGACCAAGGCGGGCCTGCCGGTACGGATCAAGGACATTCGTCCTGAAGGCATCGCCAATGCGATGAAGTACTCCTATGATTTGCTGATCAAAAAGGTCAAGCGCCGCTTTATGCTCAAGTCGCAAATGCAGAAACAACTGGCATTGCTGACCGGCAGCACCGATTACAGTGGCTTTGGTGACGCCGACATCGTGGTTGAAGCGGTGTTCGAGGATGTGGGTCTGAAGCAGGCCATGGTTGCTGATGTGGAAGCCAACTGTCATGAAGGCACCATTTTCGCGTCCAACACCTCGTCGATCCCAATCTGCCAGATCGCAGAGAAAGCCAAACGCCCGGAACAGGTGATTGGTCTGCATTACTTCTCGCCGGTGGACAAAATGCCGCTGGCTGAAGTTATTGCCCACGAAAAAACGTCGGATCAAACCATTTCTACCACCGTCGATTTTGCCCGCCGACAAGGCAAGACGCCGGTCGTGGTCAAAGACGGGGCCGGTTTCTACGTTAACCGCATTCTGGCGCCTTACATGAACGAAGCCGCCAATGTGTTGTTGACTGGCCAACCCATCGAGCATATTGACAAGGCGCTGGTGAAATTTGGTTTCCCGGTTGGCCCGGTCAAGCTGTTGGATGAAGTGGGTATCGATGTGGGTACCAAAATCATTCCAATCCTGATGGAGCAGTTTGGTGACCGCTTCAAGTCAGCGGACGCGTTTGACAAAGTGCTGGCCGACGATCGTAAAGGTAAGAAGAACAAAAAAGGTTTCTACGACTATAGTGGCAAAAAGCCGGGTAAAGAGGTCGATGCTACCATCTACACCCTGCTGGGTATCAGCCCCAACAGCTCTATGTCGGGTAAAGAGATTGCCGAACGCTGTGTGATGATGATGCTTAATGAAGCGGCCATGTGTCTGGAGGAAGGGGTTATCCGTAGTCCTCGCGATGGCGATATCGGTGCTATTTTCGGCATTGGTTTCCCACCGTTCTTGGGCGGTCCGTTCCGTTACATGGACAGCCTGGGGGCCAAGCACATGGTTGAGCGTCTGGAGCATTACGCAACCACGTTGGGAGACAAGTTTACGCCGGCAAAAATCCTCCGTGATATGGCAGAAAATGATAAGCGTTTCTATTCGTAAGCCACGGATGACGTGAGGTTTGTTAGTAAGATGTTAAAAAAGCCGGGTTTTCCCGGCTTTTTTGTCTGTGCGGCATAAAAGTTCTGGTTATTTGCCGTTCAGTGGCTATAATTTGCCCCCCTTGACGGATCAGTACATCGTCGTTGCAGTGATGCTAACCAGAAGCAGTAAGAGGTAGGTAGTCGCATGATTGTTGCCCTGATAATCGCCAGTTTGAGCAGTTTGTTTTTTTACGTACAAGCATTTCGCAATGCCATGCCCGCCAAAAAATGGGCGCTGGCAGGATTCTTGTGTGGCCCATTCCTGCTACCCATGTTCGGCATCAGCCAACAGGTCCGTTTGCGTCAATCGATTGGCTTTCAAAACGGCTATCTACGCGCCTGACGCGGCATAAAAAAAGAGAGGCAAAGCCTCTCTTTTGAAAATCCTCGAGCAACCTGTGCTCATGTATCATCCTTAATATTGTCCGAATCGTGGGCCGCAACGGCTTAGAAACGAATTGGCTTCCAGCGCTCAGTCACAACAGGCTTGTTTTGCTCGGGAGCTTTAGCACTATCAGCTTGCTTGTCCAATGTTGGAGTCGTGTTGCTTAACACCAGTGCTACTGCAAAAGCTTTCAACATGATTGGTTACCTCTGAATTTTATTAGAATATTGACCGACAATAAATTGTCAGCGCTCAGTAGGTTGCGAAGAGCGTGCCAGAGTGAACAAAAAGCAGAAAAAAATTATCCAATCCTCGTTTGAGCAGGAAAGCGCCTATACTTTAGCCGGTTACTCAAGGAGAACGGCGATGATCATCGATGCCATATTGTCGATTGGCAAAACCCTTTGGGATGTAGGGGTTGATGTAAAAGGGCAACAGCAGCAACAGCGTGAACGCAGCGCTGACTATTTAAACAGCGTCGCACAGGTGCTGGTGGATGCAGCAGACAGCCTGCAAAAGCGCGAAGTGCCGCATGGCAAATGTGAAGAGTTATTTCACCATGCACAGGATTTTGACGCCGTGATGGAGGGTTTGCTGGACGACGAACAACGTCATGCATTGGCGCAACGGCTGCAGGAAACCTGGGAAATTGAGCGGGCCTTTGCCGAGCTGGAGCAACTCAAGTTCGACCAGCAGGCGGATGCGCAGATCATTTTATTGCGTAAAGCGGCAGGGTATTTCCGGGCGGTGTCGGCAAAACTGCTGATTGGTGGTTAGTTATAGTCGTTCTGGGTGATGAGTGTCGACAGGTGTTGGTTTTCTGACAGCAGGCGCTCGAAGCGAGGAGAGCTGAGGGGCTTGCTGTACAGGTAACCTTGCAACATTTCACATTCATAGCGGCGCAGAATGGCCAGTTGCTTCTCTTGCTCAACCCCTTCAGCGACAACTTTCAGGCCCAGGTTATGGGCAATGTTGATGATCGCGGCCGTCATGTGTTTGTCGACACTGCTGTTGGCAATGTCATCGATAAAGGCTTTATCGATTTTCAGCGTGTTAAGCGGGAAACGCTTCAGGTAGGCCAGTGACGAATAGCCGGTACCGAAGTCATCCAGCGCCAGATGGATGCCACGCTCACGCAGACGCTGCATCATACGCAGGGCTTGATCCGGGTTCTGCATCAATGTGCCTTCGGTGATTTCACACTCCAGGTGCAGCGGCGATAAACCAACCCGCTTGAGGATCCGGTCAATGCGATCATCAAGGTCGGGTAATTCAAACTGTCGGGCCGAGATGTTAATCGCGACCCGCCCGGTGAACAGTCCCATGGCGACCCAGCGCTTGGTGTCCATACAGGCTTTTTCCATGACCTTTTCGCCGATGTCAACGATTTGACCGGTTTCTTCTGCCAATGGGATAAATTGCGACGGGCTGACGATGCCCTTGTCAGGGTGTTCAAAACGTACCAGCGCCTCCATGCTCACCAGTTTACCGGTCGCGATGTCCACTTTGGGCTGGTAGAACACGGTAAACAGGTCTTCTTTGAGGCCATGTCGGATCAGGTTTTCAATCTGTAACTGACGTACTGCTGACTGGTTCATCTCGCCGCTGAAGAACTGGTACTTGTTGCCGCCGGCGTTCTTAGCGAAATACATCGCCGTGTCGGCGTTCTTGAGCAGCTCCTGCGGGGTATTACCATCTTCCGGGTAAAAGGCGATACCGACACTGGCTCCGAGGACAAATTCCTGTTTGTTGATCACAAACGGGCGCGCCATGTTGTCGAGGATTTGCTGGGTGAAATGGGTAATGCGGTGCATTTCGCCAGGGTTGTCCACCAGGATACTGAACTCATCGCCGCCCAGACGGTAACAGGTCGAGTGGGTGCCTGACAGCTTCTGCAACCGCTTACCGATCTGCTTGATCAGTATGTCACCGGTCTGGTGGCCTAGGGAGTCATTGATTTTCTTAAAGTTATCCATGTCCAGGCAAATCAGCGCGTGGGGAATACCTTTGCGCACAAGGTTGCCGTGGCTGCCCTGGAAGAACGAACGGTTGGGCATTTCTGTCAATGGGTCGGTGTTTGCCAGTTTGAGCAATTCTTTCTCGGTGCTCTTACGGGTGGTGATGTCTGAGAACACGCCCACATAATGGGTCACCCGGCCATTGTCGCTATGGATGGCGTCAATGTTGAGTTCCATTTCATACTTCTCACCGTTGGTGCGGCGAGACTCTACTTCACCAAACCAGTTGCCTTTTTGCTGCAGGGTCTTTTTGACTTCTTCGGTGAAGGCATCCGGGTACTGGTGGAACTTCAGATAGCTGGCCAATGCCTGCTCACGGGTTTCGCCGGTGCACTGGCAGTAAGCCTGATTGACTGAAATAAATCGGAAATCGGTATCGGTGATAAATACGCCGTCTGAAATGGTCTCAAAAGACCGTTTAAACAGCTTGAGCTGTTCTTCTGCCTGCTTCAAATCACTGATGTTTTTCAACGTGCCGGTCATCCGCACCGGTTGTTGGTTACTGTCCCGTTTTACCACTTTGCCGCGGTCCAGCAACCATACCCAGTTGCCTTTGAATGTTTTGGCGCGGTAGGTGACCTGGAAATGGTCGGTTTTGTCGTCCAGATGCTCACGTAACGCCTGTTGCACCCTGGCAATATCGTCAGCGTGGATATTGGCCTGATAGGAACTGTTGGCGCGGATGTCGTCCTGAGGAAAATCGAGGGTTCCCCAGGTATTGGCACGAAACACCTGACCGCGGTAGATATCCCAGTCCCACAGCTCATCACCACTGCTCCACAGGGTCAGTTTCAGCCGTTCTTCAGACTCCTGAATGGCGATCTGGTTGTTGCGGCGACTCTTGTATTGTTTAAACCAGTACGCCAGCAGCAAAAAGGCGAAGAACCCATACATGATAATGGCATTGCGGTGCAGCCAGATGGGCGGGTTAATCACGATGTTCAGTTCGCGTACCGGTGACCAGCTACCGTCCCCGTGGCGGCTTTGTACCTGGAAGGTGTATGAACCGAACATCAGGTTGGTGAATGTGGCCTGCCGGGTGCGGGGATCAGCGTCTAACCAATTGTCATTCAGACCCTCTACCCGGTAACGGTAGCTTTGCGCTTCAGGTACCAACGGGTTTACCTGTGAAAAGGACAGGCTGAACGGTGAGTGATGGCTTTCAAGGTAAATCTTATCGGTCAGGTAAATGGGGGTTGTGAGCGGCGACTTTTCGCTACGCAGTGTGACCGGTCGGTTGTATATGCTCAGGCCGGTGATCAGCGGCGCTTCTGCGGTGTGTATCGCTTTGGTGTTCAAACGCTCGGCATTGATGACGTGAAAACCATCGGTGCCACCAAACAAGATCAGGCCATTGCGGGTTGCCAATGCTGCCCCTTCATTAAGGGTGTTTTGTTCCAGCAGGTCGCTGCCGATGTTGGTTTTAACCGCGCCACTGCCCAGATCGACTTCAATGATAGAGCGGGGCGCTGCCAGCCATACACGTCCGTCTTTGTAAACCGCATTAATAAACCGGTGACGAGCGGTTTGTGGCCAGTCATTGATGACGGTTTTGACTTTATACGTTTGTGGATCGAGACCCAGAATACCGTCTTCCGAGGTTGCTACCCAGATGGTGTCTTGTTGTTCAAACACCCCCAGATAGATGGTTTTTTCCGTATTGGTACTGATGATCAGTTGGTTGAACTGATCGGTCTTGGCGTTGTAAGTCGCCAGCCCCAGGTTGGTACGTACCCACAGGTTATGTCGGGAGTCCATTGCCAGCGGCTGCATTTCAACCACGTTGGTGTTGGGCATTGCCACTGAGCGGGGTGACAGGGTTTGGGTGTCAAACACGGTCATGCCGCCGTCTTTGGTAGAGATCCACACATGGTTTTCGAAGTATTCCAGGTAGTATATGACCTCGCCCCGCAGCATGTGGGCCACTTCGACCAGTTTGTCGCCGTGACGTTCGTACAGGTATACACCACCGGTTGCGCCGACCCAGAAACGTCCCTGATCGTCGATGGCAAAGTCCCAGATATTGTGTTTGGTATCCTGCAGGAAGTGACGAAAGATCCCCGACTCGGGGAAAAACTCATTAATGCCACCGTTTTGGGTGGCGATCCAGATGTTGCCTTCAGCCCCTTCTTCAATGGCCCAGACGATATCGTCTGACAGGGCGTTGGGGCTATTATTGATGCGCTGGTGATGGCGGATCAGTGAATACTGTTGGTTGTAGTGCAACACCCCTTTGGCATAGGTACCCAGCCACAGGGTGCCATTCGTGTCCACATAGGTTTTTATCACAAACCGATCACTCAGCCCGACATTGACATCGTTACTGTCGTCAATCGACAGGCTGCTGTTGAGGGAAGGTTGAACGATGCTCAGGCCCTGGGTCGTTCCGAGCCAGATCTCACCGTCAGGGTGTTGGGTAATGCTGCGCACATTGTCGCCGGCGATGGCGACATCACTGTTGCTGTGCAGGTGACTGACCAGACGGTGTTCATCGTCAATCACGAACACACCTTGTTCGGTGGCCAACCAATATTGGTCGTTGATACGTTTCAGATCGAACAGGAACTTGGCCGTGAGGTTGAGACCCCAGGGGTTTGGCCGACTCAAATCGTACAATTGGGTTTTGTCTTCATTGAGCATGAAAATGCCATTGCCGTTGGTGCCCAGCCAGGTGCGTTTGGGCTCAGCCAGGATCTGACGGATGTCGGCGGGCATGTCCTGATTGGTAGCTGAGATGGCGACAAAACGATCATTGGCCGCTTGATAAGCGTACAAGCCCTCGGCATCCGCCACCAGTATGCTGCCATCCTGTGCTTCGGCAATGGTCCAGACCTGACCATTGGTCAGTGCGCTGTTGGATGTGGTGTAGGTGACAAAATCGTCGGTCTGCGGGCGATATCGACCAATGCCTGCAAATGTACCCACCCACAAACGTTGCCTACTGTCGATGAACAGCTTACGCACAAATTCATCTGGCAGACTGTTACTGTCGTCAGGGGCGTGGTGGTATTGAACGATGTCATAGCCGTCAAAGCGCTTTAGCCCTTCCATGGTCGCAAACCACATAAAGCCATGCTTGTCTTCGGCAATGTCAATGATGGCGGTTTGTACCAAACCCTCGGCATCTGAAAGGGGCTTGAACTGGATATCGGAGACGTTGGCGTGTGCAGTTCGGAGCAGCGATACGGACAATATGCCCAGCATCAAAGCGATGCCAAGCCAAACGCGGTATGTTGTCGAAACCGAGAGTTTGCGCACGTGTTCCTTATGTGGCAGTAAGCTGCCTTCTTATTCTTTATCTGGGCAGGAAGAAAAATACCCATGCTAAGCGGTACAATATGCCCAATTTCAGTGCGCTCTACAAGGGTATTTTAAGCCCAGAGGGGATATTTTTGCCGATGTCGGCAAGAACTGCACAAATCGTCGCCAGTCAGCGACATTCGTGGCCTACAACATGTAACGTGCGTTGCTTTTAAATGCCCGGATATCGGTGATGGATTGCCCTTCAATCGGGCTGGCAAGTTGCTTGTTGCCGCGACAATACAGAACCAACTCACCAAACTGTTCATCGCTGAGCAGGTGCTCACAATAGCGTGTGATGTCGTCAAAGGTCAGTGAACGTACAGCCTCTGCCAGTTCATTTTGCCGTTCGAAACTGAGCTGAGGGTTGCCAATGGCCATCCATAAACGTTGACTCTTCATACTCAGTGTGGTGTCAGACTCGAGTAGCTGTCGATAAACGCTTTCCTGTACTTTGGGCCAAATGTCGACAAATTGACGGGGATCTTGCAGACATTCGCGGACAAACTGCTTGATTTCCATCTGCAGTGTCCAGGCATCGGCGACCGGTGACTGGATGTACAACGCCAGTCCGGGGTGCTGGTTAAACGGCATGTAACCACTGCCGACCAGATAGCCCAGTTGCTTTTCGGTACGAATGTGGTGAAAAAACGGTGCTGTTACCAACTGTTCGGCTATGATCGTCAACGCGACATCTTTCAGGCTTTGCCCGGGAGGCTGATAATACACGACCGCTGCTGCATCATCCTGCTGGCAGTCTACTTCATGCACATAGCGATGCTGGGCACGCAAATCAACCACATCGCGGGGCACCCGTTGGCCGGTGGCGACACCGTCCCAATCTTGCTGCAACGACTGACCGAAGGCGTTGGCTTCGTGACTGGACCAGTCGCCATGAACAAAGCTTTCGATGAAACTGGCGCTGAATAGTTGCTCATGGACTTGCTGTATATCCGCCAGTTGCAAACGTTCAACCTCGGGTAATAAATCCGCCGGGGCGTAGCTGTTGCGTTGCAGCAGCACCGACAGGCGGGTAAACAGACGGTTGATGGGTTTGTTCAGTAAGCTGTTTTTCAGCGCCTGTAAATGACGACGTTTGATCTGTTCAAACGCCAGCGGCGTTGTGTTGAGTTGACGCAGGTCGTTCAACAGCTGTTGATGAAAGCCCAGTTGTTTATCTGCGAAGCCACTGGTGTGTAGTGAGAACCCCGCCTGGTGGGCATACAGGTGGAAATTCAGGCCGGCGATTGCGGCCTGATAATAGCGCTGGGTCAATGACTCCATCTGCAACGCAACCCAGACCTTTTTGGCGGTTGTCAGTGACAGAGAGGCCGCGGTCGTGGCGTTATCAAAGGACACATAGCAATCCCCCTTTGGCAAGCCGAAATCATGATCCTGGGCAAACCACAACGCCATGCCGGACGTGTCGATCAACTGATGGGGAGAACCGTGTTGCGGTTCCTGCTCAATGCAGGTGGTACGCTCGACCAGATAGGGGTTCTTACGTGGTAAGCACAGCGTGTCAACGGTGCGCGGATGGCGAAACCGTTGACGTTGTTCATCGCTTAGCGGTGAAACGCGATAGGGGGTGTTATACCAGCGCGCGTGTTTATCGCAGTTCGCATCCGGATCGATCAGCTTGATGCGCATGTTGTCGGGGTTCATCTGGCTGAGGAAATAGCGTACCAGTGGAATATCCGGTTGATCGAGCAGACAATCGGCAACCAGCACATGCTCTGCGCTGACGGTAAACAGTTGCTCAGCAATGTGCGCCACTTCATCGATGGCTTTGCCATGCTCACCAAATTCCAGTGCTAACTGGTTTAGTCGTACCTTTTCATCATACCGCCAAGGCTCGTCGATATGTTTGTCGAGCAACGCGAGGTAAGCAAACACACACTCAATAATGTCATCAACGTGTTGCAGTCCTTCTTCGGTCAGCTGCAGGTTGAGGTTAAAGTCTTTGAAATTGTGCCCCTGTATGCCACCACCGGCGCTCAGGCTGGTTGCCCAGTTGCTGGCTTTGAAATGTTCCAGCAGTGAGCCGGGGCCTTCGTCACCAATGATATGGCTGAGCAATGCAACCGGTTTGCTGCGGTAGCTGGATTCTATTTCACTGAGGGCAAAGCTGATGATCAGACGTCGAGCCTGAACGATCGGCTTGATGGCAATATTGATACCCAACTGTTCGGGCAGGTACAGCGGTGGCCAGTCGGTGTGCCGGATAAAGGTACTGTCTGGCAGTGCAGCAAACAGACGATGCACCCATTCGCTGACCGTATCCAGGGATTGGGCGGTCAGTAAACACAGCTTCATGTTGCTGGCAACATAGTGACGTTGATGAAAAGCCCGCAGTTTATTCTGCAGGGTTTCGATGTCATCCTTGGCCAGGGTTTCCAGGTTCCCGACCGAGAACTTGCTGAACGGGTGCGCCGGGTTACAGGTTTCTTTGTGGACCTGATACAGACGACGCAGATCGTCTTTTAGCTTCAGTTTGAATTCTGCATCAATGGCCTGGATTTCTTTGCTTAACCGCTCAGCATCAAACAATGGCGTCATCAGCATGGCGGCCAGTTGGGCAAGGCCCAGTTCAAATGCTTCGTTGGAGAGGTCAAAATGAAAGTTGGCAAACTCGGTGCCGGTCCAGGCATTGACATGACCACCGTGTGCACTGACCAGCGCATCAAACCCATTCGCCTGGGGAAAGTGTTCGTTGCCCAGAAACAACATGTGTTCGAGCAGGTGAGCCAATCCCTGGGTGTCTTCCGGATCGTAAAAATGTCCCGCGCCGATGGTCATCGATGCGGCACTTTTGTTGGCGTGCGCATCATGGATCACAACGACTTCCAGACCATTGTTCAGGACAATGTGGCGGTATTGGCGAGGATCATTGTTGCTGGTTAACAACCCGAAGCTTCCTTTAGACGCGACGATAAAAGTCTAGCATAACGCATATTTTGTTAGCTGTTACCTGAACTTAGTATTAATTGTTGGAAAAAATCAGTGGTCGGATTTTTGCGCTGGTAAAAAGATTTACCGGTGCGATCGTGGGGGTATTTTTTCGCTGTGTTTGTGTTCACTCACACGGGTATATCACGTATGCTTTGGCACTCAGAACGCTCTGGCACGATAGACGATGTTGTCCTAGGCTGAGAGTAAGCGAACGTGAGTTGCTGTACATGCATATCTACATCATGCGTCATGGTGACGCAGAGCCCAGTTTTGAGAATGATCAGGGACGACAACTGACCGAGTGGGGCCAGCATCAGGCCTGTCAGGGAGGGCGCTGGTTAAAGCGCCAGTTGCGCGAAGGTAACAGCGCGCTGTCTCTGGCCTTGGTAAGCCCCTACACCCGAGCCCAGGAAACCTACCAACAATTGACCCGGCATGTGCAGGCCGTTGAGGTTCAATCCTGTGTTGATTTGGTGCCGGGCGCAGATCCCCGCACCACCCACGATTTTCTGGATACCGTACTGGCAGACCTGGATACCAATGCGCACGTGCTGTTGGTCAGTCATTTGCCACTGGTCAGCTACCTGCTCGATGAGTTGTGCCATCAGCATGTCAGCCTGTTGTTTGGTACCGGTGATATTGCGGTGGTGGAATATGACCTCGACAAGGGGCGCGGCACATGGCGGGAAACCTACTCGCCAGAGTGAATTTACCCTGCTGAAAAATCCTTCAGCTTTCGTCTTGTTGTCCGATAAAGACACAAGAGGAGAGAGGTACCATGTCAAGCAAAAGCCTACCGGCGTTTTTACAACAAGCGTTAGAGGATCATGTGAACGCCAATGAGTTGTCCAATGATCCGGAATTGCAGCGCATTTTCGATCGCTTATCGCGATTGAATGACAACGTCGAAAAGATCAAACGCGACATTCTGCTAAACCGCGCAAAGCGCAATGGCATCGACTGATCAGTTGTCAGTCGTGTCCGTTGATGGTGTCACGTAATAATCGGGCATAACGCGCACGGTTTTTACCATGTTGTCTTTGATTTCGACGATTTCTATCGGGTAACCGGCGACCCGCAGACTGATGTTGGCATCCGGGATGTCTTCAAGGTGCTCCAGGATCAACCCATTCAGGGTCTTGGGACCTTCGGTGGGGAACTGCCAGTCCATTTCCTTGTTCAATTCACGAATGTTGGCGCTGCCATCCACCAACACCGAACCGTCCTGCTGAATATGGGCTTCTTTGGAATGATCCGGCAGCATGCTGGTGGTGAAATCACCGATGATTTCTTCGAGGATGTCTTCCAGCGTTACCAGCCCCTGAATATCGCCATATTCATCCACCACCAGGCCAATACGCTCTTTGGAGGCCTGAAACTTGTACATTAGCGTGTGCAGTGGCGTGGATTCAGGGGTGTAATAGATCTCCCGCACGGCGCGCAGCAAACTGGCTTTGGTGAACTGGTCTTTAGATAACAGCCGCAGGGCATCGCGGACGTGTACGAAGCCCACCGCATCATCAATCGAATCCCGGTACAGCAAAACGCGGGTATGCTGGGCGTTTACCAGCTGTCTCTGAATGTCTTTCCAGTCATCATTAATGTCAATGGCCACGATATCGGTACGGGGGACCATGATGTCTTCTGCGGTGACCTGCTCCAGATCCAGAATACTGACCAGCATGTCCTGGTGCTTCTTGGGTATCAGCGCGCCCGCTTCGTACACCACGGTACGCAATTCTTCTCGGCTGAGGTTTTGTTCGTCGTTACCCATCGGGTTGATGCGTAGCAGCTTCAACAGGCTGTTACAGATGCCGTTCAGCAGCCATACGAAAGGGTACAGTATGGTCAGCATGGGCAGCAGGATAAAGGAGCTCGGAAAGGAGATATGCTCAGGATAAAGGGCGGCCAGCGTTTTGGGTGTAACTTCGGCAAAAATCAGGATCACAAAGGTCAGTCCAAACGTCACCACCACAGGTCCCCACACATCGCCGAATAAGCGTACACACAGGTACGTGGCGATCATCGTTGCGGCAATGTTGACCAGGTTGTTGCCAATCAGGATCAGACCAATCAGCCGATCGGGGCGTTGCAACAAGCGTGCGACACGTCCGGCACCGCGATGTCCTTCGTTTTCAAGGTGTTTGAGACGATACCGGTTGATCGACATCATGCCGGTTTCAGAACTGGAAAAATACGCCGAGAGCAGAATCAGGATTGCGAGTAACAGGAATAATGTTCCCGTCGATATGTCGTCCAACTAGGGATCCTTTGGGTTATTAATCAGGACTAAGACAGCCAGAATTTACGTGCTATGGCGGCGACTTGCAAGTTTTGCATGGTCAAACTTAGCCGCCCAGCAGGATGTCTTTGACGAATCGGCTGCCGAAGTAAGCCAGTGTCAGCAGGACAGATCCGGTAATTGTCGCTGTGATCACCGGCTTGCCGCGCCAGCCCAATCGTTGATGGCCAACCAGCACAATCACGTAGATAAGCCAGGCCAGCAGCGACAACACGGTTTTATGGGCTTGTTGGGTGGCGAACATGTTGTCGAGGAACACAAAGCCACTGATCAGTGACAGGGTCAGCAATGCGGTGCCGGTGACCAACAACTTGAAAAAGATGCTTTCTACCATCATTAAAGGTGGCAGGGGGGAATTCAGCAATGAGGCTTGTTTCTGTTTCAGCCGCTGATTGATGTAGGCCAGTTGCAGCGCGTATAGCAGCGCAATCATCAATATCCCATAAGCAAACAACGCCAGGGTAATGTGGATCAGCAAGGCTGGCTGAATGTCGATGTGCATGATGTGGGTGACCGGGATCAACAGGTTGATCAGCACTACCAACGCGGCGAAGCCGAGTACCACCGGCAGTAACAGCAGGTTCGGCATCCATAACGAGGCGGCAGTCATGGACAGGGCAATCAACCAGGCGATCAATGACGCAACATTGGTGAAGCTCATGTTCTGGCCGGGTTCAAGCAAAATGCCCTGGGTCAGCAGACTCAGGTGTAACCCCATGGCAAAGATAGCCAACACGGCCGCTACGCGATGATCGGGGCCTTGTTGGTGCAGCAGGCGACGACCAATCATTAACGCCGCGAGCAGGTACATGACGACAGTGCTGAGGGCGAGGATCATGCCGGACTCCGTGTAGTGCTGTGATCAGACCAGGGTAACACCCTTGAGGATGTCGCTCTCTGGATTGCAAAGGGTAGAATTATCATCGGTTTAGTATATCGACTCCGTGTCACTTTGAGTACTGTTGCGGTGTAAATAGTCGGCAACACTGTGTGCGGATAGTTGCATCGGGATGGTTCTTATCCCTACCGTGATCCGTTATACTGCGCCAGTTTAAACAAATACAACGTGAAGAAAAGACTATGTTTGAGAATCTGACCGAACGACTGGGTAAAACGTTACGCGATATCAGCGGACGTGGTCGCCTGACCGAGGACAACATCAAGGATACCCTGCGAGAAGTGCGCATGGCGTTGCTTGAGGCCGACGTGGCATTGCCCGTTGTGCGTGAGTTTGTTGCCCAGGTAAAAGAGCGGGCAGTAGGCACCGAGGTCAGCAAGAGCCTGAAACCGGGACAGGTTTTCATCAAGATTGTTCAGTCTGAACTGGAAGCGGTGATGGGGGAGGCCAATGAGCGCCTGAACCTGGCATCGCAACCGCCGGCCGTGGTCATGATGGCAGGTCTGCAAGGTGCGGGTAAAACCACCAGTGTGGGTAAGCTGGCCAAATACCTGCGTGAGCGGGAAAAGAAAAAGGTCATGGTGGTCAGTGCCGACGTGTATCGTCCGGCGGCGATAAAACAGCTCGAAACCCTGGCTGAAGAAGTGGGGGTCGAATGCTACCCGTCGACCGTGATGCAAAAGCCGGTCGATATTGTCAACGGCGCGATTGAGCATGCCCGCAAGCAGTTCTTCGATGTGCTGCTGGTGGATACAGCCGGTCGTTTGCACGTCGACAATGACATGATGGACGAAATCAAAGCCCTGCATGCGGCGGTGAAGCCGGTCGAAACCCTGTTTGTGGTGGATGCCATGACCGGTCAGGATGCTGCCAATACTGCCAAGGCGTTTGGTGACGCGCTGCCACTGACCGGGGTGATCCTGACCAAAGCAGACGGTGATGCCCGTGGTGGTGCGGCACTGTCGGTGCGCAAGATCACCGGCAAGCCAATTAAATTCATGGGGATGGGCGAAAAAGTCGATGCATTGGAGCCGTTCCATCCAGACCGTGTTGCTTCCCGTATCCTCGGCATGGGTGATGTACTTAGCCTGATCGAAGAAGTTGAGCGCAAAGTCGACAAAGACAAAGCCCAGAAGCTGGCCAAGAAAGTCCAGAAAGGCAAAGGTTTTGATCTGCAGGACTTCAAAGAGCAGTTGGAGCAGATGCGCAACATGGGTGGCATGATGGGCATGCTGGACAAACTGCCCGGCATGGGCAACATGTCTGCACAAATCAAAGACAAAGCCAATGACAAGCAGTTTAACCAGATGGAAGCCATCATTAACTCCATGACACCGGCTGAGCGTCAGCGTCCCGATATCATAAAAGGGTCACGCAAGAAGCGCATTGCGGCGGGATCAGGTACACAAATTCAGGATGTGAACCGGTTGCTGAAGCAGTTCATGCAGATGCAGAAAATGATGAAAAAAATGTCCGGTGGGGGCATGAAGAAAATGATGCGCAATATGAAAGGCATGATGCCCCCTGGCGGCATGGGTGGGATGTTTCCCCCGGGACGTTAGTCCGTCGCTGTAAAACACCGCTAATTAAAAACCGCCGAACGGCGGTTTTTTTATGCTTGCAAGCCTTAACTCATTGTATTTCCACGGCTTGAACTATACTTGCTGGGAACACACAACGAGGACGCAATCATGAATAAACGTCGTACGGCGTTGCTGGTGTCAGCCCTTTGTCTGACACTTCCGGCATCGGCCAATACATCGGATTTTCATTTTTCGGGGTTCGCAAGTCTGGTTGGCGGTACTGTACTGGATGGCGATGGTTACTGGGCCCGACTGCCCGAGGGGGCCGGTCAGTATGACGGCGGATTGGAACTACAGACGGAATCCCGGTTGGGGTTGCAGGCCCGTTACAAAGCCACTCAGGAGTTATCCGTCACCGGCCAGGTGATGTTTCGTGGGATCAATGACTTTGAACCCAAGATGGAGTGGCTGTATGCCACCTACTATGCCACCCCGGATTTAAGCATTAATGTGGGGCGGATGCGCCTGCCGGTCTACCACTATTCGGATTACATGGATGTGGGGATTGCCTATCCGTGGCTGCGGGTGCCTTCCGATGCCTATTCACTGGCGGTGACTAACTATCACGGTGTGGCGCTGCGATATGGCTGGGATTGGGATATCGGTACCACCACGTTCAAGTTGTATGCCGGTCAGCAGAATACCGATCCGAACGATTTGATCACCACCATTGAGCAATACAAAACCGAGCAGTTGTACAATCAGAGTGGCCAGTTCACGGGGGTTCGGGGTATTCGTACCACCAAAGACTACGAGGACATGAAAGGGATTGTCATCGATACGCAAATTGACTGGTTCAACCTGCGTCTGTCGTTTTTAGACGGTAAGGAAAAGTTCACCTTCTATGCCGAAGGGGACTATCCGTCCACACCCTTGTTCGGTGGCACCTGGGCCGACACCCGGTTTGTCGATGTGTCGGTGTCGATGGACTACAACGGCGTGTTTGCCATCGCTGAATGGAATGACTACGACACCATCTATACCTCATGGTTTACATCGTTAGCGTATACCACCGGTAAATGGACACCGTACATCTTCTATTCGGAGTTTGAAGGTACGTTACGTTTCATTGCGCCGGGCGGTATTACCGCAGGGTTTGAAGACGGTGTGACCGGTTCTCTGGATGATGCCTACAACTCGATTGGTATCGGCGTACGTTACAACATCAATCCGCGCACCGCGATCAAAGCGGAAATTACCGACTTTAACGACGATGGTGATGCGGCCGTGTTTATCGACGAAGACCGTGACGGTCGAACCGATGCTACTGCGTTCGCCGTGTCGCTGGATATCGCGTTTTAAGGAGAACAGTCATGAAAACTTTACTTGTTATGATGGCTTGTCTGTTGTGCGCGTCGCCAGCGTTTGCGGGCTATGTGGTGATCGTGAATGCGGGCAACGGTGCTGAGGTGTCGATGAGCGATGTGAAAAAGATATACCTCGGTAAAAAGGGCGCCTTCAGCAATGGTGAAAATGCCATCCCGATCACCTTGAGCGAAGGAGATGCGGTGCGTGGTCAGTTCAATGACGGTGTGCTGAATAAAAACGAAGGGCAGTATGTGGCGTACTGGTCAAAAATGGTGTTTACCGGCAACGGGGTTCCTCCACGAGAAGTGGCGACCATGCAAGAGGTCAAAGATTTGGTCGCCAAGAACCCTTCCACCATTGGCTTTATTGACGAATCCCTGGTGGATGGGTCGGTCAAGGTTGTAGGCTCGTTCTGATCGCTGCCGTCAGTGATACATGATAAAGCCGGCCACAGGGCCGGCTTTTTTCAAGCCATTTGTGTATTTCACTTGCAATCCCTTGTCATATCCGTATAATTCCGCGGCCTTTTATCTGGCACTCGTGCCAAATAAGGGCATTAAGTTAACAGTAACGCTACAACGAGTTTGAGGCATTTTATGGTTACTATTCGTTTACAGCGTGGTGGCGCTAAAAAGCGTCCATTTTATCAAGTAGTGGTTGCAGACAGCCGTCGTGCACGTAACGGTCGTTTCATTGAAAACGTAGGTTTCTTCAACCCAACTGCACAAGGCCAGGCAGAACGTCTGCGTTTGGACCTTGAGCGTGTTGAACACTGGGTAGGACAAGGTGCAGGCCTTTCTGACCGTGTTGCAAGCTTGGTTAAAGAAGCGAAAAAAGCAGCGGCATAAGCCCTGCGACACGATTGAGGTATAGATGAGTCAAGCGTCTGACACTGTTGTGATTGGCAAAATCGGTGCACCTTATGGTGTTAAAGGTTGGGTCAAAATCAACAGCTATACCGACCAGCGTGAAGGTGTTTTTGACTACTCACCGTGGTTGGTGGGGGAAAACGGTCAGGAGTACCGGGTTGACCACTGGAAAACGCACAGCAAGAGCGTCGTTGCGAAACTGGAAGGGGTGGACAATCGGGATCAGGCAGACAGCCTGAAAAATCTCGATATTGCCATTAAAGCGTCACAGCTGCCTCAACTGGCCGACGATGAATATTACTGGCGTGATCTGGTCGGCATGCAGGTGGTAACTGAAAACGGTTACGATCTGGGTGTGGTGAAAGACATGTTCGAAACGGGGGCCAACGATGTCATGTTGGTCAAAGCCAAGTCGAATGATGCTTTCGGTCAAAAAGAACGTATGCTGCCTTTTTTGTTTGATCAGGTGATTAAACACGTGGACAAACAACAAAAGGTCATCAAGGTAGACTGGGATCCGGGGTTTTAATGACCTCGACATCGCCGCAGTGTCGTCACCAATTTAGTGTGGTGACATTGTTTCCGGACCTGTTTACACCGTTTGTAGAGCAAGGGGTGTTCGGACGGGCCGTGAAGAGCGGGCTGATTGACGTGAAGTGCTTTAATCCAAGGGACTTCACCCATGACAAGCACCGTACGGTGGATGACCGACCTTATGGCGGTGGCCCGGGTATGTTGATGATGGTGCAGCCGTTAACTGACGCAATCCATGCGGCCAAAGCGGCGGCAGGGAAACAGTCCAAAGTGGTGTATTTGTCACCTCAAGGACGCAAGCTGGACCAGCAAGGGGTTCAGGAATTGTCACAGTGTGACAGCCTGATCCTGGTGGCGGGCCGATACGAAGGTATCGACGAGCGGGTCATTCAGGCCGAAGTGGACGAAGAGTGGTCAATTGGCGACTACGTCCTCAGTGGCGGTGAACTCCCGGCGTTGATCCTGATGGACGCCATTTCCCGGTTTATACCCGGTGTGTTGGGGCATGAAATGTCAGCGGAACAAGATTCCTTTACGGATGGTCTGTTGGATTGCCCACACTATACACGCCCGGAAACCTTAAACGGGGAGCAGGTGCCGCCGGTGTTATTGAGTGGCAACCACGAAAAAATTAGGCAGTGGCGGTTAAAGCAATCGCTGGGGAGAACCTGGCAGCGTCGCCCTGAGTTATTAAACGACCTAGCTCTGACTGAGGAGCAACGCCGTTTGTTGAACGAGTTTCAGCAAGAGGCGGTGCAGCAAGATGACAGTTAATCTAGGATGAGAGGTTCTGATGAGCAAAGTCAATCAAGATATCATCAAAAAAATCGAACAAGCCCAGCTGAAAACCGATTTGCCAACATTTGGCCCCGGTGACACAGTTGTGGTGAAAGTACGCGTTAAAGAAGGCGAAAAAGAGCGTCTTCAGGCATATGAAGGCGTTGTGATCGCCAAGCGTAACCGTGGCCTGCACTCTGCATTCACAGTACGTAAGATCTCCAGCGGCGAAGGTGTTGAGCGTGTATTCCAAACGCACAGCCCAGCTATCGATTCTATCGAAGTGAAACGCCGTGGTGCAGTACGTCGTGCTAAGCTTTACTTCTTGCGTGAGCGTTCAGGTAAATCTGCACGTATCAAAGAGAAGCTTAACTAAGAGTTTAATTCCTGCGTTATTGTTAACTTGTGAAGAACCCGCCAAATGGCGGGTTTTTTATTGCCTGAAACGGTCGTGACATTGCGTATTTAGCGCTATGCTGTGCAACGTTACGCAGATTCATCGACGGTTAAGATTCTGGCATCTATCCTGCTAATAGGATCTGGTGATGTTGAAGCGCATTTGTGAGCGGTTCCTCGCAAATTGGCAGTAAACCTGCAAATTGACGCCCGGTGGCGACGTGTAGTTAAGGAGTATTCATGAAAAAGACATTGGTAGCACTAACCCTTTCCAGTTTTATCCTTGGTGGTTGTGCCGCCAACAGCAGCAACACCCAGAAGGGCGCCGGCATTGGCGCGGTAGTGGGTGCGCTGATTGGCAAGGGCACCGGTGATCACGACAAAAGTCGCTATGTGTGGGGTGCAGCGCTGGGTGCGCTGGCGGGTTCTGCGATCGGCAGTTACATGGACAAGCAGGAAGAAGAGTTGCGTGAAGAGCTGTCCGATACCGGCGTGGAAGTGTATCGGGATGGCGACACCATTCGGCTGTATATTCCGGGCAATATCACCTTTGCTACCGGTGAGTCGCGCATAGTGTCGGGCTTTTACCCAGTGTTGGATGACGTTGCTAAGGTGCTGAAAAACTACGAGAAAACCCGTCTGAGCATTACCGGTCATACCGACAATGTTGGCGAGGCGGCGTACAATCAGCAACTGTCGGTAAATCGCGCCAACAGTGTGGCGGACTACCTGGCGCAGTCCGGGGTAAATCCGGCCCGGTTGCAGACCCAGGGATTTGGTGAAAGCCAGCCGATTGCCTCTAACCAGACCGTTGAGGGGCGCCAGCAGAACCGCCGCGTGGAGCTGAGCATCCTGCCAATTCGCGGTTAATCCGGTTTAAAACACAGCGGCGCCTACCGGCGCCGCTGATGACTATTGTTCCACACGCAAGGTGCTATTGCCGCTGTTTCTGATCTCATCATTGCGATGCAGCATCAGGGTTATTGGATGGCCGGTGGTCACGGCCGTACTGTTTCCCCAGCCAGACACGCCATCGTCACGTCGTTGATAGGATGTCGACAGTGACGGCGCGCTTAAGCGCACGGCGGTGTCGTCTTGAGGTGCCACAAAGGTATTGCCCGGTGCAAGATCTGACATGATGTGATTCTCCTTTTGGGGCTTATGCCGCCTGTGATGCGGGTGAACGGGCTTTACCGTGACGGTGCATGTAATCCTGACATTGCTGGATCAGCTTGCTGGCAGCCCCTTTCAGTTGTTTGAGCATCAAATCGTCGTACTCAACAAAGAACTGGGTGGTCTCGGTGCTGGCTTTCATATCGCCAATGACCTGAACTTCTTCTTTGAGTTTGCTCTTGGCATCGCTGATTTGTTGATCGGCGGTTTTCACCAGCGCAGTGATGTCGGTAAAGAAGCCCTGTACTGATTTGAGTTGCTTTTGCAGCTCAGGGATCAGTTTACCTTCCACCACACCCGCCGCGATGCTGTAGCTGATGATCAAGCCGAAAGGACCTGCAATTGCGCCGGCGGCAGCACCGCCATAGGCTTCCTTGCGGATCTTGTCGACCTGAGCCTGGAAGTAGCTGCTCTTGGCATCAAAATCGTTCGACAACTGGGTGTTCAGCGTGATCAGCTCACCGGCTGCGGCATTAAAGTGTTGCGACGCGGTTTGCAGGGCATCCTGTGCAACGCCCATCTTGGTGATCCCTTCACCGAGCACTTTGAGCAGAATGTGCTTTTGAGCGGCGGCTTTTTCGGCATCAAACTGCTCAAACAGCTCCAGATAAGCACTGAGCAGACTGGCTGCCATGCTGCTCCACTCGTAGATCGACTGGGTGGATTTGAAGTAGGCATCTTCGCTGTCCATCAACAGTGATTTGACTTTGCCGACCATTGCACCTGCTGCTTTGGAGTAGTGGTCCTGATACTCGGCCAGGTTGTTGACCGTTTCTTCAAAGGTCTTCCAGGGGATTAATTGATCCAGTCCCTTGTTGTAAAGGTCGATGGCTTTGTCCGCTGCGGTCAGGCTTTTGTCGATAACGGCAACGGCGGTTTCTGCTTCTGTAGGCATGATCATATTCCTTGTTGGTTAAAAAATGACACATTACTTGTCATTGTTCTGCGCCACCGACGGCGTTGCTGGTAGCTGCCACTAGTCTAGGAATGACGGCAGTAGAGTGTTATTACACGGCATTACAGGCCCTTTACGTGAATACGCGAAGTGCCACTGGATCAGTGATTGTGGTACTCTTGGCGCCGGTTTATGCAGGGGAAAGAGCGAGTGAAGGTAGGAGCACAGTGGCGATTGCTGACGGTGGGGGACGGCGATTTGTCGTTTTCCCATGCCTGGGTCACTGACCGACAGCATCCCCATCTGGTAGCCACTGTGTTTGATGATGAGCGTGCGCTGACGGAGAAATATGGCGGTGCCAACATCACCGCTTTGCGCGGCGCGAATATCCCACTGCACTTCGGTGTGGATGTGACCGAGCCCGAAACGTTCGACAAATTGCCTGAGCGGGCGTTTGACGCAGTGTTGTTTAATTTTCCCTTACTGCCCAATGACGGCAGTGCAGCCAATCGTCAACGTCAACAACGCGTTGGCGACAGCAATCTGCGCCACCGACGACTGTTGTGGTACTTTCTGCACCACTGTTCCCGCTACTGGCTTGACCCTGATGGCGCAGGGCTTGCGATGATCACCTCTAAAGCGGTGAAGCCTTATGATCACTGGAATCTTGAGGGCAGCGTCAGTGATCACACGGGCATGCAGTTTGTGGGTTGTCAGTCGTTTAATCCGCAAGATTTTCCCCGTTACACGGTGCGTAATGTCGATCGCCAGGGCGCCGTTAAGGCCACGGCGTCCGTGTCTTATGTTTACCGACTACCCGGTAGCGCAGAGCCCGTGGATGTGTTTCAGCCGCCCCGTTGTCGCGAGGCCCATTGCCGGTTGTGTGGTAAAGGGCCGTTTCAGCACCCCAATGAGCGTCGTGAACATGAACAATCCGCCCTGCACCAACGGATGCTGGGGTATGAGCATGCCTGGCAACAGTGGCTGGCCTTGCAAGTACAGGAGACACAATGAGCGAACAGGCACAAAAGCAAGCCCGTGGTGAGTGGTATGTGGCCAGTGACAAGCCGCTGCGTCAGGCGCGCCTGCGCGCCAAAACCCTTTGTCATCGGTTCAATGGCCTGTCACCGGAGGATAGCAATGCCCGGGGCAGGGTGCTCAAACAGCTACTACCTTACGCGAAAAAGCCTCACATTGAGGCGCCGTTTTATTGTGACTATGGTGATCGCATCGTCGCACCCCACGGCGTTTTTCTGAACCATGGCGTGATTATCCTTGATGCTGCGCCGGTGACCTTCGGCGACAACGTGTTGATAGGGCCGGGGGTGATCATTGCCACCGTTACCCACCCCAAAGATGCCGGGCAGCGAGCTCAGGGCCTCGAGCAGGCAAAGCCTGTTACCATTGGCGACAACGTGTGGATTGGCATGGGCGCGAAAATCCTGCCCGGGGTGACAATAGGCGAGGGCGCCATTATTGCGGCCGGTGCCGTGGTGACCCAGGATGTGGCGGCAGGTAAAACGGCCATGGGAGTTCCTGCACGGGCCCAACCCTGAGCTGTTTCAGGCCCAGAAACGTTTCCACCAGGACTCCTTGAGTCCCAATTGCTCTTTTAGGGGACCCCGCAGCACCAGCCACGCCGCGGTGCGCTTTACCCGGCCGAGGTTTTGCGCTTTCAGGGTGGTGCTGAACAAGGCATGGATCTTGTTGTAAAACACCTCAACCTGACGGCGATCCATGTCCTGCATGGTGAAATCGGCGATGTCTTTACCATGGCTCTTCCTGGCCTGTTGTTTGATCGCTTTGAGCGATTGCTTGATGGCGGCTGCATCGGATTTCAGTTGCGACAGATCGAGGTTCAGCGGCAGTTGGGTATCGTCACCGGCCTCACGTTTATTGATGATCTGCTCAATCAATCGTATGCCATTGTAGCGGCCCACCAGATAGTCGTGCTCACGCAACTGTTCGCTGAAAAAGCCCATAAACGCCGACAACTGATCGCTGGCCAGTTCCTCGTCTGAGGAGGTGACGGTGTACACCCGCATCAGCTCTTTGTTGCGCAGGTTGCCGGTCAGTTCCAGCACGCATATGCCGTCAATCCAGGCGTTGACCAATGCGTCGTTTGCTTGCTGCTCCGCGCTCAGATCGCCAGCGTAAGCCGCGCGCAGGCGCTTTCTTTGCTCCTCGAACTCTGCAGGGGCTTTGGCATGCAGGGCAACTGCCAACTGTTCGAAGGTGGCCCGGCTGTCGGCCAGTGCTTGTGGCGCTAGTTGCTCCAGAACATCCAGCAGATGGGCGGCGGTGTCATCCAACTGATCAACCCGCTGGTTAACTGAGTCGGCGCCCATCCACTCCTGAAAGCGAGCTTGCCAGAACACCGCTGAGGCCATGCGTCCGGCCAGGGTAGACAGGGGCGTTTGGCTATCGACGGAGAAGGCGTGATCGGCGGCTGTCTCCCGCGGGCTTGGCGAGATATACACAAAGTAGCGATTGGCAAAATCTTCCGCCGTGTCATCCACCTGGCGGCTGAGTTTCACTGCGGTTCCGAGGGGGTAGTTGTTAAACGCGCCACCGTCCATGTAGACAAAGTCAGTGTCGGCAAAGGCCACGGCATTGCGATTCTGGTAATCGTAGGCATCGATACCCCCGTGACTGCGTCGCAGTGCGACCGGTGTAAAGGCAATCGGAAAGGCGCCACAGCCGGCGGCAGCGACAATGATTTGCTGCCATTGCGCCGGGTCAAAATCCGCCTGAGTATTGCCCTGTGGGTTTTTCTTGCTGGCCGTGAGTGTGCGGGTAAAACGGTCCTGAAAACGGGTTTGGGTAAAGGTACCTTTGCCGAGATTGCCGGTGCCGGCACTGAAGGTCGCCACTTCATAATCCACGCCGTTCAGGTTGGCCATCGCCAGACCCAGATGAATTGTGGGGGCGGCAGCGGGGTGGGGGCCTTGCCAATTTGTCGACGCTGAGGTGTGCCAGTCGTCAATGATCAACTGGTTAGCGATAGACATTACACAATCGGTGGACAACAGCGACACGTTAGCCAGGCTCTTACCGGTCATGTCAGGCTGCATCAACCGTTCAATGTTCACTGCTTTAACCCAGGCCTGATAGCCCCCGTACGATTTGCTGTCGGAAAGACTGTCTGGGGAATACAACAGGCTATAGGTCAACAGGGCGGCCGTCATGCCACCGGCCGACGCGCCAGTCATCACATCGATGAGGATTTTGTCCTCATCACTGGCACTGCGGTTATGCTGTTCAAAGGCGCGGATGATTTCAAATACACAACCGGCCTCATAGGTCCCCAGGCTGACGGCCCCTGAGATGGCCATGGCAACGCGTTTTGGCATGCTTGTCTCTCCAATTCCTGTCCTTTTGAATCACGCATACGCCCCATGATCCGGTGTTAAAAAAGACTATAGACCAATTTTGTTTACCCGGTTATGCGTCTGCTTACACCGCTAGCGGCTGGTGCGCAAAAAGACAAATGACTGCCGTTCTGGCATCGTCTATGGTAGAGTCAGCACCGAAATGATTTGGCGTAAAGGACTACACCAAACTGGTACAGGAAGTACAGGGTCCTTTGCGTCTGATTATCTTCAGGAATCAGTCAACAGGAACCGTATATCATGCAATTTAGCAAGTTTTCTCAAGCCTCTGTTTTGGCTTTCACTACCGCCATTTTATCGGCGTGCGGTGGTTCAGGAGGCGAGTCGACACCGACTCCGACGTCAAACAGCAAACCGACCATTTCCCCGATGTCTGCGCAGTCCGAAACCGAGCGTGGTGTGATCACGATCACCGCATCAGCCAGTGACAGTGATGGCAGTGTTACCGATTATCATTGGGTGCAGGTGAGCGGCCCCGATGCCAGCCTTGAAAACGCCGAAACGTCGTCCGTCAGTGTAGTGCTTCCAGCTGTTGATGAAAGCCAAACCATCGTTTTGGCTCTAACGATAACCGATAATGATGGGGCGACGGCGCGGGAAGAAGTAAGCCTGACTGTTGAAGCTGCAGATGCATTGACCAGCAGCGCTTTTACCGACGCTGGACTTGCGGCCTGTTTTAGTGAGCTGGCGATCGCAGATCAGGACGTTGGGCTAACGGAACTTGTCTGTGACGGAAAAACCGTAGGGTCGCTGGACGACCTATCCGCGTTACCCCGCCTGCAGCGTTTTGAGATGCATAATGGTTACACCTCAGCGGGACTCGAGTTTCCAGCCCTCTCCGAGTTGACCCATGTTGTCATGCGCAGCAATGAAATGGACATTTTGCCGGATGTAAGCGAGCTGGCGTTAGAGTATCTGGACCTGTCCGATAACAATATTTACCCCTATTACAGCACCTTCAATGTGCCCCAGAAAATAGGCGACCAACCGACACTGAAAACTCTCCTGCTGGAGAACGCGTTCATAACCTACAGCAATGTGCCATTGGCGCCTTTCAGTGTGTATACCTCATTGGAAACGCTAAGATTTTCACATGTTTATCTTGACTCCACGACTGACTTAAAAGCGTTGACTCAGTTGAAAACATTGCAATTGAGCAATATGCGAGGTGGATTGGTTGACCTGAGTATTTTGAGCAGCATGCCGCAGTTAGCATCGCTGGATGTGAGCAGCACCAAGGTGGTCGATTTGACCGTGTTAACACAGTTGAGCGCGCTAAAAGAGTTGGATATTTCGAACACCGACGTTAGCAACCTTGATCCTGTGTATCAGTTATCGGGGTTGACCAAATTGACTATGTCCCACCTCAATGCTGAAATCGATTTTGACAAGCTTGGCACGTTGACAGAACTGACCGACCTTGATCTGTCCAGCAGATCCCTGTCGTCGACAGCGGGCATGTCTTCGCTGACCGGTCTGGAGCGGTTGAACCTGAGTGGGACTAATTTATCCACGCTGGGTTTTGTTGAAACGATGTCTGCATTGACGTGGCTGGACATCAGTAACAACGGCCGTATCAGTGATCTTTCAGCAGTCTCAAAACTGACTGCGCTAAACGGGTTAGATATTTCGGGCCTGAGCAACCTCAGCGATCTGACACCATTGCAGACGTTGACCCAGTTGGAAACATTGTATGCGTCAGATTTATACACCAGCTACTACAACCCTATTGATGTGTCGGCCTTGTCAGCACTGACATCGCTGAAATTTCTGGATCTGCATGACAATCAGTTGGTCAATGTTGACAGTCTGTCGTCATTAGCCCAATTGGAGACACTGGATTTATCCACCACCGGATTATCAAACTTGTTTGATATGTCCGGCATGACCGCGCTGACAACCTTGTCGCTGAGACGAAATTCGTTGATCGTTGATTTATCGCCATTGGCTGATGCAACCTCGCTAACTTCGTTGGATATCATCGAACTGTCGAATCTGACATCGTTAGACGGACTGGAAACACTCACAGCCCTGACAACCCTGTATGCCGGGTACACCGATCAACTCAGTGATATTTCGGCACTCGGACAAATCAGTGGCTTAACGGTGCTGGACTTGTCACGGGCTAAGGTTGCTGACCAACTTGACATCATCACCGCACATACCGGATTGCGCCGATTGTCGTTGAGTAACACCGGCTTGACTGACGTATCACCGTTACACAGCCTGACCGAGTTGCAGCACCTGAACCTTCAGTACAACACCAACATTTTGTGTGATGATTTTCCTGCGTTGGAAGCTGCGTTGTCAGGCACCCAAATAGCGAAATCAAGCGATTGCCTGGAAAAACCCATTGACTTGTCGCTGTTTACTGACCCGAATTTGCACGCCTACATCAGTGATCGAAATTTCAAAGATGCTGCGGATGTGGACTATTTGTACATCAGTAATAACGGTATCAGCAGCATTGCAGGACTTGAGCAGTTCTACAACCTCTATCGTTTGCAAATGAACAGCAACCAAATCAGCGATTTATCGCCATTGAGTGGGATGTCGAATTTGCGCTATCTGAATGCCAATGACAACCAAATAAGTGACTTGTCACCGCTGTCGTCATTGACTCGTTTGTATGATTTGAGTGTCGACAACAACCAGATTACCGATATGTCGCCGTTGTATTCGCTGACTTATCTGGACGACCTGAGTATAAGTAACAACCGGATCACTGCGTTAGATGGCATCAGTGGGATGAGTCGACTGTGGCATCTGAATTTGCAAAGTAATCAGCTATCAGACATCAGTCCATTGCTCGATATGAATCGCGTGCGGTATTTGTTTTTGGGCGGTAATGAGGATATTCAGTGTGCGGACGTCGACGATCTGGAAGCCACTAACTATTACTACACTCTGGATAAACCGGAACACTGCCTGTAGCGTTGTTACTCAACGCGACATCGCTGTCTAGGTGTAAAATAGCCTGCTGTTCGCAGGCTTTTTTTACGCTCAATCAATCGCTGTTCCGATGTGATTTTGGCTGCGCTGTGGCATACTAGCGCCGGTCTTAACATAACGATAACAATCAGGAGTCCTCATGGAACAACGCGCCACCTGGACGACGCGTGCGCTGGATAAAGTGGAGAAGGTCGGCAACAAGCTACCGGATCCCGCCATCATCTTTTTCGTCTGTCTGCTTATTGTCTGGGGTCTGTCGGCCCTGCTGTCTAATTTCACCTTCTCCGCCATCGATCCCCGTACCGGTGAAGCGGTGGTGGTGAACAATCTGTTGACCGGTGATTCGCTGGCCGACTTCTTGTCACGCATGGTGAAAATCTTCACGGGCTTTGCACCGCTGGGCGTGGTGCTGGTGGCTATGCTGGGGGTTGGCGTTGCCGAACATTCCGGGTTTATCTCGGCGGGTCTGAAACGGATGCTGGATTCCACCCCTAAGGCGATGTTGACGCCGATGGTGATCCTGGTGGCGATTGTCAGCCACACTGCGACCGATGCTGGTTACGTGCTGGTTATCCCCCTTGCCGGCGTGATCTTCTACGCCATGGGCCGACATCCGTTGGCCGGTATTGCGGCGGCATTTGCCGGGGTCAGTGGTGGTTTCTGCGCCAACTTCATTCCGTCGGCCATCGACCCGTTGCTGCAAAGCTTCACCCAGAGTGCGGCACAAATCATCGACCCGGAAATCCAGATCAACCCGTTGAACAACTGGTTCTTTAACTCGGCCTCGACGTTACTGATCGTGGGGATTGGCTGGTACCTGACCGACAAGGTCATCGAGCCGCGCCTTAAGGACGTGGAAATCGACGGCGATCCGAACGAAATCCCCAAGTTTGACGAGCTTAACGAACAGCAGAGCAAAGCCCTGCGTTGGGCATCCTGGACCATGGTCGCCGGTATCGTGGCGCTGGTCGCTATCCTGTACCCGTCCGATTCACCGATGCGCTCCCCTGACGGTCAGCTGACCTCATTCGCGGCACCGGTGATGCAGTCGATTGTACCGTTGATCTTCCTGTTGTTCCTGCTGCCAGGCGTGGTCTACGGCTATGTCAGCGGCACGTTCAAAAGCACCAAGGACATGATCGATTGTATGACCAAAGCGATGCAGGGCATGAGCTACTACATCGTTATGGCGTTTTTCTGTGCCTTGTTCATCGATGCGTTTGGTAAGTCGAACCTCGGTGCGCTGCTGGCGATCGAAGGCGCACAAGTGCTTAAAGCACTGCAATTGCCGTCCATGGTCACCATCGTCGGGATCATCTTCCTGACGGCCTTCGTCAACCTGTTCGTGGGTTCATCGTCGGCCAAGTGGGCACTGCTGGGACCGATTTTTGTGCCGATGCTGATGCAACTGAACATTTCCCCGGATCTGACACAGGCTGCCTATCGCTTGGGTGACTCGTCTTCCAATATTATTACGCCGCTGATGCCGTACTTCCCGTTGGTGGTGGTGTACTGTCAGCGCTATGTGAAAAGCACCGGGATCGGCACGCTGCTGTCGATGATGCTGCCGTTCACCATCAGCATTCTGCTGTTGTGGACCGCCTTTTTGCTGATCTACTGGGGACTGGGTATCCCATTGGGCATTCAGGCCAGCTATGTGTATCCGGCCGGCTAATCTGACGAGGTAACGGTTGACAGCATTAGCGACCCTGACTCGTTACCTGGAAGGGATCCTGCTCAGTGAACCTGACGGGATCAGCGAATATGCACTGATCCGGCGTCTGCAACAAGCGCCGTATCAGTGTATTCCCAATAACGCCCTGCACAGTCAGGACGCCATGTTCCACTGCCATTTCACCCTGTTTCATGCGTTGTACGCACTGGATGCACGCTGGCAGGCACAAGGGCTGGGACAGCTCGACATCATTGCCACCTGCATTCGGGTCCTGGAGCCCGGACAAACCCTGCCCGATGATCCCAGCCGTGCCAAGATGCGTGCCTATTATCTGGACATTAGCAACCTCGATGCCATGGACAGTGACTCGCTGGACGAACTGTTGCGTCGTTTCTGGTCAGGAATAGCGGCGCCGCCTGTGGCGCACAGTGCCGAGGACATTGCCCGCGCCAGGCAGTTGCTGAAGGTGTCGCAGCCTTATACTGCACGTCAGCTTAAACAATGCTATCGGCAGCGCATGCACCAGTGCCATCCTGACAAAGGGGGCTGTGTTGAGGAGGCACAACGTCTGCAGTGGGCCTATCAGGTGCTGCTGACCGAGTGTTGATTGGTCGAAAAACCACCGTGCAACCGCGATAAAACCGGCTTTTTATGATTTTCTCTTGTGCTTGAAATTAAAGGCTGGTAAAAAGTCAAGCCTGTATTGTGAATTAGAGTTCAAATAAGGCGTAAATAATAATTTACAGTGGCAAGTCTGTACCCGACGAAGCCACCCATCAGGTTCTACGCACTTCATTCTGAGTCTTCTATTCTTCCTGTTAGCCCTAACTGTGAGAGTGCCCCATGTTGCGTGATCCCTTAAACAACATCCATATTTCGTCCGAGCAGGTGTTGATCACCCCGGATGAACTGGCCAAAGAATTGCCGGTCAGTGAGCATGCCTTGAAAACCATTCAGGCGTCCCGGCAAATCATTGCGGATATCATCCATCGCCGTGATCATCGACTGCTCGTGATCAGCGGTCCCTGTTCTATTCACGACATCGAGGCAGCCAAAGCTTATGCGCTGAAGCTCAAGGAACTACACGAAGGCTGCAAAGATACCCTTTACATCGTGATGCGGGTGTATTTTGAAAAGCCGCGTACGACTGTGGGCTGGAAGGGCCTGATCAACGATCCCCACCTGGACGGTACCTTTGATATCGAAACCGGTTTGCGTAAAGCCCGGGAGCTGCTGATCTGGCTGGCAGAGCTGGAGTTGCCGGTGGCTACCGAAGCACTGGATCCCATTTCGCCACAATACCTGGCCGAACTGTTCAGCTGGTCGGCGATTGGTGCACGTACCTCCGAGTCACAGACCCACCGGGAAATGGCCAGTGGCTTGTCGATGCCGGTCGGGTTTAAAAACGGCACCGATGGTGGACTGGATATCGCTATCAATGCCCTCAAGTCGGCGGCCTCCGGGCACAGTTTTATGGGCATCAACAAGTCGGGGCAGGTCAGTATCATTAAAACCCAGGGCAATCCCGATGGGCACATTATCTTGCGCGGTGGCAAGCAGCCCAACTATGATTCTGTGTGTGTGGCTGACTGCGAAGAGCAACTTGCTGCAGCGGGATTGTCGGCCGGTCTGGTCGTTGACTGCAGTCATGCCAACTCCAGCAAGGATTATCGTCGCCAGCCGCTGGTGGCCAAAAACGTGGTGAATCAAATTCTCGAAGGTAACCAGTCGATAATTGGCCTGATGCTGGAAAGCCACCTCAATGCCGGTAATCAGCCCAGTGACGGCAAAAAGGTTACTGAGTTGCTGCCGGGTGTGTCGATCACCGATGGCTGTATTGATTGGGACACCACCGAAGCGCTGGTCGATCACATGCGCGAAAAACTCATTACTGTGTTGCCGATGCGACAGAGCAAAATGAATATCGCCAGCTGAACCGTGTGAATTAAGCGGGTCTGGAGTGCTTGTTGCCAAGGTCTCCAGCGCCGCGCAAAGGAGAGAAGGGTGAACAGTCCGGACAATCATTTGGATGATCTGCGCGATCAGATCGACGAGCTCGACAGTGCCCTGGTTAAACTGCTGGCGCAACGGGCGGCGGTGACCCGTCAAGTCGGGGAATACAAAGCGAGTAAAGGCATGCCCATTTACGTGCCGAGTCGTGAAGCCGCCCTGATCAAAGCACGCCGACAACAGGCCCAGAGCCTCGGCGTGCCCCCTGCATTGGTGGAAGATCTGTTACGCCGTATCATGCGCGAAAGCTACCAGACCCAGCATCAACAATATCACTGCCTGGCACCGGATGTAGGCACCGTGGTTGTGATCGGTGGTGGCGGTGCCCTGGGGCGTATTTTTGTCGATATGTTCGAACGCAGTGGATATCAGGTCAGTATCCTGGAGCAGGACGACTGGCCGCTGGCCGATCAGATTTTCAAGGATGCAGGCCTGGTCATCGTGGCGGTACCGATCAAAGTCACCGAAGCGGTGATCGCGAAACTGAACCAGTTACCTGCCGATTGCGTATTAGCGGATATTACCAGTACTAAAGCACGCCCCCTACAGGCCATGTTGGATGCCCATAAAGGCCCGGTTGTAGGGCTTCACCCGATGTTCGGACCAGACGTGCAAAGCCTGATCAAACAGGTGGTGGTGGTGTGTCATGGTCGGCAGCAAGATTCCTACCAATGGCTAATTGAACAGTTGCGCTCCTGGGGGGCAGTATTACACGCCAGCACCGCCGAGCAACACGATGACGCCATGGCGTTTATCCAGGTGATGCGCCATTTCAGCAGCTTTGTGTACGGTGCGCACCTGGCCGGTGAAAACCCGGACCTGCAACAGTTGGTGGCGTTCAGTTCGCCGATCTACCGACTGGAGCTGGCGATGGTGGGGCGTTTGTTCGCCCAGGATCCGGAGTTGTACGCCGACATAATTTTCAACAATGTCGAAAGTATTGCGTTGTTGAAGCGCTTCAGGGATCGCTTTGATCAGGCCCTGGAACTGCTGGAAGCCGGTGATAAAGGGACGTTCGTTAAACAGTTTTTCCGCATTGGCCAATGGTTTGGTCCGTATGCCAAAGAATGTCTGGTCAGCAGCAAGCAGCTTTTGCTCAAGGCCGACGATGACCGCGTGATTAAAAACGAATAAGGTCAATAATTTGCGCTATGGCCGGGCTTGTCCAATAGTTAATGGCACTGCGGCCTGGCGTTGATGCTCGGTTGCTGTTGTGCAAAAGGAATCGAGTCATGTCATTGAAGTTACGCCTGCTAGTCTCTGTTATTTCATTGGTTGTGGTTACCATCCTGATGATGGCTGTGGTTTCGGTGAATGTGGCGGTCGATGCGTCGACAGAAGCGTTGGAAAATGCTGCCAGAGAGCGATTATTGGTGCAGAACGTGCAAACCTCTGAAAGCCTCTCGGAATATTTCGCCACCATCGAAAAGCAGGTGCGCTCCAAGTCTTTCAGCCTGGATACTCAACAGGCAGCACAAGCGTTCGTTCAGGCTTATCAGCAGTATGCCAACCAGCGTGGAACCCTCTCCAGTGCGGAACGTAACCGCTTGGCGGACTATTATGACAACGATTTCAGCCAGCACTATGCGTCACTCAATCCGAGGACGCTACAAGGAGCGTCCCAGGTTTTGTCCAGGCTTTCGGACGCGGCGTTGGCATTACAGCATGACTTTATCGCCGCATCGTCTTTTCCATTGGGTGGCAAAGATGGTCTGGTGGCGCTCAACAATGGGTCAGCCTACGACCAGGCCCATCAGCGCTATCATCCCTCATTACAGCATTTTCTGAATGAGTTTGGTTATTACGACATTTTTATCGCCGACGCCCAGTCTGGCGACATCGTGTACAGCGTGTACAAGGAACTGGATTTTGCCACCAACATTGTGACCGGCCCGTATGCTGGCAGCGGCATTGGTGAAGCTTTCAAACGGGCGCGTCAACTGAATAACCCTGATGACGTGGTGTTCAGCTCCTTTGAAGATTACCGGCCCTCCTATGATGCCCTGGCCGGGTTCGCCGCATCGCCCATTCAGGTCGATGGGCGTACGGTCGCCATTCTGATCTTCCAGATGCCGATGGATCACATCAGCGCCATCATGACCCACAGCAACAAATGGCAGGAAAAAGGCTACGGCGCGTCTGGGGAAACTTACCTGGTCGATGAAGACAGTGTACTGCTCAGTGAAAGCCGTTTTTTTGTCGAAGACAAAGCCAATTATCTGGCCGCGATTCGGGGCAAATACCCGGCCGAAGCCAAGCGTATCGATGAGCGGAATACCTCCGTCGGCATTCAACCGGTTCGGTCAGAGTCATCGCGCCGTGCGCTGGAAGGCAACAGCGGCTTTATGCTGGTCAAAGACTACCGCGACGTAGAAGTTTATTCAGCCTATTCTCCAATCTCGTTGGGAAAACATCGATTTGCTTTGCTGGCAGAGATTGATGTCAGTGAAGCGCTGGCGCCTGCTGAGGCCCTCAGTCGTGAATTATTTGTCTCCGCGTTATTGGAAACCATTGTGTTATTAACCATCGCCGTTGTTGTCGTGTTGTGGCTGGCAAGGCTACTAACGCAACCGCTGGACAGGCTCGGCGAGATGTGCGAGGCATTGGCGCAAGGCGAAGGCGATCTGACAGTGCAGTTGGAAGCGTCCAAGATCCCCGAAATCAACCGCATCAGCCATGCCTTTAACCAGTTTATTGGCCAGGTGCGCGACATCATCAGTATGGTGAAAAGCGATGCGGATACACTGGCATCCAGTGCCGAAGAGCTGAGTGCCATCACCCTGCAGTCTGAAAACACCGCCACCCAGCAGCGCGATCAGACCGCAATGGTGGCGACCGCAATGGAGCAGTTTTCTGCCTCCATTAATGAAGTGTCCCGTTCGATGGTCGACACCCGCGACCATTCATTGAATGCCCAGAAAAGCCTGCATGAAAACATGGAGCGGGCAGGCATGGCGGCCCAGAACATCAAATTGCTGGTGCAGTTGATTGGCGACTCGAGCACGGTGATTTCAAGCCTCAAATCTGAAGTGGAACAAATAACCTCGGCACTGAATGTGATCACCAGCCTGGCAGATCAGACCAACCTGTTGGCGCTGAATGCGGCCATTGAAGCGGCCAGGGCGGGGGAAGCCGGACGTGGATTCTCGGTGGTGGCCGACGAAGTACGGGCCCTGGCGACCCGCTCACAGGAAAGTACTGTGGAGATCTCGCGCATTGTGGATGGGATGGTTAAGTCGTCAGAGCGATCAGTCGAACGGATGGAGCGTGCATCGCGGGCCGCCGATGGGGGGATTCATCTGGTGGATCTGGTCAATACGGCGATGAACGAGCTGGAAGCCAACCTTAAAGTGGTACTGGAAATGGCTGAAACGGTTGCGGCCGCCTCGGAACAACAAAATACTACCAGTGCATCGGTGTTAGAGAACGTAAATAATATCAATGAGTTAGCGACTGATGCCCAACAGGGCGCCAGTCAGACCAGCGCCTCGTCGAATGAATTGTCACGGATTGCATCCCGTACCCAGGAATTGGTCGCCCGCTTTAAAGTCTAGGGGCTGTGACAGCCCCATTGTGGGTTATTGCGGGGTAGATAACGCATCCACTGCGGCGACCTTGGTCGGTGCCACTTCTTCGCTGGGGTAGCAACCCAGTACCTTAAAGTACCGAGTGGTGGCTTTAAGCTCTTCCAGGGCATGCTGCATGGGGCCGTCCTGGATATTGCCTTCTACATCCAGATAAAACATTTCTTCCCAGGGGTTGCCGGTGATCGGGCGGGACTCCAGCTTGGTCATGTTGATATTATTGTTTTTCAGTACCAACAAGGCTTCCACCAACGCACCAGGCTTTTGCACCGTCGACATCACCAAGGTGGTTTTGGCCGGTACCTGCAATGGCACGTTGACCCGGTTGCGGGCCACCACGATAAAGCGGCTGTGATTTTCTTTCTGGTTGGCGAGGTTGGATTTGATGGCTTTCAGGCCATAGAGCTGACCGCCTGCTTCGCTGCCAATCGCTGCAACATGGGGTGAATTCAGCTCATTTACCTTCAGCATCGCTGCAGATGTACTGTCGCAAGGCTTCACCTCAATATTACCCAGATCGGCCAGGAAGTGGCTACATTGGGCGAATACCTGTGGGTGGGCGTAAAGGGTCTTCAACGACGAGATATCGGTATCTACCGCCACTAGCAACGCATGTTTGATCGGGTGGGTGAGCTCACCGATGATGGAAAGGCGGGTGTGCTGCAACTGATCATAGACTTCGTTGATACTGCCGGAGCTGGTGTTTTCGATTGGCAGCACCGCGTAGTCGGCTTCACTGGACTCCACTTTGTGCACAATGTCGGCGAAACTCTGGCAACCTATCTCCAACAACTCACCGGGTCGACGGGAGAAATACCGTTGGGTGGCCAGATAGCTGTAAGAGCCTTTGTCACCCAAAAAGGCCACACGGTTCAGTGGCGCACTGCTGTCCGGGTTGGCACGTTCGGCCAGTAGGGCTTGCTGATTAAGTACAGAGTCTTCGATGATCACGTGATACAGCTGGGTGATGTAGTGGGGATCGAGGCCGTGCTCAACCCCTTGCTTAAGCAGACGCACCAGCAACTGTTCTTCCCGTTGCTGATCCCGGACCGGAATGTGGTGTTTAATTTTGGTTTCTGCCACAGCATTGGTCAATTGTTGCCGCTGTGCCAGCAACCCCAGTAATTGACCATCAAGGGCGGTAATTTGATCCCGTAGCGTATCCAGTTCCTGTACAGCCATCGTTGTTTTCCATCAGTTGTCGGTTGAAAAAAGCAAAAAAAAACCTCCCGGTTGGGAGGTTTCTGCGATTCTTGTTCACGCACGCATTTACCTCCCGTCAGGGTGAGGTAAAAAAGCCAAAGAAGCGTGCGATATTCATGTTCATGCCTCGAATCTAGTCATTTGCACCGGAGGTGTCAACGCTTTTGTGCACTTCGGCTCATTCACCGAGTAACGCCGCCAGCATTTTTCGCACTTCGGACGCTTCAAACGGTTTGTCGCACAGGGCATTGACCCCGGTTTGCTGAATATTGGCCATGTGCAGGCTGTCGGTTGATTCAGACGTCACCATGATGATCGGAATGTGCGCCGTTTCAGGGTTAAAGCGGATGAATTCAGACAGTTCTCGGCCGTCCATTTCCGGCATGTTGTAATCGGTTACCACCAAATCGTAGGTGTTGTCTTTGATGAACGTCAGCGCCATGGCGCCGTTCTCCGCTTCCTGAATTTTTTTCAGTCCCATGCCTTCGAGCACCCGACGAATGTGGTTGCGCGCCAGACGACTGTCATCCACCAACAAGACACGCACATCCTGGATATCAAACAATTCGAGCTCCAGCTCTTCAGTATTGATCAGATCCAATGACGCCCGCAGGGCGCGGGAAAGGTGGACCGGCTTAAACGGCTTGGGCAGGATTGCTGCAACACCGGCTTGCTTGAACTCTTCCAGCTTTGATACGCGGTTTTCGCTCGACACCAACATAAAAGGAATACTGTCGGTTTCTTCCGATTCTTTCATCGTTTGCAGCAGATCCAGGCCGGTGCCGTCTTCGAAATACATGGCACTGACCACCAGATCAGAGGAATGGGAGCGCAGCGCACTTTTCGCTTCCGCAATGGTGGATACCGCATCGATTTCACCGACGTTTTCTTTGATCAACAACGATGAAATGATTTTACGTTGCGTGTCCGAGGGTTCTACCAACAATATGTTCAGTTCACTGAGGGCAATGTGTTCCATGTCGAGGACCTTTTTGTCAGATGTGAATTAGCCGCCTGCCAGTTTGACGGTGTAGCCGCGTTGTTCCAGCGCGTCTTTAATGACCTCGCGATGGTCACCTTGAATTTCGATGATATTTTGTTTCAATGCACCACCGGTCCCACAACGTTGCTTCAGGGCTTTGGCCAGTGCTTTTAATTCCTCGCCTTGCAGTGGAACGCCGGAAATGGTGGTGACACCTTTGCCTTTACGGCCTTTGGTTTCTCGACGAATACGAACGATACCGTCTGTTTCAGGCGCTTGCGCTTGCGGTGTTGTGGGCTTTATCCGCCCGCCATCGGTACTGAATACCAGGGGATTGTCAGACATAATACTTCTTTTGTTGTGTCCAAGAATGCTGATTGTAGACAAAAAAAATGCAGACATAAAAGCCTTTCAGCGGGATCTGCGCGTTGTCTGTTTCAGGCAAAAGTATAATTTGCGAAATTTACCCACTGTGCCACATTATAGAAGCGAACAAAGGCCGACGAGGAACGTATCAATGAGTTTGGAAACCCGCTACAACGATGACCAGTCGCACCTGACCATTTTCATGGATGAAAAATTCGATTTTGGTAAAGTGCAGGACTTTCGACAAAGCTACGGCGACTTGCCAGCTTCGGTGAAAACCATAACCGTTGACCTTGCCAATACCGAATACATGGACAGCTCGGCGCTCGGCATGTTACTCAATATGCAAAAGAGCCTGCAAGGGAAGGTCAGTAACTTTGCCATCAGCCATTGCCGTCCTCAAGTGGCAAAAATCCTCAAAATCTCCCGCTTCGATAAAAAATTCTCTATTTCCTGAGGTCGCGTCGCCGTGCGCATACTGATCGTTGACGATGAACCGCTGAACCGTTTCCTGCTGCTGCACATGTTGGAGGAAACCGGCTATACCGATTGTTACGAAGCTGAATCGGGGCGGGAAGCCATCCAGTTGGCGCAGCGTATTGACCCAGACCTCGTGCTGCTCGATGTTGTAATGCCCGACATCAGCGGTCTGGACGTGGCACCCCAATTAAAAGAATTGGCCGGTGATCTGTATCTGCCAATCATTTTTATCACCGCTTTGGACGATCAGGAAAGTCTGGCCCGTTGTCTGGAAGCCGGTGGTGATGATTTTGTGTCGAAACCCTTCGATAAAACCATACTCACCGCCAAGATACGCGCCCACGCCCGCACCCGGCAATTGAGTCGGAAAGCCACAGAGCAGAACCGTGAGCTGACGTATTTTCGCAATGGCGTGGAACGGGAACATGCCATTGTTGAGCACATATTTGCCAACGCGTTAAGCCTTGATCCGACGGTGACCCGTTTTATCGATTACCGACTGGCACCGGCCAGCAGCTTCAATGGCGATTTGTTGCTGGCCGAACCGAGTCCCAGTGGCGGACTCTACGTGCTGATGGGCGATTTTACCGGTCATGGTCTGGCATCGGCAATCGGCGCGTTGCCGGTGGCTAGAGCATTTCAGGCCATGGCGTCAAAAGGTGTGCCGGTCGGCGAAATGGCCAGTACCATTAACCACACGCTGCTGCCATTGCTGCCTGATGACATGTTTTTCGCCGCGGTGATCCTGGAAATCAATCAACAGGGTAACCAGATAACCCTGTGGAATGGCGGGATGCCGGATGTGCTGCTGATAGAACCAAGCGGTCGGGTAAAACGCCGGTTTGAGTCGCAGCATATGGCGTTGGGAATTTTGTCGGTCAGTGAGTTTGCCGATGATGTCAGTTTTTGTGAAGCGCAGACCGGTGACCGTTTGCTGGGCTATTCCGACGGTGTGGTCGAGTCGGTCAATCAGGCTGACAGGATGCTTGGTGAGGAAGCGCTGATTGGATGGTTGTCACGTCAGCCGGACCTGTCGGTACAAGCGCTATCTGAGCGACTGGAGTCTTTCCGTGGTGAAGCAGAGCAGCAGGATGACATCACCTTGTTGTCCATCCCGTTGGCCCCGATTGAGGGCCTGAGGCGCGAGCAACAATCGGCAGTTACGCCTTTTCAGGTCTCGGTGGTGCTTAACGCCCGCGAACTAAAATCGATCGATCCGATCCAGGACATTGTGCGCATGGTCGTTAGTCAACTGGGGATGGAACGGATTCGTTCAGATCTCTCCACAGTACTCAGCGAACTGTTTAACAATGCACTGGACCACGGTGTGTTAAAACTGTCGTCGGGGTTAAAGCAAACCACCGACGGTTTTTTTGCCTACTTTGAGCAGCGGATGCAACGGCTTGAGGAGCTGGTAGTCGGGCAGGTAACCATCGATGTCATTTTCAACCCAGACGCACGGGAGCTGCGACTGGTGGTGTTTGACAGCGGAGACGGGTTTGACTGGCAATCATTACATGCCCAATCCGACAGCCAGACCTTTGGTCGGGGGGTGCCACTGATCCGGGAAATCTGTCAATCCCTCGAATATTCCCACGGCGGTCGTTGTGCCACTGTGATCTTCAGGGTATAAACCGCACACACCTTTTATACATTTTCAAGACTGACGGGAAAAACCGATGCACATTCGCAAGGCTGTCTCAGCCGATCTTAACGCTCTTGTTCAATTCAATCAGGCCATGGCCCTGGAAACGGAAAATAAGCAGCTTGATAATGCCTGCCTGACCGCGGGCGTCAGGGCGGTGTTGGACAGTCAGGATAAAGGTTTCTATTTGGTCGCTGAAGTGGCGGGGGAGATCGTTGGCAGTCTGATGGTAACGTTCGAATGGAGTGATTGGCGCAATGGCACATTCTGGTGGGTGCAGAGTGTCTACATCGTGCCAGAACATCGCCGCAAGGGCATCTACTCAGCGCTTTATCGTGAAGTGCAGACCCTGTCAGAGGATCAACCAAACGTCTGTGGCTACCGCCTGTACGTTGAAAAGGACAATCTCACCGCACAGCGCACCTATCAGGCACTGGGGATGGAAGAGACCCATTATTTGATGTTTGAAGCGTCGAAAAGCAATTGAGAACGATTTGCGTTTGAAGTAAGCTCTGCGCCTGACGATTGAATCGATGGAGTAATCATGAAATACGCGCTGTTGCTGTTGATGTTAGTCACTCATTCCGTGCTGGCACAAGAGGTCAATGTCTATTCAGCCCGCAAAGAAGCATTGATAAAACCGCTGTTGGACGAGTTTTCCGCCCAGACCGGCATTAAGGTCAATCTTGTCACCGGTAAAGCGGATGCGTTGTTGAGCCGTATTCAGAATGAAGGGGAGTTCAGCCCCGCTGATTTGCTGCTGACCACCGATGTTGGCCGTCTGGTGCGCGCCAAAGCGCTGGGCTTGACCCAGGCCACAGATATCCCCGAAGTGGCAGCGGTTGTACCCGCCAATCTGCGCGATGAACAAGGCCACTGGGTGAGCCTGACATTGCGCGCCCGGCCAATCATGTATGCTGCAGATCGGGTTGATCCGGCAGCATTGTCGCGCATGGAAGATTTGGCCAAGCCTGAATGGAAAGGACGGGTCTGTGTGCGTTCATCCAACAATATCTACAATCAATCACTGGTGGCGGCAATGCTAAGCCAGGTGGGTGAACAGCAGACGTTGCAGTGGGCCAAAGGGCTGGTGAGTAATTTTGCCCGTGACCCCAAAGGCGGCGATCGGGACCAAATTAAGGCGGTTGCTGCAGGGCAGTGTGATGTGGCAATTGCCAATACCTATTACCTCGCCGGTATGCTGACGAGTAGCGACAGTACTGCCCGTGAACTGGCCCAGCAGGTCAAGGTCCTGTGGCCAAACCAACAGGATCGTGGTGCACACATTAACGTGTCGGGTGCCACGGTGCTGAAACACGCACCCAATGCAGCGCTGGCCCATCAACTGCTGGCCTTTATGCTGACCGAAAACAGTCAGGCCTGGTATGCCACCGCCAATCACGAATACCCGGTGCGCGAGGGCGTCGAGTGGAGTGATGTACTGCAGTCTTTTGGCACCTTCAAAGGCGAAGAGATTGCCTTGCCAGAGGTAGGAGAGCGCAACGCTCAGGCGGTTACCTTGATGGACAAGGCCGGTTGGAGATAAGCCCCGTTGTCTAGCACGCCTTCGCGTGCCCTTGTTAGGTTAAATCCATGGCGGCTGCTGCTGCAGCTGCTGTGCGTCGTACTGTGCCTGCCGTTTGTGACATTGCTGCTCAGTTGGGCAGTTCCTCAATGGTCGCTTTGGCAACACCTCAGTGAACATGTGTTGTGGGACTACATCAGTACCACACTGTTGCTGGGCTTTGGGGTAGGGATCGGTAGCCTCACGTTGGGTGGTGCGGCTGCCTGGTGTATTGCCCGCTACCGGTTTGTTGGCCACGGCGTGTTGTCGTGGTTATTGCTGTTACCGCTGGCCATGCCAGCGTACATTATTGCCTATACCTATACAGGCATGTTGGATGTCGCAGGGCCTGTGCAAGCGGCATTGCGAAATCTTACCGGTTGGCAGCTGGGCGGTTATTGGTTCCCGGATATACGTTCTCTCAGCGGTGCAGTCATCATGCTGTCACTGGTGCTGTATCCCTATGTTTACCTGCTGGCCCGCAACGCGTTTGCCGATCAGGCCGCCTCCCTTGCTGAGGTAAGCCGCAGTCTGGGTTTATCCCAGTGGCAGACCTTCTGGCGGGTAACCGTCCCTCTGGCCCGACCGGCGTTGCTGGCGGGTACAGCGCTGGCCATGATGGAAGCCTTTGCTGACTACGGCACTGTTCAATACTTTGGCCTCAACACCTTTACTACCGGTATTTTTCGCACCTGGTTTGGGATGGGCAATACCTGGGGGGCAGCGCAACTGTCGTCGCTGCTCGGTGTGTTCGTGTTATTGCTGCTGCTGTGGGAGCGTCATTCCCGACGTCACCTGACCGTCTATCAGAGTCGCGCCACCGGGCGCAAAGTGGCACCGCTGGTATTGTCGGGCTGGCGAGGGGTTGGGGTTGCCTGTCTGTGTGCATTGTTACCCGCAGTTGGCTTTCTGATCCCCGCCGTACAACTGGCCAGTTGGGTGTGGCAGTCCCATCAACAATGGCAATGGCAGGACTTTACAACGCTGGCGTTGAACAGCGTCATGCTGGCCCTGGCCAGTGCGATGCTGATTGTCACTCTGGCGCTGGCATTGGCCTACGGACGGCGACTGTTCGCGACCAAGGTGTATCGGGCGCAACTGCAACTGACCGTGTTAGGGTATGCGTTGCCCGGCACCGTGTTGGCCGTTGGCGCCTTGTTGCCATTGGGCATGGCGGATCGGGGCATCAATCACATCTGGCGTTATGTCACCGGCGATACTGTGGGCTTGGTATTATCCGGTACGCTGTTTGCGCTGATATTGGTGTATACCGTGCGTTTTATTACCGTGGCGTTCCACAATGTTGACACCGGCTTAAATCGTATCACGCCGGACATGGACAGAGCGGCCCGTTCCCTCGGTCATGGTCCGTTGTCGGTGCTGCGCAGGATCCACTTACCGTTGTTGCGCAACAGTGTATTGGCCGCCTTACTGTTGGTGTTTGTGGATGTACTCAAAGAGCTGCCTGCCACCCTGATCCTGCGCCCGTTTAATTTTAATACCCTGGCGGTGAAGGCCTATGAACTGGCCTCTGATGAGCGTCTGACCCAGGCTGCACTGCCGGCTTTGACGATCGTATTAGTGGGATTAGTTCCTGTCGTACTGTTAACCCGGGCAATGAAGCCATCCAAGGAGAATCGTTGATATGCTGGAGCTGGAGCAGGTCTGCCTGGCCTACAATAACAACACGGTGGTAGAGGACGTCAGTTTTACACTGCCCAGAGGCAGCATCGGCTGTTTGCTGGGGTCATCAGGCAGCGGTAAATCCACCTTGCTGCGCGGTATTGCTGGCTTTGAATCCTTAACCTCTGGCCGAATAGTCCTCAATCAGCGGGTAGTGAGTCACGGTACAACCCACATTGCGCCGGAGCATCGCCGGGTAGCAATGGTGTTTCAGGACTTTGCCTTGTTTCCCCATCTGACCTGCCTGCAGAATGTAACGTTTGGATTGCAGGCAATGGCTGAGCAAGAGCGCATTGCCATTGCCCAACGTCAACTGGCAATGGTGGGCTTGCAAGCCTATGCAGAAGCTTATCCTCACGCCCTTTCCGGCGGACAACAGCAACGGGTCGCACTGGCCCGTGCACTGGCCACATCACCGGATGTGCTGCTGCTGGATGAGCCTTTTTCCAGCCTGGATGCCGGGTTAAGGGACTCGCTGGCGCGAGAGGTCAGGCAGCTGATCAAAGACGCCGGTATTACGGCGTTGCTGGTTACCCATGATCAACAGGAAGCGTTTGCCTTTGCTGATCACATCGGTGTCATGCATCAGGGACAATTGCAGCAGTGGGCCACAGCTTATGAGTTGTACCACCGACCCGCCACGGCGTTTGTGGCTAACTTTGTCGGTCAGGGCGTGTTTATCCCGGGCAGTGCCCAGGGTGGTTCGGTCAATACGGTGCTGGGCACATTCCGACTGGCCCATCCTCATGAAGAGCAAGGCCCTGTGCGGGTTTTGATCCGTCCTGATGATATCGTACATGATGACCACAGCCCTTATCAGGCGAGGGTCGTGCGGCGAGCCTTTCGTGGTGCCCATATCCAATATGAACTGGCACTGGATGATCAGACCCGGGTGTTGTGTCTGGCGCCCAGCCACCATGATCACCCGGTGGATGCCCGGTTTGGGATCCGGGTGGACCTGGAACATGTGGTGGTGTTCAAGCCGTAATTCAGCGCAAAAAAAAGCCAGTCTAGAGACTGGCTTTTTTACGTTAGCAGGGTTTAAAAGCGCTTTTTCACCGTAATGCCGAAGGTTGCAGGCTCGGCAACATAGGCGTTCATCTTGCCCTCCTGGATGGGGGTATTGAAGTTGGTACGGTTGATGTAGTCCTCATCCGTGACATTGCGACCCCACAGGATCACGTCGGTGTCATAATCCGAGAAGTTCATGTAGAAGCGCAGGTTAAGCACGTTATAGGAGTCCTGAACCGCGTAAGGATCATTACTGCCATCCAGTATGACTTCACCGGTGTGACTGTATTCCGCCAACACGTACGCGTAAATGTCGTCGCTCAGCTCGAAATGCTGTTTAACACTCAGTACGGCGTAGTTCTTCGGCTCACCGCCGGGGCGATCACCGGAGCGGTTACAGTAAGGGTTAGGATTGGCCGGATCGGTGCTTTCCTGACCAGGATCCACGATCCCGGTGTGCCATGTGTAGGCAACCCAGCAGTTGCCTCGCTCGAAACGCTTATACTCTGCATCTACCAGGGCATAGCTCAACTTCACTTCAAGGTTGTCGGTGGGTAACCACACGGTTTCCAGTTCGAAACCATTGATCTCATAGTCACCGGCGTTTTGCAGGTTGAAACCGTTACCGGTAAAGGTATTGGCCTGGAAGTCATCAACCGTGGTGTGATGGGCGGCAAAGTTGACCCGCACGTCTTGTTCCGGGAAGTCTTTCTTCAGACCCAGTTCATAGGAGGTTGAGGTTTCAGCATCGAAAATGGGTTCAAACCCGTTTGCGATACGGTCGGTATTGGTACCACCGGATTTATAGCCTGTGCCGACGGAGGCGTACCATAAGGTGTTGTTGTCCGGTTGGTAGCTGAGTTTCAACGTGCCGGTGATTTGATCATCCGGCAGTGTTGCGTTGATATCCGGGCGAGTGGCGGTGGTGGCACCCAGCGCCTGGAATCCCCAGCCCGGCGTTTGGAAGGGCACCAGCGCCTGCAAGGCTTGCTGACCTTCCGGCGTCATGATGTCTATCTGACCCAGCGCGATACCTTGCAGAACAGCGCCTGCCACACCTGCGCCATAGATCAGGGTACCGGGGACAATGCTTTCAGGCACCGTCGGGTCGCCGATACTGTTGAAGAAGGTCGGGAAGGGTGTGCCGCCAGGCAGGTTTTCTTCAAATACCGTGCTCAGCTCTTTGTCTTCATCGGTGTAACGCAATCCCGCCGTGAGTGTCCATTGATCATTGAGCTGATAGTCAAACTGGCCAAAAATGGCGTAGCTCTTATGTTCCTGTTCGGCGCGATGATCGAAACCCGTGCCGGCCGGTGCTGCATCGGCAACCGGTGCAATCAGGCCACCGGTAGCAGCACTGAGGCCGTTGATTCCATTGAACAAATCATCCAATGCGCCCTGGAAGTTGGCAAGGTAGAATTCGTTGAAATAGGTGTCGGTGAACAGGCTGTAGTCCAGATCCAGATCCTGGGTGAAATAGTAGGCACCGATGATGGCATTCAGGTTTTCACTGGTGTAGTCGATGCGCAGTTCCTGGGAAAAGGATTCCTGCGAGGCATCATTGGTGGTTCCGAACAGCTCCGCCTGGGTGAAGTCACTGTCGATGGTGTCGTAGGAATCGAACTTACGCAGCGCTGAAATCGATACCAGGGTGTAGTTGTCATTGATGTCATAGGTCAGCTCAGCCGACAGACCGCGATCCTTCATGCGTGATTCAGGCAGAAACGATACCGCAGTCACCCGGTCGAAGAAGTCATCACCACCGTTCAATACCGTGGCGTTAAAGGGAGGGCCTGCCAGGAACGCATCGGACCCAAATTTTCCAGGGATTTCACGGGCCATGAAGTTACTGACCTGCACCGGTGCACCGCAACAGATTTCATCGATTTCGGCATAGTCGGCAATCACACGTAGCGTGAGATCGTCGTTGGGCGTATACAACGCCTGCAGGCGGGCGCCCCAACGGTCACGATCGTTGATCACATCATCGCCGAAAGTTACATCGCTGATGATGCCGTCGCGCTGACTGCTAAACGCGGTTACCCGAAAGGCCAGTACATCTTCAATCGCTGAAAAAGACGTGGCGCCGGATAAATTCAACAGGCCATAGTTGCCAACCGTTGCTTCAACGAAACTGTCGTCGCCGTCATGGCTGGGTTTTACGGTACGTATCAGTACCGCACCGGATGGCGTATTTTTGCCGAACAATGTGCCTTGCGGGCCGCGCAGTACTTCAACGGCTTCGACATCGACCAGATTGTTGATCATTGAGTTCTGGCGTGCACGATACACCCCGTCAACGTACAGACCGACAGAAGATTCCAGACCAAAGTTCTGTGATGACGTGCCGACGCCGCGAATTGAGAAACTGGAATTGGTAGCGCTCTGGCTCTGGAACGCACCGAGGCCGGGCACATTGGTCTGCAAATCGTAGATATCTTTAATTACCGACTCGCTCATTTCATCACCGGTAAACGCGGTGACTGCAACCGGCACTTCCTGCAGGTTTTGGGCGCGCTTCTGGGCGGTGATTACGATGGTTTCAAGGCCTTCTTTGGCAGGTTTGCTGTCGGGGGCTTGCGCGTCATCGGCTTGTTGGGCCAACCCTTGGGGTACCGCTGCGGCAAAGCTCAGCGCGATGGTCGCCGCCAGCAGGGAAGGGCGTAGGGTACGGGGACTCGACTTGATCATGGCGTGTTCTCTTATTGTTATCCTGTTGGGTCATTCTGTGCGACAGTTATGACCGGCATGTGTCAGTACGTGATTGTTTTTCTGATGTATTTTTAACTCATCGTACCAATAGAAACCTAAAGGGTTTGGGGCTAAAAGTAAATTCAATGTTAATGGCCTGTTAATCTGCGAGTGGCTTCATCACTACGGCTGGTAGTTTCCTAACATATTGAAAAATAATGATAAATGTCGGTTGATGAGGGTGAGTGGTATAGCCATTTTTAATACTAATGAAAATCTATTATTACAATTAATTCCACTTATAGTTGTGGAATGTCTAAGATGCTTCCATGCTGTTTGATACGGTTTTACCGGACGACACCGGCTCGGTTTGTCCACCCTGGAGAACGCCATGGATTTTGAATACAGTGCCGCAACACAACAACGGCTCGAAGCCCTGAAAGGCTTTATGCAAGCCCACATTTACCCTAACGAACAAACCTACCACCAGGCGTTACAGGACAGTAGCGATCCCTGGCAAACCCCAACGCTGATGGAAACCCTCAAACAGGCGGCGCGGGATGCGGGATTGTGGAATCTGTTCCTTCCCGAGGAATACAAGCCTTACGGCGCCGGGTTAACCAACCTGGAATATGCCCCATTGTGCGAAGAAATGGGACGGGTGTTGTGGAGCAGCGAAGTGTTTAATTGCAGTGCGCCGGACACTGGGAATATGGAAGTGCTGGCGCGCTATGGTTCAGAGCAGCACAAACAGCAGTGGCTGGAACCGCTGCTAAACGGTCAAATCCGCTCAGCATTCGCGATGACAGAGCCCGCCGTTGCTTCCAGTGATGCAACCAACATTGAAACGCGCATTGAACGGGACGGTGAACACTATGTGATCAATGGTCGTAAGTGGTACACCAGCGGTGCCATGAACCGCAACTGCAGGATCATGATTGTGATGGGCAAAACTGACCCTTCGGCGCCGCGCCATCGTCAGCAATCGCAGATTCTGGTGCCGATGGATACGCCCGGCGTTACCGTTGTCAGGCCAATGGAGGCAATGGGCTTTTTGGACAAGCCTGTGGGCCACGCGGAGGTCCTGTTTGAAAATGTGCGCGTGCCGGTCAGCAATTTGCTGGTGGGCGAGGGTGAAGGCTTTGCCATCGCGCAAGGGCGCCTCGGACCCGGTCGCATTCACCATTGCATGCGTTTGATCGGCTGTGCGCAGCGGGCCCTTGAAATGGCCTGTGATCGTGCCAACGAACGGGTTGCCTTCGGCGTGCCGTTGGCCAAGCAACAATCGGTACGCGAGTCGATAGCCCGCATGTATTGCGACATCGAACAGGCCCGTTTGCTGACCCTCAAAGCGGCGGACAAAATGGACAAACACGGCAACAAAGTTGCCCGGGATATCATTGCCGCGATTAAAATCGTGGCGCCACAAATGGCCTGCAATGTGATTGATCAGGCGATTCAAATTCACGGTGCCGCCGGCACCAGCCAGGACACGGTGTTGTCTGCGACCTATGCCTACGCCAGAACCATCCGCCTGGCCGATGGTCCTGATCAGGTGCACATGATGCAACTGGGGCGGAACCTTATGGCGGATCGTCTGGGCTGAACCAATGACGGGTAAGATTAAACCTATGATGACAGGAGAACAATGATGCGAGCAGTGGTATGTCATGAATTTGCCCCGGTAGAGAATCTTCGGGTCGAAGAGGTGCCGGATCCGGTCGCCGGCAAAGGACAGGTTGTGGTGGACATTGCCGCCAGCGGGGTCAACTTCCCTGACGGGTTGTTGGTGCAGGGCTTGTATCAGATGAAACCGGACTTCCCGTTTATTCCAGGCGGCGAAGTCAGTGGCGTGATTTCGTCCGTGGGCGAGGGCGTTACCCATGTTCAGGTGGGGCAGCGGGTTATCGCACTGTGCATGTTGGGCGGCTACGCCGAAAAGGTCAGTGTGCCAGCGACCCATGTGCTGCCGCTACCGGATGCCATCAGTGATGAGGAGGCGGCAGCGTTGGTTACCGCCCATGCAACTGCCCACCATGCGCTTAAACAGCGGGCGCAGATCCAACCGGGCGAAACCCTGTTGGTGACCGGTGCAGCCGGCGGGACCGGGTTAGCCGCTGTGCAGATTGGTAAAGCCATGGGCGCCACGGTAATTGCGGTGTGTTCAACCGACGAGAAGCTGGCCCTTGCCAAGCAAAACGGCGCAGACATTCTGATCAATTACACCGACCAGGATCTGAAAACGGCGATAAAAGAGGCGACCAAGGGTAAGGGCGTGGACGTGGTGTATGAATGTGTTGGGGGCGATACATTCCATGCCTGTTCACGCAGTATGGCCTGGAATGGACGCCTGCTGGTGGTAGGATTTGCCGGCGGAGAAATTCCGGAATTCCCGGTTAACCTGGCGCTGGTAAAAGGCTATTCGGTGGTAGGGGTATTCTGGGGCTCATTTACCCAACATCAGCCACAGGATTTTGCGGCTAACATGCAGGAACTGCTTGGTTGGTATCTGCAGGGCAAGGTCAAGGTGGTGGTGGATGAGGCATTGCCGCTGGAACAGTCGACCCAGGCTCTGAACAAAGTCATGCAGCGACAGGTGCGGGGCAAAATGGTGTTGCGCCCATAATTGTGTTGAATCGGGCCAGTGTTACACGTAAACTGGCTCGTCATTTTTTAACCAGTTTTCGGGTGGGGCGTGGTCGCAAGATTGTTTAAACATCGCTGTGTCGGTATAGCTGCTGCCCTGCTATCTCTGAGTGTTTCTGCTCAACCTGCCAACGGCCCTGAGCCGGCGGAATTGTTTCTCGACGCTGAAGCCTTCGTGCAAGCCCAGTTATACCCGGCAATGATCCAGGTTTGGGGCGGTGATCGCCGCGCCTGGAATCAACTCCTGCATGTACATGCCTGCGGTGTCGAATCTCCCCAAGAACGTCTGGCTCTGTCCTATGAAGCGGGTCGGGGGCAATTTGAACGTGCGATTCGGGATATGGCGGCAGAACTGCAAATGTTTGACGGCGAACAGGCGCAGGCGGCGCTGAGTGACGTTGCTCAGTTGGCCTATCGGCTGTTCAGTGCCAGTTACGCCCACGGATATGCCAGACAAGTCAAGCTGCTGAACGACCTGGATGACGGTATCCAGGAAGAATTGTGTGGTGACAAAGTCACCCATGCCAGCGAGCAATGGGTGTTGTACAGTGACGCCATTGAATGGCAAACCGTGTCAACACCAACGCCTGAGCCCCTGCAACGGGTGAACATCCACGCACTGTTAGGCGCCCAGGCGTTTGAACAGTTGATGAGTGAGCAACAGGCACGCTTTGATGCGCTGGTTTATAGTCATGCTTATCAAAATACCGAAGCCTATGATTCACTGTTTTTCAGCGTCAATGGATTCGACAATGTGGTGCGCTACCAGCAGCAGCTTGACCGTCTACGAGGGCAAAGCTCTGTTGCGGACGAACCTCCGCCACACACAGATTTCGCCTACCTGCTACTTACCTCTGGCTATCATTGGGGAACGTTGTCAGTCCTCGCCATGCTGGAAGAAGAGTATCCACGCCTGAGTGAAAAAGCCCGGCTTGCGGCCTCTGAGCTGGTATCGCAAGTCACTGCCAGTCTGCCCAAGCAAGACGATCAGTCTGGTTAAGGCCAGCGTGCCATAAACCTTGAAAAGTCGCGCCCCGGGATACACGCCAATCTACATCACTGCGTTGCTGTGTGTGTTGTCGATGGGATGTTATCTGTTCTACATGCTTTATCGATTGTCAGTACTGACAAATCGTCACACCGAGCATCGCATATCAATCCCGTTTATGTTGACTGTCACGACCTTGTTCGGCTTGTCATTGGCCTCACTGTGCTGGGCCGTCGTTGTATATCCTGACTTATCGGCTTTGCAGGCGCATTTACCCTTACATGTCGTATCGTCTTTTCTCGACATGCTGTGGATTTTGCGGGTGCGTAAAGGCTTGCAAAGCCTATGGCAAAATCAGCGGGGTGACGATGGGGGGCTGAGTCCGGTGCTATCCTCTATGTTTCATGTGGTGTATTTCCAACACAAAATTAATCAACGCCCGTTGGCATTGGATGAACAGTGACCGGAGAGGAGATCCGTTGGTGACTTATTTGCTATTCGCTGGGGCGGGGTTGAAGGTTGCCAACAACGGCCTCAGATGAGGCCGAGTTGGCGGGCGTGGGCCGACTTACCCACAACCATGTTGAAACTAGATGCGATCAGCCAGTTCTTTGGCGATCGGCGAGTCCGACAAACCATTTTCAGCAGCCCAGGCTTGCAACGTTTTACCGTCATGCTCGGGTGATGACAGGTCACCACGTGGCATTTTCTTGACCATTAATGTCCCGGTTTCCACGGCGTTGTTCAGCATGGCGGTACGGATCAGGCTCTGGCCGCCACAAGTGATACCGGTGTAATAATCACGCAGCTTAAGGCGATAGTCCGATTGAACCTTACGCATTTTCTTCCGCAGTTGCCCTTTGTCATCGGTTTTCACGATGGTGCAGATGTTCTGCAATGCCGAATTAATGTCGGCATGGGCTGCGGGTGTGATCAGAAACGCAGTGGTTGCAATGGCGATTGAGGATTTAACAATTTTCAACATGGTTAGCTCCTTTGCTTGAGAACGATTAATTACTGTACGAATTATTAAAGCGTACAAAATTCAAGCGATAAAGCGCTCTCCTGATACATACGTATACAGAATAATACCATAATGGCCTTATTTTATTGGGGTTTGTGGTGTGGGGCAGGTTTTTTGGGGAGGTGGCTCCTCCCCGAATTGGATGCGTTTATTGATAGAGTAATAGCTATTAATGGTTTTGAGATTCTGGGAATGCGTAATCTTCAAACTGTTTACGCAGTGCCAGTTTGTTGAGTTTGCCGGTTGCGGTATGGGGTAAGCTGTCGACAAACACCACGTCATCGGGCACTGACCATTTGTGCAGGTGTTCGGCAAGGAAAGCACGCAAGGTCTGCGCGTCGATATCCGTGTTCGGTTGTTTCACGGCAATCAATAGGGGCCGCTCGGTCCACTTGGGGTGATAGCGCCCGATTGCTGCAGCCTCGGCAATTTCAGGGTGATTGGTGGCGGCGTTTTCGATTTCAATCGAACTGACCCATTCTCCGCCGGTTTTGATCACATCCTTGGTACGATCGGTGATGCGCATGTAGCCCTGTGGATCAATGGTGGCCACATCGCCGGTATTCAGCCAGCCATCTTCATCCACCGGACAGTCAGCGTCACCGGGGGTTTGTGACAGGCCATAGTAACCACTGGCGATCCAGGGGCCTCGCACTTTCAGGGCGCCAAAGGCTTCACCGTCCCAGGGCAATTCCTGATTGTTGTCATCCACGATTTTGATTTCAACGCCGAACACGGTACGTCCCTGGGATGCCTGGATGTCAGTCAGCGCGTCGCCTTGCAAGTCCTCCATGCCGGCTTTGAGACTGACCAAGGTGCCCAAGGGGCTCATTTCGGTCATGCCCCAGCCCTGTTTGACCCAGGTACCGTGATCGTTGCGGAATCGTTCGATGATACTGCGCGGACAGGCAGCGCCGCCGACGGTGACGGTTTTCAGGCTGGGAATGGTCTTATTGCTATTCTGCAAGTAATCCAGCAGCGCCAACCAGATGGTGGGTACGCCAGAGCTGTAGGTCACACCTTCGGTTTCAATCAAATCGTGCAGGGTTTCACCGTCCGCCATTTTGGGACCCGGCATAACCAACTTGGCACCGACCATCACCGAACCATAGGGTATACCCCAGGCGTTGACATGAAACATGGGGACCACCGGCATGCAGACATCCCTTGTGGAGGCATTGGTGTGATCGGGCAGGGAGCCGGACAATGCGTGCAGCAAGGTGGAGCGGTGGCTGTACACAACGCCTTTCGGATTACCGGTGGTGCCCGAGGTGTAGCACATACCACAGGCAGTGTTTTCGTCAAATTCCGGCCAGGTGTAATTGTCGTCCTGTTCGGCCAGCAGGGTTTCATAACAATGCACGTTGGGCAGAGACGTCTGCGGCATGTTGGCCTCATCGGTCAGCACAATGATCCCTTCAACATTCTGTAACTGGGACTGCAACGCTTCCAGCAGTGGCACCACCAGAACGTCAACAAACAAAAACCGATCCTGCGCATGATTGATGATGTACGCCACCTGTTCGGGAAACAGCTTCGGATTGATCATGTGGCACACACGGCCACTGCCGGAAACGCCGTAGTACAATTCCAGGTGGCGATAATCATTCCACGCCAGGGTTGCAATTCTGTCACCAAACTCTGCGCCCAGTTGGTCGAGCAGGTTGGCCAGCTTTCTGGCCCGCGCGGCGAAGTCGCGATAGGTGTAGCGATGGCGCGGATTGTCAGCGGTAACCGAGACAATGGTCTGGTCTGGATAGTTCTTTTCGGCATGGATCAGGATCGAAGAAATCATCAACTGCCGGTTCATCATCATTGCTTGCATAGGAAAGCCCTTTGTTTTTGGCGTGATTACCAGGCACTGACACCGCCATCGATGGCGATGGCCTGGCCGGTCATGTAGGTGTTTGCGGGTGACAGCATCAACACCATCGCAGATACGATTTCTTCAGGCCGTCCGATACGTTTCATCGGACACCCCTGCGACATGCGCGCGATGCTATCCGCTGAGTCCAAACCATCGGTCTTAAGGATGTTGGTCTGGGTGAAGTAGGGACAGATGGCATTGACCTGAATACCGGCTTTGGCATACTCGACTGCAGCAGTGCGGGTCAAACCAACCACACCATGTTTCACCGCAGCATAAGCGCCACCTTTTGGCGCTCCCCCGAGACCGGCCATCGAGGCTACATTCATAATATGTCCCCGACCTTGGGTCAGCATTTGTTGTAACTGGTATTTCATGCCAAACAACACGCCGTTGAGGTTGACATCAACCTGACGCTGCATGGTTTGTGCATCGAGTTGGTGAATCGGCTTCATGCTGTGGGCGATGCCGGCATTGTTGATGGCGATATCCAGTTGTCCAAACTCACTGACCCCTTTTTGCACCAGGGTCTGACTCAATGCCTCTTCAGCAATATCGCCCACACAGGAAACATATCGGGTGGACGCGGGCAGGGCCTGGCAGGTCGCCGCCAGTCCGTCAGCATCAATATCGTTGAGGATGAGATTAGCGCCGCGTTCGGCAAAAGCGATGGCGAGGCCTCGGCCAAACCCGTTTGCGGCCCCTGTGATCAATACGCTCTTACCGTTGAAATCCAACAATGTGTCCATGTTTGCCTCTCCACGGGGACGGTGCACGTTGCGGCCAACGCCCTCCCGTGCATGTAAAGTGATTGTAAAAATACTGTGGTAAAGATGTAGACAATCAGACCCGCTAAAGTTTGTCAATTGCGTTCTCAGGTCCTGGTTTGTAAGGTCTGACAGCAATTCGAGGCCGCTTGTGGTCGTCCATCCGGTTATAGATTTTGGTTATTTAAGCCTATAAAACCAATAAATTTGGCTGATTGAGTCGCCTGACCTAGTATCTACGGTTATTTGGGGCGAAAAGCCCATTAGCAGAGGAATGCGTATGAGCCAACCAATGTCCGCCGCCGTTTCGACTGATACCCAAGGGCGTATTGGAATTATTACCCTGCACAACCCGCCGGTGAATGCACTGTCCAAGGCTGTGCGCACCGGTGTGCGCGATGCGATGACACATCTGTTGCAAGATGCCGCGATTGATGCGGTTGTGATCAGCTCTGACATCGGACTGTTTTCCGGCGGTGCTGATATCAGTGAATTCGCTACCGGTGATGTGGAGCCGCCATTACCCGATGTGCTTGAGTTAATTGAACAAGCCGACAAACCTGTGGTGGCAGCGATCAATGGACCGGCCTTCGGTGGAGGCCTGGAGCTGGCATTGGCCTGCCATTATCGCGTCGCCGTAACGGGCGTAAAAGTTGGTTTACCTGAGGTCCATCTGGGTATTCTGCCAGGCGCTGGCGGTACCCAACGGTTGCCCCGTCTGACCAATGTGGAAACGGCGCTGAACATGATTGTGTCCGGACAACCTGCCGCAGTACAGTCACTGTCGGGGCTGACCGATGCGCTTGTCGACACCCCAGAAGCACTGCTCGAGACTGCCTGCAACCTGGCTCAGGCCGCGGTGGGTAAGCCTATTCCACGTACGTCGGATAAATCCGTTGCAGCGGTACCCGACGGCTTTTTCGAGGGTTTTCGCAAGTCTGTGGCGCGCCAGACCCGTGGTTTCTATGCACCGGAGCGTTGCATCAGGGCGGTGGAAGCATCGTTGGAATTGCCCTTTGAGCAAGGGTTGGAACGTGAAGGGGCGCTGTTCATGGAATGCATGAAGTCCCCTCAGGCTCGCGCACAGCAACACTTTTTCTTTGCTGAACGGGCCGCTGGCCACGTCGCCGATTATGACCGTGATACACCGACCCGTCCCATTGCCCGCGTTGGGATCATCGGAGCGGGTACCATGGGTGGTGGCATCGCAATGAACTTTGCCAATGCCGGTATCCCGGTGCGTTTGCTGGAAATTAAACCCGAGGCGCTGGAAAAAGGCCTGGCGGTGATCCGTCGCAACTACGAGAACAGTGCACGCAAAGGCAAGTTGACCGAAGCCCAGGTTGAGCAGCGCATGGCGTTGCTTCAGGGCACTACCGAGTATGCAGATCTGGCCGATGTGGATTTGGTGATCGAAGCGGTGTTCGAGAAAATGGCGGTCAAAAAGGCGGTGTTTGAACAACTGGATGCAGTGTGTAAGCCCGGGGCTATTCTGGCCACCAACACGTCTACGTTGGATGTCAATGAAATCGCCCGTGCCACGTCCCGCCCAGGTGATGTGATTGGTATGCATTTCTTCAGTCCTGCCAATGTGATGAAACTGTTGGAAGTGGTCAAAGCGGATGATACGCAGCCTGATGTGATCAAAACGGTCATGCAACTGGCAAAAACCATCAAGAAAGTGGCCGTGCTGGTCGGTGTGTGTTTCGGTTTTGTCGGTAATCGCATGATTGAACCCTATTCCCGCGAAGCAAACCGCTTGTTGCTGGAGGGGGCCAGTCCACAGGACATCGACCGTGTATTGTATGAGTTTGGTCTACCGATGGGGCCGTTCACCATGGGGGACATGGCCGGTTTGGACATTGGCTACTTTGTGCGTGAATCCCGTCGTGACGCCATTGCCCACGATCCCAGCTACTGCGTGGTGGCGGATAAGCTGGTGGAAGCCGGGCGCGTTGGTCTGAAAGCCGGACGAGGGGCTTATCGTTATGAAGAGGGTAACCGTACGCCGATCCCTGACCCGGAGGTTCTCGACATCGCCCGCCAGGAGGCCGAGCGCCTCGGTGTCCAGCAACGGGACATCAGCGAGCAGGAAATTCTTGAACGGATTCTTTATCCCCTGATCAACGAAGGCTGCAAAATCCTCGAAGAGGGTATTGCCAGTAAAGCCAGTGACATTGACGTCATTTATGTTTATGGCTATGGATTCCCGATCTATCGGGGCGGACCGATGCACTATGCTGAAACCATCGGACTCGACAACATTCTAACCGCGCTGAAGGGCTACCAGAAGCAACTGGGTCAATACGGACAGGACTGGTTTACCCCTGCGCCCCTATTGGAAAACCTGGCCGCGTCGGGACAAACCTTTGCCCAGTGGGCAAAACAAAGGAGTCAATCATGAAAGAAGCGGTGATTGTGTCAACAGCACGCACCCCCATAGGTCGTGCATACCGTGGTGCGTTTAATGATTTGGAAGCGCCATCCTTAGGTGGGCACGCCATCAGTGCCGCCGTTGAACGAGCGGGAATTGCCGGCGAAGACGTTGGCGATGTGATCATGGGGAGCGCCCTGACCCAGGGGAGCGGTGGCATGAATATCGGACGGCTGGCAGCGTTGGCTGGCGGGTTGCCGGTATCGGTTGCCGGAATGACCGTTGATCGTCAATGCAGTTCCGGCATGTATGCCATTGCGACTGCAGCCAAGCAGATCATGGTCGACGGTGTGGATATCATGGTGGCCGGTGGGCTGGATTCTATCTCACTGGTGCAGAACGATAAGATGAACACCTATCGGATGGTCGACCCTGCGTTGGTGGCCAAACACAAAGACATCTACATGCCGATGCTGCAAACCGCGGAAGTGGTGGCTAAACGCTACGGTATTGATCGTGACCAGCAGGATGCTTATGCGCTGCAGAGTCAACAGCGCACCGCCGCTGCACAGCAAGCGGGCAAATTTGATGACGAGATTGTGCCCGTGACCGCGCGCAAAGTGGTGTTCGATAAAGCCACCGGTGAGCAACACCACGAGACGGTTACGCTGAACAAAGATGAAGGCAACCGCGCCGATACAACCGCTGAAGGGCTGGCCAGTTTGAAGCCGGTGATTGAAGGCGGCTGTATCACGGCCGGTAACGCCAGTCAGTTGTCTGACGGTGCCAGTGCCAGTGTGCTGATGGACGCTGCAGTGGCAGAAAAACGCGGATTGAACCCCCTTGGCGCTTACCGGGGTATTGCGGTGGCTGGCTGTGAACCGGATGAAATGGGGATTGGGCCGGTATTCGCTATCCCCAAACTGCTCAAGCAGCACGGTTTGCGTATCGAAGACATCGGTTTGTGGGAATTGAACGAGGCGTTTGCAGTGCAGGTATTGTATTGCCAGCAGAAACTCGGCATTCCGATGGAATTGATGAATGTTAACGGTGGTGCCATTTCCATCGGCCACCCTTATGGCATGAGTGGTGCGCGAATGGTGGGCCATGCCCTGCTGGAAGGCAAACGCCGCGGTGCTCGCTATGTGGTGTGCACCATGTGTATCGGCGGTGGTATGGGTGCCGCCGGGCTTTTTGAAGTGTATTGAAGTAAAACACACGCTGTAAACAGCGAGTAAGGTAGAAATAACATGCAAAATTATAAATCCCCGGTACGGGACACTCTGTTCGTGATGAATGAACTGTGCAACTTTGAGGCGCACTATGCCGCGCTGGGGTTTGACGACGCCAGTCCGGACATGGTCGAAGCCATCGCCAATGAAGCCGCCAAATTCACCGATAATGTGCTGGCGCCCATCAATGCCAGTGGTGATGAGGAAGGCTGCCAGTTTGTCGATGGGGAAGTCACTACGCCCAGTGGATTCAAACAAGCTTATCAACAATATGTTGAGGGTGGCTGGCCATCCATGGCGCACCCCGAAGCGTTTGGTGGACAGGGGTTGCCGTATTCGCTGTCGTCGGCGATCGCAGAGTGGTTTTCGGGTGCCAATCACAGTTGGGCGATGTACCCCGGGTTGAGTCAGGGCTGTATGTCGACCATCAAGGCCCACGGCACCCCTGAGCAACAGAAGATGTTTCTGCCCAAGCTGATTGAAGGTACGTGGACGGGCACCATGTGTCTGACCGAAGCCCACTGTGGCTCTGATCTGGGCATGTTAAAAACCCGCGCCGAGCCAAATCCCGATGGAACCTATTCTTTAACCGGTACCAAGATTTTTATCTCTGCCGGTGAGCATGATCTGTCTGACAATATTGTCCACATCGTACTGGCCCGTTTACCGGACGCCCCCAGTGGTACCAAGGGGATCTCACTGTTTATCGTGCCCAAGTTCAATGTCACTGATGACGGCGAGAAAGCCGAGCGTAACGGTGTCAGTTGCGGTTCGATTGAGCATAAGATGGGCATCAAAGCCAGTGCTACTTGTGTGATTAACTTTGACGGTGCGAAAGGTTATTTGATCGGGCCGCCGAACCGTGGCCTGAACTGCATGTTTACCTTCATGAACATGGCGCGGATTGGCACCGGTCTGGAAGGTCTGGCGGGCTCTGAAGCGGCCTTCCAGGGCGCGCTGGCGTACGCCAAGGATCGTCTGCAGTTCCGTTCAATGACCGGGGTTAAAAACCCTGATGGCCCGGCCGACCCCATCATCGTACACCCGGATGTGCGGCGTATGTTGCTGACCCAAAAAGCTTTTGCCGAAGGAAATCGGGCACTGGCAATCTACTGCATGCAACTGGTGGACATTACCCAGTACTGTGACGATGAACAGCAGCGCCAACAGGCTGAGGCCAAGCTGGCGTTACTGACGCCTATTGTGAAAGCCTTTCTGACCGAAACGGCCCAGGAAGCGACCAGTTACGGTATGCAGGTCTACGGCGGGCATGGCTACATCAAAGAGTGGGGCATGGAACAACTGGCGCGGGATACCCGCATCTGTACCATGTATGAAGGCACCACAGGCATTCAGGCGATTGATTTGCTGGCCCGTAAAGTGCTGGGCTCGAATGGCAAGCTGCTCCAGGTATTCACCCAGGAGGTGCGTGACTATTGCGTCAGTTTGCGTGATAAGCCGCAATTCAACCAGTGGTCTAACGCGCTGGAAAGTCACCTCGATGAGTGGCTGTCGGTGACGGAAGAGCTGGGCAAAAATGCCGCCTCTAATCCGAATGAAATTGGTGCTGCATCAGTCGATTACCTGATGTACAGCGGCTATGTGACGGTCGGCTACTTCTGGCTGAAAATGGCTGTCGTGGCGCAACAGAAGTTGGATGAGGGTCACCCAGAACAGGACTTTTATCAAGCCAAGTTGCACACGGCGAAGTTTTACTTTGATCGCTTGCTAACCCGCACCCGCTCGTTGTTGTTCGCGATGCAGTCCGGCTCGGACAACCTCATGCAAATGACTGAAAGCCAGTTTATGCCTGAGTAAACCGACAAGGAGGAAGGCGGCCCGAGGGCCGCCTTTTTTGTCAATGACAGACATTCAGTCACATTACCTTGAAATACAGGGCCTGCGTTTGCATACCCTATGTGCAGGCGACGCGGACAATCCGGTGGTGCTGTTTTTACACGGCTTCCCGGAAGCAAGCTTTGCCTGGGATCCCTATCTGCAAACATTGTCCGATCACTTTTGTGTCTATGCGTTTGACTTGCCGGGCTACAACGACAGTGATGCGCTGGCAACGCCGCAGGAATACCAGATCCCATCGTTGCTGGAAATTCTGGCTCGGTTCATTGAGCATATCGGTCGCGGCAAGCCCATCTACCTGGTGGCCCACGACTGGGGAGGAGCACTGGCGTGGCCATTGGCGGCGTTTTACCCGCAGCTGATTGCCCGACTGCTGATCCTGAACGCACCGCACCCCGCCGGATTCACCCGTGCACTGCGCGATAATCCCCGGCAACGACAGCAAAGTGCCTATATCCATCAGCTTGTGGCAGCAGATATGCCCGACATTTTGGTGGCATCTGATTTTGCTCTGTTGCGCGAGATGTTGTTTGAAGGGCGCCTCGACAAGGGGTTCAGTGACGCTCAACAGCAACGTTATCTTGACAGCTGGCGTAAGCCGGGTCGTGTGCAGGGGATGTTGCAGTATTACCATCAGATGCCTCAGATGCCGCCGGCTGAAAACGATCCAAATCTGCACTACTACCTCGAGCAGATGCGTATACCGTCATTGCGGGTGCAGGTACCCACCCTGGTTTTGTGGGGGATGCAGGATAAAGCGTTTGTACCTGAGGTACTCGATACTCTGGAGGATTGGGTCGCGGAAGTGGACGTCATGCGCGTCAATAATGCGAGTCATTGGATCCACCACGAACAACCGGACATTGTTATCGAGCAGATAAGGCGCTTTTTTAGTCCTTGAAAAAGAAAAAACGGCCTCAAAGAGGCCGTTTTAGCGCCGGGGGCCGACTAATTCCCCCAACCATGTTGAACCTTTTAGATGCGGTCCATCAATTCCTTGGTGATTGGGCTGTCAGCCAACCCATTCTCAGCTGCCCAGGCTTGCAGTGTCTTGCCGTCTTTTTCAGGGGCAGACAGATCACTTTTTGGCATTTTCTTGACCATCAGGGTGCCGGTTTCTACTGCATTGTTCAGCATTGCAGTGCGGATCAGGCTCTGGCCGCCACATGAAATACCGTTATAGTAGTCACGCAACTTCAAACGGTAGTCTGACTGGACTTTCTTCATTTTCTTACGCAGCTCACCTTTATCGTCTGTTTTAACAATGGTGCAAATGTTTTGCAGTGCATCGTTGATGTCAGCGTGGGCAGTGCCAGCGAAAACAAAAGACAATGAAGCGATAGCGACAGAAGTTTTAACAATTTTCAACATGGTTAATTCCTCAGCAAGTTCACGATTAATTCGAACGAGAGGTATTAAAGCCAATTTATACTGGTTAAAAAATCGTCGCCTTGATACATGGGTATGTGGAGTAATACCTAACGGTTTGCGTCGATAACCATGCCACAGTCATTAAATTCTTTTAATACAGTGGGTTATCTTTATTCTCAATATTTCGGGTTGCCGTCAACAAACCGCAGGTAAATGTTGATGAATTGTAAATAATGCATCGTATCGTAGCTAATGTGAGGGGGTTGGAGACCGAATTCATTGTGCCTTCAGGGTAATTTTCAATCAACCTTAGCCAGGACTGAACGCTTTGGCCACATCAGCAATCAATTCACGCATCCAGATGTGGGCGTGGTCGTGATCGGCGCTGACGTGCCAATACAAGAAGTAATCAATGGCCGGCACATCAAAGGGCATTTCATAAATGGCCAGATCATAATGCTTGGCCAGGTGATAAGGGATGCAGGCGATCAAATCGGTTTTCACAATCGTGGGTGGCACGGTCAGGAAATGTTGGCCTCGCATCACGATGGTACGGCGTTTGCCAATTTTATCCAACGCGATGTCGATAGGACCGATACCACCGCGACGGTGCGACACATTGATTTGGCCGAGTCGAAGGAAGGTGTCCAAATCAATGCCGTTGCGCAAATCAGGATGATTTTTGCGCGCCATCACCACAAATCGATCACTGGCGATCCATTGCTTCTTCAGGTGAGGATCAGTATAGGAAGAGGCATCTGCATAGAAATCGAGGCTGCCACTGGCCATTGCCGAGACCACTTCATTGCGATCAATTTCGTAATTGGTTACCGAAACATGCGGCGCACGGTTCTGTAATTTGGCCAACAAACGCGGCATCACACTGGCTTCAAACAGATCCCGGGTAGCAAAGTGAAAGGTTTTTTCCGCCGAAGCTGGTTCAAAGGTATGGCTGTTCTGGACACTTTTTCGCAGTAGCGACAAAGCTTCCCTGGCCGGGCCAATGATATTTTGTGCCACGGGCGTAGGCGTCATGCAGTGCCCGGTGCGCACAAACAGTGGATCGTTAAGCATGTCACGCAGCCGAGCCAGTGAGTTGCTGACAGCAGGTTGGGTAATGCACAACACATCGGCTGCCTTGGTCAGGCTGCCGGCCGTGTAGATCGCGTCAAATACCGCAAACAGGTTCAGGTCAATTCGGTTCAGGTTCATGCTACGTTCCTCACAGCGAAATGTCTGAGTGACTGGGTCGCTGCCCGATATAATTAATTTGTCTGATAGATTTATATAGATAACATTCATTTCATTGATAGTAAATAGCCCGCTATGGTGTATTCTCAGATCGTTGGATATGTCTCAGACTCAAGGAATTGCCATGACCCAAGCCATACCCTTGCTTGAATTGCAGCCTGACCAGCCTTTACCCCCCTCACCATGGGTCACCATTGATCAGGCGATGATTGATCAATTTGCCCAGGTCACCGGTGACCATCAGTGGATCCACGTCGATGAGCAGCGCTGTGCCAAGGAAAGCCCTTTGGGGTGTACGATTGCCCATGGCTTGCTGACTACCGCACTGATGCCGGGTTTGTTCTATCAGCAAGTTTTTATCGATGAGAAGCGGGACAGTGTGTTGAATTACGGCATGGACAATGTTCGCTATCTTGAACCGGTGCGGGTGAATGACCGGATCCGTTATCACAGTTGTCTGAAAGCCACCGAAAATAAACCGCGGGGCGTGTTGTTTCGGTTTACCACCACGGTGGAAATTGATTGGCGTGACAAGCCGGCCATGATTGGCGAGTTCCTGCTGCTTCGTCTGACCACTTAAGCCACCACCTTCTTTATTCTGGTATGCCTCAGAGGTGGCCCCGTTTGTGGCCGGTATTTTTTGCGACTGGCCGTTCAGGGCCCTATTTACCGCCCTTTCACTAGTATGACCATATCGTAAACTAATTGTTAAGAATAAATAACAACCTGTTTACATATGGGCCTTTCACTCCTACTCTTTTTATGGAGGGAAGAAACCACCGGGTTTCAACCCTTTACACAATAACGAAGACAGATCAAAACCAATGATGTCGGGCGAATGTGTTGTGCTGAGAGATGCGATGTGTCAATGCAACATGCGGTTTCGCAAAGCCATTGTGGTTTTGATGTAGGGGACACACACCATGAAACTAAATACCCGGCTCAGCACGGTTGCCAGCGTAGTTGCTGCCAGCCTGATGGCGTCTGCCAGCCCGGCAATAGCGCAAGAAGCAGAGGCACAGCAAGAAAGCGTTGAACTGATACTGGTCACAGGCAGTTATGTACGGCGCAGTGAGAACTTTGAATCACCTTCGCCGTTGGCGGTGGTCGACAGCGTTGCTATCGAGGCCATCGGCGCTAAAAACATCAGTGACATCACCCAAACCCTGACCATTAATACCGGGGCTCAGAATAATCCCGATGCCTTTACCCAGAATGCCACCGCAGGTACCTCCAACATTAACCTGCGCGGATTGGGGGTCGCCTCAACACTGGTATTGTTAAACAATAAACGCCAGGTCGTGACAGCGCAGCCTACCAATGAAGGTTACAACTTTGTCGATACCAGCTCACTGGTGCCGATGATCGCCATTGGACGCATGGAAGTGGTTAAAGACGGTGCTTCCGCCTTATACGGCTCAGACGCGGTTGCCGGCGTGGTTAACTTCATTACCCGCCGTGACTATGAAGGCGCGATGATGAGTTTCGATTACCAGGACGGTGCGCACGGTGACAACAAAGAGTTTGTCATTCAGGGATTGTGGGGAGCCAGTTGGGACAAAGGCAATGTGATGGGGGCGGTTAGCTATACCAACCGTTCGCCCTTGTACACCGGCGATCGACGTTTGAGTCGCATTCAGGATGACACCAGTGCACTGGGTAATCCGGGCGCTTACTTCCTTGGTTCAACGCCGTTCATTGACCCGACCGGCTGTGTCGAATTCGGTGGTTATCCGCAGTTGCTGGCACCGTCTGGTACGGTACCAGGCCTTGAGATTGGTTTCTGTGGGTTTGATTTCGGCGATCTTTACTCCTTCGTACCCGACGAATCTCGCGTGTCTTCGTATTTTAAAGCTGAATATGAGATGACGGATGACATCCGTTGGATCAACGAGATTTCCTATGCCCGAAACCGTGCTAAGCGCGGTGGGTCACCGACCTTTCCTATCCTGACCCAGCCGGTAGTGCCGGCTAACCATCCGTCCAACCCTTTTGGTGCGCCGGTGGCCTTTTTCGGTCGTGCGATAGGCAACGGTGGGGAAGGCGACCCGGCCTATACTGAGTCGGACACCTTCCGCTTCAGCACCATGTTACAGGGTGAGCTGGCCAGCGGCTTCTGGGAGGCCAGTTATACGGTTGCCCGCAACGACTTTTTGTTCCGGGTAAATGATACCCTGGATCGGGAATTTAATCTGGCGCTGAACGGTTTGGGTGGAGCGGATTGTAATCCCATCAGTGGTACACCCGGCGTTGGCCCGTGTGAATACTACAACCCGTTCGCCACTTCTTACTCGGTCATGCCGAATTCCCAGTACGTGATCGATTCCTTTACCGCGACCGAGACCATTGATTCTAAATCGGACCTGCAGGTGATTGAGGCGTTTGCCTCCACCGAGCTGTTTGAAATGGACGGTGGTTATGCCAGTGTGGCCTTTGGTGGTCAATGGCGCGAGCAGAAACTGGTGCAGGATTACGATGACCTGGCCAATCAGGATGCCTTTACCTTTGTTATCGGTAACCCCGACATCAAAGGCGACCAGGATGTTATCGCTGCGTTTGCGGAACTGGCGATGCCGGTATCCGAAACCCTCGATGTTCAGTTGGCGCTGCGCTATGAGGACTACGGTGGCTCAATCGGCAATACGCTGGATCCCAAACTGGCTGCGTCATGGCGGGTGAGCGAGAACTTCTCGTTGCGGGGCTCGATTTCGACTTCCTTCCGCGCACCATCCATCTTCCAACAGGCCGGTGGCTCAACGTCGCTTAACCAGGTGGTTGATCCGTTGACCGGCGCAGTAGCCTTTGCGGCAGTGCGTTCCAGTGGTAATGAGGATCTGACGCCGGAAGAATCAACCGCTTACAATATCGGTTTTTCTTTCGAGCCGTTGGATGACTGGTCGATTGAAGTGGATTACTGGAACTTCGAATTCGAAGACCTGATCATTCAGGAAGCCTTCCAGGCCATTCTGAATGCTGAACCGCAGAACCCTGACCGGGTTGTACGTGCCGGTGACCCGTTGACCGGTCCGGTGTTACAGATTAACACCACCTTCGTTAACGCCAACTCGCTGGAAACATCAGGTCTGGATTTGGTCACCAGCTACAAGTTCGAAACCGACATGGGGACCTTTACGCCCAGTCTGACGGCGACCTACATCACCAAGTATGATCTGGCCGATCCACAGGCCGGTAACATCGATGGTGCAGGGCGACGTAACTTCACCAATATTGGTGTGTCCTCACCGGAGTTGCGCTACAACATCGGCTTGAACTGGCAGAATGAGTTCCATTCCGCCAACCTGTTTGTGCGTTACATTGACAGCTACGATGACGACCAGAACTGTGCAGACGGTACCGCGTTCTCTGCTGCCTGTACTCAAGGGTTCAAATCGATTGACAGCCATGTGACCGTCGATGCCCAATATAACATTGATATTGGTGGCATCATGGAAACAGACAGCAGCTATGTACTGACCATCGGCGGGATCAACCTGACGGATGAAGATCCACCGCAGGTATTTACCAACAGTGGCTTTGATTCCAAGGTTCACGACCCCCGCGGCCGTCAGATCTATGCCCGGTTGGCAGTGGAGTTCTGATAAGCAGGGTATAGCAGGGACTGACCCTGCTGCTTAACGTAAAGCCCGGCTGCCATTTGGCGCCGGGCTTTTTTGTTATTGCGGCTGTCCTTTGACAAAAAATTTGCCATCATAGCGCCATCACAATCCTGAGGAGAGAACGCCAATGGCAAGCAAAATGAATGATCTGGATATCAGCAATGCACTGGCAAGCCTGAATGAAGGCAAAGAAGAGGCCGATTGCTGGCAACGTAAAGGCGACAAGATCGTTAAGACCTTCAAGTTCAAGAGCTTTATCCGTGCGTTTGGTTGGATGTCACAAATGGCCATCTGGGCTGAGAAGCTTAACCATCACCCGGAATGGTTTAATGTCTATAATAAAGTAGAGGTGACATTGACCACCCACGATGTAGACGGGCTCAGTGAACTGGACTTTAAAATGGCGGAAAAAATGGAGCGCTTCTACAGCTAAGGTGAACGAATCGTTGATTATTTGGTCTTATTGGTGAAAGGCTGAGCAGTTGGCGCGATTTTTGAAAGAATTTCGCAATTAATTCAAAATCCGCCTTGCGTGGCAGCATTCACTATGTATAATACGCACCACTTGAGCGAGACAGGTCAGCAACGACCCTCCTCAAACCAGTTTCAGACGCGGGATGGAGCAGTCTGGTAGCTCGTCGGGCTCATAACCCGAAGGTCGTAGGTTCAAATCCTGCTCCCGCAACCAAACAAAAAGCCTCGGCATTTGCCGGGGCTTTTTTGTTTCCGACCCCCGTTTGACCTGCGGACGACGACCGTGCCGTACGGTGGCCTTGCCATCAGTGACCATTAGTGTTGGCTACTGGCGAGATTGGCATTTCTTCTCACTGTTTTAGCGCGAAAAAACGGAAGCTTCACCAGGCCTTTTTAAGCTGCTGTTAAAGCTCTGCTGATCTGACACTGCGTTGACACCCTGGATTTCCGATACCAAGCTATAATGGTGCAACATTGTGTGCTGAAAAAGTAGGGTATGTCGTGGAGACAGAAGATGACAGCTAAATCCAGAGGTAACAACAAACCCAGAATAACCATACCATCCTCGCCGTTAACCGTGTTTGGGCCGTGCGATGGTGAGGGAGAAGAAGATTACATCGTAGCAGGTGCGAGACGACACGAACATAATCCACCCGATGATTCATGTATCTCTTTTGATGATATGACGGAAGAGCAATATTTAGGAACAGACAACACTGTTGATGAGGAAGATATCTCCGTTTTGGGTAACGTCGCTGCTGACAAGTAGACGTTGATTGATTTTTGACAATGTGAACGTACTCCTGGCACCTCAACGGCGAATCACAGCACAAAAAAGCCCGGCAATGCCGGGCTTTTTATTGTGCTTACCGTCAGCTACTGTCGGAAGTCCACACCGCTTTGCGCTGCGAAGTAGGCAAACAAAGTGTACACCGTGGTGTTGTTGACCAACGCTTCACGGTTAACTTTGTCCAGGGTGTCATTTTCGGTGTGGTGGTAGTCGAAATAATCGCTGCCATCGGGCTCGAAATTCACCGCAGGCATACCCGCTTCACCGAGCAGACTCATGTCCGACTGACCTTTGGCGTCGTTCGTGCTGGCCAGTGATATACCCATCGGGGTGAGGTAGGCGGCAAAGTCGCGGATGGCATTGAGGGACGACGGGCCCACGCCGGGTGCCAATTCATAAATATTGCCGTTACCGAAGTCCCATTCTGCGCCAATTACATGGTTTTTCAGGTCACCGTGACGGGCCACATAGTCTTTGGCACCAATGAGGCCAATTTCCTCGGCTGCAAATAACAGAACACGCACAGAGCGCGCCGGGCGTTGTTTCAACTGACCAATATGATGGGCTGCGGCCATCACCATACCGACGCCAATGCCGTCGTCAATTGCGCCGGTGCCTACGTCCCAACTGTCCAGGTGGGCGCCAAGCAGGACAAATTCATCTGGATTGGTTGTGCCGGTGATTTCACCCAGGACATTGGCGATACGCACGGTTTTGCCCGTGGGACCACTGGCGCCCAGTTGCAGCGAAAAGGTCACCGGTTGGCCGCGCTTCAGCGCATTGTCCATCAGGTCGGCATCAGGATTGGAAACCGCCACCGCCGGAATTTTTCGGATGCCGTCCTTGTAGCGCATCACGCCGGTATGGGCCAGACGGTTGTCATCCGTACCGACCGAGCGCATGACAAAGGCGATAGCGCCTTTTTCAGCAGCGACAGCGGCACCGGATACCCGGGCACCCACGGCTTTTCCATAGCCGTGACCGTCGATGTGTCGCTCCATCCGGTAGGCCACATAAGCGATTTTACCGTTCAGTGAACCGGGCGCAGCGGCTTTCAGATCATCCAGCGTTTCGAAGCGCACAATATCGCCTGTCAGTGTCTTACCGTCAGTGCCCACGCTGCCGCCAAGGGCCAGCGCAACCAGCTTGTGCGGGTAGGGTGCGGTCAGTTGTGCATTGGTGTCGCCACGGGTCCACAGATCGGCCTGGCTCTCTTCAATCCATACCTTGTCGAAGCCCAGGGTTTTCATTTTCGCCACGGCCCAGTCAATGGCTTTATCGCTGCCGGGCGTACCCACCATGCGTGGACCTACCTCGGTGGTCAGGGATTCGGTCAGCTCATAAGCCAGCTCCGAGGCGGTGCTGGTGGCTTTGAGTTGATCCAGGGTGTCGCGCATGTCGGCCACCGATGTGGCTGCCAATGACAGTGGGCTGTGCAGTAATCCCACCATCAAGAGGGTGGAGAGGGCGTGTAAACGTTGCATGTACTTCTCTTATCCGTTGGCCAGTAAACTGCGCATCACAGCATGTCGACGGATGAGGGTAAAGGCTTTTTCGTTCAACGCCCCCCTACGTTCGATAAACCCCGTCCCTAAGGTCTAGAGGTGGTAGCAATTGCGATCGGCGTCATAGTCCAGATCGCCGGTCTGTACTTTGCTGCCACTGAACACTTGTTGAAAGAATGTCTTGGCCCTTGCGTGAGCGACGACGTCGTCAATCCACAGCCGGTGTTTGTTGACCGCGTGAGGTACACGGCCAAAATTAAAATAATGCATTACCGAAGAATTGAGATTACCCAGCGTATTGCCCAGGCGGTCGGGGTTCAGGATATCCGAAAAGTCGAGCACATCATCGGTTTCATTGACTGTCGCCATGACCCGGGAGTGACGGGCTAAATCGTCTGCCCAGTGCTGATGGCCCAGGCTATCCACATCGGCCTGATGCAGTAAGATGTTATCCAGAAAGGCCGTCTGCTGAGCAAACCCCATCCCGGCCACAAAACTTTGCATCAGGTAATTGCCCATACTGTGAACGACCAGACTGCGAATGTTCTGCAAATGCCCGTGGGTTTCGCGGTATTCATTGAACTTGTCGAAGAAGCGCTCCAGCGCAACGGCAGAGCGGCGGGCGTTTTGCCGCGCCCTGCGGTATTCCTTTATTTTCCAGAAAATGCTTTGTGGTCCAGGGTTCGACGGCCAGGAAAAGGCAATGACATTCACGCCGAAGCGTTCGATTTCCTGGCATTTGCCGAGGTTCTTGGCCAGGTCCTGATTAAAGCCATGAATGAATAGGCAACAGGGTTTGTTATCTAGTTCCAGTTGGGTGAATACCTGTTCAGATGGCAGTGGCAGATCAGGATCCTCTGTCAGGAATTCCAGCGATAGCTGCTCGCCGGTAACCAGACGGGCAACCCGCAGGTATTCATTGCCCATGGGGTTAAAATCATCTCCGAGCCATTGCTCATTGTTGGTGACATTACGGTTGGAAAACACATATATCATGGTGAGGCCTCGGTTGCCGCGACACCCCGTCGGGTAACAAGGTGGGGTGGGTGTATACGTGCAAGTATAGTGCGTTTTACATGGCTCGCCTCTCACCGCACCGGGCAAAGGAATTGTTCCTGCCAGCACCGCACAGGTTGAATAAACACCATTCCCCCTATATAATGCGACCAGATTTTACGAAGGTGGACTCCCTCATTGAGCACAGTAACGCCTTCATTATGCCTCGATGCGTAAGAATCGAGGCGTAACCACGAGTCGTTGACAGTATGCAACGACGTTGTATGTGGACCAGGGTCCAGACACAACAAGCCCCGCCAGTACGGGGCTTTTTGTTATCCTGCTGGTAGACAGTATCACGATCTTTGTCTGGGCTTATTGCCCTTTTTTTGTTTTTGGAGCAAGCATTTGTCGCAACTTGAGCAAAAGCTGACCGACATGTTAACCGCCCCGGTAGAAGCCCTTGGCTTTGAGTTACTGGGTGTCGAGTTTGTCAGAGCCGGTAAGCATTCAACCTTGCGGGTGTACATCGATCATCCTGACGGGATCACGGTGGATCATTGTGCGGATGTCAGTTACCAGGTCAGTTCGGTATTGGATGTGGAAGATCCCATCAATACTGAATACAACCTGGAAGTGTCGTCACCCGGCATGGACCGACCGTTGTTCAGAGAAGATCACTACAAGGCCATTGTAGGGGAAGTGGTGTCCGTCAGGTTACGGGTACCGATGGACAACCGTCGTAATTTCAAAGGCCAGTTGCTGGCCTGTGATAATGGCAACATTGACGTTGAAGTTGATGGGCAGCGCTATGTGCTGGCGATCAATAACATTGAGAAAGGTAATCTTGTCCCATCGTTTGATTAACGGTGGTGTATAGGCACAGGGCCCTTTGGAGCTAAAAAGGGTAATCAGTGAGGCAACAATGAACAAAGAAATTCTGTTAGTGGCGGAAGCCGTATCCAACGAAAAACAAGTTCCGCGGGAAAAAATCTTCGAAGCACTGGAGTTTGCCATTGCCAGCGCCACCAAAAAGAAAAATGAAGGCGAGATTGAAGTCCGTGTGAGCATCGACCGTGAAACCGGTGATTTTGACACCTTCCGTCGCTGGCTGGTTATTCCTGATGATCAAGAGCAGGAAAACCCCTATGCGGAAATCACCGTTTCTGCGGCACAGATTGATGAGCCGGAGATTCAGGTTGGTGATTATGTGGAAGAGCAAATCGAGTCAATCGTGTTTGACCGCATCACAACGCAAACGGCCAAGCAGGTCATCGTACAAAAAGTACGTGAAGCTGAACGTGCACAAATGATTGCTGAGTATCAGGATCGCGTGGGTGAACTGATCACCGGTACGGTGAAGAAAGTGAACCGTGACAATGTCATCGTTGATTTGGGTAACAACGCAGAAGGCGTGATTTACCGTGATGACATGCTGCCCCGTGAAACTTTCCGCCCAGGTGACCGTGTACGTGGTTTGTTGTACACCATTCGCCCGGAAGCCCGTGGTGCACAGTTGTACATCAGCCGTACCCATCCAGACATGCTGGTGGAATTGTTCCGCCTGGAAGTGCCTGAAATTGCTGAAGAAACGCTGGAAATTAAATCCGCTGCCCGTGACCCGGGTTCGCGCGCCAAAATTGCTGTGAAAACCAACGACAAGCGTTTGGATCCGGTCGGTGCCTGTGTGGGTATGCGTGGTTCTCGGGTTCAGGCGGTTTCCGGTGAGCTGGGTGGCGAGCGTGTGGACATCGTGCTGTGGGATGAAAATCCGGCGCAGTTTGTTATCAATGCAATGGCGCCTGCCGAAGTGGCCTCTATCGTGGTCGATGAAGACGCGGGCTCGATGGACGTTGCTGTTGAAGCGGACAACCTGGCGCAGGCCATTGGCCGCAGTGGTCAGAACGTGCGTTTGGCCAGCCAGTTGACCAACTGGACGCTGAACGTGATGACCATTGAAGATCTGAACAAGAAGCATGAGGAAGAAAATGCCAAAGTGCTTGGCTTGTTCACTGAAGCACTGGACATCGATGAAGATTTTGCCAGTGTGCTGGTTGACGAAGGGTTCAGTACCCTGGAAGAAGTCGCCTACGTGCCGGTGAATGAATTGCTGGCCATTGATGGGTTGGATGAAGACATGGTCGAAGAGTTGCGTAATCGCGCTCGTGCCGCTTTGACAACCCAGGCGTTGGCCAATGAAGAATCATTGGAAGCGTCTGAACCGAAAGAAGATTTGTTAAACCTGGAAGGATTGGATCGCCATCTGGCGTTCGTGCTTGCCAGTCGTGGTATCACTGATTTGGAAGCCCTTGCTGAGCAAGGCGTCGACGACATCAGCGATATTGAAGAACTGGGTGAAGAAAAGGCCGGTGAATTGATCATGGCGGCCCGTAACATCAAATGGTTTAACGAAGAGTAAACAAGGTCAACAAGAGGAATACGAACACATGGCAGAAGTCTCCATAGAAAAACTCGCCGAAGACATTGGTACTGACCTTGATCGACTGGTTCAGCAGTTCAACGATGCCGGACTGAAAAAGAAAGCCGGTGACGTTGTTAGCGAAGACGAAAAGCGTCAATTGCTGGACCACCTGAACAAAGCACACGGTGGCCAAGGTAACGAGGCCCCCAAGCGCATGACGTTGCAACGCAAAACCACCAGTACATTGAGTGTGGGTAAGTCGAAAGCCGTCAAAGTCGAAGTGCGCAAAAAACGTACCTATGTAAAACGCAGCGATTTGGAAGAAGCCCGTTTGGCCGAAGAAGAAGCCAAGCGCAAAGCAGAAGAAGCGCAAGCCAAGCTGGAAGCCGAGCGTAAGGCCGCTGAGGAAGCCAAGAAAGCAGCCGAAGAGAAAGCCCGCAAAGCAGCAGAAGCCAAGAAGAAAGCGGAAGCTGAGAAAGCGGCTCGTGCCGAGCAAGCGAAGAAAGACGCGGCAGCCCGTCAGGCGGAAGAAGAAAAGCTGACGCCGGAAGAGAAGGCCGAACAGGAAAAGGCCCGCGCCGAAGCTGAGCGCATTCGCAAGCAGCAAGAAGAAGAAGCGCAACGTAAGCTGGAAGAGGAAGCCCAAAAAGCGGCCGAAGAAGCCAAGAAGCTGGCAGAAGAAAACGAGCGTCGCTGGAAAGAAGAAGAAGAGCGTCGTAAAAAAGCCGAGCAGGAAGAAGTGCATTTGCATTCCAACCGTTATGCCCAGGAAGCTGAAGACGAGGAAGACATGCAGGTTGAGCGTGGCACCCGTCGTCGTAAGAAGTCCAAGAAGCATGCCGGTGCCGACCTTAAGCATGGCTTTAACAAGCCTGCACAGCCGGTCGAGCGTGTTGTACGCCTGGGCGAAACCATCACCGTCGGTGAGTTGGCCAACAAAATGGCTGTAAAAGCCACTGCCGTGATCAAAGCCATGATGAAGATGGGCGAAATGGCGACCATCAATCAGGTGCTGGATCAGGATACGGCAGTCTTGGTGGTTGAAGAAATGGGTCACAAATACGAGCTGGTCAATGACAATGCTCTTGAAGACGAGTTGATGGCAGAGGCCGGTACCGGCGAGAAAGCGCCTCGCGCGCCAGTAGTGACCATCATGGGTCACGTTGACCACGGTAAAACGTCACTGCTTGACTACATTCGTCGTACCAAAGTGGCGGCCGGTGAGGCGGGTGGGATCACCCAGCACATTGGTGCCTACAGTGTCGAAACCGACAATGGCCGAATTGCATTTCTGGATACACCGGGGCACGCAGCGTTTACTGCAATGCGTGCACGTGGTGCTAACGCGACCGACATCGTGGTGCTGGTAGTTGCTGCCGATGACGGCGTGATGCCACAGACCAAAGAAGCGGTTCAGCACAGTCGTGCTGCCGGTGTTCCATTGATCATTGCGGTCAACAAAATGGACAAGGAAGCCGCCGATCCGGATCGGGTCAAAACCGAGTTGTCGCAGTTGGAAGTTATTTCCGAAGAGTGGGGCGGTGAGCACCAGTTTGTTAACGTCTCGGCCAAAACCGGTATGGGTGTCGATGAGCTGCTTGAAGCCATCAACCTGCAGGCTGAGGTGCTGGATTTGCAAGCGGTACCCACTGGCCCGGCAAAAGGCATTGTTATCGAATCACGTCTGGACAAAGGTCGTGGCCCTGTGGCCTCGGTACTGGTTCAGGAAGGTGAGCTGAAAACCGGTGATATCCTGTTGTGTGGTATCGAGTATGGCCGCGTACGTGCGATGCGTGACGAAAACGGTCAGCAGGTTGAAAAAGCCGGACCGTCAACGCCAGTGGAAATTCTTGGTTTGTCCGGCGTACCGATAGCCGGTGAAGATGCCTTGGTGGTTCAGGACGAGCGTAAAGCCCGTGAAGTGGCTAACAAGCGTCAGATCAAACAGCGTGAAGTGAAGCTGGCCAAGCAACAGAAAGCCAAGCTGGAGAACATGTTTGCTAACATGGAAGCCGGTGATGTCAGTGAACTGAACGTGGTACTGAAGGCTGATGTACAAGGCTCTGTGGAAGCGATCAGTGAATCATTGCTGAAACTGTCTACCGATGAAGTGAAAGTCAACATCGTTGGTAGCGGTGTCGGTGGTATCACTGAGACCGATGCAAGCCTGGCGGCAGCATCGAGCGCCATCGTGGTTGGTTTTAACGTCCGTGCTGATGCTACCGCCCGTCGCGTGATTGAAGCAGAAGAAATTGATTTGCGCTACTACAGCGTTATCTATGACCTGATTGATGAAGTCAAACAAGCCATGAGCGGTATGTTGGCACCTGAGTTTAAGCAGGAAATCATCGGTCTGGCCGAAGTACGGGATGTGTTTAAGTCGCCTAAGATTGGCGCTATCGCGGGCTGTATGGTGACCGAAGGTGTGGTTAAACGTAACAACCCGATCCGTGTACTGCGTGATAACGTGGTTATCTACGAAGGTGAGTTGGAGTCACTGCGTCGCTTCAAAGACGATGTCCAGGATGTCCGTAACGGGATGGAATGTGGTATCGGCGTGAAGAACTATAATGACGTGAAAGTTGGCGACCAAATCGAAGTCTTCGAAGTGGTTGAGGTGAAGCGCGAAATCTAATGCGCTTGTGACATCATCGCGTATTGTTAAACGGAGGCGCGGGCCTCCGTTTTTGTCTTGGAGCATCTAATGGCAAGAGAGTTTTCCCGTACTGAACGGGTTGGGCAACAGATCCACAAAGAAGTGGCGAGTATTCTGCAGCAGGAAATCAAACACCGTGATCCTCGTCTGGGTATGGTCACCGTGTCTGGCGTGGACGTATCCCGTGACCTGGCTCACGCCAAAGTGTATGTGACGTTCTATGTCAACGATCCGGCCGTGACCAAGCTGTCGATGGAAATCCTCAGCGATAACACCGGTTACGTGCGCTCGCTGCTGGCCCGCCGCATCCGTATGCGAGCCGTGCCCAGTATCAAGTTCGTTGAAGATACGTCAATCACTGAAGGCATGCGTATTTCCAATCTGGTAACCGACACGCTGAACAAAGATCGCGAGCGCGCTGCCAAAGCTGGGCGCAATATCGAAGACGATAGTAACGAGGAATAACTGCGTGGCTCGACGTCGTAAAGGCCGTGCAGTAGACGGCATAGTCCTGCTTGATAAACCCTTGGAGCTGTCTTCCAATGATGCAGTGCAACGGGTAAAGCGCCTGTTTTTTGCCCAAAAGGCCGGGCACACCGGGGCGTTGGATCCTCTCGCCACCGGCATGTTGCCGGTATGCCTTGGCGAAGCAACCAAGTTTTCCCAGTTTTTGCTCGATGCAGACAAGACCTATGAAGTGACCGCTCGCTTGGGTATTCGTACCACGACATCGGATGCCGATGGTGACGTTGTCAGCCGTCAGCCTGTTGAGGTCAGTGAAGCGCAGTTGCTTGACGCCTGTGAGCAATTTCGTGGTGATATTCAGCAGGTGCCTTCGATGTTTTCTGCATTAAAATACCAGGGCAAGCCACTGTACCACTATGCTCGTCAAGGCATTGAGGTGCCGCGTGAAGCCCGTGATATTACGATGTACGCCCTCGACGTGTTGCGTTTCAAGGACGATGAAGTGGACATGCGCGTGCATTGCAGCAAGGGCACCTATATTCGCACCATCGTGGATGATCTGGGGCAGGCATTGGGCTGTGGCGCCTATGTGTCTAAGCTTCACCGTAGTGCTGTCACAGACTACCCCAGCGAACGCATGGTCACCCTGGAAACCCTCGAGTACCTGGTGGATAAAGCCAATGCTGAAGATGTGTCGCCTTCCACCTACCTGGACCCGTTATTGCTGCCGATGGATACCGCAGTGAAACGTCTTCCTGCAGTCATGCTTGATGACATTGCATTGCGCTATTATCGCAATGGCAATCCAGCCCAGTGTGACAGCGAGACGTCGTTGGAGGTAGGGCAGCAGGTTCGGGTGTATGACCGACAGGAACAGCTGTTCTGGGGGGTTGGCGCCATCGAGCCCGATGGCAGGGTTACCCCTAAACGCTCGGTGGTACGTGAATAGTATGAATGCGCGTTGCCAGCCCTTGCTATTTGTGGCGGCATCGCTATAATACGCGCTCTTTTGGCCCAGCTGAATTAGTGATCGGCGGGCTTTGATGTTTATTTTGGAGAACATTATGTCACTAACTAAGCAAGAAACTGCACAAATCATCACAGATTACGCCGTTAAAGAAGGCGATACCGGTTCACCTGAAGTACAGGTTGCACTGTTGACACACAACATCAACAAGCTGCAAGGCCACTTCGCTGATCACAAGAAAGATCACCACTCTCGTCGCGGTCTGTTGCGCATGGTTAGCCAGCGTCGTAAGTTGCTGGACTACCTGAAAGGCAAGAATCTGGATCGTTACACTGACCTGATCAAACGTCTGGGTCTGCGTCGCTAAGCACGCATCCGAGATGTTAAAAAAGGCGCCCTTACGGCGCCTTTTTTTATGCCTTTTAACCGGCGTGCAACGGGTATTGCAGGGCGTCAGGAAAATCGACATTGCCGTGGCTTAAGTCGTCCAATACCCGTGCTCGCTCTGCTTCAGTAAGAATGCCGGTGAACGGTGTCCTGCGTCTTAGCTGTCGCATCCGTGGAGACGGATCGAGCAGACCTTGCATAAATACCTCCGCCTGAGAAATGTGTTCCAGTAACGTGCTCCAGGTCAGGTAAGGGCCGTGACGCAATTGTCCGGCGGCATAGCGCTGTTCTATCTTTGTCTGAACGTCTGCGGCCAATTCCGGTGAACGCAGCAGTTTTTGGCCAATGGCCTGATGCAGGGCCCAGATTTGTCGATCCATGTGCAAGTGGTTGATTGAGCTGCGACGGGGGCGTGGATTGTGACGCATAACGAAGAGTTGGGCGTTCCTAACGGGGGGTATTTATGTTGTGCATTACGCGGCGTTGGGTAGCTCGGATCATTGTCTGCTATCCCTGTGCCGCAGCGCTGGCGCCAGTTTTTTGTTCGAATTGTCCCACTTTTAGCAGGTGTTGGTGCAAGCGGGAGACCGGCAACACAGACAGCATATGTACACATTGGGTTTCCTGTTTGCGGATCCGTGAAATCGCCAATCGATCGACCTGCGCCAGTTTTTGACAGCGTCGCTGGTACCAGGTATCGGTCAGTTGCTGATAGCGGTGCAGGGTCATCGAGTGGGCGACCAGGTAACCCTGTTTTCGCGCCATTGCCGCATACATTTTGCGACGGCTGTCAGCTTTATTGAACAGCTCATCGGAGACGTTGGTGTATTTACCGGCACCACGGTTGATGTAAAACAGTGCCCGTTCAACGATCTCTTTGCCGCTGACCAGGTTGTTCAGCTTGGTGGATGTCATCTGCTCAGGTTCAGCGTCGGCAATCCAGCCATGGGTTGGCAGCTTGTTGTCCTGGATCATGAACGGTGCCAGGCTCTTGCGGTGGCCGTCGGTATGGGCAACGATGAGCTGATCTTTGATGCGTTTGTCTTTGCTCAGCAATATGTGTACGCCGGGCAATGAGTGACAGGCGAACTGCCACAGATAATCAAAAGTCATACGCTGCATTTGCTGCACATTGTGCTGATCAAAGAACGGCCGGTTCATCGCCATGATGGTTTCAATCCGTTCGGCAACCTCATCATTGACCAGGCTGCAACGGGCCAGCCCCTCAGCCGGGTTGTAATACACAACCTCGTAGCTCACCCCCTCCAGGCCCATTTCCTCAATCGAGATCGACAGGCGGTTTTTCAATTTTGCCGGTGGCGAGGTAAATACCAGACTCAGTCCGCGCGGCGATACATCACAGATTCGGGCGTCAGTGCTGGAAAACAGACCGGTTTTGACTTTTGCTTCGACATCAAAGGTGAAGCGGGCTTCCTGGCGCCGTTCTTCTTCCATTGGCGCGCATTGCATCACCGGCACCCGTTTGGCGTTGACGTGATAGTGCAGTGGTAACGGTTTCAATGCGGTCTGACTATCGACCATAAACTGCGCCAGCTCAGCGCTGACATCCTGGCTGTACAACACGAATTTGCAGCGTTGTAGGTAAGTCGGTAACGGCTCGACAACATCCGGCATCGAGCGCATTAACTCGTCTTGTCGGCTAACCAGCGATAAACGCAATACCCGCAAGGAGCCATTTGCCAGGCCGGTGCCGACAAAGCTGGCCAACATTTTGTCTTTGATCAATTCGCCCAGGTGCGCGCAGTATTCCTGCTGTTCACCATTAAGATCCTGTTGCAGGTAAAACTGGTAGGTTTCACGGTCATTGGCGAACTCTTTACTCAATCGGCTGAGCAGGCCAGGATGGAATGTGGGCAGGTTTGGATCCAGGTAATCATCCACGTGACCGGTAGGGGTCAACAGTGCCTGAGGGATCAGGGTGTCTTTTTGCAGACTACAAAGTGTGACCCGTTGCGTGGTATTGGTGATCACCGTGTCTTTGAGCAACTGCAGGCGTGTCCGGGTTTCTTCCTGATCGGCCACCAGTGGTAACTTGTGCAGGTTTTCAGTCACAAACTCTTCCACCGCTTCAAGGCCTTCCTGCTCCGGATCGGCAACAAAAACCGCCGCAAAGCCACCTTTGCCGGGCAGTGCTTCGATACTGGTACATTGATACTGAAACGTCAGTTCGCCGGTCGGCTTATGGCTAAGGGGGGGAAAGGTAAAGGTGAGGACTTCACCGATGGACAATTGGGGTTTCTTGGCGAATTGCAGCGCAACTTCCCGTTTACTCAGGTAGTGGACCGGCAACGTCGGAAACGCCTCCAGCTTTTCGCACTTTAACGAAAAGTTGGGCAGCACTTTGGCCCGTTCGGGAGAAATGTCATTGCTGCCGACCACACAATCCACCGCAAAGGCTTCAATCTTTTTCTTCAGCTCCTCTTTGCCAAGCTCATCCTTATAGCGCGACTCTGAGCTGATCGCTTCGAAAACACCCTGGGTATACTGGCTGTTGTAGCGTTTTAGTTCGGCGTTGAGAATACGCTCACCGACCGAATCCAGATGCACTTCGACATCATCATTAACCCGGATGGGGCGTACCCGTCCACGGGCGAATTTGCGCGAATTGGTCGATTCCATGCAGGGGGCGAGCAGGCGGCTGACCTCGTAGCGAATGGCTTCCAGATCCTTTTTATTGATCCGGGCGCGCAGTTTGTTCAGGCCTTCACTCAGTCGCCCACGGGAGGCGAACGGCATCAGTGCTTTGATGACGCTTTCATACTGCACTGCTACATCTGTAGCCGTCTCGGTCATAACAGCTTAACCGCCTGTACACGTTGGAGAAATTGTCCTTATCTGAAATTATACCCAACCTTATGCATTTGCAAGGGAAAGGGGCTGAGTGGTGGGTACCCGGTTATGAATTCACATATCTGAATGGGTAAGTCTGCAGAGGCGATGGCGTTATTGTAGGTTGTTGATCGATATAGGTTTGTCTGCGTCGGGCCCACTGCCAGGCGGATCAGCGATGCTCCAGCAGGGGGCGCAGCATGCCTTCCAGTCCGTTGCACTTTATTTCATACATGAGCGCCAGTTGTTCTCCCAGAAGGCCGCCCGGAAACCCCTGTTGGTGGAACCACACCAGATAGGGTTCCGGCAATTCCAATAGCCGACGACCGGCGTACTTGCCGAATGGCATTGTGGCATTAACGGCCTGTTTGAGTTGCTGAGGGTCCATGTCAGTTTTCCTGTTTCGCCTGGTGCTGTTTGTGCCATAGGTGTGCGTAGGCGCCGTTATTGGCCAGCAGTTGAGTGTGAGTTCCTTGTTCCACCAGTTTACCTTGTTGCATCACCAGAATGCGATCGGCATCTACGATGGTGGACAGGCGGTGGGCAATGTTCAGGCTGGTATGTCCGCTGGCAATCTCTCGAATGGCAGACAGGATATGATGCTCGGCGTGGCTGTCCAGTGATGATGTTGCTTCATCGAACACCAGGATAGGCGCTCCTTTGAGGATTGCCCGCGCAATCGCAACCCGCTGTTTTTCGCCGCCGGACAGTTTGAGTCCCCGCTCACCCACTTTGGTATTTGCGCCCTCGGGGAGGGACGCGATAAATGGCGCCAAATGCGCCAGTTGAATGGCCCGTTCAACCTCTGCATCACTGGCGTCTGCCCGCCCATAGCGAATATTTTCAAAGATCGTGTCATTAAACAGCACGGTATCCTGGGGAACCATGGCAATCGCCTGTCGTAAGGATTGTTGGGTCACGTCGCGAATGTCCTGTTGATCGATCAGAATGCGGCCCGCGCTGACGTCGTAAAAACGAAACAGCAACTTGACCAGGGTGGATTTGCCCGAGCCACTTTCACCCACCACGGCGACCCGTTCTCCCGGCTGGATCTGAAAGGTGACATCCTGCAAAACAGGACGCTCGGGATGGTAGGCGAAGGACACGTTTTCAAACCGGATTGAACCCGCCTTGGGCGATAACGCTGTAGCGTCAGGCTGATCGGCAACCTTGGGGGTTAACGCCAGAATGTTGAACAGATTTTCGATGTTGGCCAGTGCGCCGCGGATCTCACGATACACAAAGCCGAGAAAATTCAGCGGCATAAACAATTGCATGGTAAATGCATTGATCAACACGAAATCACCGATGGTCATTTCACCGCGGGCAACGCCCATGGCGGCCAATCCCATCATTACGGTCATGGAGATAGCAATGATCAGGGCCTGCCCGCCGTTTAATACGAACAATGATAAGCGGTTTTTGCGTCGTGCTTGTTCCCACTCCGCCAGGTTGTCATCGTAGCGCTGTGCTTCAAAATCTTCGTTATTAAAATACTTGACGGTTTCATAGTTGAGCAGGCTATCGATGGCACGGCTGTTGGTGGTGGAGTCTGCCAGATTCACCTGTCTGACATATCGTGTACGCCAGTCGGTGGCTTTCATGGAGTACACCACGTAGCTGATCACTGACAACAGGATCACCACCGCGAAGGTGTAGCCGTAATGGTAAAAAAGCAGGCTGACGACCAGGGTAATTTCGAACAGGGTAGGGCCAATGTTAAACACCATGAAGCGCATCAGAAAGCCGACCCCGCTGGTACCCCGTTCCATGTCGCGGGACAGACCGCCGGTCTGGCGATTGAGGTGGTAATCAAGCTCCAATGCATGCAGGTGTTTAAACACCTGCAGTCCCAGGCGCCGCATCGCCCGTTCGGTCACCCGGCCGAACAAGGTGTCACGAATTTCACCGAACAGTACGTTGGCAAAGCGTAATACGCCATAGGCGACTACCAATGCCAGCGGTGCGACCAACAGGGCCTGTTGTGTGGTGTCGACATTCAGGGTATCGACGGTGTGCTTGAGTACAAAGGGTAAGCCGACGCTAGCCAGTTTGGCTGCGATGAGACACAGTAAGGCCAGTGCGACTCGCTGGCGGAATTCCAGCAAGTAAGGCAACAGGGCGCGCAACACACGCCAGTTAACAGGGGTATCCTGTGCGACGGGAAAACGGTTGGAACGCATAGCTGTCTCGTAATGAATGACCGTTAGTGGTCGGTTGGCGGGCCTATCAGATCCCAGCGGTTGCCCAGATAATCGGAGAAGATAGCAACAGTGCCATAGGCCTGACTGACCGGTGGCTGTTCAAACTGAACCCCCCGTGATTGCCACTGCTGGTAGGTTTGCTCACAATCCTCACAGTACAGGATGCCAAATACCGCATCACCGGCCTGGCGCCCGAGGCTGGCTTGCTGGGCCGGGCTGACAGCACGGTGCAATACCAGGGCTGTGGTCGCATAGTGGCTAGGCAGTATTTTAACCCAGCGGGAACCATCGGGATTGACCTCGTCCTCGATGCAGACAAAATCCAGCGTTTTACAGTAGTAATCCAACGCGGCCTGGTAATCATCTACCAGTAATTGAATCGCTGACAACGTGGTACTCATGGCAGCGACGCCTGTTGTTGCTCGATGTAGTTACGCACTTTGTGATAACGCTCCACCTGTTCTTCCGTCAAGGGGCTGTTTTCCAGCGTGTGAATGCAATTGTGAATGGTCTGGCGTGCGTTGTCTGGCATTTCCTGCTCCTTCGCCATGGTAGCGATGGATTGCAGTAAATTGAGCGCGATGGCCGGGTTTTTAGGCATTACGGTGTAGGCCTGACGGAATGTTTTGAGGGCTTTGTCCAGATCGCCATGCTCATAGTAACCAACCGCAGCATTGTTGAGTTCCCGCGGTGTCTGCTTGATGGCAGAGCGCTCGACTTTTTCTTTTTGCACATAATGGAGAAACAGGCTGCCTTCCTGTTCGTCCTGCTTACAGCGCTGTTCAATGTGTTCGATGATGTCGTTTGACTGTTCATAGAAGCCCAGTTCATGGAAGGCTTTGGCCTTGTCCAGCAGTGCTTCCATGCTCTCGGTTTCCCAGTTGTGATTGTCCAGTTGCTCCAGCAGTGCCTTGGCGTTTTCTTTTTCATCCTGCAGATACAACAGGCGGGCATTGATGACTTTCATCTGATCGTGCAGTTCGGCCTTGGGAAACGCGGCTTTGAATTGCTTCACGTACTCGTTGGCCTGTTTGATCAGCTTGTCGGTTTCTGAGTCATCAGCGGTCATCGCAAAATCGATGCCTGCACGGGCAACGTTGAGGTAATTCTCTGGCAAATCATGGATCGAGTTTTTGGCAAACTTAACGATTTTTTTTGCCGCCTCAAACTGGGTTTCATAGTCATGGGTGATGCGCGACAAATCCATCGCGGTCTTGTGGCGACGAATGTTGCGTGGCGAAATCTCCGTTGCCATTACCACACACTCCAGGGCTGCATCAAAGTCGTGCTGTTTGATCTGCAATGCAGACAGCAAATCGTAGGCGGCTAGCTGCGAGTCAGGCTTGAAAGCCAGACGCAGTACCAGCTTTTCCGCTGCGTCATCATCGTCCAGATGCAGGTACGCGGTAACCAATCCCAACTGGGCCCAGGTAAAAGGCTGCACATTCAGAATGGCCAGATAGAATTCCTTGGCTTGCTGGTATTGTTTGCAGGCCAGCATAAGCTCGCCTTTGGTTTTCAGCGCCAATGGAAAAAACTCACTGTTTTTGGGCTCGGCGAGAAAATTTTCAACTTCGGTCAGCGCTTTGGCATGTTGCTGTTTTTCCATGTACCGGTACACCGCGCGCAGGGCTTTCTTGCGCGACAAAACTCGGGTCAGGCGCTTGTCCAAATCGTTGACGGTAAAGGGTTTGGCCAGAAAGTCATCGGGCTGCAGCTCGACAATACTGTGAACCAAATCCGAGGTGGTGTCGGCACTGACAAAAATGAATGCGGTGCTGGGGGGAAGTTCGTTGTTGTGCTTGAGTTGCTCATACAAAAAATAGCCATCCTGATCTTTTTTCAGGTTGTAGGAGCACACAATTAAATCGAAATGTTCGTGACGGATTTTGTTCAGCGCCAACTGTGCCTTATCGACATAGGTGATCTTGCTGAAGCCGAGTTCTTCCAGGGAATACTTCATGTATCCCTTGGCAAGTACCTGGTCGTCAACGATCAGAACATTGGTATCTTTGGCAAGTTGCGGATTCATAACACGATTTCATTTTTCGACTTACCTAAGCTTATCGTACTTAGATGAGATTTGATAAGTGAAAATCGCAACTTAATGGGCGAGACGAAGCAATTTGGAATCAAGAGAAGATGGTGGACGCTACTGGGCTTGAACCAGTGACCCTCGCCTTGTAAGGGCGATGCTCTCCCAACTGAGCTAAGCGTCCATCTTTGAGACAAAACAGGAAGTGGTGGACGCTACTGGGCTTGAACCAGTGACCCTCGCCTTGTAAGGGCGATGCTCTCCCAACTGAGCTAAGCGTCCGTCCTGTTTTTGTTACTTGCCGCGCTGGGCAAGTGGGGCGGTATTATAGGGGGGCTTTGTAGACTGTCAACACTAAACTCGCAAAAAAAACGTCAAGCGTTGAAAAAGTGTCCACCCTGTTCAATTTCTGTCAATAATGGTGCAAATATAGACCACTTTTCAGCGTGTCAGTGCAACGACCGCTGCAAAAACGGCAATCCCGGACACAATCGTTACCATCGATCGCTTTTGCACATACGCGGCAATGGCCGCAGCCAACGCGCCCCAGATAAACGGGTTGTCCGCGCTAAAGGCCCGCTCGCCGTGGCGAATCACACACGTCTGCACGATGATGACCGTCAGGGCCGCAATGGGGACATAACTCAGGGCCATATTGAGTAGGCGAGGCAGTCGAATACGGTGCGCATAACCTAACGGCAAAAAGCGCGGTAAATAGGTGATCGCCGCCATGCCGATGATCATCAGCCAGGATTCGGAGGTTGTCATGTGGCTGTCCTCGGTGGTCGACCCTGTTCGGTGATAACCCCAACGGCAACAGCTCCGATAACGGTGACAACGATGCCCAGTTGATGGGGCAGGTCGTAAAACAGTATCGCGCCAATTGCTGCTGTCAGGGCACACAGCCAATGGCTGGGCAGGGTGAGCTGGGGAATAACAATACCGACAAAGGCCACCACCATGGCGATTTCAAGCCCCCAGTCGGCCAGCCCATCGAACCATTGGCCGGCATAGATGCCGACGACGGTGGAGAGAACCCAGGCCAGGTACATGAAGCCGCCACCACCCAGGTAAAAATGAAAGATGGGTTGGCGGGGATGTTGTTGATAGCGTTGATAGGTGACCGCAAAGCTCTCGTCGGTCAGCCAGAACCCCATCAGGCAGCGCTGCAACAAGGTCTGTTCGCGTACCAGCGGTACCATGCTGAGGGCGTACAATAAATGCCGTAGATTCACGATGCCGACGGTTAACACGATAACCGGCCAACTGGCGTCATTTGCCAGTAAGGTCAGCGCGATAAATTGGGAGGCGCCCGCAAACACCATTGCAGACAGTGACAATGCTACCCACTCAGGCATCCCCTGGGCGCTGGCCAATGCGCCAAATACGACACCAAACGGAATCGCGGCGATGACCAGGGGCATAATGGCAGAGACACCGGCCAGTTGTTCTGATGAGTGCACAGAGGTGTACGGCATGCGGATTCCGTTATCGGGGCGAGTGTAGGGTGCTGACAGGGGGCCAGATTCGCACAAATTTCACGGTGAGTGAAGCAACACTTTTTCTTTGGTCGATGGGACTGGTAAAATGCAGCCACTTTTTTCCACAAGGATTGATAAAACATGACAACAGTGACGCGTTTTGCGCCAAGTCCAACCGGGTATCTGCATGTGGGCGGTGCGCGAACTGCACTTTACTCCTGGCTGTATGCCAAGAGCCAGGGCGGCAAATTTGTCCTGCGTATCGAAGACACCGATATTGAACGTTCAACCCAGGAAGCCATTGATGCGATTCTGGAGGGCATGGAATGGTTGGGACTGACCTGGGATGATGGTCCGTACTACCAGACCCAACGGTTTGATCGTTACAAGCAATTGATCCAACAGTTGCTGGAACAGGGTAAAGCGTACAAATGTTTTATGCCGATGAGCGAGTTGGATGCCATTCGCGAAGCGCAGATGGCAAAAGGTGAAAAGCCCCGTTATCCGGGTACCTGGCGTGATCGCACCGATCACCCTGATGACCAACCCTATGTGATCCGGTTTAAGAATCCTCTCGACGGTACGGTGGTTATCAATGACCACATTCGTGGCAAGATTGAAATCGCCAATACTGAGCTGGACGACCTGATCATACAACGCAGTGACGGTACCCCGACGTACAACTTCTGTGTGGTCGTGGATGATTGGGATATGGGTGTCACGCACGTGGTGCGTGGTGAAGACCATATCAATAATACGCCGCGCCAGATCAACATCCTTGAGGCGCTGGGTGCTCCTATCCCTGAGTATGCTCACGTTTCCATGATCCTGGGTGATGACGGTAAGAAGTTGTCTAAGCGCCATGGAGCGGTCAGTGTGATGCAGTACCGTGATGATGGTTACCTGCCACAAGCGTTGCTGAACTATCTGGTGCGTCTAGGCTGGAGCCATGGCGATCAGGAAATCTTTTCCCTCGATGAGATGATTGAGCACTTCGATCTGGATCACATCAGTTCGTCGGCATCGGCATTTAATACCGATAAACTGGTGTGGCTAAACCAACACTATATGAAGTCGTTGCCCGCCGAAGAGGTCGCTCAGCATGCCAAATGGCATTTCGACCAACAGGGAATCGATACCAGCGGTGGACCGGCATTGGAATCGGTGATTGCGATCCAGGCTGATCGGGTTAAAACCCTCAAAGAAATGGCGCAAATCAGTCGCTATTTCTATCAGGAGTACGACGAGTTTGATGCCAATGCGGCGAAAAAACACTTGCGTCCGGTAGCCAAAGAGCCTCTGCAACTGGTTCAGCAAAAGCTGGCAGCACTGTCTGATTGGACGCCGGCCAACATTCAGGCCGCCATCAACGCCACGGCTGAAGAACTTGACGTCGGTATGGGTAAAGTGGGTATGCCATTGCGTGTCGCTGTGACAGGCGCTGGTAACTCACCGTCCCTTGATGTGACCCTGAATTTGCTAAATTCTGAGCAAGTTGCACAACGAATCGACAAAGCGCTCAAATATATAGCAGACAGAGAAAAATCTTAAAAAAAAGCGTTGACATAAAAAAGTCACGTGCCTAGAATGCGCCCCGCTGTCAGGGAACAGCGCGACGGAAACGCCGCGATAGTTTTGACACGGGGCTATAGCTCAGCTGGGAGAGCGCTTGCATGGCATGCAAGAGGTCGGCGGTTCGATCCCGCCTAGCTCCACCACGTTTTACTTTGTTCGGTTAAGCCTAGTTAACCGGTACACAACGAAGTCATCGTGGGTCGGACAGAAGAAGGTTTTGTCCCCTTCGTCTAGAGGCCTAGGACACCGCCCTTTCACGGCGGTAACAGGGGTTCGAATCCCCTAGGGGACGCCATTTTTGCACAAGTTTAGACAGGATGTTTAAACGCCGCTAACCCGGCAGTGCTTACAAGGAACGCAATACACTATGCCTAGATAGTGCATTGCAGTCGAGACAATCTTTGTCTCATCAGAAGGAAGAGGTTGCTCAGCAAGCGCCATTCTCACCATTAGGTAAGAATAAAGTCGCTCGATTCGACGCCGTTCTCACCATAAGGTAAGAATAAGGTCGCTCGATTCGACGCCGTTCTCACCATTGGGTAAGAATAAGGTCGCTCGATTCGCTGGCTCATCTCGCCTTACTGAAAATCTGCGAAGCAGTGCTTCGCAAGGAAGATTTTCAGTCCCCTTCGTCTAGAGGCCTAGGACACCGCCCTTTCACGGCGGTAACAGGGGTTCGAATCCCCTAGGGGACGCCAAATAAAAAAGCCCTGCTCGCAAGAGCGGGGCTTTTTTATTTGTGGTCTTCCCTGCGAAATGAGAACCCCTCGGTTCGACAAAAATGCCAGGAGCATTTTTGGACGCACTTCAGTGCGGCCGCGCAGCGGCAAAGTACAGGAAGTACTTTGCAATCCCTGTTGGGATGTCATCGCAAAGTCTATTCAGTTAGCCCTGCTCGCAAGAGCGGGGCTTTTTTATTTGTGGTCTTCCCTGCGAAATGAGAACCCCTCGGTTCGACAAAAATGCCGGGAGCATTTTTGGACGCACTTCAGTGCGGCCGCGTAGCGGCAAAGTACAGGAAGTACTTTGCAATCCCTGTTGGGATGTCATCGCAAGGTCTATTCAGTTAGCCCTGCTCGCAAGAGCGGGGCTTTTTTATTTGTGGTCTTCCCTGCGAAATGAGAACCCCTCGGTTCGACAAAAATGCCGGGAGCATTTTTGGACGCACTTCAGTGCGG
>NZ_JAJEWP010000001.1:683887-914334 GCF_020687825.1 Fluctibacter halophilus
GCCGCGTAGCGGCAAAGTACAGGAAGTACTTTGCAATCCCTGTTGGGATGTCATCGCAAAGTCTATTCAGTTAGCCCTGCTCGCAAGAGCGGGGCTTTTTTATTTGTGGGTAAAGCACGGTGAGCGAAGCGAATGAGCCGTAATCGGTAATTACGGCGAAAGTGCTGCACGACACATCGTGGAGGATGTGGCTGGAACCCGGCCACAGGGACGTGTTGTCCCGCTGATTTGTCCGCAACGAAAGGGTTTATTAACCCTGAGTATATTGTCACGGTGAGCGAAGCGAATGAGCCGTAATCGGTAATTACGGCGAAAGTGCTGCACGACACATCGTGGGTAAGAGACGTCCCGAAATGGCGAGGGCGCGCAGCCATTTCAGTCTCGCACGCCCGACCAACGGACGGTCGGGCTGGGTGCGTTACCAGGGATGGGTTCAGTTTGTGTTTCTGCTGATACATAGAAGAAATGCCACTTTTGTCCTGTAAATGGCTGGAACCCGGTCACAGGGACGTGTTGTAACATCGTTGCTGCAACTGGCAGCCCGCAGATAAGCGCGAGTGTACAGGTGAATAAAACGCTGGGTGGGGTATAATCAGCCCATCTGGCCACTCGAATGACACTATGACGAACACTGCAACCGAAACCTCTCCTTGTATTGGACAATGCTGTTTGGATGACAACGATATTTGTGTGGGGTGCTGCCGACACCTGGATGAAATTACCGGCTGGACTTCGATGAGTGATGAGCAACGTAAAGCGGTGAAACGTCAGTGTGAAGTGCGTCTTAAGCAACGTCCTGCAAACCCCTTTAACATTGTTCCTTAAGGGGCGATTCTGGTAAAATCCGCCGCCCTTTAAACTCTTCAATACAGTAGAGCCTCAAATATGCAGATCGTCCTTGCGCCCATGGAAGGTGTTGTTGATCATCTGATGCGCGACATGCTGACCCGTGTTGGGGGCTTTGATTTATGCGTCACAGAGTTTGTCAGGGTTGTCGATCAGCGTCTTCCGAGCAAAGTGTTTTATCGGTTGTGTCCTGAGCTGCATGAAAACGGTTATACGCCGTCTGGCACCCCTGTGCGTGTGCAACTGTTGGGGCAACATCCACAATGGCTGGCGGAAAACGCTGAGCGGGCTGTATCACTGGGATCTCACGGTGTCGATTTGAACTTTGGCTGTCCGGCTAAAACGGTCAACAAGAGCAAAGGCGGTGCCGTCCTGCTCAAAGAGCCGGAGGTACTGTATCGCATCGCTAAAGCCGTGCGGGAGGCTGTACCTGCCGAGCAACCGGTGACGGCCAAGATGAGGCTGGGATTTGAGGACAAGTCACTGGCATTGGAAAACGCCCATGCACTGGCTTCGGCAGGGGTATCCAGTATTGCCATTCATGCCCGCACCAAGACGGAAGGTTATCGTCCGCCGGCATACTGGGATTGGATTGCCAAAATTAAACAGCATGTCGATGTGCCGCTGGTTGCGAATGGCGAAATCTGGCGTGCCGAAGATGCCCGGCGTTGCCAGCAACAGTCTGACTGCGAAGACATTATGTTGGGCAGGGGCGCGTTGGCGATGCCTAACCTGGCGCAGGTGATACGAGGCCATCAGCAACCCATGCCATGGGATGCGGTAAAGGCCCTGTTGGTAGACTATTCAGGGTACGAAATCTACGGCGACAAAGGTCGCTATTACCCCAATCGTATAAAGCAGTGGTTTGGCTACCTACGTTTGCAGTATCCGCAGGCCGAAACCTTGTTTATGCATATCCGTCGTTTGCAGCATGCCGATGAGATTGTGGCGGCCCTTAGCGAGGTTGGACCATCGAATCACGCACTCAATCCCACGGCTGCGGAATAACCATCTACACTTAACCTATTGTCGGTTTGAAATCACAGTTCAATGCGTTGTTACCTGTTTTTGATCCTCACTGTGCTGTCTTTTCCGTTGTTGGCCAAAAAGTCCGACACGATACTGGTGGCGACGGCGATTTGGGAACCTAATTTCACCAATGGCCAAGGCACCGGATTGTATGAAACGTTATTTAAGCAAGTCTACGCCGACTACAACATCAAGTTTTTCTACACCAGTTATGAACGCTCTAAAACCCTGGTAAAAGAGGGCAAGGTTGATGCGTGGTTAGGCTCCTATGAGCAGGAAGAGGCTTTTGCCATTTATCCACAGTTACCGTTTGACGCTGATGAAGTGACCGCCATCTACCGGGCAGACAGGGAAATTGATGACAATTTTGCCCAGGCGCTGAGTGAAGGTTCAGTGGCCTGGATCAAAGGCTATGACTTTGATAAATATTTTGGCGATATTCTCAAACAGCCGTATCTGCTACTCGACAATGAAACCGGCCTTAAAATGGTACTCAACGGTCGGATTGATTTTATGATCGATGACTCCACCGATGTGCAGGAGATGATTGATAAATTTCCCGATCAATACAGTCAGCTAAGAACACGGATTTTTGCCCACCTTCCGTTGTTCCCCGGCTTTGCCGATACCACTAAGGGGAAAAAGCTGGCCAGTGAGTGGGATACCCGGTTGGTGGCATTGAAAGAGCAAGGTTCTGTGCATGCGTTGTTTGTGCAGTTTGATGTGCCCTATGTGCTGGATGAGCCGCAAGTGGTGGTGGCCCGATTGAAACCCAAACCCCCGTTAACCTCCGACCAATAATCCATTTCCTGCGTTTAACAAAATTGCACTCCATGGGTTTGCTGTTAACCTAGGTTTGGGGTCTTGTGATCACATTCCGCGTAAATCTGTGTGCCAAGCAACGGATTTAAGGGTGGCCACTGACTCTGCTACGATGCAAAAAACAACAACTGAATCAGGGAACCTATGATATTACAACACTCAACCACACGCCTGGCGGCAAGCCTGGTTTGCTGCGCACTGCTCAGTGCCTGCGGTGAACAGAAGGCCGCCACAGAGAGCGATCCGTTGGTCACTATCGATCCTAATCCATTCCCCAGCGCATACACTGCACCTGAGACGGTGCCGACGTTGATCCAAAATGTCACGGTACTGGATGGTGTCGGTGGCAAGATCGAAAGCGGCATGGTACTGATGCAGGATGGCAAGATCACTGCCATCGGCAGTGACCTTCAAGCCCCCGAAGGGGCAACCGTCATTGACGGGCAGGGGAAATGGGTTACACCCGGTATTATCGATGTGCACAGCCATCTTGGTGTTTACCCAACCCCTGAAACGAATTCTCATTCAGATGGCAATGAAATGACCAATCCGGTCACGGCACAAGTCTGGGCGGAACATTCTATCTGGCCGCAAGACCCGGGGTTCAGCCGGGCATTGGCCGGCGGCGTTACCACATTGCAAATCCTGCCCGGGTCCGCCAACCTGGTCGGTGGCCGCGCAGTAACGGTTAAAAACATGCCCCATCGCACCGTTCAGGAAATGAAATATCCCGGTGCCCCCTACGGTATGAAAATGGCCTGTGGCGAGAACCCCAAACGGGTTTACGGCGCTAAAGGGGGTCCTGGTACGCGTATGGGTAACGTGGCGGGTTATCGTCAGTCGTGGGCGGATGCGCAGGATTACCTGCGTAAATGGGAGCGCTATGAGGCTGAGCACAAGGCCGGCAAGAATCCCAAGCCACCTAAGCGCGATCTCAAACTGGACACCCTGGCAGGCGTGCTGAAAGGCGAGATCCTGGTACATATGCACTGTTACCGCGCCGATGACATGGGCACGATGCTGGATGTGATGGATGAGTTTGATTACCAGATCACCTCTTTCCATCACGCTGTGGAGTCCTACAAAATTGCTGATCTGCTGGCGGAAAAAAACATCTGCTCGTCCATGTGGGCTGATTGGTGGGGCTTCAAAATGGAGGCCTATGATGGCATCAAGGAGAACATTCCGATGGTTCATGCCGCCGGTGCTTGTGCCATCGTTCACTCCGACAGCGATCTGGGTATCCAGCGTCTGAATCAGGAAGCGGCTAAAGCCTGGGCGGATGGCCGTCGGGTCGGCCTTGATATCAGTCAGGCCGATGCCTGGCAATGGCTGTCTGCAAACCCCGCCAAAGCACTGGGCATTTTTGATAAGACTGGCTCGTTGGAAGTGGGCAAGCAAGCTGACCTGGTGTTATGGAGTCAGGATCCCTTCTCTACATACGCACAAGCAGAATTGGTCTACATCGACGGTGCCAATGTTTATGATCGCAACGATCCTGACAGCTGGCCGGTAGCGGATTTTGAAGTGGGTCAAGTGGGTGAAGGAGATAGCAAATGAAAAACTGGTTAACCATCATGACAGCCAGCGCCCTGAGCCTTGCTGTCCATGCAAAAGACGTAGCGATTGTCGGTGCGACCGTTCACACCATGGGGCCGCAAGGCAGCCTTGAAAATGCCACCGTGGTCATGCGTGATGGCAAAATCCTGTCGGTCGGGCAACAAGCGGCGCCGGCCGGTGCCGAGATCATCGATGCAAGCGGCAAAGTCGTGACCCCGGGCCTGATGGGCGCCTATACATCATTGGGGCTGGTCGAAGTTGGCTTGTCTGCAGGTACCGTGGACGCGACCGTGGATGCGACGCCGCTGACAACCGCGGGTGCTGCCCTGGATGTGCAGTATGCCATCAATCCTGACTCCAGTCTGATTGCGGTGTCGCGCATTGAAGGCGTGACCAGTGCCGCAACAGGCCTATCGCGCACCCAACAACTGTTTAATGGACAAGGGGCGTTAATCAGCCTGGGTGACGATGCATCGCCGGTGCTTAAGCCCCGCGCATTTGTGCGTTTGGCGGTGGACAATGATGGCGCGGACAGCAATGGTGGCAGTCGTGTTGCACTGTGGGGATTGCTTGAGCAAGCGTTTGCTGAAGCCTCAGATCCTGCGGTTGGACGTTTAACGGCGACCAGTGAGTGGCATGGTTGGACCACCAAAGCGGATGTCAAAGTGATTAAGCAATTACTCAATGGCGACATCCCGTTGCTGATAGAGGCCAAACGTGCTGCTGACATTCGTCAGGTATTGGCGCTAAAAGCCCGTCATCCGGGGCTGGATATCACGTTGCTGGAAGCCACCGAAGGCTGGCGTGTTGCGCAAGCGTTGGCTGCGGCTGACATCGCTGTGATCCTGGATCCGGAGCGCAATCTGCCGTATGCCTTTGACCAGTTGGGGGCGACGCTGCATAACGCCGCACGTCTGCATGCGGCGGGTGTCGACGTTGCTATCGGTATGAATACTCACAATATTCGCCTGGCTAAGCAACATGCCGGTAATGCGGTTGCCAACGGCTTGCCCTGGGAGGCTGGTCTGGCTGCGTTGACACGGGTGCCTGCGCGCATCTACGGCGTCGATGACCAATTGGGTACACTGGAAGCCGGCAAGCGGGCAGATGTGGTTATCTGGTCCGGCGACCCGCTGGAAGTGACGCACAATGCCGAGCAGGTATTCATTAACGGGCAGGCCATGTCGATGGAGTCGCGTCAGACCCGTCTGCGTGACCGTTACCTGAAACTGGCTAACGGCGCGGGCGCCGCAACATCCCATTACGTGCGACCCTGAATCTATCAAGAAATAAAAAAACCGAGCCTTTGGCTCGGTTTTTTTTTTGCGTGGTTATTACGCTTGCGTGTTTATGATGGTACCAACCCTGCCGCTGGCGTTGGGTTGGTTTTGTGGTGTTTCTTGTAACCGTGTGACTTGCTGTTCAGCCTGACGCTGCTCAACGTCCTGCTGACGCACCTGGGTTTGTTGATCGGTGCTTTGTGCCACAGAGGGCACTTGCGGACTGTCTGTGTTCAGAGGGCCAACACTCATATGATTTGCTCCAACGGTTAACGTCGTCTAAGTGTAGCTCATTGTGTACCCGAGTGCGAAACCGGCGCTTGTAACAAGGGCTGTAATTGCTGCTGCATGAACGCAGCAATCTGGGGCTGTGCTTCAGCTTTGGGGTGTATACCATCGCGCTGCATCAATTCGGGTTGCAAGGCAATCTCGGTCAGGAAAAACGGGATCACCGGGATGCTATGTGCATCACCTGCCTGATAAAAAACGTCCTGAAACAGCTGGTTATAGCGCGGGCCGTAATTGGTCGGGATTTGCATGGCCTGCAGGAAAACCTCAACACCTTGTTGCTTGGCTATTTCGATCATGCTGTCCAGGTTGGTGCGGATTTTTTTGACGTTGTGGCCCTGCAGTCCGTCGTTTCCGCCTAACTCTATCAACAAGTGGGTGGGTTGGTGTTGTTCTAACAAGCGAGGTAATCTGGCCAGGCCACCGTCAGTGGTTTCACCGCTGATTGCAGCATTTACAACGCGAATGCCTTGAGGCTTGAACGCATTCTGTAACAAACTGACCCAACCTTGCTCTTGCCTCAGGCCATAGCCAGCGCTTAGGCTGTCACCTAACACCATCAATGTTGTGGGGTTGTCAGTTTGTTGTGCATAAAGCTGATCTGAAACCAGCAAACAGGGTATAAACAACCACAGCCAAACAATACTGCGACGCATGAAACACAAGGATAATCGAGACACTATGAGCCAATCTCCAGAATACGTGATTAAAACCCGTGATGTGACCAAAGTGGTCGATACCACAGAGGGTGAATTACAGATCCTTCAGCCAATCAGTATTGATGTCAACCCCGGTGAGACCGTTGCAATTGTCGGCGCGTCGGGCAGTGGTAAGTCTACCTTGTTGTCCTTGTTGGCAGGGCTGGATGAAGTCAGCAGCGGTGAAATCTTTCTGGATGGCGCGCCGCTGCACAGTTTGGATGAAGAGGGCCGTGCCCAGGTGCGTGGCGAGAAAGTGGGGTTCATTTTCCAGAGTTTTATGTTGGTTCAGAGCCTGACGGCATTGGAAAATATTATGTTACCGGCGGAGATAGCCGGACTGGAAGCCCCCCGGGAGCGTGCTTTAGAAGCCCTTCAGCAGGTCGGTCTGGAGCATCGAGGTGGGCATTACCCCAACCAATTATCAGGTGGCGAGCAACAGCGGGTTGCCATCGCTCGGGCATTTATCACCCAACCGCGGATCTTATTTGCCGATGAACCAACCGGTAACCTGGATGCCAGCAACAGCGACAAGGTTGAAAAGCTGTTGTTTGATCTGAACCGTGAATCTGACACAACCCTGATCCTGGTCACCCATGACCCGAGTCTGGCACAAAAATGCGATCGTCAGTTGCAGATGCAGGCCGGTGTACTGACCGAAATCAATGGCCAAAAAGCGCCTCAGCGGGAGGCCAGTTAACGTGAATCGAATGAGTGCAAATCTGGCCTGGCGCTTGTTTCGCCATGAGGCGAAACGGGGTGAATTGACCATCATTTTGTTTGCCATCATGTTGTCGGTTGCGGCGGTATTTTCGTTGTCGATGTTCAGCGAACGACTGCAAAGTGCACTGACTGCGCAAACTGCCGCTTTCATAGCCGCTGATCGTGTATTGGACGCTCGCCATCCGGTGGATGACGCGTGGCTGCGTGAAGCCCGTCAACGGGGCATCAATACCGCGCACCAGGTTTACACCCGCTCCATGGTGTTTGCCGGTGACAACATGCAATTGGTCAGCCTTCGCGCACCGGATAATGCCTACCCGTTGAAGGGGCAGGTAAAGGTTGCAGCGCAGCCGTTTGAACCAGGAGTGACCACTGAGGCGCTGCCTGGCCCTAAAGAGGCTTGGATTGAATCCCGTCTGTTCCAACTGATGGGATTATCAATCGGCGATGTGCTGGAAGTGGGTACCCAGTCTTTTCAGGTGACCAAAGTGTTGTCTGAAGTGCCTGATGCCGGTTTCAGTTTGTTTGGTGGTGACCCCAAAGTGATGATCCCTCGCGCCGATCTGGAAGCGACGGGGGTTATAGGTCCGGGGGCGCGCGTTACCTACAGTTATTATTTCACCGGCGATTCCGATGATCTGGATGCGTACTATGAGTGGTTACGTCCAAAGCTAGATCGTGAAATCCATCGCTGGATGAGTGTTGAAGACGACGACTCCCCGTTAGGGCGTTCTGTTGGCCGCGCGGAGCAGTATTTTCTGCTTGCCAGTTTGTTGGCCATTGTGCTGGCGGCGGTTTCGATTGCGGTGGCGGCACAGCGATACAGTCAGCGCCATTATGACCCGGTGGCGATCATGAAAACCCTGGGCGCCAGCCGTGGGATGGTGCAGCGGGTGTATTTATTGCAAATTACCCTGATAACGGCGCTGGGGCTGCTATTGGGCGGGTTGGCCGGGTACCTGATCCAGCAAGGTGTGATCTGGGCCATTGCAGACAGTGTGCCGGTAGACCTGTCGGCATGGCATTGGCGACCGTTGTGGATAGCGCTGTTTACCGGGGTTATCTGTGCGGTACTGTTTTCGCTGTATCCTCTGCTTAAACTGTTTTCCATTTCGCCCCTACGGGTACTGCGACGTGACATGGGGGCCACAGTCAGTGCCCGTTTCATTCAGTTTCTGGCCGCCGGCAGCGCAATTTTAATCCTGATGTGGGCCTACAGCCAGAACCTGCGCCTCAGCCTTATCCTGTTTCTATCCGGCATTGTGTTGGTGGCGTTACTGTTGCTGGTGACCTTTGGTCTGATTGCCGTGGGCCGCAGGCTGGGGCAGGGTAAAATCGGTGCCTGGCAATTGGCCTGGGCGCGTATTAAGCGCCGGGCGATGGACAATTCGGTGCAATTGATCAGCTTTTCGGTGACCATCATGCTGTTGCTGGTGGTGCTGGTGATGCGCAATGACATGATCCAGCAGTGGCGGGATCAGTTGCCACAGGGCACACCTAACTACTTTATGATCAACATTACCGATGCGCAGTTGCCGACCCTGGAGCAGCATTTTGCCGCGCAGAATGTCAGCTTGGATACCTTTTATCCGGTGGTTCGCGCCCGGTTTGTGGCCATCAATGGTGAGCAGGTTCGAACCGATGTGCGCAAAGAAGGTGAGGAAGAAAATCAGCGCGGCCGGGACGGTCTCGGACGGGAAGCTAATCTGACCTGGAGCGATACCCTGCAGTACGAAAACCGTATCACCCAAGGGGTATGGTGGTCAGAGCGGCCGGATGATGCCCCATCGGGTGTATCGGTAGAAGCCCGCGCTGCCGAGCGCATGGACATCAAACTGGGCGATGTACTGACCTTTAATGTGGGCAGTGAAGTGGTTGATGTCACGGTCAGCAGTATTCGGGAAGTGAACTGGCAGACCATGCAGCCGAACTTTTTCTTCGTGCTGGAACCGCAGGCGATGGCCGATTTCTTGCCTACCTACATGACCAGTTTCCATTTGCCGAGTGACAGAAAACCACAGATTACGGAGTTGATGCGCCCGTTTGGCAATGTCACGCTGTTTGACGTGGATGCCCGCATCAATCAGCTGCGCAACATCGTGGATCAGGTCTCAATGGCGGTAGAGTTTATTCTTGTGCTGGTATTGGCCGCCGGATCGCTGGTGTTGATTGCGCAGGTTCAGGCCAGCATGGACGAGCGTCAGCAGGAATTGGCGATCCTGCGTACGCTGGGGGCCAAAGGCGGCTTGATCCGCGGCTCTGTACTGGTGGAATTTTTGATCATCGGAGCCGTCGCCGGACTGATGGCGGCGCTGGCCAACGAATTGACCCTGTATCTGCTGCAAACGCAGATCTTCCAGATGGCCGGTAGCGTCCATTGGCAGTACTGGCTTGTTGCGCCGCTGGTGGGGGCCGGTGTGGTCGGACTATTGGGCGCAGCAGGCTGCTGGCGGTTGCTGACGCTAAACACCAGCACGCTGTTGCGTAAAATGGTCTAAGGCTCGGCTAGAAACGCTCGCTGAGGTTATCCATAGCCTCGGCGAGGGTTGGGAAGCTAAAAGTAAAACCAGCGTCCTGCAGACGCTTCGGTATTACCCGCTGTCCGTACAACACCAGGTCCGCCCGTTCGCCGAGCATCGCTTTGAGTGCAAACGCAGGGGCCCTCATTACGCACGGACGATGCAAATGTGCCGCCAGTGAGCGAACAAAAGCCTCATTGGTCACCGGCTCGGGTGCGGTCAGGTTGTAGACGCCCTCACATTTCTGCTCGTTCAGCAGAAAAACAATGCCGTCTATCATGTCGCGGATGTGGATCCAGGACATGAATTGTTGCCCATCACCGATAGGACCGCCCAATCCCAGTTTGAAGGGGGTGAGCATTTTGGCCAGGGCGCCACCCTGGGCACTCAGTACAATCCCGGTACGCAGAATACACACGCGTGTTTGCGGTGATTTTGCCTGCAGGGCAATGTCCTCCCAGCGTTGGCATACCGTATGACTGAATTCGTCGTGATAATCGCTGAAGTCTTCGTCGATGACACGGTCGTCCTGGCGGCCATAAATACCGATGGCCGAACCGCTGATGAAAACGGCGGGGGGGTTGCTGCCAGCGTTACACAGTTGTACGAGTCGCTCGGTAATGTTCCATCGGCTGTCGCAGATGCGTTGTTTTTGCTCCTCGCTCCAGCGGCGATCGACAATTGGTTCGCCTGCCAGGTTGATGACCGCATCAAACTCATCCAGATTGCTAAACTTATCCAGACTGGAGTGCAATGCGACCTTATGACTGAGCACATTCTCTGCCATCGCAACATTCCGTGTGATCACACTGAGTTTGTGGTCGGAAAACAGCTGTGGAATGAGGCGGGAACCAATGAGTCCCGTACCGCCGGTGATCAGAATGTGCATGCCACGTCCTTACTGGGGTTTGTTACAAGATAAGCACAGTGAAACCGAATCAGCAAACCGCAGAGCGTGGGGTTTGTCGACTTCTGCTTCCGCATAGCTGACCCACGGGTGTTCTGCTGCGATGGCCAAAACATCCGAGGTGAGTTTCTCCAGCAGTGAAAAGCGGTTCATCTCCACCAACGCAATGATACGTTTTGTGATGGTGCGGTAATTGAGCGCATCATCCATGGCGTCGCTGTTGGTCGCTTTGGCGGCGTCGTATTCAATTTTCACATTGATGACAACGTCCTGCTTGTTCTGTACTTCATCATCGTTGATGCCGATAAACGTGCGCAAGCGGAGGTTTTTAATGCGAATGACGGCTGGATTTAGCTGCATGGGTTGAGAGTCCTTCAATGATGGTTAATGGTCTGTCGCCAGACTGGGGTGTTTTGCTTTGCGTCAATGACGACAGATCTGCTACCGTAACGCAATACTGCCATTCTACCCCCCTCTTGTGACAGAAAAAATGGAAATAAAATCAAACACCTCGATTAAAGCACTGGTCATTATGGCGTGCCTTGTGATTGTATTGGCCGGGATCAAGGCGGCCAGTGCCATTGTGGTGCCGTTTTTGTTATCGGTGTTCATCGCCATGGCGTGTCACCCGGTGATCCATTGGTGCAGTCGTTACCGGATCCCGAAATGGTTATCCATTCTGATTGTGATACTCCTGATCGTGGTGTTTGGATCCATGTTGGCCGGTTTGGTCGGAAAATCGATGAACGATTTCAGCCAGAATATGCCGACCTACCGTGCCCAACTCACCGACGACTTTGCCTGGGTGCTGGGGCAACTGGAGGCCCTCAATATTCACCTCGACCGTCAGCAGTTGTTGTCTTATCTTGACCCCGGCGTGGCGATGGGGATGGTCACTAACATATTGTCCAGTCTGGGTGGGGTGCTGACCAACTTCCTGTTGATCCTGCTGACCGTTGTGTTCATGTTATTTGAGGCTGACAGTGTACCCGCGAAGGTCCACATTGCGCTCGACGATCCGAACATGAAAATTAAGCAGATCGATAAATTTCTCGGTTCGGTGAAACAATACCTGGTGATAAAGACCGTGGTCAGTCTCGCTACCGGTCTGGTGATTGGTTTGTGGTTGTATGTGCTCGGCGTCGATCATTTTCTGTTGTGGGGTGTATTGGCCTTTTTGCTCAACTATATTCCCAATATCGGCTCCATAATCGCTGCCATTCCGGCCGTGCTGCTGGCATTGGTCCAGTTGGGGCCTGGTATTGCGGGTCTCGCGGCGCTGGGTTACGTGGTCAGTAACACGGTAATGGGCAATGTGATTGAGCCAAGGTACATGGGACGCGGATTGGGCCTGTCCACGTTAGTGGTGTTCCTGTCACTGATTTTCTGGGGCTGGTTGCTGGGCAGTATCGGCATGTTATTGTCGGTGCCGCTGACCATGATCGTTAAAATTGCACTGGAATCCAATGCCGATGCGCAGTGGATAGCCCGCTTGCTCGACAGTGATGCGCCGGTCGCGAAAAGCGCCGATCAATAACGTCAGTTAGTTACTGGGAAACAGCAAGTGGAACTGGGCACCGCCCAGTGACGCATCGCTGATTGACATCTGTGCCTGATAAGCCGTGAGTAAATCACTGACCACTGCCATGCCGATCCCCTGACCGTCCTGATAGCTGTCCAGCCGTTGGCCGCGGGTCAGCATGGCATCACGGTGTTGCTTGGGGATCCCCGGGCCGTCATCCTCAACCCAGATATGCAATCCATCCGGCTTGGCAATGGCGCGCACGATAATGCGCTGCCGTGCCGCTTTACAGGCGTTGTCGAGCAGGTTGCCGAGCAGTTCCAGTAAGTCGGTCTCATCACCCACGAAGCGGGCGTCGTCATCTACCGTTGTTTCGATGGTGAGGGATTTTTCTGCGTACACCTTGAGCATCGCACGCTTGAGCTTCTCTACAATGGGTTTAACCGCCACCGCCGTGTCCCAGCGGCCACTGCCACTGCTGGCTGCGCGCTTTAGCTGGCGCTGGATAATACGATCAATTTGACGCAGGGGCTCGCTGGCGCTGTCAGGCAGGTCCTGCTGGCCGTGCAACACGGCCAACGGCGTTTTCAGGCTGTGGGCGAGATCACTGAGGCTGTTCTTATAGCGGCTACGTTGTTCCCTCTCCGTTTGTAGCAGGTGGTTGATGCTGTTTTTGAGCCGTTCCAGCTCCGGTGGATAATCGGCGTCGATGTGCTGTTTTTCACCCCGTTCAGCATGGTTGATTTGTTCGATCAGGTCACGTATCGGACGCATGGCCGTGTTCAGCGACAACAGCAGAACACCGAGCAGCAACACGGCGATCAATCCCAGCCAGTTGCGCAAGGTGTTAGAAAAGGCGTCCACTTCAGCCTCAAAGGTTTGTTTGCCGTGGATGACATAGAAATACACCGGCTGATAACCGTCTTCGGTGGGGAATTCGGCGGTATAGGCATACAGAAAGTGTGGCGAGCCAAGGTCAAAATCCTCAACAAACAGCTCTTCACCAACCGTTGGCTGGGGTAATCCAGTCAGTGCCTGGGTGGTGATGTTTAGTGCTGACAGCGACCGCCAGGTTGGTGTGCCGGCGGTCATGATAAACCCGTAGACACCTGAGCCTGGAATATTGAGCTGTTCATCAAACAACAACTCGGGCATCTGCCCCTGGTCTTCCTGCATATCGAATTCGGCGATCAGGTTGAGGTTCTGGATCCGCAGTTGTTGCTGCATTGACTGCACCAGGCTATTGGTGAAGCCCTGTTGCAGAGTGATGGCGGTCAGCGGAATAAACAGCAGCAGTGCGAGGGTCGCTGCCAGAAAGCTGCGTAAACGCAGCGATAAACGGGTCATAGTTGCCGATTGATACGATAACCCCTTCCGCGCAGGGTTTCGATGGGTTTCAATTCGCCAGTGGGGTCCAGTTTTTTGCGCAGGCGACCAACAAAAACTTCGATGACATTGCTGTCCAGATCAAAATCCTGATCGTAGATGTGCTCAGTCAGTTCTGTCTTGGAGATGATTTTATCGGGATTCATCAGCAAGTACTCAAGTACCTTGTATTCGTAAGCGGTCAGTTCCAATTCCGCGTTATCGACGCTGACGGTTTCACTTAAGGTGTTGAGAACGATAGGGCCTTTTTCGATGGTGGGATTAGCCTGGCCAGCGCCACGGCGGATCAGTGCACGAGCGCGGGCAACCAATTCCTCATTGTGGAACGGTTTGGTCAGGTAATCGTCGGCACCGGCATCAAGCCCTTCGACTTTCTCCTGCCAACGGTCGCGGGCGGTCAGGATCAGGATCGGGCATTTGACGCCGTTTTTGCGCGCCCGCAGAATCACCTCAAAACCGTCCATGACGGGCAGTCCGATGTCAATGATGGCCAAATCGTAGGGGTATTCGTTGAGCAGAAAATCGGCCTTGCCACCATCATCGGCTAAATCGACACTGTATCCTTGCTGTTGCATCAGTTGATCAAGCTGAGTCAGCAGGCGACTGTCATCCTCGACGATCAATATCCGCATTATCTGTCCTTGTCTTTTTTCGGTTGGCTGACCTTTCCGGAGCGCTTGTCGACGTCAACGGAAACAACACGCCCGGATTTTTGCAATACTTTGACGCGGTATTTGTGCTTGTCATTATTGACCTTCAGCACTCGACCATTGAGCTGTTGTTGGGCTTTTCTGGCCGCTTGGGCGCGATCAATATCCTTGTCATCTTTGCTTTGGGCAAAGGCCATCGCGCTGCTTAACAGGAAAGCGGCAATCAGGGGATAAATCAGTGTGCGCATACGTCTCAAAGGCTACCTCTCACGTGGCCCGTTAATGTGCATATCAGGATAGTTGACACTTTACCATGATGTTGCAGATTGTCACACGGGATAGTAAAAGTCTAAACGTCGCAGAGTGAATGGTGGCTGAACTGGATCAGGCACGATCAAACAGTGGGTTAGGGCAGGACGCCGACACACTTTGTCGTTGGCTATAGGTGTACAGGTGCACCTCAAGGTTGACATGACGAAGCTGATTCCACATGTCGATGGCGTCTGCTTTTGGACATAAAACCTGCTTAACATAGCGGTGCTGAACGTCTTCAGGCATATCCAGCTTTTGCGGGATTTGGATATACGCGCTGACGATGCCGTTGCGCACCCGGGCGCCCTTGTAATACCAGTTACCGGCCATAAAGCTGGCGTAGAACACACGATTTACGCTTTTCAGCGTGTTGTCTGACACGGTCAGGGCAGATTTGTCCGCAAAGCGGGGAATGTGCACACCCAGGTCCTGTACACAGCCACTGAGCATTGCCAGGGTTGTAAACAGTATCAGTCTTGTCAGGGTGTGTGCCCGCATCTCGCCTTCCTCATCGCTACCTGATTTAGGTATCGGCAATGGAGCAGCATTCTTCAGTCACAAACCGGACAATAATACTAATGCCTTGATATGGCGTGTTTTTTACCCGCTACAGATCAACTTTTCGGCGTAACGCTTTGCGCTCGCCCTGTTTCTTCTTGCTGTTCACGCGGCGCAACTGGGAGGCTTTGGTGGGGCGTGTTGCACGCCGGGTTTTGGGGCGATGGTTGGCCTGGTCAATCAGCGCCCGTAAGCGCACCAGCGCATCTTCCCGATTTTGTTCCTGGGTGCGGAACTGTTGCGCTTTAATGATGATGACGCCGTCTTTGTTGATCCGGGCATCATTCATTGCCAGCAGCGCCTCTTTGAGTTCCTGTGGCAATGACGAACGGTTGATATCAAAGCGCAAATGAATCGCGCTGGAGACCTTGTTGACGTTCTGGCCGCCGCTGCCCTGGGCCCGGATGGCGTGCCAGCTAATCTCTTGTTCTTCCAGGGTATAACCGGGGACAAGTTCAGGCATATCAGGGCAAAACCTTTTTGAACGGCGTAACACGGACGTTGGCATATACACCGGCTTCCAGGTAGGGGTCTGCATCAGCCCAGGCCTGGGCCTGCGCCAGATCAGCAAACTCCGCCACAATCAGAGAGCCGGAGAACCCGGCATCTGCCGGGTCTTCACTGTCAATGGCAGGGAACGGGCCGGCCAATATCAGGCGGCCTTGCTGTTTGAGGGTTTCCAGGCGCGCCAGGTGTGCGGGGCGAGTCTGTTTGCGCAGTGCCAGGCTATCGCTGACATCCTGGCAGTAAATGGCGTAAAGCATGGATCAGTCCTTCAAGGTTGCGTGTTTCATCGCACTGACAAAATCGCCCAAAGCCTGCAGCATTGCAGTCGTATCGTCAAGGTGTTGCTCGATCAGGTTGACGGTTGCCGAACCAGAAATTGCACCGGCCGCACCGGCCGCAATGGCGGCTTTAACCTGTTCGGGTTTTGCTATCCCGAAACCGAGTAGCGGTGGCGCAACATTGTGGCTGCTGAGCCGCTTGATCAAATCATCCGTGGGGATGGTCGCAGCCGTTTCCGCGCCGGTAACACCTGCACGACCGAGCAGATAGGTGTAGCCACTGGACTTTTGACCAATGGCGGCCAATGTCGCATCTGACGCGTTAGGGGGCGCGATCAGGATCTGTGCGATGCCGGTTTCTTCAGCCACGGCCAGGAAGGAGTCAGCTTCCCGCAGTGGAACATCTGCAATCAGGATCGAATCCACGCCAGCGGCCGCGGCGTCCTTGTAAAAGCGCTCAACACCGCGAGCCAGCACCAGGTTGCTGTACAGCAACAAACCGATAGGAATGTCCGGATGACGCTCACGAACCTCGGCGATAATGTCAAAGCAGTCCGAGGGAGTGATGCCCTGGTTGAGTGCACGGATACCGGCTTTTTGGATCGTCGGGCCATCGGCAACCGGGTCAGAATAGGGGATCCCCAGCTCCAGCGCATCAGCACCGTTGCTGATCAGGGTGTCGATGATGTTGATACAGGTGGCTTTGTCCGGATCTCCCAGCATCACAAACGGCACAAAAGCGCCTTGTTGATTGTCCTGCAGATGACGGAATAAAGAAGCATAGCGGTCCATTACTGTTCTCCCAAAATACTGTGCACGTGCGCGAGATCTTTGTCGCCGCGTCCGGATAGGTTAACCACAATCAAGGTCTCTTCGGTGGCTTCATCAGCCATGTTAAGGGCGTGAGCAAGGGCATGGGCAGACTCCAGCGCAGGAATGATACCTTCTTTGCGAGCCAGTAGCTGGAACGCATTGAGCGCTTCCTGGTCACTGACGGCGGCATATTGAGCGCGGCCAGTGTCATGCAAGTAGGCATGTTGCGGACCGACCGCCGGATAGTCCAGTCCGGCCGACACCGAGTAGGACTCCTCAATCTGACCATTACTGTCCTGCATGATATAGCTGTAAGTGCCGTGCAGAATGCCGGTTGATCCGCAGTTGATTGCCGCACCATGTTCGTGGGTATGCAGACCTTTGCCGGCCGGTTCAACGCCGATCAGTTTTACCTCGGGGCTGTCAATAAAATCAGCAAACATACCAATGGCATTGGAGCCTCCACCGACACAGGCGACCACCGCATCTGGCAGGCGACCTTCTTTTTCCATGATCTGCTGACGGGTTTCTTCACCGATCATGCGGTGGAATTCACGTACGATGGTCGGGAAGGGGTGTGGACCCGCGGCAGTGCCGAGTAAATAGTGGGCATTGTCATAGTTGGCTGACCAATCGCGCAACGCCTCATTCACCGCGTCCTTAAGGGTACCCGAACCGGCATCAACCGGGATCACTTCGGCACCCATCAGGCGCATGCGAAACACGTTCGGCGCCTGACGTTCGACGTCTTTTGCGCCCATATAAATGCGCGCTTTGAGACCCAGCAATGCGCACGCCAATGCGGTGGCCACCCCGTGTTGGCCAGCGCCGGTTTCGGCGATAACTTCGGTTTTGCCCATCCGTTTGGTCAACAGTGCCTGGCCCAGTACCTGGTTGGTTTTATGGGCGCCGCCGTGTAACAAGTCCTCTCGCTTGAGGTAAAGCTTTACCAACGGATTGCTGACCAGATTTCGGGTCAGCGTCATGGCCGTAGGGCGTCCGGCGTAGTCTTTTAGCAGCGCCATGAATTCTTGCTGAAAAACAGGATCCTGCTGTGCATCGATAAAGGCTTGTTCCAGCTGATCCAGCGCCGGGATTAACAATTCCGGGACGTAGGTGCCGCCGTAAGGGCCAAATTTGCTATCGAGGTGTTGTGTCATAATGGGTTTCCTTGTGTCGCTCAGTAGTGTCGCAGTGCGCTAAACAGCTCGCGCAGGCGAGCGGCAGATTTGATCCCCGGCGCGGATTCCACACCGGAATTGACGTCCAGTAGGTGTACGCCGGTATTGGCAGCCTGTTCGATATTCTCCGGAGACAGGCCTCCGGCCAGGCCAACAGGTACCTTGCTGTTAAGTCCGTTGAGCAGTGTCCAGTCAAAGGTTTTGCCGGTTCCACCGCTGTGTTGCCCAACCTGGGTATCCAGCAGCCACAGGTCAATGCCGTGTAAACTCGGTAAGGTTAAGGTGTCATCGACACCCTGGGCTTTCCAGATTTGGCAATTGGCTGGCAAGGCTTTGCGCAAGGTGTCCACATAGTGCTGATTTTCATCGCCGTGCAATTGAACGACTCGCAGCGATGCTTGTTTTACCTGTTCAATGACATTGGCAACCGGCGCGTTTCTGAACACGCCGACCAGCGGCATCGACGTCGCTTGTGCGATGGTCCGGGCTTGCTCAACAGTGACGCAGCGCGGCGAACCGTCAACAAAAATCAATCCGCCATAACTGGCGCCCAGTTGTTCTGCCAGCAAAGCATCCTCAACCCGGGTCAGGCCACACACTTTTACCGTGCCCTGCACGAGCTGGCGCACGGTGCTGGCAAGGTCAGGTTGGGCCATCAGGGCGCTGCCGACCAGAAAGCCGTCAGACAGGGGGCCCAGGCGCCTTACATCTGCCTGGGTGTAGATGCCTGATTCAGAGATGATCAAGCCGTCGAAGCCCGCTTTTCGAAGACGGGGCGCCAATCGCTCGGTGGTCGATAAATCCGTGCTCAGATCCCGTAGGTTGCGATTGTTGATACCGATGATCCGGGCGCCCAATGCCACCGCCCGGTCTGCTTCAGCCTCATTGCTGACTTCGGTAAGCACATCGAGTTGATACTGGTCGGCAAGTTGCGCCAGTTGCCGGTATTCATCGTCGTTGAGTACCGACAGCATCAACAGAATCGCATCGGCATTGTAGTGACGGGCCAAATGCACCTGATACGGATCAATAAAGAAATCTTTATTCAGTACCGGTTGCTGCACACGTTGGCTGACATAGTTCAGGTAATCATAGTGACCCTGGAAGTACTTCTCATCGGTCAGCACTGAAATGCACGCGGCATATGGCTGATAAGCGGCAATGATTTCATCCAGATCAAAAGGCTCGCGTATCAGGCCTTTGGAAGGGGATGCTTTTTTGCATTCCAGAATATAGCCTGCCTCGGGGGTTGCCAGGGCGTCATAGAAGCTGCGCGGTGACGGTGTCAGGCCGTCGATGAAACTGTCCAGCGGCATGTCCTGTTTACGCGCGGCCAGTTCTTTTCGCTTATCTGCAACGATGGTTTGTAAAACGTTGGCCATGTTATGCCTCCTGACTCAGCGCCGCGCTGCGATGGATGGTCGCCAGCGCTGCTCCGCTGTTGATCACGTCGAGCGCTTTGCGTGTGCCGTCGGCAACGTTTTGGGCTGCCCCGCACAAATACAACAATGCGCCGGCGTTGATGGCAACCGCATCTCGGTGCGCTGCTTCACCTTTACCCGACAGCACTGCACTGATCAGTTGTTGATTGTGCGCCGGATCACCGCCTTTTATCGCCGTTAATGGTGCAGGATCGACGCCGAAGTCAGCGGCACTGAGGGTGTAGTGATATTGTTGATCGTCACGAATTTCGATACAGGCACTGTCGCCATGCAGGGCCAGTTCGTCCAGCCCTGCGCCATGCACTACCATCGCCCGTTGATAGCCGAGACGTTGCAAGGTGTCGGCGAAGGGCTGCAGCAAATCAGGAGAGTAAACGCCAATCATCATGTGACTGGGGTGGGCAGGATTGACCAATGGGCCCAGCAAGTTAAACAGTGTGCGGGTTTTCAGGGTGGTTCTGACGTTCATGGCATGCTTAATCCCCGCATGGTAGACCGGTGCGAACAGAAAGCACAGGTTGCTTTCATCCAGACAGCGGCGAGCGGTTTGCGGTGTCATGTCGAGTTTTATGCCGAAACTGGCGTACAGGTCTGCTGAACCGGAGCGGCTGGACACACTGCGATTGCCGTGCTTTGCCACCTTGATGCCGCAGGCCGCTGCAACGATGGCCGCTGCCGAACTGATGTTGATGGTGTCGTGGCCATCACCACCGGTACCGACAATGTCAGCAAAGGGGTAGTCCGGGGTCGGAAACGGTGTTGCCGCGTCGATGAGCGCCTGCGCAGCGCCGGCGATATCATCGGCACTCTCACCACGCAGTTTCAATGCGGTCAGCAATGCACTGAGGTGGATATCGGACATGTTACCTTTCACAACATCGCCGAACAGCGCCTGTGTGGTGGACTGACTCAGGGCATGGCCTGAAAACAGGGTTTCCAACGCGCTGTTAATATCGCCAGTGTGCGTGTCAGACATGGGCGTTCTCCTGTTGCGGTTGTTGAGGGGCGGCAAGCAGAAACTCGATACTGTTTTGCAATAACGTGCTGCCCATCGGTGTCAGAATGGATTCAGGGTGGAACTGAAAGCCGAGCATACGGTGTTGTTGGTGCAATACCGCCATCGGCACGCCATCGCTGCTGGCCAGCTCCGTGATCTGGGCGGGTAAATCGGTCACCATCAGGGAATGGTAGCGGGCGATTGGCATCGGCGACGGTAAGCCGTGAAACACACCTTCACCCTGATGGATTAATGGTGAAGATTTACCGTGCATCACCGTGTTTGCGCGAACCACGCGACCACCGTAGTGCTCCACGATGGCCTGATGACCCAGGCAAATCCCCAGCACCGGGTACACACCCGCGACCTGCTTGAGTAATGTTGGCATGCAGCCGGCCTGTTGTGGAGCGCCAGGCCCGGGTGACAACAGCAGGATCACGCGATGGGACTTGGCTTTCTCGGCCATCGCCGCAAGGATGGTCGATGGGGCAACATGATTCCGGTACACCACCAAATCATGTCCGAGTCCGCGCAGTTCGTCGACCAGGTTGTAGGTAAATGAATCAACGTTATCCAGCAGAAAAATACTCACCGGGCTGCTCATGGTCTGGCCTCCTGTGCACCTTGAATGGCCTGGATCACCGCTTGTGCCTTGCTGCGGGTTTCGTCAGCCTCTGACTGGGGTACCGAGTCATACACCACCCCGGCACCTGCTTGCACGTGAGCCTCCTGATCTTTGACAAAGGCCGAGCGGATGACGATACAGGTATCCATATCACCATGACCATTTAAATAGCCAACCGCACCACCATAGCTGCCGCGACGGTAGCCTTCGACCTGACGGATAAGTGAAGCGGCGCTGATCTTTGGTGCGCCCACCAGGGTGCCCATGTTCATGCACGCCTGATAGGCATGCAGGGCATCGAAATGTGGATGTAACTGACCGACTACCCGTGATACCAGGTGCATCACATGGGAATAGCGATCCACATTGAGTAAGTCCTTGACGTAACGACTACCGGGGATGGAAACGCGCGCAACATCATTGCGTGCCAGGTCAACCAACATCAGGTGTTCGGCTTTTTCTTTGCTGTCGTCACGCAAATCCAGTTCAATCCGACTGTCCAAATCCAGGTTAATGCGTCCGTCAGCATGTTTACCGCGGGGGCGGGTACCCGCAATCGGATACACTTCCACCTGGTTGGTATCCCGTGTGTATTTCAAAGCCGACTCCGGCGACGCGCCGAAGATACTGAAGTCCTTGTCCTGCATGTAGAACATGTAGGGGCTGGGGTTACTGCGTTTCAGGTTGTCATAGGCTTTGAGCGGGTTGGGACAGGGCAGTGAAAAACGTCGGGACGGTACCACCTGAAAAATGTCGCCGGCCAGAATGTGCTCCTTGAGGAAGGTAACATCCTTGCAGTAGGCCGCATCAGATTTGTTCACTTTCGGTTTTGGGGCACTGTTGTCAGGTTGCGCCGTTGTGGCTGAGATGCCATTGCAATTGTCAGGCAAGTCCGCAAGACAGCTACGCAGATGCTCCAGACGCTGACTGACAGAAAAGTAGCTTTGACTGACCCCCGGGCCGCTGAAAACGCTGCCGAGCAATTCTGTTTGTTGGGCCTGATGATCGATCAATAATAAGGTCTCTGCCAGATAGAAAACGTAGTCCGGACAGGTATTGGCATCGTCTTCAACGGCGGGTAACACTTCAAAACTGGCCAGCAAGTCGTAGGCAAAAACGCCGCCGAGGAAAACCGCTTGAGGATGGTCGCGCAACGGCTTGACGTGTTTTACCAGCATACGCAGCGCATCAAACACCGCCGGGGCTTTGAGGCGGGAATCTTCGTCAAGGGACTGATAGGCAACCGGGCCGGGAAAGGTCATTACCAGCGTATTTGGATCGCTGCTGTCAGTTAACACACGGTCATCAACGTTGTCGGCGATCAGCGTCAGCACGTTGCGGCCATTGTCGGTCAGGGCTTGGCAAGTAACCTGCTGCCCACGACAGACCAGTTTCAGTGCAGCATCGACCAGCAGCAGACTCTTGAGGTTGTCCTTGCTGTCGATTTCCGCTGACTCCAGCAACAATGCGTGTTGTTTGTCTGCACACACGTGTGCATAGACGTTCAGAGGATCAGCAACATAAGGGCCGGACTGAATCAGTGTTTCAACCTTGCCGGGTGTGTCGCTGAGTTGCGCTAGGCTCATGATATTCCTTCTCTTTTTTATGGCCGTTTGACCAGTTTTAACCGTGCGCGGAAACAAAAAAGGCCCGCTAACACGGGCCTTTTTTGTCTTAAAGTATTGCGTACAATACAAACCATCACAGCCCGCTATTGAGGGATGTGCCACCACCATTTGTGCAGAGTGATTTGAACGGTTTGCATGAAAGAATCCTATTAAAGTTACATCATTGCGTTGGCGATTCGCGTATACTGCCAACACCCATAGAAGAAAACAATTTTGCCTCGCTGTCAATACGCGATTTAGTTATAAGTTAAAAACATTGATGAAAATTGATTTGCACAGCCATACCCGATGTTCCGATGGTACGCTGACACCGGCTGAGTTGGTTCAGCGCGCGCACACCATGCAGGTTGATGTTCTGGCCATTACGGATCACGATACGGTTGCCGGTATAGAATCGGCAATGGCAGCACAAGCACAAACCAAACGACCTCTTAGAATCGTGCCGGGGGTTGAACTGTCCACCTCATGGCATGGATTTGATATTCACGTGCTGGGCCTGGAGGTCGCACACAACGACGACCGTTTTCTGCAGCGACTCGAAACCCAATCCCAACGGCGTCAGACGCGGGCGCAAAAAATGGCCGACAAACTGGCCAAAGCCGGTATTGAAGGGGTTTATGAAGCCGCCCGTCAATTGGCCGGTGATGGTCAGATTACCCGTGCACACTTCGCCCGTGCGCTGGTATCCATGGGGGCTGTAAAGGACATGGACAGCGCGTTCAAGAAGTATCTGGGGAAAGGGAAACGCGCTCACGTGAAGCCGGAATGGATCACCATTGAGCAAGCCACTACCTGGATCCATGAGGCCGGTGGCCAGGCTGTGTTAGCCCATCCGGGCCATTATGATATGACCACCAAATGGTTACGCCGATTGGTGGCCGAGTTTGCTGAAGCTGGCGGGGATGGTATGGAAGTCGTTCACTCCCATTTATCGCCGGCAAAGCAACAGTTGCTGATTGATATGGCCCTTGAGCATGGCTTGAAAGGATCGGCGGGGTCAGATTTTCACTTTCCCAACCGTTGGACAGAACTGGGGCGTAATTTATCGATCAGTGACAGTTTGACACCCATATGGCAGGCTTGGCCTTGGGGACAAGCGTTACAGCAGTTGATGGCAGGAAACACACAATGAGTCAGTTTTTTTATGTTCATCCGGATAACCCGCAGGCCCGATTGTTAAAACAGGCGTGCGATATGTTGCACCAGGGGGCTGTGGTGGTTTACCCCACGGACTCAGGGTACGCCATTGGTTGCCAGATGAATGATAAGTCCGCCATTGAACGCATTTGTCGGATAAGAAATGTCGAGAAAGATCATAATTTTACACTGATGTGTCGCGATATGTCGGAACTGTCGGTATATGCGCGGGTTGATAACCAAGCCTTCAGGCTGATCAAAAACAACACTCCGGGTCCGTACACCTTTATCTTCAAAGCGACCAAAGAAGTGCCTAAGCGGCTGCAGAACCCGAAGCGGAAGACCATCGGGATCCGGGTACCGCAAAATGCCATCACCCTGCAATTGTTGGAAATGTTCGGTGAGCCATTGTTGTCGACTACATTGATTTTGCCGGGTGAAGATGCGGCAGAATATGATCCTGAGGCGATTCGGGACAAACTGGAAAAACGGGTGGATCTGATCATTCATGGTGGCTATTTGTCCGAGCAGCCGACCACAGTGGTCGATTTGTCGGAAGGCGACATCACCATTTTGCGCTATGGCAGTGGCGATACGTCGGTTTTGGAGTAAGCAATAGTGTCTGGATCTGATGAGCAAACCCTTTCCGTTCAGCAGCCGTTGCCGCTGGCGTTTGTGAACGGTGAGGCGCTGATTGAAAAGCCAGAAGACCTGTATATTCCGCCGGACGCGCTGGAAGTTATTCTGGAAGCGTTTGAAGGCCCGTTGGATTTACTGCTGTATCTGATCCGCAAACAAAAGTTCGACATCCTGAATTTGCCCATATTACAAATCACCCGGCAGTACATGGAGTACGTTGAGGTGATGAAAGAACTGAAATTGGAGCTGGCGGCAGAATACCTGTTAATGGCGGCGATTCTGGCTGAAATCAAATCCCGACTGCTGTTGCCTAAACGGATCGATGGGGATGATGAGGAAGAAGATCCGCGCGCTGAATTGATCCGTCGCTTGCGCGAATATGAGGCGGTTAAGACCGTGGCGGAAGAGTTGGACGGCGTGCCGCGTATGGAGCGGGATGTGTTTTCGGTATCTGCGGCGCCTGCCGAGGGGGTCGCAGCGGTAAAGATACTGCCGACGGTTTCCCTGCAAGAATTGGCGCTGAGCTTTCAACAGGTGCTTAAACGGGCCGAAGCCTTTGAGCACCATCACATTGCCCGTGAGGCGCTGTCGACCCGAGAACGTATGAGTCGCATTCTGGAGCAGGTAGGCAGTGAGTCGTACACTACCTTTGATGCGTTGTTCAGTGCAGATGAGGGTAAGGCCGGCGTGGTGGTAACCTTCCTGGCCCTGTTGGAACTCGTCAAAGAGTCATTGGTTGAGTTGGTGCAGGCCGCACCGTTCGCCAATATTCATGTTCGTTTGGCTGGTGGAGCGTAAGTCGGTGGCAAAGATAGCACGTCAACAACTCAAGCAATTGGTCGAAGCGACGCTGTTTGTTGCCGATGGACCGGTGAGCAAAGCGCAGATGCTGGACACGGTGTTGGTGGAGTTTTCGGTGTCCAACAAGGTGCTTGACGAAATCCTGCAGGAATTGGTGCAGGATTACCAAAGTCGCGGTGTACAATTGGTGGAAGTGGCCAGCGGTTACCGCTTTCAGTCGATGGACAGCCTCAGTCCCTGGCTCAGTCGTTTATGGCAAGAGCATGCTCCCCGTTACTCACGGGCGTTGATGGAAACCCTGGCATTGATCGCCTATCGTCAACCAATCACCCGTGGAGAAATCGAAGACGTTCGCGGCGTGGCGGTATCAAGCCACATTGTCAAGACGCTGACGGAGCGCGGCTGGGTAAAAGTGGTGGGGCACAAAGAGGTGCCTGGCCGACCTGCTTTACTGGCCACCACCAAGGCCTTTTTAGACTATTTTGGCTTACGTTCGCTGGCTGAACTGCCGGCGGCAGAGACCTTTGAGGCGATGCTAAGTGGCGACGACGATGAAGGACAAGCCACGGATAACAATCAAGATGGTGTGGTGTCTTCTGACACGCCATCGACAAACCAAGAGCAATTGCACTGATGAGTGAAAAGTTACAAAAAATCCTTGCCAATGCCGGAATGGGTTCACGGCGAGAGATGGAAAAATGGATTGAACAGGGGCGCGTGTCGGTCAACGGCAACGTGGCCACATTGGGCGAGCGGGCCGAGAAGGACGACCAAATCCGCGTCGACGGTAACCTCCTGCAAACGCGCACCGAAAAAGAAGTGTGTCGGGTGTTGATGTACAACAAACCCGAAGGGGAACTGTGCAGCCGTAAAGATCCGCAGGGACGGCCTACGGTGTTTGACCGTTTACCGGCGATCAAACAAGGACGCTGGATTGCGGTCGGACGTTTGGACATCAATACCAGCGGATTATTGCTGTTCACCAATGACGGTGAACTGGCCAACAGACTGATGCATCCCCGACACAATGTGGTACGGGAGTACGCTGTGCGAGTGTTTGGCGAAGTGGACAATGCCATGCTTAACCGGTTGAAACGCGGCGTGAAACTGGAAGACGGTGAAGCCAAGTTTGACACCATTCGTCCCCGTCCAAGCGACGATGAGAGCATCAACCGCTGGTACAATGTGACCCTGGCCGAAGGCCGCAACCGAGAGGTGCGACGGTTGTGGGAGTCACAAGGCGTCCAGGTGAGTCGATTGATCCGGGTTAATTATGGTGGGCTGGAGCTGAACAAGCGCCTGCCTCAGGGGGCCTGGCTGGAATTGGAACTTGAGCCTATCAATAAGCTGCGTCAGGCGGTGCAGTTGCCAGCGGAAACGGAGTCGGTGATCAATGAACGTCGCAATAAGCTTGATCACGTTCGATTAAGCCGCATGCGCCGCTCAGTGAAAAAACACCGTTTGCACAAAAACAAAGGTGAATCGGCGCAGTAAAAGTATTGGAAAACTCAATTTAACCAACACCTTGCCGATACATGTTGATGATTTGACGGTAAACAATACCGGCCACAATAATACCCTTGGTCAGGCCGGTTTTGTATTACACTGATGGTAATTCAATCCAGAGGTATCTCACGTTATGTTTGTCCTTGCGTCGACGCACCAACAACTCAAACAGCAGTTTGATGAGCAGCAGAAAACCCTTCAGCAGTGGCAATCCGAGGTGGATCAGTTGCGCGCGCAGAATGCTGAACTGGAAGCGGCCCTGGCGGCGGCCAAGCCTACCGACAACAACCATTTTGTATCAGACGTGATGGCATGCACCTTGGAGTCTCTGCAACAGATTGAAGGGGTGAGAGAATCAGTGTTGGCGTCTCATCAACAGATTGAGACCGAATCCCAGTCTATCGCCACCATTAACGAGCTGTTTGCGACCTCGTCGACGTCATTGCAGGACATTGTCCGTTCAATGGGTGAGTTGGGGGATCGGATGCAAGGCATGGCGAGCAGTATTTCCGGTTTGTCAGACACCGCGGACAGTATCAATAAATTCGTTTCGACCATCACCAGTATTTCCGATCAGACCAACCTGTTGGCGCTCAATGCGGCCATTGAAGCGGCCAGAGCCGGTGATGCCGGTCGTGGATTCAGTGTGGTAGCCGACGAAGTACGTTCTCTGGCGAATGAAACTAACCGGTCTGCCAGCGAAGTGGCTGAGCTGGTAGGGAATATCATTCAGTCGACCAAAACCGCAGTCAATGCAGTGGAGGATATCCGCACCAACAACGAGACATTGTCAGCGGGCGTCAGTGGCCTGAATGGCTCCTATGACGACATTGTGAAGCATTGCAATCAGATGAAGAAAACCATCACGGACTCTTCGCTGAAATCCTTTGTGCAGACGGTAAAGCTGGATCACATTGTGTGGAAAGCCGATGTATATGCGGTGATTAACGGGGACAGTGATCAGCGGATTGATAGTTTTGCTGATCATACAAGCTGCCGGTTGGGACGCTGGTGCAAGGAAGAAGGTCAGCAACGCTTCGGCCAGAACAGCGCATTCCGTGAACTCGACAGACCTCATGCAGATGTGCACAAGGCGGGCGTGGCGGCCCTGGAGGCATACGCCAACCAGGACAGTGCCAAGGTGTTGGTTGAATTGCAGCGGATGGAACGGGCCAGTGTGTCCGTCATGCAACTGCTGGACAGACTGGCCGACAGCGCCGTTTCGTAATTTTATCCGGTGTTCCTGCTAAAAAAACGGCCGCTTCTGGGCCGTTTTTTATTGCCGTGTTATTGCTTAACCGTACTCACCGAGACGATAAAATAATCCCAGGCGAGCGTTTTCCTGGGATGCCCGTCGGTACAACAGGGTGGCCGTTAACATCAGCGCCAACAGCTCAGCGCTGGGGCCAGCGTACCAAATGCCCGATTCTCCCCAGAACCGAGGCAGGGCGAAGGTGAGTGGCAGGGCAAACAGGTAGGTTTTGCCCAGACTCAGCACGCTGGCACGCTTGGCATCACCAATACTCTGAAAATACATGCTGATCATCATCAATGGCCCAAACACCCACAATGCCAAAATTGAGATGGGTAAAATGCGGCCAACTTCGGCAATTACCTGAGTATCTGCTACGAACCAGCGACCAATATGCTCGGCCGAAAACCACAGAGACAGTTGCATGGCCAGGCTATAAACCAGCGCTACAAGGAGTGCGATAGTGACACTTTGATTGGCCCGCTGGTATAAGCCTGCACCTACGTTGTTACCGGCGATACTCTGAAAAGCCAGCCCCAGCCCCAGGATAGGTAAAAACACAAAGGTCATGATACGGGTGATAATCCCATACGCACTGACCGTTGCCGCGAGATCTGCCGTTTGCCAATGCTGCAGGTTGTAGAGGATGGCTGCCGACATCAACGCGACACCCACATAGGTCAGACTGGCGGGGGCGCCCAGTGCCAGGAAGGTCTGCCAATGTTGTCGGTTGGTACTGAATGACAGCAGTGGCAGGCGGTAAGTATTGCGCTTCGACGCGCGGAATCCGGCCACTATCAACAGGCTGAGTAACTGGGCTAACACGGTACCATAGGCGGAACCGGCAACCCCCATGTCCAGGGTTACAATAAGCCAGTAGTTCAATACGCCGTTCAGGGTGGCGGTTAACAGCGATACCAGTGCCATTAACCCGGTGTGGCCTTCACTTCGAAGGCTGTCACTGCTGATCGACAACAGAAACAGTAGGGGTGAACCCAGGATCACTATCCACAGATAGGACAAGCTCATTTCAGCCAACCGGGCGTCACCTCCATTGGCCGCCAGCGCGAGGGAATAGCCCCATAGGCTGAATGCGCCGATCAGTACAGTGCTGAGCAATACCGCCAACGTCAGTGCCTGTGCGAGCGTGTGGCGCGCGGCAGTCACGTTTTGTGCCCCCAGATAGCGTGCCATGACGCTGGCAAACCCGCTCGACACCCATGTACTCAGGGCAATAAGCAGCATGAACAGGGGGAACATCGCAGTCACCGCTGCCAACCCGTCGGCGCCCACATACGCGCCAATGAAATAGGCATCCACCAGATTTAATGAACCATTGACCAACATCACCAGGATGATCGGCATGGCGGTTCTTATAAACACCGTCCCTAACGGGAGGCCTGTGTAGGGGTTATTGACTGCGGTACTAGCCATGATGTGCTTCCTTGCTCAGGGCAAAAAGGGTATCGAATTTTTCCGTCAGCAATTGTTTGATCTCGTCCGGCCATGTCTGTATTGCGCGCTGAAATGCCTCATTGTCAGCGCGATACAGGGCGCGGGAGGCTTCCTCAAAACCGGCTTCGTCGGCCATTACCGTCATCAGGTTGTACAACTGGCTCTGCAGCATATGCAGTTGCTCCTTGGCACTCATGTTGTTTATGGCCTGGTCGACCAGGCGCCGTAACGTGGTTGATGCGCCACCGCGCTGCTTCGACAACCATTGCCAGTGGCGGGGCAACAACGTCACTTCTTTTGAGGTGACCCCCAGCTTTGGGCGGCCGCGCTTCGCCGGAGTCGGCGCGAGGGTGTTGGGCAATTTGGCGATGACCTCGTCGGCGCTGCCGTACCAGTCAATGTCGATGCGCTGACAGGTGTTGACCTCATACAGGTAGGGTTCAATAAACTGATTGCGGGCTTTTATAGCTCGGATCACGTGGATAATATCGCCACGGGCGATCAGTTGTTTTTCATAAATGGCAATGTATTCGGCATTCATTGTCATGCACCTTGGTCCATTTTGATTGATTATTATCAGGGTATAAATAGTAATTTACCCTGATAAAAATTTAAAGTCAAATTACCCGGGTAAAAATAAAGCGGCAGACTGAGACAATGTGTTGATGTTAGCGGCTCAACGACAGCAGATTGGACATCCGCTGGGGTAGGATAGAAAGCATCGAGAACAGGTACTCGGAATAAGGAACATAAAATGAAATGGACAGTGGTGGGTTTGATGATGTTTTCGCAGGTGACCCTGGCGCAACAATGGCCGGCGTTTATGCAACAGAAGTCCAGTCGGGGTGAGCTGTTTGTGCTGGCTGCTAAACCCAACGGCACCAACATCGGTGTTATACGCACCGAGCAGGGGATTGTGTTAATCGACCCTGTTGTCCCGACACAACATCAGTCAGCGTTTGTCAGTGCGTTAAAGCGAAGATGGCCACACTTACCGCTCATTGTGCTCAATACTCATGGTCATAACGACCATAGTGGTGGCAATGCATTTTTTACTGCACAAGGTGCCCGAATAATGACCGATGTCGACGGGATTAACGCCTTGCAATCGATCACCGTCCACTCACACTCAGCCAACGACCGAGTGTTTTATCACCGCGCCAGCAATACGGTGTTTGTTGGGGATGTTTACGACAGCAGCTGGCACCCGTCCTTCTACGCCGGTCGTCGTGCAGGCTTTCAGGCCGCCATTTCTGCGATACTGGCGCTTGGCGATGCCAACACCCGCATCGTACCGGGACATGGCCAACCGGGTGACAAAGCTGGATTGCAACGCTTTCATGACGACACGGTGGCATGGATTGATACTGTCGCGCGACTGCACGCACAAGGCCTGTCAGCCGAGGCCATGTTGCAACACCCCCAGATTAACGCCCGGTTGGCGGCGTTCAATCAACAGATCGCACCTGCGACGATCCCCGCTACGGCTGTACCACGTTTTTTGCAGCGCACCCTGAGCACGTTGCAAGGGAACAGCCAATAAAGCGGTGCCGCCGTCACCGGGTTGTGCTGAGTTCTGCAAGGCAGCGCATCGCTGCTTGTGCATCCTTGTCGGCCACCATGACATGATCGTGGTAGAACGCCGCCAGCATATTGGCACTGATCCCCTGCGCGGCCAGCGCACGGGCAACCGCTGCGGTGAGACCCACGGCCTCAAGGCTCGAGTGCACGGTCAGCGTGATGCGTCGTAGCGGGTTTGAACCGTCGACATTGAGTGCGCTGGCCTGCTGAAGAGATAACACCGCAGTGAGACCTTCCTGTTCACGCATAACGGCCAAGGGTTGGGATTGGCACAGTTGAAGCCAGTTTTCTGGCGTGTCGGGCATACAGGCGTACACGTAGCGTTGTGGGTCCAGCTGTGGCGAGAGTTCTTTCAGTAGGCGAGTCAGATCAGTGATACCGGACATGGTTATGTTCCTTTAAGCGAAAGGTCGCAGGGATAACAGCCATAACGCGTCGGCCAGACGGGTCGCTACCGAGGCTTGAAAAACCAGCACTATCATCTCCTTTGCAACTGGCGATTGGGACACAATCACCGGGTGGAGGTCGTCCTCGTTATTGTGAGCATAATCGACGGGTCGTCCCGTAGCGCCAAGGTTACCTTGCCCCCCGAGGTCGCTGCAAGGGGGGAGGTGAATTGCGCACAATTCTCGGCTTGGGTAAAAAATGTACTATAGTTGTGGGGTCAGTAAAGGATGACTAATTACGACGTATAGCGTTTTACCTTTTCTGTTGAGCTGTCAATGATGACTGATTGGAGAGCTGGCATGAAGGTAGTGCGTTCAAACCTTGTCCTGTGTGTGTTGCCCTGTTTGGTAACCTTGTTTCATTCCCCCGTTTTCGCGGAAGACATGACTGATACTGAAGCCTGTATCAGTATGGTCAAAGACGGTTTCAGACCCATTGATGATGACCGATTGACGCGGTTTCAGGGCAAGGTTGATGCAGATACCGCCCAATGCCGCGGGGGCAAGTATGCATTGAAGTTTCGGCACACGCCCTGGGCTGATTGGGGTAACTACTGGGCGACCGGTGACAGTAGTTCGATGAAAGAGGGATCGGAAGCCAAGACCATTCTGGGAGAGCACCTCAAACCCAATGGCAGGGGCATTGATGGCGCCTTGTTGGATCTTGAGTATCAACGGATTGAGTTGATTAAATTTAACCTGTTTGACAATTACACCTACCGTGAATATGTCTCGGGTGACGGTGAAAAAGCCGGGCCAGCAATGAAGCGCTGGCCACAAATGCGTCTGGATGCTACCGATATCCACTACCGGGATGTCGGCGGGGAAGGGCTGCAGGTTTGCCAGGGTGAGTTGATCCGGTACCGTACCCAACGGGGCATCTGTAACGACATCTTTAACCCCAAAATGGGCTCTACGGGCACCTTGTTCTCACGCAACGTCGCGTTTGACAGTACCTTTCCAAGACTCGGTCATACCGAATTCGCACAAAACCGCCACAGCGATGCGGACAACGGGATGCGCATTGGCTTGCTATCACCTGATCCGCAATTGATCAGTCGAACCCTGTTTACCCGCCATCAATCTGAGCCCGAGGCTTGCAATGACGGCCTGGGGCGGGGCATGAATTCGCTCAATGACCAATGTGATTATCAGAAAGCGCCATTTTTCAACGTGTTGGCGGCTTTTTGGATCCAGTTTATGACCCACGACTGGTTTTCTCATACCGATGAGGGACGCAATCAGCGTCGACTCGAAGCGACCGGTTGTAATACCGGCGCTGCCCAGGCCCTGGGGTGTCGACCGGAGGACCGCATGGAGCCGGCCTTGGTCAAAGACAGTACCGCGCCTCAGACCTTTGAGCATAGCGGCAAGACGTACCTGAGTCGCGCCTATCAGACATCCACCAACCATGTCACGGCTTGGTGGGACGCGTCGCAAATCTACGGTTTTGACAATGTCTCCACACGACGGGTTGTGCGAGATCCAGATGATAACGCCAAACTGTCGATGCCGGAGCAATACCTGCCCCTGCTGCAAACCTGTGATTTAAGCGCTGATCCCAGTTGCTACATGCAGCCCCAGTGGCAAGGTCAGGCGTCGACCGGGTTTGTTGACAACTGGAATATCGGTCTGAGCTTTTATCACAACCTGTTTGCCCGCGAACACAACCGATTTATTGACTATTTTCGCACGCTGCAGCAAAAAACGCCGACGCTGGATTCGGGCTTACGGGATCCCGCCAAGCCCGATGAGGTGATTGCCTACAAAGATGTCAGCGATGAACTGTTATTTCAGGTTGCCCGCTTGGTAGTGTCGGCCGAAATTGCCAAAATCCACACGATCGAGTGGACCACCCAATTGTTATACAACGACCCCTTGTACCGCGGTATGAATTCGAATTGGTTTGGATTGTTTAACATTGAACAACCCAGTCGGGTGTCCAGCATTGTCAGACGGCTGACCGGCAATGAACAAAGCTGGTTCGGGCGCTTATCCGACTGGTTTGCCGGTGGTCTTGGCGATCATCACGACCCGGACAAAGCCAATGCCTGGTATTCGGTGTTTGCTTCCGGGGCCGGTATTTTTGGCCTGCAAAACCGGCGACCCGAAGGGATGCTGTGGTGGAAACACGACGCCTGGGATGTCAGTAATCCGGAACACGTCAATGGCGGCGTAAACCATTTTGGTTCGCCGTTTAATTTCCCGGAAGAATTTGTGTCGGTGTATCGCCTGCATCCTTTGGTGCCGGATTTGATCGAGATGCGTGACTGGCGCATGCCAAACCAGTTGACCGCAGCGGTACCGGTGGCAGACACGGTACGTGGTGGTGCAACGCAACAGATGCGTGATCATGGGTTGGACAACTGGGCGTTGAGCATGGGGCGTCAACGTCTCGGCGTGCTGCATTTGCGCAATCATCCGGCGTTTTTACAAAACTTGCCCATGCCCCATCTGCAATCACCGTCGGGTAAGCTGGATATTCTGGCGCTGGATTTGATCCGCGATAGAGAGCGTGGGATCCCACGGTTTAATGAATTCCGCCGCCAGATTGGTTTGCGTACCCTGACCAGCTTTGACGATTTTATTGATCAACGTCTGCCTGTGGGCTCGCCACAACGGGCGGCTCAGGCGGAGGTAGTGGCCGATATTCGAGCGATTTACGGCACCCATCGCTGCGATGACAGCAAGGTGATCACCGACGTTCAGCGTTTCCCCGATGGCGCCGCGATTACCGATTGTCTCGGTCAGCCGGATGGCAGTGAGGTGGATAACATCGAAGATGTGGATTTGCTGGTGGGCTGGTTGGCCGAATACACGCGGCCACACGGGTTTGCCATTTCGGAAACCCAATTTCATATCTTTATCATCAATGCCTCCCGTCGGCTGTTCAGTGACCGTTTCTTTACCTCCAGTTTTCGCCCCGAGTTCTACAGTAAACCGGGTATTGAATGGGTGACACACAATGGTCCGCTATCGGAATGCCCTTATCCATTAGAGGAAGCTGCCCACGGCGGTGATGTGTGTAATGAGCCGGAATTGTCCAATGGCCACAAAATACAGGTTTCGCCGATGAAACGGGTATTGCTGCGCAATTTGCCCCATTTGAAAGACGAAATTATGCCGATTGTTAATGCGTTCGATCCCTGGGCGCGGGAACGTGGTGAGTACTATTCACTGTCCTGGACGCCAAGACCCGGGGCAGAGCAAGACCCCGCGTTTCAGGGCCAGCAATGAGTTTACCTAAGCGCTTATTGGTCGCCGGCATCATCATTACTGCGCTGGTGTTGCTGTTGTTGTCCAATCAAGCACACGGCCAGTCGGCCGAAGATCGTCAGCGGGACCCGTCGCTCAGGGGTGACGAAGAGGCACTTGCCCGGCAGATGACCGAATGGATCATCAAGGTCAGTGAAAAACGCCATCCCAGTGGCATCGTCAGGCGATTTAATCAGGTGAAAAGTCTGGGCTGTTTTGACGCTGAGTTCATCGTCTCAGCTTCCCCGCCGGACGCTCTACGTCATGGCATCTTTGCCACCGGTGGTCGTTATCCGGCGGTGGTCAGGTTTGCCAACGCCAGTACCCTGGACGACCGGGACAAAGATCTTCGCGGGTTGTCTATTCGGGTCAGCAACGTACCCGGGCAGCCGATTTGGGGTGAGCCCGGTCATCAGGATTTTGTGCTCAACAGTCATCCGGTGTTGTTTGCTGACTCACCGGAAACGTTTCTGGCGTTTATCAAAGCCCAATACGAAGACAGTTTGCTGGGTTTTTTTCTTAATCCTTTTGACAGCCATCTGGGCGCACTGATGATCTTGCTGCGGGCCAGGGACCATCATGACAGTCCTTTTAACATTGATTATCACAGTACCACGGCCTATGCCCTTGGTGATCAACAAGCCGTTAAATACCGTGTCACGCCCTGTAGTACCTTCTCGCCGCCACCCGCAGACACCGATAACCAAAACTATTTACGCGCGGTGATGCAACAGCACCTTGAGCAACAGGCGGTGTGTTTCGACTTTCAGGTCCAGCGACAAACCGATCCGGAGCAAATGCCGCTGGACGACCCCTCTGTGGCATGGGATACGGCGGTCTCAGAACCCATCACCGTAGCCCGGTTGCGCATTGAGCCGCAGACGTTTTCAACCCGTGAGGCGCTGGCACACTGTGAGGCGATGTCATTTAATCCCTGGCAAAGCCTGCAGGCACATCGCCCGCTGGGCCGGATGAACTATGTCCGTCAGGCTGTATATCGGAAACTGTCGGCGTATCGTCATCGCGTCAACGATACCCGTGGTGGCGCTGATTGGCCAACGCAACAAGGAGCAACCCATGAACCCGGTGGTTGAGCAGTGGCTGTCGTTAGACCAGACCGAACTGGATCGCATTTATTGTGCGGCCGAGGCTGGGCAACTGCCCCGTGGCGATACCCGGGGTACGGCGATCGTCGCCGGTTCCAGTCAGGCCAAGTTGCTGGCCCGCTTTGCCCGTCTGTTTGCCTGGCAGGGCAAGGTGTTTGATATTTTTGGGCCGGACTATAAACACGGCATTCTGATCAACAAGGTGACGCCGTTCAGTCTGTCGTTCGTGGTGGCCAAGGTTTACAAGGGCCCGAGCTGGATGGATCAGCGTGAAACCATCATCATCGACTATTCAACAACGTCGTTCTTTGCCCAGAAGATCCGCGACGAAATTCGTGAAGTGTCGCCGGGCGTTTATCTGGGTAAAGTCTGGTGGGGGCGTCACCGGATCCTGGATTTTGCGTTAACTGCCAGTGAGAGCAACGCCGATGAATAAAGGCAAGGACGTGACGCGTTCGGACGCCAAGCGTCTGGTGTTCTGGCGATTGAAAAGCTTGTTGTTGCTGCTGTTTGTGGTGGTATTGTCATTGGCGCTTGGGCAACGCTTTTTGACCGATGAAGCGGTGACCTATGATGACATCGAAGGTCACTTCAAATACGGCTCCATCGGCGGTGAACGCAATCTGGGCATTCCGTACTGGATATGGCAAGCCGCCCCCAAACTGTGTCCTGAACTGCTTCCTCACCGTCAGGCCGATGACCGCGGCTTTGAATCCATCGGGATGATTTATGAAGGGGACAATACCTTGCCGGTCGGTGTATCGAAGCGCCGTCACCTGGGCATTGACAGGGTATTTCTGAATTGTTCGGTGTGTCATACCAGCACGGTCAGGGCCTCTCTGACCGAGGAACGGCAATTGATATTGGGCATGCCCGCCAACCGCTTCGATCTGATGGGCTTTGAGCGGTTCTTTTTTGGCTGCATGGCGAGTCAGAAATTCAACCGCGCTAACGTTATCCCATTGATAGACAGTATGGGGGCTGATCTTGATTTACTGGACAAATACCTGGTGTATCCGGTGGCTATCTGGTTGACCCAGGAGCGCCTTGCGTTGCTTGCCAGTCGCCTGAGTTTTTTTCGACAACAACCCGATTGGGGGCCTGGGCGGGTAGATACCTTTAACGCAGCAAAGGCGGTATTTAACTGGGATTGGTCACAGGCCGATCCGGCAGAAATGATTGGTACGGCCGATTTCCCGTCTATCTGGTATCAGGCAAAGCGTAAACAGCGCGACGATGGACAGCCGATGGAACTGCACTGGGATGGTAACAATGACCGGGTCGAGGAACGCAATTTGTCCGCTGCATTTGGCGCTGGGGCAACGCCGCCGATCATCGATCATAAGGCGCTTGGCAGAATTGCAGACTGGCTGGAAACCCTGCCGGCACCGGCTTATCCCTGGCCAATCGATAAAGCCAAAGCCGCCAAAGGGGCGCCCCTCTATGCGCAGTATTGTGCCAGTTGCCACGGTGCCAACGGACATGACTTCGCCGGCGCGCGGGTAGGTCATGTGGAACACATTGACGACATTGGCACCGATCCCTGGCGTTTGAACAGTTACACCCGCACCCTGGCGGTCAATCAGGGTAATCTGTACACCGGCGATGAACGCTATCGATTCAAGCGTTTCAGGAAAACCTTCGGTTACGCCAACATGCCGTTGGACGGCGTTTGGCTAAGGGCGCCTTATCTGCACAACGGTAGCGTGCCGACCCTGTGGGATCTGTTACAGCCACAGGAAGAACGCCCTGGTCAGTTTTATCGCGGCAACGACGTCTATGATCAGCAAAAGCTGGGCTTTGTCACGGATGCAGCGTTCGTCAATGGGCGACCCATGTTTTTATTTGATACGCAGATCACCGGTAACGGCAATCAGGGGCATTCCGGACCCGCATTTGGCACTGCATTGTCTGATGATGAAAAGTGGGCGCTGGTGGAGTACCTCAAACAATTCTGAACACCGCGGGAGGTGTTATGAAAAAAACGTCAAAGTGGTACAAATGGATTGCAGTATTGCTGGTCGTTGTGCTGATCGGTGGCGTCTTCACCTGGCAGCAATTTTTTCGCGTTTATCCGCAACCTGATTGGGTGTTTGAGTCCAATACCTCGCGGTTTAAGTACGGTTCCATAGGGGGCGAACACGACGCTGGCATTCCTTATTGGATCTTTGTGGTGCTACCACGCATGTTTCCTGAATACTTGCCGGGAAACGGTGGTTATGCAGCGTTGGGCGTACCCTGGGAAGAAGGTAAAGAATTGCCGGTCGGGTTTGTTAAAAAGACCATTGGCTTTGAGCGGGTCGGGAACAACTGTGCCGTGTGTCATACCACCCAATATCGCTTGTTTGCCGACAGTTCCACCCGCTTTGCTGTGGCGGGTGCAGGCCACACGGCAAACATTGAAGGCTTTTTTAAATTCATCATTGATTGTGCCAAGGACCCAAGGTTTAACCCCGACAACTTGCTGGCAGAGATTGCCATGGTGCATGAACTGTCTTTTGTGGAAACGCTGATCTATCGCTTTGTATTAATTCCCATCACCAAAAAGCGCTTATTGGAACGAGAAGCGCAGTTTGCCTGGATCTACCGACATGACTTCCCCGATTGGGGACGGGGCAGGGATGATGCCATGAACCTGACCAAGTACTTCATGATCGGCGAGCCCATGGACGACACGTTTGGGCCGACAGACATGCCGTCGATTTGGAACCTGCAGAAATACGATGCACCGGGTCGCGTCATGAACTGGGACGGGGCAACCCATGATGCTTACTCAGTGATCATGGATTCGGCACTGGGTTTACTGGGCGCAGAACCGCACGATGAAGATGATTTTCTCGCCCAGGTTGATTGGTTGCATGACTACTTGCGTAACGTCAAAGCGCCGCCATACCCGTTGGCCGTGGACAACCAACAAGTGCAGGCTGGTGAGCAGGTGTTCAATCAAAATTGTGCCAGCTGTCATGCCAGCGAACGTACCGGAACGCCTGTGCCGTTGGCTGAGATCGGCACCAGTGCGGCACGACTGGAGACCTGGAACAAGCAGGCGGCGATTGCCGCTAATCGAATTGTTGAAGACATGGGGTTACAGCGCAAAGGTCTGGTTGAAGAGACTCTGATTGGCTACGTCGCCGTGCACCTCGATGGTATCTGGCTACGGGCACCGTATTTACACAATGGCAGTGTGCCAACGCTATGGGACTTGCTGCAACCCGCATCCGAGCGGCCACAGACGTTTTATCGTGGCTATGATCTCTTTGATCCACAACGGGTCGGGTTTGTCAGCCAGGGAGAGCAGGCAAAACGGGCAGGTACCTTGTACGATACGCGCCTGCGAGGCAACAGCAACCAGGGCCATGAATTTGGTGTAACACTAAGTGATGAGGATAAACAGGCCTTGATCGCCTACCTCAAAACTCAGTGACTGAGACTTTCGATAAATTGCTGCACCCGTTGCTCTGAACCAAATTCACGCAACAAACAGCGTGCTGCATGAGCAATGATTTGCTCGTCATCAGATTGGGTAACCATCCATACCCAGGTTTTGAGTAGCAGTTCGGGGGCCTGAACAACGTCTTCAGTGTGCATGGGATTCATTCCTTGTTACGGCTGTCAGTATCATGCGGTAAAAATTATACCCTTGCAAGGGGTTGGGTAAAAAAACGTGTTAACAGGTCTTTGAAGCGGGTTTCCCGCCCTATAAGCAAGGCGGGAACAGTGGTGGACTGGCGATCACTCGCCACTGTGGTAATGGATTTCAACCTTGTCCTGCATTGCCGGGTCTTCAATGCGCACATCAACGGGGCGGTGTAACACAATACGACCGTTGACGAGGACGCCTTTTGAAATTGACAACACGGGCTTGTCATCTGAATGCCACAGCCAGGATTTACCCCGTGGGCGTTCATACACGATGTCCTGCGCAATCGCGGTGCTTCCGGTCAGCGTGATGTCTCCAGAGGTGGTGATAACGTTGCCTGACACCGTACTGTCCGGTAAGTTGATGTCTCCGTTGACGGTTTCCACATCCCCCTGAAGGGTTGACGGTGCTTCAAGCTCAATGTCACCGTTGACGGTGGTCAGCGCCCCCTTGCTGAGCAGACCCGTGCCTGCTTCGATATCCCCGTTGACGGTTGATGCGGTGCCGACGGTGACGTGTTCACCCATGTCTATACTGCCGTTGACGGTGCTGATATCGGTGGCAGTAACGTTGTTTGCAAGCTCGATGCTGCCATTAACAGTGGAAATGTGCCCGACCTGTTTACCTTCACTGACATCGACATTGCCCAGCAGTGTGCTGACCCCTTCGCCGGATCCACCGATGTGAACGACACAGCCGCCAAGGAGTGAGCTGATCAATAGCATACTGGAGAGGGTCAAGGTTCTGTTTGTCATAGTGGGTATTCCTGCTAAAAAGCATCGGTGTTGCAGGCTTCGGGCCAATCTTTTATCTCTTTGAAATTATTATAAAAAATAATTTATTCAAGCAGTGGGTAGGCCACAAATTGTGCATTTGTGGCCAGGATAACCAGTCAAGTGGTCGATTACACCAGTCAGTTTTGGCGATTGAGCAGTGCAATCAGGCTTGAGGTATCCCAACGGCCACCACCCATGGATTGTACCTGGCTGTAGAATTGATCGACCAACGCGGTGAGGGGCAGGTGGCAGCCACTGGCCTTGGCTTGATCTAGTACAATGCCCAAATCCTTGCGCATCCAGTCGACCGCAAAACCAAAATCAAACTGCCCTTCGACCATGGTATGGGCGCGGTTCTCCATTTGCCAGGATTGGGCTGCACCTTTGGAAATCACATCCACAACGGCATTGGCATCCAGACCATTGTGGGTGGCAAAATGTAACGCTTCTGCCAATCCCTGCACAACACCGGCAATGCATATCTGATTGACCATTTTGGCCGTTTGCCCCGCACCTACCGGGCCAAGTAAGCGATGCATTTTGGCAAAACAATTCAATGCCGGGCCAATCGCTTCATAGGCCGCTTGTTCTCCGCCAAGCATCACCGTCAGAGCGCCGTTCTCGGCGCCGGCCTGACCACCTGAAACCGGGGCATCTAAAAACGCCACATTGATTTTTGCGGCGACGGCTGCCAGCTCTTTGGCGACCGTGGCAGAGGTGGTGGTGTGATCAACAAAAATGCTGCCCGGTTTCATGGTCGCAAAGGCGCCATGCTCACCGAGGGTCACTGCGCGTAAGTCATCGTCGTTGCCGACACAGGCAAATACGATGTCAGCGTTTTGTGCAGCCTCTGCAGGGGTTGCTGCCCAGCGACCTGAATACTGCTCGGCCCAGCGTTTGGCTTTTTCAGTGGTTCGGTTGTATACCGTTACCGTGTACCCACCGTTGGCAAGATGGCCCGCCATTGGATAACCCATCACGCCAAGGCCGATAAATGCGACAGATGCTGTCATTGAAGTGATCCTCACAGGTTGATTCTGGGGGAGGAGAGTAAACCATTCGACAATCGTGTGAAAGGGATATGGGGTGTGATGGTTCACACAGTCGATAAACCGCCGCCATTATTTGAACGCATTTAACTGCGCAGCGTCTTCCAGATGGTGCTTGTTTTTCAACCGCAACAGGGTTTGATTACGTGACAACAGATCCAGCCTGGCCTGTAGTTGGGTAACAAACCCATCCGGGGCCTGAAGGTGAAATGCAAAGTGCAAATCATTGCTGCCTAACGGTTGCAGGACGTGTAGCGGTCCAGACATCGGCGAATGTTGTCGTATGCTGAACAGTACCACATCTTCAGCATAGGCGATGGCATCAACACGGTCGCGCAGCAGCAGCGCAATCAGTTGCTCTGCATCGTTGACCCTGACAATGTTGTGAAATGGCAGCGATTGTTGCAATAACTGAATTTCGCCAATGTCATCGCGGACGACACCCACCCGAAAGCGGTTTATTTGGGTCGTATGGCTTTGGGGTAAACGCACATTGGCTTTGGCGACCAGTGATATACGTGACGAAACCAACGGGCCGACAAAGCGAAACTGGCTGGCTCGCTCGGGCGTGAGTGCCATTGACATCACCACCGCCTTGGGGTCATTGCGCAAGGTATGGTAGGCCCGGGCCCACGGATAGACGACCAGTCGTTTGGCCGGAAACTGTTCACCGTGGGACTCAAACAAGGCGTGCAGCACGTCAACGGCGTACCCCTGAGGAACGCCATCCTGGGTGTAATGATAGGGCGGGTATTCTTCCATGATCCAGGTGAATTGCGCGGCTTGCTGGGCCAGCGTTGGTTGTGCATGACCCGGTGTGTACCACAAGCAGGCCAGCAACATAACGGCACACAAAGAGCGTCGGTATGCCGTTGGTTTATACGTCATATACCCTCCGGTATGGGCGGATGATGGGTGGCATCCTGTCCCACACCAGAGTGATCCGGTGACATCCCAAACGGCGTGGTCACGTGACCAACAACCTCTTTACATTTCTAGCACTTGGCAAGGGATTGCGCCAGTATCCCAACAACTAATCGGCGTTGGCATCGGCGTTGAGTTAAGGCAAACTGCCAGCATCAGATGCTTTTCAGGTGGATAACATGACAAAAATGGTGATTACAGGGGCCAATGGACGGATGGGACGGGTGCTGATCGAAGCCTGTCAGCAGGACAAGGATGCGTTGCTGCAAGCCGGGGTTGTCAGGCCCACATCACCGTTTCTCGGTGTCGATTGCGGCGAGCTGGCAGGAATTGGTGCAATTGGCTCACCGACGGTCGGTGCCCTGCAGGATGTGTTGCCGGATACCGATGTGGTGATTGACTTTACCCTGGTGGACGCGATGCTCGACAATGTCCAGGCGTGTGAAAAGAGTCACTGTCCTATGGTGATCGGTACCACCGGGCTGTCTGAGACGCAGAAACAACGCCTGGCCGATGCAGCACGGCACATTCCTATTGTGTTTGCGGCAAACTACAGTGTCGGGGTCAACCTGATGCTGAACCTGGTGCAGGAAGCGGCCCGGGTCATGGGACACAGCGCTGACATCGAAATCATTGAGGCCCATCATCGCCACAAGAAAGATGCACCGTCAGGCACGGCGATGGCAATTGGTGAGGCGATCGCCGACACGCTGAACCGGGATCTGAGTACCTGCGCAGTGTATGGTCGGGAAGGGGACACCGGTGAACGGGATCAGCAAACCATTGGCTTTGCCACCGTCCGGGCGGGTGACGTGGTTGGCGAGCACACAGCATTGTTTGCCGATATTGGTGAGCGACTGGAAATCACTCACAAAGCGTCCAGTCGTCTTACCTTTGCCAATGGGGCACTGGCGGCGGCCAAGTGGGTGGTGAAGCAACCACCGGGTTTGTACGCCATGGCGGACGTGTTGGGATTGACAGGACGTTGAGAAGGGTCGCCGCATCCCCGGATTAAATAGCGATTTTTACGGTGTTTTCACGAAAAATTAACCCAATGGTCCATTTTCATTAGTTTACTCAAAGAAATGTTGCCTTCGGCTGGACGGATAGCGCGTTTTCGTATATAGTGTTGCGAATTTGCCAAAATTTTGCGAATCAGCGCGCTGGTTTGCAAGTTTATTAGCTGCAAAGACGGTAAACGGGATGTAAATCAATTATTTACAACCCGTTTTTTGTAGGGTTTTTGGCGTTTTGCGGGCCAAAAGCTCTTGGGTTGTCCTTATTTTGGAGGTTGACTTGGCTAATTCCGCCCTTTTGGTGTTAGAAGACGGCTCTGTTTTCTACGGCACCGCCATTGGTGCTTCTGGTATGTCTGTCGGCGAAGTGGTGTTTAATACTTCAATGACCGGTTATCAGGAGATTCTCACTGACCCCTCTTACGCTGAACAAATCGTTACCTTAACTTATCCTCATATTGGTAACACCGGTACCAACAGCGAAGACACCGAATCACACCATATCTGGGCAAAAGGCCTAATCATTCGTGACCTTCCACTGATCGCCAGTAACTTCAGAAATCAACTATCTCTCTCCGACTACCTTAAACAGAACAACATTCTTGGCATCGCGGACATCGATACACGACGCCTGACCCGGATTCTGCGTGATAAAGGTGCGCAGAACGGCTGTATTCTGGCCAATGTGGATCTGGATGAAGCTAAAGCGCTGGCGGAAGCGAAAGGGTTTCCCGGATTGAAAGGCATGGATTTGGCCAAAGAAGTTACCACCCAAACCATCCACAACTGGAACGACGGCAGTTGGGTATTGGGTGAAGGCTACCAGACCGAACAAAGCGAGCTGCCTCACCATGTGGTTGCCTATGATTTCGGCGCCAAACACAACATCCTGCGCATGTTGGTTGACCGCGGTTGTCGTCTGACCGTCGTACCTGCCACTACGCCGGCCGCCGATGTGCTGGCGATGAACCCGGACGGCATCTTCCTGTCCAACGGCCCGGGTGACCCTGAACCCTGTGACTATGCCATTGATGCGATTCGCACCTTGCTGGATTACGATTTACCCACCTTCGGGATTTGTCTGGGGCACCAGTTGCTGGCATTGGCCAGTGGTGCCAAAACGGTCAAGATGAAGTTCGGTCACCACGGTGCCAATCACCCGGTCAAAGATTTGCAGCGCGACGTGGTTATGATCACCAGCCAGAACCACGGTTTTGCCGTCGACGAAGACGGTTTACCGGACAACCTGGAAGTGACCCATGTGTCTTTGTTCGATCAATCATTGCAGGGCATCCACCGCAAAGATAAACCGGCCTTCAGTTTCCAGGGACACCCGGAAGCAAGTCCTGGTCCTCATGATGCGGCACCACTGTTCGACCACTTTATCGAACTGATTGAAGCCCGAAAGAACGCCCAATAGACGACCCAGACGAGAACCGAACACTATGCCAAAACGTACCGACATTAACAGCATTCTAATCCTCGGCGCTGGGCCGATCGTCATCGGCCAGGCCTGTGAGTTTGACTATTCTGGCGCACAAGCCTGTAAAGCGCTGCGCGAAGAGGGGTACCGGGTCATTCTGGTCAACTCCAATCCCGCCACCATTATGACCGATCCGGAAATGGCCGATGCAACCTACATCGAGCCAATCCACTGGGAAGTGGTGAAGAAGATCATCGAAAAAGAGCGTCCTGATGCGATTCTACCCACCATGGGCGGGCAAACTGCACTGAACTGTGCACTGGACCTCAACAAGCATGGTGTCTTGCAGGAATTCGGCGTCGAGATGATTGGCGCAACCGCCGATGCAATCGACAAAGCGGAAGACCGTGAACGCTTTGATAAAGCGATGAAATCCATCGGTCTGGAATGTCCCCGTGCCGAGATTGCTCACAGCATGGAACAAGCGCACGACGTACTCAGCCGCATCGGCTTCCCGTGCATCATTCGCCCCTCGTTTACCATGGGCGGCACCGGTGGTGGTATTGCCTACAACGTTGAAGAATTTGAGGAAGTCTGCCGACGGGGTCTGGACTTGTCCCCAACCAATGAACTGCTGATTGACGAGTCATTGATTGGTTGGAAAGAGTATGAAATGGAAGTGGTGCGTGACAAGAACGACAACTGCATCATTGTCTGTACGATTGAAAACTTTGATCCTATGGGCGTGCACACCGGTGACTCTATCACGGTTGCCCCTGCACAGACCCTGACTGACAAAGAATTCCAGATCATGCGGAATGCCGCCATGGCAGTATTGCGCGAGATCGGTGTTGAAACCGGCGGCTCAAACGTACAGTTTGGTGTTGACCCCGAAACAGGTCGGATGGTCATTATCGAGATGAACCCACGGGTATCGCGCTCTTCAGCGTTGGCCTCCAAGGCCACCGGCTTCCCGATTGCCAAAGTTGCCGCCAAGCTGGCTGTGGGCTACACCCTGGATGAGCTGGCCAATGACATTACCGGCGGACTCACGCCTGCGTCTTTCGAGCCGGCCATCGACTACGTAGTGACCAAAATTCCTCGTTTTAACTTTGAAAAGTTTGCCGGTGCCAACGACCGTCTGACCACCCAGATGAAGTCGGTGGGTGAGGTGATGGCAATTGGCAGAAACCAGCAGGAGTCGTTGCAAAAAGCATTGCGCGGTCTTGAGTTGGGCGCCAACGGTCTGGATCCCATCATTGATATCAATGAACCAGAATGTAAGAACCGGATCATTCGTGAGCTGCGAGAGCCGGGCGCCGAGCGTATCTGGTACATCGGTGATGCATTCCGCCTGGGGATGACGGTTGATGAAGTGTTCGAGCTGACCAACATCGATCGCTGGTTCCTGGTGCAATTGGAAGAACTGATCCTGCTGGAACAGAAAATGACCATTACCGGGTTATCAAACATCGACCATGACCTGATGACCACGTTGAAACGCAAAGGCTTTGCTGACGCGCGCATTGCGCAACTGACCAACAGCAAAGAAGCCGAGGTACGCGCTCGTCGTCGTGAAATGAACATTCATCCGGTTTACAAGCGGGTCGATACCTGTGCGGCGGAATTTGCCACCAGTACCGCTTACATGTATTCCAGCTATGACGAAGAGTGTGAAGCGGCACCAAGCAGCAAAGACAAAATCATGGTGCTGGGTGGTGGTCCAAACCGTATCGGACAAGGTATCGAGTTTGATTACTGCTGTGTACATGCCGCCCTTGCGATGCGTGAGGACGGTTACGAAACCATCATGGTTAACTGTAACCCTGAAACCGTTTCCACCGACTACGACACCTCCGACCGCTTGTACTTCGAGCCGGTGACCCTGGAAGACGTTCTTGAGATTGTGCGGGTAGAACAACCCAAAGGCGTCATCGTCCAATACGGTGGCCAAACACCCTTGAAGCTGGCCAATGCACTGGCAGATGCCGGCGTGCCGATCATCGGTACATCACCGGATGCCATTGACCAGGCCGAGGATCGTGAACGATTCCAGCAAATGGTTCACAAGCTGAAACTCAAGCAGCCAGAGAACGCCACGGTCAGCAACATGGAAGAGGCGCTTGCCAAAGCCGACGCCATCGGGTTCCCCTTGGTTGTGCGTCCATCCTATGTACTGGGTGGCCGGGCGATGGAAATCGTTTACGACCTGAAAGATCTGAAGCGTTATCTGAATGACGCGGTGAAAGTGTCCAATGAGTCTCCGGTGTTGCTGGATCGTTTCCTGGACGATGCCATCGAGGTTGACGTTGACGCCATCTGTGACGGCAAAGATGTCCTCATTGGCGGGATCATGGAGCACATTGAGCAAGCCGGTGTTCACTCAGGTGACTCTGCCTGCTCATTGCCGCCGTATTCACTCAGCCCTGCCATTCAGGACGTGATGCGTGAACAGGTCAAAGCCATGGCCCTTGAGCTGGGCGTAGTCGGGTTGATGAATACCCAGTTCGCGGTCAAAGACGGCGAAGTTTACCTGATTGAGGTCAATCCTCGTGCCGCCCGTACGGTACCGTTTGTGTCCAAGGCGACCGGACTACCATTGGCCAAAATAGCGGCCCGCGTAATGGCCGGACAGTCGTTGGCCTCGCAAGGGGTTAGCAAGGAAATCATTCCGCCGTTTTACTCGGTCAAGGAAGTGGTGTTGCCGTTTGCCAAGTTCCAGGGTGTTGACCCGTTACTGGGTCCGGAAATGCGCTCTACCGGCGAGGTGATGGGTGTGGGTGACAGTTTTGAAGAGGCCTATGCCAAAGCCAATCTGGGCGCCGGTCAGCCCATCCCAGCGCGTGGGAAAGCCTTGTTGTCGGTACGCCATACAGACAAGTCCCGTGTGATTGAGCTGGGTAAAGCCATGCTGGCGAAAGGCTTTGAGCTGGAAGCGACCAAAGGCACGGCTCAGGTGCTAAACGATGCGGGTGTGGTGTGCAGCGTGGTGAACAAGCTGTCTGAAGGACGGCCCAACATTGTCGATGCGATTAAAAACGGTGAGTATTGTTACATTGTGAACACCACCGAAGGTCGTCAGGCCATCACAGACTCGGTGTACATACGTCGTGAGGCACTGCTCAACAAGGTTACTTACACGACCACAATGAACGCCGCGTTCGCGACCATCAATGCCCAGGAAGCAGAGGACAGGGCGCGGGTGACGTCGGTTCAGGAACTGCATCAACGGGTCGGAATGTAACCGAAGCCCCGCAGGGGCTTTTGCGAATTCGACAATTTCTGCTAAAGTGCGCTTTTAGGCCGGTAATATCCTGGTCAACAAGCGCACTTTTTATTTGCGCGGCCGAGCGTGTCGCGCCACCTGATTGACGAAACCATAGTGAGTATTCCATGAGTCAATACCCGATGACCGCGCGCGGGGCAGAATTGCTGCGCGCCGAATTACATGAATTGAAATCCGTTAAGCGGCCGAAAATCATTGAGGCCATTGCTGAAGCCCGTGAACACGGTGATCTGAAAGAGAACGCCGAATATCATGCGGCGCGGGAACAGCAAAGTTTCTGTGAGGGACGCATTCAGGACATCGAAGGCAAACTGTCCAACGCGCAAATCATTGACGTGACCAAAATGCCCAATAACGGCAAAGTGATTTTTGGTGCCACGGTAACCTTGCTGAACGTTGAAACCGACGAAGAAACGGCCTATCGCATCGTGGGTGATGATGAAGCAGACATCAAGCAAAACCTGATTTCGATTAACTCCCCGATTGCCAGGGGGCTGATTGGTAAAGAGCTGGACGATGTGGTGAATATTCAAACGCCGGGTGGTACGGTGGAATTCGAAATCATTAACGTCGATTATATCTGATCGTACAAACACCGCCGCGCGCTCAAGCGGGGCGGTGTGTTCATGTTAGCGCCACACAAACTGGCTGGCGCGCTTTCCCAACACCTCACACTGTAGCGCCATATCTGCGCCCCGACCGGCGATACCGTAACATACCATCAGCGGGATCAGGTGCTCTTCCCGTGGGTGACAAAACCGTGCCCCAGGCGCTTGCTGCCAATCGTTCAAGGCTTGTTGGCGACGCTCTTCACCCAATGAACCGGTGAGGGTATCCTCCAGCCATTGCTCAAATGCCAGGTTGCTGTGCTGGCCTTGTTCGGTGGGACGGAAAAATTCCGCCATGTTATGAAAACTGAAGCCCGAACCGATCACCAGTGTGTCGGGTGACACGACCGAACGCAACGCGACACCGATGGCCATGTGCAGCTCACTGTCCAATGACGGATGCAGGGACAGCTGCAGACACGGAATATCGGCCTCTGGGTACATCAGCATCAACGGCACGAACACACCGTGATCCAGTCCACGTTGTTGCTCTGCCTGTGCATCAATGCCCCGTTGTGCCAGGGTCTCGATGATATTGGCAGCCCAGTCAGGATCGCCGTTTACCGGATACGCCAATTGATAGGACTCGGGTGGGAATCCGTGATAGTCATAATACAGCCCGGGAAGGCGCTGTGTGGTGACTTTCACCGGGCTGGCTTCCCAGTGGGCGCTGATCACAAGAATGCGTCTGGGACGGGGCAGTCGGGTCGGCAAAGTGCGCAGCTGCTCAATCAGCTGCTGGTGGGTTGGATCGCCGAGCACCGGCATGGGTCCGCCGCCGTGGGACAGAAAGACAATCGGTGTGTTTGACATAGGGCTGGGAGACAATGGGTAATTCATGACCGTCAGGATGTGCCGAAATGTCTTTACAGACCAGCGCAAAAAGTCGGCCCGAATGGTCGAATTAATCGCAGAAAGATTGTCAACAACGACGTTTGTTTAGCTGTGAATGGAAGCGCCTCACCTTTCGAGATTAATAGTTCAGGATGTTTTGTGCCAGTAGTGGACTTTTATGTCGGGTCGCCGACAGCGACCAGAGGGCGCAGTGAATGCAAAGTATCAATCCATCCATGGCGTAATGTCCAGCCTGACCTTCCACGGTCAGTCGTTCAGCCCTCTCGGCGTGACCTTAAGTCTCCCCTCGTTGCTAACGCAACCGCGCTTCACCCTCTGGACTCCCCGCAGCCCGTATCGCGAAAAACGTTCAACAGCTCGCCAGGCAAGGTGTCACCGCACCCAAAAATGAATCCCCCATCTTCGGTACTGCCTCGACCTCCTGTCTCGGCTGCCACCTTGCTGTACTGGCTAGCTGCTGAACTTCGCTAGAGCGGGCAGTAAAGCTCTGAATATGCAATGAAGGTGAGTGTTAGCTATGTGCCAGTAGTGGACGGTGGTTAAAGCAAAAGTGAATGGGGGCTTTGAGTGGATAGCAGACCGTTAACGCCCAAAGCAGCGGCGCGCGTTAGCGCGTCCAGCCCGCAGGGCGATGCTGCCTTTGCTTGTTATGTGATTTACCACTCAGCCACCTTTAGTTTACTAGCCGCAATTTTAAGCTCTTCTTTGGTGAGGCCAATGATAGTTTGAAAATCATTGTCATCTAAACCAAACCCTAAATTGTGAGCATTCAACGCACTGATAATACCGCCGAGTTCTTGAGCAGTAAGCATATTTGGCGAAACTTTTTTAACGACTTCGTGCAGCTTATTCGCTACTGCGTTTTCAATAGTATTAACCACAACAATATCGCCAGATTCTTCTAGCTCTTTTACTGCCTTGATTAGCACTTCCTTAACTACAGACTCGCTCATACTATTTGTTCACATAACAGTGTATTACTGCGAATTCGCGGTATGCCCAGTTTTGCGCCATGCCTGTACTCGCAGTGTGTATTATTTTATCAAATACTAACAACGAGATAGGCAACTTTACCAGGCTTACTACCCGCTTTAGGGTTGGGAAAAGCGAGAACCGGGGTTTATATAGGTCCCCGTAAATAAAGGCTTGGAAACAAATCCTGATATAAATCAGACGATTAAAATGGTTTGACCTGTGCAAAGCGAGAATTTGACTGCGTGAAAGCGAGAAGTTTTGTGGCAGAGATTGCAGCTATTTGAAATACGAAGCTACAAAAAGTCGCTCTGTTTGACTCTACGATAACAGCCAGGGAGGTCCTCGCCTCGGCTTTGTCTCCTGAGTCGCTCTACCTCCTGCATCCATGCAGTCGTGCGCGAGGATGACGATTCTTCGTAGGCAGAATTTAATGACTGCTGCAACACAGGGAGTGGATACAACCATGACTACGTTCGAAGGTCCACTGCTCGCTCGTAACACTCATTTCGAATGTTTCTCAGCGTCCCTTGGCCAGATCTGGCATGCGTACGATAAAGGTTTACAGGGCAAAGTGGGTGCCGTAGTAGTGATTGTAGTAGTCAACGATGTCGCTGTGCAGGGCAGAAGGGAACCAGTCGAGGTGCACGTCCAGGTAACGGCGTTGTTGTGACAGGATCTTCAGGCGAGCATTGATTGCGGCCATCAGTTGTTTGCCCTTGTCGGTCTTGCTGCACATGATATAGCCACCGGCTACTTCGGGTAATTCGCTGATGGCACGGCTGTGTTGGGTCAGCTGGTCAACGTCGGGGTACAGTTTCTTGTAATGGTGAAACACTGTCGGGTATTCCAGCATGGCATCGACCCGACCGGCCAGAAACATGTCCACCAGTCCTCTGGAGTTCCCGTCACCGGGTCGGGACCACAAGGTGATGTTGTCATCCAAGGTGTTGAGGAGGCTGTCCACGCGGTCGCCGTATGAACGGTCACTGTTTACCCCGAAGGTCATCCTGATGCCGCTTGAAAGCAACGATTGCAGACTCAATTCGGTTTGTTGTGGCTGGTCACTCAGCCATTGGGTAAGTGCAGTACCACGAACATACAGTCGCTGACCGGGGAACACCGTTTGTGGTAGCTCTGATACCAGAAAATCGTTCTTGCGGGCCTCGGTGATGAGCTTGTTGCCGGTGCACACATCGTCACGTTTACGTAGCAATTGCTCGGCCCGCACCGTATTAGCGGTAATGATCACCACTTCCATGCCCGGCCAGTCGGTGGCCAGTAAGCGAAACGTGCTGCCGGGCAGATCAAATATATCGGCTTTGGACTGCTGCAATGAAAGCATGGTTTTAGAGGCCCAATACAGGGTTTCCGCCTGCGTGGGTGACACCAGGGCGAAAAGCAGGGCAAGGGCATAGATCAATCGATTCATAACGGGCAGTTCAATTCCAAAAAGGCAACGTGCAGTGAATAAATCGGCGCAGTATAACAGGCATCGCCATCGCGAGGGCGGTTTAACGCTAAAGTGGTTTTTTTTGTCGTCGACTCGCAGGCTGCGCAAATTCCTGCAGACATCAGGGGGTGTGACATAACCGTCCAAGGGTTTCGATACCGTCTTCGATGCGTTGGTGCCAGGGCAACCCATAGCTCAGCCGAATACAGTGCTGATACCGGGATGACGGGGAAAACAGGCTGCCAGGTGTGATGCTGATGTTGTGCTCCAGAGCCTGCTGGAACAATTGCGCGCCATCGAGCTCACCGCTGAGCTCAAGCCACAACACTGTACCTCCCTGTGGCAGGGTGACCCGCACATCATCGGGAAAGTGACGCCCGATCAGGCCCAGCATCCGGTCCCGGTTAGTCAGCAGTACCTGACGTAACAGTTTCAGGTACCTGTCGTACTCACCACTTTGGATAAACTCGGTCAGGGTCCACTGGTTGATCAACGGTGACGAACAGGACAGCGCCCGTTTGGTGCGGGTTGCCAGATCGCGAAAGCCGGGCGCTACCAGCCAACCTATCCGGTAACTGGGCGCGGCTGTTTTGGAAAACGAAGCACAGGTCAGTACCAGGCCTTTTTTGCTGAACGCCTGGCAAGGGATGCCGCGCTGTTCACCAAAATACAAATCACCATACACATCGTCTTCAATCAGCGCGATGTTACGCGCTTCAAGCAGCGCAACCAAATCGGCTTTTTCGCTATCCTGCAGCCGACATCCCAATGGATTGGCGATGGTGGTGGAAAACACACAGGCTTTGACCGGATGCTTGCTGATGGCTTTCTTCACGTCGTCCAGGGCCAGGCCCTTTTGCGCACACAACGGGATCTCCAATGCCAGCATACCGAGACGTTCAATCAACTCCAATACACCAAAATAGCATGGCGACTCCACCGCAATAACGTCGCCCGGTTTGGCCACCGATTGCAGGGCGATGCTGATGGCCTCCTGGGCGCCATTGGTGATCACAACGTCATCCGGCGCCACATTGATACCCTGTTCCATGTAGCGCCATGCCAACAGCCGTTTTAGCGGTTCATAGCCGCTCATGGGACCGTAGTTCAGGGCCTTGTCTCCCGCCATGGTCAATACCCGTCTTACAGTTCGGTTTAACGCTTTGGTGGGTGGTTTTGCCGCCACCGGGTTCGCCACACCTAACGACAGGTTCTGGGGCAAATGGATGGCTTGATAAACCTGTTCAATCAATTGCTGGCGGCTGACGGCGGTGGGTTTGCGCATGGCTCTGGCCTTGAGGGGCAGACCACTGGGTGTGTCCTGAGGTTTGAGGTAGTAGCCGGATTGGGGGCGGGCCTCGATCACGCCTTGTCGCTCTAACTCCAGGTAAGCCTGTTTAATGGTCGGCACACTCACGGCCAACGACTGTGACAGGCTGCGCAGGGAGGGCAGTTTGTCGCCGGGGCGTAAGCGACCGTCACTATGCATGGCCCGGATCAGGGTGATGACGCGCTGATACAGGTAGGTTTCCGGCGTTGAAGGCATAATAAAACTGTGTAGGTTAAATTTGAATAAAACTGTATATGTTATGTGTTCAAAAATCGAGTTATTTTAACGTATCGATTATCCACGGGAAATAGCAATGAGAACGGGTGTCCTGTATGTCATTACGGTACTGATCTGGGGATCAACCTGGCTGGCGATTGAATATCAGCTGGGCGTTGTTGCACCTGAAGTCTCACTGGTGTACCGGTTTGCCGGCGCGGCGGCGCTGATGTGGCTGTTTTGCTGGTGGCGGGGGATGGACATGCGCTGTGGCTGGCTGGATCACAGTTATTTCCTGTTGCTGGCCTGTTGTAACTTCGGGTTTAACTACCTGATCCTGTATTGGGCGCAAGGCTATCTGACCTCAGCGATGACATCGATAGCCTTTTCCACCTTGTTGATCATGAACATTATCAATACGCGGTTGTTCTTCGGTAAGCCCATCGCGCCTCGTACAGCCATTGGAGCAAGTCTCGGTATTGCCGGTATCATTGCGTTGTTCTGGCATGACGTTGCGGCGTTCGACCTGTCCTCTGGTGCACTGACCGGCTTGCTATTGGCACTGGGCGGCACGTTGGTGGCTTCGCTGGGTAACATGGCCAGTGTGCGCAATTCTAACCGCGGTATCAGTGTGTTTGTCGGCAACGCCTGGGGCATGTTGTATGGCGCCATCGGTTTAGCGTTGTATGCGCTGATATCCGGTGCCGCATTTATCGTTGACTGGCAACCCGCGTACCTGTTGTCACTGGGTTATCTGTCGGTGTTTGGCACGGTGATCGCCTTTGCCAGTTACTTCCTGTTGCTGAAAGACATCGGACCCGCCCAGGCCAGCTATACCATCGTGTTGTTCCCGGTGGTGGCGGTTGTCCTCAGTACACTGTTTGAGGGGTTTGAATGGCATCCCAATACCGTGTTTGGTTTTGTATTGGTGCTGATAGGGAATGCCATCGTTCTGACCCCGGTGGAAAAATTCAGGGCACGTTTTTCACGAGCCCCGGTTCTGCCACGCTAGTCGATTTCCAGCATGGAGTAAGCCGCAAAGGAGTGCGTTTATACACCGGCAGGTCGTCTGCCGGTTTTTTTCGTTACCGGTTCGCTCAAACTTCTGCTAAATTCTATGTTTGCCAATAAAATCAATTACTAATGGATTCTAGTTCCCCATGAGCGACTTTATCATCGGTGGAGAGTCGATCGCCGTAGGTGAAACCCGTAAGGTTCACCTTGAAATGCCGCCGTTGTATACCGATACCAGCATGTCCATTCCGGTGTATGTGCAACGGGGCCGACGACCAGGCCCGACGTTGTTCGTGTGTGCCGCGATACACGGTGATGAACTCAATGGCATTGAGATCATTGGACGCCTGATCAAAAGCCGTAGTATCAAAACCTTGCGTGGCACACTGATTGCGGTGCCCATGGTGAACGTTTACGGGGTGGTCAGTCAAAGCCGCTACCTGCCGGATCGGCGGGATTTAAACCGCAGTTTCCCTGGCAGCAAAAAAGGCTCTCTGGCGGGACGCATCGCTAACCTGTTTCTCAAAGAAATTGTCGCCAAAAGCGACTTTGGGATTGATTTGCACACCGGCGCCATTCATCGCAGCAATCTGCCGCAAATTCGCGCCAACCTGGATGATGAACAAACCCTGGAAATGGCCCAAGCGTTTGGCATACCGGTGTTACTGAACTCGGATTTGCGCGATGGCTCTTTGCGTCAGGTTGCAGCCGATCAAGGAGCAAAAATGCTGTTATATGAGGCCGGCCAGGCGTTGCGTTACGATGAATTTTCGATCCGCGCCGGGGTAAAAGGCATCATCAATGTGATGCGACATATCGGCATGCTCAATAAGACCAAAGCGAAACGTCGTATTAAACATTTTGTCGCCCGGGAGAGTGGCTGGATCCGCGCCAATGAAAGCGGGTTTATCTTTCACAAAGCCCATCTGGGCGACCACGTCATGAAAGGCGACGTGCTGGCCACCATTGCCGATCCTTACGGTGATATCGTTGGCACAGTGACCAGTCCTGAAGAAGGTGTTGTTATCGGCAAACAAAACATTCCACTGACGCAGGAAGGCGAAGCCATTTATCATCTGGCCTATTTTCGCAAGCCCGATTCAGTGGCACAGAGCGTTAACCAGTTACAGGACGATCTGGTTCCTGATGATCCAACCATTACGGTTTAAGCAAAGAGAACCCGTATGCAAACATTTGAAAATAAAGCTGTCGTCGGTGCGTTGGAGGTGTGTAACCTGCCGGACCTGGCGATTGAAGGATTGCACATTCGTGTCGATACCGGTGCGGCAACCTCCTCACTGCACGTGGACAATCTGGAAGAATTTGAGCGGGACGGCAAGTTGTGGGTCAGTTTCGACATTCACCCGGATATCCATAATGTGGCGGAGATTGTTCGACGAGAAGCCCGGGTTAAAGATATTCGTAAGGTCAAAAGTTCCACTGCGACCCGCGAGCGACGCTACGTCATTGATACCACCATTATCATGGCCGGGTTAAAGTGGACCATTCAGTTGACCCTAACAGATCGGTCAGAAATGACCTACCTTATGTTATTGGGACGACAGGCCATGGAAGGGCGCCTGGTAGTAGACCCCGGCGCCGAATATCTGCTGGGCAAAAAAGCTCAATCACCGTCTGTTTCATCATAATTCATTAATCATTGCGCGTATTTGCGCGTCTTAAACACTATTAAGCAAGGATAATTTATGCGTATCGCCATCCTCTCACGCAACCCCCGCTTATATTCAACGCGGCGTCTGGTGGAAGCCGGAGAGAAAAAAGGCCACGAAGTTGATGTCATCGATACCATGCACTGTTACATGGATATCACGTCGGCCAGACCGTCGGTTCGTTACAAAGGTAAAGCGCTGCCGAAATACGATGCTATCATTCCCCGGATTGGGGCGTCGGTGACGTTTTACGGTACTGCCGTTGTACGTCAGTTTGAAATGATGGGCACCTTTAGTATCAACGAGTCAGTTGCTATCAGCCGCTCCCGTGACAAGTTACGCTCGTTGCAATTGCTGTCCCGGAAAGGGATCGGTATGCCACGTACCGGCTTTGCCAACCATCCGGATAAAATCGATGACTTGATCAAAAATGTCGGTGGTGCGCCCGTGGTGATCAAGTTGCTTGAAGGCACCCAGGGGATCGGTGTGGTACTGGCTGATACCAAAAAATCGGCGGAGGCCATCATCGAAGCGTTCATGGGTTTGAATGCCAGTATTCTGGTACAGGAATTCATCAAGGAAGCCGGTGGTAGTGATATTCGTTGCCTGGTAGTGGGCGGCAAAGTGGTTGCCGCGATGAAGCGTCAGGCTCCGCCAGGAGAGTTTCGCTCTAACTTGCACCGTGGTGGTTCTGCCAGTCTGGTGCGATTGACCCCCCAGGAGCGCAAAACCGCAGTGGATGCAGCCAAGACCATGGGCTTGAACATGTGTGGTGTGGATATTTTGCGATCCAACGCCGGGCCGGTGGTGATGGAAGTGAACTCCTCACCGGGTCTGGAGGGCATTGAAAATGCCACCAATAAGGACGTCGCAGGGATGATCATCGATTTTATTGCTGCCAACGCAGCCAATGCGACGGCAAGAAAAACCCGCACCAAAGGCAAAGGCTAACGCTACGGCGCAGTGGGGGCGGTGAGTAATTTTTGTTGCCACTTGCCCCTGAGTTTTTGTATCCGGCTCTCAAGCAGCTCACGGTACTGCAACAGTGGTGAGTGGCGGGAAATGGCGATGTAGGAAGGCTCGTTTCCTGTGATCTGGTAGCTGGCATAATACAGTTTCTGAGCATCAATCACTCCCTTGTGCATATGTTCGAACACCTGCTGGGCGGAGACGATGGCGTCGACTTTGTCGGCCAGCAACCATTGCAGCAACTGCTCGTCACTGACCGCTCTGATCAGGTTTTCGGGCGGAATGTCAGCCAGTATGGGTAAGGAAAAGCTCGCTCCGCGCAACATGCCAATGACCTTGCCGTCAAAGTCTTCAGGGGAGGTAATATCCGGGCTGTTGGCTTTTAACACCAGGGTAAGGGTAATGTCCTCATAGGATATGGGGGGGTCCAGAAAGACAAAGTCGACTTCACGCTCTTCGGTGCGGGTGATCCACAGCAACACGTCCGCTTCACCACTGGCCACCAGTTTAAGGCACCGGGCCCAGGGGCATTGCACAAACCGCGGCGAAAAATCTGCCGCCCATTCCTGGGCAAACTCCACCAGTAAGCCTCGCGCCTGTCCGTTGTCGTCATAACTGTGGTAGGGCGGTGCATTGTCGGCCGCGACCAGCATGGTTGGTTTGGCTGTCGCTGCGCCAGTGGTCAGCAATAACGTACCGACCAAAGGCAAGCAGAGCAGTACACTAAGGCATCGATTTATAGATCTTGCCATCTTTAATCACTGTATTGACGTTTTCCAGCAGGCTGATGTCCTGCAAGGGATCGCCTTTGACGCTGATAATGTCAGCCATTTTTCCCACTTCCAGACTGCCCAGTGACTTTTCCTGGCCGAGTAAAGTTGCAGCATTAATGGTCGACGCCTGCAATGCCTGCAGCGGGGTCATACCAAATTGCACCATGCGCGACAGTTGCTTGCCGTTATCACCGTGCGGATAGACACCGGCATCACTGCCGAACACCATATTAACGCCGGCATCCACGGCCTTGTGAAAACTGTCTCGTTGGGTTTTGCCGACCACCCGTTCTTTGGCCAGGCTTTCTTCCAGGATACCGGCCTTCTCACCTTCGCCTAGAATGTATTCTGTGGTGTAAATGTCCATCGACAGATAGGTACCGTGCTGTTTGGCCAGTGCAATGGCTTCGTCATCCAGGAAACTGGCATGTTCAACAGAGTCAACCCCGGCGCGAATGGCAGCTTTAACACCGCTGTTGCCATGAGCATGGGCCGCCACCGTCAGACCGCGCATGTGCGCTTCTTCCACCAGGGCATTCATTTCTTCCTGGCTGTATTGCTGGGCGCCCACTTTGGTGCCTTTGGACAGCACGCCACCGGTGGCGCAGAACTTGATCAGATCTGCACCGTATTTGATGTTGCGACGGATTTTTTCTCGGATCGCCCAAGGACCATCTGCGACCCCTTCGCTGGTCACCTGGTGGTCATAGGTCAGCAGGTTGTTGTCGCAATGTCCGCCGGTAACACCGAGCGCCGGGCCGGACACAAATAAGCGCGGGCCGGGCACATCGCCTGCATTGATGGCATTCCGCAGCGCGACGTCAGAAAAGCCGCCTGCACCAACATTTCTGACCGTTGTAAATCCGGCCATCAGCGTGGCTTTTGCGTGTTTAACACCGGTAATGGTGGCGCGGGGCACAGACACCGCCAGTCGCTTGTAACCGTGCAGCGTGGCATCCATGGTGAGGTGAACATGCATGTCCATCAAGCCCGGCAACAGCGTATGACCCGGTAGGTCGAGGCGGCGGGCATTGTCTGGGATGGCAATGTCCTTTCCCATACCGATGCGCTGTATCACGCCGTCTTCAATCACCAGCAAGGGCGAACTGAAGCGTTTACCGGATTTGACATCCAATAAGGCATCTGCGGTCACCACCAGGGTTTCCGCTTGGGTCAGGGTTGCCCAGCATATACTCAACAGTGCGATGCCCGTACGAATCTTCATGGTGTTGTCTCCCTTGTTGTCCTGAATGCACAGCTTAAGGGCTCAGGTGCCCGATTCAAACCCTAACGGTTGTGCTGTCTGGACCATGCGATGAACAACAGCACACAAAAAACGGCCCATGGCAGGGTATCACCCCATCGTCTGTATGGGGTAGTGCCTGTGGTTAATTGTACATCGTCTTCCAGCACGGCGGCGACAAACTGATCGAGTCGACTCTGTATGCGACCTTGATGGTTGATCACCGCGGTGATCCCATTGTTGGTTGCACGTAAAACCGGCATGCCCAATTCAAGGGCACGCATTTGCGCGATCTCCAGATGTTGAGCAGGGCCGTGGGAGCGTCCAAACCAGGCGTCATTGCTGACCGTAATGATCACATCCGTATCGTCGTTCAGGTTGGCACGGATTTGGCGCGGAAACGCGATTTCAAAGCAGATGGCCGGCGCCAGCTTGAGTCCGTTGGTATGCAGGTTTGGCTGCACATAGTCGCCTCGGGAAAACGACGACATGGGCAAATCAAAAATCGGCGCTAAACCCCGCAACCAGTCCTCCAGCGGAATGAATTCGCCAATCGGCAATAAGTGGTGTTTGGCGTAGCGATTCGGGTGCTGGTAGTAGTAGCCACTTTGTTCGCTGTTCTGTTGGTCAACACCCAGCGCCAACAGATTGTTATAGGCCTGATAGGTCTCAAAATTGTAGTTGACGATGCCGGTGATCAGCCCGGTTTGGTGCGCTATCGCCTGCTCATCCAACTGCTGCAGAAAGTCCAGAGCAACCGGTTCCAGCTTGGGGATCGCGGCCTCGGGCCAGATGATCAGGTCACTGTCCCAATGTGACTGCGTCATTGACAGGTATTTTTCCATGGTGGGACGGTCTTGCTCCGGCACCCAGCGCAACGACTGGGCAATGTTGCCCTGTACCATCGCAACCCTGACCGTGTTCGCGTCGGGTTTGACCCATTGCAATGATTGTAACCCCATACCGATCACGAAGGGTATCAGCGCGAACAACACTGCACGCACGATCTGCCGGTTGCGCACAGCATGGGCCATGGCCATCGCCATCGCCACAATCAATGCGGACAGTCCGGTCTCACCTAACAGGGGCGCCCAACCCGCCAAGGGGCTGTTAATTTGACTGTATCCCAGAGACAGCCAGGGAAATCCGGTCAGCAGCCAACTCCGTAGCCACTCCATCAGCAACCATAAAACCGGTAGGGCACTGGGCCATAGGTGAACAGCCACCCGCTTGACCAGGGTGTGGAAAAGTAACATGGGGAACAAGGCGAGATAGGCGCACAATAGCGCCATCAGTCCCAGCGAACCGGCGAGGGGGAGCCCACCAAAATCTGCAATGCTGACATGAACCCATGAGATGCCGGCGCCAAACCAGCCTAACCCAAACAGAAATCCGATCCATTTGGCCTCGTGAGGGCGCTCAGGCGACAGTTGCAGCAGCATAACCGCTACAGCAACTGGCATCAGATACCATTGGCCAAACGGCGCAAACGTCAGGGTCAAGCTGAGCCCGCACAATAAGGCGATGGCGTAGCGCACGTTGACTAGCTTTCCATTTCTGGCAGGGTCACCTTCAGTTGCAGCAATCGCCGCTTGTCGGAGTTGGTGACTTTAAACACCAGCCCATCGATGTTGACCTCTTCATCGGTCATAGGCATGTGACCGAATGCTTTGAGCACGATGCCACCGATGGTGTCAGCTTCTTCCGTGTCAAAGCGGGTTTCAAAAAAGCTGTTGAACTCTTCCAACGGTGTGAGCGCTTTCACTGAGTAAGTGTATTTGTTGAGCGGACGGATATCGTCTGTGCCGCTTTCCTCTACATCATGTTCGTCTTCGATTTCGCCAACAATCAGTTCGAGGATGTCTTCGATGGTCACCAGACCGGAAACACCGCCGTACTCATCTACAACAATCGCCATGTGGTAGCGTTGTTGGCGGAATTCTTTGAGCAGTACATCGACCCGTTTACTCTCGGGCACGATCACGGCAGGGCGCAGGATGTCTTTTAGCAGGAAGGTCTTTTCTTCGTCGAAGGCGTACGCGAGCAAGTCTTTTGCCAGCAGGATACCTTCGATATGGTCTTTGTCTTCGCTGATGACCGGAAAACGGGAGTGTGCTGAGTCCAGCATCAGGGGAAGGAATTCATCCACCCGTTGGTTGATGTCGATGGTAATCATCTGCGCACGGGGGATCATGATATCCCGAACGCGCATTTCATTGACTTCCATGACGCCTTCGATCATCTCGCGGGTTTCGGGGCCGATCACCTCACGCTGCTGCGCTTCTGTGATGACCTCAACGAGTTCTTCTTTGCTTCTCGGTTCTCCGGAAAAGCTCTGGACAATTTTGTCCAACCAGCTTTTGCCTGAAGAACCGTTCGTAGAGTGCGGGTTGTCGTCGCTCATAGTCGGTTATTTGGTTCCTTCGGACCGTTATCTTTAATGATCTTGGTAGGGATCGTCAACGCCTAATTTTGCCAGCACCTCAATTTCCAGTGCTTCCATAACATCGGCGTCGTCATCGTTTATGTGGTCATAACCCAGTAAATGCAAGGTGCCATGGACGATCATATGTTGCCAATGTGCGTCATTCGACTTGTTTTGTTCGATGGCTTCCCGCTCAACTACCTGTACACAGATAACCAGATCTCCGAGCAGTGGTAACTCTATGCCGGGAGGTGCCTCAAAGGGAAATGACAACACGTTAGTGGGCGATTCTTTACCGCGGTATGTGTGATTGAGGGTTTGACTTTCGGCCTCGTCGACGATGCGGATAGTGAGTTCTTTGTCCGCCATGTGGAGGTGGTTTAACACCGTATCGATGGCACGTTGCAGCATCGCTTCGTCAGGTAAATCGGTGGCCGAACTGGCCACCTGAATATCAACAATATTGGTCACGATGAAGCCGCATCATCCGCAGGTTTACCATTTTGCTGCTCGGCACGTTTAGCCGCCCGCTGCTTTTCTTGCTCGGCATCGTGTTCTTCATACGCTCTGACGATACGCGCCACGACCGGGTGTCGAACCACATCGTTGGCGTTGAAGAAATTGAACGAAATGTCCGGCACATCTTCCAGCACTTCGATGGCATGACGCAGGCCAGAACGCACACCACGGGGCAAATCAACCTGGGTGATATCACCGGTGATCACCGCTTTGGAATTGAAGCCAATCCGGGTCAGAAACATTTTCATCTGTTCCGTGGTGGTGTTCTGGCTTTCATCCAGAATGATAAACGCATCATTCAGAGTTCGTCCGCGCATGTACGCCAGTGGGGCGACTTCGATGACGTTTCGCTCCATCAGTTTTTCAACTTTTTCAAAGCCGAGCATCTCGAACAGGGCGTCGTACAGTGGGCGCAGGTAGGGATCCACTTTCTGGGATAGATCGCCGGGTAAAAAGCCCAGTTTTTCGCCCGCTTCAACGGCCGGACGGGTCAACAGAATACGACGAATTTCCTGGCGCTCCAGGGCATCCACGGCGCAAGCCACTGCAAGGTAGGTTTTACCGGTTCCGGCAGGGCCGATACCGAAACTGATGTCATGGTTAACGATGTTGGCAACATACTGAGACTGATTGGGGTTGCGGGGTTTGATCACCCCACGCTTGGTCTTGATATGCACTTCTTTGCCGTAGTGACCCGCTTCAGCCTGTTCCAGGCATCGGGCTTCCTGAATCGCCAGGTGGACCTGCTCAGGTTCCAATTCCGGGATGCGTCCTTTGACCGGTTGGGTTTCGATGTACAACAAGCGCAATAATTCAATCACACCTTTGGTTTGCTGTGACTTACCGATCACTTTGAACTGGTTGTCTCGGTAGGTGATTTCCACCCCCAGACGACGCTCAATTTGCTTGATATTGTCATCAAACGGGCCGCACAGGCTCGACAAACGTCGGTGGTCGGCGGGCTCTAACAGAACTTCACTACTGACAAGGGTACTCAAGTTACAATGCTCTCCTGTATTACTGCGGCACAAACTGGCTGACACCCATGGCGTCGGGCTGGTCTGCAGATTGTTTGTTCAAGATGCTGCTGGGTGACACACTGACCCGCAGGCCCATGTCAGCTTCACGGCGCACAACATCACCCCGCAATGAGTTGGTAAACACGTCGGTGATGGTGACATCGACAAACTCACCGATCATGTCAGGCGTGCCTTCAAAATTGACCACACGGTTGTTTTCCGTTCTGCCGGACAATTCCATCGGGTTTTTCTTCGATGGGCCTTCCACCAGAATCCGCTGTTCGGTGCCCAACATCGTTCGTGCGATGCGTTGGGCTTGTTGATTCAGTCGCTGTTGCAACAATTGCAAACGCTGCTTTTTGGTGTCTTCTGACACATCGTCAGGCAAGTCAGCCGCGGGCGTGCCCGGACGAGCGCTGTAGATAAAACTGAAGCTCAGATCGAAGTCGATGGCCTGGATCAGGTCCATGGTGGCTTCGAAATCGGCATCGGTTTCACCGGGGAATCCGATAATGAAATCCGACGACATACACAGGTTAGGTCTGACTTTCTTAAGACGACGGATTTTCGACTTATATTCCAGTGCCGTGTGGCCACGCTTCATCAGGTTGAGGATACGATCCGCACCGCTTTGTACCGGCAGATGCAGGTGATCAACCAATTCAGGAATTGACGCGTAGGCATCAATGATGTCGTCGGTGAACTCGACCGGATGGCTGGTGGTGTAGCGGATCCGGTCAATACCGTCGATGGAAGCGACCAGTTCGAGTAATTCGGCAAAGGTGCACACGCTACCATCGTGGTGGGGACCGCGAAACGCGTTCACGTTCTGGCCCAGCAGGTTGACCTCACGCACCCCTTGTTCGGCCAGTTGGGCGATTTCATACAATACATCGTCGACCGGACGGCTGACCTCTTCACCGCGAGTATAAGGTACCACGCAGAATGTACAGTACTTGGAGCAACCTTCCATGATAGACACAAACGCGGTTGGGCCCTCAGCTCGGGGCTGGGGCAAGCGGTCAAACTTTTCGATTTCAGGGAAGGATACGTCCACCACGGCTTTGTCGCCGGCACGGATCTGACCGATCATTTCTGGCAGACGGTGCAGGGTCTGGGGACCAAACACGATATCGACATAGGGCGCACGCTGGCGGATTGTTTCACCTTCCTGAGAGGCGACACAACCGCCGACACCGATGATCAACTCGGGTTTCTTTTGTTTCAGCGTTTTCCAGCGTCCGAGTTGGTGGAAGACTTTTTCCTGGGCTTTTTCCCGGATAGAACAGGTATTCAGCAGGATAACGTCGGCATCTTCGGCGGCTTCTGCCAATTGAAATCCGTGGGTTGAATCCAGCAGGTCTGCCATTTTCTCCGAGTCATACTCGTTCATCTGACAACCCCAGGTTTTGATAAAAAGCTTGTTACTCATACGCCGTTGTTTTCTACCTAGTTGATGCACGCCTTGGTGCGACGCTACGTTTGTGCCAATGGTTGTGGCCACGCAACAATTATGATGATTAACTGAACCGGCCATTTTACCGTGTATCGGCCTCTAACACCAGATAAAACGAGGAATTGCCGCCCGTTGCAGCAACCTTGGGGCAAAAGAATTAAGCCGTTGTCAGGCCTACAAAAACCAGCGCTGGCGTAAGGTGATATTGGCAGCCCAGATGATCAGTAACGTGCCGACAATGAGGCCCTGACTGATCGGCTCGCCCCAGAAGGTGTAGCCGAGAAACGCCGCAAACACCACACTGGAGTATGTCAGCAAGCCGATTTTCACCGGCGAGGCGAGTTGAAACGCTTTGGTCATCAGCAATTGTCCAATGCCGGCCAATCCACCCATCACTGCCAGCCCCAGCCAGTCCATCGGCGCGATAGTGTGCCAGTCAAAGGGCAACGGGATGGCGCTGACCAACACCGATAAAAAGGTGAAATAAAACACAATCCGCGCGGAGGGTTCGGTTTCACTGAGTTTGCGGATACTGCACTTGTTGATGGCAACGATTACCGCACATAAGACAGCTAAACCCGCATAACCAGACCATTGCATGCTACCCGGTTGTAACACCGCCGCAACGCCGACAAAGCCAATCAACATCGCGAAGACCGTTTGATGTGTGACCGCCTCTTTCAACCATACGCGCGCCACGATGGGTACGATAAAGGGCGCGGTCAGCAGGGCCATCATTGCCGGTGCCAATGGCATGTTGGCCAACACCATAAAAAAGCAATACATCGCCAACAAACCCAATACCGAACGGAACAAATGCAGTCCCGGGTGTGCGGTTCGAAGGCCGGAAATACCATTGCGTTGTAGCCAGGGCAACAACACGATTAACGCGAACAGGTTTCGGAAGAACACCAATTGAGTATGGCTCAGGGTCAGGCTGAGGTGCTTCACCAATGCGCCGACTCCGGCAAACAGTAATTCAGCAATGATCAGGCAAAGTCCACCGACGAAGATGGCGGATTGAAGCATATAACGTCATTCATTGGTTAACAGGGGCGCAGAGTGTAGCAGAAAACCGGTCAGGATCGGTGTGGTACAAAAAAAAAGCCGTCGATGGCGACCACCGACGGCAAACGATCATAGGGAAACACTCAGTTACCGGGTGTTGCAAAAGCCTTCTTGCAAACCCTTACACTATCAGTCGCGGTATTGTGGTAAAAAGTTTAATTCCGGTGGATTTTTTTCGTATCATGCACCTTTCCGTGGGAGACACATTCAAGGAGACGGGCAGTGCCCAAGGCATTTTGTATTGTTGGTGGTGGCATGGTAGGGGCGGCAGCCGCTATCGGCTTGGCGCAACAAGGCCACAATGTGACCCTCATTGAGGCGCACATGCCGGCCCCCTTTGCGCCGGAACAAGCCCCAGATATGCGGGTGTCGGCGATCAGTCTGGCCTCACAACATCTGCTCGACAAGCTGCAGGCCTGGGAGTCGGTGTTGCAGATGCGCAGTTGTCCGTTTCAGCGCCTGGCCGTGTGGGAAGACCCCGTCTGTCGTACAGAATTCAGTGCCACCGAACTGGGTGTGTCCCACCTTGGCCACATTGTCGAAAACCGTCTGGTCCAGCTGGCGCTGCATCAGGCACTCCGTGCTTACAGTAACGTGGAGTGGGTCACCGATACGTCGTTCAAACACATTGATAGCTGCACTCAGCGTGTGACGTTGGCGAACGGTAAGTCGCTGGCCTATGACGTGTTGCTCGGCGCGGATGGTGCGCGCTCGGCGGTGCGTCAGCAAGCCGGTATCGGCACCACAGGGTGGCAATACCAGCAGCAGGCGCTGGCCATTTTGGTCAAGGTGCCAGAACCGGCAGAAGACATTACCTGGCAGCAATTCAGGCCTGAGGGGCCGCTGGCGTTTTTACCCTTGTATGATGGCTACGCGTCGCTGGTGTGGTATGACAGTCCTGCAAAGGTGGCCAGCTTAAAGCAATTGAACCGCGTGCAACTGGCCGCCGAAGTCACATCCCATTTCCCGGCAGCATTGCCGCCCATTGAGGTGCTGGAATGCGCCAGTTTTCCGCTGACCCGTATGCATGCGCAACGTTACGTGAAACAGCGGGTGGTGCTGCTCGGTGATGCAGCACATACCATCAACCCCCTGGCAGGGCAGGGTGTGAATCTCGGTTTCCGAGACGTGCAAGCCTTATTGGCAGCCTTCGAGGCACAAGCAGACGTTGACCAGGCCCTACGAGACTATGAAAAGCAGCGCCGTTTTGACAACGCGTTGATGATGACAGGCATGGATGTACTGTATGCCGGATTCAGTAATCAGCAACCGCTGCTCAAAGGGTTGCGCAATGCGGGGCTATGGCTGGCTGAGCGGCTGCCTCTGGCAAAACGACGTGCGCTGAAGTACGCCCTTGGGGTGTAAAAGGAGAAATCATGACGGTCGTCATTATTCTGGCAGTGTTGTTTGCTGCCTTGTTTATTGTTATTCCACTGATTGAGCGCAGTAAATTGCGCATCAGTGCCGAGGACAGCGCAAAAATCAGTCGCTGGATCCTACCCCTGGTGGCCATTCTACTGGTTGTACAACTGTTGCGACATGTGTTTTAGGCGGCTTGGCCGCCAAACGACAACGTCCCTGCGCGGTCAGAGGCAGCCTCAACGGGGCTCAGCACTCTGGGGTGCTGTCGGGTCGATGTAAGCCTGGGTGCCCCACAGTGGGACCGTTGACATACTGTGTTTAAAACTCCCGGAGGTTTCTTTGGTGGAGTACGACAGGTAAATCAACGTTTGCGCCTGTGGATCGTAAATCCGTCTGACTTTCATGCTCTTCAGAAAGATGCTTTTGGATTTTTTGAACACCACTTCACCGGCATCGGAACGGTCGATGGATGCCAGCATATTGGGGGTGATTTCGCCCGTCTGGCGACAGGCGATAGAACTGTCAGACGGGTCTGAGAAACTCAGGTTGGCTTCGATACTGGCAATGTGACAGGTGACACCCGGCACCAATGGATCCACCAGACTGTTAATTTTGATGTCCTTGGTGGTGAATAACCCCAGTGACACGTCGCCCACTTCGTTCTGGCCGCAGCCCATCAACGTCAGGCCGAGTAACACACTCAAACAATGGCGTTTATGCATCATGTTTTTAACCCCAAATGCCTTTTTCACTTTCGCCCTGGATGTCACAATCACCGGTTTTATACTCCGGGCGCTCGCCGCGGTCCCGTTTGGCAAAGTAATCTTTACTGATCGACACAATGGTGGGTGTGAGCCATAAAATGGCGATGATGTTGATCACGGTCATTAACCCTAATGCCATGTCTGCCATGGCCCAGACTTCCGGCAGGGCGGCCATCGAACCCCACAGGATCATGGCCAGGTAGCCGCCGGTATAAGCCGTGCGGCCCAGCTTGTTGTCGAGCTTAAACATGTGCAGGTTACTCTCGCCATAGGCGTAATTGGCCACCACGGACGTGAAGGCAAATAAACTGATCGCGGCGGCAACAAAATCATTGCCCCCAGCGCCCATGTGTTCGCTCATGGCGGTCTGGGTCAGGCGAATGCCTTCCATATGATCACCGGATGCGCCGCCGGCCAGCAGAATGATGATCGCCGTACAGGTACAAAGCACCAGGGTGTCGATAAACACGCCGAGCATCTGTACATAACCCTGTGACACCGGGTGATTGGGGTTGGGCGTGGCACCCGCGGCGGCGTGAGGCACACTGCCTGAGCCAGCTTCATTGGAGTACAGACCCCGCTGAATACCGTTTTTGATTGCAGCGCCCAATGCGCCAGCGCCGGCTTCCTGCAGACCGAATGCCGATGAGATGATGTCCCACAACAGGCCGGGAACGGCCTCAAAGTTCATCGCAGTAATGACGATGGCGGCCAGTACATAGCTGATAGCCATAAAGGGCACCACCCATTCAGCAAAACGGGCAATGGCGCGCAGACCGCCCACCACAATCAGTCCCGCCAAAAAGATGATCGCCAAGCCGGAATACAGGGTGTCGATGTCATAGGCATGGTTGAGGGCATCGGTGATGGTATTGGCCTGTACAGCGCTGAAAATAAAGCCATAGCCTAAGAACAGGCACAGTGAAAACAAGATGGCTAACCAACGCTTATTCAGGCCCTGTTGAATATAGTAGGCCGGCCCCCCACGGTATTCACCGTTATCATCTCGCACTTTGTACAACTGACCCAACACACTTTCGGCAAAGCCTGTGGCCATGCCCAGAATGGCAATTACCCACATCCAGAAAATCGCACCGGCGCCACCCAGTGAGATTGCGACAGCCACCCCGGCAAGGTTTCCGGTCCCGACCCGGGCTGAAAGGCTGGTACACAGCGCCTGAAAGGAACTGATCCCCGCTTTGTCACTGTGGGTACTGCCTCGCATGACAGAAAACATGTGGCCGAAATGCCGCAATTGAAGGAAACCGAGGCGAACGGTGAACCATACACCGGTGATGACCAGCAGATAAATGAGGATCTGGCCATCGCCCCAAAGGATGTTATTGATGAATGCGACTATCTCGTTGATCAAAACTCGTCCTGCAACCGATTGATTTTAATCGAACAAGTCTGCAACGTGCGACAAGCGCTGTAAAGGAAAAAGGGCTGGAAGCGGGAAATCGGGGGATACAAACGAAAACGGCTCGCCTGAGCGAGCCGTCTTGATATGGCTGGGGTAGCTGGATTTGAACCAACGAATGGCGGGATCAAAACCCGCTGCCTTACCGCTTGGCTATACCCCAGTGGTAAACCGTCGCGCACTGACACGCAACGGGGTCTTTCTAAAAATGGCTGGGGTAGCTGGATTTGAACCAACGAATGGCGGGATCAAAACCCGCTGCCTTACCGCTTGGCTATACCCCAACAGATGGTGCGGAAGGAGAGACTTGAACTCTCACGCCGTGAAGCACTGGAACCTAAATCCAGCGTGTCTACCAATTCCACCACTTCCGCTTAGCATATCCTTTGAAAGGGACAGTCTTTCGTAAAAAGGATATGGTGGCTACGGCGGGACTCGAACCTGCGACCCCATCATTATGAGTGATGTGCTCTAACCAGCTGAGCTACGTAGCCACTTGATGCACTCCGTTCTGGAGTGGCGCGTATTATGCTGATCTGACTTTTTAACGTCAACCTCTTTTTTTGTCCCGATTAACTGTTTGAACGTTTGTTAGCCAAAGACGCTGTTTTTCGCTGCAGGATTGAACAATTCATTGAAAATTGCTGCAGTTTTTTACAAAAGTGCGGGCATTGCAGTGGAGCAGGGCGTGACCCGATTTTGCGCTGGAAGGTGAAAAAGATTGCTGATATCTGGGGTAAAGAAGAGGTCCCTTTGATTGGATTGTTACGATCTACGACAAAGGGTTTCGTTACGCTGAGTATCGTCTAGGCTTAGGGGAAGGACTGGGAAACTGCAAGGGGAGTGTGCAGGGTGCGAGAGGGACGACGATTTCGCCGATATTGGATGGGAGCGTGGCTGCTGCTGGGTGCTTGCATTTTGCACGCACAACCAAAGCCGCAGCGCATGGCGATCTCTGTGGTGGACGACCATTCGGTACGTTTGCTGTTCTGTCCCATTGTTCGCGATGCTTATGTGCAGCTGGGGATAGAGCCCGAATTTGTGGTGATGGTCAGCGGACGGGCGCTGGTGGAATCTGCCCGCGGCAACCTCGATGCTGAATTGGTACGTTCTGAAGTCACCGGTCAGGCGCAAGCTGAATTGGTCAAGGTGCCAACGTCGTTAGGGGTCGTGCGCGGACGCCTGTATTGTCGTGTTGGTCTGCCCTGTTCACTGAGAGTGCTGGCGAACAGAAACACTCAGGTTGGTTTGATCACCGGAGACAATGCGATGTCACGTTTTCTCAGCCAGCAGGCCGCCCGCGCTGTGTGGGTGCCTACCGTCGACGCGTTGCAGGGAATGTTTAAGCGCAAACGCATTGATTATGCGCTGGGCCTGGAGCATGCGACCGGTTTTCACACCGGCCCGCTCGAAGATGTACGGGTTGCACCAACCCCCTGGTACGAAGGCGAGGTCTTTCATTATGTGCATCAACGGCACCGTGAGCTGATAGAGCCATTGAGCGCTGCACTGGCGCACAGTATTGACACTGTGGGTTTCGTCCGCAATGGACCCGAAGGGGTGTTGGATTTGTGCCAGTGATACAAAAAACCCGCCGGGGGGCGGGTTTGTTTTATCGATTAAACATTGAAGCGGAAGTGGATCACGTCACCGTCTTTGACGATGTACTCTTTGCCTTCCAGTCGCCACTTACCGGCTTCCTTGGCACCGCTTTCGCCACCACAGGCGATGTAATCGTCAAAACCGACGATTTCAGCGCGGATAAATCCTTTTTCAAAATCGGTGTGTATTTTACCTGCTGCTTGTGGCGCAGTAGAGCCTTCGGGAAAGGTCCATGCGCGCACTTCTTTCACTCCGGCGGTAAAGTAAGTCTGCAGAGTCAGCAGGTTGTATCCGGCACGGATGACGCGGTTAAGTCCAGGTTCTTCAAGGCCGAGGTCCTGCATGAATTCCTGCTTTTCTTCCTCGTCCAACTGGGCGATTTCTGACTCAATTTCTGCGCACACGGCCACAACCACGGCATTTTCATCAGCCGCAATCGCTTTCACTTCATCGAGATAAGGGTTGTTTTCAAACCCGTCGTCATTGACGTTGGCGATGTACATGGTGGGCTTCAGTGTCAGCATGTTCATGTAGCTGATGGCGGCAATCTCTTCTTTTTCGAGTTTCAGCGCGCGTAGCAGCAAGCCCTCGTCCAGGTGCGGTTTAATCTTTTCCAACACCTTCAATTCATATTTGGCATCCGCGTCACCACCTTTGGCCCGTTTACCGACACGGATCAGGGCTTTTTCAGTGGTTTCAAGATCGGCCAATGCCAACTCGGTGTTGATGACGTCAATGTCATCTTTTGGACTAACACGTCCGGCCACGTGCACAATGTTGTCATTTTCAAAACAACGCACCACATGCCCGATGGCATCTGTCTCACGGATATTGGCGAGGAACTTATTGCCCAGACCTTCACCCTTCGATGCGCCAGCGACCAGACCCGCGATATCAACGAATTCCATTGTCGTGGGGATAACGCGCTGGGGATTTACGATCGCCGCAAGTTGATCCAGGCGGGGATCGGGCACGGGTACGACACCGGTATTGGGCTCAATGGTACAAAACGGGAAATTGGCGGCTTCGATGCCCGCCTGCGTCAGTGCGTTGAACAGGGTAGACTTGCCTACATTCGGCAGCCCAACAATGCCACATTTGAACCCCATGGTGTGTCCTCTTACTGTGTAGTGGCCGACATTACTGGTCGGCAGTAAAACTGTGCAGTCGATTCATCGCGCGTTTGAGATCGTCTTTCAGTAGTATCTCGGTGCAGCGGATGGCTTCATCGATTGCAGCATCCATTTTTTGTTGCTCATCGGCTGGCGCTTTCCCCAGTACGTGCCCGGTAACGCGGCTTTTATGGCCTGGATGACCAATACCAATGCGCAATCTTAAAAACTGTTTGTTATTGCCCAGACTGCTGACAATATCACGTATGCCATTCTGACTGGCACTGCCACCGACTTTAAATTTTGCAACGCCTGGCGGTAAATCCAGCTCATCGTAGGCGACGAGGATCTGTTCCGGGTCGATGCGATAGAAATTGCACAAGGCTGCCACTGACTGGCCGCTTTTATTCATGTACGTGGTCGGTATGAGCAGACGGATATCATGGCCACACCAGGTAACTCTGCCGGTGTAACCGAAAAACTTGTTTTCTAGCTTGAGGGGGCAATGGAGGGTCGAGGCGATGCGCTCGACAAACCAGCTACCGGCATTGTGCCGGGTATGCTGGTATTCGGGGCCTGGATTTCCCAGGCCCACGATAAGCTTCGGTGCAGACAAGCAACTTATTCCTCAGTTGCTTCTTCATCACCTTCGGCACTTGCGTCTGCATCATCTGCAGTTGCGCCTTTTGCTTTCTTGATGGTAACAACCGCCAGGTCGTGCTCTTCGCCTTTAGCCAGCTCAAGCAGGGTAACACCCTTAGGTACAACCAGCTCAGACAAGTGAACAGTTTGACCCATTGCAACATCAGCCAGATCCACTTCGATGAACTCAGGCAGATCTTTAGGCAAGCAGCTGACTTCTACATCATTGATGTGGTGCTCGGCGTGACCGCCTTCAGTCTTGATAGCAGCAGCTTTGTCTTCATTGATGAAGTGCAGAGGCACGTTAGTGTGAACTGCAGACTTGGCATCAACGCGCAGGAAGTCCATGTGCGTTACTTTTGGCTTGTAAGGGTGGCGTTGCATGTCTTTCAACAGTGCTTCCACTTTCTTGCCGCCAATGTTCAGGGTCAGAACGTGAGAGTAAAACGCTTCGAATTCCTGTGCCTGGATCACTTTGTTGTGTTCCAGCGTCAGTGCTACCGGCTCTTTGCCAGCGCCGTACAGGATAGCAGGTACTTTGTCAGCATGACGCAGGCGGCGGCTCGCACCTTTCCCCAGGTCAGTACGGACTTCTGCATCCAAGGTAAAAATCGCTTCAGACATGGTGTATAAACTCCAATAAAAATAAGTGTGTGCAGATTTTCGCGACCAAAAACCTGCTCGTTCGCACAGACGAATCTGCGCCTCCCCGAAAAAGGGCGGCGAATTCTAACATTGAGGGGGGTGTTTCACAAGCACATTGACCGCTCAGGATGAACGCTGATGCGCGGATGCCCACACGCGGGCTGAACCCGCGGGTGGGATCAGGCTTTATGTTTCATCACCCGTTCTTTCTGACGGGCCCAATCGCGGTCTTTCACCGCATCCCGTTTGTCATGCGCTTGCTTACCTTTGGCGAGGTATATTTCCACTTTGACCCAGCACTTTTTCCAATACATTGCAGTGGCAACGATGGAGTAGCCCTGACGTTCCCGGGCGCCGATCAGTTTGTCCAGCTCCCGTTTATTGAGCAGCAGTTTACGGTTGCGCTCTGGATCGCAAACCACATGGGATGAGGCCTGATTCAACGGGCTGATACGGCTTCCCATCAGGTACGCTTCACCCTGATGGATGATCACGTAACTGTCGGTAATGTTGGCTTTGCCCGCTCGGATGCTTTTTACTTCCCAGCCCTGCAATTCGACACCTGCCTCAAACTTGTCCATTAATTGGTAGTCGTGGCGGGCCTTCTTGTTGAGCGCGATGGTATTGCTGACGGGTTTTGACTTCTTCTTGTTCATGGCGGCGTAGTATACCAGTGATTTTTAATTTGTCTTTAGGGGGCTGAAAAATCTGTGTTGTGCAGACATTATTCCCGTTATGGACGATTGTGCTACACTGCCCAGCTTATATTTTCGATGGCTTTGTGTGTGTAGAAGGAGACATGATGCCGCAAATCAATCGCCATGCGTTGGTCGCGTTCAGTGCAGAATCCATGTTTGATTTGGTCAATGATGTGAATGCCTATCCAGAGTTTTTGCCGGGCTGCACAGAAACCCGAATTTTACATCAGGACGAGGACCGTATGGAAGCATCAATGCTGGTCTCTAAGGCGGGTGTCAGGCAGTGGTTTACCACACGTAACGCATTGTCTCGCCCGCAACGCATCGAGATGCAATTGGTCGAGGGGCCTTTTACGCATTTACGCGGCGGCTGGACATTCACTGCATTGGCTGAAGATGCGTGCAAGATTGAATTGCAGCTGGATTTTGCCTTTTCCAGTAAACTGGCTGAACTGGCGTTTGGTAAAGTGTTTAAGACCCTGGCGGCAAATATGGTCAACGCGTTTACCCAGCGGGCGAAAGAGGTGTACCTGTGACGGACCAGCAGATTTCTGTGGAAGTGGCCTATGCCTTGCCGGACAAGCAGAGTTTGCTTACGGTGGTGGTTGAAAAGGGCTGCAGTGTTGAAGACGTGATCAAGGCGTCGGGTGTTTTGCGTCGCTACAAAGACATTGATTTGTCGGTCAATAAGGTGGGGATCTGGAACCGTACCTGTAAATTGTCCGACACACCAAAGGACGGTGATCGGATTGAAATTTACCGCCCACTGATCGCCGATCCCAAAGAAGTGCGTAAACGTCGGGCCGAAAAGGCCAAACAAGAAGGGCGCGCCAATAAAGTCACTGGCGGAAGGGTGTAATGCTGCAGCGCCTGCTTAGTTTAGTTCTCATCGGCCTGAGTCTCAGCGCTTGTGTCAGCTCTGTGGCAACCCGCGACACGGCAGAAGGCAATACCGCTTTTACCCTTACGACGATAGCCAATGCTGCGCAGCAGTACTTTGAACAGTATAAAAATCGCGACAATCTGGACGCCTTTATTGCCCACTATGCCGAGGATGCGCTATTGGAAGACATGGTGTATGGCCAACGTATTCAGGGCCGGCAGGCGCTTCGAAACTTTTACCGCTGGGATGACGGCAGTGTCAGATTGCTCAAGGACAAAACGCTGGTCATTGAGCAACAGATCGTTGACGGTAATACGGTCATCACCCGTGGTACCTTCTTGCCTTTCCAGTACCACGATCAACGCCTGGGGCCCTGGCGTTTTGTTATCTGGCAATCCTACAATCATCAGGGGTTGATTGTTCATCAGATGGATTGGATCAACTATACGCCGAAAGAGATGTTTTTAGGCGGAGATGATCTAAACAATCCGTGATCATTGCTACACTCTAGGCTGTCGGATGATGTTCGGTTTTAGTCCAAGAGAGCCCGAATGAAAGTACCTATTATTCCTGCAGACGAAACCCAACGCTTAATGGAGTTGTACCAACTGGCGCTGTTGGATACTCCCCCTCAGGCCCGGTTTGATCAACTGACCCAGCGGGCAAGCGACTATTTTCAGACCCCGATGGCAGTGATTTCCCTGATTGATAAGGAACGACAGTGGTTTTTGTCCAAACTCGGCATAGAAGGCACACAAACTCCCAGGGATGAAGCGTTCTGTGCGCACACCATCAATGAACAAAGCCATATGTATGTGCCGGATACCTGGCTAGACGAGCGTTTTGACGATCACCCGGCCGTGATAGATAAACCCCTTATTCGCAGTTATCTGGGTATCCCTTTGCGCGGCGCACAGGGATACCCCGTTGGTTCGCTATGTGTGACAGACAAAGTGCCGCGGGTGTTTACCGACAGGGACATTGATGTGCTGAGGGGCATCGCCAACATGGTCGAAGCTGAATTTCGCCGCGGTGGCGCCCCACTGGAAACGTCAGACTAGGCCCATTTACGCCGCTGCAGGCCTGTTGTGGCGATGATCTTTGCTGCCATTTCTTCAATCGAAAACTGGGTACTGTTGAGAAAGGGGATCTTTTCCTTACGGTACAGGTTTTCCACTTCCCGCAACTCCATTCGACATTGCTGCAATGAGGCATAGCGGCTGTTGGCCCGTCGTTCCGAACGGATCTGGTGTAACCGTTCCGGCTTGATGGTCAGGCCGAATAGCTTGTGTTTGAAACGTCGCAATACCGGCGGCATTTTGAGAATGTCACCCATATCCTCTTCGGTGAACGGATAATTGGCAGCCTTGATACCGTACTGCAGTGCCAGATACAGGCTGGTGGGGGTTTTGCCGGAGCGGGATACACCGACCAGGATAATGTCTGCCTCATTGTAGTCTTTGAGGTTGGAACCATCGTCATTGGCCAGGGCATAGTTGACCGCGTCTATGCGAATATCATAGGTTTTTTCGTGAATACTGTGGGTGCGGTGTTTTTCTGGTTTGGAGGGAACACCGAGGACTTTCTCAAGTGGCGCTACAAACTGGTCGAGGAAGTTGTAGTTGATCCCCACTGATTTGGCGATCACATTGCGCACTTCGGTATTCACGATGGTGTAAAACACTAAAGGGCGTTCTCCTGAGTCTTGAAAACTTTCAGATATTTTTTGCAAGACCTCATGTGCGTGTTCTTCGGTTTCGACGAACGGCACGGTGACATGATTGAATTCAACCGTAAACAGAGACAGCAATGCATGGCCAAAAACCTCGGCGGTAATGGCGGTACCGTCTGAAATATAAAAAGCTGAGCGCACAACAATTCCTTAACATTGGTGTAAATTTATTACAGAAAGAAATAAAATTTTACTTTCTTATTACCAACATTCTAAAATTCCCCACGCAAAAAGCCAGCAGCAGAGACCAACTTTTCGACATGCTCATGCTGATGTGCTTTTCTTGCAAGACAATGTGTGATTTTCCGCTTGGATGGCGACACGTAAACCGAAATTCTTATTGGAGAGCTGGGCAGTGCAAGAATACGTAGTTTGGTACCAACAACTGGGCATGAATGATGTTGGTCGAGTAGGCGGCAAAAACGCATCGTTGGGTGAAATGATTTCTAATCTGGCCAACGCCGGTGTTCAGGTTCCCGGCGGTTTTGCAACCACCGCCAGTGCGTTTCATGAGTTTCTTGACCAGAGCGGGCTTGAAGCGCGCATCCATGAAGTCTTAGACAATCTGGATGTTGACGATGTCACTGCGCTGGCACAAGCTGGCGAGCAAATTCGCAACTGGATTATTGATACACCGTTCCAACCTGCATTGGAAGACGCCATTCGAAGCGCGTTTGACGAGTTGCAGGCGGATGCGGGTAATGAAGCGTCCTTCGCTGTTCGCTCTTCAGCAACTGCCGAAGACATGCCCGATGCTTCGTTTGCTGGTCAGCAAGAAACGTTTCTCAACGTGAAAGGCTACGAGGCGGTGCTGGTCGCCATCAAGCACGTGTTTGCCTCTCTGTTCAATGACCGAGCGATTTCCTACCGCGTTCACCAGGGCTACGACCATAAAGGTGTGGCATTGTCTGCGGGTATTCAACGCATGGTGCGCAGTGACATGTCCTCTTCCGGGGTTATGTTCACCATCGACACCGAGTCAGGCTTCGAAGACGTTGTTTTCATTACCTCATCATACGGTTTGGGTGAAATGGTCGTGCAAGGTGCGGTCAACCCAGACGAGTTTTATGTGCACAAGCCAACACTGAACAAAGGTCTGCCTGCTATTGTACGTCGTAACCTGGGCAGTAAGCTGGTTAAGATGATCTACTCTGATGATCTGTCTCACGGCAAGCAGGTTGAGATTGTCGATGTCGACAAACAGGACAGCCATCAGTTTTCACTGACTGATTCTGAAGTCAGCGAGTTGGCCAAACAAGCACAAATCATTGAGCAGCACTACAAGCGTCCGATGGACATTGAGTGGGCTAAAGATGGACTGGATGGCAAGCTGTACATTGTTCAGGCTCGCCCTGAAACGGTGCGCAGTCGCGAAGACATGCAGGTGATAGAGCGCTTCCAGCTTAAAGGCAGTGCCAAAGTGATCTGTGAAGGTCGGGCCATCGGTCACAAGATTGGCGCGGGTACCGCCAAAGTACTCGGTTCTATCGACGAAATGAATAAAATCCAGCCGGGTGATGTGTTGGTAACCGACATGACTGACCCCGATTGGGAACCGATCATGAAAAAGGCTGCAGCGATTGTGACCAATCGTGGCGGACGTACCTGTCACGCGGCCATCATTGCCCGTGAATTAGGTATTCCAGCAGTCGTAGGTTGCGGTGACGCCACCGAGACGCTTCAGACCGGTGATCAGGTCACCGTTTCTTGTGCCGAAGGTGATACCGGGTACATTTATGATGCCAACCTGGAATTCGATGTGGTGACCTCACGTATCGATTCCATGCCTGATCTGCCCATGAAAATTATGATGAACGTAGGTAACCCCGATCGTGCCTTCGATTTTGCCCGCTTGCCTCACGAAGGCGTTGGCCTGGCGCGTCTTGAGTTCATCATCAACCGAATGATCGGTGTTCACCCTAAAGCATTGCTGGATTTCGACAATCAGCCTGATGATTTGAAAGCTGAAATCAACGACATGATTGCCGGTTATGCGTCGCCGGTTGAGTTCTATATCGAGAAGCTGGTGGAAGGTATTTCGACCATTGGTGCGGCGTTCTCGCCCAAACGGGTGATTGTGCGGATGTCCGATTTCAAATCCAACGAATACTTCAACCTGGTTGGCGGGTATCAATATGAACCCGATGAAGAAAACCCGATGTTGGGCTTCCGTGGTGCCAGTCGCTATATCTCTGAAGACTTCCGTGAGTGTTTCGCGTTGGAGTGTGAGGCGATCAAGCGGGTGCGCAACAACATGGGATTGACCAATGTAGAAATCATGATCCCCTTTGTTCGTACCCTTGAAGAAGGTCGTAAAGTGATTGAGCTGCTGGCCGAACAAGGGCTGGTACAGGGTGAAAATGGCCTCAAAGTCATCATGATGTGTGAGCTTCCGTCCAATGCCTTGTTGGCGGATGAGTTCCTCGACATTTTTGACGGTTTCTCCATCGGCTCCAACGACCTGACCCAGTTAACACTGGGACTGGATCGGGACTCGGGTCTGATCGCACATTTGTTCGATGAGCGCGATGCTGCAGTGAAAAAACTGTTGGCAATGGCGATTCAAACGGCCAAGAAGCGTGGCAAATATGTCGGTATCTGTGGTCAGGGGCCGTCGGATCACGAAGACCTGGCAGCCTGGTTGGTCGAGCAGGGTATCGACAGCGTGTCATTGAACCCTGACACCGTGGTTGAGACCTGGTTATATTTGAATGAAAAGCTCGGTTAAACCTTGGGTAAGACACGAATAAAAAGGCGGCTGTTAAGCCGCCTTTTTTGTGCCTGTCAGTTGTCAGGCGCGCTTTATTCCCGCCAGGTAGCAGCCGCGGGCGGCGTTGTGAACATGCAGGTAACGACATTGAGGTACGGCAAAAAGCTGCGCGATGGCTGCCTCGATGTCCTGGCCAGTGGTGAGTGATGCGTCGGTCATCATGTGATTGTTATCAAAACCGCGCACCGACAACGCTTCTCGGCGGCGTATCATGTCCGGTACTGCATCGACATCACAGACTCTCGCTTGTTGAGCGCTGGCGCGGACAAATACGCCATGACTGGCACGGTATGGACCTGCAACATCCTGATGAGTGACATTTAACAGGTAGAGGGTTTCTCCCCGTTTGGCGTCCTGTAAACTGACCCGACAGGGGAAACCGACATCGGCATCGGCGGTCAGTGTGTGTACACCCAGTGCTGTGCGTTGATCGTTGGTCAGGGCTGGAAGGTGCGCAAAGGACTGCGCATCGAGCGGGTAGAAGCGGAATGGCATTGGGATCTCCTTTTAAGGGCAAAAGGGGAGTGTCTAACGGTTGTAAAACAATCGCTGTCCGTTTATTGCTTTTTTTAGCAACAACCGGATAGTCTGTCTGGATGATGTTGCTTAACCTAGCACTGTCTTTTTACGTGAAAGAGAGAACCATGAGCCAATCCAATCTACAGTCACGACTCTTTCAGTGTGCCGCCTACCTTGAGCAATACAGTGACCAAGCAATAACCCTGACGGCGTTGGCGCGTCGGTTTGCCATCAGTCCCTATCACTTGCAACGTCAGTTTTCAGAGGTTTTTGGTCTGTCGCCCAAGCAGTTTCAACTGGCGGTGCGATTGAACCGGTTCAAGCAACATTTGAAGCAGGGTGAGGATGTTACCACTGCCATTTATGCAGCAGGGTTCAGCTCTTCCAGTCGGGTTTATGAGCACATTGATGACAATATGGGAATGACGCCGGCAACCTACCAGCAAGGTGGCTCACAACAGAATATTCATTTTGCCGTGCGCCAGACCGTGCTGGGAAATGTGATCATGGCCGCCACCGAACGGGGAGTATGTTATGTGCATTTTGGCGAGCACTATGGTGACTTGTTGTCCGCCCTGCATCAGGAGTTTCCGCAAGCCAGCCTTATCGCCAGTCCGCTGTCCAGTGAGCCCCTGTTAGATGGCTGGATTTCGGCACTCGATAGCCATTTGCGCAACAATACCCGACTACCCGACATCCCGCTCGATCTGCAGGGCACTGCGTTTCAGATCAGTGTGTGGCGATTCCTTGCGCGCCTTAAACCCGGGCAGACGTTATCTTACGGTGAACTCGCCCGTGCCATCGACAAACCTGGTGCCCATCGGGCAGTGGCCAATGCCTGCGCTGCTAATAAGCTGGCAGTATTGATCCCTTGCCACAGAGTGCTCAGAGGAGACGGTGCATTGGGTGGCTATCGATGGGGTGCATCCCGCAAACAACAACTGTTATCACAGGAAGGTCAGAGCATTGAGGTACTAGCGTAGTTTACGCGCCAGCAGAATGCGGTCCAGCTTTACTGCTCCGCGACGCATGCTTGATTGTGACCGTTTGAGCCAGATACGGGCGTGGGGTATATCCAGACTCAGCAATACCAGTCCTGCGATGACCAGCAGCATGGAGCCGGGAACCACGAAAAACAGCACGCCACAGATGAGTAGCACTGCTCCCAGACTGATCCGAGCGGTTTTTTTCATTAGCATATCCTGACAGTTTCCTGAACTCACTATAGTGAACCGCCGCCTCACAAGCCACTGTGCAGTTGTAACAGAATGCAACGCACCTAAGGTGTGACCCGTTTGGACAGTGACCAGGATGCCAATCCGGTGCGGCCATCCCAAAACTGTACCGTTAACCACAACTTGTCTTTTGCGCCGATAATTTGAGGTGCCAGCGCATGAACGTGCTGGCCGTATCGGGACCCGTGCAACATACCCTCGAAGCGTTGCTCCAACGTTGCAATGTCAAGGGGCTCTGGACCAATGTGCATAAAGCTCTGACGAAGGGGGGAGATGTCATTGGGGGTGAATGTCACCATAAAGTCTTTTACATACACGCCGTCATGCATGTAGGGCGCTTCGTTATCGAGGGGCATTGGGGTGACCGTCAATTCTTCAATCGATTGTTGCGCCAGCGGGTCTGGAAATGTGGGGTTCAGTGACTGGTACAAATACCATAGCGGTAACACGAGTAGCACAGCATTGCTGCGAAATAGCACGCGTTTGATTTTGTCGCGGTGTACAGGGTTCATGAGACAACCTCCTTGCCGGCACGGTGATGTGACACCATTGTGGCATTTGTACTGCGCCGATTGTGGACCACACGCTTGTACCACATCAAAAAGCCACTGAGCGACATGCCACTGAGGATTAATCCGAAGATAAACCAGATGGCCTTGGTCCATAGTCCGCCGATGTACCCAAAATGCAGCGGATCTGCCAGATGCATCAGGGTTTGCAAGGGGGTCATGGTGTCTGGGGAGAATTGCTGGGTGATGTCGCCAGTCCACGGATCCATGGCCAGGTTATAGCTGTAATGATCAAACCAGATTGATCCGCCGTGTCCGGACAATTTGTAGGTATCCCGATGGTGTTCAGGCATCATCACATAACTGGGTTGAAAATTGTCAAAACGCTGTTGCGCGGCTGACAGGGCATTGGCCAATGTGTACGATGGCTGGGGGGATTCGGTGGCGGTGGATTGTGGCAATACGCTGGCAGGTAGTAGCCTTGGGTAAGGCTCTATCTCGATATCCGAATGCCATAGCACTGCTTGCACCAGATACCACAGACCGGTCAGTCCCATCAGCAACATAAACCACAACGACCAAATTCCGCCGATCCGGTGAAGATCTGCAAGCGCCGTTCTACCCCCTTGTCTGAGCCGTAGTTTAGGGTTCAAGAAGCCGCGCCAGAAACGCTTGTACACCATCATTCCGGTGATCAGAGCGCCGAGTACGACAATCGATAAGCCGCTGACGAGGTAGTAACCAATGCTGAAATTATGATGCCATGGAAACAACAGCCAACCATGCAACGAGCGCATGAAGGTAACGAACGTAGTGCCGTTGTTTACTTCCTGAATCTGCCCTGTGTACTGATTGACATAGGCCAGCGCATAGGGTTTGTCACTGTCGCTGAACATCACCACGTTAACGAGGTAGGGCTCAAGCACGGCAACGCCACTGATGTCGGCTTCGGGATACTGGCGCTGCACCAGGGTGGCAATCTCATGCAGCGGTTTGGCGTCCTGCTGATGTGGGTTTTCGGCGCGGGCGTTTGGATTGGTCAGCCAGGTCAACTCATGACTGATCACAGCGATTGCGCCGGTCAGACAAACAAACATAAATACGGCCCAAATCGGCAAGGACAACCATCCGTGCAACTGAAACCACTGACGGTTGGAAAGGATACTCATGGTGTTACGGTCTACTTTTATGAATCTAAGTGATAATGGTTATCATTACACATGTGAGAGGTGTGTACAATACACGTCTGACATGGTTTTTCTCGGGGTTTACCCTCCGGCCTGGCTGAACGGAAGCTGAAGGGCAGTGATCTTCAGGGCGCAAGACTTGCGTTTTTAACCAGTAGGGAGGATAGTTTACTTACCCGCAATCAACGCTGCGGGTGAGATCCCGAAACGTGCATAAGGAGTGTGAAAATGATCAAAAACGTTTTGTTTGCCGTCACCGTCGCTGTTGGCGTAAATGGCTGCGCGGTCATCAATGCTGATGACACTATCGCTGCTGATAGCATCGCGTTTGAAAACTTCAATAACCAAGATGATGCTTCCCCACAGCGGGTACAACTGATGTGTCATAACCAGATGCCCACCGAATGGAACCGGCCGCTGCAATTCGAGCAGGGGCAACATAAATTATGGGTCCAGGCTACGCTTCGCCAACGGGATGTGCCGGCAAGTGAGCGTGAAGCCTACGTGTTATTGGAGGCAGAGCTGGATGGTGGCAAACGTTACATGCTGAACAGGTCCATCGACGATGACACCATCACGGTGTGGGTGCAGGAACGTGAGACCGGTAAGCAGGTCAGTAACGCGGTCTCTGCAACACTGGCGTTTCCAAGCGCTCATGAGCAGGGATTAAAGTCACAGCGCTGTAAATCTGGCACCGTTTAAGTCACGTACAGTTGCACAATACTCAGCATGGCTGGGATGTGTGCAACTGCTTTTTGTATTGCTTAGCCTTGTGGGTTGTTGGCGGACAGAAGTGTGATTTAATTCGGCCTGATATCGCTGTGACGTGAGTCGATTTGATCGCTGAGCTTCTGTATAATCCAGCGATTATTTGCTTATCACGTTGTTTGCATGTTACCAGCATTGGATCCGCACGCTGCTTTACATCAGCAGTACATCGCATTTCTTGACGCTCTGCAGGGGAGTGATTTTGGCGGCGATATTGAACGGGGCTATGCCAGTCGCGTAGCTGTCGCCACCGATAATTCCATTTATCAGCAACTGCCTCAGGCAGTGGTGTTTCCTACCGGTGTGGAAGACCTGGAAATCCTTGGCCAAGTCGCCACCGCTCATCCAACCGTGTGCTTCAGTGCGCGCGGGGGCGGTACGGGAACCAATGGCCAGTCATTGACAGCCGGCATCGTGGTTGACATGTCCAGGCACATGAACCGGATCCTTGAAATCGATGCAGAAAACGGCTGGGTGCGTGTGCAGTGCGGTGTGGTTAAAGATCAACTGAATGATGCGTTGCGACCACACGGCTATTTTTTTGCTCCCGATTTGTCCACCAGTAATCGCGCAACCATTGGCGGAATGATCAACACCGATGCCTCAGGGCAGGGTTCTTTGGTGTACGGCAAGACCAGCGATCATGTCCTTGAACTGACCAGCGTACTGGCGGATGGCACGCGCATCGATACCGCTCCGATGGGGGTGGAAGATGCCCGCAGAGTGGTTGCCAAAGGCGGGCCTTTGGCCAGCATTCTGCAGCAGGCACTGGATACTTGTCTGGGCTATCGGGAACAGGTCCTGAAGGTGTTTCCGCGCTTAAACCGTTTTCTTACCGGTTATGATCTAGAACATGCCATCAGTGATGATCTCGCCACCGTTGATGTGAGTCGATTGATCACCGGCTCTGAAGGCTCGCTGGCATTTGTGGCCGAAGCCAAACTGAACATTACCCCCATCCAGACCTACAAAGCATTGGTCAATGTTAAGTATGATTCCTTTGAGTCGGCGCTGCGCCACGCGCCTCACATGGTCGCTGCCAAAGCGACATCGGTTGAAACGGTAGACAGCAAAGTACTCAATCTGGCCAAGCAGGATATTGTTTGGCACAGCGTCGCTGATTTGATCAAACCGGTTCCCGGCTGTGAGGTTGAAGGCCTCAATATGGTCGAATACAACAGTAATGATCAGGATGAAATAAAGGCCAAAATTGCTGCACTTGAAACCGAGCTGAGCAGCGAAGAGGCCCGTAACAAGCACGGTGTCATCGGTTTTCAGGTCACGTTTGAAAAAGCGGATATTGGTAAAATTTATGCGATGCGGAAAAAGGCCGTGGGTCTGTTGGGTAAGGCCGACGGTTGGCAAAAGCCGATAGCATTTGCGGAAGACACGGCTGTGCCACCGGAAAATCTGGCCGACTTTATCATGGAGTTCCGTGCTCTATTGGATAAGCATGACCTTGCTTACGGCATGTTTGGCCACGTTGATGCTGGTGTGCTGCATGTGCGTCCTGCGCTGGACATGTGTGACCCCAAACAGGCTGAATTGATGGCAAGCCTGTCTGATCAGGTCGTATCGTTGGTGGCCAAGTACGGCGGTCTGATGTGGGGGGAGCACGGCAAAGGCTATCGCAGTGAATACGGTCCGGCGTTCTTTGGCCCTGAGCTATTTACCCAATTACGGGCTATCAAAGGGGCGTTTGACCCATTAAACCGTATGAACCCGGGCAAAATCTGTACTCCTCTGGACAGTGACGCCTCGCTCGTGCGTGTGACCGATCCGAAACGGGGTGACCACGACCGGCAGATCCCGATTGAAGTGCGCAATGACTTTGCACCTGCATTGAGCTGCAATGGCAACGGATTATGTTTTAACTACGACACCTCGTCACCGATGTGCCCATCGAGCAAAATCACCGCCGACCGACGGCACAGTCCAAAAGGTCGCGCCAGTATGATGCGTGAATGGCTGCGCTTACTGGCCCAGCATAAGGTCGATGTGCACGCGCTTGAGGACGACCCAGAGACCCATAAACATGCCTGGTTTGCACGTTTGCGCAACACGTTGCGGCGCAATGAGGTGGTTGATTTTTCTCATGAGGTCAAAGAGGTTATGGACGGTTGCCTGGCCTGTAAAGCCTGTGCCACCCAATGTCCGGTCAACGTCGATGTGCCAACCTTTCGGGCACGCTTCCTCGCCCTGTATTACCAACGTTACCTGCGCCCGATGAAAGATCATCTGGTTGCCAACATTGAGCGTATGGCGCCGCTCCTGGCTGTTGCGCCCGCATTGGTCAACAGTATTCAGGGCTGGCGACCGGTCCGATACCTTATCCGTCAGTGGGTGGGTTACGTTGACCCGCCCCCATTGTCGGTGCCAACACTGAAAAAACGGTTGGCAGACAAACACAGTGATATTCAGTTAACACTGCCTCGTCTGCGTGCGTTGGATGAAGAGGCGCGTCAGAAGACGGTTTTGATCGTGCAGGATCCGTTCACCAGTTTCTACGAAGCTGAGCTGGTTGAGGATTGCGTCAGTCTGTTGCAAACCCTCGGCTATCGCCCCTGTGTATTGCCATTTCGACCGAATGGCAAGCCCCAGCACGTCAAGGGCTTTTTACAGCGTTTTGAGGCCACCGCGAAAGACAGTGCCGCATTTCTTAACGAGATTGCGGACCTTGGCTTGCCGATGATTGGTCTGGATGCCAGCTTGGTGCTGTGTTATCGGGATGAGTACACCAAAGCCCTGGGCGAGGAACGTGGGGATTTCAACGTGCAGTTGTTCCACGAATGGTTTGTCAATGAATCGGTCAGTGGTGCACTGAAGGGTGATACTGAGTACGCACTGTTTGGGCACTGTACGGAAAAAACCGCGCTACCGTCGATGGAAAAAGACTGGCAAACCATATTCGACCGTTTCGGCCTTAAACTGCAAAGCGTAGCCGTAGGGTGTTGCGGGATGGCCGGTACATACGGCCATGAGGCGGCAAACCTGTCGAATTCTGTCGGGATCTATAAATTGAGTTGGCAACAGGCGTTGCAGCAATACAGTCCCTCACAGTGTCTGGCCACCGGTTTTTCATGCCGCAGCCAGGTCAAGCGCATTGAAGGGGCTAAACCACGGCACCCATTACAAGCATTATTAGCACATTTAACAGAGGAGCCTGCGCAATGAGCAGTGACCAACAAAACCCACAAATGGATCAACAGCAACTGCAGGAATGGGTGCGGGCCCAGTTTCAGAAAGCGAATAAATTTCTGGCAGAAAACGGGGTTCTGTTTGACGCCGTGATCACTGAAGACAGCCGATACCTTGCACCGTACTTAGCGCTTTGGAAAATCAAAGCACAGGACAAATCCATGTACTGGGTTATGGCAGGTGATTTACCGACCGATTTTATGGCCTACGGAAATGCCAGTACGGCCCGCGACGCTCTGCGGCATTTTTCCATGTCCTGGCAGGTAAAAGCGGAAAACATTCGTCGCACCGCGGCAGATGATAAAACCCAGCTTGCATTTGCTCAGCTTCTTGAAGCGCGGGCTGAGAACTTGTACACAATGAGTCAGCAAGACAGTTTGTGGGAAAACAACGCTGGGTAATAGGAAAAGCCGCGAGGGCATGGCTGGCGGTTTTGCCAACCACGCCCTAGTGGGTAAGATCCACACGGGGTAGTGTGAAAGAGTGCAGTGCGCAGGCCATTCGTTGACGTGGAATGCCGGCGTCCATATAAACTGCTCCGACTGGTCGGAATCCTTGTTGTTGGTAATATTCAACACCTTCCAACTCACACTGAACACTTACCTGCTGAATTTCCCGCGCGCGGGCAATGTCTAGCAGTGCATCAATGAGTACCTGGTAAACAGCGGGTTTACGATAGTTTGATTCAACGGCAATACGACCGATTTCACCGTCTGGTGTGATACGTCCGGTTGCCACCTCATGACCGGACTCATCCAATAACAACACATGTGCAGCCCGGCTGTCACGGTTGTCGAACTCGCATTCACGCGGAATGCGCCACTCGTAAACAAATACCTTTTCTCTCAGTTTGCTGAGTTTGTGTTTTGCTTTCCCCCAGTCGACGTTTTCAACTGTAAACGTCATCAGGGTCTCCTTTAAAGCTCGGGATCCCAAAATCCCGCATTTATAAGTTTAGTCAAAAACTGAACAAAAAATAAACGATTATTTGTGTTCAATGAAGAATTTGCTTGCCAATGGGGCGCACTCAGGAAAGATTCAACCAGTGCCATGGCATCCTCCGGGCAGTAAAAACCCATCCCATTGACCCACAGATTGTGTTCCTCCGGGGCCGCATCGATGCGGATAAATCGCGGGTTTAGGGTTGGCCAGAACGTGATCTTCTGATCCAGCCACTGACCGACTTCTTCAGCGCTAGTGTGAGCACTGGGCGCGAATTCTCGATGTGGCTGACTCAGATGGCTTGCCAGCCACTGACTGAAGCTTGGATCATCGATTCGTGCACGCATCAGCTGGCGTAAGTCGTCCACTTCAGACGAGAGTAAATCACCGGCAAAGGTGCGGACCGGCATGTTCGGATCCGCGAAGCGAGGTGTACTGCACTGGTCAATAAGGTGATCCGCCAATGCACTGAATAAATCTGCCTGAGAGGGGGCTCTGCAGCCAACCGAAAAACTCATGCTGTCGGTAATTGCCTGACCCGCGTGGGGGCATCCTGGTGGGATGTACAGCACGTCGCCACTGGAGAGCACCACATCAATGACCGGTTCGAATCCGCTTACCTGACGCAACGCAGGGTGGGGCGTTTGCTCCTGGTAGTCGCCACGGCCACCCACTTGCCAATGCCGTTGCCCTTTGCCCTGAACAATGAACACATCGTACTGATCAAGGTGTGGTCCCACGCCAGCGCCAGGCACCGCAAAACTGACCATGACATCTTCGCGGCGCCACACAGGGAGAAAGGTAAAAGCGTCCAATAACGCCCTTGCAGCCGGCACCAGGTTGTCGACGCCCTGCACCAACAGGCTCCACTGATCCACGCACTGAGCACTGAAATCCTCAAACGGTCCATGGGCAACATGCCACTGATCACCGCTGCGTCTGACGATGCGAGCATCGATATCCTCTTCCATTGCCAAACCGGCAAGCTCATGTTCGTCGATAGGATCGTCAAAATCGGGCAGCAATTGTTTCAGAACAACCGGTGACTTTTGCCAGTAGTTGCGTAAGAAGGATTGACGATCAAAGTTGTGCAGTGTGTACATAGTGTTGTCAGTTTTTCCAAATAATAGCCACTTTGTGTGGGCAACCCTTTCGGGAATAATGTCTGTCTTGCTGAAAGCTGACAATACCGTCTCACAGCGTTTGCGGTGCTGCTGTGAAGGAGAATGTGATTGGCCGGTGCCAACTGTTCCATACGCGCTGCAATGTTGATGGTGTTCCCCCAAACATCCAGGCACTTGTCAGTGTGGCCAAGCATACCTGATATTGCTGCGCCCGTCGCAAGTCCGATACGCACCTGCAACGGTGCGTTAATGTTTGCTGCCCACCACACAGCATAGTCACGCATTAACCAGGCGCAATGACTCGCCTGCAGCGGGTTGAGCGGTTGGGCGTTGTTCAATCCTGCCGCTGCCATGTATTGATCGCCGGCGGTTTTGACCTTGTCCATCTGACACAGCGAGGTAATGAAATCATAGCCTTTAAACAACATATCGAGGTCACCAAGTACCTGCTCCGGGGGGCGTGAGCGACAATAGCGCGTAAAACCCTGTAAATCAGCAAACAGTACTGTCACTGCGCCATGGGTGCGCGGGGTTGTGGTGTTAAGGTGACAGTGCAGTTGAGGTGTCACGCTGACATCCCCAGTACCGGGCGCAAATCGCTGTGCACGTTGCTGCGGAGGTGACCAAGAGGGGTTGATAATCAGCACAAAGAGCGCGCTGAACAATAAAAGGAAAGCGGTACCCGGGTGACCCACATTGTTGGTCAATGTGAGCCAGCCAAGGGCACAACTGACCAACAACAATGACCCGCTGAAGTGAAACAAAAACGCTCGCCTTTGCTGGGCGAGAGGTGTCTGGCGCATGAGATACCCGAAGAGGCGATGTATCTTCAGTGTAGTGCCGCGCGCAGGTGGTTGAAACGCACTTGCGTCCAGTTTACATATCGAACGCTTTTGGCAACAACTCACCCAGTGTCAGGGTTTCGACTTTTCCATCCCGCGTTGCCAGGTGAACCGGTGTCTGTGGCGAAGCAAATTCACGCAATTTCTGACGGCAGCCGCCACAGGGCGGGCAAGGCTTGCTATTGGGGCTGACAATCATAACCTGTTCTATGCGTTTTGCGCCCTGACTGATCATCGCACCAATTGCGCTGGCCTCAGCACATTGGCCTAACGGGTAAGACACGTTCTCAACGTTGCAGCCAACATACAGGTTGCCATCGTCGGCTTTTATTGCGGCGCCGACCTTAAACGTTGAATAGGGCGCATGGGCATATGCCTGGACCTTTAACGCGGCCTCAAACAAGGGTTGTAGCGAAGATTGTGTATCCTGTGGCACGGTAGTGTCCCGTGGTGAACTAAAGGACGAGCAAGTGTGCGCTAAGTTGGGGGGTGGTTTCAAGTCTTATAGAACTGAAATATATGTTTTAAGGGCCAGGTGACGACGGGGGAGATTGAAAACCCCTGCAATTGCGCGCATGCTGACTTTTTTACACACGGGAGAATCAAGCCATGGCGGCGCGCTACTGGAGAATCCTATGGGCTATCGCTGCTCTGTTGGCCGCGGGCGTGACCTTAGCCAAGCCTTGGCCAGGTGATGCCCAGGCTGCGGTTGTGCTTGGTTACGATGATGCCTTGCCCAGTCAGCTATACACGGCCGTGGGACAGCTTAATGACGTCAACATCAAGGCCACCTTCTACCTCACGCTGACCACCGTTGACGCTTCCGGCACGTGGCAGCAATGGCGGGATGTGGCGCAGCAAGGGCATGCGTTGGGCAATCATACGTTCAGTCATCCCTGTCGCGGTGATCGGGCCGGACGCGGCTGGGTCAGCGCAGAGCAGGATCTGAGTCGTTGGTCTGCACAACAACTACTGGCCGATATTGAACGGGCGCAGCAGCAACTTAATCAGTTGGCGCCGGCAAGTGAACGTTCATTTACGCCACCCTGTGGTGATCATTTGGTCGGAGGGAAAAACTATTGGGCGATGCTGCCTGCTGATATCAGCGTGATGCGGGTACCCTATGATACCAAGCTTCCCCCGGTGTCTCCCGGCATCACCGTAATACCCACCTGGTTTCCGGTTGATGTAAGCGCCCAAACGCTGATTAATTTTACTGAAAAGGCGGCGCGCGACGGCGGGATCGCCAGTGTGTCATTTCACGGTATCGGCGGTGACCATTTGAGTGTCGACAGTGCGGCGCATCGCCAGTTTCTCGACTACCTTGCCGCCAATCGCAACCGCTATTGGATCACGACAACCGTGGCGTTAGCGAGACACCTGAAAACCGTTCAGTCACAGTAACCGATTGTGACAATTTGTCTTCCTTACCCGGCACTGTCATACTTTACTTTATCGAACAAATACGCGACCCTTGCGCCCTCAACAGTTGCCAGGTGTCTGCAACAGTACGACTGGGCCAATGCCAGTATTGAACCTGACCAAGGATCCCTTTTCTTCTATGCGCCATATCGTTTTTTCCGTATTTCTTATTATCGCTTCAGGTCTGACCGGTTGCGCCAGTTTTTCGCCCTCGGGTGGCACCCAGCAGATGGGGAATTTATTGCTTGCGGTGCCTGCACCTGCCAGTCCCCGTGCACAGCTGGCGATAGCACGTTATAACCAGATATTGATGCAGGCGCCGTTGGAAGACAACGAGCGGGCTGAACTGTTTTTCCAGCGCGGTATGCTGTACGACAGTGTCGGGTTGCCCGGACTGGCGGAATACGATTTTAAACGGGCTATTTCGTTGAAGCCTGATCTGGCTGAAGCGCACAATTCTCTGGGGATCCACTATACCCAGCAAATGGAATTCATTCAGGCCTACGAAGCGTTTGATTCGACCCTAGACATTAATCCCGACTACGACTACGCCTTTCTCAATCGCGGTATCGCGTTGTATTACGGCGGTCGTCCCGATTTGGCTGCACAAGATTTTGACCGTTTCTATGCCCAGGACAAGCAGGACCCGTACAGAGCCCTGTGGACGTTTATTGCAGAACGTGAAGTCGATTTGTCACGGGCGCAGCAGAACCTGCGCGTAGTTCGTCAGGCGCTGAGTGATGACAACTGGGCTACATTGCTGGTCGACCTGTATTTGGGCCAGGCCAGCGAAAGAGAGGTGCTCAGCGCGCTTATCGTGGGTGTACGTAACCAACGGCAACTGACCGACCGCTTGTGTGAAGCGTATTTCTATCTGGGCAAATACCATGCATCGCGTGGCAATAAAGGCAAGGCGTCGAATTACTTTAAGCTGGCCCTGAGTACCAATGTGTTCGAATACGTCGAACACCGCTATGCACGCCTTGAACTCGACCTTCTCAGTCGCAACAAAGACACAGAAACGCAGTAATATGAAACACCTCATGCGCGTCTTCCGCGGCGCCTTGGTTTTGTTGCCAGTGATCGTTTGCAACGCCGATGTCAGCCACGATCGCGCCGTTGTGCAACGCCATTTCAGCGATCCGTTTGTTGCCTCAATGTGGTACCCATTGGCCAAGCAGGGGGATGAAGGCGCCCAGGCAGCGTTGTTGGAATATGCCCAACAACGCAATCAAGCACACTGGCTTAAGCGCATGGGCGCTTTGGGTCAGCACAGTGCTTATTATCACCTTGCCATGCAGCAGAAAAACCTCAATGAAGCGCGCCGCTGGTTACGCAAGGGAGCCATGGCCGGGGATGCCGAAAGCCAATATGAACTGGCATTGATCACGGACTACGGTGTACGCAAAGTGCATTGGCTGGAGCAGGCTGCACAACAGAATTTTATTCCTGCACAGGTGGCATTGTATCAATGGTTACAGTTGCAGGGCGATGACGAGGCTGCCTTTGCATGGCTGCAACGGGTGGCGCCACTGCACGGAAACAGCGCACTGCTGTTGGGTGATCAATTGTGGCAACGGGGCGATAGCGCGGCAGCCATTGATGCCTTTGAAAAAGCGACCGCCTTGGGAAATCAGCAGGCCGTCGAACGACTCAACGTGATCCGTACTTACTGGCAACGTCCACAGGACACGCGCGTATACGGTGCTTCATTGGCCAATTGTACATTGCGTGTCCAGCCGGTCACCGCCAGTCTGCAGGGCATGCGACGATTACTGACGCTGCTACAAACCGTTGAACAGGATGCACGCCTGAGCGCTTTACCCATGTGTTTTAATGCGCCATTGTGGGTTGAGCACAAGGACTTACCCTGCACCAACCGATGGCAGGGCGCAGGGCGATTGGGCTGTCGTTTAGGGCCTCTGGCGGAGCGCTTCAGCGCTTCGCTGGATGACCATCCGTTCAGCCACGTAATGGTAATGGCCACACAGGGCAAAGCCAATGTCCAGGACGGCGTGATGTACCTCGATCTGTCTGACAGCTATGATGTTTTTGTGCATGAGCTGGCCCATTTTGCCGGGTTTGTGGATGAATACCCGTTGGGGAATGCGTTGGCACAAGTTCACTGCAAAGCGTCATTGGCACCCAATGTACGGGTATTTCAGCCCGTCGATCAAGAGAGCGGCGATGATACGGTCGATGTTCCCGAGGGCTGGTTCAAAGCCCGAACCTGTAATAATCACCCGGCCCAGGCCTACAAACCCAGTGCCAAAATGACGTTCATGGAGTTTCATGACACCGCCCACATACCCCAGGTATACCTTGAATTGTGGGCTCAGCGACTGTCGCAACGGCACTTCCTGCAAACCGCTTATCAGAATCTGGCGCGCGCCAGCAGCACACCGGCGTTGGTTAACTTCTGGTGGCAACAGGAAGCCAATTATGTGCGTCAACCGAGCTGGTCTTTACCGGCTGTCGAGCAGGCGCCGTCTGAGCAAGTGGCGCCTGCCGGGCGATGATGTTGGTATTTCATTGGGATAAGGGTACACTGGCAAAAGTGGTTGTTGTTTAGCCAGTTACCGTGCCGACAACAACGCATGCGATAACGATAATAACAAACGTCGGAACCTATGAACGCCAGTTTTGATGACGCGCCATACATTCAGGCTTATCGCTGTCTGAATGAAGCTTTGCTCCTTATTGATAAGGAGTATCGGGTGCGCTTTGCCAGCCCGCTGTACTTATCAACGTTCAATGTCACCACCGATTCGCTGCTTGGCGCAGATATCACCACCGTGCTGGGCGCAGGCATTACACCGTCAATTGCCCAATTGGACACGGTGGCTCAGGGGGTGAACCATTGGAGCGGCGAGGTATCTGTCGGTGCCGACAGTGCCACTGAGAGCCGGTTTGTGCATATCGATGTGGTATTCGACAGTCAGGAACATCAGGGGTATCTGCTGCGTTTTATCTCGCCCCGCCAGCAAGACATCCAGCAAGCGGCATTGCAGGAAAAAGCCTACCATGATGAGCTGACCCGCTTACCCAACCGGGCTTTGTTCAATCAGTTACTCAAGCACCAAATCAGTCAGTGTCAACGCAATAAAAGCCGTTTTGCATTGATGTTTCTCGACCTGGATCGGTTTAAATGGGTCAATGATACGTTTGGCCATGATGCCGGCGATCTGTTGTTATCAACGCTGGCGGAACGGTTGGAACATACCCTGCGTAAAAGCGACATTGTGGCGCGTCTGGGTGGTGATGAGTTTGTTGTCATCATGAACAATATCCGCGATCTGCAAACCATTGCCAATGTGGCGGACAAAATCATTCGTCAGATCAGTAAACCTGTCACCGAAGGGGCGCATCATCTGCAGGTCGGGTGCAGTATCGGCATCAGTATCTACCCGGAAAATGGTGTGTCTGCTGAAGCATTGCTGCACCAGGCTGACCAAGCTATGTACCGGGCCAAAAAGCAGGGTGGTGCCGATTACTTTTATTTCAGTGACGCGTTGAATCAGGAATTGGAAGACAGTCGACGGGTGGAGCACAGTATTCGTGAAGGCCTTGCATCGTCGGCTTTTGAGCCGTTTTTTCAACCGCAAATTGACCAGCGCAGCGGGCGAATCGTCGGGATCGAATGCCTGGCACGCTGGCGCTGCCCTGAGCATGGGATCAGAACGCCAATAGAGTTTATCCCGGTGGCCAAAAAAGCCGGCTTGATGCACGATATTTTGCTGCAGGTGTTGGACAAGGCGCTGGGCGAAATCGCCGGTTGGCAATCCTACCTGCAAGGAAGGGTGCCGCTGTCCATCAACATGACCAGCCAGCAATTTCATCAGCCAAACACCTTTGAACAACTGAGCCGGATGTTAGCCGATGTGGCGCTGGGCAATGATGCGCTGCGTATTGAAGTCACGGAAAGTGCGTTGCAAAAAGACGGCGATGCCTTTCTCGAACAACTGAAGAAAATCAACATGGCAGGGTTTGGCATCACCTTGGATGATTTTGGCACCGGCTATTCGTCGTTACGCTATTTGCAGCAGTTGCCGGTGGATACGCTGAAAATTGATCGGTCCTTTGTGCGCAATCTGGCGCACAATCCGCAGGATCGTATTATCGTCAAAGCGATCATTCAACTGGCGCAAACCCTTGGCATTGATGCGGTAGCCGAAGGGGTTGAGACCGAACAACAGGAACAGTTTCTGCGTGATAACGAATGTTATCTGATGCAGGGGTTCCTGTATTCCGAGGCCTTGTCAGCCCCTGACTTTCGCGATTTTTTAGCCGCTCGCAATGGCTGACGACAGTCCGCTGCCATATCAGTGGTGACGTAATTCGTCGACCCACATCTTGGTTGCGCCACAAATAGCAACCGGCATCACTAGAAAGTTAACCAGCGGGATCATTGAGAATACGCTGACCATGATACCAAAACTGAATGCGTGACCTTTGTGCTGGTTCAGGGTCTGGCGCATGCTAGAAAACGGCACTTTGTGATTATCGAAAGGATAGTCGCAATACTGTATTGCCATCATCCAGGCGGTGAACAGAAACCACAATACCTGGCCTACCACCGGCAACAGAAAGAACAACAGCAAGAAACCAATGGCCCTTGGCACGTAGTAGCCAAACTTGGTCATCTCCCGACCCAGGGTGCGTGGAATATCCTTGACCACATCCATCATGCCGCCGTCCTGCATAGATTGGCCAGTAAGGTGTCGTTCGACTTTTTCCGCCAGCAGGCCATTGAACGGTGCTGCAATCCAGTTGGCCAGGGTGCCGAACAGCAGAGCAAAGACCAGCAAGATACTGATCAGTGCAAGTGGCCACAACAAATACACCAGACCGTCTTTGACCCAGCCCAGCCAGTCTGGGATCAGGTTGATAACCCAGGCAATGCCTTCGTCAACATAACCCACCAGAGAATACAGTGCGGTAGCGAATAACAGCAGGTTGACCGCCAGCGGGATAAACACAAAGCGCTTGATGCCTTTGGTTCTGATCAATTGGAAGCCGGCAAAGAAATAATCGACACCGTTTGACTGACTCATCATGACAACCTTTCTAATATATTGATTTTATGGAGAAAACAAATAATATTTGGGTCATCATAGCATGTCCGGCCAAGGCAACTCAAAACGTCAATTGTTACACCTGATGACTTTTGGTACATTCGATGGTTAGGGACAAGCGCACACGTCTCAATTATCATAACAACAGGGACAACACGATCACCCATGCGCCTCAAGCGAATCAAGCTGGCAGGGTTCAAATCCTTTGTGGATCCGACCAGCATACCTTTTCCTGATGATATGACCGCGATTGTCGGTCCGAACGGTTGTGGCAAATCCAATGTCATTGATGCCGTGCGTTGGGTATTGGGTGAAAGCTCGGCGAAAAACTTGCGTGGCGATGCCATGACGGACGTTATTTTCAACGGCTCTTCAGCGCGTAAGCCGGTGTCCCAGTGCAGCGTGGAGTTGGTTTTCGACAACAGCAGCGGCCGTTTGCAGGGCGAATATGCCAATTACAATGAGTTGTCTGTCAAACGGCTGGTAACAAGGGATGGCCAGTCCAATTACTTCCTCAATGCCAGCAAATGTCGTCGCCGCGATGTCACCGATCTGTTTCTCGGCACCGGGCTGGGGCCGCGCAGCTATGCGATCATCGAGCAGGGTATGATTTCTCGCCTGATCGAATCCAAGCCACAGGAATTGCGGGTATTTATTGAAGAAGCCGCCGGTATCTCCAAATACAAAGAGCGCCGCCGCGAGACAGAAAACCGTATTCGTCACACCAAAGAGAACCTTGAACGGCTTGATGACGTGCGCAGTGAACTGGGCGCACAACTGGACAAATTGCAACGACAGGCAACGGCCGCCAAGCGTTACACCGAATTGAAAAAGTCAGAGCGCCAATACAAAGCCGAGTTGGCGGCGTTGCGCTGGCTGAAGCATAGTGAACATATCACCGCGCTCGACAAGCAGTTGGCCAGCCAGGAAACAGAACTGGAAGCCTTCATTGCCCAGCAGCGCGGGGATGAGCGAGGCATGACGGCCCTTCGCGAACAACACGCAGATTTAAAACAACGGGCGTCTGATGTACAGCAACGCTACTTTGTCCTGGGCAATGATATCACCCGTCTGGAACAACATCAGTTGCATGCCCGTCAACGCCAGCAGCAGATTGATCAGAGCCTCAGTGAGCTGGACAACCAGACCCAGCAATTGCAGGAAAGTTACGCCGAAGAGACACAGCAGATCGCTCAGCTACAGGCAACACTGGCTGATGCCGAGCCTGCCGCGGAGGCGTTGCAAGCCCAACGTTTGCAGGCTCAGGAGGCGCTGGAAGACAGCGAAGCGTCAGCCCGGGAAGAGCAACGGCGTTGGCGAGAACAGGAACAACATTTCCACCAGACCAAGCGGGATGTACAGAGCCGGCATAGCCAGATCCAGGCCACCATGGACATGCAGTTACGAACCCAGCAACGTTTGTCCGAACTGCGACAGGAATTGGATGAACTGGAGCATGATCAACTGGCCGAACAAATTGCCAGCCTTGCCGAGCAAGTCAGCCTGGCCAGCGATACGGCCCTGCGCAGTAAACAGGCGTTGCAGGAAGCCAAGCAGACCCATCAGGATGCAAAAGCCGGTCTGGCACAGCGCCAGCAGTCCCATTTAGCGCAGCAACGTAAGGTCAATGAAATCGCTGCACAAATTGCCGCCCTCGAAGCCATGCAACAGGCAGATGATCCGACCCAGGGATTGCGGCAGTGGTTGAACGAGCGGGAGCAATCTTTCAAGCCATTGTGGGAAGTGCTCGACATTGAACCCGGCTGGGAAGACGCAGTGGCCAGCGTTTGCCATCACTGGCAGCATGCACTGGTTATCAGTGGCGATACGTCACGACTCGGCGAGATGACCGAGCAGGGCAGTGTTCAGGTGTTTCTGCAGTCCCGTTTTGTCAGCGATAAACCGCCAGGCACTCTGGCCGCGAAAATCAACACACCTGCGGTGCCGGAACACTTCATTCACATTCTTTGCAGTGACGACAATGCGCAGGCGTTGGCCTGCCAGGCACAACTGCAACAGGGCCAATCCGTTGTGACCCCCGGCGGCACCTGGATGGGGCGGGATTGGCTGTTTACGCCGGCGACCGACAACGAACAAAGTGTACTGGCTCGGGCCGCCAGCATTGCCCGATTGAAAGAACAGCGCAGCATAGTTGAGGCTGAACTGGCGCAGACTGATCAGGCGGAGCACATCGCCCAGCAGCACCTGGAATCGACAGATAAGGCGCTGTCTGCCCAATTGGATGATACCCATCAAGCAGAACAGGCGCTGACCCAAGTACAGAATCAGCACAATCTGCTGGTCATGCAGCATCAGCAGAGCGAACAACGTCAGGCCCGGATTGTGCAGGATATCCAACGCCATGAATTGCAACTGGCCGAGGAAGCGGCCCAGAGTGAGCAGTTAGCCGAAGAGCTGGAAGGGTTTGAACAACGGTTGTCTGAGCTGTCTGAACAACAGGAAAGTATCGAGCAGCGGCGTGAGCAGCATGAGCGTGATGTGCAGTTGCAACGTCAGCAACTGGAACAACTGCAAAGTCGCTATCACCAGCATACCCTGACGGTGCAAACTGCTCGTAGTCAACTGCAGGGGCTCGAAGCGGCGTTGAATAAAACCCGGTTACAGCAACAGGATGTTGCAAGCCGTCGGGAAGCGTTGCTGGAAGAACAACAACAGCTGCTGATGCCTGTCGAAGAGCAAGCAGAAACCCTGGCCGAGTTATTGGCCAGTCGCGAAACGGTCGAACAGGAACTGCGTCAGGTCAATGATCAGTTGGCCGACGTTGAACAGCAATTACGCGATGTGGAGCAGGGCCAGCAAGGGATTAATCAACGCATCCAGCAAATGCGTGAAGCGATGGAATCTACCCGTCTTGAATCTGAAGGCTATCGGGTCAGAGCGAATGCGGTGCTGGAGCAACTGGATGAATTACAGGTATCCCTGAAACCGCTACTGGAACAACTGCCGGAACAAGCCGATGAAGACCAATGGCAACAGGCGTTGGAGAAAACCACTGCTGCCATCAGCCGGTTAGGGGCGGTGAATCTGGCTGCCGTCGAAGAGTATGACGTACAGTCGGAGCGCAAGCAGCACCTGGATGCGCAGAATGAAGACCTGTGCGCGGCGTTGGATACCCTTGAAACGGCCATTCGTAAGATTGACAGGGAAACCCGCAGCCGCTTCAAAAACACCTATGACAAGGTCAACGAAGACTTAAAAATGCTGTTTCCCAAGGTGTTCGGTGGCGGTTCTGCGTACCTGGAACTGACCGATGATGATCTGCTCGAAACCGGTGTTACCATTATGGCCCGGCCACCGGGCAAGAAAAATAGCACTATCCACCTTCTTTCCGGTGGAGAAAAAGCGCTAACCGCTTTATCATTGGTGTTCGCAATTTTTCGCCTCAACCCGGCACCTTTTTGCTTGCTGGATGAAGTGGATGCCCCGTTGGATGATGCCAATGTCGGGCGTTTTTGTAAGCTGGTCAGTGAAATGTCCAAGTCTGTGCAGTTTATCTACATAACGCACAATAAAATTGCGATGGAGATGGCAACCCATTTAACCGGCGTGACGATGGCTGAACCTGGCGTGTCACGGATGGTTGCCGTTGATGTGGATGAGGCCATGGCGTTTGCCGAGGCCTGATGCATTGATGGTGCGCTGAATATACCGATAAGAATAAAGGTCACAAGATTTCGATGGAAGATGTATTACGGCTCATGTTGCTGCTGTGCGGCGGCCTGGCAATCACCGGGATCCTCGTGCATGGCATGTGGACAATCCGCAAAAAACAGAATGACGACAAGGCGCCTCAGCAGCGACTGGAATCCACCGATTGGTCAGATGAAATTGAAGACGACTACGGTGTCGATGATGACGGTATCTCTGCGCAGCGGCGGGAACCGTCATTTGACGACGACAGGCTTACGGCCTCCGACTATGACGATCTCGGCCTTGGTCCGGTCAGGGTGGTCGGACGCAATGGCGTCGCCAGCGATGATGTGGTTGATGTAGACACAACTGACGAAGACGTTTCGTCAACCTCATCACAACCCACCGAAACACCTGCCTCTTTTGCTAGTGCTGAACCACAAGCGCCCGAGCCTCAGGAGGCTCCTGCTGCCGTAGCGCCACCAGAGGACAAGCCTCCCCTGTATGCATCGGTAGTAACGCAACCGAAACCCGAGTATGTTCAGGAGCAGGCATTACGGGCTAAACCGCCCGTTGATGACATTCCTGAACCGCCGCCGTTCTTGCTGAAAAAACAGGTCGATGGCGACGTCGTCAGCACTGCAAGCGAGCCGCAACAAACGACGCCCAAGACCGGTGAAAGCGCGACGCATACACAGGCAGACGCTGTGGTTGACGATGAACCCAAAAGCAGTCTGGCCAGCCAGGCCAAAAACCTGATGCGGCGCAAGAAAACCGAGTCGGAGCGCAAACGCAAAGAGCCCCGTATTCGTGAAGATCAGATGCGTATCGATTTCGATGAGCCGCAAGCACCACAACAGCGCGTCGAAGAAACCCAACACGTTGAAGCGCAGGCTGAAGTAGAACAGGAGGTCCTGGTGCTCAATGTGAAAGCACCTGATGATCAACCCATTCAAGGTGCAGCGTTACTGCCGATGCTATTGACCCTGGGGTTTAAGTTCGGTGATCAGAATATTTTTCATCGCCACGTCAATAGCAATGGCAAGGGACCGGTGTTGTTCTCATTGGCCAATATGTTTAAACCCGGTGTGTTTGACATCGACAATCTGGAAACCTTCTCAACGCAGGGGATCTCGTTGTTCATGATCTTGCCCATAGAAGGGGATCCGCACCAGGTTTTCAATATGATGCACAACGCGGCACGTAAAATTGCCGATGAGTTTTCCGCTCAGGTGCTTGATGGGCGGCGCAGCGTGCTGACCAAACAGAGCCTGCAACAGTATGTTGAAAAAATCCGCGAGTTTGAGCGCTTGCGCCGGATTGCCCGATAGCGGCAACCCCGTGACCGCGACCCGTCTTTTCGGCCCGCCAATCAAATTGGCGGGCATTTTTTCGCCAGGTACTACCCATGTCTGATTCGTCATCCGTTTTACACAAGATGGACGCACTGATTGCTGCCATCAACGAACACAATTACCGCTACTATGTGCTGGACGATCCCAGCGTTCCCGATGCGGAATACGACCGCCTGCTTCGCCAGTTGCAGGATCTCGAGGCAAAGCATCCTGCGCTCAAGCGCGATGATTCTCCCACCCAAAAGGTTGGGGCAGCGCCGTTGTCGGCGTTTCAGGAAGTGGCCCACGAAGTGCCGATGTTGTCATTGGACAATGCGTTTGATGAACAGGAAATGCGTGCGTTTGAAAAGCGTATCCATGATCGATTGTCTGATCAGACGAAATTGACCTTCAGCTGTGAGCCTAAGCTCGATGGGCTGGCGGTGAGCCTGTTGTATGAGCAGGGTCTGCTGGTGCGGGGAGCAACCCGTGGTGATGGTCGTGTCGGAGAAGACATCACCGCCAATGTGAAAACCATTGCCAATATTCCCCTGCGCCTGCGTGGCGAATCCATTCCACAACGGATAGAAGTGCGTGGCGAAGTGTTTATGCCAAGACAAGGGTTTGACGCCCTCAATGCGCGCCAGGCGGAGAAAGGGCTGAAGACCTTTGCCAATCCGCGTAACGCTGCAGCGGGTAGCCTGCGGCAATTGGACTCCCGTATTACCGCCAAAAGACCGTTGCAGTTTTATGCGTACTCGATGGGCCTGGTTGAGGGGAACAGTGCGCCTTTGGCTGATACCCACAGCGGACGTTTGCAGCAACTGAAGCACTGGGGACTGCCGGTTTCACCGGAGTCCACCGTCGCCGAGGGGGTCGAGGGTTGCCTGGCGTATTATGAAAAGGTCGGTCAAATGCGTCCCTCGCTGCCTTACGATATCGATGGCGTGGTGTTTAAGGTGGATGAGATTGCTTTGCAAGAGACGTTGGGGTTTGTGTCACGGGCTCCGCGCTGGGCCATCGCGCAAAAATTTCCCGCCCAGGAGGAAATGACAAGGTTGCTCGATGTTGAGTTCCAGGTCGGTCGAACCGGCGCTATTACCCCGGTTGCACGGCTTGAACCGGTTTTTGTGGGTGGCGTAACGGTGTCCAATGCGACGCTGCACAATCAGGATGAAATCAATCGGCTCGGGGTGAAAATCGGCGACACCGTGATCATTCGACGGGCCGGGGACGTGATCCCGCAGGTGGTGTCGGTGATGATCGAGAGGCGCCCGGATGATGCCTGTGATGTGGTGTTCCCCAGTCGCTGTCCCATCTGCGATTCGTTGGTTGAAAAACTCGAGGATGAAGCAGTCGCTCGCTGTACCGGCGGTCTGTATTGCGCAGCACAGCGCAAGCAGGCAATGAAGCACTTTGCCAGTCGTAAAGCCCTCGACATTGACGGTCTTGGTGACAAACTGGTCGAACAGCTGGTTGACATGGGATGGGTGAAAAGCCCCGCTGACTTTTTCCGCCTTGACCTGGCCCGCCTGGCAAGTATGGAGCGCATGGGAGAAAAGTCTGCCAGTAATCTGCTCGCGGCGTTGGATAAAGCCAAACAAACCACGTTTGCACGCTTTTTATATGCGTTGGGGATCCGGGAAGTCGGTGAAGCTACGGCGGCAAATCTGGCCGAACACTTTGGTACGTTGGCGGCGTTGCAACAGGCCGACATTGAAGCCCTTCAGGAAGTGCCTGATGTTGGTGAAGTCGTGGCCGCGCATATCGCCAATTTCTTTGCCGAGCCCCACAACCTAGAAGTGATTGACGCGCTGCTTGCCGAAGGCGTTGAATGGCCGGACGTTGTTGCTGTCGTTGGCGATGACCTGCCGTTGAGTGGCAAAACCGTGGTGTTGACCGGTACGCTGAGCAGCATGGGACGGGATGATGCCAAAGCCAGATTGCAAGCGCTGGGTGCCAAGGTTGCCGGCAGCGTTTCGGCCAAAACCGACTATCTGATTGCTGGCGAAAAAGCAGGGTCAAAATTGCGAAAAGCAGAGAGCCTGGGCGTCGCGGTGATGGATGAACAGCAAATGCTGGAACTGTTTGCCGCTCACTAGGTACAGGCAAGTTATTCAACGACGTCCGCAATTTTCACTATAGTGGTAACAGTGCCACGTTGAGGACGTCGCAAGCACTGCTTTGTCGACGTTCGAGCTAATGGCGATTTTTAACGCGCCCGGTTGATTGGCCGGGTTGTGGGAGGAGCCGCGCCAGTGACGAACAAAACCCAACCTACTCAAGCCAGTGTTGATGAATTCATCAGCGCGCTGGAGCATCCGCGTCGCGCCCGCGACGCCGCTCAACTATTGGCGTTGTTCCGCGAGGTTTGTGCCACCCAAGGTGTGATGTGGGGGCCGGCAATCATCGGCTTCGGTGAATACACCTATCCGTTGGCGAATGGCAAACAAGAGCGTTTTTTTCGCACCGGCTTTTCGCCCCGCAAGCAAAATTTAAGTGTGTACATTGGTGCGGGCATACAGCGGCGTCCAGATCTGGCTGAACGGCTGGGTAAATACAAACACAAGAACTCCTGTGTGTACATTAACACCCTGGCAGACGTCGATCTTGACGTTCTTAAAGGGCTGATCGTTGCTGATATACAGGAGATGGCCGAAAGGTACCCTGAGCCTCAGGGTTAAGGCTCTTTGTTGCGGCCCAGGCTGCTGTTATTGATGCGCGCTTCGGTGCGCAAGCGGGCGATGGCTTTGCGTTGTGCACAGCGAGTGCGCCAGGCTTTACGCACCGACCAGCGCCACAGCATATTCAGGCCAAGATAACCCGCCGCACCGCACACCACGGATAACACCCCACAGCCCAACAAAAACGCCGGACCAATGGTTTCCATGCTTTGTACGACCCATGACCAACTCAGTTCAAAGCTGAATTCCTGGGGGGGGGCACCTATCAATGCAACACCTAACAGGTAGGCCCCGTAGAACATCGGTGGCATGGTAAAAGGATTGGTTATCCAGACGGTCGCAACGGACAGAGGGAGGTTAACCCGCAGTGGAATGGCCGATGCAGCGGATAGCCACATCTGGAACGGTACCGGCCACCAGGCGAAAAACATACCGATGCCGAACGCACCTGCGGCGGAGCGTCGGTTAAGGTGCCATAAATTGGGATCGTGCAGTACAGATCCGAACATGGCGAGCACTTTCTGATCCTTGATCGTCTGGTGATCCGGCAAAAAGCGTTTAATAATTTTCTTCGGCATGAATAAAAGCTACTACGTTTTTTCCAACAACACGATAAGGACATCGGCCCAGTATGGACAAATCGGTTTGCAGTTTTATTGCAGGCTGTTTCTGCATACTGCTTCTGCCTTCGTTGCCACCTTGGTGGGTTATAACCCTGTGTATTGGCTTTGCGGTGGTATTCCTTTTTACGACAACAACAATGGCCCGACAGTTCGCGGCAGCCTTGTTGGGGGTCGTCTGGATGGCGAGTGTAGGACATTGGCACTTGTATTGGCAATATCCAAACACGCTTTTGCGCCAAATAACCTGGATTGAGGGCTCGGTTGCTTCGCTGCACACGGGCAACGAAGCAGCACTGGAATTTCACATTGAACGTTGGTCTGCACGTCAGGTGTATCCAGCTAAGCGGATCAGGCTTTACTGGATGGACACCGGACAAACACCCCGACAGGGCAGTCGCTGGCGCTGCCCGGTACGCCTGTCTGGTCTGAAAGGCACAGCGAATCGGGGTGGGTTTCACTTCCAGCAATGGCTACTGAGCCACGGATTCCACGCCAAAGGGGCCGTGACGGGGCACTGCTTGCCATTGGCAGCCGACATATCGTTGCGACAGCAGATAGCTGACAGGTTACTCGCACAGTCACTGAGACGGCCCGGCTGGTTACTGGCATTGATGATTGGCGAGCGCAGCGGGTTCACCGACGCTGATTGGCATGTTTTGCAATACACGGGTTTGAGCCACATGGTGGCCATATCCGGGCTGCACCTTGGGCTGGTTGCAACGGTGATCGGCAGTTGCTGGTACTGTTGTTATGCGGCACTGTGTCGTTTGCGTCTGCGCTGTGTGGATACGTCCGACGGTCGGGTGGGGCGCATTTGGGTCATGCTATCCGGTTGTGCCCTTTATGCCACAGTAGCAGGCTGGAGCACACCGACGCTACGGGCCTTTGTCATGTTGGTGATTGCCTGCCTCTTTCTGTTACGTACCCAGCGCCTTGTGCCCGGTCGCTTGCTACTGTGGTGTTTGTTGGTGATCCTGCTGATCCAGCCGCTGTCTGTGCTGTCGGTCAGTTTCTGGCTGAGTATTGTGGCTGTCGCGGTGTTGATTGCCCAGCATTGGCGTTTCAAGCGTTTTTATTCGTTGCCTAGACCTTGGGGCGTTATCGTCGCCGCCTTGTGGATGCAGGCTGTTTTATGGCTGGCGCTGATGCCGCTGTCTGCCCATCACTTTGGGATTGTCAGTGCCTGGAGCTGGCCGCTGAATATTGTACTCGTGCCGCTGTTCGCCTGTTTGCTGTTGCCGGCAATACTGATTGCCTTGGTGTTGATGGTGGTGGTTCCTGGCTGGGCAAGCGTTATGGTAGCGGCGCTGGATAGTATGATTGCCCGGGGAGTACCCTGGCTCGATCAATTGATTGGTTACGGCGGTACGGCACAGTGGACGGGGCTGCCGTGGTGGGCTTGGTTGATATGGGCGGCAGGATTGGTGTGGCTATGTGTACCGGGTGCGCGCTGGCGGTTTAGTGTGTTGTGTTTGTGTGCTTTGCCGTTGCTCAGTTTCCGTTTCAGTGCGCCCTTGCCACAGTGGCAGGTACACGTCCTGGATGTTGGTCAGGGCCTGGCGGTGGCAATCGAAACACGTCAGCGCGCCATGTTGTACGATACTGGCGCAGCGTACCCCAGTGGTTTTGCCTTGGCCCAGGCGGTTGTTCAGCCTGCGTTGGCCCACCAAGGCGTGGCGTCGCTGGACGGTATCGTGATCAGTCATTTTGACAATGACCATGCCGGAGGGCTGGAGTGGCTGCGCGAGCACTTTTTGCACGGCCCGGTGCTTTCATCCCGTGATGTCTGCAGACGAGGTATGCGTCTTCGCTGGTATCAGCTAACACTGCAGGCGTTATGGCCTCCGCAGCAACACCACCTGACGGGCAATCCGAGCTCCTGTGTGTTGCTGATTGATGACGGCCAGCAACGGGTATTGCTCACCGGTGACATTGACCAGGCTGCAGAAGCACAACTGATTGCCGATTATCCCGATTTTGCCGGCGTGGATGTGCTGGTGGCTCCCCATCACGGCAGCAGTACGTCGTCGTCACCAGCGTTCATTCGCTGGGCGTCTGCGCAGCATGTGATATTCAGTCAGGGACTGGCAAACCGTTGGGGCTTTCCTCGTCAGCAGGTTGTGGATCGGTATGTCCGTGCCGGCAGCCAGCTTTGGGCCACCGGGCAACATGGGCAGATCACCTGGACGGCCGGCAAACCGCAGGCAGATTCAATGACCAGTTATCGTTTCCATCACTATCCATTCTGGTTTGCAAATTTACCCGCTCCGGAACGAACACAGCAGAATTAGGTTGTTGATTGTTTGGGGAAATTCGGTGTAACAGGTACAATGCAGTGAAACACTGATTATCGCTATTCCACAGTTGACGAATTGATGACCAAACACGCTCCCTCTGCCAGCCAATACCGTCGCTTTGCGCGCTATCTGGTGGATTACAAACTGGCTTTCATGATTGCTATGCTGGGCATGGCCGGCTATGCGCTGGTGGATGCTTTTGTGATTTCCCAACTGGCACCGGTGATTGACAAGAGTCTGACCACCGGAGACTACACCTATTTGCGCCTGGCATCTTACTTTGTGGTGCCGGTGTTCTTGTTGCGCGGGCTAATGAATTTTATGGGCAATTACACCCTTGCCTGGATTGGCAACCAGGTAGTGATGCGCATGCGTCAGCAACTGTTTGCCCAATACATTCATCTGCCGGTTGCTTTTCATGACCGCCACGCCGCTGGCAACCTGATATCCAAAGTGATTTATGATACCGAGCAAGTGGCCAATGCAGCAGGAAAGGCCTTTGCCATTCTGATCCGGGAAGGGGTGTTTGTCATTGGTCTGTTGTTCTGGATGTTTTATCTGTCCTGGCAACTGTCGTTGATCTTTGTGTTGATTGGCCCGTTAGTGGCCTGGATTGTCGGCGCTGTCAGCAAACGTTTCAGGCATGTCAGCAACAGTATCCAGCAAGCCATGGGCAGTTTGACATCCAGCGTTGAACAGGTGATCAAAGGCCATAAAGTGGTGTTGATGTTTGGCGGTCAGGAAAAAGAGCAAGCCAAATTTCAGGCCCAGAATAATCATAACCGCCAACAAAACATGAAGCTGGTGGTAACCCGCATCCTGAGTGTTTCTACCGTACAGGTGATAGCATCTATTGCGCTGGCATTCGTGCTCTATGTCGCCAGCTTGCCAGATATGATTGAGCATCTGACGGCGGGTGTGTTTACCACCGTGGTGGTGGCAATGACCACCTTGCTTAAACCACTGAAACAACTGACCACGATCAACAGTGAATTTCAGCGCGGGATGGCTGCCTGTGCCAGTGTATTTGAGGTCCTTGATCAGGCCGCAGAGCAAGACAACGGCACCCGCCAGTTGGCACGGGCACAAGGGGAGATCGCATTTGATGATGTCACCTTTTACTATCCGGGTAAAAACGAGCCTGCATTGCGCAATGTCAGTTTCCATGTGGCACCGGGACAGACCTGTGCGCTGGTAGGACGCTCCGGCAGTGGAAAATCCACCATTTCGAGTCTGTTGACGCGCTTTTACAGCGTAGAGCAAGGCCAGGTCACACTGGACGGTACGTCACTGAACGATATTCAATTGAAGGATTTGCGCCGTCAGTTCGCGCTGGTGTCACAACACGTCACCCTGTTCAATGACACCATCGCCAACAATATTGCCTACGGGTCAACGGAACGTGTCAGCCGGGAAGCGATTGAGCAGGCTGCACGGGTTGCACACGTGATTGAATTTGCTGAGCAATTGCCACAAGGGCTGGACACCATGATCGGGGAGAATGGCCTCATGCTGTCCGGTGGACAACGTCAGCGTATTGCCATTGCCCGCGCCATCCTGCTGGATGCGCCGATCCTGATCCTGGATGAGGCGACGTCGGCACTGGACACCGAGTCGGAACGACTGATCCAGGATGCGTTGGAAACCCTGCAAAAAGACCGCACCAGTCTGGTGGTGGCGCACCGTCTTTCTACCATTGAAAGTGCCGATCAAATTCTGGTGGTGGAGCAGGGGCGTATTATTGAAGCGGGCAATCATGCCGAGCTATTGGCCAAAGGCGGGGCGTATGCACAATTGCATGCGATGCAATTCAGTGAGGGGACTACCGCGCCATGACCCCGATCGAAAAGCTGTGGTATCGGCGGGCACCTGGATGGCAGTGGCTGGTGTGGTTTCTGGCGCCGCTAACGGCGCTGTTCTGGCTGGTATCTGCGCTGCGCAGACTTGGCTATCGCCTTGGTTGGTTAAAGGCCAGCCATCCCGGTGTGCCGGTCATTGTGGTCGGTAATATTTCCGTTGGGGGTAACGGTAAAACCCCCTTGGTGATTCGGCTTGCCCAATGGCTGCGCCAGCATGGGTACCGACCCGGCGTACTCAGCCGTGGTTACGGTGGTAAGGCCGCTGACTATCCGCTGGATGTGACGACCGACAGCTCGCCTCAACAGGTTGGCGATGAACCTGTGTTGATGCGCCATCATATTGGCTGTCCTTTGGTGGTTGACCCCAAGCGTGCCAGAGGGGCGAATGTTCTGGTCACTAAACACGGTTGTGATGTCATTTTGTGTGATGATGGATTGCAACACTATGGGTTGAAACGGGATATTGAAATCGTTGTTGTGGATGGTGAGCGCCGCTTTGGCAACGGTTGGTTATTGCCCATGGGACCGCTGCGTGAATCCAGGCAACGTCTGCAAACGGTGGATTACATTGTTGCCAACGGCGGTCAGTCACATAGCGGCGAGCATTTGATGTTGTTGGAGGCAGGCCAGTTGGTGAATGTAAAACATCCTAATCAGAGCCAGTCATTGTCGGGGTTGAAAAAAAGCGTGATTGCGGCTGCCGCAATAGGCTATCCGCAGCGATTTTTTGATATGTTGAAATCTCGCGGCGTCGCCCTTAAACAGACGTTGCCGTTCCCTGACCATCACCGTTTTACTGTCGATGATCTGCCTAAAGAAACCTTGCTGATGACAGAAAAAGACGCGGTCAAATGTCGCGACATTGCCCATCACGACTGGTGGTATTTGCCGGTAACGGCAAAACTGAGTGATACTTTTAAGCAACAATTGTTAAGCCGGTTAGAAACGGTGCGTAAGAATCTGAGGAAATCCAATGGCATTTGATAACAAGCTGCTCGACGTCATCGCCTGTCCGGCGTGTAAAGGCGAGCTCCAGTACCTGAAACAACACAATGAATTATTGTGTCGCTTCGACCGTCTGGTGTACCCGATCCGTGACAATATCCCGGTGCTGCTGCAAAACGAGGCGACGGAATTGTCGAGCGAAGAAATGGAAGCGCGGAGCAAGTAAGTATGGAATTCACCGTCATCATTCCGGCCCGGTTTGGGTCGAGCCGTTTCCCCGGCAAAGTACTGGTCGATATTCAGGGTAAACCTATGGTGCAGCATGTCTATGAGCGTGCCCAGGAGGCGGGCGCCAGCCGGGTGATTGTGGCCACGGATGATGCACGGGTGGCAAAAGCGGTCGCCGATTTTGGTGGTCACTATTGCATGACCGCAGCCCATCATGAGTCGGGAACCGAACGATTGGCTGAAGTGGTCGACGTCGAAGGGCTGCTTGCTCATGAACTGGTGGTCAATGTACAGGGGGATGAGCCCTTCATCCCGGCGGAAAATATCCAGCAGGTGGCGGAGAATTTGCATACTCACCGAGAGGCTGAAATGGCCACCCTGGCGGTGCCGATCACGGATGTCGAAGAGGCGTTTAACCCTAATGCGGTGAAAGTGGTCACCGATAAACTTGGCTATGCGCTGTATTTTACCCGAGCAACGGTGCCCTATGATCGGGCGCGTTTTCTGGATGCGGATACCATTGACGAGATCGGTGACTATTACCTGCGTCACATTGGCATTTATGCCTACCGCGCCGGCTTTATAAAGCAGTATGTCAACATGGCACCGTCCGGGTTGGAACAGATCGAGTCGCTCGAGCAGTTACGGGTGCTGTGGCACGGTGAAAAAATCCATGTGGATGTTGCTCACAAGTCACCTCCCGCCGGCATCGATACGCCTCAAGATCTGGCGAATCTGCTTACTTATCTGCAACAGCAATAACGAGGAGTTTGTGTATGACGACAGTCGTTATCACCGGTGCTAACCGTGGCATTGGTCTGGAACTGGTTCATCACTATGTGGCCAAAGGTTGTGACGTTTACGGCCTGTGTCGCAACAGTTCAGATGCGCTGAACAGCTCAGGGGCAACGGTAGTGGACAAAGTGGATGTTGGACAACCTGAACAGTTACCTGAAGCGCTGGCCCGTCTCAAAGACGTCAAAATTGATATTTTAATCAACAACGCCGGCGTACTGGGGCGGGAAACCATCGACGACTGGGACCCGCACACCATTGAACATCAGTTTCGCGTCAACGCGATGGGTCCATTGTTGTTGACCCAGTGTTTACTGAAAAACCTCAAAAACCCCGCTAAAGTCGCGATGATCACCAGCCGTATGGGCAGTATGTCTGACAACGGTTCAGGCGGGTATTACGGCTACCGGATGTCCAAGGCTGCCCTCAATGCGGCGGGCGTTTCACTGGCCCGGGATTTGGCCGAGCGGGGTATTGCCGTTGCGTTACTGCACCCCGGTTACGTGCAGACAGAGATGGTCTCCTATGGCGGTGACATCAGTCCGGATGTGGCCGCTCAGCGTCTGGCCCAACGTATCGAAGGGTTGAATATTGAAAACAGCGGTAGCTTCTGGCATGCCAATGGTGAATTACTGCCATGGTGAGCCTTCGGCTCAGCGCATGGCTGTTGGGGTTGCTAAGCACCCTGGCAACGATTGCACGGGCTGAGCCGAACGTCACCGTACGGGTGGCAGTGGCAAGTAATTTTGCTCAATCTTTCGACACGCTGATGGCCCGTGCGCCACAGACGATTTCATCCGGGCTGTCAGTGTCGGTGGGCTCTACCGGCAAGTTGTACAGCCAAATCGTGCATGGCGCACCCTTTGATGTGTTTCTGGCAGCCGATACCGAGCGTCCACAAAAACTGCTGCAAAAAGGGTTAACAGCCCGACCGAGTGTGGTGGTTTATGCCCGGGGTACTTTGGTGGCGGTCAGCCAGCAGCCTTGGCCTCAGGCCTCACCGGCTAAATGGCTCAACAGCGTCAATACCCTGGTCATTGCCAATCCACGCCTGGCACCCTATGGGCGGGCAGCGCAACAAGTTCTGCACAGACTGGCGGTCAACACCGGGGATAAGAACCTGATCCGGGCCGAGAGTATTGCCCAGGCACTGCAATTTTTTGTTGCCGGTGATGTGCCTGTTGCGTTTATCAGCAATGCCCAGGTGCGTTTGTTGGAGACCGACCAGGCAAAAATCTGGACCGTTCCCTCACACCTTTACGAACCCATACTGCAGGGCATGGTGCTGCTGAAAGACGCCAGCCGGGCGGAGGCCCTGTATCGTTATTTGCAAAGTGACACGGTTGCGACGCAGATCCAGCAAATGGGGTATCAATGCATTCGTTGTTGAGTGAAGGGGACCTTGAAGCCATTTTTCTGACCCTGCAACTGGCGCTAGTGAGCACCGTGTTGCTGCTGTTGGTCAGCCTGCCGCTGGCCTGGTGGCTGGCGAAAAGTCGTTGGCGCTTTCGTTTTGTCATCGAAGCCTGTGTGGCGTTACCTTTAGTGTTGCCGCCCACCGTGCTGGGTTTTTATCTACTGTTGCTGTTGTCCCAACAAGGGCCGCTGGCGCAGCTGGGATTGGGTACCCTGGCATTCAGTTTTGAGGGACTGGTGATAGGTTCGATGGTGTACTCACTGCCATTTGTGGTGCAACCGATACAACAAGCCTTTCGTGATATTCCTGATCCGACGTTAGAAGCTGCAGCAACCTTGGGGGCGGGTCCGATAGATCGTTTTTTTAGCGTCGTAGTGCCGATGACATTGCCGGGTATTCTTTCTGCCGCAACACTCGGGTTTGCCCACACGCTAGGTGAATTCGGTGTCGTGTTGATGATTGGTGGCAATATTCCCGGTCAAACCCAGGTCGCCTCCATCGCCCTGTATGAACATGTAGAAAGCATCGATTTCATTGCGGCACACCAACTGGCAGCAACAATGCTGGTGATTGCGCTGGTGTTGATGCTGACAGTTTATGCGTTGAACCGCCGGGTTCGGGGGTTGGGGCGATGATTCGCATAAAAGGTCATTTGCAAAGAAAGTCGTGGTCACTGGACATTGACTGTACACTGCCAGTCGAGGGGGTTACCGGGATTATGGGGCCCTCAGGTGCAGGTAAGTCAACGATCCTGAGGGTGATCGCCGGGCTGGAAGGGCACCATTCGGTGTCGGTGCGCTTCAACGAACATCTTTGGCAAGCCGATGATGCGTGGACACCGACCGAGCAACGCCGTGTCGGCTGGGTGTCCCAGCACCCGCATTTGTTTCCCCACCTGGATGTGGCCGGAAATCTCGCGTTTGCCCAACGACGCGCCACACCTCATTCGGGTAATGATATTGATGCAGATGAGGTGATTGCATTGCTGGATATTGGGCCGTTGATGGATAAATCTGTCGCTGAGCTGTCAGGTGGGCAGGCGCAACGGGTTTCCATGGCCAGGGCGCTGTTCTCGTCACCACAGGTGTTGTTGTTGGATGAACCGTTGAGTGGCCAGGATCCCGGCCGCAAAGAACAGATATTACCTTACTTACAGCGCCTGAAGCGGCGTGACTGGATGCCGATAGTGTATGTCAGCCATGATGGAGATGACATGGCTCGCTTGGCGGATCATCTTGTCTACCTTGAAGAGGGACGGGTGTGTCAGCAGGGCAGTGTTGCCGAGATGTTCGCTGATGTCAGTGGTACGCTGGTTCGACACCACAGGGCCATGACGGTCGTGGAAGGACAGGTGAGCAGTGTTAATGCCGCTCACCACAGTGTGGTGTTGGACACCCCCGTAGGAGCGCTTATATGGGTTGGTGAGGCGGTGAAGGGGACTTGCATGCGCGTGTGCATTGCCGCCAGAGACGTGAGCATCAGCCGTCAACCTCTGCGTGATAGCAGTATCCAGAATTGTCTGCCCGCCATGATTAAGGCGATCACCCAGGAGCCTGCCGGATGGGTCTGGCTGGCGCTCGAATGCAACGGTGCCACGTTGCTCGCTCAAGTGTCAGTGCGGGCTTTCCATCGCCTTGAGCTGGGAGTCGGAGACCCTGTGTATGCCCTGCTAAAGGGGCTGGCGGTATTGGCCGACTGATGTCGAAAAAGGAATCACCATGTTAAAAACCCTGTTAATGACCATGCGCCCGCCATTCCTGGCGTTGACAGTCAGTTATTTGTTGCTGGCCGTGTCACTGGCCGTGAGTCAGGCTCAGGACATCGACCTGAATCTGGTCGGCCTGGTCTGTGTCGTAGCGTTACTGGCCCACATCGCGGTGAATGTGGTCAATGAAGTTGAAGATGACCACAGTGGGTTGGACGGCTTGACCGAGCGAACCCCGTTCAGTGGCGGCAGTGGCGCCTTGCAGGCCCACCCTGAGCATGCTTATGCCGCCAGGGTTCTGGCTGCAGCCTGTGTGGTACTGCTGATGGTCAGCGGATTGTCCATTGTCATTCTCAAAGGGACTGAGTTACTGCTGATGGGGGCGGTTGGGATCCTGATCATTGTGACCTATACACGCTATCTGAACCGCAGCCCATGGCTTTGCTGGGCCGCGCCGGGAGTGGGATTCGCAGGGTTAATGCTGCCCGGTACTGTGTGGGTGTTGGGACCCGAACACATCCTTCTTTCTGTTTTCGTTGCCATTCCATTGTTTTTTCAGGCCAACAATCTGTTGCTGTTGAATCAAATCCCAGACCGTGCTGCCGACGCCCAAGTGGGGCGCAGAACGTTACCCGTGGTTTGTAGCGCAGACACCGTGGTGCGGATTTATCAGGCCGGCGTTGGGATAAGTGGCGGTGGATTGCTGTTGTTGGCATGGACACAACCCTGGTATGTGATCGGTTTGTTGCCCTGGACACTGAGCGTATTCGCGGCTGTGCAGGTGAGGGAGACGCTGACCCACAAGGCGCTGGGGTTAAACGTTGCAGCCACCGTGTTAACACCCGCCGCATTAGCCGCGGCCATCTGGATTAACGGACTGGTATAAAAAAGCGCCACCCAGTGGGGTGACGCTTTGTGCGGTGTCTTGTTAGTTGCAAAACTGAGCGTTCAGTCCGTTGCCAGAGTCACTTACACCGTGCGGGTCGCGGTTGCCGGCGCAATGCCTGCCGCTCTTCGAGCGGGTCCGTATACGGCGACCTGACCCACCAGCCACAGCACCAGCATACCGATCGGGATGTAATACCAGTTCATCGGGTTCATCTCAAAGGTATTGACCAGCAAGATATTCAGGCCAATGGTTAAACCGGCACCGAGTACCACGCCAACGGAACTGATCAGGAAGTTTTCCAGCATAAAGTAACGCAGAATTGCCCCCTGACTGGCGCCCAGCGCCCGACGGGTACCGATTTGCTTGCGACGGCGGTTCACGCTGAAACTGGCCAGACCGACAATACCCAGCGCGGTGACGATGGTGAGGATCACCATTACCGTGGTCAGAATTTTGATCATTGCACTGTCTCCCCGGTAGCTGCGTTCGCGGTCCTCTTCGACGGTACGCATGCCCCTGATCACCCGCTGCTTGTTGCTGCTGGCAAGCATTTCTTCAACCTCAGGCATCAGGCGATCGCGCTGACCCGGTTGGGTGCGGATCAGGTATCGGGTCGCAGTGAACTCCATGCGTTCCGGTGACAGCATGGCATTTTCAACGTTATCCCAGCCGACCCACGGGGCCTGCAATTTGTCGATAATACCGCTGATGATCATCGGATCGTTGTCATTGATGTACACGGTTTTACCGACCGCATCCGCCCAGGGACTGTCCGGAAACAATTTCTCAACCATGGCTTTGGTCAGGATCACTTTGTTAGGCCAGGTCGGCGAACGGGACGCCCGCCAACGGATATCACTGGGCGCAAAGTTTTCGCCGGCAATCACTTCAACATCCAGTGCATTGATGCCGTGTTCATCGACCATGTAGACCGCCACGCCTGTACCGTCATGTTCAGCGCCAGGCTCGGTCTGCAGGCCCATCGACCAGCCGCCACCACTAATGGGTAAGGCGTTGATCTGGATGGCGTCCACGACTCCGGGCAGCGCCCGCAGTTGGGCGAGATCAGCTTCGACGGTGCTTCTGGGGTTAAAGCCCTCACCAAACCCAACACTGCTGATGTGAAAGGTGTTGGCTTCGTCCAGGCCACTCTGACGCTGCATTTTTTCATTGCGTTCGACGATCATGAACACCGAGTTGACGATGATGGTCATGGTGATGGCGATTTGGATCGCGATCAGCACTGCACCAACCTTGTTGCGCATCAATGCGCGGAAAATGGGGCCAATTTCTAACATGTCAGACTCCTATTGGCTTTTCAGTTGGCTGGACGGTGCGATGTTGCATGCCCGCCAGGTTGGATACAGACCCGCGGCGATACTGGACACCAATGCCAATAACAAGCCCACGATGACCAGGGTTATATCGAGGCTTGCCAGGTTGTCGACAAAGTTGCCGTACAGGGATTTGATCCCTTCCAGCCCCAGAAGCGCCAGTCCCAGGCCGAACAAACCACCGAGCACACCGATCAGGCCGGTTTCGACCAGGTGTTGGGCAAACAGATCTCCCTTGGAAGCGCCAACCGCACGACGCAAGCCAATCTCAGCGGATTTTCCGGTGAATTTGGCCAGCAGCAAGCCGATGGTATTGAGCAAACATACTGCCAGGAACATGAATGACAGCCACATCATCATGCGCGCATCGTCGGCAACCACTTGTTGATTTTCCATCCACTCCATCACATTGGACAGACGGTTATTCAGTGGGCGAGGGAAGCGGCCCAGCGCCTTTTGTTCCTGCGCATAGTTGTCCAGAAAGGCCAGATAGTCTGCTTTGTCAGCCTGAGTAGGTAACTCCACCCACATCTGGAAGTTGATGCACTCGGATTGCAGGAATGCTTTGAAACCTTCACCTTCCGGGCTCTTCCAGCAATTGGTATTGCCCCAGTTGGGGAGCTCAAGTTCTTCTTTGAGGTAGAAGGGCATATACACTTCTTCCACTTCGTCAAACGCACCGTTGTTAACGTCATAGAATTTTGGCGTTGGTTGCCAGTTATCCATGACACCGACAACACGGAAGGTTTTACCGGCCATCACCATTGAACGTCCAACCGAGTTTTCACCACCAAACACCTTGTCATTGATGGCGCGGGTCAGCACGATGACCTGCTGGCGCTCGTCGTCAGCGACGTCACTCCAGGCATTGCCGTACAGGAAGGGTACGTTAAACATGCTGAAGAAATCGTTAAATGCCAGACGAATGGACGCTTCGAACGGTTTATCATCCTGATTCACCGGTTCAATGATGCCGCCTGATTTGGCCATAGCGGTTTGCGCCGGTGCCTGTTTGGCGCGCATCAGGTTGGTGGCATCAGTCCAGGTCAGCTGATTGGGAGGATCGTTACTTTCATCATCATACGGATTGTTGGGATCCCAGCTGTCGACCTGAACGTAATATAATTGGTCACTTTTTTCCGGAATGGGATCCGCTGACATCAGGTAATTCACCGTAATGGTGGTCATACTTGAGCCGATGCCCAGCGCGATGGCTGCCACCATCAACGCGGATAAAATCGGGTTTCGACGCAGGCTTTTGAAGGCCAGGCGCAAATAATAGCTAAACATGACCGCTCCTTAGGCGTTAGCCGCGTCAGGAAGCTCCTGACCCACAGAATGTAATTCGCTGACCTTGCCGTCGCGCACATAGATGTTGCGCTTGGCATCGCGGGCCAAGGAAGGATCATGGGTCACCATGACAATGGTGGTGCCGGCCTGGTTAATTTCCTTCAGCAACTCCATCACGCTGTGGGCCATCTTGGTATCCAGGTTTCCGGTCGGCTCATCGGCGAGCAGGAAGCGTGGTTCGCCGGCCAATGCACGGGCAATCGCCACACGCTGCTGCTGACCGCCGGACAATTGTGCCGGCAGGTGCTTCATGCGGTTGGCCAAGCCGACCATTTCCAGGGCCGATTCGATGCGACGTTTGCGCTCGGCAGCGTTGAAACCTCGGTAACGTAAGGGCACATCCACATTGTCAAACAGATCCAGATCAGGGATCAGGTTAAAACTCTGGAAGATAAAGCCAATTTTTTCGTTGCGCAGTTGGCTGCGCGCCTTGTCATTCAGTTGGCTGACGTCCTGACCGTCGAGCAGGTACTGGCCGCCCTCAAAGGTTTCCAGTAGGCCAGCGATGTTCAAAAAGGTGGTTTTACCTGAACCGGAGGGACCGGTGACGGCGACAAAATCCCCCTCATCCACCTGCAGGTTAAAATCGCGCAGTGCATGGGTTTCAACCAAATCCGTTCGGAACACTTTTTTGATGTCGTTCATTACTAACATGTTGTTTTCCTTGAGTTCGTTGTCAGTGGGTAGTTCACTGGGTGAGCAGTACACGTTCGGCACCGTTAAACGGGTCTGTGCCGGACACGATAATGGTGTCGCCGACCGACAGGCCGGACATGATTTCGACGCTGGACAGGCTACGTGCGCCGGTTTCGATGGGGACCCGATGAGCGATGTCATCAATCACCCGGTAGGCGATGCGGCCACTGCCACTTTCCAGAAACTGGCCGCGCTGTACCATCAGTACATTGGCTTTGTTTTCCATTAAAATGCGGGTGGTTAAACGCTGATTCTGACGCAGGCCCTGTGGGCTGGTCAGGGCTGTACCCTGTGCATCATGGGTGGCGAATCGCACCCGACCGGTCACCTGATTGTTCTCAATCTCCGGGGAGATAGTGACCAATGTGGCCAGGTGCGTTTCACCATTGAGGGTTACCTGGGCATCCATTCCGATGGCCAGGTCGTCGGCGTAGCTTTCCGGAATATCCACTTCCAGTTCAAATTCACTCAAGTCAACCACAGACAAGATGGGTTGGTTCTTGGTCACCTGGTTTTTCTGTTCAACGGCCAGGTTGCCGACGATGCCGTTAACCGGCGAACGCAGTGTCAACTCTTCCACTTTGCGACTCAGTTCGTCCACCAACAGTGCCTGACGCTGCACCTGCAATTCGTTGGTCTGTATTTCGAACGCCAGGCTCTCCTCGTTCAGTTCGGCATCTTTGACCGCATGTTGATATACCAAACGGGCGTTCTCGAGGTCATCCTGGGCCTTTTCGTAGTCAATCTGGCTGATGGAGTTGTGTTCGTAAGCTTTGTCTGCACGGCGTTTTTCACGGTCGGCGGCAGTCAGTGCCACTTTGGCCAAATCAACCGCTTTCTGGTTTTCCAGGGTTTGTTTCTTGGCCTGTATTTTCTGGCGATCCAATGCCATGCGGGATTCCTGCAAACTGGCTTGTTCCTGCTGCAGTTGGTTGGTCAGTTCGGGGCTGTCAATGGTGGCCAGAACCTGATCTTTTTCGACCGCATCACCGGCATCGACGGTAAAGGTGATGGTGCCTTGTGCCGGGCTGTACAGCCGAGGACTGACGGCGGCAACTACCCGTCCCTGCACCGACAGATCGCGGGTCAGATCTCCCTGGGTGACCTGTGCCAGGCGCACGCGTTCGCGGCTGATGCTGACATCGGAATTTGACCAGTTACTGATCGCGGGGGCTAATGTTGTGTACAGCAGTGCACACAGAGCCACTGCCACGGCAGCAATGACATAGGGTTTCTTTTTGCGACTGGGTGCGATGACCACATCCTGTGCGCTGGTGTCTGCAATTTTCATCCGGTTTACCTTGCAAAATTTGAGAACAATCACCGCTTAAGTCGAGGCAAATGGGCAAAAGGTTTAAATCTCATGGGACTTTTTTTGTTGGCCGGATAAATTTGCGTGATGCTTGTCTATTTTGGACCTTGGCAGTAACGTGGTGATGTCAGGCAACAAAGGAAGTGATTATGTCCGCGCAATCCCATTACGCCACCTGTACGCTGTGCGAAGCAATGTGTGGTATCGAGGTACGCCACGATGGTGACCAGATCCTCAGTATTAAGGGTGACAAATTAAATCCCTTCAGTCAGGGGTATTTGTGTCCTAAAGCCTCTTCATTGAAAGATTTATATGAGGATCCAAAGCGCTTGCGTCAGCCCCATCAACGGGTCAACGGGCAGTGGCAGCCCGTGTCATGGGAAACCGCGATTGATAAAGTGGTCAGTGGGCTGTTGGCGGTTCAGCGCGCTCACGGTGATGATGCCGTTGGCGTATATCTGGGCAATCCGAATGCCCACAACATGGGCAGTTTGTTGTATGGGCCTGCGTTCTACAGGGCTCTGAATACCCGCAACCGCTTTTCCGCCACCAGTGTGGACCAGCTTCCTCATCATGTGGTCAGCCGACTGTTGTTCGGTCATCAATTGCAGATCCCGATACCGGATATTGATCACACCCAGTGCATGGTTATTCTTGGTGGCAATCCGCTGGCGTCGAATGGCAGCATCATGAGCGTGGCCAATGTGAGACAGCGCCTCAAGGCCATTCAGCAGCGCGGCGGTCAGGTCATTGTGATTGATCCCAAACGCACCGAAACGGCCCAGATGGCGTCGGATCACCTGTTTATCCGCCCCGGTGCGGATGTGTTGTTGCTGTTGTCGATGCTGTGCGACGTGTTTGAGCGTGACTTGGTCAATCCCGAACACCTCAGCGACTATCTGCCCGAATGGCAGTCGATTGGTGATTTTGTGGCGGCGTATCCGCCGGAACGCACAGCGATTCACACCGGCGTATCACCGGACAGCTTGCGTGCACTGGTCGATTGTTTTTGCCATGCGCCCAGTGCCGTGCTGTACGGGCGCATGGGCGCGAGTGTACAAGCGTTCGGAACCCTGAATCAGTACCTGATCATGCTGTTTAATATGTTGACCGGTAATCTTGACCGTCGCGGTGGAATGATGTTTACCCAGCCAGCCGCAGACCATTTGTCCCAAGGGGGGCACGGGGCTATGGCCCGTCATCACAGCCGTGTTCGTCAGTTGCCATCGTTTGCCGGTGAGTTTCCGGTAGCCTGTCTGGCAGAAGAAATTCTTACTCCAGGGGAGGGCCAGATCCGGGCGATGGTGATCGCAGCAGGAAATCCGGTTATTTCGACGCCGAATGCTGATCAACTGTCCAAGGCACTGTCACAACTGGATTTTCTGGTTGCCATCGATTTCTATCTGAACGAATCTAATGCGAATGCGGATATTATTCTGCCGCCGGTATCGCCCCTTGAACGGGATCACTATGATCTGGTGTTTCATAAGCTGGCAGTGCGCAACTTTGCTACCTTTTCGCCGGCCCTGTTCAGTACCAGCGAAGCGCACAAATCAGACTGGCAAATATACCTGATGCTGGCTGAAAAGTTGTTGGTCGAAAAATACGGTAACGCTGATCCGCTCAAGCCCTTACAACAGACAACGCCGAGCGGCATCATTGATAATTTGCTACGTCATGGTCGTTATGCCAACAGTCATGAGCTGAGTATTGATACCCTCAAAGCCAACCCTCATGGTATCGATTTAGGCCCGCTACAACCCGACTTACCCAACGCACTGTTCACAGAAAGCAACACCATTGAATTGCATCTGCAACACTTCTTTGCCGATTTGAAGCGGGTAGAAGAGGTCTTTTTTGACACGCCCTATGAGCCCCCGCACCATCTGTGGTTGATTGGTCGACGTCATCTGAAATCGAATAATTCCTGGCTGCATCACGTGGATCGTCTGGTTAAGGGCAACAACCGCTGTGATGTTCAGATGCATCCCCATGACGCTGCCAACCTCGGCATCGAGCAGGATGAAACGGTGATATTGCGCAGTGAGCGGGGTGAGATCCGGCTACCGGTCGACATTACAGAAGACATTATGCCCGGTGTGGTCAGTGTGCCTCATGGTTGGGGCCATGATGTACCTGAAACCTGGGGAGGGGAGGCGTTTGCCGTGAGCGGCGTGAATGTGAATCGCCTGACTGACGATCGGGCAATTGATGCCTTGTCTGGCAATGCGGTACTCAATGGTGTTCCGGTGACCGCACATAAAGTGCGGGCACCGGCATCTTCTTAACGGGGGATCAGGGGCGGTTACGGCCCATTTTGTCGTGACTGCTGACCCAGTGGCCGGCAATGACAGCACAGGCCAGAGAGATATCACCGGCCAATACCGTGGCGGCGACAATCTCGGCAAACTTGTTGGCCTTGCCTTTACCATAGCAACCGAGCATCTCCAGACACTCTTTTTGAGTCGGTAATCCGGTGCCACCACCGTAGGTGGCAACGATCAGTGAGGGTAGGGTCACCGACAGGTAGAAGTCACCATTGGGTAACAGTTCGTGGGACAGTAACCCCGCATGGGATTCCACCACGTTTGCCTCGTCTTGGCCGGTGGCAATAAACAAAGATGCAATGCCGTTGGCAGAGTGGGGACCATTGTAGGCCGCGCCCGCCATCAACGCGCCAGTGTTGGCTAACACGGTGGCGCGGGCCAGCAGCTTGGTATCAACCTTCATGATTTTGGCCAACACGTCTTTTTTCAACACAATTTCAGCGATGACCCGTTTGCCGCGTGAGTGCAGCATGTTGAGGTGACTGTGCTTCTTGTCGGTATCCATATTGCCTGACAGCAGGTACTCGCAGGCGGATGGGTAGTTGGCTTTGATCCATTCGCAGGCTGCCAGGGTCGCTTTGCCGACCATATTTTGTCCGGCGGCATCGCCGGTGGTGTAATTAAAGCGCAGGTAGCGGGTTTTAGACACTGACCATTGGTGGATGTGGGTGAGCTTGCCGATGCTGGTGGTGGATTCTGCTGCGGCGCGAATTTTGTCGAGGTTATCGTCTACCCACTGGCCGAATTCGCGGGCTTGTCGGGCATCTTCAAAAATAAACGCCGGTGCCCGTTGCATGAAACCTTCAACCACGGTGGTTTTCACGCCTCCACACTCATTGATTACGCGCATGCCTCGGGAATAACTGGCGACCAGTGTGCCCTCAGTGGTGGCCAGTGGCACATAGAACAGGCCGTTGGCGTGTTCGCCGTTAATCTGTACGGGACCCGCGACCCCAACAGGCATCTGTACGATACCGATAAAATTTTCCACGTTGCCAGGCAACACTGCCGGGTCAATGGTGTAGTCCCCGGTATACTTTAACGGGGAGCCGGTCTTTTCGGTCAAGAATTCACGGCGTTTCTGGGCCATTTCATTGGAATGGTCGTCCATGGAATTACGTGGGATGCGGTTTTCATCTACCATTTGCTTCAGTCCTCTTAGTGCTCGTGCGGATCAGTGAGGTTAACCTCCTGATTATAGTCACGATTCTAATTTATACACGGTTACGGACGAATGACAATGGAAATGTCTAAAACTTCACCATGGTAAAATAATTAGGCGTCGGTGGGTTTTTTACGCGTTCGGTTGTTGGTGTCCCTGGTTGCCTGAACCCAGCCAACGTTGTCCACCGAACAGGGACGTTTGGCCAGACGATCGTATAGCAACACATTGACGGTTGCTGCCAAATTCATACAGCCGTTGGTGGGGATGTAGACCACAGCGTCACAGCCATCCAGGGTCGTTTGGTCTAGCGAGCCATCTTCCGGGCCGAACAGATAGTAAGCATTGTCAGGATGCTCAAATGCCGGCAGTGGCGTGGCGCCTTCTACCAATTCTACTGCCACGATGCTCGCGCCGCGAGGCCGCATTGCCAACAAGTCATCGCAGCCGACGGTGGGGATTTGCCGAGCGGCCTGCTGAGTGTCGGTGTTGAAGCGGCGTGCATAGTGAAAGCGCTGACCGGTGAACCATACCGCGCTGACCCCGTAACACTTGGCTGCGCGTAGCACACTGCCCATGTTTTCGGCGTTTTTCGGGTTACTGATCCCGAGACTGACGGTACCAGGATCTGGCAGGATTTTGTTGTTGTCTTCAGCCATTGTGGTCTAGAGTAATGTCTTGTCATGTTGCGATTAAATGATGGCATGCGCCGACAGTGCGGCGAGCGCAAGCCTATCAGTACATGACGGGAAACACCAGCGTGAAACCTCAATGGAGAAAAAGATGCGCTTTGCCAGTTTTATAGAAGCTCTGGATATGGGACGTTGCGAAGATCAATTGCAACGTCAGGCACTATTGGAATTGATCGTTTTGTTTGTACACATTGACGGTGTTGTCACCGAAGAAGAAACCCGATTTATGCACCAATGGGTGGCGGATATACCCTGGAGCGGTGAAGTGGATCGCGATGTTTATCTGTCTGAAACGGAAGAAAAGGTTGAAAATGCAATCTTGCTGGGTGAGGTCGATGACTATATCGCACACCGTGCAAGGCAGTTAATTGACCAGTCGATCAAGGATCAGGCGCTGGAACTTGCCGAAGCGATCAGCCATGCTGACGGTGAACTGGCTGAGCAGGAAGCCAAGGCTATTGAGCAACTGCGTCAGTTGCTGGTACCGGCGATGCCTTAGTCGCGACAGTTGATTCAAAAAAGGGGGCTGCAGCCCCCTTTTTTTATTGTCATCAGGCGGATTTTAACACCCGCGCCACCATCGCTTTACTGTCATTGATCATCGCCACAGTGTTGCGACGCAACTTCAGCAACAGTAAGTAAGCCAATGGCACCAAGAACAAACTGGTCAGGGTTGAGAACAATAACCCCCCGATGATGGCGATGGCCATCGGCGAGTAAGGGGGGCCGTCACCGCCGATCTGGGTGTTGCCCAGGGCCAGGGGAACCAGCCCCAGTACTGTGGTTGCTACGGTCATGAGTATCGGTCTGACCCTTGATGAACAGCCTTCCAGGATAGCGTTGGGCACTGTCAGGCCATCACTGATCAACTGGTTTATCCTGTCCACCAGCACGATGCCGTTATTCACCACTATCCCCATCAGGATCAACATACCTATCATGCCCATGATAGACATGGGCGTCATGGTAATGAAGAAGGCCCAGAACACCCCGGTAAAGGAGAACAACAACGACGTGATCACGGCGGTTGGTAATAACAGCGACTCGAACAGTGCAGCCATGACCACATAAATCATGCAGATGGCCAGGATCATGTTGGTCAGCATGACACCATTGGCTTCATCCTGACGACGGAATCCGCCGTCCAGGGTCCACTGATAGCCGCTGGGCAACTGAATGTGCGCAAGGGTCTGCTCAATGCGTTCACGGGCCTCACCCAATGTCGTGCCTTCTTCCAGGTTGGCGCCAATACTCAGGGCGGTCTGACGATAATTGCGACGAATTTGCGTTAACCGCGGTTTGACCACCAGGTCGGCGACCATGTCGAGGGTGACGTTTTGGGTCTCATCCCGCTTAATGGTCAGATTGCGCAATTGCTCCAACGAGGTCTGCACGTCACGATCGAACATCAGACGGATATCGACTTCACCGTTGTCACCGTGGCGGAAGGTACGCAGGTTGCTGCCGCGCAACGCAGTGCTCACCACATCTGCCACCTGACGGGTGCTCAGGTCAAAACGATAGGCTTTCTGACGATCAATCAATACCTGCAGTTCGTGCTTCTGACCTCCTGTGTCGGCCTTCACATCGGTCAATCCTTCGATGTCTGCCAGCACCGGAACAATATTGTCGGCAATTTCCAGCAGAGTTTCCGAGGACTGGCCCAGCAGGGTCAGACGCACGCCGCCACCGTTACCACTGTCCCAGCGGAACGAGGGCTTTGCACGTACAAAACTGGGCATGGCATCACGGATCTTTTTCTTCAGCTCAGCCACCGGCATGGGTAAGTCAGGCTTCAGTGTGAGCCCTGATACGGCATAACCCGGGGTGTAGTAGCTGTAGACCTGCTTTAGGTGGAAGGCATCCTGGTTAGCGTACAGGAAGTTCTCCATCTTGGTGACCGTTTTCTCCACCTCTTCCAGGGTGTAGTTGCCCTGAATATGGTAGTTCAGCCAAATCTGTTCTTTGTCGTTGTTGCCTTCGTCATCCATGCTGACAAATTGCATCGGGATGGCAGTGCTCAGCAGGATCGCGACTGCTATGGCCAGGGTTTTGCGCTGGTGGGCCAGGGTCCATGACAGGACACGACGATACAGCGACAGCCACTTGCCCGGCCCTTGATCGGTTGTTGGTGGACGTTGTTTGATCCGCGAGGCAAGCAGGGGGATCAAGGTCTGCGCCAGCAACAGGGAGGCAAACAGTGAAATACAGATCGCAATCGCAACGTGCTCCAAAAACACCGTCACATTGACTTTAATGCCAATAATGTTGGGCAGGAACACAATGGCGGTGGTGGCCGTGCCCGCGATCACAGCAAGGCTGACTTTGGCGACACCGGACTTGGTGGCCTGTACCGCATTGGGGTTGTGTTCTCGCTCCTGAAAAATGCTTTCCGTTACCACCACGGCATTATCGACCAGCATACCGACTGCCAGCATGAGTCCCATCAGGGACAGAATATTGAGGGTGTAACCCATCAAATACATACAGCCGAGTGTGATGCAGATGGAAAAGGGTACCGACAGCACCACGATAAGGGTTGTCGTCAGCTGACGCAGGAACAGGTACAGCACGATGATGGACAGCAATGCACCCAACAGACCGGCGTTGAGCAGATCACTCAGCGAGGAGGTCACACTGTCGGCTTCATCCTGCATGATGAACAGGTTAATGCCATTGAATGCGGGGTTTTGCTTGGCATCGTCAATCACATCAAGCACGGCCCGGGAGACTTCCACCAGGTTGGCGCCGCTTTCACGATAGATGTTAAACCCGACAGCGTAGGTTTGGTCGAGGTGACGGCCTTCGGTACGCCGTGGCGTTTCATACATGATCTGGGCGATGTCTTTGAGGCGGATACCGGCGCTGACATGCAGGTTTTCAATGTCCTGGACCGAACGATATTCACCCTGTGGATTGACCGTGATCTTACGGTCCATATCAAAGAACTGACCGGCGGTCATGGAGAAATTGGCGTCACGCAAGGTTTTCGCCAGTTGGTTGACATCCACGTGCAATGCCGCAATACGGGCAGCATCCAGACGAATGGCGATTTGTTTTTTCAACACTCCGTACAGTTCGACTTTGGACACGCCATGCACCCGCTCAATGGGCATTTTCAGGTTGCGGTCGAGCAAATCGTAGGCGTTGGATAAATCCCGCTCACTGGACACCCGCAACTGGAAAATGGGCATGTCATTGGTGTTGAATTTGAACACCAGGACACGTTCCACATCATCGGGTAGCAAGTGCCGGATCGCATCGATTTTTTCCCGCGCTTCGATGCTTTTGGCTTTGATGTTTTCTTCCCACGCAAACTCGATCATGATTTCGGCTTTGTCTTCTGTCGACTCCGAACGCAGCCGTTTGATCCCTGACATGGTGGCCAGGGCTTCTTCCACTGGCCGGGTGATCATTTTCTCGATCTCCGCTGGGGTTGAGTCCTTGTAGGGGATCTGCACAAACATTTGCGGAATATCGATGGCCGGCCACTGCTCAAGGGGCAGCAGGCGTCCCGATACCACGCCAAACATCAGCATGGACAGGAAGACCATGCACACGGTAACCGGGCGCTTCAGGGCGAAACTGGCAAGGGCAGCCCCTGCCGAGGCGAACTTATCCATACACGGTCTCCTCAGCGACGCCGTCTGGGGCCTGTGCAACAATGTGCTTGCGATCGAACACGCTGTACAGCACCGGGATCACAACCAGGGTCAGCACGGTGGCATACAGCAATCCGAAGATCACGGTGACAGCCATCGGTGTGCGGATTTCTGCCCCTTCACCCAGTCCCATTGCCATCGGCAACAGACCGAGGGTGGTGGTCAGGGTAGTCATCAGTATGGGGCGCAGACGAGACTGGGCTGCTTCGCGGATGGCCTGACCTTTTTCCATACCCTGGGTACGCAACTGGTTAATCCGGTCAATCAACACGATGGCGTTGTTAACCACGATACCGGCCAGCATGATAAGGCCAATGAACACCACCACGGACACATGGGTCTGGGTCAGGAACAGGCCATAAATCGACCCAGCACACGCCAACGGAACCGTAAACAGGATCAGCAATGGGTGCAGCAATGACTCAAACTGCGATGCCATTACCAGGTACACCATGAACACCGCCAGGGCCAGAGCAAAGTACAGTGACGCAAAGCTGGCTTCCATTTCCTCACTTTGACCGGTCACAACTGCACGCATACTGAGGGGGAGTTGCAGGGTTTTAAGCAGTGCATTGGCTTCCGCCACCGCTTCACCCAGGTCACCGTAACGCAGGTTGGCTGAGACAATTGCCACCCGTTGCTGACCGATACGGCTGATTTCACTGGGGCCCGTGGTCATGGACAGTTCGGCAACCGCATTCAACGGAATCGACGGTGTCGAACCGGGATTAACAATGATTTGGCCGATGTCGCTGATGGAATCCCGCTGTTGCTCCTGGCTACGCACCAGTACATCCACTTTACGGTCATCGATGGCATATTGGGTGGCTACTTCGCCACCGACTTTGGCGGACACCAGTTTAGACACGTCCGGTGCGGTCAGGCCCAGTTGTGCCAGTTTGCTGTGATTAAACTGGATTTTGAGCTCAGGGCTGCCCGATTGCAGGTTGGTTTTCACGTCGGCGAAGCGGTCATTGCTTTCCAACAGGGACACCACCTGTTCACTGGTCTTTTTCAGGATGGCCAGATCATAACCACTGATTTCGATTTCCAGCGGCGTCGCAAAGGTAAACAAGGCGGGTGTACCAAACTTTGAGGTGACACCGGCTTGTTGGGAAAGAAAGTCACGTAATGCGTTGACGACTGTCTGTTGTTGGTCCTTCGTGGCGCCAGACGCCATGACCACGTTCAGCTTGCCCCAGTTTTCGCCACCCTGGTTGGGTGAAGCATTCATCAGTGCACCCGTTCCGGCCAGGGAGTAAGAGCGGCTTACGCCAGGTTGTACATCTGCCTTTTCGGCCAATGCCGCCAGTACCCGATCGGTCTCTTGCAAGCGGGTACCGCTGGGCAAGGTCACTTCGACAAAAAACTCGCCTTGTGCCATATCCGGGATCAATTCCATCCCCAGACGAGGGATTAGCATGACAGATGCGGCTGACATCACCACCACCAGGCCGAGAACCATCATTCTGGCCGACAGCGCGGCATTGAGCAGCGGCGTGTACAGGCGTTGGACAGCGGTGAAGACTTTGTCAAACCCCCACAAGATAGGTGAGAACAGTGCGCCCAACGCCTTTTTCAGCAATCGCGCAATAAATACCACCACTGAGACCACCAGCATTGGCAGGGCGTAGAACAAACCCTTAAACAACAGGCGCACGGGCATCACGGCGTAATAACCCACACGGGCCATTTTGCCATTGGGTTTCACTCGGGCCGGGCTGCGAGGGCCCAGATCCAGCTGTTGGGCGTTGGGGTCTTTGCTTTCCCGGGCCGCCAGCATGGGGATCATGGTCAAAGCGACAAGCAACGAGGCGCCCAACGCAAAGGTGACCGTTAGGGCCTGGTCACGGAACAGTTGTCCGGCAATCCCTTCCACAAACACTAATGGGAAGAACACTGCCATGGTGGTCAGGGTAGACGCCACGATGGCGGTTGACACTTCCTTGGTGCCTTCGGCAGCCGCCTGCCATTGAGACATACCACGTTGTTTGTGTCGGTCGATGTTTTCCAATACCACGATACTGTTGTCGACCAGCAAACCAATCGCCAGTGCAATACCACCCAGGCTCATGATGTTGAGCGAGATGTCATTGCCGTACATCAGATTGAATGTGGCAATGATAGAAACGGGGATCGAAATCGAGATGATCAGGGTCGGCCAGATGTTTTTCAGGAACAGGTACAACACCAGCATCGCCAGAATACCGCCGATAATACCGGCTGATTTGACATTGCTGATGGCATTGCTGATGAACACTGACTGATCGTAAACCGGCTGCAACTGATAATTGGCCGGCAACTCTTTTTGCAACGCATCGAGTCGTTGCTGGACGTTTTTGGCGACTTGAACAGTGTTGGCATCACCCTCTTTGTAGATGGCAATTTCAACCCCTTCGAAACCGTTGAAACGGGTAATTGAACTGCGGTCTTTGTGGGCGTCCTGCACTTCGGCGATGTCACCCAGACGAATGTGCTTGCCGTCGCGGGTGGCAATGAACAGATCTCGCATGTCATCCAGACTGCGGAATTCATTCAGCGTACGCACCAGATATTCCTGACTGCCATCTTCCACACGTCCGCCGGACGCGTTAACGTTCTCGGCTTCCAGACGGCTAATCACGTCATCCACGGAGATGGCTAACTGGCCGGTGCGCTGCTGGTTGATAAGAACTTGCACTTCGCTTTCCAGACCGCCACCCACTTTCACCGAAGCGACACCATCGACTGATTCCAGTTTGCGCTTAATTTGCTCTTCTGCATAAATGCGCAGGCGCTTCATGCCCTGAGTGTCCAGGGTGACAGGGGTCGCATCGATGGGGGCTGCGGATGATTCGCTGTTAACCGGCGTTTCGACGGCAACAAAACCAAACCGTAACACAGGATCCAGACTGGGATTAAAGCGTAACAGTAACGGCTTTTCGACATCCAGTGGCAGTTGCAGGACGTCAAGCTTTTCCCGTACTTCCAATGAGGCCAGATCCATTTCTGTACCCCATTCAAATTCCATGATGACATCGGATTGTCCGGCTTTAGACAAAGAGGTGACCTGCCGCACGCCTTTGACCACGCCGATGGCTTCCTCGATCGGTTTGGATACCAATTGCTCAATTTCGCCCGGTGCTGCACCCGGATAGTCGGTGCGGATCGTCAGCGTCGGGTAGGACAATTCAGGTAGCAAATTGATGGCCAGGCGGGACAGTGACACCATGCCAAAGAGCAAGATGGCAAAGGTGAACATCCACACCGTGACCGGCCGTTTAACGGCAATGTCGACTAGTCGCATGACAGACTCCTTAACCGTTAACGACGTCTACGGGGGCTTCGTCTTTGAGGTTTTGATGACCCGCAATCACCACTTTTTCATCACCTTGCAAACCGCTCAGAACTTCCACTGATTCACCTTCCTGATAGCCAACTGTGATCGAGACTTTGCGTGCTACGCCTTCATCGACAACGAATACATTGGTTTGATTGTCAATCGACAGAAGGGCTTTGCGAGGCAACAGGGTGGCGTTGGCATGGGTATCATAGTTAAGCGCTACCTGGGCAAACATGCCGGCTTTCAGTTGATGCTGTTCGTTAGGTACCCGTAACGTCACTTTGAAGGTACCGGTCTTGGCGTCAATTACCGGTGAAATGCGCTCAACAAAGGCGCGCACGTTTTCATCACCCAATGCGGTCATGGTCAGACGCGCTTCCTGATCGCGGTGCACCCGAGCCAGTTCTTTTTCCGGCAAATGTACGATGCCATACAGGTCTTGCTGAGACACAATGTGGAACATTCTTGCCCGTTGGAAAGATTCCGTCAGGTTACCCACTTTGGCGTTACGTTCGGCAATGTAACCGCTGATTGGTGCCCGGATGGTGGTTTCTTCCAAATCCAGTTCTGCCAGAGCTAAGCTGGCTTTGGCTGCTTCATACTGGGAGGTCAGTTTGTCATAGGTGTCATCACTGACCAGTTTCTTGTCGTAGACTTTATTGATCTTCTCCAGCTCTTTCTCAATGCCTTCCAGCTCGGCTTGCGCCCGGGCTAGGTTTAGGCGATAGCGGGACTGTTCCAGCTGCGCCAGTATCTGGCCTTTTTCGACAAAATCACCTTCTTCGACATTGATGGTCTGGATAATGCCCGATGCACGGGCGACCACAAACGCTTCATCTTTGGCTTCAAGCACGGCGGTAGTGGAGTAGTTGGATGATATGTCACCTTGTGACAGAGCGGCAACTTCGACCGGAATGGCGATGACCGCTTCTTTTTTCGCTTGTTCTGTGTTGGCACTGGCGCCTGCTTCTCCGCAGCCTGACAGTAAGGCACTTAGTGACAGAGCGGTACCGACCACTAACAGCTTCATTGTGGTTGTTGTTGGTGTGATCCGTGGCATGTTGGTTCCCCGATGAATTGTGATTGAAAACAACCCATACAAAGCAGAGTGTGTGCCACGTTTAAAAAGTCTTTAAAAACAGATAGATACACTATGTTGGTGAAATTGACGACAGGTCGTTGGTAAATCGTTTAGCGAATTTCACCACATAGTTGTGAGAATGACCAAAGCAGGTGTTCACCTGCCTTGGTTGGGTTTACTCGATAGTATAGCGGGTGTTTATGGTGACATTGCCGCGCAGCATCAGCATCACTGAGCAATATTTCTCAGCCGACAATTCAACCGCCCGGGCGAGGTGTTTCTCGCTGATATCATTGCCGGACACAATATAGTGGGCATCTATTTGTTTGAATACCCGCGGGGCATCGTCAGCTCGGATGGCTGACATTTCACAGCGGCAGGCTTGAATGTCCTGGCGGGCTTTTTTCATGATCTCAACCACATCGATGGAAGAGCAGGCCCCAGCTGCCAGCAAAACGGCCTCCATGGGACTGACGGCATTACCTTCGCCATCCATATCGATGTGATGTCCGGTGTCGGTGGTACCGCGAAATTGCATGGCTTGTTGCCATGAGACTGTTGCTTTCACTGATTTCTCCGTTTACGTCAGGGTTCGATCAAGGTGATCCGATCCTTTTCCAGGCGGATCCGTTGTTGTTTGTAGAGGTTGCCCAGGGCTTTCTTGTAGGCGCCTTTGCTTACCCCGAATCGCTGCAAAATGTCGTTCGGTGCACTTTTGTCGGTCAGGGTAGAGATACCGCCATGGGCGCGAAGGTCATCAATGATAGCCTCGCCCAGATCCTGACGTGCCTGTTCGTCGTGTAACTGCAGGCTAACATCAATTTTACCGTCATCGCGGATGCGTTTTATGAATCCATCGCAGCGCTCGCCGACCGACAATGGCTTGATCAGCTCATCTTTGAACAGCAATCCAAGGTGGGTGTCATTGATGATCACTTTCATGCCCAGATCAGTGCGCGCTACGGCGGTCAGTGTGACAGCCTGACGGGGGCTAAAATCCTGGCCTTTTTCGGACAGAAACCGGTGTAACCGGGTACTGCCGATCAGGCGTTCTCGCTGTGCGTCGAGTGTGACGTAGACCATGTAGGCCAACCCCTGTTGCAGAGGCTTGTCTTGCTCTTTGTGGGGCACCAGTAAGTCTTTGTCGTCCAGCCATTCGACAAACGCGCCAGCATCACTGATGTGTTTGACGGTCATCAGGGCACACTGATCACGCAGTGCCGTCGGGGATGCCTGGGTGGCAACCAACTGACCCTCTTTGTCATGATACACCAGCACATCAAGGCTATCGCCGATGGCCAGCGATGCGGGTGCAGCGTCTCGCGGCAACAGTACCCACTCGGGATCATCGCCTTGCAGGTAAAAGCCAAAAGGCAACGCATCAATGGCCCGTAATGTATTAATTTTTCCGATATGTAACATACTGTTAGGTAGGATCCGTGGTTAACAACCCTGGGTCGAATTCTGTTATAGTAACGACATCCAACAACGGGGGTGGTGACAGAACACCATTGTATCGAAAATGTCTGACACAGAGAAACAAAGCCTGCGATTAAATTGTGACTTGGGTGAAAGTTTTGGTCCATGGCAAATGGGCGATGACGATCGGATCATGCCATTTGTGGACATGGCCTCCGTCGCCTGTGGTTTTCATGCCGGCGATCCGTTGGTCATTCAGCGCGCAATCCGCTTCAGCAAGGTGCACGGTGTCGGTTTAGGTGCGCACCCTGCATATCCTGATTTGCAAGGTTTTGGACGACGTAGCATGCAACTGAGTCGCTCAGAGTTGATTGCCATGCTGCATTATCAGGTTGCCGCGCTCGACGGCATGGCCGCTTGCCAGGATGTCAGTCTGCAATACATTAAACCCCATGGTGCACTGTACAATGACATGATGCGCGATGAAGCCATTCTGCTCAGTGTGTTACAAGCCGTCGCCGACTACCATCGACCTCTGCCGCTGGTGGTGCAGGCCACAGAACAATGGCAACACCATCAGAGCCTTGCGCAGCCACTTGGGGTCATGTTGTGGTTTGAGGCATTTGCTGATCGCCGTTATGGTGATGATGGCCGGCTGTTGCCCCGTCATCAACCTGGTGCAGTACTGGGAATTGAACAAATGCTGGGGCAGGTTCAGCAACTGATGACAACACAGACCATCACCAGTCTGTCCGGCCGTACCTTGCACGTTAAAGCCGATACTTTGTGCGTACACGGGGACAATGATGATGCTATCGCCGGGGTTAAGGCCATTCGTGAGCTGTTGGCCAGTTCATGACCGTGAAGATAGTGACAGCGGGTGTCGATGGCGTGATAGTTTACGCCGCGGTGGATGGCCTGGAACAAGCCCATCAACAGGTGTGTGGATGGCAGCATACCCTTGAACAAGCGGCCCCTGCCTGGCTGCAGGACAGTGTGGTGTCGTACCGTTCCTTGTACCTTCAGTACGATGTGCAACGGGTGGACCATCTGTTTGTCAGGCATTGGCTGATGCAACATTGTGTGGGCACCGAAACAACGCCCGCTGCAAACGCGCCGCCTCCAAAAGTGCACACATTGCCGGTCTGCTACAGCTTGCCGGATGATCATGACAGAGCTCGCATTGCCGAGCATCACGGGATTAGCGAACAACAGGTCATCGATCGTCACTGCCAACAGGAATACCGGGTCTATGCCCTGGGCTTTGCGCCTGGTTTCGCTTTTCTCGGCGAAGTGGAGCCGGGGTTGGCCATGCCTCGCTTGCCAACTCCCCGGCAACGGGTTCCGGCTGGTGCGGTGGCGATAGCCGATCGTCAAACCGCTATCTATCCGACCCAATCGCCAGGGGGCTGGAACATTATCGGCCGATGTCCGGTGACCCTATTCAATGCTGGGCGCAATCCACCGGCATTGCTACGTGTGGGTGACACGGTGCGCTTTAAGGCTATCACGGCCGACGATTTTGAGCGTCTGTGGTCAGAGCGAGGGAACCATGACTGACAAGGCAGTGTTGCGTATCACCCAGGCCTCAATGCAGACCTTATTGACCGATCGCGGACGACAAGGGGCCGGGCGTCAGGGACTGAGTCAAGGTGGGGCTGTGGATGGCTACAGTTTTGATTGGGCTTCACACTTGGTCGGACAAGCGGCTGATAGTGCCGGTCTGGAAATCCTGATCGGACCTTTGGCACTGGATGTTCTGCAGGACTGTCAGGTTGCGATAACGGGCGCACCGGGTGACATATTGCTCGACGGCGTTGCCCAACCGTCGTGGCAAACCCTGTCACTCAAGGCTGGCCAACACCTGGTGATCGGCCAGTGTGATGCTGGTTTACGTCGCTACCTGGCGGTCGGTGGTGGTTTCCAGGGGTGCATTCAGTTTGGCTGTGTCACAACGGTACCCAGAGAACACTTGGGCGGCTTATGCGGAGATGGCGCTGCCCTGCAGCAGGGCGATGTCCTGACCCTAGCCCGGCAACCGACGTTTATCCCTCACTTGTCAGTGCCCGAGGCCGCACGGCCGGACTTTCCCGATCAGCTATGCGTGCAAGTGGTGATGGGGTATCAGTATGATCTGTTCAGTTCGAGTGCGGTGCGGCAATTTGGCCTGTCGCAATACACCGTCAGTCAGCGCGCTGATCGCATGGGGGTCAGATTGACAGGACCGGCGATTGAGAGCCCGGTGACGCAGATGGCATCGGAAGGCATCGGTCTTGGTGCGGTGCAGATCCCCGCGGATGGACAACCCATCGTGATGCTCAATGATCGGCAAAGCATCGGTGGATATCCTAAAATAGGCAGTGTATACCCGCGGGATTGTCAACGTCTGGCCCAGTTGGCACCAGGCGCTCGGCTACGCTTTTCAACCTGCAGTGTTTTTGACGCCGACAACCGGTTTCACCTCGAACGGGCACAATGGCAGCACTGGTTAGCTCAGATGATTTCAACGGCGGGAGAAAAGTAATGACGGATGTGTACCTGAACGGGACCTTTTTACCGCTGTGCGAGGCACATCTGTCACCACTGGATAGGGGATTCTTATTCGGTGACGGTGCTTACGAAGTCATTCCTGCGTTTGCGGGTAAACCTGTCGCTACTCGTTTGCACCTGCAACGGCTGGCCAACAGTCTTGCCGCACTGCGTATCGACATGCCTTTGTCACCCAGCCAATGGCAGGATATTATCGAACGCCTGTTGGCGGCCCATGGTGCAGAGGATGTGGCCATCTACCTGCACGTGTCCCGTGGCGTGGATAGTCGCCGTTACCATGGCTTTTCCAATCAACTGACGCCGACGGTGTTTGCGATGACCTACGCGCTGCCACCAAGACTGGCCGAGGGACAAGGGCTGCGAGTGATCACTGAACAAGATCAGCGCTGGCGGCATTGTCATATTAAATCGACCTCGTTATTGGGCCACGTGTTGCATTTTCAGCACGGCAAAGATCAGCACGCGGATGAAGTGTTGTTGTTCAATCAGCAGGATGAACTGACCGAGGCTGCCGCTTGTAACGCGTTCGTGGTGATAAAGGATGAAATCTGGACACCGGCGCTGGATCAACAGAAACTGGCCGGTATTACCCGACAGGTATTAATTGATTGTGTGCGCAAGGATGGCGTGTTTACGGTAAGAGAGGGTACAATCACCCGCCAGCAGGTGATGGAGGCCAACGAAGTGTGGCTTACCAGTTCAACCCGCAATGTTCAGCCGGTGATCAGCATCGATGATCAGCCCGTCAATGACGGTCAGGTGGGTGATATCTGGCGCGTGGTTTCGTCATTGTTTGAACAACATAAATTTTCCTATTGAGTGCCCACAGCGAGGGCGTTGATTGCCCCGGAGTAAAGCAGTTACCGATGAGTCGACCCACTGAAATTACCATCGATCTTCAGGCCTTGAGTCACAATGTCACCCTGACCGAAGGGTTGGCCCCAAACAGTCATCATATGGCCGTTATCAAGGCGGACGCATACGGTCATGGCGCCTGTGATATCGCCCGTGCGTTAGAGGGAAGGGTGCGGCTGTTCGCGGTCAGTAGTCTTGACGAAGCCGTTGTGCTGCGTGATGAAGGCATTCACACTCCCATTTTGCTGCTGGAAGGCTGCTTTGATGACGGTGAGCTGAAAACGGCCAGCGCGTTGGGTTTCCACACGGTACTGCATAACGAAAGCCAGTTGACGGCGTTGCAGCGGGTGCCCCTGAACAGCCCCATGCATGTGTGGCTGAAAGTGGATACAGGGATGCATCGGCTGGGCATTCCCAGTGAACGGGTACATCAGGTGTTTGAAAAACTGCGCGGCTGTGAAAACGTGGAGGATATTACTCTGCTGACCCACCTTGCCTGCGCCGACAGTGTTGATACGGCAATGACAGTGCGTCAATTAGACCGTTTCAGGCAGGTGATGTCGTCATTACCGACCGGACTGCCGCGCAGCATCGCCAACTCTGCAGCGATTCTGGCCCATCCACAGTCCCACACGGAATGGAATCGGCCCGGGATCATGTTGTATGGCTTAAGCCCATTTGAGCATGCACATCCTGCAGCCGACCGCCTTAAACCGGTGATGACCTTTCACTCTGAAGTGATCGCCGTTCGAGACATTCCCCGGGGTGAGTCGGTGGGTTATGGTGCCGTATGGACAGCCACGCGCCCCTCAACCATCGCGACCGTGGCAGTTGGGTATGGTGATGGCTACCCACGCAATGCGCGTAATGGCACGCCGGTGTTAGTCAAAGGCCAGCGGGCGTCGTTAGCGGGTCGTGTATCGATGGACATGATCACCGTTGATGTGACCGAGATAGGCGATGTGAAGGTCGGTGATCCCGTTGAACTGTGGGGCCAACAGCTCAATGCGAATGAGGTTGCCCAATGGGCAGATACAATAGGTTATGAATTGGTGACGCGGATGCCAAAGCGCACGCCGCGTCGTATAGTGACTTAGTTTTCGTCGCAGTTGCCGTCGGTGCATTCGCCGTAAAGATACAAGCTGTGGTGGGTGAGCTTCATTTTGTTCTGCGCAGCCACCGCTTCCTGACGTTCTTCAATCAGCGGGTCTTCAAACTCAATCACTTTGCCACACTTCAGACACACCAGATGATCGTGGTGTTCTTTGTGGCTGATTTCAAATACGGATTTACCACCTTCGAAGTGGTGACGGTTAAGGATCCCGGCATCATCGAACTGGTTGAGCACTCGGTACACCGTTGCCAGACCGATTTCTTCGCCTTGCTCAATCAGGATTTTATAAACGTCTTCCGCGCTAATGTGCTGGTTCTTGGGCTCCTGAAGGATCTCCAGGATTTTCAGGCGGGGAAGGGTGACCTTAAGGCCGGCTTTTTTCAGCTCTTTATTTTGATCCATGGGCATACACTTAACAAAAATGTGACGGTTATTATAGGGAACTGACACAGATTTAAAAGACAAACCGGCAGAAATTGCCCATCGCAGAAGTAGACTAAAGACGTGTTGTCTGTCGTTGCCGTAGGCGTTTCAATATTGAGGGTGTACAAATCATCAACAATTCGCCGCATTTTTCGCTAAGAACGCGACATTATTCAGTTTTTTTGCCGGAAAATGTTAAAAAATCGTTGCTTTGGGGCGATAATGAAAGCAAAGAAAAATGCATAAAAGTGGTATGAAGATTTCAGTTGTCGGAAAAATCATTTCGGGATTCGCGGTGTTGGGCTGCTTGCTGCTGTTCACCAATGTTATCTCTTATTTCGGTCTGGCAGACATTCGCCAGTCAGCGATTTCTGTTGTCGAACAGAAAATGCCGGTGCAGAGCCAGATGCTGGCGGTACAAACGGGCATCCTGTCACTTGCCAAAACCACCACCAATGGCTATTTCAAAAACCATTCCCAGGGCTTGCGTGAAAACCGAACTTTATTTGACCAGCAGGCCACAGCATTCGAGCAAGAGCTGGATACCCTGGGCGGCCTGATTGATGGCACAAACGGTGACTATTCGACCGGCAAGGAACAGGCGCAACGCTATTTGCAGTTCAGTCGGCAAATGTATCAAGCGCGACAACAACAGCTGGCCTTGTCCGAACAGATCCAGGCCCGTTCTCAGGACCTGCTGGCCATCGCCGATGAAGCCAGTGCGCTGGTGCTGGATTTGACCTATCTGGAAAGCGACTCTCCAAGCCTGGAGACCCTGATTGGTACTGGAACCAATATCGACAACAAAATCCTGCCGATTTTTAACTCCATCAAAGAATACGTCAAAGTCACCGATGCTGAGCTCAGCCAAACCATCCAGGGCGACATCGAATTTGCCCTGAGCAACATTGATGCAGATGCGCAGTACCTGAACCGTTTGGGCGAAGAAATCGAAACCGATGGCATCATCGACAGTTTTAACCAGCAGTTTGAGGCGCTAAAGCAAGGGTTTAGTGAGGCTCAGGGCCTGTTCGCTCTGCAGCAGCAGAAAATCCAGCTGATTGCAGAAGCCGAGCAGCATATGCTGGAGGCGGAGCAGGCCATGGACGGGTCGATTGACGCGTTTTCTGCTTTGTTTGGCGATATCAATACCGATACCTTGGCCGGCCAGAACGCCATTCTGGATGCGGTACAAAGCAACATTTGGAAAGGCGTTGTCATCATGGTTGTTGCCCTGGCGGCAGTGGTTTTGCTGGGGTCATTGGCGGCTCGAAGCATTGCCAAGCCATTGGCGAGAATAAACCGCAGCTTACGCATTATCTCCAGTGGTGATTTAACCCATAAAGCCCGCGATGACGGCAATGATGAGTTTGCGGTATTGGCCGGCAGTGTAAACCAGTTGTCAGACAGTCTGCATCAGGTGGTGAGCCAGATCATCACTCAGGAAGCGGAACTGGAAGCGGCAACCCGTGAAAGTGTTGCGTTGGGCGATAAAACCCTGCAGCAGGTAGATTTGCAGCGTGAGCAGGTTAATACCACCGCACGCAATACCGAAGCGATCCGCAGCAAGAGTCAGGGCAATTTGCAACAAATTCAACATGCCATGGAGCAGTTGGATGATGTGTCCCGCCAAAGTCGGGCGGTATCTGAACAGGTGCAACGGTGCCGACAGCAAATTGAACAGCAAAGTCAGCAATCAGAACAGTCCTCTGAGATTATTCATCGTCTGGAAGATAACAGTCGCAAAATTGGCAGTATTCTGGATGTGATCAAAACCATCGCGGAACAGACCAATTTGCTGGCGTTGAATGCCGCAATTGAAGCTGCCAGGGCGGGTGAGCAGGGCAGGGGGTTTGCGGTGGTTGCCGATGAAGTCAGAACCCTTGCCAATCGGACGCAAAACTCCACCGAAGAAATTGAAGGTATGATTGATTCGTTGCAAGCAGATGCGCAACAGGCGGTCAATGCCATAGGCCTGGGCACTGAGCAATCGCGGGAAAGTGTCGAACAGATCAAGCAGGTCAACGAGCAAGTCAATACCATCGGTAAGGTCATCTCACAGCTCAACGACGTGAATCAGCATATCGTTTCCGATACCCACGAACAGGATGACCTGTTGCAAAGTGTCGCTGACAGCCTGACCCGCATCGTCGAACTGGCCGAAGAGAGCGCCACAAGCACCCAGCAATCCACTCAGGGCGCCAAGCAAGTCGACAGTCTGATGCGTAATCTGAGCGAAGCGGTGAAGACGTTTAAGCTGTAATCGTTAGATGAGGCAGTAAAGCAAAAAGGCGCCAAAGGCGCCTTTTTTAATGTAATGATGTTGGCCAGTCAAATCAGGCAAGCTCAGACAGGCACATTTCATCGAACACTTGTTTGCACCATGCTTTTACCCGTTGCTCGGTAAGTTCAGGTTGACGGTCTTCATCAATGCCCAAACCGACAAAATGGTTGTCATCGGCCATTCCTTTCGACGCTTCAAAATCGTAACCATCGGTCGACCAGTGACCAATAATGATGGCGCCACGGGCTTCAACAATGTCACGGATCATACCCATCGCATCGAGGAAATATTCAGCGTAGTCTTCCTGATCACCACAACCAAAAATGGCCACCAGTTTATCGGTGAAATCAATTTCTTCCAGCTCAGGAAAGAAGTCGTCCCAATCGCACTGGGCTTCGCCGTAGTACCAGGTGGGAATACCAAACATCAATAAGTCGAAGTTGGCGATGTCTTCTTTGCTGCTTTTGGCGATGTCATGAACGTCTATCAGGTGTTTACCCAGTTCTTTTTGGATCATCTTGGCAACATGCTCGGTATTGCCGGTATCGCTGCCAAAGAAAAGACCTACGCTTGCCATGTGTGTGATTACCTCAAAGTTTGGTTAAATGGCGCTAACTGCCGATGCCACTGGATTGCCAGAACAATTGAATGATCCCTTTGGCGATAAAGCCCGCCGCACCTAAAAATAGCACGAGATATGCGACTGCGCGTCCCAGGGCAGGCACATCGTTCTTTTTCAGTACGTCATGAACGGCGAAAAACATCAGCACGAAAAGTGCGGCCATGGCCAGGTTCATAACGATGGCTTCGATCTGTTCGTAATGTTCGGCTAACACGGACAACGCCACAGTAATTAAAAACGGCGCGCACTATAGCACAACCGTGTGTTTTTGAGAATCAATGTCATTGATGCAATGTAAAAACCTTTGATGATGGGCGAGGGCTACCCAGTATCCTTCTCAGCCTTGCTCAACGGTGTCGATAAAACGTGACACGACACGGGCGAACGCCTCCGGCTTTTCGGCATGTAACCAATGGCCGGTTGCCGCGATAATTTTGGCCGAACTGTTGGGGAAGCGACGCTTGATATCGGCCTGATGTTGCGGTCCCAGGTAATCCGAGCGCTCACCTTTTATGAACAGTGTTGGACCCTCATACGGCTCCCTGTCGGGAATTGCGTCTGAAAGCAGGGCATAGTCACGCTGTAACAGGGAGAGGTTGAAGCGCCATTGCCAGCTATGATTGTCAGCATACAGGCTTTTGAGCAGAAACTGGCGTACACCGGGTTCGGTGATGTGTTGTTTGAGTTGCTGGTCAGCATCCTGTCGTCGAGTGATGGTATCCAGCGTAACGCCTGTGAGGGCGGCCAGCACATTCTGGTGCCTGGGCGAATAGGCAGTGGGGGCTATATCGGCGACGATCAGGCTTGTGGCCCGTTTTGGCGATTGCTGTGCCAATGTCATCATCACCTTGCCGCCTAATGAGTGACCAAGCAAGTGAGCTTGTTGAATATTCGCCTGGTCAAGTACCGCTTCTACCCGCTGTGCCCAGTCTGTAAAACTAAACCTGTCGGTACGGGGAGACAAGCCATGATCAGGCAGATCGATATTGACAATATTGAATTGATTCTGCAGGGCTCTTTTTACACCGTTAAGATTGTCCAGGCTACCAAACAAGCCGTGCAACAATACCAGCCATGGGGCATTTTCATCTGTCGTTGTAATTTCATGATTCAGCAACATCAATTCGCCTCATAATTTCAAGGTTCAATCATTAATTAAGTGGGCACAATTAAAATGATTGGTTATCGGATAAAAAAAAAGCCGCGATGCGACTTTTTTAAAATGTAGCAAATTTGCGACTATATTTTGAAATCAGAAAGTTGTTTTCCCTCTGCCAGAGCGTGGGAATAAACTTTCGGCATTCTACCAATTCCAGTCCAGGGATGTTCTTTACCCTGGTCGTCTTTTAAAATGTATTTAACCGGACGTTTTTGTCCGCTTGCTTTACCCTTTTTGAGACCTTCCAGACCTTGTAAATCATCAAGGCCCAGGCCTGCAGCTTCCATTTGCTCGCGGATTGCGTCGATTTTAGCCTGTTTTTCCTGCTCGCGCTTTTGCAGCTCAATTTCGCGTTCTTTACGCTTGGCAATAATGTTATCCAGTTTTTGTGCAACGCTTTCTAATTCATCAACGGACAATTCCTTTACCGCACCTTGTAAACGTCGTCCATGGGTAAAGATTTCCAGAAAATCACTCATTAATGAATACCTTATTGATTATAGTTAATTCGAGCTAAAGATAGCGATTGATCAACAGCTTGGCAATATAAAAGGTCACAATATGACGTAAAAAAAGGCGGGAACCAGTCCCGCCTTAATGATAGTGACCAAAATGTGGATTTCATTACATATTCGGGTAATTTGGACCACCTGTTCCTTCCGGAACAACCCAAGTAATATTCTGGCTCGGATCTTTAATATCACAGGTCTTACAATGCACACAGTTTTGTGCATTTATCTGCAATTGAGGGTTACCGTCATCACCGTCGACAATTTCGTACACGCCGGCCGGACAATAGCGCTGTGCGGGCTCATTGTATTTCGTCAGATTGACGTTGACCGGGATATCCGCATCCGTAAGGCGCAGATGGCAAGGCTGGTCTTCTTCATGATTGGTGTTTGACAGGAAAACCGACGACAGCTTATCAAAACTCAGCACACCGTCAGGTTTGGGGTAGTCGATGCTCTGGTGCTCACTGGCCAGACCGAGTTGTTCATGATCGCGATGGTTGTCCTGTAACGTCATGAACATATTACCAGCAAAGAAGTTCTGCTCCAGTGTATTGAACGCGCCGCCCCAGAAGCTGCCAAACTTGTGCATGGCAGGTCCGAAGTTGCGTGAACGGAACAATTCGTCGTACAACCAGGAATTTTTAAACCGCTCGGTGAATCCGGTCAAATCCTCTCCGCCGCTATGCTCGGCATCCTGTAATTTTTCATACAGGGATTCCGCGGCCAGGATCCCTGACTTCATGGCGGTGTGATTGCCTTTGATTTTGGCAAAGTTCAGCGTTCCGGCATCGCACCCAACCAGGATACCGCCAGGGAAGGTCATTTTCGGCAGCGAGTTAAAACCCCCTTTAGCAATTGCCCGGGCACCATAGCTGACCCGCTTACCGCCTTCGAGGTATTGTTTTAGCACCGGGTGGTGCTTGAGTCGCTGAAATTCATCAAACGGAGACAGATGGGGATTGGCATAATTTAAATCCACGATCAGCCCGACCAGCACCTGATTGTTTTCGGCATGATACAGGTAACTGCCGCCGCTGGCATCGCTCAACGGCCAGCCCGCCGTGTGCACTACCAGTCCTTCCTGATGCTTGGCAGGATCAATGTCCCAGATTTCCTTGAACCCAATCGCGTAATGTTGCGGAGATTTTCCTTCGTCGAGCGCAAATTTTTCAATCAACTGTTTGCCCAGGTGTCCTCGACAGCCTTCAGCAAACACGGTGTACTTGGCCCGCAACTCCATGCCAGGCATGAAACTGTCTTTGGGTTGGCCATCGGCGCCAATGCCCATGTCGCCGGTAATGACACCCGCTACGCTACCGTCGTCATTAAACAGGAGTTCTGCTGCAGGGAAGCCCGGGAAAATTTCCACGCCCAATTGCTCTGCCTGTTCCGCCAACCAGCGGCACAGGTTACCCATACTGACAATGTAGTTACCTTTATTGTGCATGGTTTTGGGCGTGCTGAAGCCGGGTAAACGGGTGGCCGCCTGTTCATTCTTGAGCAGATAGATGTGGTCTTCGGTTACCTGGGTGGTCACCGGGGCGCCCAAGGTGGACCAGTCCGGAAACAGTTCGTCAAGCGCGCGGGTTTCGAACACCGCGCCGGACAGGATATGGGCGCCGACTTCCGAGCCTTTTTCAACCACACAGACCATCAATTCCTGGTCATTGGCTTTGGCCTGCTGCATTAATTTGCATGCGGTGGACAGTCCCGCTGGGCCTGCACCGACTATGACGACATCAAACTCCATCGATTCACGTTCCACGGGGGTCTCCTAGCTGTTATGATTATCTATTAATAAAAGAAATAAATATTTAGTACGTCTATAAACGTATTCTATTTTGTACACGGTACTGCAACGCTGGCATCGGAGCAATGCTCCGGATACACAAAAGCATTGCAGACGGCGTTACTCCGAATTGACAGGCAGTGCCTGATGATGACGCGTAACATGTTGAATATATAGCTTTTTTATCGTTCTGTTTATTCGCTATTCAGCCTGCTGTCATTCACAACTTCAGGATACAGACTAGGTGAACTTTGGTTAAATGCCATGTCAATGGAATGTAAACTGAAGTTGGCGGGCAAGAGTAGTGTTGGTTGACGCTTACGTCAACAGAAAGTAAATTGACGCCACCCTACCGAAACGCGTCGGCGTTGCCGAGCGTCGAGTTAAACGCCTGAATATGAGGTGACAATGAAAATTTTAGTGCCGGTAAAACGTGCCATCGATTACAACGTGAAAGTCCGCGTTAAACCCGATAATTCAGCGGTCGATCTGACCAATGCCAAAATGGCCATTAACCCATTTTGTGAAATCGCGGTTGAAGAGGCTGTACGCCTGAAGGAAAAAGGCACCGCCAGTGAAGTGGTGGTTGTTTCCATCGGTGAAAAAGCCTGCCAGGAACAGATCCGCACCGCGTTAGCGCTGGGCGCCGATCGGGGTCTGCACATCGAAACCAGTGACAGCCTGGATTCATTGCAAGTCGCCAAACTGCTGCAAAAAGTGGTGGAAGAAGAGGCTCCGCAACTGGTTATTCTGGGTAAGCAGTCTATCGATTCCGACAACAACCAAACCGGACAGATGCTGGCCGCATTGACCGGTATGCCACAGGGCACCTTTGCCTCTGAGGTGCAGGTTGAAGAGGGAAGCGTTGCTGTCACCCGTGAAATCGACGGTGGTTTGCAGACGGTTAAACTGTCATTGCCAGCCGTGGTTACCACGGATTTGCGATTGAATGAGCCCCGTTATGCGTCGTTGCCGAACATCATGAAGGCTAAACGTAAGCCATTGGATGTGAAAGCCGCTGCGGATTACGGCGTTGATCTGACGTCCAAGGTGAAAACCCTGAAAGTTGAGGCCCCAGCACAGCGCCAAGGCGGTGTTAAAGTCGCCGATGTGGCGGAACTGGTTGAGAAACTGAAAACTGAAGCGAAGGTGATCTAAATGGCCGTACTCATTTATGCAGAGCACGATAATCAGCACTTAAAGCCTGATACGCACAAGTTGGTGACAGCTGCCAGTCAAATGGGCGACGAACTGCATGTTCTGGTCGCCGGTGAGGGCGTCGACGCCATTGCCAAGCAGGCTGCTACCATCGCCGGTGTTAGCAAAGTGATTGTGGCTGACAATGCCGCTTATGCGCACCAGTTGGCTGAGCCGGTCAGTGCGTTGGTCGCCGACTTAGGCAAAGACTACAGCCATGTATTGGCTGCTGCCACGACTACGGGCAAGAACTTTATGCCCCGTGTAGCGGCGATGCTTGATGTGGCGCAAATTTCGGACATCATTCGTGTCGACAGCGCCGATACCTTTGTGCGCCCTATTTATGCCGGTAACGCCATCGCGACAGTGCAAAGCGAAGACGCGATTAAAGTGCTGACGGTACGAAGCGCGGCATTCGATGCCGCAGCAGAAGGCAACAGTGCCTCGATTGAAAACTCCGACGTGGTGAAAGCCATGGACATTTCCGGCTTTGTTGGTGAAGAGCTGACTGAGTCAGAGCGACCTGAGCTTACTGCTGCAGATGTGATCATCTCCGGCGGCCGCGGCATGCAAAATGGCGAAAACTTTGCCTTGCTGGAAGGTATTGCCGATAAGTTGGGTGCTGCAATTGGTGCTTCACGAGCGGCGGTTGACGCCGGTTTTGTTCCTAATGATATGCAAGTCGGCCAGACCGGTAAAATTGTTGCGCCTCAGCTCTACATTGCAGTGGGCATTTCCGGCGCCATTCAACATCTGGCGGGGATGAAGGATTCCAAGATCATTGTTGCGATCAACAAGGACGAGGAAGCACCGATATTCCAGGTTGCTGATTACGGCCTGGTGGGTGATTTGTTCGACATTCTTCCGCAACTGGAAGCCGCATTATAAATTGTGCTTCGACACACTGCTGTGAATAAAAAACGGGGAGCTGAACAGCTCCCCGTTTTTTTATTGCTTACACCCGTATCAATGAATTGTCTTCATTGCCGACACCACTTGGCACGTAATCATCTGCCGACCAGTCGTTTTCCCAGGCACTGTCGTTCAACAGATAGCGGAATTGGTACTCGTTGTCTTTTGGCAACTCGACGGTGGATGTAAAAGCACCATTTTTGAGCTTTTTCATTGGCGCCGTGTTGCTGTTCCAGTCATTAAAATCGCCCACCAGTTTGACACTGTCGGCCTGCTGAGCCTCCTGTGCACTGAGTTTGAAAGTCACTTTGCACACGGGACGGGACTTTAGGTATTGCTTTTTGACACTCATGTCACTCTCCTGAAATTAAATTTCACAAAATTGTCACAAACTGCGCATAAAGAACAAATAAACAGCAATATATGTAATAAAATTACATTTTGGCGGGCATAAAGTCTACTTTTTTTGATGTTTTACTGCTCTGACCTGCAAAGCATTGGTGCACAACGGCCCCCATAAGCTCACAGGTGGTGCATGGCTGATTTTCAATCTGGCCATCGCGCATCGATTTGCTCGCCCGACCGCTGTGATCTGCAACAGAGATGCCAATGTATATAACGATGTAATAAAGTCGCGTCGCGCGGGACTGTACCTGTGTGTGCTGCTTGTCACACTTTTTAACATTTTGGCAAGACAATACCGGACCAATGTCGCTACAATCGTGCGGTCATCCGTCTACAACTATAAAAACAGACAGTCACATATCACTTCATAGTACAGGAAGAAGGGAACGTCCATGTTAGCAGTCCTGAAAAAAGCAGGTATACCACTTATTATCGTCTTGATTGCCATTGTCGTGGCAGCCGCCATGATTAACATGCGACAACCGCCTGAAAAAGCTGAGGTTGAAGAGCGAGCCTTTTTGGTCAATGCCATACCGGTAAGCAGCGAGGATTTGCAGTTTGTGGTCAAATCCCAGGGCACGGTGCAACCAAAGATTCAAACAGTACTCAGTGCACAGGTGAGCGGTCGTGTGACGTCTGTTGCCGAGGCCTTTATCGAAGGCGGCATGTTCAAAAAAGGTGATGTGTTGGTTCAGTTGGAACAGGCCGACTACAACACCGATTTGAAAACTGCCCAGGCTGAACTTGCCCGTGCCCAGGCAGCGCTTGAAGAGGAGCGCGCGCGCGGCAAGGTGGCTGAAGAGGAGTGGCGTTCGGTGAAAGGCAGTGTTGCGCCAGAGTTGGGCTTGCGTAAGCCGCAACTGGCCAAAGAGCTGGCCAGTGTTCGCGCCGCGGAGGCACAACTGGAACGGGCGCAACGTAATCTGGAACGCACCACCATTCGTGCACCCTACGATGGATTGGTGCGTAGCAAAGACATCGATCTCGGTCAGTTTGTGACGGTCGGAAAACAGCTCGGTGTGATTTACAACACGGATGTTGCAGAAGTCCGTATGCCGTTGAGTGATAACGATTTGGCTTATCTGCAACTACCGGGAACCGACGGACAAAGCAGTCCGGTTGAGCTCACCGCCACGGTGGCCGGAAAGGTGGTGCAGTGGCAGGGCATGCTGGCTCGGGATGAAGGCATTCTGGACGAGCAGCGCCGTGTTATTTATGCGGTGGCTGAAGTGAAAGACCCTTATCAACGTGCAGACAATGCGCAGGGTGTGGCATTGAAGTTTGGACGCTTCGTGCAGGCGCGTATCAGCGGAAATCGTGGTGACGACATGATTGTCTTGCCCCGCCACGTGCTTCGTCTGGATGGCACTGTGCTGGTTGTTGGCGAAGACCGCAAACTGGAAATCCGTGATGTTGTGGTGCAGCGGGCCGACGAAAACAGCGTCTATATCTCCGCCGGTTTGCGCAGTGGCGAGCAGGTTATTACCAGCGCGGTTCCGAACCCTTACAACGGCATGGCGCTTCGTCTTCCTGGCGATGAGCAGGATCCGGCTGTGGAAAAGGACGTGGAAGAGAGCAAAGACACCGCGATTGCAAAAACGGAGCGTGATGCATGAGTAAAATAGACACCCACAGCGGCATCATCGCGTGGTTTGCGCGAAACAGTGTCGCAGCCAATCTGTTGATGTGGATATTGATTGTTGGCGGCTTGTTTGGTGCCAACACCATACACAAGCAGGTTTTTCCTAATTTTGAATTCAAAAACATCATTGTTCGTGTTCCTTATCTTGGTGCTGCACCACAAGAGGTTGAAGAAGGCGTTCTGGTTAAAATCGAAGAAGCCGTAAAGGATCTGGAAGGGATCAAGAAGATGACCGCCACAGCCGTCGAGGGTATGGGTACGGTCAACATCGAAGTAGAAGAAGACTACGATGCCCAGCAATTGCTGGATGAAGTCAAAGTGCAGGTCGATGCGATCCCCAGTTTCCCGGAAAACACCGAAAAGCCGGTGGTGTATCGCCAGAAAGCGACTCAGGATGTGCTGTGGGTTGCCGTGTACGGTGATGCGTCGGAGCGTGAACTTAAAGAATTCACCAAAGACATGCGCGATGACATCGCCAACTTACCGGGCGTGTCACGGGTCTTGGTGGTCGGCACCCGCGACTATGAAGTGTCGGTCGAAATTTCCGAAGCCAAATTACTCGAATACAACCTGACCTTTAGTGAATTGGTCAGTGCGGTCAGACGTTCATCGATTGATTTACCCGGCGGTTCAATTCGCTCGGAAGATGGCGATATTCTGTTGCGCGCCAAAGGTCAGGCCTACACTGGGCAGGATTTTGCCAATCTGGTGTTGTTGACCCGTGAAGACGGTACCCGTCTGATGTTGGGGGATATTGCCGAGATCCGCGACGGCTTTGTCGAAGATCGCAATTACGCCATGTTTGATGGCAAGCCGGCGATGAACATTCGCGTACAGGCGGTCGGGGACCAGAACGCGTTGGAGATTTCTAAAACGGTTAATGCGTTCATTGATGAGCGCAAAAAGACCTTACCGCCCCATATCAACGCGGATACCTGGGGTGACAGTTCGTTTTACCTGGCCGACCGATTAAATATGATGCTGAGTAACATGTTTTTCGGCGCGCTGTTGGTGTTTCTGGTGTTGTCATTGTTCCTCAAGTTGCGACTGGCAGCCTGGGTAATGGTGGGTTTACCGGTTTGCTTCCTGGGCACGCTGTTGTTTATGCCGATGGAGTTTTTCAATCTGTCGATCAATATGATCAGTCTGTTCGGCTTTATTCTGGTACTGGGGATCGTGGTTGACGATGCCATTATCATGGGGGAGTCAGCCTACTCTGAGATCGATAAAAAAGGTCACAATATCGACAACGTGATCACCGGTGTGAAGCGGGTCGCGATGCCGGCCACGTTTGGCGTATTGACTACCATCGCGGCGTTCACGCCGATGCTGCTGGTACCCGGCACCTTCGGTGTTATCTGGAAAACCATTGGCTGGGTAGTGATCATTTGTCTGGTGTTCTCGTTGATCGAATCGAAGCTGATCCTGCCGGCGCATTTGGCGCACATGAAGGTAACGCCCTATGATCCGAGCAAAGCAAACGCCTTGCAACGTTTCCGAGACTTTTTCAGTGAAGGGATCAAATGGTTCGTTCAGGAGCGCTATCTCCCCTTCCTGCAAAAAGCCATTGCCCATCGGTATGTCACGCTGGCGTCGTTTCTGGCCATGCTGATTTTAACCATCGGCCTGTTCGGCGGCGGCGTGGTGCGTTTTGTGTTCTTCCCCAATATCCCCAGTGACTTTATGACGGGCACCATTGAGCTGGAACCCGGCTCGTCGATTGCTCAGCGTGATCAAAGCATGGATATTCTGTACGCCGCACTGACCCGAATGGACGAAAGTGTCAAAAATGAGTTCGGTGAAGGCGTCGTTAAGCACACGATTGCTTTTGATCAGAGCAATACCAGCGGACAGATCCTGGTGGAAATGACCAAGGGTGAAACCCGTGATATCGACGCCTTTACCATTCATCAGCGCTGGCGTGACGAAATGCCGGAAATCCCAGGCGCACGTTCCGTGGAGATTGGCACACCTCAGGGCGGCCCTGGTGGCGGGTCGGATCTGACCTTTGAGTTTAACGGTGACAAGTTAGATGAACTGCGTCGCGCCACCAATGAGCTCAAAGCGCACTTACGTACTTATGATGGTGTGGCAGACATCGCTGATTCGTTCAGTGGTGGCAGTGATGAAATCCGCCTCAATATCAAACCTCAGGCGGAGGCCCTCGGTCTGTCACTGGATGCATTGGCAACGCAGGTTCGCTATGCCTTTTATGGCGCTGAAGCGCAGCGGATACAACGGGGTGACGAAGAAGTCAAAGTCATGGTCCGTTATCCAAAAGAACAGCGCAATTCGATAGGCAATCTGGAGAACATGCGTATCCGCACGCCACAAGGGCTGGACATTCCTTTCTCTGAAGTGGCAGAACTGGATATGGGCAAAGGCTATGGTTCGATCATTCGTGTTGACGGCAACCGTAGCATTACCGTAACCGCGAAAGTCGACAAAGGCCGCATCGACCCCAATGAAATCGCAACCACGGTGCAAAGTGAGTTTATTCCTGACCTTCTGGCCCGTTATCCCAGTGTTGATTTTCGCCTGGAAGGCGCGTCCAGGGAGCAGGGCGAAGCACTGGTTAGCCTGATGCAGGGCTTTTTGTTTGCCATGTTTGCGATATATGCGTTGATGGCAATCCCGCTACGTTCTTACTCACAGCCGTTTATCATTATGTCGGTGATCCCGTTTGGTATCGTCGGCGCGATTGCGGGTCATTTACTGTTGGGCCATTCGGTCAGCGTGTTGTCACTGTGCGGGATCATCGCATTGTCCGGGGTCGTGGTGAATGACAGCCTGATCATGGTTGATTTTGTTAACCGCGCACGGGCAGAAGGACATGGCATCAAAGAAGCGGCGATTCAGGCCGGTAGTCAACGTTTCAGGGCGATTATCCTGACATCCTTAACCACCTTTATGGGCTTGTTGCCGATCGTGTTCGAGCGCAGTTTGCAGGCGCAAATTGTCATCCCGATGGCGATCTCGCTGGCATTCGGGATCCTGTTTGCGACGGTGATTACGCTGTTACTGGTGCCATCGTTGTATTTGATCCTGGACGACATAAAAGGTGTGTTCAGACGCAAACAGCCTGCCGGTGTGCCGGTATCGGATAACGCTTAGGTTAATCTGCGTGCATAAAAAAGCCCCGCTTGGCGGGGCTTTTTTTTAGCCAGCTCGTCGTTGGCGAGCTGGCTTGGGACGTGCTTCATTGACCACGATGGTCCGGCCGGCCAGCTCTTTGCCATTCAGGCTTTGCATCGCGCTTTCGGCGGCTTGTTTGTCGCTGAACTCCACAAAGGCAAAGCCTTTTGAACGCTGGGTTTCCCTATCCAACACGATGTGCGTTGACAGCACATCGCCATAGGCAGAAAACGTTTTGTTAAGCTCGTCGTTGGTCATACGATAGGACAGGTTGCCAATGTACAGTTTCATAAATCGCTCGTCGTCAGGGCAGTCAGGCGTTCCAGACTGCCAGCCATTATTGTTGAGTGTTTAGTGTGGCCAACCCCGCCGTTGTAATCCATTGCGGTTTTGTGAAGAGTTGATGACAGGCAAAAAAATACCCCGCATCAAGGCGGGGTATTGTCAGTACGTGACGGTTGGTTTAGTAGAAGCTGATTTTCGCTTCGATACCCCAGATCCGGGGGGAGTTCACGATACCGGTCAGGTTGTTAAAGTCGATGGCACCTTTGACGTTTTCTTCGTCGGTGATGTTACGACCAAACAGCGCGATGGTATAGGCGTGTTCAAAGTTCTCGTAACCGATGCGCAGACCGCCTTCAACATTGTTGTTGGTACGGAATTCTGCCGCGTGGTACAGGAACAGGTTGGTTTTACCCTGCCATGCCCAGTCGGTGAAGATAAAGAACTCACCATCATCGCCCATCGGTGTCGCGTAACGGGCCGTTACGTTAAAGATGGTTTCTGGCGCCTGTGGGAACGGGTTACCGTCGATGACTGCGCGGTAACCATCCGGACGCGGGTCAAACACGGTACAGTTGCCTGTGAACTCATCTGCAGGGCTGGTTCCACATGGCAGCACCGTCAGACTATCGTCTTTGATCTCCGTCTTGTTGTAGCTGTAGCCTGCTGTCAGGGTCAGGTAGTCATTGACCAGCCACTGGGAGTCGATTTCAAAGCCGTAACCTGTGCCCTTGTCAGCATTGATCAGGGCGGTGTTGTTGGCATCACCACCGATGGCCGAGAACTGCATGTCATCAATGGTGTAGTGGAATACTGCACCGTTCAGGCGCAAGGTGTTGTCCAGCAAGTCGGCTTTAAAGCCGGCCTCGAAACTCAGGATGGTCTCAGCATCAGCCACAGAAGGTGCACCTTCAAAGGCAACGTCACGGCCCTGAATGGTCTGGGCGCGGAAACCGTCGGCAACCCGGGCGTAGACCGAAACATCACTGTCGATGCGGTAATTGGCGCTCAGCTCCCAGCTGACCTGGCCATCGTCGACATTGATATCATCGTAGTCGCCAGTGAAATTCACAGCACCAACGTTTTGCTGTCCCACGCGCAAGGTTTTTTCATCGTGGGTGTAACGAATACCACCGGTGACGTTCAGTTTGTCGTTGACTTGATAAGATGACTGACCGAACACCGCCCAGGTGGTGTTTTCATGAAACACTGTGGTGGCACCGAAGAAGCCATCGATACTGGTGACGTTAAACGATGAATCAAAGTAGAACGCACCCACCTGCCAGTTCATCGCATCGGCGGTGTCGCTGGCCAGACGGATTTCCTGGGTAAATTGTTCCAAATCGTCCAGATTATCTTGCGTTACAGCACCAAACGGTATGGTTCCTGGGAATGAGTTTTCTACAGTGCCATCACCGTTCATATCTACCGCAGGACCAAACGTTTGTACACCGCCGTCGATGTCGCCCAGGCTGTAGCCATCGGTTTTTTCCAGCGCGGTGATGGAGGTCAGGGTCATGTCTTCCAGGCCAATGTCCAGCTTCAGTGAAGCACCATAGCCTTCGTAGGCCTGGGGATTACGATCCTGTGCGTACGGCGTGGTTTCGTCTAAACTGTTGGACAAATCCGCGTCGTAGTACACTACGTCACGGTCAAAATTGCTGTTCAGGTCGTTACTGCCTTTATCAAAGATATTGGCACGAAACATGGTGGAGGTGCCTTCCAGATCGCGGCCATGCACGTTCAGCAGGGCAGAAAAATCGTCACTGGGGCGATACAACAACTGGGCGCGCCAGGCTTTTTCATCGAAGCCGCCCATGGCATCTTTTTGTTTGGCTCCTGTATAACCGTTGTCAATCCAGTCATCACGCTCCTGCGACAGGAACGAGAAACGACCTGACAGGTCATCACTCAATGCGCCACCGACGGCACCTTCAACATTGAATGTACCTAATGTGCCGACTCCGGCTTTCAGGTAGGCATCAAAATCATCCCGGGGTTTGACCGAGTCAAATTTGACAATACCGGCGGTGGTGTTGCGACCAAACAGGGTTCCTTGGGGGCCGCGAATAACTTCGACCTGTTCGACATCAAACAGGGGGAAGCTTTTCAGGATTACATTTTCCATCACCACTTCGTCCATCACGATGGAGACGGGTTGGGAGGCGGCCAAATCGAAGTCGGTGTTGCCCAGGCCACGGATATAAAACCGCGGCGCAACACGTCCGTTGGACGATTCTGCATACAAGCCAGGTACACGTACCGCCAGTGCCAGGATATCTTCACCGCCGGAGAACATGCTTTCGAAGCGTTCACCGTGTAACGTGGCAATGGAGATCGGTACTTCCTGAATGGATTGGGTACGTTTCTGTGCTGTTACGGTGATCTTTTCAAGACCAGCCTCTTTGGCAGCCTGAGTGGGTTCAGTAGCATCTTGTGCCAGTGCGAACTGACTGAACAGAGCGGATTGAACACAAAGTGCCAACGCCGTACGTTTTAATTGTTTCATAGTGTCACCAATTTGTGGCTTGTGTTGTTATTGCGTGTGCATGTTGTGATCGTGCTGAAATGCCCACGTGAGTGTGTCTGTTGTGCAAGGCATAACCAGTCTAAACATATGTTTCATTAACATCAATATTGAAACATATGTTTCTTTTATTTCAGCAAAATCAGATACTTATAGTAGCAGGTATTCCGTAAAACGTGATCACACAGAAGCTAAAAAACCACAAATACAACAACTGGTTAACTATTCATTGATGGTTCGTTTAAATTTGCTGCGGTATTGTCCCGGGGTCAGGCCGGTGTAGCGCGAAAACAGTCTGGAGAATGAAGCAATGTCGTCATAACCGACCTGGTTTACCACTTGCTCGATGGGGCCGGCGGTTTGTTCGAGCCATTGTTTGGCCGCGTCCACTCGCACCCGTTGCAGATAATGCAGCGGCGTTTCACCGGTTGCCTGTTTAAAACGACGCACAAAGGTGCGGGGGGTGAAGTTAAATCGTTGCGCCACCGTCTGCAGGTTAACGGGCTGGGCATACTCTCGCTCCAGCCAGTCTTGCACGGCGAGAATATCCTTGTCCTGATGGTACTTCTTGCTGCGCACCTCACCATAAGCTGCCTGCTCACCGCGGACCATGTCGATCACATGGGCGCGGGCGGTGCTACGGGCTATGTCGTGACCACAGAATCGCTCAATGAGCAGCAACACCAGGTCAAACCATGCCATGCCGCCACCGGCACAGTAAATACGGTCCTGTACCGTGATCAGCTTGTCCGGTTGCAGGTTGACCTCCGGGTACCGTTGCTTAAACCGTTGTGCATACCCCCAGTGTGTGGTGGCCTGCTTGCCATTAAGCAACCCTGCCTCGGCGAGGAAAAATGCCCCCGAACAATTGCTGGCAATGTCAGCACCTTGCTCATAATGCTGGCGAATAAAGGGCAGCAGGCGTCGGTTATCCGATAAAACCCGGTCAGGATCGCCTCCGATGGTCGGGATCAGCAGGACATCCGTGTGGCTGACATCCTGGATGGCGACCTGACTTTGTAGCGTCAGTTGATTGATACAGCGTACCGGTTGCTTTTGCCATGCCGCGATTTGCACCGAGAACAGTGGTGTGACCGGCTGACTGGCCATTCGCTGGGCACTGACCCCCGCCAGTGCAAAAAGATCCAACGCGCCGGTGATGGCACTGGCATACGCTTGATCAAAGCCGACAATGGTTACCTGATGCACAATAAATGGCCTTCTATAATTGGCACTTACCCTGAGCTATTCAGCCCAGTGATGGTTGGCGTAAATGACCATAATAATGTCATATATGACAGTTAAACGCGAAGGCTTTGTTGTGTCACTCTAGGGCCTCAACTGCAGGATGAAATACCATGACCGAACCTTTGATTGCCCCTCTGGAACTGCCGTTTCAACTCTTTGACGTGCAGGACACAGAAACGTTATTGCAGCGGCAACGCTTTAGCGAACATTCGCGGGAAACCCTGGATGCAGTTCTTGATACCGCCGAAAAGATTGCCACCGAGCACTTCGCCACCCACAACCACAAAGCGGATCAGCAGGAACCGACCTTTGACGGTCAGTCGGTGAGCATGATCCCCGAAGTGAAAGCTGCTTTTGACGCCTACTGTGAGGCTGGCTTTCTGGCCGGGCGCGCCGATTTTGACGCCGGTGGCATGCAGTTACCGGAGACCATCATGACCGCCTGCTCCGGCTACTTTATGGCGGCCAATCCTTCAACCGCCGGGTACCCTTTCCTGACGGTGGCGGCAGCCAATGTGATACAGACCTTTGCCAGCGAAACCCTACAACAGCGTTTTGTGCCTCCGATGCTCACCGGTCGTTTTACCGGCACCATGGCGCTGACAGAACCTCATGCCGGTTCTTCGCTGGCCGACATTCGCACCCGTGCAGTGCCGGCAGGAGATGGTACCTATCGGGTAAAAGGCAGCAAATTGTACATTTCTGCCGGCGAGCATGAATTGTCCGACAACATCGTCCATCTGGTACTGGCCAAGCTGCCGGATGCGCCGTCTGGCGTGAAAGGCATTTCCCTGTTTGTGGTGCCCAAGTTCCGTCTTGACGCACAGGGCGAACCTGCCGAGCGCAACGATGTGGCACTGGCCGGCCTGATCCATAAACTGGGTTATCGGGGAACCACGTCCACGGCGCTAAGTTTCGGTGACAACGATGATTGTCATGGCTACCTGGTCGGTGAGCCACACCAAGGGCTACGCTACATGTTTCAGATGATGAATGAAGCCCGTCTCGGGGTCGGCTTTGGCGCCGCCATGATCGGCTATCGTGGGTATCGGTTATCGTTGGCCTATGCCAAAGACCGGTTGCAGGGGAGGCCCACAGGTGCCGGGCCTGATACGCCAGCAGTACCCATCATCGAGCACGGTGACGTGAAACGTATGTTGCTGGCTCAAAAAGCCTACACCGAAGGCGCCATGGCGTTGTGTTTTTATGCCGCACGACTGGTCGATGACGTGCATTCTTTGCCTGACAGTGAGGAGCGGGAACAAACCCGGGAGTTACTGGATCTGTTGACACCGGTTGTCAAAGCCTGGCCGTCGGAATTCGGCGTCAAGGCCAATGATTTGGCCATTCAGGTACTCGGCGGTGCCGGATACACCCGTGAATACCCGGTCGAGCAGTGCTGGCGGGACAACCGCTTAAACCCTATTCACGAAGGTACCAACGGCATCCAGGCGCTGGACTTACTGGGACGTAAACTGTGGCAGGCCAATGGTGCCGGATTACAGGTGTTGCAACAGCGGTTGCAACAAGACCTCGCGCAGATGAAAGGGGAGGTGTGCCAGAACCTGAGCGCGCAAGTTGCTCCCTACCTGCAGCAATTTGCCGAACTGATGACCACCCTGCAGAAAGATTTGCGCACCAGTGCATTACCGGTACACCTGACTAACGCCCAGTGCTTTATGAATATCTTCAGTTCGCTGGTGGTCAGCTGGATGTGGTTGCGTCAGGCCCACGGGGCTGAGCGACGTCTGGCACAGGGAGCCGACAGTGAACAACACGCCGATTTCTATCAGGGCAAATTACAGGCGGCAGCCTACTATATCGAGTGGGAGTTACCTTTGGTAAGCCGCGATTTCGCCCTGTTGCAACAAACCAATACCACCTGTCACAACATGAAGACAGACTGGTTCTAACGCACATAAGGACACACTATGCAAAGCAGACAATTCCGTTTAGCCAAACGCCCCGTTGGGGAGCCAGACCAGCAATGCTGGGAGCGCGTGACCGAAACCCTGCCAGGCCTTGAAGCCAACCAGGTATTGGTCAAAGTCAAATATATCTCCCTGGACCCTGCCATGCGCGGCTGGATGAACGAAGGGAAATCCTATATCGAGCCAGTTGCGATTGGCGCGGTGATGCGAGCCGGTGGTGTCGGAGAAGTGCTGGAAAGTACCGATCCCAATTTTGCCGCCGGTGATCATGTGTATGGAACCTTGGGTGTGCAGGATTACGCCGTGATTTCCACGCAGGGATTGCACAAGGTTGACCCTTCACTGGCACCACTGGAGCGCTATCTCGGTGTGCTGGGGATGCCGGGTATGACCGCTTACTTCGGCATCCTGGATACCGGACAACCCAAAGAGGGCGAGACGGTGGTGGTGTCCGGTGCTGCCGGTGCGGTTGGCACCGTGGTTGGGCAGATTGCCAAGATCAAAGGTTGCCGGGTGGTGGGCATTGCCGGTGGACCGGATAAATGCCAGTACCTGATTGATGAACTCGGCTTTGATGATGTGATTGACTATAAAAATGAAGACGTAAAAGCGGGCCTCAAGCGAGCGTGTCCGAACGGCGTCGATGTTTATTTTGACAATGTTGGTGGCGACATTCTGGATGATGTTCTGACGCGGATTAATTTCAAAGCCCGGATTGTGATTTGCGGGGCTATCAGTCAGTACAATAACACCACCGCCGTAAAAGGGCCGTCAAACTACCTGTCACTGTTGGTTAACCGTGCCCGTATGGAAGGCATTGTGGTGTTCGATAACGTGAAAAACTACGGCAAAGCAGCGCAGCAGATGGCGACCTGGATTGCTGAAGGCAAACTGAAAGCCAAAGAGCATGTGGTGGAAGGACTCGATACCTTCCCAGACACCTTGATGATGCTGTTCCGTGGTGAAAACTTCGGCAAGCTGGTGCTGAAAGTGGATCATGATCAATGAGTGCGGCCGATGTATCCGCTAAGGGCATCCTGATCACCGGTGCAGCCTCCGGCATTGGCGCTGCTAGCGCCCGTGTGCTGGCTGAGCGCGGTGCGCGGGTTTTCCTCGGTGACATCGATGCCGCCGGTGGTGCTCAGGTTGTTGAGGCGATCAGGGCCGCTGGCGGACAAGCCGAGTTCCGGCAACTGGATGTCACCGATCCTGTGGCGGTCAATGACTTTGTCGAGGCCGCTGTGGCGCATCTGGGCTCAGTGCAGGTGGCGTTAAACAATGCCGGCATTGATCACGCACCGGGGCCCATGCACCTGGTCAGTCAGCAGGATTATGATCGCAACATTGCGGTCAACCTGACTGGTGTCTGGCATTGTATGCGCGCCGAGCTTGGCCACATGCTGTCCCAGGGGGGCGGCCATATCATCAACCTGGCTTCCGTCGCTGGCGTGAAGGGGGCTCCCAGCATTGCTGCCTACGGTGCCGCCAAGCATGGCGTGATCGGTCTGACCAAGTCTGCGGCGGTTGAATATGCCAAAGCCAGTATTCGCATCAATGCGGTGTGTCCCAGTTTCGTTGATACACCCATGGTGCAGAACACATTGGCCAAGCTGGATGAGAAACAGCAACGTCACATCACTCATGCCAATCCGATGAAGCGCTTGGGTCATGTCGATGAAATCGCCAAGGCAATCGCCTGGCTGTGTTCTGACGAGTCCAGCTTTATGACCGGACAATCGGTGGTGTTGGACGGTGGTCTGACAGCCTAATCCTCAGGAGGTGAATGTGAACGAAAACCTGTTTGATTTAAGTGGGAAAGTGGCGCTGGTGACCGGCGCCAGTCGGGGCATTGGTGAGTCCATTGCGCGCTTGTTGGCCCGTTATGGCGCCCATGTCATCGTCTCCAGTCGCAAGCTGGATGGCTGCGAAGCGATAGCTTCGAGTATTCGCGATAATGGTGGGAAGGCTACTGCTATGGAATGTCATGTGGGTGATATGGGGCAGATTGACGCCTTGTTTAATGCCATCGACAGCCAGTTCGGACGGATTGATATTCTGGTTAACAACGCAGCGGCGAACCCGTATTTTGGCCACATTCTGGATACGCCATTATCGGCCTATGAGAAGACGGTCGATGTGAATATCCGTGGCTATTTTTTCATGTCAGTGGAAGCGGGCAAACGAATGAAAGCGCAGGGCGGCGGCGTGATCCTGAACACCGCGTCAGTGAATGGGTTGTCACCCGGCGACATGCAGGGCATATATTCCATCACTAAAGCTGCGGTGATCAGCATGACCAAGGCCTTTGCCAAAGAGTGTGGAGGATTGAATATTCGTTGCAACGCACTGTTGCCGGGATTGACCGATACCAAGTTTGCTTCGGCACTGACCAGCAATGAAGGGATCCTCAAACAGGCGCTCAAGGTCATTCCGATGGGACGGGTGGCGAGTCCCGATGAAATGGCAGGTACCGTACTGTATCTGGTGTCTGATGCTTCCAGTTATACCACCGGCGCTACCGTAGTGGTTGACGGTGGCATGATGGCGTGACCTTTTCGGAACACTAAAAAAAGGGCCCCATGGGCACTAAAAAGGGCCCATGGGGCCCTTTTTAGTGCCCGTAACTGACCACGCGGCGAATTTTCCAACCTTCAGGCGTGTGTTGCCAGATATGGACAAAATCAAATGTTCCGCAGTCCTGTTTACCGTTCTCCTCATGACAAAAACGGTGTTTTCCGGTTTGTATGGCACCAAAGTCCTGGATGGGATAAACGGCCATGCTTCCTTCTACCAGGGTACGGGTAGGATGATGGGGGCTGGCAAACATTTGCTGCAGGCTGTTGCGGGTTTGCTGGTAGTCACCCAAGCCGCCGGTATCATGATAAAACTCCAAATCATTGCTGAAGTAGTCCATGACCCTGTCCAGTTGACCGGCATTGGCGGCGCTGAACAGTTGTGTGTCCAGTTGCGCGATGGTGTCGTACAGGCTTTGTTTGGCATGCAACGACGCACAAACCATCAGACTGCCAATCAATAATATGCTACGCATAGCGTCCTTCCAGTGTGGTTCTATAGCGGTACTGTAGCGCCGATTTGTTTGTCATGGCGTGTCAAATCGTAAGCAACGGTTAACATTGTCCCCTGAACGGACTTTTCGCTGCAGCACAGTGCTGGCACAATGGTGCTTTGAAGGGAGGCTGACGTAACGTGAAGTGGGTAATCTGTAGCGATATATTTGGCGTAACAACGCGGCTTACGCAATGGTTATCGGGCCTGTTTGAGCAACAATTGCCGTTGGTGATGTCGGCGCATCCGGACAATGCCACGTTCTGTGACGAAACTCTGGCTTATCAGGCATTTGTTCAGCAAGGTGGTGTTGAGCGCTATGTCGCCCGCTTACGAGACGCCTTGGTTGCGTGCAAAGAGCCAGTGACGTTGCTGGGCTTCAGTGCCGGTGGTGCCGCAGCCTGGCATATGACAACCCACGGCCGTCCGGCCTGTGTAGAAAGGGTCATCACCTACTATCCGGGGCAGATCCGTCACGCGCTGGACATCTGTCCTCAGGTGCCCTGTGATGTGGTGTTTGCCCATCGGGAAAGACATTTTGATCAGCAAGCAGTGATCGGGCATCTCGCGCGCTATCCTCAGGTCAACGTGCGCTCACAAACCGCGCCTCATGGCTTTATGAATCCGCTATCGGGAGGCTATGACGCTGTGGCTGCACAACAGGAAAGTGAATGGCTTGTGGAAATGATACAACGGTGATGGGGTTAGGCGCTTTCATTTACACAGTCTGATTCAGCTTCTATGCTGGCAAACAGGCAATGACAAAGGATAACTGACTTCATGGCAATGGAACCTGTTGTACTGCTGGTTTTAATCGGCTTGTTGTCGATCATCTGTCAGCTACTGGCACACCGGATTAAGCTGCCGGCGATCCTGCCGTTGCTGATTGCCGGCGTCGTGATGGGGCCGATGACGGGGATCCTGGACAGTGATGCCTTGTTTGGCGATTTGTTGTTTCCTATCGTGTCGTTATCTGTCGCGATCATCTTGTTCGAAGGGGCGCTGTCGCTCAACTTCACGGATTTAGGTACCCATGGCCGCACGGTCAGAAATCTGGTGACGCTGGGGGTGGCGGTCAGTTGGCTGGTGGTGGCACCGGCCGCTCACTGGCTGCTCGATATGCCCTGGGCATTTGCATTTTTGTTCAGTGCCATCGTGACCGTAACGGGCCCAACCGTGGTGATCCCTATGTTACGGGCGGTCAGGCCTAACAAACACATTGGCCAAATCCTGCGCTGGGAAGGGATCATTATCGACCCCATCGGCGCGATACTGGCGGTATTGGTGTTTGAGTTTCTTGTCTCGTCACAAAATGCACTGGCGCACACGTTAATGGCATTCGGCAAAACGGTATTAGCAGGGACATCGTTGGGAATACTGTGTGGCTACCTGCTGAGCGCTACGCTACGTAAAGGCCTGATCCCTGGTTACCTGGTCAATACCGCAGTGCTCACCGTGGTGTTGGGGGTATTTGAGGGCGCCAATCTGGCGGCACACGAGTCAGGGTTGCTGGCGGTGACCATCATGGGCGTGTGGTTGGCCAATGCCAAAGACGTCGACGTTGAAGGGATCCTGGAGTTTAAAGAAACCCTCAGTGTGCTGTTGATCTCCGGCCTGTTCATTATCCTTGCGGCACGGGTGGACTTCGATCAATTGTACGCCATCGCAGGTGGGGCGATTGGCGTCATTGTGGTGATGTTGCTGGTCGCCCGACCCATCGGCGTGTTTTTGTCATCCTGGGGCTCCTCACTGACCTGGCAGCAAAAGGCGTTAATTGTTTGGATGGCGCCGCGGGGGATTATTGCTGCTGCGGTGTCTGCATTGTTTGCGCTGAAACTGGAACAGCAAGGCTATGACAACGCCAATCTGCTGGTGTCGTTAGTGTTCTTTGTGATCATTTTTACCGTGGTTGTGCAAAGCCTGACCTCCAAACGGTTAGCCAAAATGCTCGGAGTAAGGGAGCCTGCGCCGGTGGGTTTTCTCATCTTTGGCGGCAACGAGTTTTCACGCATGCTGGCAAAAGAGCTGATGGCGGCTGATGTCGCCGTGAAGCTGGCGGACACCAACTGGGCATCGATATCCGCCGCCCGCATGGAAGGGATCCCCACTTATTTCGGTAACCCTTCTTCGGAGCACGCTCAGCGTACCCTGGATTTAACCGGTATCGGTTATGTACTGGTTTTGTCACCCTATAAGCAACTGAACTCTCTGGTGACCCAGCACTTTCAGGACGTGTTGGGCAGTGAACGGGTGTTTGGTCTGAGCCTGGCAGAGCAGAAGCGTTTTGAGGGCCACCAACCGAACGAACGTTATCTTAAAAGCCTGGGTATTTTTGGTAATGCCACCTACGGTAAACTGGCCAGTCTGGTGGCTAAAGGTGCGCGATTGAAGAAAACGCCACTGACTGAAAGCTACCGCTACGAAGATTATCAACAGGCCAACCAGGGCACGTTTACGCCACTGTTCATGGTTGACCCTCAGGGCAGGGTGAAACTGTTTCGTGATGACGTCTCGACACCACCGACGCCCGGCGCACAGATCATCAGTTTGATCCGTCCGGAAGACGAAGGCTGACGTCTCCTATTGTACTTGTTACCCAATGCCCCCATTTACACCGGAGTATTGGGAACAGGAGATCCACATGTTACGTATCGGTTTGTTTCTGGCCACCAACCTGGCCATTCTGGTGTTGCTTGGGGTGATGTTTCGCCTGCTGGGCTTTGAGGGACTGTTAGCGCAAAACGGTGTTGATTTAAATCTTCAGGCCTTGTTGGTGTATGCCGCTGTAATTGGATTTGCGGGGGCGTTTATCTCATTGGCGCTGTCAAAGTTCCTGGCCAAAAAAACCATGGGGGTGCAGATCATTTCCCAGCCCACGGATCGCACCCAGCAATGGTTACTCAGTACCGTTGCAAGACAAGCTGAGCAACTGGGGGTAGGGATGCCCGAGGTGGGTATTTTTCATCACCCCAGTTCTAATGCCTTTGCTACCGGCTGGAACCGCAATGATGCGCTGGTTGCGGTAAGCACGGGCTTGCTTAGCAGCATGAATGAGGATGAGGTCGAAGCAGTACTGGCACATGAAATGAGCCACGTGGCAAACGGCGATATGGTGACCATGGCACTGATCCAGGGCGTGGTGAACACCTTTGTGGTGTTCCTGTCACGGATTGTTGGCCATGTGGTAGACCGTGCTGTGTTCAAAGTCGAGCGTGGACATGGACCGGCATTCTGGATTGTCTCAATGATCAGTGAAATCATTCTGGGCATCCTGGCCATGACCATCGTCATGTGGTTCTCCCGCCAGCGTGAATACCGTGCCGATGCCGGTGCTGCTGCGTTGGTCGGTCGTCATAAGATGATTGCGGCATTGCAGCGTTTACGGCAGGCCAGTGGACAGGCGGAATTGCCGGATGAGATGGCAGCCCTGGCAATCAATGCAGGTAAGCTACATGCCATATTTGCCAGCCATCCACCGCTGGAAGACAGGATCCGTGCGTTGCAGTGAGCTGTTGGTGAGCCGAGTGTTTGGTAATCTCGTCAAAGATAGCAGCGGGGATGTCCCCGCTGTTGTCACTATTTTTTAACCCACTTACCGTCTACCTGCACATAGTGGCCCGGTTCTGTTTTACTGTAGGCTTTTTTGGCCGCTAAGGCTTCTACCTGGGCCAGGGTAATTCCATTGGCGTTGGCCAGTTCCTGGTATTTGCTGCGCCGTTTTGCATTGATGTCTGCCACCAGTTCACGGACTTCGGTTGAGTCAACCACAACCCCCAGATAACCATCCATTTGTTCACCCACCAAGCCATTTTGTTTGGCGCTGTCGATGTCCATTGCCAGTGCAACTGCAGACACCAGTAGTCCGGCCAATGCCAATCCTTTTAACCATGTTTGCATACTAACTCCCTAGAAAATGTCGCTATTTTCGCTGAAAAGATCGTCAAGTTCCTTGTCTACCTTGACCCGTATTTCGTGATCAACTTTGACATTCAGGTTGATCGTGATTGGCTCTTTGGTTTCCACCTCAACCCGGTGTGTACAACCACACAGCAGCAGTACCATGGCCGTTAACGTGCAATATCCTCTCACTGCAAAGCTCCTTGAAGTCAGTGTTGACGTCGTTGGGTGGCGTTTTCACCGACGGTTTTTTCAATCTGATCTGCCAGCCGTAAGGCGCGCATCAGGGTGTACAGGTTTTGTTCATGGGTATAGTTGAAATTTACCGGCACCTGCTGTTCCGGATTTTGCCCCTTAATGGCAACCGCCAAGACCATATTGCCACTCGGTGCCAAGTTTAGCGTACTGGTGAGTGAATCGATCTGCAATGTTTCCAATACGCTTAACTGTTTAGCCAGTGACGGTTGTTGTTGCTTAATGCCTTCAAATGCGGCGTTATCGCGAATAGTGAGTCGACCGGTCTGCTCGCTGTTCAGCGTCGCGTCCTGCACCTGCGCTTGCCCGCCTTGCAAAGACACCGGAATGTTCCCACTGATGTTTCCGGTTAATTCGAAGCCTGCACCCTGCACTCCGGCAGCCTGTTGCATGGCCATCATCTGTGGCAATGACAAGGCATCCAGGGTCAGGTTGAAACCTTGATCCCGTTGATCCAGATACACACTATCCACGTTCAATCGGCCTCCCAGCACCTGGGCATCTATGTTCTGTACCCGCAAGGATTGTTCGACACTGTCCAACTGCGCAGTGAGGTCAGTCAGCATGACACCGACATCGACGCTGTCGATTTTTACTGTAGAGGGTACTAGCTGAAAGGACGCTGAATCAAAATAGACCGTTGGCTTGAGTGTAATACCCTTGGCGATGTACTCCTGATAGCGCCCTGACAGCGCGGCTATGCGTGGCACCATTAACCCCGTACGGGTACTGGTGTCATACATGGCATCGAAGCTGATATTGCCGCCGGTGATCCTCGCTGAAGGGAATTCAGACTGGAGCAGGGGGGCCAACAAGGTCGCTTCCTGTTCCGGGACCGTCAGTTCCCAGCGGTGACCCTGCTGCACGGCCTCACCGTGCAAACCAGTCGGGAGTTGCCACTGGTGATGGGACGTATAGTGATTATCGTCAACGGTAAAGTTCAGGCTGTGGGTGAGACTGATGGCCGGCAGCGCTCGATTGGCGACAACAAGCTTGGCGATGTGTGACGTACCGGTTGCGCTTATCTCCTCTGTTGGCGTGTAGACCAACTGCCACCGGGCGTCGCCGCTGAGTGACAGCTCCGACACGTCAAGGTGGTCAATGGTTGGTGCGATGTTCAGCGTTACTTGGGTGTCGGCAGTTCCCTTGAGATCAAGTGTTGCGGTCAGGCCTTGCCCTGCCAGCGACTGACTCTCGAGGCGATTGATGTGTATGTCGCCTTGTAGGGTAAGGTCTTCTTTGGTCGCGTTGCCCCGTAGGTTTAGCCGGCTGTCAAACAGTGTCATCCCGTCCTGCGCTAGTCGTTGCGCGGTCATCGTCAGTGGCGCGAGGGATAGGTTAAGTTTGTCCACCGATGGCCCTTCGATGGTGCCTTTTAAGACAACAGCAAGCTGCTCTGCCTGTATCGGCAGGTTGAGCAGCGAGGCTAGATCACGGGATTGGCCCTCCAGCGCGGCTGATAACGCACCGCCAGGTTGCCAGGCAATGTCATGAACTACCAGTGTGCTGTCTGGCAGTTCAGTGGGACTGACGACCATCTGTGGTACTGACAAGGTGTTCGCGCTGAAGGTGACAGGGTCTGGCAACGTGACGGCCACGGCTGGAGGGGAAGCATCAAGTGCGGTCATCTGACAGCCTTGCCAATGCCACTGGTTTTCGAGCGAGGCGGCATTCGCCACCACTTGGGTCGCAGCCCAATCGGCAGTGATGGCAACTGTTCCGCTGAGGATGGCCTGGACCGTACAACGCTCGTTAAGGGCATGGTGGAGCGCTGCATCAATGTTCACTGACGCTTCAATGCCCTGGTCAGACAGTGCTGCTGTTACCTGCCAAGGGGCTTTTTCCTGTATGCCGGCTAGATAGGGCAGGGCGTGCTCAGGCAACCAGGGGAGCCATGGCGCTGTGGAGGAAGTCAATTCCAGCTCAACCCCATCTGTCCGCCAGTTGACCATGGCCTTCCAGTCTTGTTGCAACTGAAAACCAAACTGACCATCGTGTTGGAGGCTAAACGTTAATGGCGGCGTATCGGGACTGAGCTGGACGTTTACCTGTTTGGCCACAAAGGGGGGGAACTGCGACGGACGATTGGGAAGACGCAAAGGTGTGTCTGGGGAGTTGTCGGCGGACACAGGTCTTTTTTTGATACCCACAGCCGCAATTTCCCAACGGGACAAGTGCTGATCATAGCGAATACCCCGGGCGTCGACGTCAAATGACGGAGTACTGACACAGACACGCTGAAGGTGCTTTGACAACAGCGACTCGGGCGAGTACTCAAGGCAGTGGATGATCAGGTCATCCCCCAACCAGCGTTGCGCCAGCCAGCGGCTGCTGGCGGGGCTGAAAAGCAGCCACAGTATGATCAGCAGCAGGAAAAAGGCGATAGCACCGAAAATGCGTTTCATGATTTCTGTAGTTAGCGCAACGATGGGCAAAGCCTGTCATGGCATTTGGACAAATGCAATCGTGGGTTCAAAACAAAAACACCGCCTGTCAGGCGGTGTTTGGTGTCAATTTCAAAGTGGCGTGACAGCTTACAGCTTATCCACCAGTTGAATGGCCTGACCAATGTAGTTGGATGGCGTCAGGGTTTTTAACTCGGCTTTCACGTTGTCAGGCAGTGCCAGGGTATCGATGAAATCGGCCATTACCGCCTGATTGACCTTTTTACCACGGGTCAGCTCTTTGAGCTTCTCATAAGGCTTCTCAATGCCATAGCGGCGCATAACGGTTTGGATAGGTTCTGCCAGCAGTTCCCAGTTGTTGTCCAACTCGTTGGCCAGGCTCTGGGCATTAACTTCCAGTTTGCTGATCCCTTTCAGGGAGGCCTGGTAGGCGATCACCGCGTAACCGACGCCGACACCGAGGTTTCTCAGTACCGTGGAGTCGGTCAGATCCCGCTGCCAGCGCGAAATCGGCAGCTTGGTAGCAAGATGGGCGAACATGGCATTGGCCAGTCCCAGATTACCCTCCGAGTTTTCAAAGTCGATAGGGTTGACCTTGTGCGGCATGGTTGAAGAACCGATCTCGCCAGCGACGGTTTTTTGTTTGAAATGCCCCAGTGCAATGTAGCCCCACACATCACGGTCAAAATCGATCAAAATGGTGTTGAAACGGGCAATGGCGTCAAACAATTCGGCAATGTAGTCATGGGGCTCGATTTGCGTGGTATAGGGGTTCCAGCTAAGGCCCAGAGAGGTCACAAATTGTTCGGACAAAGCATGCCAGTCGAGGTTGGGGTAAGCGCTCATGTGCGCGTTGTAGTTACCCACTGCACCGTTGATTTTACCCAGCAATTCTACATTGGCAATTTGATCCCGCTGACGGGACAGGCGCATCATGACGTTGGCCATTTCTTTACCCATGGTGGTCGGTGACGCCGGCTGACCGTGGGTGCGTGCCATCATCGGGATGTCACGGTATTCAGCGGCCATGCGACGTAACTCACTGATCAGTTTGTCACAGTAGGGCAGGATAACGGTGTCACGGGCTGCTTTTAACATCAAACCGTGAGACAGGTTGTTAATGTCCTCGGAGGTGCAGGCAAAATGAATGAACTCACTGACGGCGGCCAACTCGGGAAGCGCTTCGACATTTTCCTTGAGGAAGTACTCTACGGCTTTAACGTCGTGGTTGGTGGTGCGTTCAATCTCTTTGATACGCTCAGCGTGTTGCTCGTTGAAATTTGCAACAATGCCATCCAACACTGCATGGGCCTGTTCACTGAACGGTGGAACTTCATCAATGCCATCGGTGCGGGACAGCATTTGCAGCCAGCGCACTTCGACTTCAACACGATATTTCAACAAACCAAATTCACTGAAAATGCCACGCAGTTCAGTGGTTTTACTGCCGTAACGGCCATCAACGGGGGACACTGCAGTCAATGCAGAAAGTTCCATGGGGGGCTCCTACTGGGTTGGTTGTACCGTGCCGAGCAACATGCGGGCACTGGACAGAATTTTACGTCGGTTAAACAGAATTTGGCGGCGTTTACCGCCAAGCTGGCGCCACAATACAGCAGCCCTCACACCGGCTAGCAACAAAGCCCGGACCTTGTCCTGGTTATTGGCTTGCTTGAGTAACATGGGATTGCCGGCAACCTGGATTTTGGGACCAACCGGCGACACGGCGTCACTGTAAACGCTGGCCAGGTTATGTAACATTTGTGAGGAAAACAAATCCATGTGTGCTTGCTGGCGCTGGATATTATCGATCCGCTGGCCCAATTCATTCATGCGTTTTGGCTGGCTGGCCAGTTTTCGCTCCAGGCCAAGGATACTGGCCACATAGCGGGTAACTTCCGCATCTTTTTCCTGTGGGGTATTGCCCAATTGCTGGATAAGCGTTGCCAGACCGACTTTGACGCCATTGACGCCACCAAAAACGTCTGCGGCAGTATCGGGATTGGTCACCACAATGCTGTTCAGGGACGCGCTAAAACCGGGCTCATCGAGCTTACCGGTACGGGCCAGTTGTTGCACCAGCGCAGCTGCCTGGCTGACACCCGCAAGTGCAAGGGTTTTCTGTTGCAAACTGTCGAGGAGATCAGCGGATATAGTGTTCAATGATCCCGCCTCCCAGACATACATCATCAGCGTAAAAGACAGCAGACTGTCCGGGCGTAACCGCCTTCTGCGGCGTGTCGAACATCACTTCAACACTGCCATCGGGCTTTGGTGTGACCTGACAGGGGATGTCCTGTTGGCGGTATCGGGTCTTCACCGCACAGCGCAGAGGTTGTGCTGGCCCCTGACGGTCGACCCAATGCAACTGGTTGGCGACCAGGCCTTTGGAATACAGGCGAGGGTGATCGGCGCCCTGGCCAACGATCAGCGTATTGCGCTCGACGTCTTTATCCACCACGTACCAAGGGGCGTCACCAAAGTCTTTCATACCGCCGATGTGCAACCCTTTGCGCTGTCCCAAGGTGTGATACATCAGGCCTTCGTGTTCGCCGATGACCTCGCCTTCCGCAGTTTCTATCGGGCCAGGTTGCGCGGGCAGGTAACGGGCCAGAAAATCTTTGAACTTGCGTTCACCGATAAAGCAGATGCCAGTACTGTCTTTTTTGTCATGGGTGATCAGGCCCTGTTGCTCGGCAATTTCACGCACCCGGGGCTTTTCCAGTTCGCCCACCGGAAACAGGGTTTTGGCAATGTGTTGTTCGCCCAGGGTGTAGAGGAAATAACTCTGATCTTTATTGGCGTCCAAGCCGCGCAGCATTTGCCAGTGACCATCCCGGTTGGTGCGACGCACATAGTGACCGGTGGCGATGTAATCGGCGCCAAGATCCTCTGCGGCGAACTCCAGAAAAGCTTTGAACTTGATCTCTTTGTTGCACATGATGTCGGGGTTTGGCGTGCGCCCGTTTTTATATTCCTCGAGGAAGTACTCAAACACATTGTCCCAGTATTCGGCGGCGAAATTGATGGTGTGCAGCTCAATACCCAACTTGTCGGCGACCGCTTGCGCATCAGCCAGATCTTCAGCCGCAGCGCAATACTCGTCGTCGTCGTCTTCTTCCCAGTTTTTCATGAACAGGCCTTCAACCTGATAGCCCTGCTGCAATAACAGGTAGGCGGAGACAGAGGAATCGACACCACCAGACATACCTACGATGACTTTTTTGGCGGCATTGTCGGAGGGATTTAACGGGTTTTGGGTCATGACAACGAATGCAAACAATGAGTGGTGAAAAAACGGACGCGAATTCTAGCAGAGTTACCCGCACAAATCACCTTCGTCGCGGGAATAAATCATGCAATTCAATCGATTTGCATCGCTCGGTATTCGCCGCTTTGCAGTCCGTCCAGTGTCCATTGTCCAACCCGGTAGCGGATCAGGCGCAACGTCGGATAGCCGACGTGTGCCGTCATGCGACGCACCTGACGGTTACGACCTTCAGTAATGGTCAATGATAGCCAACTGGTGGGGATGGATTGGCGAAACCTTACCGGTGGATTGCGCGGCCACACGTCAGGGGCGGGGATGGCCTCAACCTTGGCAGGGGCTGTTTTGCCGTCTTTCAGTACCACGCCTTTGCGCAACGCGTCGAGCGCAACGCTGTCCGGAATGCCTTCAACCTGAACCCAATAGGTCTTTTCGGTCTTGTGGCGGGGGCTGGCCAGGCGGTGTTGTAGTTGGCCGTCATTGGTCAGCACCAGCAAGCCTTCACTGTCCCGGTCCAGTCGGCCGGCCGGATAAACATCTGCGACCGGAATATAATCCTTCAGGGTTGCGCGGCCTTCCTGATCAGTAAATTGAGTCAGCACATCAAAAGGTTTATTGAACAACACCACTTTGGGATGCAGTGGTCTGGGGCGACGGGTTACACTGCGCTTTTTTTGTGGTGTGCGCTTGTCCGGCATATTTTTTGTCCTGGTTTTCATGGTTTACACAATTTTTTAAGCAATCACCGCGAGTTATTTTGCACTTAACGGTGAATTGTTTATTATCCTTCATCACATTTTGGCGATCCACCGTCTTTCATCCTATCAAACGCACAGGACCGGCAAACAAGACCGGGACTGTTTTGACAATGCAACCGTGGATGACAAGGGTGGGTGTCACTCACTAACCGGCAGAGACTGCCGTTAATTCCGAGGTACACAATGACAAGCAAGTCAACGATTATCTACACCAAGACCGACGAAGCCCCGATGCTGGCAACCTACAGCCTGTTGCCCATTGTGCGTGCGTTTGCGTCCACCGCTGATATCGATGTGGAAGTAAGTGATATCTCCCTGGCCGCGCGAATCCTGGCGCATTTTCCGGAGTATCTGAGTGAAGAGCAGCGGGTGCCCGATGCCCTGGCTGAATTGGGTGCAATGACTCAGGATCCCAATGCAAATATCATCAAACTGCCTAACATCAGTGCCTCTATCCCGCAGTTGAAGGCCGCAATCAAAGAACTGAATGCCAAAGGCTTCAATGTGCCGGCCTTTCCAGATGAAGCCAAGACTGATGAAGAAAAAGACATTGCAGAACGCTACAGTAAAGTCCTTGGTAGTGCAGTAAACCCGGTATTGCGTGAAGGTAACTCTGACCGTCGTGCACCGACCGCGGTGAAAAACTACGCGCGCAATCATCCCCACTCCATGGGTGAGTGGAGCCAGGCATCCCGCTCTCACGTTGCCCATATGCGTGGCGGTGATTTCTATTCCCGTGAAAAATCAGTCACGGTAGAAAAAGACGGTTTTGTACGCATCGAATTCACCGACAAACAGGGCAATGTGAAAGTATTGCGCCCACGCATCGATTTGCTCGCCGGTGAAGTGATTGATGGCATGTTCATGAGCAAGAAGGCGTTGTGCAAGTTCTTCGAAGAACAAATCGAAGATGCCAAAGAAACCGGTGTGTTGTTCTCGCTACACGTAAAAGCCACCATGATGAAGGTGTCACACCCAATCGTCTTCGGTCACTGCGTAAAAGTGTTCTACAAACAACTGTTTGATAAGTACCAGGACTTGTTTGATGAGCTGGGCGTAAACCCCAACAACGGTCTGGGCAGTGTGTATGACAAGATTGCCAGTCTGCCTGAATCACAACGTTCAGAAATTCAGCGTGACATTAACGCCTGTTATGCGGATCGTCCGCCCATTGCAATGGTGAATTCCGACAAAGGCATTTCTAATTTGCACGTACCCAGCGATGTTATCGTTGATGCCTCAATGCCGGCCATGATCCGTAGTTCAGGTCAGATGTGGGGACCGGATGGCAAGTTGCATGACACCAAAGCGGTGATCCCGGAAAGTACCTATGCCACCATTTACCAGGAGATGATCAACTTCTGTAAAACCCACGGTGCGTTCGATCCGACCACCATGGGTACCGTACCGAACGTTGGTTTGATGGCGCAGAAAGCGGAAGAATACGGTTCTCATGACAAGACCTTTGAGATGAGTGCTGACGGTACCATGCGCATCATCGATCAGGATGACAACGTGCTGATTGAGCATGAGGTCGAAGAAGGTGATATCTGGCGCATGTGCCAAACCAAAGATGCACCCATCCGTGATTGGGTGAAACTGGCGGTGACCCGTTGTCGTCAGTCCGGCATGCCAGCGGTGTTCTGGTTGGATGACGAACGCGCGCACGATGCTCAACTGATCCTGAAAGTTAACGAGTACATGAAAGAGCATGATACCGATGGACTTGATATTCAGATCATGTCGCCGGTACGCGCGATCCGCTACACCATGGAACGCGCGATCCGTGGTTTGGATACCATTTCCGTGACCGGTAACGTGTTGCGTGATTACCTGACCGATCTGTTCCCAATCCTTGAACTGGGTACCAGCGCCAAGATGCTGTCGATCGTGCCGCTGATGGCGGGCGGTGGTCTGTATGAAACAGGCGCCGGTGGTTCTGCGCCGAAACACGTACAGCAGTTTGTTGAAGAGGGACATCTGCGTTGGGATTCATTGGGTGAATTCCTGGCGTTGGCGGTGTCACTGGAAGACGTGGCGATCAAACACAGCAACAGCAAAGCGAAATTATTGGCCAAGTCGCTGGATGCCGCCACAGAAAAGCTGTTGAATGAAGGTAAATCGCCACTGCGCAAAGCCGGTGAACTGGACAACCGCGGTAGTCACTTCTACCTTGCGATGTACTGGGCCGAAGCGATGAGTCAGCAAACGGAAGATGCGGCACTGGCAGAACAGTTTGCGAAGCTGCATCAGCAACTCAAAGACAGCGAGCAGAAAGTGCTGGCTGAGATTGATGCAACCCAGGGTCAGGCGCTGGATATTGGTGGTTACTACTATCCGGAAGAGGGCAAAACCAAAGGGGCAATGTGTCCCAGCGAAACCCTCAACAGCGTACTGTCCGCACTGGCACAGTAATCAGTTACGGGGTCTTCGGACCCCGACAGATTTCAGACACAGAAAAAAGCAGACCATTGGTCTGCTTTTTTGTTAAGTCTGTTCTCAGTCAGGTCTAACTAGCGATCAGGGTCGTCGGCAATACCGATATTTTCGGCATGCAAACCTTTGGGGCCTTGTTGCACATCAAAGGTCACTTCCTGCCCTGCTTTGAGTGAGCGGTATCCTTCCATTTGAATTGTTGAATAATGGGCGAATACGTCTTCACCACCGTCATCGGGGATGATAAACCCGAATCCTTTCGCGTTGTTAAACCATTTGACTTTGCCAACCGCCATACTTCTGCTTCCTCTGTATCCCTTGAACTGACACTTCTTTGCCCCCACAATAGATCGTAAGGGCGGATCGCTTTCCTACTGCAGAATGAAAAGGTCACAGTTAAAAATGTAGGTTTTTTGACCACATTATGTCAAGGCGAATTTCCGGAATTAATGAAAAAGTAAAAAAACCATCGTTTTTTACACCAGCGGCACTATTATTTTGATATGAGTAAGCAAAACACCATCAGTATCGACCGTGAACGACAACTTGACACGGTGAAAAGGAAAGTTCAGCCACCGCCGATGTATAAGGTGGTCCTGAATAATGATGATTACACGCCGATGGATTTTGTGATTGAAGTGATCATGCGCTTTTTTAACATGGATGCCGAAAAAGCCAATCAGTTGATGCTGACCGTGCATTATCGGGGCAAAGCGGTTTGCGGTATTTTCACCGCAGAAGTGGCTGAAACGAAAGTGATGCAGGTTAATCAGTATGCTCGAAAACATCAGCATCCGTTGATGTGCTCGATGGAACAGGCGTAAGCAGTAAGAGGGTCCGTTAATGTTGAACAAAGATTTAGAGCAAACCCTGAACGAGGCATTTATATTTGCCCGTGAGCACCGCCATGAATTTATGACGGTCGAGCACCTGTTGTTGGCATTGCTGGACAACAAATCCGCCCGAGAGGCACTGAAAGCCTGTGGCGCCAATATTGATGTGATTAAAGGCGAGCTAACGGATTTCGTGAAAGACACCACGCCATTGCTGCTGGAAGAACAACTGGAGGAGCGGGAAACTCAACCAACCCTCGGCTTCCAGCGCGTATTGCAGCGTGCGGTGTTCCATGTTCAATCATCTGGTAAGGACGAAGTGACCGGCGCAAATGTGCTGGTGGCGATTTTCAGTGAGCAGGAATCTCAGGCCGTTTATATTCTCAAAAAGGCCGACGTTACCCGTCTTGACGTGGTCAACTTTATCTCCCACGGCGTCAGCAAAGCCGATGATGAAGGCAGTGCGGTTGAAGGGGATGAGGAGCACGTTGAGGGCGAAGAACAAGAGTCCGTGTTATCCCGCTATTCAACCAACCTGAACGTGCAGGCCAAAGAAGGCAAGATCGATCCTCTGATTGGCCGTGATCTGGAATTGGAGCGGACCATTCAGATTTTATGTCGTCGGCGTAAAAACAACCCGTTGCTGGTGGGTGAAGCCGGGGTAGGTAAGACCGCTATCGCTGAAGGCCTGGCTTACCGCATCGTTCAGGAGCAGGTGCCGGATGTCATCGCCGATGCCACGGTATATTCGCTGGATTTGGGTGGTCTGCTGGCCGGTACCAAATACCGCGGCGATTTTGAAAAACGCCTGAAAGCGATTTTGCGTGAATTGACCAAGGATCCAAACGCGATTCTGTTTATCGATGAGATCCACACCATCATTGGCGCCGGTGCCGCGTCCGGTGGGGTGATGGATGCCTCCAACCTGCTGAAGCCTAAACTCAGCAGTGGCGAACTGCGCTGTATCGGTTCTACCACCTACCAGGAATACCAGGGCGTGTTCGAGAAAGACAGAGCATTGGCGCGACGTTTCCAGAAAGTCGACATCGTCGAGCCCAGTGTGAGCGACACCACCAAAATTCTCATGGGTCTGAAATCACGCTATGAAAAGCATCATAGCGTCAGGTTTACCCAAAAAGCGCTGCGTGCGGCGGCGGAACTGTCGGCCAAATACATCAATGAACGTCACCTGCCGGACAAAGCCATCGATGTGATGGACGAGGCGGGGGCGAGTCAGCGGTTACTGCCGACGTCAAAGCGTAAAAAGACCATCAATGTGGCGGATATTGAGCACATCATTGCCAAAATTGCCCGTATTCCAGAGAAATCGGTCTCAGCATCCGACAAAGAAGTGCTGAAAAACCTGGGTCGCAACCTGAAAATGGTGGTGTTTGGTCAGGACAAAGCCATTGAAAGCCTGACCGATGCCATTCGTCTTTCCCGCTCCGGGTTAGGCAACGAAGAGAAGCCGATTGGTTCTTTCATGTTTGCCGGCCCGACCGGGGTAGGGAAAACCGAAGTGACCCAGCAACTGGCCAAGATCATGGGCGTCGAACTGGTGCGTTTTGATATGTCAGAGTATATGGAACGTCACGCCGTGAGTCGCTTGATTGGTGCGCCTCCTGGCTATGTCGGGTTTGACCAGGGCGGGTTGTTAACCGACGCGGTGATCAAGCACCCATACTCCGTTGTGCTGCTGGATGAAATTGAAAAGGCCCACAGTGACATCTACAACATTTTGTTGCAGGTTATGGACCACGGGACCCTGACCGACAATAATGGCCGCAAGGTCGATTTCCGCAACGTTGTACTGGTGATGACAACCAATGCCGGTGTGCAGGAAACGGTGCGTAAGTCTATTGGCTTCAAGCAACAGGATCACAGTCACGATGCGTTGTCTGAAATCAACAAGGTGTTCACGCCCGAGTTCCGCAATCGACTGGATGGGATCATTTGGTTCAATCACCTTGAACCTGACGTCATTCTGCAGGTGGTCGACAAGTTTATTATTGAACTGCAAGCTCAGCTGGACGTGAAAGGCGTGTCGCTGGAAGTCAGTGAGCCGGCGCGGCAATGGTTAGCCAAACAAGGTTATGACAAAGCAATGGGTGCCCGCCCAATGGCTCGGCTGATCCAGGAGAAGGTCAAAAAAGAGTTGGCCAATGAATTGTTGTTCGGTTCATTGGTGGACGGCGGTACAGTGAAAATTGGCCTTAAAAAAGGCGAATTAACCTTCGATTGTAAATCCCAGGCCAAAGCGTCGGAAAAAGAAACCTGAAATCAGGTGCACTAACGTCATAAAAAAAGCCCGGTATCAGCCGGGCTTTTTTGTCACAACAAGGCAGAAGATTAACGCGCGCGATAAACGATACGGCCCTTGGTCAGATCATAGGGCGTCAATTCAACGGTCACCTTGTCACCGGTCAGAATACGGATGTAATTTTTCCGCATTTTTCCGGAAATGTGTGCAGTGACGACGTGTCCGTTCTCGAGTTCAACGCGGAACATCGTGTTTGGAAGGGTGTCCAATACAACTCCTTCCATTTCAATGCAGTCTTCTTTCGCCATGTAGTGATAATACCTCAGATAGTGTCAAAATAGCCGCGCAGATTTTGCCCAATTCACCCGACGCTGTAAAGTCAAACCTCTGTTTTTTTGCTGACTCGGTGCCATTTATTGTCAAAAAAGCGCTCATGTGGGTAAAAACGCGCCTTATAGTTCATTTTTTGACAGGCATCGATCTGGTAACCCAGGTACAGGAAATCCAGTTGCCATTGTTGTGCCTGTGTAATTTGTTGCAAAATCGCCAGTGTGCCTATTGAGCGATGCGCGTATGTCGGGTCAAAAAAGGTGTACAACGCTGACAGGCTATTGGGAAACCGATCCGTGACCGCAACCACCACCAGTTGACCGTCATCATAGCCTTCAATAAACAGCGGTTCAGACCAACTGCACTGCACAAAGCTTAGGTATTGTGCCCGTGTCGGAGGGTACATGCTACCGTCCTTGTGTCGTGCGCAGATGTACTGGTCATAAAGCTGATAGTAGGCATCCTTGTCCGTATGGCTGACCTGCCAGCGCAATCCTTGATTGCGCTGCAGAATGCGTCGCTGGCTGCGCGACGGTGTAAAGGCACTGACCGGTATTCGGATGGCCTGACAGGCACTGCAACGGGGACAGTGAGGGCGGTAGATTTGTTCGCCGCTGCGTCTAAAGCCCGAAGCAACCAGCATTTCTGCTGTGTGTGGGGTAATGGGACTGTCAGCCACGTGCACCAGCAGCTGTTCATCCTGGTCGGGCAGATAGCTGCATCCGAACTGTTGGGTCAGTCCGAATTTCACGGCGTATATTCCAAGGATTGTGGAGTATAGGTATTGTTCGCAACAGGCATGTCTTGTAACACCGATAGCTCTGCGAGAAACGTGGCTCGTGACATGGCCTTGCACCCCAGACTTTGCAGGTGAGGCGTTGGCATCTGGCAATCGATTAGGTGACCGCCGTGTGTTATCAGGTGCCTGACAAGATAGAAAAAGGCCATTTTCGAGGCATCAGCCTGATGACTGAACATCGACTCGCCGCAAAACACAGCACCGACGGCGACACCGTATAGGCCACCAACCAGCTCCCCCTGTTCAGACCATATTTCAACGCTGTGCGCATCACCGCTGCGATGCAATGCCCGGTAGGCGGCTTGCATGTCTTGCGTGATCCAGGTGCCTGATTGATTACGAGGAATGTTGGCGCATTGCTCAACGACCTTGTCGAAGGCGTGGTTGAGGGTCGCTGTGTGAGCTGTTGTGCGCAACCGTTTGCGCAGGCTTCGACTGCAATGAAACGCTTCAGGTACCAACACGCCGCGGGGATCCGGAGACCACCACAAAATGGGCTCTCCGTCACTGTACCAGGGGAAAATACCCTGGCGGTAGGCTTCCCTGAGACGAGGCACACTGAGATCGCCGCCAAAGGCCAACAGCCCATTGGGGTCGTCCAGTGAATACTGGGGGGAGGGAAAGCACAGCTGTTGATCGAGTTGGTGTAATGCAATCATGACAAAACGGCCCCTTGACGGGGCCGTGAATAACTGACGTCTATGGATCCGTTATAGTTCAGGATTCCAATGCATCCAAGTATTTTTCGGCATCCAGTGCGGCCATACAGCCAGTTCCGGCAGAGGTGATCGCTTGGCGATAGACGTGGTCGCATACATCCCCGGCGGCAAAAACGCCCGGTACGCTGGTTTGGGTCGCATTGCCATTCAGACCACTGTTAATGGTGATGTAGCCGTCTTTCATCGCCAACTGACCTTCGAATATACCGGTGTTGGGTTTGTGGCCGATAGCAATGAACAGGCCCATTACATCCAGTTCTTCGGTAGTGTCAGACTGGGTGTCCTTGATGCGAATCTTGGTCACACCCATTTCATCGCCCAGGACTTCATCCAACGTGCGATCCAGGTGCAGCACGATATTGCCGTTTTTCACTTTGTCCATCAGCCGATCGGTGAGAATTTTTTCACTGCGGAAGGTATCGCGGCGGTGCACAAGGTGAACTTCGGAAGCGATATTTGAAAGGTACAGCGCCTCTTCAACGGCGGTATTGCCTCCGCCGACCACGGCCACTTTCTGATTACGGTAGAAGAAACCATCACAGGTTGCACAGGCAGACACACCTTTGCCCATAAAGGCTTGTTCTGATTCAAGCCCCAGGTATTGAGCACTGGCACCGGTACAGATGATCAATGCGTCACAGGTATAGGTTGCATTGTCGCCCTTAAGTACGAACGGACGTTGCTTGAGGTCAGTTTCATTGATGTGGTCAAAGATGATTTCTGTGTCGAATTTTTCTGCGTGCTTTTGCATCCGCACCATCAGATCCGGGCCGGTCAGACCCTCAGGATCACCAGGCCAGTTCTCCACATCGGTGGTCGTGGTCAGCTGTCCACCTTGTTGAATCCCTGTGAGCAGCACCGGGTTGAGATTGGCGCGCGCAGCATAAACAGCGGCTGAATAGCCTGCCGGGCCTGAACCAAGGATAAGCAAACGTACGTGTCTGTTCTCTGACATGAAAAACTCCGAAAAAATGTTTGGCCGGGATTCTACGCAAAATGCCCAACCGGGGTAAAGGGGGGAAATGCCCATCAATGCTACAGGAGATGTGGGCAGTTGAGATAAATTCAATGGCTGGTAAAAAAGCTATCCCAATCGTCTCGACTGATTGTCGGAATACTTAACAGTAGCTGTATTTCTTGGCATGGTTGAATTTATATGTTGTTGAATATAAAGGAATAAATAATATTGGTATTAAATGTGCTTGTATGTCTTCACTACTCTTTTTGATTGCAGGTGCCATCATGAAATTTTCTACCAAGTTATTCCTATCCGGACTACTCGCGTTATCTGCCTCCACTGCTTCAGCCAGTCTGATCACAACGGCTGACTTTAACGAGCAGTTGTCATTGCCTACCTTGGTGGGTCCTGACGTACGTGAGTTTGAAGTGCTTGGTGCCGCTGTTGGTGCTGGTAATGAACTGACCGATGCGAACGAAATCGCCAATCCCGGTGGATACAGTGGCCATGCCAACATGGATTTGGATCAGTCTGGCTTGCTAACCCTGACCGGCCAGGAGCCCGCAGGTTTTGCCGATTATCAACTGGCAGTGTTCACGTTGACCAATATTTTGTTCGATACGTCTACAGTGATCGCCGGTGTGACGGTGATCGGTCAGGGTAACGAAATTTTTGATGGCCAGAATCAGACGTTGTTCCCCATCCCGTCAGTATCCTTCACCGACAATTCGGTCACCATTACTTACCATGTGGGTCAGCAAAGCATCTCTGATGAGTTTAATTTTGGTCAGGATTTGCAAGCCCAGTTTCAACTGGTGATGCGTGATGTACAGGGTCAGGTGCCTGAGCCGGCTTATCTGGGCCTGACCGGTCTGGTATTGCTGATGCTGAGCATGCGTCGCAAACATCACTGATTTCGCCTTACTCCGCGAATTAAGAACCCGCACTGATTAGGCCCAGTGCGGGTTTTTTCGTTTTGATATTCAATTTGTGGGCGTTTTTATCTTTTCTATAACATTTGGTTTTGGCGAAGTTTGCCGATTCGCGTTACCCTTAAATGACTGTTCGGCATTTGCCGCCACCATGGGGTTCCTGTAGTTATGTCCATGTCTGTCACAACCTTGCTTAAAAGCGGTCAGCAATACATGCGTACCTGGCCCATGCAGAAGGAACTGTATAGCCTTTTTCCTGAGTGCAAAGTCATCAAGGCGACCCGTTTCGCCAATATGGTGATGCCACCGGCGGCGGTGGTGTGCAGCATGTTGCTTTATCAAGCCAATGGGGCGGATGCGATCCCTCAGATATTAACGGTCATGGCGGTGTTTCTCAGTATTCCGCTGCAGGGCGTGTTGTGGCTGGGGCATCGCGCCAATCAGGCGTTACCGCCTTCCATGCGGCGTTGGTATTTTGAAGTGCAGCAGAAAATGCGCAGTGAAGGGTGCTTTGTCGGCCATAGTGGGTCTGACAGTAAATTGCGCTATATGGAACTCGCCCGCTTACTGAAGACGGCCTTCGATGAATTAGACCGGGTATTTACCCGCCAGTGGTTCTAAGTTAATCGGATCGCTATCAAATAGCGATTGTGCTGTCAGTTCTGCCTTGTGAGCGCGTCACCACAGGTCTTGCATACGTACCGTAACTGGTTGCGTGCCACCTTGTTGTGTCGTCGCACCGTCAGTCTCACCGGTCCACAGGCGCATTGATACAAAAACGTTCGACCTTCTACACGCCGGGTGTCGAAACCATGGGTGACCTTGGGCGGCAAACCAAACAATCCTCTCATCAGTGTCTGCCATTCTTTGCCGTGGGGCTTGACGCGTCCATGCTGCTGGTAGACCAGAATATGGCAAAGCTCATGGGGGATCACCGTGTGTTCGAAGGCTTCGATATTGTCCGCCAGTAAAATCGGATTAAGGCGTATTTCATTGCGCGACAAATGGGCACTGCCGGCAATTTTACCCCGTTGATTAAACAGCAAAGTCGGCACGTCAATTGAAAAGGGCAGTTGCGTTTGCGCTTCTGCAATACATTTGTTCAGTCGCCGCTGGGCTCGAAGTTGGAGTGTTTGTGTCATTGGTCTAAATGAGTTCATAAAAAAGCCACGCTGAGCGTGGCTTTTTGAAACGCTAACAAGCTGCTCAGAACGTACATTCCAGGCAGTAAACGTAGGTGCCACGGGGGTCGTTTAGCCGTTGCAAAACACCAAATTCGGACATCACACGGTTGATCATTTTGATCAGTTGCTGATCTGAATCCGCAAAGGCAACTTTGCCGGTCATGGCGCTGGCCTGACCGAACACATCCTGCCAGAAGCGCTCTTGGGCCGACAACGAATGTTCAACGTACTGGGTATCATACTTTTCCAGGTTGGCCAGTTCAGCTGCTGCGCTGACGGCGTCATCCAGGTAACCCAGCTCATCGACCAAACCAAGCTCCAGGGCTTTTTCACCGATCCAGACCCGACCTTGGGCGATACTGTCTACATCCTGCTTGGGAATATCCCGTGCTGTAGAGACCAGTTCAAGGAATTGATCATAGACGTTTTCAACGCTGAGTTGGATCATTTGACCCACCTTATCATCCAACGGGCGTGTAGCGCCTAGGCCAGCGAATTCAGTCGTACCCACGCCATCGGTATGGATACCCAGGTGCGCCAGACTGTTTTCAAAGGTCATGAACATACCAAACACACCGATAGAGCCGGTGATGGTGGTGGGGGCCGCGATGATTTTATCCGCGCTGGCAGAAATCCAGTATCCGCCAGAGGCCGCATAGGTGCTCATCGCAGCAACGACAGGCTTACCGGCGGCTTGCAACTGGGCAACTTCCTGTCGGATCACCTCTGACGCAAACGCGCTGCCGCCGGGCGAATCAACGTACAGGACGACCGCCTTGACGTTGTTGTCCATACGCGCTTTTCGCAGCAAGCGGGCAGTGCTGTCACCACCAATGGTGCCTGGCTTTTGCTCGCCGTCCAGGATTTCGCCTTTGGCTACTACAATGCCCACTTTCTGCATATCGTTGCCCAGTGCAAAGGGCGGTTTGATAACGTGCAAGTAGTTTTCGTAAGAAATGTTGGTATAGCCGCGACGTGAGTCGTCTTTGCCCAACAGCGCGATCAGTTCGTCACGCACCTGTTCACGGGTTTTCAGGGCATCCACCCAGCCGTTGTCCAATGCGTATTGGGCAAAATCGCCATCCGCTTCACGGAACTTGGCCATAAAGTCATCGACGGTGTCATCAAAGTTCTCTGGCGCAAAGCCCCGGGCCTGAGCGACGCTCTGCTTGTATTGACCCCACAAGCTGTCTAGCCATGCTTGGTTGGCTTGGCGGGCAGGCTCTGACATATCGTCGCGAATGAAGGGCTCAATGGCAGATTTATAGGTTCCGACCTTAAACACGTGTGTGGTTGCTTTGAGTTTTTCCAATGCTGACTTGAAATACATGCGATAGCGGCCGTAGCCTTCCATCAACATGAACCCCATTGGATTGAGGTACACATGATCGGCATGGGCAGCGAGAAAATACTGGCTCTGGGTATACACATCGCCAATGGCGTAAACCGGCTTGCCACTGGTTTTGAACGTATCCAGCGCAGCAGCGATCTGTTGTAGCTTGTCCATTCCGGCCCTTTGCAGACCTTGCACATCCAGAACTAAGGCTTTGATACGCTTATCATGCTGGGCATTCTCGATGGCGAAAACAACATCCCGTAACAACACTTCCGGATGTTCTTCCTTCTGACCGAAGGCTTCCTGCATAAACCCTTCAAACGGATCGACGCGGCGTTCCTCAATGACCAATTCACCGTGCAGGTCGAGCACCAGGGCTGAATCTGACGGTACGGTAATTTTGCCGTTATCACTGCTGATAACGATCACAAGGCCGACAACAATGACGATGAAAACAATGTTAAAAAACACTTTTCGGCAGAAATTCAGTACAGTCCAAAGACCGATAAACAGCCCTTTGGTCCAGTTCTTTTCCGATGCCATACTACTCTCTCGCATACTGATTAGACTTTTTCACAGGCTATCGTAATGATTTTTGCCAGGATCACCAGAGTGCAAATGTAATTAAATGTGATTGTTGGTGATGCTTAGCGGGGTTTTGGCGGTTTACGTGAGCTTTCATCTATCCATCGCGCCAGCAGGGCTGCGATGGCGCGGTAATCGTCATCGGCAAAGGTTTTCAGCAACGCGGAATGTCGCTGTGTTGTGTTGAGTTTGGGCTGTTGGCGGGCGTACAGTTTATGCAACGCTGATGAGCGTTTGTCTGCCCCAGAACCATCTGTCATGAAAGATTTCAGTTCGTTGGCCTATCCTTACTCACAGTGTAGCAATTCAACGAGGGTGATTCATGTTGTTATCAGTGGTACGTCAAAGTCAGTCGGTGTGGGAAAGCATTCGCAAGATAGAGGGCATCGGGCCGTTGTTGTTGCGGATTTATCTTGCGCCGATTTTTATCCAGGCTGGCTACGGTAAGCTGACCGCATTCGAGGACACCGCTGCCTGGTTTGGGAATCCTGATTGGGGGTTGGGGCTGCCATTTCCTGAACTGATGGCCGCGCTGGCCGGTGGTACGGAGTTGATTGGGGGCTGGTTGTTGCTGTTTGGTATTGCTACCCGCATTGTCACCTTGCCCTTAATGGCAACCATGGCGGTTGCTGCCTGGACCGCGCACTGGCAATACGGATGGCATGCGTTACCAGAAACCCAGCTCACAGTACCGTGGGAGTGGCGCATGGATCTGATAGAACAAGCCAATGAGCGTAAAGAGGCGGCGCGTAGCTTGCTGCAGGAATATGGCAACTATGATTGGTTGACCCAGGCAGGCCCCATTACCGTGCTCAAAAACGGTATTGAGTTTGCCGCTACGTATTTTGTGATGCTGCTGATGCTGTTGTTCAGCGGGGCAGGGCGCTATACCAGTGTTGATCATTGGGTGGTTGAATGGGCCAATCGTCAGCCGCGCCCTTGATTTCTCCTACTGGTATCCCAACACTGATGGTTTCAACCTTTGTAGGAGGAACGCCATGGATGCTCTGTCGCTGTTATTGAACCGTCACTCTCAACCCCGTCTGGTTGCGCCCGCACCGGAAGGTGAAGCGCTGGAAAACATACTGCAGGCGGCCCTACGTGCTCCTGACCATGGGATGCTGACGCCGTGGCGTTACGTGGTGTGCCGAGGCGAAGGTCTGACCCGATTGGGTGAGGTTTATGCGCAGGCGGCGCAGCAAGGGGACTACACTGAGCGAGATATTTCTCGGGCGCCTACCTTGCCATTGCGAGCACCCATGGTGATCGTCGCGATCAGTTCCTACACAGAGCATCAGAAGGTGCCTTGGGTTGAGCAGGTTGCTTCTGCCGCTTGTGGGGTGCACGCGATGCAGCTCGCGGCACTTGCGCAGGGATATGCAGGCATTTGGCGCACCGGGCCCTATGCCAGGGATCCCCTGGTCAAGGCCGCGTTTGACCTACGCGACGAAGACGAAATCGTCGGTTTCCTGTATCTGGGTACGGCGGAATATGAAACCTCGGCAAAGCCTGCCCGGAATATCGCCGATTTTGTTTCGTTTTGGCAATAACCCATAGAATATGCAACTAGAGTGGCCAGGTGGACTGGAAAACAAGCCACAGCCCGTTCAGTTAGGCACAAAAAAAAGCCACCTGTAAGGTGGCTTTTTTTGTTTTACGTCCGTCAGAGACTAGGGGACCCGCACAATTTTTAACGCGTTGGTCGAACCGACAGTTTCCATTTCGTCGCCGTAGGTCATCACAAACTCGTCACCGCTTTGCAGCAGGCCTTTGCTGGTCAGCACGTCAATCACGTCTTGTTTTAACTGACCGGGCTCGCTACCGGTAGAGTCAAAGTACACCGGTTTGACCCCCCGAAACAACGCCATCGCATTGAGGGAGGCGTCGTGTCGTGACAGGGCATAAATCGGCAGAGAGGTGGTAATGCGTGAAACCAGCTTCGGTGTATTGCCGCTTTCGGTCAGTGCCACAATGGCTTTGACGCTGCTCAGGTGGTTTGCTGCATAGACCGCTGATAATGCGATGCTTTCACTGACGGAGGCGAAGGTTTCATCAATGCGATGTTTGGACAATTTGACGCTGGGGTGGGTTTCCGCCCCTTCACAGACTCTCGCCATGGCTTGTACCGTTTCAACCGGGTAATCGCCTGCCGCGGTTTCGGCTGACAACATCACCGCATCTGTACCGTCCAGAACGGCGTTGGCCACATCCATGACTTCGGCGCGGGTCGGCATTGGACTGCTAATCATCGATTCCATCATCTGGGTTGCAGTGATCACCACTTTGTTGAGCTGACGGGAACGGGCGATCAGCTTTTTCTGCACACCCACCAGTTCTGCGTCACCGATTTCCACGCCCAGATCCCCACGGGCAACCATCACGGCATCGGAGGCGCTGATGACATCATCCATGGCTTCGTCGGTGGCAACGGCTTCAGCCCGCTCGACTTTGGCGCAAATCATTGCATTACAGCCTGCAGCCTGCGCCAAATCTCTGGCATAGCGCAGATCATCGCCACAGCGAGGGAATGAAACGGCAAGGTAATCGACGCCGATTTCGGCCGCTGTTTTGATGTCTTGCTTATCTTTTTCCGTCAGTGCCTCGGCCGATAGTCCGCCACCGAGACGATTGATGCCCTTGTTGTTTGACAGCTTACCGCCCACCGTCACTTTGGTGTACACCTTTTCGCCGTCCACCCGAGTGACCTGCAATTGAATGCGGCCGTCATCGAGCAACAAAATGTCGCCGTTGCCGACGTCTTTGGGCAGGTCTTTGTAATCAATGCCCACCTGTTGCTGATCGCCAGCATCACCGGGCAACGAGGCATCGAGAATAAAGTCTGCACCAATTTCCAGATTCACCGCGCCTTGTTTGAACTTCGCGACCCGTATTTTTGGTCCTTGCAGATCACCGAGGATGGCTACGTATTTGCCCAACTTAGCCGCACAAGCGCGAACCCGTTTGGCGCGCTGAATGTGGTCTTCGGCAGTGCCGTGTGAAAAGTTCATCCGGACCACATTCGCACCTGCGGCGAGGATCGCCTCTATACGCTCTTCGGTGTCAGTTGCTGGGCCAAGGGTGGCGAGAATTTTGGTTCGTCTTAACATGTTAACGTTGCTCGTTGTCTGTCATGGATGGAGAGAATACTACCATCGCGCAAATTAATGTAATTTTATTACAGGAATTGTAGTGCCGATTCCGGTAAATGTGAAATTTTTTAACAAAAAAAGAGCCGTTGGCCCTTTTTGATCGTTTTGCAACTTGCCGTGCTAGTCAGTACGTTTTTCGAAACGAGAACCACGCAGCGTATCTTTAACCCGCTTCAGGTTCTCGCGGAACTTGCCGCCCCGGCGCAGGGTAAACCCAGTTGCCAGAATGTCGATCAGGGTCAGCTGAGCGATGCGCGATGCCATTGGCATGTACATATCAGTATCCTCAGGCACTTCGAGCGACAACACCAGGTTGCATTCCCGCGCCAATGGACTGTTTTTGGAGGTTATCCCGACCACTGTGGCATCGTTGGCGCGGGCTATTTGGGCAATTTCAACCAGACTTTTGGTCCGACCGGTATGAGAAATCAGTACCACAACGTCATCTTCAGAGCAGTTCATACAGCTCATGCGTTGCATCAACACGTCTTCGAAATAGACCACCGGTACATTGAAGCGGAAAAACTTATTCAATGCGTCATGAGCAACGGAAGCTGAAGCGCCCAATCCGAAGAATGAAATCTTCTGCGCCTGAGTGAGCAAATCCACTACGCGGTTGACCACATTGATATCGATGGATTGGCGGGCCACTTCCAGCGATGCCATGGTCGATTCAAAGATCTTCTTGGTGTACTCCTCCGGTCCATCGGTTTCTTCAACATGTCGGTTTACATACGGGGTTCCATTGGCGAGGCTCTGTGCAAGGTGCAGTTTAAAATCCGGATAGCCTTTGGTATCCAGGCGCCGACAAAACCGGTTCACTGTGGGTTCGCTGACATCGGACATCTTCGCCAGAGTGGCAATACTGCTGTGAATTGCGGTCTGGGGATTGGCCAAAATGACTTCCGCAACCTTACGTTCAGACTTACTGAAGGCTGCCTTGCTCTGGGTGATTTTTTCGAGAATATTCATACGCGCCAATGAATCTTACTTATAATTGTCATATGCTTTGCGGCTACAGTAACACTGTCAACCGCGGACTGGGTACAATTGTTGTAACTTTTTGACAAAAAAACCAGCTTTTTGTCCTCCGATGAGGCAATAAATGACCCAGTGAGTTGGTAAAAATTCCGCTAATAAGTTGTAAAATTACTACATTTAGTGCTAGTTTACGCCTATACATCGCAAAGACCCAGCTAAAAATGCGTAAGATTTTACAAAGTGACCCTTCGTTTACACAGATTACAGGTTAATTACATATGGTGTTGGAAAATTCTTTCGAGCCCTGCGATTTTGTACTTTTTGGAACCAAAGGCGATCTGGCGCGCCGAAAATTGTTGCCAGCGCTCTATCAACTGGAAAAAGCTGATCTCATCCACCAGGACACCCACATCATTGGTGTAGCCCGCGATGACATGTCAGTGGAAGATTATGTTGCTCTGGCGAAGAAGAACATCGAAACTTTCAGTGGCTCTCCACTGTGCGAAGAAGCTTGGGCACGTTTCAGTGCGCGATTGGATTACGTACAGGTCGACATGAAAAACGAAAAGGCCTACAACGCCTTTAAAGAGCACGTTGACAGCAGCCGCACCATGGTGTGCTACCTGGCCACACCGCCGTCCATTTACGGGGATATTTGTCGCGGCCTAAATGCGGCCGGTGTGATTGACCCCAGCGTGCGGGTGGTGTTGGAGAAACCCATCGGTCACGACCTGGCGTCTTCCCGAGTTATCAATGATCAGGTGGCGGAATTTTTCGAAGAAAAGCAAATTTATCGCATCGATCACTACCTGGGTAAAGAAACGGTACTTAACCTCGTTGCTCTGCGGTTTGCCAATTCAATTTTTGCCACCAACTGGGACCATAATTGTATTGATCATGTGCAAATTTCGGTGGCTGAATCGGTGGGGATCGAAGGCCGCTGGGGTTACTTTGATGAAGCCGGTCAGATGCGTGACATGGTGCAAAACCACTTACTGCAAATTTTGACCCTGATTGCCATGGAGCCGCCAACGACATTGGATGCGGACAGCATTCGAGATGAAAAGCTGAAAGTATTGAAGGCGCTACGCCCGATCAACGCAAGTAACGTGCAGGCAAATACCGTTCGTGGTCAATACACTGCCGGTTTTGTCAAAGGTCAGGAAGTGCCCGGTTATCTGGAAGAAGAGGGGGCCAATACCCGCTCGACCACAGAAAGTTTTGTTGCGCTGAAAGTGGAACTCGACAACTGGCGCTGGGCCGGCGTGCCGTTTTACCTGCGTACCGGTAAGCGGATGCCGAGTAAGGTCAGTGAAGTGGTGATTTACTTTAAACGTCAACCACACAACCTGTTCCAGGAAAGTTTCCCGCAACTCCCACCCAACAAGTTGACCATTCGTTTGCAGCCCGATGAAGGGGTTGAGGTCACCGTGATGAATAAGGTGCCGGGCCTGACCGGCTCCAAAGCGATGGATTTACAAAAATCAAAGTTGAACCTGAGCTTCTCGGAAGCCTTTAAAGACGATCGCATTGCCGATGCGTATGAAAAACTGTTGCTGGAAGTCATGATCGGTAATCAGGCCCTGTTTGTGCGTCGCGATGAAGTGGAAGCAGCGTGGAAATGGGTGGACGGCATTTTTGCCGCCTGGGAAAGCACAAACGATGAGCCTGAACCTTATCAGGCGGGAACGTGGGGGCCCGTAGCCTCCATCGCGATGTTGGCCCGGGAAGACCGAGCCTGGTATGAAAGTAAGATAGGAAAGAAATAATGACCGTTCATCAGCATATTTTCGACACAGCCGCGTCGCTGAACGCCGATATTTGCAAACGCATCGTGGATATCCTGCAAGACGGAATTGAGCAACATGGTCGCGCCAGTCTGGTGGTGTCTGGCGGTCGCACCCCGGTACCCCTGTTTGCCGCGTTGTCTGAACAACCTCTGGCCTGGGATAAGGTGGATGTGACTCTGGCTGACGAGCGTTGGGTCGATAACAACCACGAGGCCAGCAATGAAAAGCTGGTGCGCGAACACCTGTTAGTCGGTCGCGCTGCCAACGCCAATTTTGTGCCGCTAAAGACATCGGCCGAAGATGCCAGCGATGGTGTCAGTGAGTGCGAACAGCGCATCGCTGCTATGCAACAGCCTTTTGATGTATTGATCCTCGGCATGGGAGAAGACGGCCATACAGCGTCACTGTTTCCCTGCTCAGCGCAATTGGCGGACGGTCTGGATTGCGACTCCGGACGCACATGCATTGCAGTAACCCCCGGGAACGCACCCCATCAGCGAATGTCGCTGACGCTACCCGCTTTGCTCAACAGTAAACACATTTTTCTGCACCTGACCGGTGATAAAAAACGTCAGGTGGTTGAACAGGCGATGGCGTCTGACGATGTCAACGAAATGCCCATTCGTGCCGTTCTGCAACACGCAGACGTCGATTTAATGTGGGCACCTTAGGAGGATAAATGAACGCACTGATCCAAGAAGTTACCGAACGCATTATTGAGCGTAGTCGTCAGTCGCGGGCCGCCTATCTGAACAAAATTGATAAGGCGCGCAGAGACGGACCCCATCGCGGCGTATTGTCGTGCGGTAACCTGGCCCACGGGTTTGCAGCCTGTAATCCACAGGACAAGTCTGATCTCCGCAGTATGACCAAGGCAAACATTGCCATTGTGTCATCTTACAATGACATGCTGTCAGCGCATCAACCTTATGAAGCATACCCTGCCATTCTGAAACAGGCGGTGGCCGAGGTTGGCAGTGTGGCCCAGTTTGCGGGTGGCGTACCGGCCATGTGTGACGGTGTTACACAAGGTAATCCCGGTATGGACCTGAGTCTGATGAGCCGTGATGTGATAGCCATGTCCACTGCGGTGGGCCTGTCGCATAACATGTTTGACGGTGCGTTGATGCTGGGAATTTGCGACAAAATCGTTCCCGGATTACTGATTGGATCACTGAGTTTCGGTCATTTGCCGACCGTATTTGTGCCGGCCGGCCCCATGCCATCCGGTATACCGAATAAAGAAAAAGCCCGTGTGCGTCAGGCTTTCGCGGAAGGGAAGGTTGGCCGTGAAGAGCTGCTGGAAGCAGAGTCGAAAAGCTACCACAGTGCGGGTACCTGTACTTTCTACGGCACCGCCAACTCCAACCAACTCGTGGTTGAAGTGATGGGATTGCATTTGCCTGGGTCTTCGTTTGTGAACCCGGGAACCCCATTGCGTGACGCGCTAACCAAAGCCGCCGCACGTCAGGTGACCCGCCTGACCGATCTGGGTGACAACTACATGCCAATCGGACACATTGTCGATGCCAAGGCAATCGTCAATGGCCTGGTTGCCTTGTTGGCTACCGGAGGCTCGACCAACCATACCATGCATCTGGTCGCCGTCGCTCGGGCGGCCGGCTATCACATTACCTGGGATGACTTTTCTGACATCTCCAATGCGGTACCGTTGTTGACCCGTATCTACCCCAATGGCTCGGCGGATATCAACCATTTTGTCGCAGCGGGTGGCATGGCATTGCTGTTCAAAGAGCTGTTGGATGGCGGGCTGCTACACAATGATGTGAACACCATTTGTGGCCCCGGACTTGAGCGTTACACCCAGGAACCGCGCCTTGAGGACGGTGAACTGGTGTGGCGGGACGGTCCGGTTAGTTCCCATGATACAGAGGTATTGGCCAGTGTCGCCAAGCCGTTCAAGCCCGATGGCGGGTTGTCCGTGCTGAGCGGTAATCTGGGACGGGCGGTGATGAAAACCTCCGCGTTGCGTGAAACCCATTGCCGTATCAAAGCGCCTGCTGTGGTGTTTGAAGATCAGTTTGAACTGGATGCCGCGTTTAACGCCGGTGATCTCAATAAAGACTGTGTGGTGGTGGTTCGTTTCCAGGGACCTGCCGCTATTGGGATGCCGGAATTGCACCGCCTGACGCCACCGCTGGGTGTATTGCAGGACAAAGGCTACAAGGTCGCATTGGTCACTGACGGACGAATGTCTGGTGCCAGCGGCAAAGTGCCGGCGGCCATTCACGTCACGCCGGAAGCCTACAAAGGTGGACTGTTGGCCAAGGTGCAAGACGGTGACCTGATAGAGCTGAACACTGAAACCGGCGATCTGCAACTGTTGGTGGATGTTGAAGAGCTGGCTCGCCGCGAAGCCAAAGTGGCCGACATTGGTCACCACCAGATCGGGATGGGCCGGGAAATGTTCGCCGGCATGCGCAGCACGTTGACGGGCGCCGAAGAAGGAGCCTGCTCATTGTTCGTTGATCAGGAGCAGGAAAATGTCGACTAGGTTTGTTGCGGACGTCGGCGGTACTAATATCCGTCTGGCGACCATTGTTGACGGTACGTTGCACAATATTCGCAAGTACCTGTGTGACAATTACCCCACCATCGATTCGGCTATTCAAACCTACTTTGCTGAGTTTCCGGACACCACTTTTAGTGCTGGGTGTGTGGCGATTGCCTGTCCGGTGCCCGGTGACTGGGTGAAAATGACCAATCATTTCTGGGCGTTTTCGGTTGCACAACTGAAGTCCAACCTCGGCCTGGAGTATCTGGCCGTGATCAATGATTTCACCTCGGTAGCGCATTCATTACCGGTACTGGCTGATAGCCAGAAAGTTCAAATTGGTGGGGGGCAAGTAAAGCCCGAAGCCAATATCGCGGTGTGCGGACCCGGTACGGGCCTGGGTGTGGACCATCTGACCTGGACCGAGCAGGGCTGGAAAGCGCTGGACGGTGAAGGCGGGCATGTGGATTTTGCGCCTCAGGATGAAAACGACCTGGTGGTTTGGCAATTCCTGCACAGGGTGCTGGGTCATGTGTCGGCCGAAGAAGTGCTGTCCGGGCGCGGATTAGTGCACATTTATCAGGCATTGGCGGCCGATGCCGGTGTTGAAGCGAAGTATTCCGATCCTGCCGATATCACGCCGCGGGCGCTCAGTGGCGAATGTCCGTTGTGCGAAAAGACCCTGGCCCAGTTCTGTCGGATTCTGGGCAGTTTTGCAGGCAATCTGGCGCTGAATCTGGGTACCGCAGGTGGCGTTTACATCGGTGGTGGCATTGTTCCCCGTTTCGTTGAATACCTCGCCAACAGCGATTTTCGTCAGCGCTTCGAAGCCAAAGGACGTTTTAAGGATTACGTGGCCTCGATCCCCACGTTTATTATCACTGAGCCTGATCACGGTTTGCTCGGCGCAGCAGCGTATCTGGATCAGAACCACAAAGGTTAATGAATATGACTAAAAACTGGAAAGTGTCTTCACAGGACGTCTTCAATGCAGGTCCAGTGGTCCCGGTATTGGTGATCAAGGACGTGGCACATGCGGTTCCACTGGCCAAGGCGCTGATCGCCGGTGGCATACGGGTACTGGAAGTCACATTACGCACCCCGGCGGCATTGGATGCTATACGTGCCATTGCGAAAGAAGTGCCAGAAGCGCTGATCGGCGCAGGTACGGTAACCAACGAGGCCCAATTGAAAGAAGTGCAGGACGCCGGTGCGTTATTCGCGATCAGCCCAGGAATGACGACTGAGCTGCTCAAAGCAGGTAATGATGCTTCAATCGCCCTAATTCCAGGCATTTCGTCCATTTCAGAATTGATGAAAGGGATTGATCTGGGCTATACCCATTTCAAATTCTTCCCGGCAGAAGCCTCTGGCGGTATTAAAGCGATCAAGTCCATCGGTGGTCCGTTCCCCGATGTGGTGTTTTGTCCTACCGGCGGTATCGGTCCGAACAATTACCTGGATTACCTGGCGTTGAGCAACGTCCGTTGCGCCGGCGGTTCCTGGCTGGCACCGGATGACGCGGTGGAAGCCGGTGATTGGGATCGCATTACCGAGCTTGCCAAACAGGCGGTGCAGGGTGCCAGTACGCTGAACTAGTATTGAATCAGACACTAAAAAAGCCGGTCAATGACCGGCTTTTTCTTTTCGACAACAACCTTTAGCCTATGCGCTGCGACAACACCAGATTTTCCCCGGCGGGCAGAGACAACATAGGGGCTATTGCCGCCTCAACGCACAGCATCTGTCTGTAGCCATCGTCTGGCATGTCAGTCATGGTTCGGCTTTTCTCCACCCAGGGGTTCCAAACAACGACGCTGTTATGGCCCGATTGATGGAGGTGCGTAATCTCTCCGGCGCTGGTTACCGTGACCGCTGGAACAGGCGATGTGTGTATACGATCGACTTCGCCCGATATCTGATAGGGACGCGGAGAGTCCTGTTGAACAAGCCCGCTCACTTTGTCGCTATAGGGACCCTCGATACCGTCGATGGTGACTGAGTCGATGTCATTGATGGCCAGGTAGCTGTGCAGAGCGCCGCCGATTAAAATGGCTTCATTGTCGCGGTTGTGGGTTATCAGGGAAACGGTTAATTGTTTGCCGATGTCCACCACCAACGTCACCTCCACCGCATGATGGAAGCCGGGACCGTTCACGTCACCAGGGAGTAGACGTACCGTGGTTGATTCCGCTGTCTCACTGATACTGTCAACATGCCATTGTTGATTGCGCAAAAAACCGTGTGAAGGCAGGTCCGGGTTGTCAGGGTGGGCGGCAAACCATGGCCAGCACACAGGAATGCCACCACGAATGGCGGTTTTGCCGTCAAACCGGGCACAATCGCTGAGCCATAGTCGTTCCCGGCCATCCTTTTTGGGCACGAAACTGATCACATGGGCACCAAACAACGCAATGCGCGCGCTGGCATATTGATTGTCAATCGACAGGATATCGACGTCATCGCGGGCGGTAATGGTGTGGGATGTTTGCATGACAAGCCTCCTCGCTGGACGGGAACAAAAAAGGCGACCGAAGTCGCCTTACAACATGGGGTGGGGCTATTGGCTGATATGCGCAACCAGGTCCAGCACCTTGTTGGAATAACCGATTTCGTTATCGTACCAGGATACCACTTTTACGAAGGTATCGGTCAGCGCTATACCCGCTCCTGCATCAAACACAGACGTGCGGGGGTCACCGTTAAAATCGGTACTGACCACCGGGTCTTCGGTGTAGCCGAGAATACCACTGAGCTCGCCCTCCGAGGCTTGTTTCATGGCCTGACAAATCTGTTCATAGGTGGCTGGTTTTGCCAGGTTGACGGTCAGGTCAACCACCGAAACGTTGGCGGTAGGAACGCGAAATGCCATCCCGGTCAGTTTACCGTTCAGGGCAGGGATAACCTTGCCGACCGCTTTTGCCGCACCGGTTGAGGACGGAATGATGTTTTGTGACGCGCCACGACCACCGCGCCAATCTTTGGCAGACGGACCGTCTACGGTTTTCTGTGTAGCGGTGGTGGCGTGTACGGTGGTCATCAGGCCATCAACGATGCCAAAGGTGTCATGCAACACCTTGGCAAGGGGCGCCAGGCAATTGGTCGTACACGAGGCATTAGAGACGATGTCTTGCCCTTCGTAGGTGGTGTGGTTCACGCCCATCACGAACATAGGGGTTTCGTCTTTGGACGGCGCGGACATGACCACTTTCTTGGCGCCGGCCTGAATGTGTTTGCGGGCAGTTTCGTCGGTCAGGAATAACCCGGTTGACTCGACCACCACATCCACGTCCAGTTCATTCCAACGCAAGTTGGCAGGGTCCCGCTCAGCCGTTACACGGATCGATTTACCGTTCACAACCAACGTTCCGTCGATAACCTCGACCGAACCATTGAACTTTCCATGGGTAGAGTCATACTTGAGCATGTACGCCATGTAGTCTGCATCCAGCAAATCGTTGATGGCCACAATCTCAATGTCGTTGCGCTCAGAGGCGGCGCGAAAAACGAAGCGTCCAATGCGGCCGAAGCCGTTGATACCTACTCTAATCGCCATGTGAGAATCCTTAACGTTTTGTCAAAAGTGAAATTAAATTACAGAAATTATGGATCAAAACACCCCTCAACGCAAAGAAATACGACTAATATGTTATAAAATTACCACCAAATTGGCGGTGGTCGAAAAATGACCCATTGAATGCAAACGTATTCAATAACGAAAAATTAACAATTTGACGGATAATGGTAGACCGATAAGTTTAGCCAATAATTACAGGACACGTATTCGAATGACTTCTTCTCTCAAGGATAAGCTGGTCGAGTTGCGCGGCATTGAGTCCAATTATATTGACGCCTGGGGCAAGCCGGCGACAATTAATCCCGCCAGCAAAGACAAGCTTCTTGCCGCGATGGGGTATCCCGTTGATGACGACGCGGCGTTGCAGGCAAAGCTCGACCAGGAAATCCGCGAAGCCTGGCTGTCTCCCCTTAATCCTGTACAGGTAAACCGTGAAGATGAAGAGGTGTTCATCACTGTCCGTTTACCGATTGAATTGGTCACAGACGACTATGAGCTTGCGATTGATGTAGAGGGCAGCAACACCATCAAACAGCCTTTCACGCCTGCCGATGGTGAGTTGATTGGCGTTCAGCATATCGATGATGTTGAATTTCAGGAGTATCTGATCAAGCTCAATGCAGCATTACCGCTGGGCTACCACTCGGTGCGCCTGGTTGCCAGCGGGGATGACGAACTGGCGCACATGCGCCTGGTCATGGCGCCACACAGCTGTTATCACCCTGACGCGATTCAGCAGGGCGGCAAGTTGTGGGGCCTGAGTGTGCAGCTTTATTGCTTGCGCAGTGCAAATAATTGGGGGGTTGGTGATTTTTCTGACCTGGCGGCATTGCTGAAACAGGCCGCTACCCGGGGAGCTCACTTCGTCGGCTTGAACCCTATTCATGCACTGTACCCCGCCAATCCTGGTGCCTGCAGTCCTTATGGCCCCAGCTCTCGTCGATGGTTGAACTTCATCTACATTGACGTCACCGGCATTGAAGGGTATGACGATCCGTCGGTGCAGTCGCTGGTCAATGACAGCGAGTTCCAGGCCACACTGCAACACGCCAGAGACGTCGATTATGTGGATTATGATGCGGTTACCCGTCTTAAGCTGAAAGCGTTGAATCAGGTGTTTGAGGTTCAGAACAGCCGCTTCCTGAGCAAAAATACCCGCCAGAATAAAGCCTTTAAGGCGTTCGTTGCCGAGGGGGGGGAAAGCCTTGAAACACTGGCGGTATATGATGCGTTGCAAGAGCACCTGGCTGAGCAGGGCAAGCCCAACTGGGGTTGGCCTGTGTTTCCCAAGGCCTATGAAGAATTCCATCAACCCAAGGTGGCGGCGTTTAAAAAGTCCCATGCCAAGCGGGTCAAATTTTTCCAGTGGCTGCAGTGGCAGGCTGCCCAGCAACTGGAAGCGGCCAACAGTGTCGCTCATGAGCACAATATGGTGATTGGCCTGTACCGGGACCTGGCCGTCGGCGTCAGTGAAGGGAGTGCCGAAATCTGGGGTAATCGCGATTTGTATTGCACCGAGGCGAGCGTGGGCGCGCCACCTGACGTGCTGGGACCCTTGGGGCAGAATTGGGGATTGCCGCCGATGGATCCGAAAAAGCTGTATGAGCAAGCGTATCAGCCGATCATCGATCTGTTTTCGTCCAATATGCGCGCAACCGGTGCGTTGCGTATTGACCACGTGATGGCATTACTGCGTTTGTGGTGGGTTGTTAAAGGCGATACCGCCAAGCAGGGCGGTTATGTCTACTATCCGGTGGATGATTTGCTGGGCATTTTGGCATTGGAAAGTCATCGTCACCAAAGCCTGGTGATTGGTGAGGATTTGGGCACTGTGCCTGACGAGATCCGGGACAAACTGGCAGCCAATGGTGTGTATTCCTATCGGGTGTTCTTCTTCGAACAGGCCGAGGACGGTGGCTTTTTCTCGCCGGGTCATTATCCGGTGCAGTCCATGTCGACCCTTACCACCCATGACATGCCTACGTTATTGGGTTACTGGCATTGCCTTGATTTGGAGTTGGGCAAGGAGCTGGGTTTGTATCCCACCGACGAAATCCTGTCTACCCTGTACACCAGTCGACACGACAACAAGCAACAGATCCTCGATACCCTGCACGGACATGCGTCGATCCCTGACTGGATTGGCCGACAGGTCGAGCAACAGGGAATGAACCAGGCGCTTAATTTTGGTATGCAAAAGCACATGGCAACAGGTTCAAGTGCATTACTCAGTCTACAATTGGAAGATTGGCTAGAAATGGACAAGCCTGTTAATGTTCCTGGTACGTTCAATGAATATCCAAACTGGAAACGCAAACTGACCCGTCCATTGGAGGCCATTTTTGCCGATCCGGCGTTGAATGAACTGGCTGAACAATTGACCCGTTTGCGTCAACAGGCAAGCGAATCGTGACAGCGGAGGGTTAACCCTCCGGCGACAAAGGTGAACCCATGGTGTTATCGCAACAATTAGCGCAGGCTGCCTGCACGTACCCGTTTTCGCAATTGGGACCGTGCTTCGACAATGGAATTGCAACGGTAACCGCATGGGTTCCTCATGCAACCTCGGTGGCAGTGTTTGATGTTGCCAGTGGAAATACACTGGCCGCGTTATCTTGCGTGGATGACAGTTTCTTGTTTTCGGGCCAGGTAAAAGGCCTGACTGAAGGGACTGTGTACGGCCTGCAGATTGTAAACGAAGAAAACGAATACGAGCTGATCGACCCTTACCAGTTCCAACAACAGGCCTATCACGCCGTGCATTTTGTCGATCACGCACCGGAAAATGTCTATCGACAACTGGGTGCGCAGTTGGTGGAACTGGATGTTGGCCTCAGTGCGCCGCTACAAGCCACCCGTTTTGCCGTTTATGCACCGAATGCCAGTGCCGTGTCGCTGTTGGGAGACTTTAATTACTGGGATGGTAGCAGCCATCCGATGCAGAAAACCGATCTTGGTTACTGGGTGCTGGTGGTGCCGGATATTCATGCCGGCATGAAGTACAAGTACCAGATCAAAGACGCAGACGGCAATCAACTTCCCCACAAGGCCGACCCGGTCGGTTTTTACGCTGAACAATACCCGTCACACACCTCAGTGGTGTTTGACCATGAACAGTATGAGTGGCAGGACACGGCGTGGATGACCCGTCAGCGGGACGATAAATACCATCAACCCATGAGCATTTATGAAGTTCACCTTGGATCGTGGAAACGTCCGGGTGATGATCCTACTCAGTACCTTAGTTACCGTACTTTGGCCAAAGAGTTGGTGGAGTATGTGGTTGACATGGGCTACACCCACATTGAAGTGTTGCCGGTGTCGGAGTTTCCGTTCGACGGCTCCTGGGGCTATCAACCGGTCGGGCTGTTTTCACCCACCAGTCGCTTCGGCGACCCGGATGATTTCAAATACTTCGTTGACCAGTGCCATCAACAGGGGATTGGCGTGATCATTGATTGGGTTCCTGCGCATTTTCCGGAAGATGGGCATGGACTTGCACGGTTTGATGGCACCCATGTGTATGAATATGCCGATCCGCGCAAGGGCTGGCACCCGGACTGGAATTCTTGTATTTACGATTTTGGCAAGGACACCGTGCGTCAGTTTCTGGTCGCCAATGCCCTGTTTTGGCTGGAAAAATTCCACATCGATGGCTTGCGGGTCGACGCCGTAGCATCGATGCTATATCTGGACTATTCACGTAAGGACGGCGAATGGATCCCGAACGTCGATGGTGGCAACGAAAATTACGAAGCCATCAGCCTGCTGCAGTGGATGAATCAGGAAGTGTATAGCAAGTTTCCGCTGGCCATGACCATTGCCGAAGAGTCTACCTCATTTCCCAAGGTTTCCCGGCCGGTGTTTGAAGGTGGTCTGGGCTTTGGCTTTAAGTGGAACATGGGTTGGATGCACGATTCTCTGCATTACATCTCTAAGGATCCGTCTTATCGGCGCTATCACCACGGTGAAATGACCTTTTCCATGGTATATGCCTTTGACGAGAACTTTGTGTTGCCGATTTCCCACGATGAAGTGGTACATGGTAAGGGGTCATTGCTCAGAAAAATGCCCGGTGATGAGTGGCAACAGGCCGCTAACCTAAGGGCTTACGCGGGTTTTATGTACCTTCATCCCGGCAAGAAGCTGAACTTTATGGGCAACGAAATCGGCCAGGCCAACGAGTGGAACCATGACAGTTCGGTGAACTGGCATTTGCTGACGTTTGAAAAACACGCCGGTATTCAGCACCTGTACCGTGATTTAAATCACCTGTATCGCCAATACCCGGCTCTGCACCAACTGGATCATGACATTCACGGGTTTGAGTGGGTTGATCATGGCAATGCCGAACAGAGTATTGTGTCGATGCTGCGCAAAAGCCAGCAGGGTGAGCAGATGGTCTATGGTATCTGTAATTTTACCCCTGTGCCCCGAGATGGTTTCCGCATGGGCGTGAATTTGCCCGGACGTTATCGCTTGCTGTTAAACACCGATGATAAAAAATACTGGGGCAGTGGTTACCCGGTGGTCAGCGAATGTGTCAGTCAACCGCAGGGCTGGAATCACCGCGAGCATTCTATCGTGTTTGATTTACCGCCGCTGGCGACATTATTACTGGTGTATGAGGGCGCTGAGTGAATCAGACCGGCTTAACCGTCACCGCGGGTCGTCCCCATCCGATGGGGGCAACGCTGACTGCTACCGGGTGTAATTTTGCGGTCCATTGTCCGGATGCCGATGATGTGGTGCTTGACATTTTTCATGCTGATACCGAAGAACACTTACATCGGGTATCGCTGATCGCCAAGACCGGCAAAATCTGGCATGCCCATGTGGAAGGGATTCAAGCCGGTCAGTTGTACGGCTACCGAACCTTTGGTAAACAGCTCGCTGAAATGGGCTTGATATTTGATCCCGAAAAGCTGCTTATCGATCCGTACGCCAAATGCCTCAACCGCCCCCAGGTGTGGAGCCGGCGTCAATACCAGGGTGACAGTCAGTTCATGATGGCAAAGGCGCGCATCCTGCCTGTTGAACCGGCGTTTTTTCAACACCCCAAACCCGAGATTGAACTGGCCGATACGGTGTTGTATGAAGCCCATGTCAAAGGACTTACTGCGCTACACCCGGATATTCCAGAGCCTTTGCGGGGCAAATACCTCGGCGTTTGTCATGCGTCGGTTATCGCCCACCTGGCGTCACTGGGTATCACCAGCATTCAGTTGATGCCTGTGATGGCGTTTATGCCCGAACCTTACATTACCGAAAAAGGCCTGACCAACTACTGGGGCTACAACCCGGTGAACTTTTTCAGTCCAGATCCCCGTTATGCGATTGATGATCCGGTCGCCGAATTCCGCCAGATGGTTGATGTACTGCATGGCGCGGGCCTGGAGGTGATTCTGGATGTGGTATTCAATCATACCGCCGAAGGAGGTCGGGACGGACCGATGTTGTCGTTCAAAGGCTTCGACAACACGTCATTTTATCTGTTTGAGCGCAGCGAATACGGGGTGGTCAACTTCCACAATTACCTGAATAACTCTGGCTGCGGCAACAGTGTAAACACCGCTGCACCCTACGTGCTAAAGCTGGTGATGGATGCCCTGAGATACTGGGTGACGGACATGGGCGTCGATGGCTTTCGTTTTGATTTGGCCGCCAGTCTCGGACGGGATCCGTATGAATTTTCCAACATGGCCGGTTTTTTCCGTACCCTCAGACAAGACCCGGTGTTACAGCGGGTTAAACTGATCGCAGAGCCCTGGGACATTGGACATGGCGGTTACCGGTTGGGGCAATTTCCGTCCAATTGGGTCGAATGTAACGACAAATACCGGGATACGGTGCGCGGTTTCTGGCGCGGAGATAAAGGTCTGGTGGGGGATTTTGCCACCCGACTGCTGGGTTCACGGGACATTTTTCCAAAAGGCAACCGCAGTATTCACAGTTCCGTCAACAACGTGACTTATCACGATGGCTTTACCTTGCAGGATCTGGTCAGTTACCGGGAGCGTCACAATGAGGCCAATTTGGAGCAGAATCGCGACGGTCATAGTCACAACGTGTCGGACAATTACGGAGAAGAGGGCCCTACCCAGCATCATGGCACGCTGGTGTTGCGTGAAAAGCAAAAGCGTAATCTGTTTGTTACCCTGATGTTGTCGCAGGGGATCCCCCATGTACTGGGGGGGGATGAGCTGAGTCGCAGCCAGCAGGGCAACAACAACGCCTATTGTCAGGACAATGAGATCAGTTGGCTAAACTGGACGTTAAACGAGCGTCAATCGGATTTCCTGACCTTCTGTCAGCAAGTGATCGGTTTGCGGCGCGCCAGCAAGTTGTTGCACCACATGTCGTTGGCAGATGATTGCTACACCCATGATTGCAACGTTGCACATATTCGTTGGTATCGGCCTGACGGCGCTACCAAGGGGCGGGAAGACTGGCAGGACCCCGATAATCAGGCCTTTGCGGTGGAAATCCTTGGCACTGCAGACGCTGCCGATGAGCACTGGTTTATCATCTTTAATGCCTTTGATCAGGACGTACGTTTTCACTTGCCGCAGGACACGCCGGATGGGTGGGAACTGTATCTGGATACCCGCTACGCCAAGGTTTCACTGCAACCGTCAATCAAAGTCAGTGAGGTTTTCCTGCAGGCGTACCGGAGTGTGAGTGTTTTTCGTCGGGTGACTGGTTAATCGTCACTGAGCGTGTATAATCGCGCCCGACTTTCAATTGCAGACAGCGAGATGGCAAATGACGAGCAACGAAGCATTGTGCGACATTGGTTTCATTGGTTTGGGGGTGATGGGCAAGAACCTGGTCCTCAATCTGGCAGACAATGGATACAGGATAGCGTGTTTCGACCTCGACAAAGACAAGATTGATGCCATCATCGCCCAGGATCGGGAAGAGCACGGTCAGGGCACACCTCGCGTCGTGCCGTGTCGTTCTTACACCGAACTGTTGTCCAAGCTTAAAGCCCCTCATCTGATCATTTTATCTGTTCCTGCGGGTGAACCGGTCGACCATGTGTGTCACCTGTTGATCGATGCAGGCATCAATGCCGATGACATTGTGGTGGATACCGGTAACAGCTTGTGGACTGACTCGGTTGAGCGGGAAGCAAACTATAAAGGCAAGTTCATCTTCTTCTCCACCGCGGTGTCCGGTGGCGAAGTTGGCGCCCGTTTCGGGCCGTCGCTGATGCCTTCCGGCGACCCGTATGCCTGGACGCGTATTGAGCCTGTCATGCAGGCCATTGCGGCCAAGGTCGATCCGCAAACCGGATTGCCCATCGAATCCCATGTGCCCGGCAAACCGGTCACTGAAGGGGAGCCTTGTGCCACTTACATCGGTCCGGTGGGCTCGGGGCACTACGTCAAGATGGTGCACAACGGCATTGAATATGCCGACATGCAGTTGATCTGTGAAGCTTATCAAATCATGCGTGACGGCTTGGCCATGAGCCCGGCTGACATTGCGGCGACCTTTCGTCGCTGGAACGATGGCAAGCTCAACAGCTACCTGATGGAGATCAGTGCCGAAGTGCTGGAGCAGACCGATGCGCAGACCGGCAAGCCGCTGGTGGATGTGATCCTCGATAAGGCGGGTCAGAAGGGCACCGGGTTGTGGACTGCAGTCAGTGCACTGCAGGTGGGTAGTCCGGCGCAAACCATCGCCCAGGCGGTGTTTGCCCGCAGTATCTCAAGCCTCAAATCCGAACGGGTCAAAGCAGCAACCCTGTTGACCGGTCCGGCCAAGCAGGCGGTCAGCGACAGTGAGCGAGAGGATGCCATCAACCAGTTGGAAGATGCCCTGTACTGCTCCAAGATCTGCGCCTATGCACAAGGCTTCCAGTTGATGGCGATGGCATCGAAAGAGCAGGGCTGGTCACTGGATTTTGCAGAAATTGCCAAAATCTGGCGCGCAGGTTGTATTATCCGCGCGGTCTTCCTGCAAAGCATTACCCAGGCTTACGAGAACGATGACAAACTCGAAAACCTGCTGTTAGACCCATTCTTTGCCCGGCAAATCGCACAATTGCAACAACATTGGCGTCAGGCAATTGCCCGCGCAACCATGCTGGGTATCCCCTGTGCCGCCATGTCGTCGGCACTGAATTACTATGATTCTTACCGGGCCGACGTGTTACCGGCCAGCTTGCTGCAAGGACAACGGGATTATTTCGGTGCCCACACCTACGAGCGGGTCGATCAGCCGGCGGGCAAAAAATTCCATACTGAGTGGAGTCAGCCAGGACGACCGGAAGTGAAAATCAAACGCTGATCATTGCACGTTACCACCTTTTTAAAGCGGCCCCCGGGTCGCTTTTTTAATGCGCTTCTGCCAGACTCAACCCATCACGTGGAACAGGTTGAGCGAATGATGAAACTGACGGAACAACAATGGCGGGAACGGCTCAGTGATGAGGAATTTCGCGTCTGCCGCCAGAAGGGCACGGAATACCCCGGTAGCGGTGAACTCCTGCACACCACAAGCAAAGGGCGCTATTGTTGCAAATGCTGTGGTGCACACTTGTTTGACAGCGACACCAAGTTTGATGCCGGGTGTGGCTGGCCGTCTTTCTTTGCCCAGGCGGCTGCCAATAATGTGGTGTTTCAACCGGATAACAGTCATGGCATGGAACGCACGGAAATCCTGTGTAAACACTGTGATGCGCATCTGGGGCATGTGTTCGAGGACGGTCCTGCACCCACAGGGCAGCGATTCTGTGTGAATTCCGTGTCGTTGACCTTTGAAAATACGCCCTAGGTCTGTTTTGTAGGCTTTACAGCTAAAAAATGACTTTTTTTGCTTTTTTTGTTTGAAATGAAGTTACAGATTTTTGCGTTTAGACCCCTGTAAAATGGCTGCTTTGGGCCAATTTGTCGGGTGATGGACCAATTTGATGGAAAATTACTTTCAAAAATGAACCAAGGTGGTTCTTGCTCTGTCGGGGTGAAACTTTTCGACAATTTGGCCAATTAACAACCTTTCATTAGAATGGCGCGCGTTTTCGGTACTGTTGTGCCGGGTAACCATACTTTCGCCACATTATTTTGTCGTAAGGGCCAATCATCATGAACCAACAATACGAGCAGGAATTGCAAGCCAGCTGGCAAGAACGCCAGGAATTTGCCGAACTGATGCAACCGCTTCTGGGTAAACTGTACCGTGATCAAGCGGTCGAAGTGTCTGTCTTCGGTCGTCCATTGCTGGGTGCCAGCACGATTGAGATCATCAAGGCACACCGTACTGTTCGCTTGTACACCGGTAACAAACTGCGTTTGCGCGAGAGCTTCCCGCTGTTGGAAACACTGGCCGGTATGAAACTGGCGCCAGCCCAGATTGATCTGGGTAAGTTGGCCTACAGCTATCACTACGAAGGCAAGTCCGAGAACATGGACATCGACACCTACCTGCGCGAAGCGCTGGGCGAGATCGTTGGCAGTGCCGACAACCATGCCCCGCAAGACGTGGTGTTGTACGGTTTTGGCCGTATCGGTCGTTTGTTGGCCCGTCTGCTGATTGAGCGTCAGGGTAAAAGCAACAAATTGCGCCTTAAAGCCATCGTTGTGCGTGGCGGTAAAGAGGGTGATCTGGAAAAACGGGCCAGCCTGCTGCGTCGTGACTCTGTGCATGGGCCGTTTAACGGCAGCATCACCGTTGATCATGAACGCAATGCCATCAAAGCCAATGGCGCTTACATCCAGGTGATCTACGCCAACGGTCCTGAGGAAGTCGATTACACCCAGTACGGTATCAACGATGCTATCGTGATTGATAACACCGGTATGTGGCGTGACCGCGATGGCCTGGGTCTGCACCTTAAATCAAAGGGCGCTAAGAAAGCGATCCTGACCGCGCCCGGCAAAGGTGATGTGAAAAACATCGTATTCGGTGTTAACGATGCTGACATCCTGCCAGAAGACACGATTTTATCCGCCGCCAGCTGTACTACCAACGCCATTACTCCGGTACTGAAAGTGTTGGATGAAGAGTTTGGTATTGAGAACGGCCATGTTGAAACGGTTCACTCGTTTACCAACGACCAGAACCTGATCGACAACTTCCACAAAGCCGAACGCCGTGGACGCAGTGCGTCACTGAACATGGTGATCACAGAAACCGGTGCTGCCAAAGCCGTGGCCAAAGCCTATCCCAAACTGGCGGGTAAGCTGACCGGTAACGCGATTCGGGTGCCCACACCGAACGTGTCCATGGCGATTTTGAACCTGAACCTGGCGAAATCGACGGATCGTGAATCATTGAACGCCTTTTTGCGTGATGTGTCGCTGTTCTCAGGTCTGCAGCACCAAATCGAGTTCACTGCCTCAACCGAAATTGTATCTACCGACCTCGTAGGTACCCGTGCAACGTCGGTGATTGATTCACAGGCGACGATTGTGGCTGACAATCGGGTCACTTTGTACGTCTGGTATGACAACGAATTCGGCTACAGCTGTCAGGTAATGCGCTGTGTGCAGGCTATGGCGGGATTGACCTATCCCACCATTCCGGCAAAATAAGCCCAGTCTTCGTTACTTAAGCCCGCTGACGCGGGCTTTTTATTATGTCTGAAAATTCTGAAACTGTTGTGCCCAAAACCCGCTGGCAACGCCTGAAATGGTTGCGAGAGGGCCTGTTGTGGAGCGCATTGCTGTTCGCGATCATGGCCTGGCAAGGGCGGGATTTATTGCCGGACGACGGTACAGTGACGGTACCCCATCGCGTACTGCCATCGTTACAGGGGGCGTTAATGCCGCTGCATCAATCAGGACAGCGAACGCTGGTGTACTTTTTTGCACCCTGGTGTCAGGTGTGTGCGGTCAGTATCGGTAGTCTGGAGTCAATGACCGACGAAGATATTCGCGTGGTGGCGGTGGCGTTGGATTTCCAGGCCATCGATGAAGTGCAACGGTTTGTGCGTCGTCATGAGGTACAGGTGCCGGTGTTGCTTGGTGATACCGCGTTAAGGCAGCAATTTGCGGTCAAAGGCTATCCCACTTATTACATCATCGATGGGCAAGGCAAAGTGGTTGCCGGTACCATGGGATACAGCACGGGGTGGGGCATGCAGTTACGAAATTATTTGTCGCGGGACTAAAACTTGCTATGCGGAATGTGTTAGATTAGCGCGGTCAAATTCAACCCCCAAAAGGGGCAGGGAACAATAATGAGAATTAGCAGTAACTTTGACAGCGGCAATATCGACGTCATCAAGGCGGATGCCGCCGACGATATTCAGCTACGTATTCGAAAAGACAATCAAAGCGACTTTTATCAGTGGTTTCATTTCCGTCTGGACACCATGCCTTTTGTGGCGCATACCCTGACCATTGGTGATCTGAAAACCTCTGCCTACCCGGATGGCTGGGCCGATTATCAGGCCGTTGCGTCCTATGACCGGGACACCTGGTTCCGTGTTGATACCTCATTTGATGGCAGCAGTCTGACCATTGAGCATACGCCAGAACACGGCCAGGTCTATTACGCCTATTTTGCGCCATACAGTTATGAACGTCATCTGGACCTGCTGGCCAGTGCTCAGGTTGAGGGGCTGAGTCACCTTGAACACCTGGGTGAAACCCTTGACGGTCGCGATATGTCACTGTTGGTGATTGGACAACCCGAAGCCGGCAAAAAGGCCATTTGGATCACTGCTCGTCAGCACCCCGGTGAAACCATGGCTGAATGGTTGGTCGAAGGGCTGATCAATCGTCTGCTCGATCAGGACGACGGTGTCGCGCGTCGATTGCTGGAAAAAGCCGTGTTTTATATCGTACCGAACATGAACCCGGATGGCAGCGTGCGTGGTCATTTGCGTACCAACGCGGCAGGGGTCAACCTCAATCGGGAATGGGCAACACCGAGCATGGAAAACAGCCCCGAGGTGTTCCTGGTGATGGAAAAAATGGCCAAAACCGGCGTTGATATGTACCTTGACGTGCACGGTGATGAAGCCTTGCCGTACAACTTTGTTGCGGGTTCAGAGGGTAATCCGGGCTATTCTGCGCGCATCCAGTCGTTGGAAGAGCGTTTCAAACAAGCCTTGATCAACACCACGCCAGAATTTCAGGATGAACACGGCTATCCCAAAGACAAGCCAGGTGAGGCGAACATGACCGTTGCCTCCAATGCGGTGGGGCAATTGTACGATTGTTTAGCCTATACCCTGGAAATGCCGTTTAAAGACAATGCATTGCTGCCTGACCCGCTATTCGGTTGGTCGCCGGCACGCTGTAAGCAGTTGGGTGAAGACGTATTGGTTGCTACTATGGCGGTGGTTGAAACATTGCGCTAATCGTTCGCTGGGAATAAAAAAACAACAATAAGGGGAATAACCTTGGAATCGTTACACAGCTTTCTGAACATGCTTGACGGCCATTTGGGCGGAGCCTTCTGGTTTCCGTATGTGCTGCTGGGCGTGGGTCTGTTTTTCACAATCTATCTGAAGTTTCCACAGGTTCGCTATTTCAAACACGCCTGGAAAGTGGTGACCGGTAAATACGATCGCAAAGGTGCGCCGGGTGATACTACCCACTTCAGGGCACTGGCAACGGCCTTGTCCGGCACGGTCGGTACGGGAAATATATCCGGGGTGGCGTTTGCCATTTACCTCGGTGGGCCTGCCGCACTGTTCTGGATGTGGGCAACGGCCTTTTTGGGCATGACCACCAAATTTGTTGAAGTGACCTTGTCGCACAAATACCGTGTGCAAACCGAAGACGGCACGATGGCTGGCGGTCCGATGTATTACATGGATCGTCGCTTGAACATGAAGTGGTTGGCTGTGGCGTTCGCCATTGCGACAGTGATCAGTTCATTCGGAACCGGAAACCTGCCACAAAGTAACGGCATCGCCAGCAGTATCGAAGCCACGTTTGGTTTTGAGCCGTGGATTGTCGGCAGTGTGTTGGGTATCTTTCTGGCCCTGGTTATCCTCGGTGGTATCCAGCGAATTGCCGCAGTCACGTCCAAAATCGTTCCCTTTATGGCGGTGTTGTATGTGATTGGTGCCTTTGCGGTGATCTTCGCCAATCTGGAAAACATCGGTCCTGCGTTTGCCTCCATTGTTGGTGATATCTTTACCGGGTCGTCAGCGGCCGGCGGTTTCCTTGGCGCTACCATCGCTTACGCGTTCAACCGTGGGGTCAACCGTGGCTTGTTCTCTAACGAAGCCGGTCAGGGTTCCGCGCCGATTGCTCACGCTGCCGCCAAGGCGGATGAGCCAGTGTCCGAAGGGATGGTGTCGATCCTGGAACCGTTCATCGACACGATTATGATTTGTACCCTGACAGGCCTGGTGATTTTGTCATCTGGCGTATGGCAGGAAAAGCACCAAAATACCTTCGAACGCGCCAGCCTGACCATCGTGGCCGGTGAATACCAGCAGGATGTCGATGCTGATCGCCACGCCCTGTTTGAATTCCTCAATGAAGTCGATGGACATTCAGTAGAACCGTTCAACGGTACCATTGAAGTGGTCAATGGCAAGGCGGTAAGTGACGGTTTCACCATAATTCATGCCCGCTCTATTGCTGAAGACGTGCGCTTCAGTGTGGCCACTGAGGAAGATCCCTATACAGGTACACTTAAGATCACCCAGGGTAACCTGGAAAAAGACAACATCGTTTTGTCCGGTAAGTCGCTGGTGCACTCGGCTGCATTGACCACCATTGCATTTACGCGCGGATTTTTCGGCGACTTCGGTCAGTATATTGTGTCGATAGGTTTGTTGTTGTTCGCGTTTTCAACGGCGATTGCCTGGTCTTACTACGGTGACCGTGCAATGACTTATCTGTTGGGTCCACGCTCGGTGATGCCGTATCGGGTTATCTATGTTGCCGGTTTTGTCTGGGCCAGCTTCTCTGATACTGAATTGGTGTGGGCGCTGGCCAGTGTGGCCATTGTGGTGATGACCCTGCCCAACCTGTTTGGCATCATGATGCTGCGCAAAGAAATGAAAGCATCCGTTGCGACCTATTGGGAAGACTTCCATAAGCAGCACCCCAAAGAGTAAAACAGCCTGTCAGATGTAAAAACGCGGCACTGGCCGCGTTTTTTGTGCCCTTGATAGGGCGTAGTGTGAACCGGGTGGCATTTTACGGTATAGTCCGCCCATGATATCCACCAAAGCGAGGGAGTGAAGTATGGCCCTGATTGATTGTCCAGCCTGTAGCAAAAAAATTTCCGACAAAGCACCTAGCTGTCAACATTGTGGTTTCGCAGTCGGTGAGGCTTCCAGCGAAGATATCGCGCGCAAACAAAGTTTGCAGAAGTTTCAGAAGGTACACAGCATTCAGAACCAGTCTCTGGTCGCCATGCTGCTGTTTGTGGCCGGTTTCGGCTTTATGTACTGGGGCGGCACACGCCCGGGCGATGTACAGCACACCGCGGCGATTGCCTGCTCAGTGGTGGGGTTTTGTTGGTACGTGGTTAACCGTGTGCGGTTAGTGTTTGCTAAACGGGCGGACTGACATGAACATTGATGCATTGGTCAGCCACATTACGCCGGAAACATACCAACGCTTGCTCAGCGCGGTTGAGACGGGGAAGTGGGCTGACGGTACACCGTTAACCGACGATCAGAAAGCATCGACCTTACAAACGGTGATGTTGTATCAGGCCAAAGTGCTGAAGTCCCGGGAACACATGTCGGTCGGTGAGAGCGGCGATATTGTGCACAAGAGCAAACAGCAGCTCAAAGCCCAGTTCAGTGACAACGAAGACATTGCCCGTTTTGGTCACGATGATCTGTGAGCCATCTGGGGTACCTCGACAGCCCGTCGCTCTTTCGGTACCAACACTCTGGGCAGGCGAATGTCAAAGCGGGTCCCTTGGCCTTGTTCTGACGTCAGACTGATACTGCCCTCCAACGTCTGGGTGACCAGATTATGCACAATGGATAACCCCAGTCCGGTACCTCCGGAGTGGCGCTGTGTGGTGAAAAACGGCTCCAGCGCATGCTTTAACACCTCCGGCGCCATACCATTGCCGTTGTCCGCAAAGGTGATCATGACCTGTTCGCCCTGTTGAGACAGTGTGATGGTAATCACCGGTGCTTCAACCGGCGGATTGAACGCATGTTTGCTGGCATTGATCACCAGGTTGGTGAAGATTTGCGCCAGAGCACCGGGTAATGTGCGCATGGCAATGGGGGCTGAACCCTGCACATCAAAGGTGACCTGTTGTTTTTTGGTCACCGGTCGCAAGCTCTGTAGTGTGCTGTTGACGTAGCCGACTAGCTCAATCTCCATCACGTCGAAGCGATTCTGATCGACTGCGGTGTTTTTGAAGTGACTGATCAGTTCAGCTGCACGGGACAGGTTGCGTTGTAACACATCCTGAGTCTCATTGAGCTGGGCAAGCTGGTTTTCCATATTGCGGCGGGTGAGGGTCTGTGTGTCGAGCTGTTTAGACAATTGTTTCAGTACTTCTGATGCGGTGGTACTGGCGGTGATTGCCACACCCAATGGCGTATTGACTTCGTGGGCCACCCCTGCAACCAATGAGCCCAATGCCGCCAGCTTTTCCGATTCAATCAGTTTTTTCTGTGTTTCTTTGAGGTAATTGAGGTTGTCTTGCAGTGCCTGTGTACGCTCCTGGATCCGCTCTTCTAGCTGCTGATTGAGGGTTTCCAGTTGACGCTGGTATTGTTCCCGCTCACAGGCCGTCAAGGCCCGGCCATAGAGGTCTGCCAGGGCGGCGACAAAAGTGGCCTCATCCGTTTGCCACTGGCGTGCACAGCCAATGTGCTCACAACAGATGATCCCGATCATATCGCCGTGATGGCGAATGGGCACATCCAGCATTGCCGCTATGTTCAGCGGTGTCAGGTAGTTTTCACTAAACGCACGGGTTGCCGGGTGTTGATGTGCATCATCCGCCAGAATACTGCGTTGGGTATCCAGGGCGGTGAAATAGTCGGGAAAGTCTGCGCGCTCTAAACGCAGGTTTTCACTGCTGGTCGCGTGGTAAGTGTCAATCAATTGCTGGCACACGATACCTTGTCGCTTGCCTTCCCACAGCCAAATCCCCACCCGCTGCAATGATAAGCCTTCGATCACGGCGTTCAGTATCACTGTATTGGCGGCAACCATGTCTCCGCTGTCGATATCGGGGTGCATTGACACGTTTAACAACACGTTTTCCAGATCGCTTCGCACGGTTCCTGCCAATAAAGAGTGTTGATTAAAGGTTAGCCTATTTGAGAGTGGCTAAAAACACAATCTCATTGGTGTAGGTGCAAACCAGGCCTGAAAGATGGAGACACCCTAATCGTTATTTTCATTCACCTGTGAACAGATCTTGAACTATTGTTTTTGATGAACAATAAAAAACGTTCATAAATATCAAGGCGGATCAGCGACTTGGTTATTGTGGGCTCGTCTTGAGGAATGCATTGTGGATTTCGCAAAACTACGTTTATCAATAAAGCTCGTCGTCATTGTCGGCGCCTTGATGGCAGCGGTAACCCTTATCTTTCTGTTGGTCACACAACTGTCACTGGGGGGCAGTCAGAAAGACATTGTGGCGGAAGTAGAGCAGACCACTCTGGTGCAGATTGAATCCAGTTTGAAAGCCCAGGCCGGTCAGAGTGGTGAACAAGTGGCGACACTGATTGAGCGTATGTTCCAGTTTCCTCGCACGGTGGCCAGTCAGTTGAGTGGCACCATTGAACGTAACGACCGACAGGTATTGTCGCGCGAGCAGGTGAATTTGTTGGTCAAAGACACCCTTGCAGTAAGTAAATCCTCAGCATTGTATGCCCAGTTTGAAGCCAATCAGTTTCATGATCCTGACAGCCAGTATGTGTCCGGTACCGTGCATTCCGTACCCGGTGTTGGTAGTCTGGAAATCTACTTCGTGCGCGAGCCAGACGGTACCCTGGTGCAGGAAATCGTCGATGATGCTGATGAAAAATACGACGACACGGTGGATGAATACGGCTTTCGTGCCGCCGAGTGGTTTCTGTGTGCCAAAGACAGTGGTAAAGCCTGTGTCGTGAATCCCTATCAGTACGAGATCAGAGAGGGTTACGAAGAGCTGATGACCAGCCTGATTGTACCGGTGATGGCCAACGGGCGTTTTCGCGGCGTGGTCGGGTTAGACATGAACCTGCCCATCATTCAGCAACGGGCACTGTCGCTGCAAAGTACCCTGTATGGCGGCAAGTCAGAAGTCTATGTGGTCAGCCAGGATGGCTTCCTGGCGGCTGCCACCGGCGCCGAAGAGAGCCTGGCAAAACCGTTTGCGTCGCTGAAAGGCGAAAAGCAAGCCGCTCAGCTGATGGCATTGGCGACTTCCCAGGACAGTGTGCGGATTGGAGACAACCTGTATGTTGCCGCCCCCATTAATATTCCCAGCGCAAACACCCAATGGACCATCATTTTGGGGGTGGATTATGACGTGGCGATGGCGCCGGTACAACGGGTTGCTATGGCCGTTGATGATGAAGTGGCAGCCTTGATGCTTAAGTTGTTGATGGTCGCTTTAGTACTGATTGGCGGCGCGTTATTGTTGGTTGCACTGTTCAGTCGCTCGGTGGTCAGGCCGGTATCGCTGGTCGCACAGCGGATGGCCAGTCTGGCGGGACAGGGCGGCGACCTGACCCAAAAACTGACGGTCACCAGCCATGCAGAGCTAATCCAGTTAGCAGATAGCTTTAATGGTTTCCAGGCAAAAGTCAGGGAGTTGCTGGAGCAGGCTAAACAAGCGAGCCGTGAGGTGTCAGACAGTGCAGGCCAGACACAGTCATTTGCCAACAAAACCAATACTCAGATTTCTCGCCAGAACGACGAAGTCGACAGTGTGGTCACTGCAATTACCGAGATGTCACAAACAGCCCGTGATGTCGCTCAAAATGCCGCAGAAGCGGCCAGCAGCGCGATGGCCGCCAGCCAGGAAGTGGAAGCTACCGAGAAGTTACTGAGTAACTCGGTGTCTGAAGTGAACGCGATGTCGGATGAAATGGGTAAAGCGTCGTCTGCAGTATCGGCGGTATCCCAGCGCTCCGATAATATCCGCAAAATCCTGGATGTGATTGGTGAGATTGCTGATCAAACGAATTTGCTTGCGCTTAATGCAGCCATTGAGGCGGCCAGGGCAGGGGAGCACGGTCGGGGCTTCTCTGTGGTGGCTGATGAGGTCAGAACACTGGCATCCCGCACCGCCGAATCTGTGGGTGAAATTGGTCGGGTAATTGATGATCTGCAGCGGGAAGTGACCCACACGGTCAGTGTGATTGACCAAGGTACGGGTAGAGCGTCATCGGCCACCGAACGATCGGCGGAGTCATTGGCGCGGATGCGCTCGATCGTTGGGGATATCAGCCAGATCAGTGATCGGGTCACGCAAATGGCCGCGGCAGCCGAAGAGCAAAGCACCGTCAGTGAAGATCTTAATCAGAACATGGTCAACATCAGCGACGCGACGGCGGAGATCACCCAACTGTCATCTTCTTCACTGGCCAGCGCCCAAGCGATATTGGCCAGTACGCAGCGCCTTGAAGCACAACTGGCCAAACTAAAAACCCAGTAGGCTCAGGGCGTCAGCTCACCACACAGGTTTTGTTGTAGCTGCTGTTTGATTTGTTCAACGCTGAGGGATTTACTCAATAGGTAGTGTAACTTTGCCAGCGCCGCCTCGGGGGTCATGTCCATGCCTGATACCACGCCCACTTCGCGCAATACATGGCCATTGGCATAGCCCGCCATGTTGACTTTGCCATGAATACATTGGGTGCAATTCAGCACGATAATGTCGTTATCACGGGCGTTTTCCAGTTGCGCCAGCAAGGCCGGATTTTGCGGCGCGTTACCCACACCATAACTGAGCAATATCAGCGCTTTTACCGGTTGTTGCAGTGTATTTCTAATCACTTCGGCACTGATGCCGGGATACAGGGTGATAACGCCAATGGGTTGGGGAGACACTGGGCTGACGGTCAATGCGTTGCGTTGGTGTGGTTTCACGGTTCCGGCTTTGACTTCGATGTTGATACCCGCGGTCAGCAACGGGTCACAGTTGGGCGATCCAAAAGCGTCGAAGCCATCCGCATCAAGTTTGCGGCTGCGATTGCCGCGTAATAGCTTGTTGTTGAAAAACAGTGACACTTCCGGGATCGGAAAATTGGCGGCGATATACAGGGCATTGAGCAGATTAACCTGACCGTCTGAACGCAGCTCAGCCAAGGGAATTTGCGAGCCGGTCACAATCACTGGCTTACTCAGGTTCTCGAGCATGAACGACAACGCAGAAGCGGTGTATGCCATGGTGTCGGTACCGTGCAGGATGATAAAACCGTCATAGTCATCGTAATTGGTCTGTATATCATCGGCGATTTGCTGCCAGTCCGAAGGACTCATGTCGGATGAATCGATCAGGCTGTCGTACTCGTGCAAAGTAAAGTGGGGCATTTCATCGCGATGAAATTCAGGCATATCCGCCAATGTATCACCCAGAAATCCTTTGGCGGGCACGTATCCGTGCTCGGAAGGCCGCATGCCAATGGTGCCACCGGTATAGGCGACGTAAATGTGTTTTTTCATCGTAGCTTCGCAGTCCAGCATTCGTTGCGCGCTAGTGTACAACCTGCATCCCCTCGCTGGCAAAGTTGTTACAGAATTTTACCGTGGCTTTCCAAGCTCCGGCTTTCTGCTAGCATGCCCATTCACTGCATAACGAAAATGAGAACCCTATGAAGTCTACCATCCCTTTTAAAACCCTGGCGCTGGCCGCCAGCATTGGCCTGTCATTGGCGAGTGCCAACCCTGCGTATGCGCACCCCGCCCCTGAGCATGAACAGACCCAATACGCCGAATCGGCGGCGTCTGTGTTGAAACAGGTGGTAGAAGACTACTTCAACGAAAGTCTGGCGCGTAGCCCTGTGTATGCAACCTTTGTTGGTGTTCATGATTATAACGATCAGTTTGGCGAGCCGATCTCTGAGCAGGCTTTGGCCGATGATCTGGCATTTCATAAGCGCTACCTGGCGCGCATTGACGCCATCGACGTTGATAAACTGCAAGGGCAGGACTGGTTGAGCTACAAAATTTTTAAACGGGATCGGGAAATGGCCATCAAGTGGCATCGTTTTCCCGGCCATCTGATGCCCCTTTCTCAAATGGGTGGACCCCACACTTACTTTGCGATGCTCGGCTCGGGATCCAGTGCCCAGCCGTTCAATACCGTTAAGGATTACCGCGACTTTATGTCCCGCTCACAAGGCTTCGCAACCTACATGGACAGTGCCATTGCTGCGATGAAGCAGGGCATGGAGTCGGGGGTCGTGTTGCCCACACCGATTGCACAAAAAGTATTGCCGCAACTACAGGCGCACGTGGTTGATGATGTCACGCAAAGCGTTTTCTACGGACCTGTTGCGGGCATCGATGGGCTTGCGGATATCAGCGATGAAGAAAAAGCGTCCCTCAAGCAACAGTACATTGACACCATCAATTCGGTGATCATCCCGGCCTATCAACGTACTTATGCGTTCATGAACGATGAATACCTGGCGAAAACCCGAGAAACGGTGGGTCTGTCCGGGCTGCCGGACGGAAAAGCCTGGTATGAAATGCAAATCGCCAGTAACACCACGCTACCGCTGACAGCAGAAGAAATCCATGACTTTGGCAAGCAAGAAGTGGCGCGCATTCTGGATGAAATGAACAAAGTGAAGCAGACCGTTGGTTTCGACGGTGATTTGCCGGCCTTCTTTGAACACCTGCGTACGGATGACCAATACTATTTCGATTCTGAGCAGGCGGTGATTGATGGCTACAACGCGGTGAAAGAAAAGATCAACGCGCGGGTAGGCAAACTGTTTGAGGTATTCCCTAAAGCTGACTACGAGGTGCGTCCGGTAGAAGCCTATCGGGCTGCATCCTCAGCCGGTGCAAGCTATCAGTCGCCAGCACCTGACGGCTCCCGCCCGGGCATTTTTTACATCAATACCCATGATCTGAAAGCCCAGCCCAAGTTTCTGATGGAAACGCTGAGCATTCATGAGGCAGCACCGGGTCACCATTTCCAGATTGCAATCCAGCAGGAAGTGGAAGGGCTACCGTCATTCCGGAAATTCGGTGGTTACACGGTGTTTGCTGAAGGATGGGCGTTATACGCGGAAAGCCTGGGCAAGGAACTGGGATTGTTTACCGATCCGCTGATGTGGTACGGACGTCTGGCGGACGAGCAGTTGCGCGCCATGCGTTTGGTGGTTGATACCGGCTTACATGCGTTCGGCTGGTCCCGTGAAAAGGCCATTGCATTCATGCGCGATAACAGCTCCATGGCTGAGAGCGACATTGTGTCCGAGGTTGAGCGCTACATCTCTATTCCGGGACAGGCATTGGCGTATAAAACCGGTGAACGTCACATCCGTCACCTGCGTGAAAAAGCCCGTCAGGCGCTGGGTGAACAGTTCGACATCAAAGCCTTCCATACCCAGATATTGATCGACGGCTCACTGCCGATGCCGGTGCTGGAAGCCAAAATTGACCAGTGGATCGCGGCGCAGCAATCCACCTAAATGGTTTGAGCGGCGTTTTTGTGTCAACGAAAGCGCCGCACACCTTGCCATGGCGGCGCGGACTGTGGTTAACTGGGAATGTAAATAAACTGTTAACAGGTTCAGCGCCACATGATGCAACAAGTTGATGTCCGTCAGGTCGATGCATTGCTCGAAGAGTACGGAGAAAGCCACCAAAACAAGACCAATGTTTTCATTCATGTGATCGCGGTACCCGCGATTTTCTTCGTCACCCTCGGCCTCGTCTGGTCGATACCCACCCCTGCTTTTTTGGACTATTTTGCTGTCACCTGGGCCCATGTCGCGGTCATTCCGATGCTGTGGTACTACTTTAAATTGTCGGGGCCAATTGGCGCCGCGATGACGTTGATGACCATCGCCGGTTTTATGGGCATCAAGCTATTGGAATATTGGCAGTTGTCGGTCTGGCAGGTGTGCCTTGGGCTGTTTGTGGTGATGTGGATCCTGCAATTTGTCGGTCACCATATAGAGGGTAAAAAGCCGTCATTTTTCAAAGATTTGCAGTTTTTACTGGTGGGCCCTGCATGGTGGTGGACCCATTGGTTGAAGCGCATGAACATTCACTACTGATCTTCACGCTTATTGGGTAGAATCCGCCCTTTGGGCCGGGTTCTGCGACCAGTGACGAAATGCACAAGACCAACGACAACGATCTGTTGCCTCGCTCCCGTATACTATTCAACAATGGTAAAAATGAGATTTCACTTTGATTCAGTGGCAAAAACTGTACGAAAACCGTGAACGCCTCTTCTGGACACTGCATACCGCAGGGTGGGGCGGGTTTGCAATCGTCTACTACATCGGTTCCTTTCTTCATGACATGCGCAGTATTTGGCTGTTCGTTATTGTCCTGAATGCTTATTCCGGTTGGTTACTGACCATCCCTCTGCGTTACATCTTCCGTTGGGCCCGTCAGCAGAATGTATGGCGCATGTTATTGACGGTGTTTGGCAGCGCCTACCTGACTGCATTGGCCTGGGCGGTGGTGAAGAACATCAATTACTGGGAGATTTACAAGCACGGTTATCGCCCGGATGAGTGGTACATGTATTTCCAGAACACGATCAACTCGTTGATCATGGTGGTGTGTTGGAGCGGCTTGTATTTCGGGATCAAAAACTTCCAGATGCTGCAAAAAGAGAAGCAAAATGCGCTTAAAGCGTCAACCATGGCCCACCAGGCACACCTTAAGATGCTTCGCTACCAGCTTAATCCGCACTTTTTGTTCAACACCCTGAATGCCATTTCCACGCTGGTGTTGATGAAAGAGAATAAAACCGCTGAAGCCATGGTAAGCCGGTTGAGTGACTTTTTGCGTTACTCGCTGGACAAGGATCCGATCAAGAAAGTGCCATTGCAGCAGGAGATCCAAGCACTGGATTTATACCTGCAGATTGAAAAAGTCCGTTTTGATGAGCGTCTGTCGGTAACCTGGGATGTGCAGGAATCGGTCAAGCAGGGTCTGGTGCCAAGCCTCATTCTGCAACCGCTGATTGAAAATGCCATCAAGTATGCCATTTCAAAAATGGCCGCCGGCGGTCAGATCAGCATTGTGGCGAAATCCTTTGGTAAAGATTTGTTGCTCGAAGTAGCGGATAACGGCCCCGGTGCCGACATTGAAAAGGGCCAACTGCACCGTAACAACGGTGTCGGCTTGCCAAATATTCAAGAACGTTTACAGTCACTGTACGGCGATAATTTCTCATTCACGATTGCCCACAATCAACCGACGGGCGTCAAAGTCAGTATTCGGATCCCATTTGAAGTCAATGAAGATGCAAACCAACATTAAAGCGCTTATCGTTGATGATGAGCCCCTGGCCCGCAAAGGCCTGGCATTACGCCTAGCGGAGTTTGACCATGTAACCGTGATTGGCGAATGCCAGAACGGACTGGATGCCGTCACCGAGATTGTTCAATCCCAGCCGGATTTGGTGTTTCTGGACATACAGATGCCCGGGTTAAACGGTTTTCAGGTGATCAATAAGCTGCGCGAGTTGCAACAGCCCATTCCATTGATCATTTTTGTTACCGCCTACGACACCTATGCCATCAAGGCGTTTGATATCCACGCGTTGGATTACGTGCTCAAACCGGTCGATGATGCCCGTCTGCAAGAAGCGCTGGAGAAGGTGGAGCAAGTGTTTGCCATGCACCAGGAAGGTGAGCACAAACACAAGCTGGCGCGTCTGGTGGCCGATTTTACCGGCGATGACTGTGAAGACATTCTGCGCCGACTGGCTGCTGGTGAGGCGTTGGATACCCAACGTTATCCGGATGTGCTGGCGATTAAGGATGGTACGGAGGTAACCCGCGTACCGATCAGCGACATTCAGTGGATTGACGCCGCCGGCGATTACATGTGTGTACATGCAGGCGATAGCACCCACATTATGCGCCGCACCATGAAGGAGCTCGAAGAAGAGCTCGATCCACGCCGTTTTGTGCGGGTGCACCGTTCCGCGATTGTGAACATTGCCTATGTCAAAAAGCTGGTCAGCCATGTGTCCGGTGAGTATCACCTGGTGCTGGAAAATGGCACCGAATTGAAGGTCAGCCGCAGTCACCGTGACCGGGTCAAGGAAATGATCCACCACTGAGTCGCTGCGACCAAACCCGGAAAAACCACGCCCTGTAGCGTGGTTTTTTTATGCCCTGTGTGCGCCAGAATCGGGCGAAATTTTACATTTTGTTACAGCTTGTCCGTGGGCGGTTGTTCAACGCAAGAAACCAGCGTCTAACGGATTTAAACTTTTTTGTAAAACCGATCGACCTATAGTTAGCCACACACAATCTTATTGCTATGTGCTCGCTATGGACATCACTCGCACCGCCATCAAAAACGCCACCGGGATCGGTATTGTCGTCGCCATTATCGCCGTTCTGGGTTTATACAGCTTATTCAACCTGCCGGTTCAATTGTTCCCGGACATCGAACGACCCACCATTTCGGTGCAGACGTCCTGGCGTGCCGCGTCGCCTCAGGAAATAGAGTCGGAAATCCTTGAGCCTCAGGAAGAGGTGTTGCAGGGGCTGCCGGGCTTACAAAGCATGCGGGCCTTTGCCAATCAGGGTAACGCCTGGATCAATCTGGAATTCGGCTTAGAGACCGACATGCAAAAGACCCTGATCGAAGTGATCAGCCGCATGAACCGGATCCCACCCTTACCCCGTGATGCGCTGTCGCCCAACATTATGTTGGGGGGATGGGGCGGCGGCACACCGGCGCTGACCTATTTCTTTTTACAAAAACTGCCGGGCAATCCAAACCCAATCAACAGCTACGTCACCTATTTTGAAGATGCCGTTCGCCCTCAACTGGAGTCAATTCCCGGTGTGGCAAGGGTCAGAATGGAAAGTGGCGTGGGCGGCGCGGAAGAATTCCAAATTGTGTTCGACCCTTACCGCGCGGCAGAGCTGGGCGTTGATCTGACCAACATTACCCGTATGTTGGGTTCCGCCAACGATGTATCCGGTGGCTTTGTCGAAGTGGGGCGGCGACGCTATACCATGCGTTTTGAAGGCAAATATGAGCCCCAGGAAATGGGCGAGATGATCCTCGAGTGGCGGGATGGCAGCCCAGTTAAACTGTCTGACATCGCCGATATCCGCATTCAGCGTGCCGACGGTTCCAACTTCAGCGTGCAAAACGGAAACCCTGCCATTTCGATTCGCATCGATCGGGAGAACAGCGCCAACGTGTTGTCTACCCTTGAAGCGGTGAAAGCCAAAGTAGAGGAGCTCAACCAATCGGTACTGGCGGATGAGCAACTCACCATGGCGCAATCCTTTGACGCGTCGGTGTTTATTTATCGAGCCATCAACCTGGTGACCAGTAACCTGATGATTGGTGTGTTGCTGGCGGTGGGTATCCTGTGGTGGTTTATGCGTCAGGCCCGGGCAACCTTGATTGTGGCGCTGGCGATTCCGATTTCTCTGCTGTCGACCTTCGTTGTGTTGCAAATTACCGGGCGCTCGCTGAACGTGATTTCACTGGCCGGTCTGGCATTCGCGGTGGGAATGGTGCTGGATGCCGCCATTGTGGTGCTGGAAAACATCGTTCGGCAACGTAAGCACACACCCGATAGTCATGAGGCCGCGCACATTGCCACCAAGCAGGTGTTTGGCGCCTTGATGGCATCCACTGCAACCACGGTGGCGATTTTTATTCCGGTCATGTTCCTCAACGATGTAGAAGGGCAGTTGTTTGCCGATCTGGCCCTGACCATCGCCATCGCCGTGAGCTTTTCATTTCTGGTTGCGGTCACGGTATTGCCGGTGGTGGCCAGTCGCTGGTTGCAAAAAAGCTTGCCAGCGGATCGCCTCGAAGGGGTGTGGGAGCGTATTGCCTCGGGGGTGATGAAACTCAGTCAGACCACTCGTCGCCGCATTGCCATTATCGCACTGATGATGAGCATCCCTGTGGCGGCCAGTTATCTGCTCATGCCGAAACTGGATTACCTGCCGCCGGTGAAGCGGGATGCCATCGACGCGTTTTTCAATTTCCCGGCCGGTGCCAGTGAGCAGTTCATTGAACAGGAAGTTATGTCACTGGTGGTGGAGCGTCTTAAGCCGTATATGGCCGGTGAAAAAGAGCCGGCGTTGAAAAACTATTACATCATTACCTGGCCCAACGGCGGCACCATTGGTGTCCGCGCCAAAGATCAGGAAGATGTGCGTGCGTTGGAAACCCTGGTGCGGGATGAAATTCTCAAGGATCTGCCCGACACCCAGGCGTTTGCCATGCAAGGCAACCTGTTTGGCGGTTTCGGCAATGGCCGTTCGATCGACTTGCGCCTGCAAGCCACAGATCAGGAAGGCCTGACCGCAGCGGCCCAGCGAGGCCTTGATTTGCTGCGTGAAAACTTCCCCGGTGCCAACGTGCGTGCCAACCCCAACCTTGAACAAGCAGAGCCGGAATTGCAGTTCTACCCCAATGATGCCCGCATCATGGAAGTGGGTTATGACCGTGCCCGGGTCGCCAACCTGATCCGTGCCATGGGCGATGGCATGTATGTTGGTGAATATTTTGACGGCATCAAACGGATGAACATCATCTTCCGTACCCAGGACTGGCAGGATCCGGAGCAACTGGCGGTCACCCCAATCCTGACCCCCAGCGGTGAAATGGTCCAACTGGGCGAGTTGGTGCGCGTCGAACGTGCGGTCGGCCCGAGCCAAATCCAGCGTGTTGATCGTCGCCGTACCCTGAGCCTGAACCTGAACCCACCGGAAGGAATGTCATTGGAAGAAGCGATGACCATCATCCGCGAAAAGGTTGAACCGGGTATTCAGGCCGTAATGCCACCGGACGGTGCCATCAATTATGGCGGCAGCGCAGATAGCCTGAACACCGCAATTGCCACCATGAGCCAGAACTTCCTGTTTGCCATGGGCTTGTTGCTGGTGCTCATGGCAGGGCTGTTCCGCTCGATCAAAGACAGCCTGCTGGTGATCCTGTCGATCCCACTGGCCACTGTCGGCGGTATCATTGCCATCCGCCTGCTGAACCTGGTGACGTTCCAGCCGATGGATCTGTTGACCATGATTGGTTTTATCATTTTGCTCGGTTTGGTGGTGAATAACGCGATTTTGCTGGTCCACCAGACCCGCCTGGGCGAAGGTGAAGGCCTGTCCCGTCGTGAAGCGGTCCACCAGGCGCTGCTACTGCGCCTGCGGCCCATTTTTATGAGCACCCTGACGTCCATCTTCGGCATGTTGCCACTGCTCCTGTTGCCGGGGGCTGGCAGTGTCATCTATCGCGGCCTGGCCGCGGTGATCGTTGGCGGTATGACCGTCAGTACCATTTTCACTCTGGTGTTGTTGCCTACCTTGTTACAAATCGAGGGGCTGGGGCTGCGCAAGACGCGCTCCGCCCGCGCAGGCAATGGTGTGCCTACCGAGTTGGCAACCCAGAAAATGCAGAAACTGCATGACAACGCATAACACATTGAACCATTAAGGATATTTGATCATGAAAGCGATGTTTAAGTCTCAAGCAACAGCGCTGGCCCTGGCAATCTCATTTAGCATGGGCGCGCTGGCGCAACAAGCGCCGCCAGAGCCTCCACCGGCTCTCGTAGAAATTGACGATGTGCGCTCAGAAATGATCGCTGAACAAATCTGGGTTCCGGGTACGGTGGTCAGTCGTACCGATTCCGACATTGCCTCGGAAGTGGCCGGGCGGATCACCTGGATGGCGGACGTTGGCGAAGTGGTTCAGGCTGGTGATGTGATGGTGCGCCTGGACGACAAACGCCTGCAACTGACACTGGGACAAAACGACGCCAATATCGCCAAGTGGCAATCCCGGGTCGATTTGCTGGAGCGCAAGCAGGGCCGTTTTACCACCATGGCGGCACAAAATGCCACCTCCAAGGATCAATTGGATGAAATCACTTCAGAACTGGAAATTGCCCGCCAGGAGCTACAGCAGGCCCGTCTGGATCGTGAACTGACCGCCTATCACATCGCCCAAAGCCAGGTGAAGGCGCCGTTTACGGCCATGGTTGTTGACCGTCTGCAAACGCCGGGTGAATACACCAGTATTGGCCAGAACCTGTTGCGCATTGTGGATACCACCAACATTGAGGCGAGTATCCGTGCACCGCTGTCAGCGATCCCGTTTATCAAAACTGATATGGAAGTGCTGGTTAAAAACAATCACCAGTCATTGACCGAAAAAGTGCGTGCCATTGTTCCGGTGGGTAACGCCCAATCGCGCATGATGGAAGTGCGGGTACAGTTACGTCCGGGGGATTTTGCGATCGGCAGTGCGGTGCGGGTAGCGCTGCCCCACAGTGACTTCCACCAGGGCACCACAGTCCCCCGTGATGCCCTAGTGCTGCGTAAGGCAGGGGCATTTATCTACCAGGTAGATGATGACAATCTGGCCCAGCAGGTGGCCGTGCGTACCGGCATCGGGGTGGGTGAGCGCATCGAGGTGTTTGGTGAAGTGAACGATGCATCACCTGTGATCATCCGTGGTGCGGAGCGCTTGCGTCCGGGGCAGAAAGTCCGCTACCTGGACGAAGGGGAACAAACCGCAGCGATCAATTAAGGTCGCTGCAGCAGATCAAACAACGACTCCATGATGGTGATCAGGTAAGGGTCGAGGGCTTTTCGCTCGGCCCAGGTTTGTGCAAAGGGTACGGTGACCACCTGATGATGGTGTTCACCGACCATAATCCCAGTGGCGCCACTACGGGCAATTTCAACCGCGTGAGCACCCAGACGGGTAGCCAGTAAACGGTCCTGAGCCACCGGAGAACCGCCCCGCTGTACATGCCCGAGGATCACCGGGCGACATTCAATACCCGAGCGACTGTTGAGTTCCTCAGCCAGTCCGGTTACACCGCCTGGCCACAGGTTTTCCGTCACCACAATGATGTAGCTGGAGTCACCACGGCGGGCCTTTACGCCCTCGATATGGGCGAGAATATCAGTCACGGTGTTTTCACTGTCTTTGAATAACTCGGGCAGCAACACCTGATCCGCGGCGGACGCTACTGCGGCATTCAGCCCGATAAAACCGGCATGACGTCCCATCACTTCGACCAGAAAAATGCGTTCGAAAGCATCGGCGGTATCGCGGACTTTATCGATGGAGTCCATCGCCGTTTCAATGGCCGTGTAGTAGCCGATGGTGGCATCCGTGCCGGCGATGTCATTATCGATGGTACCGGGCAGGCCGATGATTTGTCCGTCCCAGTAATTCGACAAGTGCTGGGCGCCGCGAAATGAACCATCTCCGCCGATAACCAGTAATGCTTCTATACCCAATGCGTTGAGGTTTTTTGCGGCGGTTTGTGCGCCTTCCTCGGTTTTAAATTCGTGGCAGCGGGCGCTACGCAGGATGGTGCCGCCCCGTTGAATGATGTTAAGTACATCTTTGGCCCGCAGGCGTCGGTATTCCTGTCCGATGAGTCCGTGGTAACCGTGTTGATAGCCGTACACTTCAATATTGTAGTGAAGTGCTGTCAGTACCACTGCCCGAATGCAGGCATTCATGCCGGGGGCGTCTCCCCCTGAGGTCAGCAAAGCAATTTTTCGCATGGTATGTCATCCCGTTAAACCAGATTCAGAGTAACAGGCCAGGGTGATAAAACACAATCAGCGACAACGGTTTTTGGCGCGTAAAAATGAGTGTAAGAAATCGTGTCGTTGGATTGTCAATGGGGTGGTAGCAGGGCAAAGTATACCCATACAGGAGAACGGAAAATTCCATGAAACAGATGCTTCGCACAGCGGTATTGCTGGTACCCCTGGTACTGGCCGGGTGTTCATCCACCTTTGCTTACAACAACCTTGACTGGTTGTTGTACTGGTATCTGGATGACTATGTCGATTTACAGCGTGATCAGAAGCAGGTGTTCGACCAGCAACTCGACACCTGGTTACAGTGGCACCGCGCAGAGGAGTTGGGGGCTTATCGCAACCATTTGAATGATTTACGCGAGGACCTGTCACAGCCCCACATCAGTGCCGAGACACTGTTGGCGCACATGAACCGGGGACGTGGCCATTGGGAGCGATTTAGGGACCGTATTGTGCCTGGACTGGCCGAGTTTTCCCCCCGTCTGAGTGATGAACAGGTCAATCAGCTGTTTGACGAGCTGGAAGAGCAGAACCGCAAAAACGAACAGGAGCGCTACGAGGGCACTGAACAGGAGCGTCAAGCTCAGCGTGTTGAGGACTTGCAGGATCAGGTCAAAGGTTACATCGGCCGTTTGACCGATAGCCAAAAAGTCCTTATCGCCGAACATGCGCCGTTGTTTGAAAGCAGCTTTGACGGGTGGATACAGTACCGGCGTCAAATCCAGGCCAAAGCGCGGGCGTTGTTCGATGCACGTCACGACAACCCGGCGTTTGTGGCTGAGCTCAAAGCATTGATGTTGGATCCGGACCAGGAAAAATCAGACGAGTATGTGGCGATCAGTAACCGTAACCGTGCCCGTTTTGCACAACTGGCCAGCCAGTTGCACGACACGTTAACGGACAAACAGCGTAAACGGTTATTGGGTGAAATCGACGACCTGATTGATGATCTGACCACGTTGATTGAGGACGACTAGCCGGTATCAGCGGGGTGGGTCCAGGCGGCCACCGTGGGTGCCGTTGATCCGGAACCAGCCCGCGATAGACCAGCGGTCGCGGACGGCGGGCAGGACTTCATGGGGAAATTGCTCGCTCAGAAAAGCCACCAGGGTACCGAAGCCGGGCAAGACTTTTACACCCTGATGATCGTGCTCGTCCTGATACAACACCAGTTCGCCACCATCGTCGCTCAGCCATTCGGGATTGAGGTATACCACCAGGGATAAAACCCGGTTGCCTTGCCCCTGAAAGGCATCCATGTGGCGTTTATAGAAAGCACCCGGCTGATAGTGGGCGTAGTGACTTTCAAACGAATACAGGCCCATGAACAACTGCCGGTTAAGGTGCTGCTGTAGATCGGCGGTCCAGTTTAACCACCGTTGGCCGGTAGGGGTATTGCCGTCAATCCAGCAAATCTCATCGCGACGCACAAACGGGTTGTGGCTGTGCTGTTGTTCACGACCGATACCGGCAACGTGTAATTCACTGTCGTGCAGGCTTTGGGCCTGTTCAAACAAGTCGTTGGCCAAATCAACGGGCAGGGCAAAGGGTTGTACGCTGTAGCCTTTGTCAACGATATCGTTGGCAATGGATTCGAACAATCCCACCGATTCATCGGCATGGGAAGTGAGTTGTGGTTGTTGCTGATCAAACATGAAAGCGACACGGTGAATCACGGTGACGCTTTTTATGCTGAAAATGCGAGTTTGGCAAGCAGATTTTGCCGCTATTGGCTAATTTTTATCCTTTTCTTTGACCGCACCGATAGGCTTCTGATCACCTTTGCAGATGGTGTCATAGTCATCGCGATAATAACGCAGGTTAGTACAGGCCTCCTCATAACGCTTCTGTGCGGTCAGTGCTTGTTGCGGATAGCCCTTTTTATTCATGATCTTACGCAGATCTTCACACTCCTGGTGCTGCCGTTTAACTTCCAGAATCTCTTCACAAGGGCGTTCATAATTGGCGCAACCGGACAGAACCAGGGCAACGGTGGCAAGGGCTGAATACGCCAGGGTGGTAACAGGGCGTGAGAATGCTTTGAAGGCTGAGTGCATGATGTTTTCTCGTTGTGTACTACACCCTAAACCCTAGCCCAGCGCTGATACGAAGGCCAGAAAAAAGTAAAAAACTTACCGAAAAAGAGACGGTTGCGTGACTTTCGTCGTTGATTGGCGACAGGTTTGCTGGTTGTTTTGCTGCTGACGCTGCAAATTGTCGGGGGTTGTGCCCTGAATACCAAAAGGCCTGCTGGTCAGCAGGCCTTTATCGAAACGGTGTTGTGCCGGGTCGCGGCAATATCCATTCTACGTACTTTATTGACGTCGTTTGAAGCGGCCCAGTGCGAGTAACGCAAGGCTGAACAGTCCCAGCATCGCAGGTTCAGGCACCGAAGTGCGCTGGTAGGCCTGGAAAATGATGTTGTCGTTGTCACCGAAACCCAGGTCTCGCGAGCCTTCAAAGAAATAACCTAAATCCACATAGTTGCCGGCACCCAGAAAGGTTGCGGAGCCTGAAATCACTTCACCGGCATAGTTACCGGGCATATAAACCCAGGTGGCGTTGCCTGACGTGCCGAAAGAGTCGCCAGCCAGGATGCCGCCGGACAGGTTGGTACCACCACTGAACCAGTTGTGGGTGCTGCCGGTCCAGATCAGGTCAACGTTGCCACCTAAAGCATGCATGCCGTTGCCGTTTTGCAGGATCACGGTGTTGGAATCAAAGTTGTTGGTTCGGGTCCAGTTATCGATAAAACCGTCCCATCGGATCACCAGGTCACCACCGCTGTTTTCCCAGGTCACAATAATGTTTGCATTTGCGCTGAAGGTGGTTAAACAACATATCGTTGCGATAACCCCAAAAACTTTTTTCATCAACATCGTATTCACCTTAATCTGCTCCGCAATGCTGCGTAACAGGCAAAATGCAGGATTTATGCCTTAAAACGTAAGCGTTTACATTTCAGTGACATACGAGCATTGCCTGGTAGAGGAACGTGTGAATTGTAAAAAATGCCGACATTTTTTACTGGATCTTTAACAGTTTAGCGAAATAAAATTACCGATAATGGGCCGGTGTTTTATTCATTACAGCTAAAAACCAGCGTTAATATGGTGGTGGGGGCTAAGGTTTTTTCGGCAATAGGCATCGGGATGCCGATTCTTAGAAGCTGCATTTGAGCGCGAAAAGCGAATTGCGGACGTTGATTCGTTCAACGCTGGCAGACCGCCTTTTAAACAAAGAGCAGACATTCAATCACGCCGTTTTAGACGGCGCTGAAATTCTCCTTACTTTCCACAAAGTCTCAATCACAACGCGAGAGTAGAAATGCATGCTAACCCATTGCTAATATTGGGCTAATTAATGGAAAGCTGTGGACTTCCCAGTGGCTCTGAGACGGGAATACCGCGAAATTGCGTTAGTGCACTGTTAGGAATTAAGGAATGAACGGACTTTTGGATAAACATTCATACGTCAAACTAATTGAATTCACTATTGAGAATCGAAATTTCACCAAAGTTCAAGCATGTGAAGTTTCTGGAATGTCACAGAGTGATTTCGACTTCATCACACATGAACTCTTTGTATTAAGTGCAGCTCAAAATGAATATGTACATCCAAATCAAAATTACGAATGGAAACTAAGTCCACAAGCATATTTTAATTATCTTCAGTTTTGTGAATATCAGCATGCTATACAAACATCCAACAGGGCCCATTGGACATCAATTGCCGCAATAGTAATATCAGGCGCGTTGGCGTTGGGCTCTATCGTTGTTAGCATTTATGGCTAACAAGTAAAACATCTGCAAACCACTCGCTTCGCATGCGTTTTCCGCTGTTCAAAGCGTTAGGTTACTCAGAAAATAGGCGAGGAAAGATATGGATATTGTCTCAGGATTACAAAACCTTAACTACATGGCTGTAGCAGTCGCAACGATAGTGAGCTATGTGCTTGGCTTTAGCTGGTATCATTGGGCACTTTTTGGTGAAGCATGGGCAAATGCTTTAGGGCTCACAAAAGAAGAAGCGGATAGTACTGAAGGTCTTGGCGGAGCTTTTGCTATATCTTTAGTTTCAGGGCTAACAAAAACTGTATGTATTGCTTTTCTTATGTCGGCAACAAATATGTCTGGTGTTTTAAGCGGGGCATTTTTGGGGGCAGTAATTGCAAGTGTGTTTACTGCCACATCAATAGGTTATTACAATGGATTTGCACGAACACCTTTAAAATTAACAGTAATAAATTCAGCGCATAGTGTTGTCGAGCTTGCTCTAATAGGTGCAATCATTGGCGTGTTTGCTTAACAAAATATGCCTGGCAAGGCCACACATCCGGCCTTCTGCACCTGTCTCTAACGAACGGTGGCGGCGTCAAATACCTATGGAAGCAGTATGAAGCTAGTCTCCAAAATTGTTTTGTCTCTTTTTATACTATTGGTTGTTGCCTATTATGGCAGTGCTTTTGTTATGCCCAGTGTGACTGTCGTAAACAAATCAGGCGTCGCACTTGAAGAAGTGGAGGTTGCTTTACCAAGTTCCAATTTAGATTTTGGAGCATTAGAGAATGGTGAGGAGAATACACTGCATTATTCTCTAGACCAAAGCGATGGTGTTTACAACTATCACTTTAAGCGTAATAGTTCAGTCATTTTTCGTGGTAGTTGTGGTTACGTTACTGGTAATGAACTTCACAAAAGAGTTGTAATTACGTTTAATGAAAACAACGAAGTCGTATGCAGCTAGGCATTATTGCAAGTGCCATTCAGCCACAACTGTCACTCAATACTTAACTAATGATTCTCCACTGACCTTTGAGTAGATTCTTCCTTGTCGTCTAGTGTCAGTAAGAGTTGCTCAGCAGGAGATGACATTTCTTCGATGTAGTGGGGTGAAAACGCAAACTGACCCCATCCCTGGTACCGCACCCAGCCCGGACACAAATATTTCCTTTTGGGACGTAGTAGGCTTTTGTTGATTCATCCTCGTTGTTTGGAATCAGTCAGGAGTGCTCAGCAGGAGATGACATTTCTTCGATGTATTGGGGTGAAAACGCAAACTGAACCCATCCCTGGTACCGCACCCAGCCCGGACATCCTGTCCGGTCGTTCATTCCTTTTGGCGTGATTACCTATCACGCCAAATCGCCGCTGGCGACCGGAGTCTCACCCCTCTTAGGCCGTACTTCGTACGTTCCCAAATGCTCCCGGCATTTGGGTCGAACACAGCGCGTCGCTGGTTCTCACCAGGCCCCTTCAAGGGTGTTTGGGTTTATAGCGAAAAAAGAAACTTCGGTTGAAGTAAGAAGAGTGGTGGAGGGGGCTGGATTATCGCAGGCGTCCTGCCTGCGACCTCTTAGGCCGTACTTCGTACGTTCCCAAATGCTCCCGGCATTTGGGTCGAACACAGCGCGTCGCTGGTTCTCACCAGGCCCCTTCAAGGGTGTTTGGGTTTATAGCGAAAAAAGAAACTTC
>NZ_JAJEWP010000001.1:914432-1833513 GCF_020687825.1 Fluctibacter halophilus
TCGGTTGAAGTAAGAAGAGTGGTGGAGGGGGCTGGATTATCGCAGGCGTCCTGCCTGCGACCTCTTAGGCCGTACTTCGTACGTTCCCAAATGCTCCCGGCATTTGGGTCGAACACAGCGTATCGCTGGTTCTCATCCGAGCCCCGATACGGTTGTCTTTGTGATTGTTGGATAACGTGACTTCGGTTGAAGTAAGAAGAGTGGTGGAGGGGGCTGGATTCGAACCAGCGAAGGCGGAGCCGTCAGATTTACAGTCTGATCCCTTTGGCCACTCGGGAACCCCTCCACAAAAGAGGCGCGTATACTAACAAAATCGACGGGGCTGTAAATGCCTGCTCAAGGTTTTTTTCAAATCTGCGATATAAAAAGCAGGTAAGCCACTGCTGTAGTACACATGACCGACAACATCACCCTTGAACAACTGCAACGGGATCTGGAATGGTCCTGCACACTGAACCGCTCGGTCGGTGACGGAGCACGGTTCAGTTTGTTGTTGTCGATGCTACAGCAGAACGTGATGGAGCGTCCGGCACTGACACCCCAGACGCCCGAGACCTTGTCCCTGCCGCTGCCCGAAAATCCCTATCGTCGGGCGCCGTTATCGGCCAGCGAAGACACCGCCATCCATCTGTCCAACGCTGCACAGCTGGCGCAACAAAGTGCCGCCGATGCGAGGCTGTACCTGTCGATGCACCCCGAGCCGCTATCGCTGTACAATGATGCCAAGCGCATCAGCGATGAGGTGCGGGTCAATTGCGACTGGTATACCCAACAGCGTTTAGCCGGTGAAGCGCCTGCCCATACCATCGAAGAAGATGCCACCCAGCTGCACGATATTCTGCAGCAACTTGAAGCCGAGATGGCTGCCGCATAGCCCCTGACTGGCTTTTCGCCGGCTGTTTTGCTACTATCCGCGCCGCAAAAATTTTGCCTTGGTTTTACGTTCCAATTAGCAAATAGGTAGTATTATGAAGCAGTTTATCGTCTGTGCGATGTACAAGTTCGTCGCGCTCGAAAATTATCAAGACATGCGCCAGCCCCTGCTGGACGTGATGGAAGCCAACGACATTAAAGGCACACTGTTGCTGGCCCATGAAGGTATCAACGGCACCATTTCAGGTCCCCGTGAAGGTATCGACGCGCTGTTGGCGTACCTCAACAGTGATCCGCGCATCAACCCGATTTCCTACAAAGAATCCCTGGATGACAACCAGCCGTTTTACCGCACCAAGGTGAAACTGAAAAAAGAGATTGTCACCATGGGCGTTGATGGCATTGACCCGCGCAAAACGGTCGGCACCTACGTCAAACCCCAGGACTGGAATGCGTTGATTTCCGATCCGGACGTTACCGTCATCGATACCCGTAATGATTACGAAATCGAGATCGGCACGTTTAAACACGCCATCAATCCGAAGACCGAAACCTTTCGTGAGTTTCCTCAATATGTGAAAGAAACCCTGGATCCGGCCAAAAACAAAAAGGTCGCGATGTTCTGTACCGGTGGGATCCGTTGCGAAAAATCCACCGCGTATCTGAAAGAGCAGGGTTTTGAAGAGGTGTATCACCTGGAAGGCGGTATTTTGCAATATCTGGCTGATGTGCCCAAAGAAGAGTCGCTGTGGGAAGGTGACTGCTTTGTGTTTGATAACCGGGTTGCGGTCGATCACGATCTGAACAAGAGCCATTACGACCAGTGTTACGCCTGTCGTTTGCCAATCACCGAAGAAGACAAGCAGAGCGATAAATTTGAGTCCGGCGTCAGCTGTCCTAAGTGTTACGGTACCCATAGCGAAGAGCAGATTGCACGTTTCCGTGAGCGGGAAAAACAGGTCAATCTGGCCCGCGAACGTAACGAAGCGCACGTGGGGACTGAAGCGCGTAAAATCACCAAGCTACGTCGTCAGCAGAAAGCCGCTGAGCGCCGGGCCCGTCGCGCTGCCATGGGAAAAACCAACATTTAGTGCATAGACAGGTCGACCAGAGTCACGCTACACTGGCCCCATCTGTACAATGAATGTGAAGTAATTATGACCCAGACAAACACCTTGGACGACGCTCAGGTTGATGCCATTCGCAAAGAGTTTGAATTCTTTGATCGCGACAACAATGGCCAGATCGATTTGCAGGAGTTCATCGAGCTGTTAACCGTATTGTCGCCGAAAACCAAAGCCAGTCATGTTCAGGAAGGCTTTGCCATTATCGATGATAACGCCGATGGCTACATCGATTTTGACGAATTTCTGGCCTGGTGGCAGCAAGGCTGGTGGGAATACTGAGTCTCTGAAGATCGAGTAACAAAAAGCCCGGCGATTGCCGGGCTTTTTTGTGTCTGACAGGTGTTAATCTTCACTGTCGATGTTGTCGTCCTGTTCGTCAGGCACATCGACCTTACGGGGCTTACGCTTGAGCGGGATGTGGCCCACATCCTGTCCGCCCATGGTTTTGATCCGTTTGGTGGGGCGGGACTTGGCTTGCTGTTCGCTGCCGTCTTTGCGTTTGGCCTTATTGTTGTTAGCCATCGTGCGTTTGGGTTTGGGCGGCTGCAGGCCTTTAAAAGTCGCTTCCAGACCTTCAATGCTGTCGAATGTCGGTGTCTCAGCCAGCAAGGGTTTGATGCGCTCGAAGCTACGCCAGTCTTTAGGGCCTACCAAGGCGATGGTGGTCCCTTTGCTGCCGGCCCTGCCGGTACGCCCGATACGATGGATGTATTCATCGGCATGCTTGGGCAGGTCAAAGTTGATCACCATCGATACATTGCGCAGATCCAGCCCTCGGGAGGCCAGATCGGTCGTGACCAGAATGCTGTGCTGGCCTCGACCAAAGGCATTCATGATATTGCTGCGCTGGGATTGGGTCAGATCGGCGCTCAGCGCCGTGGCATCCAGACCCTGTTCTTTCAGCAGTGCGGCCAGACGCTCGGTGTCCGACCGGGTGGCGGTGAAAACGATCAGTTGTTGGTAGCTTTGCTGTTGCAGCAATGCCAGTAACAGCTGATCCTTATGCTCAATGTGGTCGGCCAGATAAAAGTGCTGATCAATGTCCTGGTGCTGAGCATTGGCCTGACCGACTGCGATTCGCTGGGGGGCTTTGAGCAGGGTATGGGTCAGGTTGTGCAGGGCAGCGCTGTCCAACGTGGCTGAAAACATCATGGTCTGACGTTTGCGGTGGTCAGCTGCCTGGTGGATCTGCATCAGCTCCTGACTGAAGCCGAGATCCAGCATGCGGTCTGCTTCATCCAGGATCAGTAGTTCAAGGCCGTTTAAAAACAGCGATTTGCCTTTCAGGTGATCGGCCACACGTCCTGCAGTACCGACCAGAATGTCCGGGTTTCGACGCAGCAATTTAACCTGATCGTTAAAATTTTCGCCGCCCAGAATAAGGCCAATCTTGATCGGCGTATTGGCGACCAGCCATTTAAGTTGCAGGAACACCTGTTTGGCCAGTTCTCGGGTTGGCGCCAGGATCAGTGCACGGGGATCTTTCTTGCTCAGTGCTTTGGTTCGCAACAGACGGTGTACCGCGGGCAGCAAAAACGCCAGGGTTTTACCGGATCCGGTCTGTGATGACGCCAGCAGATCCTTGTACAACAGGCCATGGGGGATCGCTTGTTGCTGTATCTCTGTGGGTGTCACCAGTTGCTTGACTTCAAGGGCTTTGAGCAAACGGTGATCGAGTGGGAAATCGTTAAAACTGGGCGTTGGTTGCATGGGCAATGGTGCGCTACCTGGGTTGAGCAATAAAATATGGCGCTATTATGCCATTAAGTCACGAGGGGCGTGATGCTTTTTATCGCCTTTATCCCTCGCTCAGGGGTGTTCTGCAGGTCTGTCAGGCCATTGGCACAGGGTTAAGCCGTTCAACCATGTCAGGGACAACTGGCTGGCATCGGCAACATCGGGGCTGACGTCAAGCTTCAGGGCCACAGCGACAGGCAACAGAAATGTCTGGATGCCAACATCATTGATGTCGTGGAAGGCGCGGGTTAGTGCCTGCAGCCGTTCCTTGCTGAAGGTTTGTTGGTCTTGCCAGTCATGATCTGCTTCAATCCATTGCAAGTAGGCTTGCCGGGCAAGGTTTGGATACTGATCCAGCATCCGTTTGATGCGCGGTAACAGACGCTGGTAGGGGGTGTCATCCTTCTGTTGTACGAAGGTGTAGAGCAAATTCAGACCACTGAGTAGCTCGCTGGCCCGACGTATCAATTTCTGATTCATGTCCATTGCTTGTTGAAATGCCGACCGCGCTGCGGGCAAGTCGCCCATGCTCAGTGCGGTGGTGCCCAGATTATTGTGGATCGCGGCTACCAGACGGGGTTGCTCAAGCTGCCGGGCTTGCTCCAACGCCTCAAGATTAAGGGCCCGAGCCCGTTCATAGTCACCAAAGTTACGGGCGATAACCGCCAGATTGATACGGGATTTAAGTTGATCGAGTGGGTCAGAGGCATGGGCCAACGCGCATTGATAACTGGCGCGGGCATACAGTAACCAGTGATGCCGTCTGAACCAGGCGCCCAGGTTGTTCAGGTATTCGGTACGACGGCTGCTGAACGATGGGGTGTCCTGTAACAGAACCAGAGCCTGCAGCGCTTGATGCATGGTGTCCAGATTGGCCAGACGTCGCGCTGCGTTGAGCAGGGCAAAATACCATTGGGCTTGTTGGTCCGGGGGCAACTGGTCAAGCAGCTCAGTTTGTTGCAGCAGGGCAATGCTGTGGTCGGGCAGCGCGCTGAGGTGGGCCTTGGCTTCAGCCAATACCGTGACAGCGTTGTGTTGTGGTTGCCCGGCGTGGCTGAGGTGACTGATCATCATGATCAGACACCCCCACGCGGTCAGTTGTTTTGCCATGGTTATTCTCAACATCCTTGTTAAGAGTCTACGTCCATTTGGCAAAACGGCAACTGCACTCGCCGGTAATTATCCTTGTCAGAGGACCATTTCAGGTACTGAATCCGGCACCACCAGTGGGCCTGCGGTTTTGGCTTGAATCTCTTCAATACTGACGCCAGGCGCACGCTCGGTCAGGTGAAATGCGCCATCTCGAACTTCCAGTACCGCCAGGTCAGTAATGATCCGGGTGATACAATTCACCCCTGTCAGTGGCAATGTACAGTCAGCCAGCAACTTGGAATTGCCGTGTTTGTCGGCATGGGTCATGGTGACAATGATGTTCTTTGCACCGGCCACCAGATCCATTGCGCCGCCCATGCCCTTGACCAGTTTGCCGGGGATCATCCACGAGGCGATGTTACCGTTGGCATCCACTTCAAAAGCACCCAGAACAGTGAAATCGACATGTCCACCGCGGATCATGGCGAAGCTTTCTGCCGAACTGAAGATCGACGCGCCGGTGATGGCAGTGACGGTTTCTTTACCGGCATTGATCATGTCTGCATCCACTTCGGCTTCGGTAGGATAGCGTCCCATACCCAACAGGCCATTTTCTGATTGCAGCATAACGTCAATGCCTTCGGGCACATAATTGGCCGCCAGGGTAGGGATACCAATGCCCAGATTAACGTAATCGCCGTCTTTAAATTCTTTTGCCACACGCATGGCAATTTGTTCACGTGTTAGAGCCATGAGATCCTCCCAATCAGTTAGCGGTGACTTTGCGTTCGATGCGTTTTTCAAAACTGCCTTTGATCACGCGGTTCACATAAATCCCCGGCGTGTGAATTTCACTCGGTGGGATCTCACCAGGTGCGACAATCTCTTCCACTTCCACCACGGTGATTTTGCCCGCGGTGGCGGCCATCGGATTAAAGTTCTGTGCCGTGTGTCGGTAGATACAGTTACCGTAGGTGTCTGCTTTCCACGCTTTTACGATGGCAAAGTCACCGGTAATCGCTTCTTCCAGAATGTAAGGGCGACCATTAAACTCGCGGACTTCCTTACCGTCGCCGACCGGCGTACCGTAGCCGGTGGCGGTGTAAAATGCGGGGATACCGGCACCGCCGGCACGCATTTTTTCCGCCAGGGTACCCTGAGGGGTCAGTTCCACTTCCAACTCACCATTAAGCAGTTGTTGTTCAAACAGGGCGTTTTCACCCACATAGGAAGACACCATTTTGCGGATCTGCTTGTCTTCCAACAGCAAACCGAGCCCGAAACCGTCCACACCACAGTTATTGGATACCACCGTCAGATCGCGGGTGCCCATGGTTTTGATTTGCGCAATCAGCCCTTCCGGTATACCACACAGACCAAAGCCTCCGGCAATCACGGTCATACCATCTTCAAGTCCGGCCATCGCCTGCTCGTAAGTGTCGACGACTTTATTGAATCCCGACATTTTGAATCTCCTGTTCAACATTTTGTTAACAAGTGTACGGAGGATGAGATGAAAGTAAAATTGAATTAATGTAGATTATGATAAAAAAAATGGAATAATAACGAATGTCCGTAACCTACCGTCAGATGCTTGCCTTTGTGCGGGTTGCCAACGCGTCTACGTTCGCCGAAGCGGCGGAACAGTTGCACCTGTCACAACCGGCGCTATCCACCTCGATTAAAAAGCTTGAAGCCTATCTCGGTGGCAGTTTGTTTTCCCGCACCACGCGAAAGGTGACCCTGAGTCCGGAGGGCGAAGAATTTCTGCCCATGGCCACCCGGTTGCTGAACGACTGGGATGCCACCATGGCTGACATGCGTAACGTGTTCGCGATGCGCCGCGGCAAACTGACGCTGGCGGCAATGCCATCCTACGCCAGCGCCCATTTGCCGGATTTGTTGGCACGGTTCTATCAAAAGTGGCCTAACATCAACGTACAAATTCTGGATGTGGTGATGGAGTCGGTGTATCAGCAGGTCAGGACCGGGCGCGCGGAATTAGGTTTTACCTTTGAGCATGAGCAGTTGGACGGGTTGGATTTTCTGCCCCTGATGGTCGATGAGTTTATCGCCGTTGTACCTGCAAGCTCTCCTTTGGCAGACCGATCTTCAGTGGGGCTAACGGATTTGCTGTCACATGCCTTTGTGATGATGGAGCGCGGCTCCACGGTGCGCCGCTGGTTGGACGCATTTTTTGACGCGCAGCATTTATCGGTGGCCACAACCATTGAAGCCGGTCAGCTATCTACGCTGGGTCAACTGGTGGGGGTTGGGCTGGGGGTGTCTATCGTACCGGGGTTGTGTCGAAGCCAGTTTAACGGTCTTGAGGTCAGCTGTTTACCAATAGAGCCTGTGCCGATAACTAAACGGATTGGCCTGATCCGTGCCCAGCGCCGGGCATTGTCGGTGCCGGCACAGGCGCTATGGGATCAGATCGCCGAACAACAACCCGATTGACCCACTACCATTTCTTTTTCGGTGCAAACAATTCATCCAGCTCGTCACGCTCGGCTTCCCGTTTCTTGGCACGATCTTCAGCGTTGGCATTGCGCATAATGTCCTGAATACCGTGCAACTGTTCTTCCAGTTGGGCCTTGCGGTGAATGATGTAATCGGTTTGCTGGGGCTGTGCCGCTAATGCGGCAATGGCTTTTTCAAAATACTGCCGTGCCGACCCTAACATTTCTGACTGGATGGCCGACGTCGCCCGACGGGCCAGAGTTTCAACATTGACGCGCAATTGCAGGGCGGCAAGCATGCGATCTTCGTTAACGAAGGATTGGGTGTCGACTTTGCCTTTGGAGTGCTCTGAGCGCAGTAATATGCGGAATTTTTTGATCGCCTGAATGTACTGAATGATCAGTTTGTCATTTTCCGGCAAGACGAATGATTCATGGGGCGGGGCGGGTTGTTCGATATCGATGCTGTTGATTTTGCTTTCTGCGTCCCGAATCCGCTGTTTGATATCTGTCTGCGTCGGGTTGAGTTGCTGCATGATTTTCAACGCATTGAGTACACGGCGGTAAAGGATTTGCACCATTTTGGGTGACACCGGTATGGTTTCTATGGTCAACAGTACGTTTTCGGTTTCGTCGATAACCGATTTCTGTTTGGCAATTTCAGTGCGTTTTTCCGCTTCCACTTTCTCCCGATGCTGTTGAATCGCATTGACCACGATGGCCACCACGATCAGGGCAACAATGAGAATGATGACTATGCTAAATACCATCGTTATTATTATGTCCGCTTAAAGTAAACCACAACGGTTGTGTGCCATATTAGGGCAATTTTAAGGTAAAAACACTCCCTCCGAGGGAGCCGCCATTAGCCAGCACGATTTCACCGTGTTTATCACCGTGGCTGTGGGCGGTAGCAATCAACCGTGCAAAAAACACCCCCAGTCCGGTACGTCCTTTACTGATATCGTACTCTGGCATGGCAATTTGAGTCGCATCGAGCATATTTTTCGGGTAACCAGGTCCATCGTCCTCGATTTCTATCACCAACAAGCCGGCGTCAACATAAATGTGCAGCCGAATCTCAGAACTGGCATAGCGCGTCGCATTGACCAGCATGTCGTTGAGCAGCAGCGTGACCAGATCCCCGTCCATAAACCAGGACAGGTGTGGTTCTACGTCAACGGTAACGGCAATGTTCTTGTGCGCTATGTAGACTTCATTGTTGCTGATCAGCTCTTCAACCACGTCTTCGATAAACCATTCATCTACGTTTATCGGCAGGTTTTCCATTTCCGCCCGGTATAATGACAACAATTGCACCAGCCCGGTGTTTAACCGCGCGGCTTCATAGTGGGCATTGGCCAGGTGGGCGGTGGCCTTCTGGTTGGTAGGGTCAACCGTTCTTGCCAACTGTTCAATGGTCTGCCGGAGCAGGCACAACGAGTTCTTCATATCGTGCACTGCCGCCGCCAGAACGGAAGAAAAATCAATTTGTCCGGGTGTTTGATGCTTGTCCATGTCAGAATAACAACGTGACAGATTTTGTTAGGCCAATTTGGTACAGTATCCTTTAAACAACAGGGATTTACCAAAAGTTTGTCCCACCGACGCAGAAAAAATCCGCTTTTTACTAAAATTATATGGAATTAATCTGCCCTTCAGTATATATATTTTGAATATAGAAATGTTCAAGGAGAGTGACGGTCTGGCGCCATGAAATTACAACAACTACGTTATATCGTTGAGGTACTCAACAACAATCTGAATGTGTCGGCGACCGCCGAAAACCTGTATACCTCTCAGCCGGGCATTTCCAAGCAGGTACGTATGCTGGAGGATGAACTGGGCGTTCAGATATTCGGGCGTAGTGGTAAGCACCTGACCCACGTCACCGATGCCGGCAAAGATGTTATCAACATTTCCCGTGAAATCCTCGCCAAAGTGGAAAGTATTAAAGCCGTGGCCCGGGAGCACACCTTGCCCGATCAGGGTAAACTGAATATCGCCACCACTCATACCCAGGCCCGTTATGCACTGCCGGATGTGATCAAAGGTTTCATGGGCAAGTACCCGAAAGTCTCTTTGCACATGCATCAGGGCACGCCGTCACAGATCAGTGATTTGGCCGCCAAAGGGGAAGCCGATTTCGCCATCGCCACCGAAGCGCTGCATTTGTACAACGATTTGGTGATGTTGCCTTGTTACCATTGGAATCGCAGTATCATCGTTAACCGGGAGCACCCGCTGGCGAAGAAAACATCGATTGCCATTGAAGACATCGCCGAGTTTCCACTGGTCACTTATGTGTTTGGTTTCACCGGACGCTCGGAACTGGATCAGGCGTTTAACAAGGCCGGATTGACGCCGAAAATTGTTTTCACCGCCACCGATGCCGATGTGATCAAAACCTATGTCAGACTGGGTGTTGGGATTGGTGTGATTGCCTCGATGGCAGTGGATGACAAGTTGGACGGCGATTTGGTGAAGATCGATGCCAGTCATTTGTTTGATTACAGCACCACCAAAATTGGCTTCCGCAAGGGCTCTTTCCTGCGCAGCTACATGTATGACTTCATTGAGCGTTTTGCTCCCCATCTGACCAAAGACGTTGTCGAACGGGCGATGATGCAGAAAAACAATGATGAAGTGGAAAAGATGTTCAAAGGCCTGACCCTGCCGGTCAAGTAAACGGGCAGGGCAAAGTGCCCCGCCCAAGCCGCCATCAACACTCGATAATGTTAACTGCCAGACCGCCTCGTGCGGTCTCTTTGTATTTGGACTTCATATCGTTGCCGGTGTCGAACATGGTTTTGATCACCTTGTCCAGCGAGACCTTGTGTTGGCCACTGCCACGCAGCGCCAATCTTGATGCATTGATGGCCTTGATTGCCCCCATGGCATTGCGTTCAATGCAGGGCACCTGCACCAATCCGCCGACCGGATCGCAGGTCAGGCCCAGGTTATGCTCCATGCCGATTTCGGCGGCATTTTCTACCGCGTCCACTGAGCCGCCAAGAATTTCCGTCAAGGCACCGGCGGCCATTGAACAGGCCACACCTACCTCACCCTGGCAGCCCACTTCAGCGCCGGAGATGGAGGCGTTTTTCTTGTACAGAATGCCGATGGCTGCTGCGGTCAGCAGGTAGCGCGCCGCGGTATTTTTATCGACACTGCGTACGAATTTATCGAAATAACACAGCACTGCGGGAATGATCCCGGCGGCGCCGTTGGTGGGCGCAGTGACTACCCGGCCGCCGGCGGCGTTTTCTTCATTCACCGCCAGAGCAAACAGGTTGACCCAGTCCATGGCACCCATGGGATCGGAGCTTTGCTCGCTTTGCAGTCGACGGTACAGGCTGGGCGCCCGGCGCAGTACTTTCAGACCGCCCGGTAAGATCCCTTCGGATTCAATACCGTTGTTAACGGACTCCAGCATCACCTGCCAGATATGCCACAACTGATCGACTACCTGATCCTTGGGCGCAAGGGCGGTTTCATTGGCCAACATCAGTGAACTGATGCACAGACCGTTTTGCTTGCATTGTTCGATCAATTCGGCGGCACTGGAAAACGGGTATTTAGGCTCGATTTGAGCCGTGTTCATCGCCTCGGTTTTTGCTTCGGTGAACTCATCGTCACGAACAATAAAACCACCACCGATGGAGTAATAGGTCTGTGAACAAATCACGTTGTCGCCTTGTAATGCATGCAGGGTCATCGCATTGGCATGCAGGGGCAGGGTTTTACGACGATGAAACACAATGGCGCCTTCGCGGGGAAAGCGCACGGTTTTCTGGCCGTTCAGGTTCAGGGTCTGGCTTTTTTCAATGTCTGCCAGGTATCCATCCACGGCTTTGACATCAACGGTTTCCGGTTCCAGGCCGAGCAGGCCGAGGATCACCGCTTTACCGGTTCCGTGACCTTTGCCGGTCTGGCCCAGAGAGCCAAACAATTCAACCTTTACCCGGTCGACATTGTCCATCAACCCTTCGGCATTGAGGTGGTCGCAAAATGCTTTGGCCGCGCGCATCGGGCCAACGGTGTGTGAGCTGGATGGGCCAATGCCCACGGAAAACATATCGAATACACTGATCATGACAACTGTAGGGTCTTATTATTTTGTCAGGCACTATGCGCAAATGTGTCAAAATGAGCAACCTGAAAATTCTAATCCGTAGAATAAATATAGCTTAGCGGTGTAAACAAATATTGCTACGCGGACAGGCAGTCCGGCTGTACATGGTGGGATAAGGTGCGTACAAACGACGCTGTGGCGCCCCAGATATGTTTGTCCTGCCAGGGAATAAAGTAAATGGGGTGGCGGTGGCCCTTGCGATTGACTTCGTGGATCAGGTGATTGGCCGGGTTGAGCAGGAAGTCCAGCGGAACATCAAAAATGGCATCCACTTCGTTGTCATCCAGGCGAAAATCTACGTCACCACGCACAAAACCAATAAAGGGCAGGACTTCAAAACCACTGATGGTGCGATAACGGGGCAAGGTACCGACGATCTGGACCTGGCTGAGGGGCAGGCCAATTTCCTCATGGGCTTCGCGTAGAGCGGCATCCAGCAGGCTATTGTCGGATGCTTCGAGCTTACCACCGGGAAAACTGATTTGACCGCCATGGTGTTTAAGGTGTCGGGCCCTTACGGTGAACAGCATCGACAACTGTGTGTCCCTTTCCAGGATGGGCATTAACACTGCCGCGGGTTTACCGGGTTTACGCAGCGGATAGTCAGGTTCGCCCTGAACCTGACGGGCATGATGAAAGCGTTGTAAAAACTGCTCTTTATTCATGGTGCGTAGTCAGTACCGGTAATATTTTAGCCACCTTGTCAAAGCTTTCCTGATACTCCGAGGCGGCGGTTGAGTCGAGTACGATGCCTCCGCCAGCCCAGCAATACAACATGGGCGGTTCACTGAGCAAGGTTCGGATACAAATGGAGGTGTCCATATCATCGTTCAGCCCCACGTAGCCGATACTACCACAATAAATGCTGCGGCGGTGAGGTTCCAGATGGTCAATCAGTCCCATCGCACTGATCTTCGGAGCACCGGTGATACTGCCGCCAGGGAAGGCATCCCGCAACAACGTCAATGGGCTGCTGTGTGACGCCAGTTTTCCGGTGATGCGGGTGACCAAATGGTGAACGGCTGGGTAACTGTCGATGTAGAACAGGGCCGGCACACTGACACTGCCGGGTTGGCAGTTGCGGCTTAAATCATTGCGTAACAGGTCAACGATCATCAGGTTTTCGGCGCGGTCTTTGTCGCTGGCCAGTAATGCCTCGGCATTGCGCTGATCCTGCTGCGGGTCCTCACTGCGGGGACGGGTGCCCTTGATCGGTTTGGTTTCCACGTGACCATCACTTACGCGCAAGAAGCGTTCCGGTGACAACGACAGGATTTCACTGTCTGGCAGTTTGATAAAGGCAGAAAACGGCGCCTTGTTGGCGGCCCGCAATTTCAGGTAGCCCTGCCAGGGGGAACCCTGTGCCTGGGCACAAAATCGCTGTGCAAGGTTAACCTGGTAGACATCACCACACTGCAACGCGTCATGTATTGCATCAATGCGCTGATGGTATTGTGCCTCGGACAGATTGGACTGCCATTGTGAATCCAGGCTGAAGTCGGTGCCAGCGACCTTGTTTGCCAGCCATTGCTCTATGCATTGAGGCGTTGGTGCATCGTGGTCGTGGTGACGACACAGCCACAGGCTGTTGTCACTGTGATCGGCAATCACCGACCAGCTGTACACGCCCAGCGCCAGATCCGGCGTACGGTAGGGGTCTTGTGCCACACTGGGTAAGCGTTCGTAGCGGCGGCCTAAATCGTAGCCAAAGCTGCCCATCAGGCCGCACAGGAAAGGCAAAAGCGTGTCGTTGGGGACTTGGCCGGGCAGCAACCGCTCTTTGAGTTGTTGTGCCAGAACCAGCGGGTCGTCGTCCTGATACACAGTTTGGTTGTCGCCTTCGCACACCACCGTCTGCGCGTCTTTGGCGGTAATGGTTGCCAGCGGCTGGGCAACCAGGATTGAAAAGCGGGCATCGCTGCGGGCACTGTCGGCACTGTCCAGTAGCATCGACCAGGGTGTATCGGCCCAGTGACTGAACACATCAACCAGTGTCGTTGAAGGGGGTAATGACAGCCGGCTGACCGACACCTTACTATCCTGTTGTTGGGTCATAAAAATGCGTGTAATTCCGTAAAAATCATAGGGAAATGACGTAGAGCTTGTCGCCCACAAAGGGTATTATTATGAAATAACAACGACAACAAGTATAACCCTAACTTTTCACTCCGATATTTAGCATGAGGCACATATGGCCGTTATTCGCCAACAGGACTTTATCGATAGCATTGAAGATGCGTTGCAATTCATTTCTTATTATCACCCGCTGGATTACGTCAAAGCCGTGGAACAGGCTTACCTGCGTGAACAAAGTCAGGCGGCAAAAGACGCCATGGCCCAGATCCTGATCAACTCACGGATGTCGGCGGAAGGCCATCGTCCGTTGTGTCAGGATACCGGCATTGTGACCTGCTTTGTGAAGATCGGTATGGGCGTGTCGTTCGACAAGACCGATATGACGGTACAGGAAATGGTCGACGAAGGGACACGCCGAGCGTACACCAATCCGGATAACCCGCTGCGCGCTTCCATCGTGGCAGATCCGGCCGGCGCCCGTAAAAACACCAAAGATAACACGCCAGCCGTCGTGCACATTGACATGGTGCCAGGGGACAAAATCGAAGTGATGATCGCGGCCAAAGGCGGCGGTTCGGAAAACAAGTCCAAAATGGTGATGCTCAACCCCAGTGATGACATTGCCGAGTGGGTGGTGAAAACCTTACCGACCATGGGTGCCGGCTGGTGTCCACCAGGGATGCTGGGCATTGGTATCGGTGGTACCGCTGAAAAAGCGGCGGTATTGGCCAAAGAAAGTTTGATGGATCCGGTCGACATTCAGGAACTGATCGACCGTGGCCCACAGACCACAGAAGAAAAATTGCGTCTGGAGATTTTTGACAAGGTCAATAAGTTGGGTATCGGAGCCCAGGGCCTTGGTGGCGTTACCACCGTGGTGGATGTCAAAGTGAAATCGATGCCTACCCATGCGGCATCCAAGCCGATTGCCATGATCCCAAATTGCGCGGCGACCCGACACGCCCATTTTTACCTCGACGGTTCTGGCCCGGCGGAATTGAAAGCGCCAAAACTGGAAGATTGGCCGGAAGTGACCTGGGAGGTGGGAGAGAACACCCGACGTGTGAACCTCGATACCGTGACCAAAGAAGACATCCGTGAATGGAAAGTGGGCGAGACCGTGTTGCTGTCCGGTAAAATGTTGACCGGGCGAGATGCTGCGCACAAGCGCATTCAAACCATGCTGGCCAATGGCGAAGGTATGCCGGAAGGTGTTGATTTGACCAACCGTTTTATTTACTACGTTGGTCCTGTGGATGCGGTGGGTGACGAAGTGGTTGGCCCGGCCGGTCCGACAACCGCGACCCGGATGGACAAGTTTACCGACATGATGCTGGAACAGACTGGCCTTATCGGCATGATCGGGAAAGCCGAGCGGGGTCCGGCAACTGTAGACAGTATTGCCAAGCACAAAGCGGTTTACCTGATGGCAGTGGGCGGCGCCGCCTACCTGGTGTCTAAGGCAATCAAAAAGAGCCGCGTGGTGGCGTTTGAAGACTTGGGTATGGAAGCCATTTATGAGTTTGACGTGGAAGACATGCCGGTGACCGTTGCAGTCGACAGCGACGGTAACAACGCCCACCAGACCGGTCCTGCAATCTGGAAAGCCAAACTGGAAGATTTGGACGCGGCGCTGGCCAAATAATCCCATTGGTAATACAGTCGGGCTGTAACCCGTTACACAGAGTCGGGCCAAAAGCCCGACTTTTTTTCATCCTGTAATGAACAAATAACAATAAGTCGACTATGAATTTACAACTCGATCTCGTTCTGCTACTGGCCTGTGTGATCAGTGCCGTGGTGGGTGCTATCGCAATGAAAGTCCTGTCTGCTGCAGCCCAGAAAAGACGTCTGCAAGAAGCGGCCGCGCAACAGGAATCACTGGCGCAGAAGCTGGCCCAGACGGAGCATGAACTGGGTAGCGCCGATGAAAAAATTGATCAGTTGCAGCAGCAGATCAATGTCGCCCAAGGGGAATTGGGTGAAGCCCGTCAACTGCGACAGCAATTGCAGGACGTACAACAGGAAAAGCAACAGTGGCAGAGTCAGTGGAAACAAGCATCCGAAGAGATCTCAGAGCTCAAGTCAGCGTTGGAGAAACAACGAGCATCGGCGGTCGAGCAGCAAAAAGCTGCCGATGAAAAAATCCAGTTGCTACAGGATGCCGAACAGCGTTTACAACAGCAGTTTGAAAATCTGGCCAACAAGATTTTCGAGCAGAAGCAGGAGAAATTTACCCAGTCCAGCAAGGCCGGTCTGGATGCGCTGTTGAATCCACTCAAAGAACAGATCGAAGGCTTCAAGAAGCAAGTTACCGATCAGTATGTGAGCGAAGGCAAGGAGCGCGCGTCGCTGAAAACCGAAATCCTTGGTCTCAAAGAGCTGAATCAGCGCATCACTGAAGAGGCCGCAGCATTGACCAAAGCCCTGAAAGGCGATAACAAACAACAGGGCAACTGGGGAGAAGTGGTACTGGAACGGATCCTGAAAGAATCGGGGTTACGTGAAGGACATGAATTTGAGCTGCAGGTGTCACTTAAAAACGACCAGGGCAAAACTTACCAGCCAGATGTGGTCGTACATTTGCCCAATGACAAAGACATTGTTATCGACTCCAAAGTGTCGCTGGCCGCTTATGAGCGCTACTTCAATGCCGGTGATGATGACGCATTACGCCAAGCCTGTCTGACAGAACACGTGGCAAGCCTGAAGAGTCATATTAAAGAGCTGGGTAAGAAGGATTATCAGGATCTGCAGGGCATTCGTACGCTGGATTACGTGCTGATGTTTGTGCCAGTCGAGCCGGCGTTTCTGCTCGCCGTTGACCAGGCCCCTGAGCTGGTCAAACTGGCGTTGGACAACAATATCATGCTGGTCAGTCCGACCAACTTGCTGGTTGCGTTACGTACCATCAACAATATCTGGCAGTATGAATACCAGAACCAAAACGCACAGAAAATAGCCCTTAGTGCGGGTAAGTTGTACGACAAATTCCATGGCTTTGTCGGTGACATGGAAAAAATTGGCCGTTCACTCGACACCGTACAAAAAGCCTATGATGCCTCGATGAACAAGCTGACCAGTGGTAAGGGTAACCTGGTCCGTCAGGTCGAGCAGTTTCGTGCCATGGGAGTGCAGACCAACAAGCGCCTGGACAGTCATTTGCTGGAGAAAGCCGGGCTGGATGAAGGTCTTGAGGATGGGCCGCCGACGGCACCGTCAGACGAATAAAAAAGGCGCCCAGGGCGCCTTTTTTTGGTCGGTAACGGACTATTCGTCTTCGTCATCGGTCACTTTCACAGCCCACAAATCATGCTCATCGGCATGGATAATGTGCGCCCAAATCAGATCACCGGGCTGCACATCAAACTCGTCGGTCAGGTGTACATTGCCGTCGATTTCCGGTGCATCAGCATAGCATCGTCCTACCGCACCTTCGCTGGTCACTTCGTCGATCAGCACCTGGAACTCGAGGCCAATCTTGGCCTGCAGTTTTGCGGCACTGATGGCTTGCTGCTTGGCCATAAAGCGGGCAAGGCGATCTTCCTTGGTGGCTTCATCGACCGGATCCGGCAAGTCGTTGGCTTTGGCACCTTCGACATCGGAATACTTGAAGCAGCCAACCCGGTCCAGTTGTGCCTGCTCAATGAAATCCAACAGTTCCTGAAACTCTTGTTCGGTTTCACCCGGAAAACCGACAATAAAGGTGGAGCGTATGATCAGTTCAGGGCAGATTTCACGCCATTTTTTGATCCGCTCCAGGGTGCGTTCCGCCGCTGCAGGTCGCTTCATCAGTTTGAGGATGCGAGGACTGGCATGTTGCAGCGGAATGTCCAGGTAGGGCAGCACTTTACCCTGGGCCATCAGTGGAATGATCTTATCGACGGAGGGGTAAGGATACACGTAGTGCAGGCGCACCCACATGCCCATTTCGCCCAACTTTTCGCACAACCCCAGCATGTCGGTTTTGACCGGCATACCGTTCCAGAAGCCGGTGCGGTGTTTGCTGTCAACGCCATAGGCACTGGTGTCCTGTGAAATCACCAGCAACTCTTTAACCCCGGCGTCTTTTAAGCGTTTGGCTTCGTCCAGCACTTCGCCAATGGGTCGAGACACCAGATCGCCACGCATCGACGGAATGATGCAGAAGGTACAGCGGTGATTACAGCCTTCAGATATTTTCAGATAGGCAAAATGGCGCGGCGTCAGTTTTACCCCATGGTCCGGCACCAGGTGCTCGAACGGGTTGTGCACCGGACGTGGCAGGTGTTCGTGTACCTGTTCCACGACAGACTCGTAGGCATGGGGCCCGGTGATGGCCAGTACATTGGGATGCACTTCACGGATTTCGTCTTCTTTGACGCCCAGGCAGCCGGTAACAATGACTTTACCGTTTTCGGCCAGCGCCTCACCGATGGTGTCCAGTGATTCCTGCACTGCCGCATCAATGAATCCACAGGTGTTGACGATCACCAGTTCAGCATCGTTGTATGAAGGAACAACGTCATAACCTTCAGTACGTAACTGGGTCAGAATGCGCTCTGAGTCGACCAGGTTTTTGGGACACCCCAGCGACACGAAACCAATGCGCGTACCACCTTGGTTGGGTGAATTCGCGCCGGCCCCATCCTGCAAAACCTTGTTAGGGGTCTCAAGGGTTGTGGTCTGTTTCGGATTAAATTGTTCAACCGTCATGCGTAGCGCCTGCCCGTGGAAGAAAAAAGGGCGCGGATTATACACCATGTTATTGACCAACGCACGAGAGTACGTGCTGTGGGGTGTTTGTGTGTTAGTTGGAAAAGGGAAATGGGCGCTTTAGTGAGAGGATGATGCGGTTTGACTCACTTGCTCCATTGATGTGGTGACCTGAAAGGGCAGAGGGTGGCTTTTTTTTCACCGAACACATCAAAAGTCATGCTGTTGCGCTAGAGAAGCCTTGATATTCTTTGTACTATCAGGGGAGCCGTGAATACCACCACAAGGTTTGATAATAACACCCTATGCGAATAATAAGACCGAGCTTGGTTGGCGTTGTGGCCACACTGATGTTGTTAACTTCCTCAGCGTTTGCCAACACCATCGCCGATGCACAAGATTACCTGGCAACCCACGATGTCAAAACCTACGACTGCCCTGATGCAGATGCGATTGATGGGTTGAACACCTATTTGCAACTGGAAGGGTTGCCAATCGAGTTGCACCAGCGCTTACTGGTTGAAAAATCACACTGGATGATTTGTATGGGTCAGTACAGTGAGGCTAAACGTCAGTTGGAAGGTTTGTTGTCCAGTGATTATTTGTCGCAGGGATCGGAAGCTCACGTGAACGCACTGTACCAGATGGGCTTTATCCTCGATGTGTTGGAACAACCCGGTCGTTGTGACTATTACGCGCAAGCGGAAGCCGGCGCCAAAGATCGTTTCTCGGACGTTTATCTCAGTGCCCAGCTTGGCCAGATCACGGTGTGTGACAGCTATGGCTCAGCAGAAGGGATCAAGCTCGGACGCCTGTATGCGTTGCTGGAGTTGTATGCCAATCAAGGCGACAAGGCGGCGATTGCGCACATTCATAACAATATCGGCTTGTTATACGGCGCGTTGGGGCAACATGTGTTAGCCGCGGAGCAGTTTGAAAAGTCTTACCAGATAGGGCTGGATGTCTACGAGAGCAGTAACCTGCTGGCCACTCTGATCAGTGTTATCACCTCGCAGATGGCGGCGGGGGATTTTGACGGCGCCCGCGCCAGTATTGAAGAATTCAAACGTCAGAATGTGTCAGTCAATACACCCTTGACCAATGTCTGGTTACATTTTGCCGAGGCAGGCTATTACTACCGTACCGGTAACTATGATGAGTTACGCAACAGTCTGGCAAAGTGGCAGGTGTATTTGCCGCAGGTGAAAAATCAATTAATGGCGGGTTACTACCGTTGGTACAACGCGGCTTTGTGCCTGAATGAAAAGAACATACCTTGCCTGGAGGATTTTCTTCAGCAGGAACGGGAAGCGCCGGAAAGCTATCGCAGCCAGGTGAGCAAAAATAAAGACTACTTGCGCATGCAGGTAGACATACAACTGTTGCTGGGCAACGTGGAAGCGGCGCGCGCCCAGTTCGATGTGTTCGCCGATACCATGCTGAACAAAACCATGGATCAGCAGGCGTCCGGAAAAGTCCTCGGTGTTGCCAATTTGCACAATCAGATACTGGCTTTGGAGAACAACCTGGCGCAAGCCCGCAATGAACAATGGTGGTCAAATGCGATGGTCATGTTTGGCTTCGTAGTGTTGATGGCGTTGCTGATGTATTTGCTGCGTCGCCAGTACGTCGCCCGGATCAGTCTTGATCCGTTTACCGGATTGCATAATCGTCGTAGCGTGACCAATGCCATCAAGCGCGTCCCGGCCCCGTCAAAAGACAAAACCAATGCGTTGGCGTTATTCGACCTGGACAATTTTATCCGTTCCCATCATGCCATCGCCCAATGGCGTGAAGATCACGTCCTGCGTCAGATTGCCAATACCCTACAACAAGTGACCCGTGATCGTGATCTGGTTGGCCGTCTGGCACCCCGGCAGTTCATTCTGTGCCTGACCAATCTGGAAGAGACCACTGCGGTCGCATTTTTTGAGCGCATGCGGGAAGCACTGGAACACTCCATCATGAACATGGAAACCGGCGAAACGGTCAGTCTTAAGTCCAGTATGAGTATTTATGTCAGCACCGAAGGGTTTGACGATCTGGATGATATTCTGGCTGACATGCAATCGGCGTTGGACAAAAACAGCGCACAAACCGCGCAGGCAATGCAATCATGAACATAACGCTGGCGAGACACGCCGAACACTATCAATTTGCTGCACAGGTGCTGCATGAGCTGAGGCCACACCTTAGCGAGCAGGCCATTGAAAAGCAGATTGCCGTGCAGGCACAGCAGGGGTTTCAGGTCGCTATTGCCTGGCAAGATGAGCGAGCTGTCGGCGTTGCGGGTTACTGGATTCAGCACAAGTTAGCGTGGGGAAAACACGTTTACATAGACGATTTGGTTACCTTACCGGCTTGTCGTGGCCAGGGCGTTGGGGAACATCTGCTGTCTTTCGTCTGTGAGCAGGGCAAAGCGCAGCAGTGCGTCTCCCTTCATCTGGATTCCGGCGTGCAGCGCTTTGACGCCCACCGCTTCTATTTGCGCCACGGTATGCGCATTGCCAGTCACCATTTTTGCAGTGACCTTGTGCCGTGAGTCAGCCGAATATCCATCCACGACATTTTGCCGATGACGGTCGTGCAACCGTTCCATCTTTGATGTGGATAGCCTGTCTATGGGTTATGCGTGGCTGGTTGGTGTTGGTCTTTGCATTGAGTTCCCGGCAGCAAACGGAACAACTGCTGGTTGTTTTTTATCCACGACCTGAACAATTGTTGCAAGGAATGGCGCCAGGGGCGATTGCCCTGATCGTGTGTTTGTTGATGGCGTTTCATCGTCGTTTGCTGGATAGAGGCTGGACCGCCTGGGTTGCGTTGTGCAGACCGTTGATAGTGCTGGGACTTTTGGCTGATGCATCGCTGTTGTTGTGGCAGTCCTCCCACCATCATTGGCAGTTTTCCTGGGGCGTTGCGACCGGATTATGGTTTGATGCGATGTTGTTAGTGTGGCTTCTGCGCAGCGAGCGTCTGCAATGGATGTTATCAGACTGGCGAAGCCACAAGGGTTAGGCCTTATTGCACGCTATTGCCAATGGCCTGGTCGAAATAGTGTTTGACACTCACCTGGCTGTCATTAACCAGACGCTGATAACAGATCCCGGCAAACGCATAGCTTTTTCCTGCATATTCCAGCACCACATAGGGGGCGTCTGGATCTGACACGTCGTAATGCCAGTTGCCGCCCACACGATGGCGAAACACTTCGCCTACGTACGCACCGTAAATATTACACAGTGTAAACACCATGTTGTCTTCCAACGCACTGTCTTTATAGCGGTCGATCCAGGACAACAGCACATCATCAACCAACGCAATGCTTTCTGGACTGCCGTCCAGGGTTAGCTGGAATTCTTCCCGGGTGGTATTGATGGCATTTTGTGCGCTGTCGGCCATCAATGCGGTAATTTCTTCTTGGGTCATTGCATCTGTCATGGGTTGTTCCCCGTGGTTGCGGTGTTGTCATCCTGACGGATAACCTGTCGGTTACTCAGGATCAAATCATAAAGGAGTTGTGAACCTGGTCCAATGTTATCAGGGCGTGGTTTAACCAGATAGGACACCAGCCGTCGGAAGCTACTGCCATCGAGGTCCAGTTGTTTTAGTAAGCCGTCTGCGAGATGAGGCTGCACCACGTGTTCCGGTAACCAGCAAAAGCCAATACCCTGCAACAGCAAGTCGACGGCGGTGTGAAACTGGCTGACGGTCCAGCGGGCTTCTGATTTCAGCCAACCCTGTTTTTCATCCGGTGATTGGGACGTATCCGCAATCACAAGTTGAAGGTGTTGTGATAATTCGTTCGGATCGATGGGACCGGATGTTTGGCTAAGAGGATGCTCAGGATGACATACCAGTAGAAAGTTGACCTGGGCAATCACCTCACCCAGGTGCCCCTTGGGGACGTGGTGACTAATGACCAGATCGGCCCAGCCCTGGGTAATGGCTTCTTCAGTGCCGGTAATCACCGTATCGATGATCTTCAGGCGGCTTCCCCGACACTCGGGTAAAAACTGTTGTAGTGACGGGTAGAGCAGGGAACGGGGAAAAGCGAGATCGACCGCAAGGGTGATTTCTGGCTCCCAATGTTGCTGAATATTGGCCGCCAGTGACTCCAGATCCTGAACATTTTGGGTCAAATGACGGGAGCGTCGCAGCATCACTTCGCCGGCTTCGGTCAGGTAGGCTTTGCGTCCACGTACTTCAAGCAACTGCACCCCAAGCTGACTTTGCAATTTGGCCACCGCATGATTGAGACTGGATTGGCTTTTATTCAGCTTTTCCGCCGCGTGGGCGTAGCCACCGTGGTCAACAACCGCCTGTAGGATACGCCATTGCTCCAGTGTCGTTTTGGGCCGGTACATGGATAATTGTTCTATTTTTTAGAAAGTTACTCTCATGCTAGCGGTTAGCGTAACAATTTGCAACGCAGCCATGATCTCGAAGCTTTGCCGGGCCGTAAACGTACGGGTGGAGGATATCATGCACCTGAAAAGCCTTTTGCCGGCCAGCGCGTTATTGGTGGCCAGCGCTTTCTATTTTGCTACCCAATCCGGCGCATTGGCGCCCGGCGACGTATTGCTCGAGCAACTGCAACATTATCTGAACGATGCGTTTGTGCCGGTGCTTTTTTTGATCATCCTGCTTGAGTCGATCATGTATGTTGGGTTCTATTTTCCGGGACAGTTTTTTGCTGTGCTGTTGGTGATTGCCGTGTCGCCTACGTTCGAGGGAGTACTCGGCCTGACCGTTGCGATGGTGGCGGCGGCTACTGTTGGTTCGGCGATCAATTTTTACCTTGGCCGCGTTTGTGCAAGACCGCAGCAAAGGCATCAGCAATGGCGACTCAAACAGTTGCTGCCGGCGATGATCCACATGAATGGCCTGGCGTTCTATATGTTCAGTCAGGGGGCCAATGGTGCTCCCTGGCGTATCGTGTGGCTGGCGGGCCTTTTCAACCTGCCGTACTATTTGCTGCTGGTATCAGTCACCGTGATGTTCAGCAATGACATTATGGGCATGGCTGAGGATCCGCGCATTATTCTTGTTTTGCTGGCGACCTGGCTAATCATTGCCAGCTGGCTGGATATCAAACGCTGGCGACAACAACGTCAGTCCTGAGGCAGGGTTTTAGCCAGGTATTTGTCAATCGCACGGGCTGCGGCGATAAAGCCGAAGGTACCGGTCACCATCACTGAGGCGCCAAACCCGTTATTACAGTCCAGTTTTACACTGCCATCTGCCAACCGTTTGGTATGGCATACGCTACCGTCAGGTTGGGGGTACTTCAATTGCTCGGTGGAGTAAACACATTCGATACCGAAACGCCGTTTGGGATTGGTGCTGAAACGATGAAAACGGCGCAGCTCACTGCGTAATTTTGCCGCCAGTGGATCCTGTGTGGTTTTACTCAAATCTGCCACGGTGATCTGGGTGGGGTCGGTTTGTCCGCCGGCGCCGCCGACGGTAATGACCGGGATTTTATGGCGCTTGCAATGGGCGATGATGGCCGCCTTGGCTTTGATACTGTCGGTGGCATCAATGACGACATCAAAATCTTTGCTCAATGTTTCGCTGACGTTATCCGGGGTCACAAAGTCTTCGACCGCATGTAGCGTGCATTCGGGGTTGATCAGGGCTATCCGCTGCGCCATCGTGTCGACTTTGGCGCTGCCCACGGTGTTGGACAGGGCATGGATTTGACGGTTGGTGTTGGTCACACATATGTCATCCAGATCGATGAGTGTCAGTGTGCCGACTGCACTTCTTGCCAACGCTTCAGCCGTCCAGCTACCTACACCACCAATACCGATAACACAGAAGTGTGCGGTGCGCAGGGCTTCGGTTTGCGCCTGGCCATACAGGCGTTGTGTACCGCCAAATCGTTGGTTATAGTCTGTCATCCCATTTCTCATCAATTGATCCGAAGCCATTATATCAGGCCTGGCGGACAACTTTTCAATGTGGGTGATTGATTATGCCGGCGATGGATATCATCGTGATCGGTGCCGGTATTGTCGGCGCCGCCACCGCAAGGGAGCTGCAGCAGCATTTACCGGGTCGTAAGATACTGGTGTTGGAAAAAGAAGCCCAATGTGCACAACACCAGACCGGTCGCAATTCCGGAGTGATCCACGCGGGTGTGTACTATGCGCCCGGCAGCCTGAAAGCCCGATTGTGCCGCCAGGGGCTGGATCAGACCTTTGCCTTTTGTCAGCAGTATAATGTGCCGGTGGCACGTCCTGGCAAACTGCTGGTGGCGACCGACGATCGAGAATTAACGGCGATGGCAGTGTTGGCTGAACGCGCCCGGTTAAATGATTTACACATTGAAACCCTGGATCAGCAGCAACTCAAACAACGTTTGCCAGAGGTCGCAGGTGTTGGCGCATTGTGGCTGTCGGCCACTGGCATTTGCGACTATCGCCAGATGACCCACGTATTGTTGGGGTTGTTTAAAGACGGTGGTGGTGATGTCATTTATGGTCAAAATGTACAGGGGATCACTGAAACCGGGCAAGGTTGTCAAATCCATACCCAGGAACAGCGGTTTTCATGCAAGGTGTTGGTGAATTGTGCCGGTTTGTATGCCGACCATATTATTCGTGCGCAAGGTCTGAAACCCGATTTTCAGATTGTACCGTTCAGGGGTGAATATTATGCGCTGCCAGCCCAAAAAGCGAAACCGATCAGGCATCTGGTATATCCCATCCCCGATCCGGAATTGCCCTTTCTGGGCGTGCACCTTACGCCAATGATCGATGGGCAGGTGACCGTCGGGCCCAATGCGGTGTTTTCGGCCGGTCGTGAAAACTACAACAAACACCAGATGAATGTGCGTGAAGCACTGACCAGTTTATCTTTTGCCGGTACCTGGCGGATGTTGTGGCAACATCGTAACTACATCGCCCGTGAATGGCGCTCGTCAATATCTCGCACGGCATACCTGCAAAAAGTGCAGCGTTATTACCCATCGCTGACGCTCAATGATTTAACCCCCTACCCGAGTGGTATTCGCGCTCAGGCGATGCTCAAGGATGGCACGTTGTTGCATGACTTCCACTTTGAGGAAACCCCTTGTAGTGTGCATGTGGGTAACGCACCATCACCCGCGGCAACGTCGTCGTTGCCGATTGCCAGCATGATTGCAAAGAAAGTTATCGAGCGATTAGCGTGACATACGTTTAACAAACACCACCACAAACAAGGCGATGGTAAAGCTGCCCAGAAAGGCTTCAATGACCGCAAAGAAACGGGTGATCCCGACCGGGGTAATATCGCCATAGCCCAAGGTGGTAAAGGTCACGACGGAGTAATAGCACGACAACAGAAAGCTGTTGAGGTTATCCGATACAGATGCATCCGGGCGATAAATCACCATCTCGCCGGAGTAATTCACGCCGAACAGAAAGTACCCCACCGCACAGAACATGATCAGCAAAATCGAAAACAGCACAGTATTTTCCGGTTTTTCGCCATAACCACACAACGTATCGACCAAATGGGAGAACCACCAACGCAATGAGAAGCGTGGCAACAGGTGCCGCCTGACCCAAAGCTCTTTGTAGCTGTACTGACCAGCCAAACGAAACAGCCCTTGATCCTCGGCAGCCTTTTTGAGGTTACGGTATATCTCTTCGGCCTGTTCGAAGTGGTCAATGGCTTGTTTATGGTTACCTTGTCGGCGGTATTGTATGGCTTGCTTTTCCTGTGCCAGTCGCTTGCCCAGGTGCAAATTGTCCAACCTGGCATCTGCCAGTTTCACGCCAAGCAGGTTACAACCCTCAAGATCAGCGCAGTGAAGGTTGGCTTCGCACAGGTTGGCTTTCATCAACGACCCGTCTCGCAAGGTGATATTGAATAAATGGGCATGCTGCAAATTGGCGCGGTAGAAATCAGTGCCGGAAAAATCATAGCCATCGGCTTGGCCCCGGTTAACCAGGTTTACCCCGGCCAGGTTGGCTTTTTGCAGGTGCAAGCCTTGCGTCAGTCCGCCTTTGCGGGCATAGGACTCAAGCTTCTCGGCGAGCTTCATGTTGGCTTTATCGACCATCGGGTCGTGCCAAAAGCAGTATCCGTTGCCTAAATCGGTTTCCTTGCACCGCTCACCTGTGGGTGCTGTGAAACTGCATTGACTGTCGGGCATACGTGTTGGTCTTGTCTTAGGCTAACCTCACTGTTGAGTGTAGCAGGCGTGCTCATGATCGGATGATGTTGTTATTTTTTCGAAGGGTTTATTGAAAACTCTGCACTGTCTTCTCGTCACGGGCTTTGCTATTTATAAACTTCGTCGAAGAGGAGAATACGATGGGATTATTGGTAGATGGCCATTGGCAGGATCAATGGTATGACACAAAATCGAGCGGAGGTAAGTTTAAACGCCAGGCATCGCAGTTCCGTGATGCTATCAGCGACTCGCCTGACGCCCGCTTTGCGCCGGAGTCCGGGCGCTATCACCTGTATGTATCCCTGGCGTGTCCATGGGCACACCGGACGCTGATTTTCAGGGCCCTCAAACAGCTGGACGCACACATCGATGTGTCAGTGGTGTCACCGGACATGCTGGAACACGGCTGGACCTTTGCTGAGTATCCTGGCACTACGGGGGATAGATTATATGGCTGTGATTACCTGCATCAAATCTACACCCGGGCCAAACCGGACATTACCACCCGGGTGACGGTGCCCGTTTTGTGGGATAAGCACCATCAAACCATTGTCAGCAATGAATCGGCGGACATCATCCGCATGTTCAACTCCGCCTTCAATGGGCTAACCGGCAATCAGGATGATTACTATCCTCAGGCTCATCGACACGCCATCGATGAGATCAATCAGTTCGTTTACGACAACATCAACAACGGTGTTTACAAAACCGGTTTTGCGACCACCCAAGCGGCCTATGAAGAGGCGTTTGAACAGTTATTTGCAGCACTGGATGAGGTTGAACACCGGTTGTCTGGGCAACGCTATCTGGTCGCCGATGTGTTGACCGAAGCAGACTGGCGCTTGTTCACCACGTTGGTGCGGTTTGATGCAGTGTATGTCGGTCATTTCAAGTGTAACCGTCGTCGTATTGCCGATTATCCGGAGATATCCGACTATCTGCGTCATCTCTACCAATATCCGGGCGTCAGTGAGACGGTCAATATGGATCATATCAAGCGTCACTATTATTTTAGCCACACCATGATCAACCCAACCCAGATTGTACCTAAAGGACCGGCGCTGGATTTAGAACAACCCTCAAAGCGCAATCAGGGTGGTTAAGAGATGCGCGATTCGTGCGTTTTGCGGCTGTGCTAATTGATTGTTGGTCCGCGCTCGCATAACATGCTTTTCATGCACTGGGTGGCACTCAGCCAGCCATTGATTATTGTAAAAGGAAGCATGCATGAAACCTGTGGTACTAGCTGGTGGCAGTGGTAGCCGCCTATGGCCAAAATCCCGCGCTGCATTACCCAAGCAGTTCTTATCGCTAACCTCCGAGCACTCTATGTTGCAGGAAACGTTTTTACGTCTAGAGGGCCTGGACGCCGGTGACCCAATCGTTATCTGTAACGAAGCACATCGCTTCCTCGTTGCTGAACAATTACGTCAGCAAGATATCCAGCACGGTGGCATCTTACTTGAACCCGTAGGGCGCAATACGGCGCCGGCAATCGCTTTGGCAGCGTTGCATGCCCGTCAGCAGGGCGAGGATCCTGTACTTCTAGTGTTGGCTGCAGACCACCTGATTCAGGATACCAAGGCATTCCATAAAGCCATACAACATGCCGAGCGACTGGCTGAAGACGGAAATCTCGTTACTTTTGGTATCGTACCTGACAGTCCACATACGGGTTACGGTTACATCCGTCGCGGTGAGCAGTTGGATCAGGCCGAAACCGGATTTGCGGTCGCCGAGTTCGTTGAAAAACCGGACATGGAAACTGCTAAAGGCTATGTTTCAAACGGTGATTACCTGTGGAACAGCGGTATGTTTATGTTTAAAGCCAGCCGCTATCTGGAAGAACTGAAGGCAAATGCGCCGGAAATCTTGAATGTGTGTGAGCAAGCCTTTGAAACAGAATCACAGGATCTGGACTTTGTGCGCATCGATGCTGATATTTTTGCTCAGTGCCCGGAGGACTCAATTGACTACGCGGTGATGGAAAAGACCGATGCCGCAGCGGTCGTGCCGCTGGACGCTGGCTGGAACGATGTCGGTAGCTGGTCCTCGTTGTGGGAAACGGCGCAACGCAAAGATGCCCAAGGCAATGTCACCGTCGGTGATGTGATGATGCACGATACCCATGACAGTTATATCAACGCCGAAGAGCGTCTGATTGCGGTGGTGGGTCTGGATAATGTGGTGGTGGTTGAAACCAAAGACGCCATACTGGTGGCCGACAAAAATAAAGTTCAGGACATCAAGCATGTGGTGAATACCCTCAAAGAACAGCATCGCCCCGAGTTTGAATTCCACCGTGAAGTGTTCCGTCCCTGGGGCAGCTATGACTCTATTGACAACGGTGAGCGCTTCCAGGTCAAACGCATCACGGTCAAGCCCGGCGAGAAGCTTTCAGTTCAAATGCATCATCATCGTGCTGAACACTGGATTGTGGTGTCTGGCACCGCCAAGGTCACCAATGGCGATGAAACCTTTTTGGTCACAGAAAATGAATCGACCTACATTCCCATCGGCGTTGTGCATGCGTTGGAAAACCCCGGCAAAGTGCCTCTGGAGTTGATTGAGGTGCAGTCGGGCAGTTACCTGGGTGAAGACGATATTGTGCGTTTTTCTGATCGCTATGGGCGAGTGGATGCGACCGACAATGACTGAGATCAGCTGTTTTAAAGCCTACGATATTCGCGGCAAGTTAAACGAGCAACTGGATGAAGACGTTGCTTACCGTATTGGCTATGCCTTTGCGACCTATCTTGGTGCTAAAAAAGTGGTGGTGGGCAGTGATGTACGACTGACATCCGAACCGCTGAAGTTTGCGCTGGCTGCCGGCCTGATGCAGGGCGGGGCAGAAGTGTTGGATATCGGCATGGCCGGTACCGAAGAAATCTATTTTGCCACCGACCACCTGAACTGCGATGGTGGCATTGAAGTTACCGCCAGCCATAACCCGATTGATTACAACGGCATGAAGCTGGTGCGCGAGGGGTCGCGGCCGATCAGCGGCGATACCGGTTTGTTCACCATCAAGCAGATGGCAGAACAGCTAACCATGGCTGAGGTCGAGGATGGCTTCTATGCCTATCAGGCGGCACCCTATGACGCCAATGCTTTCCTGACCGGTTGTGGACGTTTGACCGCCCAGGCGTTGACCGCGTACGGTAACTATCGCAGCGTATCGGTGATGGATGCCTATGTAGCGCACATGCTGGGCTATATTGATGCGCCAGCATTGAAACCTCTGAAGCTGGTGGTCAATGCAGGTAATGGTGCGGCGGGTAAGGCGTTGGATGCCATCGAACAGGGTCTGCAGCAGGCGGGTGCGCCAGTGACCTTTGTCAAAATTCATCATCAGCCTGACGGTACCTTTCCCCATGGCATACCGAACCCTCTGTTACCGGAAAGTCGTGCTGATACCGCCAATGCGGTTCGCGAGCACAAGGCGGATATGGGGATTGCCTGGGACGGTGATTTTGACCGTTGTTTTCTGTTTGATGAACGGGGCGAGTTTGTCGAAGGCTACTACATTGTCGGGTTGCTGGCACAGGCCTTCCTGAATCAGGTGCCGGGTGCAGGGATCATTTACGACCCCCGAGTGTACTGGAACACGGAAGCACTGGTCAATGAGATGGGCGGTATTCCGATCAAAAGTAAAACCGGTCATGCCTTTATCAAGGAACGTATGCGCGCCGAAAATGCTGTGTATGGCGGTGAGATGAGTGCGCACCACTATTTCCGCGATTTTGCCTATTGTGATTCAGGCATGATCCCGTGGTTACTGGTGTGTGATTTGCTGACCAAAACAGCCAAGCCCCTTTCTGCCCTGGTTGAAGAACGCATCGCTGCCTATCCGTCATCGGGCGAGATCAACAGCGTGGTGGATGATGCCGACGCTGCCCTGCAACGGGTAATGGATAGCTATGCTGCCCAGGCTGACGTACATGACACCACTGACGGTGTGGGCCTGGAATTCGGAAACTGGCGATTCAACTTGCGAAAATCCAATACTGAACCGGTGATCCGCCTGAATGTGGAAAGCCGTGGCGATGCCGCGTTGGTGGCCGAGAAGACCGAGGCGCTGCTGGCCCTCATTCGCCAGTAGGCCAACACCTTGTGGGCTGGTTCACGCCAGCCCAATCATCCATACATGACAGGCAACCACAACACCGCTGATGCCAATGCGCATCAGCGCGTAGGTCCTTTGCCAATTCAGCCACAGCCCGTCGGCGACCAATACCAGCATAAAGCTGGCCATTAATAACCACCATGCCAGCCCCTGAGGTAATTGTAGTGCCAGTAGTCCAACCAGCGACGGCAACATCGCAAACGGCAATTGACGTGGTGATGGTGCAGGGGATTGTAGGGCATGCCACCAGTGAATACCACCCAGAAACGACAAAATGATGGCACTGTAATCGGTGAATACGTCGCGCCACAAAGTGACGGGACTGCCGAGGGTAATGAGGAGCGGGCAAAGTACAAACGGCAAAAGACCCGCCAACGCAAACCCTAACGCTGTTTTGGGTAACATAGACACTCTCCGGGCAAAAAAATAGCGCCAAGCGGCGCTATTTTTAGTCCTAAGACGGTGTCTTGGATCAATCTTTTTTGATTGGCGTGTAGGGACGCTGGGCGTGACCGGTGTACAACTGACGGGGACGACCAATTTTCTGGCCAGGCTGAGACAGCATTTCGTGCCAGTGAGAAATCCATCCAACGGTACGTGCCAGTGCGAAAATACAGGTGAACATGTTGGTGGGAATACCGATCGCCTTGAGAATGATACCGGAGTAGAAGTCAACGTTCGGGAACAGTTTCTTCTCGGCAAAGTAGGGGTCACTCAGGGCGATTTTTTCCAGCTCCATGGCGACATCCAGTAGCGGATCCTGAATGTTCAGTTCGGCCAGTACTTCGTGACAGCTTTCGCGCATCACCGTGGCACGGGGATCGTAGTTTTTATACACACGATGGCCGAAGCCCATCAGACGGAACGGGTCATTCTTGTCTTTGGCTTTTTCGATGAATTCTGGAATACGGTCAACGCTACCGATCTCTTCCAGCATGTTCAGACACGCTTCATTGGCGCCACCGTGAGCCGGACCCCAAAGAGACGCAACACCCGCTGCGATACAGGCATAGGGGTTTGCACCGGAAGAACCGGCTAAACGAACGGTCGAGGTGGATGCGTTTTGCTCGTGGTCAGCGTGCAGGATGAAAATACGGTCCATGGCACGGGATACCGCATCACTGATTTGGTATTTTTCGGCCGGCACAGAGAACATCATATTCAGGAAGTTTTCTGCATAGCTCAGGTCGTTGCGTGGGTACACAAACGGCTGGCCGATGTTGTATTTGTAGCACATTGCAACCAGGGTCGGCATTTTCGCCACCAGGCGGTACGCACTGCGCAGGCGTTGTTCAGGATCTGCGATATCCAGGTCGTCATGGTAGAACGACGACATGGCACCCACCGTACCGCACAGCATTGCCATAGGGTGTGCATCACGACGGAATCCACGGAAGAAGTTATTAACCTGATCGTGAACCAGCGTGTGGCGGGTAATGGTGTTTTTGAACGTTTTATATTCTTCTGCAGTGGGCGTTTTGTCATGCAGCAGCATGTAGCACACTTCCAGATAGTCAGCATCCCTTGCCAACTCTTCGATGGAATAGCCACGGTGCAGCAACACACCTTTGGCACCATCGATAAACGTGATGTTGGATTCGCAAGAACCAGTGGCCATGAAACCAGGGTCATATGTGAAGTAACCGTTAGCGCCCAGGCTGCGCACATCGATAACCGGGTGTCCGGCGGTGCCTTCCAGGATGGGTAGTTCGATTTCTTTGTCACCTGCTTTCAGAATGGCTTTCTGATCTGCCATAAGATGCTCTCCTCAGAATGGTTCCGTGAGTGGCAATCGGACCAAAAGGTATATTGCCAGGGAAAAAAGTGTGCGTATTTGTACTTATAAAGTCCGTTCAAGTCAATTTTAATGCACTTATGCCCAATATCTATTCTGTTTATTAAACTATTGTATATGTTTCCACCAAATGAATTGGATCATAAGCCTTTATTACAGAACAAAAATTGTAATTAATGAAAACGCTGGATATACTTTGCAGCTGTTAAATGACGGTATTTAAAAGGTTTGTTAACCATTTAACAAAGCACATACAAGTTGTTTACAAGTGAACAAAAACGCTCGTTTGATTTTCGCATCGTCCATCGGCATGTTGAGTGCAACACTGATATACCGGACGAATAAATATTGATAACCCTACGGTTAGTACAGGCAACAAATCGTGAAAAAGCAAAGACCCGTAAATCTACAACTCAATACGATTAGTTTTCCGCCCTCTGCCATTGTTTCCATTCTTCACCGGGTGACCGGTGTGGCGATGTTCTTCGCGCTGATTTTCGTGATCGGTGCGTGGGGAATGGCGCTGGAGTCGCGTGAAGGCTTCCAACAAGTGCAGGAATGTATGAACGGATGGTTTGGCAAAGTGATTGCCATTGGTACCGTTTCTGCTTTGATTTATCACATCCTGGGCGGTATCCGCCACATGATCATGGACAAAGGCCACTGGGAAGAGCTTGAGTCCGGTAACAACAGCGCGAAAGCAATCATCGCGCTGTGGATAGTGTTAACCATCGTGGTAGGAGTTGTCCTATGGTAACTAATCAAGCGAGCCTTAAGCGCAATGGTGTACAAGACTTTGTCACCCTGCGTGCTACAGCTATCGTGATTACGCTGTTTTCCTTTTATATGGCGTATTTCTTTATCTCCACTCCAACCGTGACCTACGAAATCTGGCGTGAGCTGTTTTCCGGTCTGGGTATGAAAGTGTTCACCGCAGCAACCTTGATCTCCATCATGCTGCACGTACGTATCGGCCTATGGCAGGTATTGACCGATTATGTCAAGCCTCACGGTCTGCGTTCCACACTGCAGTACCTGTTGAACCTGCTGGCGTTCGTCTACGCGGCGGCTGGCCTGTTTATTTTGTTGGAGGTGTAAGTGAGTATTCCAGTTCATGAATTCGACGCCGTTGTAATCGGCGCTGGCGGTGCGGGTATGCGCGCCGCGCTACAAATTTCACAGTCCGGTAAATCCTGTGCACTGTTGTCAAAAGTCTTTCCGACCCGTTCTCACACCGTGTCTGCTCAGGGTGGTATCACGGTCGCACTGGGCAATGCCCACGAAGACAACTGGGAATGGCACATGTACGACACCGTTAAAGGTTCCGATTATATCGGTGACCAGGACGCCATTGAATACATGTGTAAGACCGGTCCTGAAGCCATCATTGAGATGGAAAACATGGGCTTGCCGTTCTCCCGTTTTGAAAACGGAAAAATCTATCAGCGTCCTTTTGGTGGCCAGTCGAAAAACTTCGGTGGCGAGCAGGGCGCCCGTACTGCCGCAGCGGCTGACCGTACCGGTCACGCGTTGCTGCACTTGCTGTATCAACAGAATGTAAAAAACCGCACTAAGGTGTTCAGTGAATGGTATGCACTGGATCTGGTTAAAAACCAGGACGGTGATGTTGTTGGTTGTACTGCCATCGACATTGAAACCGGTGAAGTGGTTTACTTCAAATCTAAAGCGGTCGTGCTGGCTACCGGTGGTGCAGGACGTATCTTCGCATCGACCACCAACGCACACATCAATACCGGTGACGGTGTGGGTATGGCGTTGCGTGCCGGCGTTCCCGTACAAGACATGGAAATGTGGCAGTTCCACCCCACCGGTATCGCCGGTGCAGGTACCCTGGTAACCGAAGGTTGCCGTGGTGAAGGTGGTTATCTGCTGAACAAAGATGGTGAACGTTTCATGGAACGTTATGCGCCGAATGCCAAAGATTTGGCCGGCCGTGACGTTGTTGCCCGTTCGATGATGACCGAAATCCGTGAAGGTCGCGGTTGTGAAGGTCCGTGGGGCACGCACATTAAATTGAAACTGGATCACCTGGGTAAAGAAGTGCTTGAGTCACGTCTGCCGGGTATTCTGGAACTGTCCCGTACCTTCGCCCACGTCGATCCGGTCAAAGAGCCGATCCCTGTTATCCCGACCTGCCACTATATGATGGGTGGCTTGCCAACCAACGTGAACGGTCAGGTATTGACCGTTGATGAAAACGGCAATGAGTCTCACGTTAAAGGCCTGTTCGCCTGTGGTGAAATTGCCTGCGTATCGGTACACGGTGCCAACCGTCTGGGCGGTAACTCACTGCTTGACCTGGTGGTGTTTGGCCGTGCAACGGGTCTGCATCTGGGTGAAGCGATGGACGACACCGAAGCCCGTGATGCCAGCGAATCTGATCTGGACGCAGCGATGGCCCGTTTCAATCGTTGGGAAAGCTCCGAAGCCGGTAAAGGTGAAGATCCGGTTCAAATTAAGAAAGACCTGCAACAGTGCATGCAGCTGAACTTCTCGGTATTCCGTGAAGGTGATGCCATGGCACAGGGTCTGAAAGAACTGACCGAAATCCGCGAGCGTCTGAAATCTGCCCGTCTTGACGACAAGAGCAGCGATTTCAACACCCAGCGTATCGAGTGTCTGGAGCTGGACAACCTGATGGAAACTGCCTTCAGTACTGCCGTTGCGGCAAACTTCCGTACTGAAAGCCGTGGCGCACACAGCCGTTTCGACTTCCCGGAGCGTGATGACGAAAACTGGTTGTGTCACTCCATTTACCGTCCACAGTCTGAGTCTATGCTCAAGCGTGACGTGAACATGTCACCAAAATTGCGCGAAGCTTTCCCTCCGAAAGCCCGTACTTATTAAGGGGAGTTGTGAAGATGAAATTAGCATTTTCGGTTTACCGCTATAATCCCGATGTCGATAATGCGCCGCGCATGCAAGACTACACGCTGGAAGTGGAAGAAGGCCGTGACATGATGGTGCTGGACGCACTGCTGGCGCTGAAAGAGCAGGATCCAACCCTGTCATTCCGCCGTTCATGTCGTGAGGGCGTGTGTGGTTCAGACGGTTTAAACATGAACGGTAAAAATGGTCTGGCGTGTATTACGCCACTGTCGGCACTGGGCAAAGGCAAGATTGTCATCCGTCCGTTGCCGGGGTTACCGGTAGTACGTGACCTTGTTGTCGACATGAGCCAGTTCTACACCCAGTATGAAAAGGTGAAGCCATACCTGATCAACGACGACAAACAGCCGCCTGCCCGTGAGCATTTGCAGTCACCAGAAGAGCGTGAGAAGCTCGACGGTCTGTACGAGTGTATCTTGTGTGCCTGCTGTTCAACGTCTTGTCCGTCGTTCTGGTGGAATCCAGACAAGTTCATTGGCCCAGCGGGTCTGTTGCACGCGTATCGTTTTCTGATCGACAGCCGTGACACGGCGACCGATGAGCGTCTAAACGATTTGGATGATGCGTTCAGCGTGTTCCGTTGTCACGGTATCATGAACTGTGTCAATGTGTGCCCGAAAGGGTTGAACCCAACCAAAGCCATCGGTCACATTAAATCGATGCTGCTGCAACGGGCTGTTTAGAACACGAACCTGCAATCGTCGGTTTTTGCAGATTTGGTTACGTCTAAATAGCCATCCAGGTACTGGGTGGCTATTTTTTTGTTAAATCGACCTGATGTCCGCTTGTCGGTCATCTGTTGGCAACTGACATTGATAGTTGTGGCAATACAGCTATCGTATTGAGAGTCTTTAATTACAAGGGACGACAATGCAACAAAGCGTGATGAAAGCATGGTGGGATTCTTCCCACATGGCTGGCGGTAACGCGGCTTACGTAGAGGAACTCTACGAAGCATACCTCGACGATCCCAACAGTGTAGAGGACACATGGCGCGACATCTTTGACAAGCTGCCCAAGCTGGACGGTGTTGCCCTGGAGGCCAATCACTCTCAGATCCGAGACGAATTCCGAAAGATGGCGGCCCTTGGCCCAGCAGCACGGGTACCTGCCGCGGCTGCAAGTGGCAGCGGTGCGGTCAGTGACGACAAGCAAGTCAAGGTATTGCAGCTGATCAATGCGTACCGCTTTCGCGGTCATCAGCATGCCAACCTTGATCCGTTAGGGCTTTGGAAGCAGGCCCGTGTGCGTGATCTGGAGCTGTCGCATCATACGTTGTCAGAGCGCGACTTTGATACCGTATACAATGTTGGCTCCTATGCCATTGGCCAGGACAGCATGTCGCTGGGTGAGTTGTATAAATCACTCAATCGTACCTATTGCGGCTCCATTGGTGCCGAATACATGCACATCACCGACACTGAACAAAAACGTTGGTTACAGCAGCGCATCGAGTCGGTTCAAGCCAAGCCTGAAATCAGCCGTGATGAAAAGGTCAGTATCCTCAAGGGACTGATTGCTGCGGATGGCATGGAAAAATACCTCGGTGCCAAGTTCCCGGGCGCTAAACGCTTCTCGTTGGAAGGCGGTGATTCACTGATCCCAATGTTGAAAGGGCTGATCACACACGCCGGTACCCATGGCACCAAAGAAGTGGTCATTGGTATGGCACACCGTGGCCGTCTGAATGTGTTGGTCAACGTGTTGGGTAAAAACCCATCGGTATTGTTCGACGAGTTTTCTGGCAAGCATGATGAGAGCCTGGGTGCTGGTGACGTGAAGTACCACGCGGGTTACTCATCCGATTTTGCAACACCGGGTGGCAATGTTCACCTGGCATTGGCCTTCAACCCGTCACACCTGGAAATTGTTAACCCGGTGGTGATGGGGTCTGTGCGGGCCCGTTTGGACCGCCGGGGCTGTGAAGACGGCTCAACGGTACTGCCGATCACCATCCACGGTGATTCCGCCATTGCCGGACAGGGCGTGGTACAGGAAACCTTTAACATGTCCCAGGCGCGGGGCTTTAAGGTTGGCGGTACAGTACGTATCGTGATCAACAATCAGGTTGGTTTCACCACCTCTAAAATTGAAGACACCCGCTCGACCCAATACTGTACTGACATCGCCAAGATGGTTCAGGCGCCGATTTTCCACGTCAATGCTGACGATCCGGAAGCGGTGTTGTTCGTGACCAAGCTGGCGATGGATTACCGTAACAAGTTCAAGCGCGATGTGGTGATTGATCTGGTCTGCTACCGCCGTCACGGACACAACGAAGCGGATGAGCCGAATGCGACGCAGCCGCTGATGTATCAGAAGATCAAGAAGCATCCGGTGCCTCGACAGATTTATGCCGATCAGTTGACTGCTGAAGGCAGCATCGACGATCACGAAGTGGAAAAACTGATCAGTGATTATCGTGCCGCTTTGGATCACGGTGCCTGTGTGGTTGATGAGTGGCGCCCCATGACCGAACATTCGGTCGATTGGAGCCCCTATCTGGGTCACGATTGGACTGCTCCCTACGACGGTGCACTGAGCGTGGATAAACTCAAAGAGCTGGCCAGAGCCATGTGCCGAGTTCCGGACGGTTACCCCTTGCAGTCGCGGGTTAAAAAGCTGTATGCCGACCGTGAAGTGATGGCCGCCGGTGACAAGAACCTTGACTGGGGTATGGCAGAAAACCTGGCTTATGCCTCGTTGGTCGACACCGGTGTGAACATCCGTATGACCGGTCAGGACTCTGGCCGTGGTACCTTCTTCCACCGTCATGCGGTGTTGCACAACCAGAAAACCGGCGAAGCCTACATGCCGCTGCAACACATCAAAGACGATCAGGGCAAGATGGAAATTTATGATTCTGTGCTGTCCGAAGAAGCGGTCATGGCGTTTGAGTTTGGTTACGCCACGGCAGAACCACGTACTCTGACTATCTGGGAAGCCCAGTTTGGTGATTTCGCCAACGGTGCACAGGTGGTTATCGATCAGTTCCTCAGCTCCGGTGAAGCGAAATGGGGCCGTTTGTGTGGATTAACCTTGCTACTGCCTCACGGTTACGAAGGGCAGGGGCCGGAACACAGCTCGGCACGCCTTGAGCGTTTCCTGCAGTTGTGTGCCGATCATAACTGGCAGGTGTGCGTACCCTCCACACCGGCACAAGTTTTCCATATGCTGCGTCGACAAGCCATTCGTCCGATGCGCCGTCCATTGATCGTGATGTCACCGAAGTCATTACTGCGCCATCCGTTGGCAACGTCGACGCTGGAAGAACTGTCCGAAGGCGTATTCCACAACGTTATCGATGAAATTGATGATATCGATGCGGCCAAGGTTAAGCGTGTGGTGATGTGCTCCGGCAAAGTCTACTACGATTTGCTGGATCAGCGTCGTAAAGATGAGCGTGACGACGTGGCAATCATTCGTATCGAGCAATTGTACCCATTCCCCCATGATGAAATGGCCGCAATTGTGCAAAGTAAATACAAACATGTTAAAGACTGGGTGTGGTGTCAGGAAGAGCCGCAAAACCAAGGCGCATGGTATTGTAGTCAACACCACTTCTGGGCGTCTATACCAGAAGGCGGTAAGTTGACCTATGCCGGCCGTGCTGCAGCTGCTTCACCCGCAGTAGGCTATATTTCTGTACACAACCAGCAACAAAAGGCATTGGTTGACGATGCCCTCACACTGTAATTAAGGAACCTGTATGACAATAGAAATAAAAGTACCGGTCTTACCTGAGTCTGTGGCGGATGCAACCATCGCAACCTGGCACGTCAAGGCTGGCGACAAAGTGTCCCGTGATCAAAACCTGGTAGACATCGAAACCGACAAAGTGGTACTGGAAGTGGTATCGCCAGCTGACGGTGTGGTCGGTGAAATCCTGGATCAGGAAGGCGACACGGTATTGGGTGAACAGGTTATTGCCAAGTTGGAAGAAGGTGCTGGCGGCAACGCGAATGCAGCGGATAGCAGTGATAAGCCTGCTGCGGACTCTTCTGATAAAGGCGCAGCAAGCGGTAAAGGTGAATCTGTGGAAATTAAAGTCCCTGTTCTGCCAGAGTCTGTGGCGGATGCAACGATTGCGACCTGGCATGCTCAGCCCGGTGAAGCAGTATCCCGCGATCAGAACCTGGTCGACATTGAAACTGACAAAGTGGTTCTGGAAGTGGTTGCTCCCGCTGACGGTGCATTGAGTGAAATTCTGGCTCAGGAAGGTGACACGGTTACCGCTGAGCAGGTGATCGCAAACTTTACTGCCGGTGCCGGCGGTGCTGCCGCCAGTGCGTCAGCTGCCAGCGACACCAGTGCCGACAGTGGCGAAGAGTCTGATGCGCTGAGCCCCTCTGTTCGTCGCCTGTTGGCGGAGAAAGGTGTTGATGCCAGCAAGGTGAAGGGCACCGGGAAAAGCGGCCGTATCACCAAAGAAGACGTTGAGAAGTATCTGAAAGACGGCAGTGCGCCGGCGCCAGCGGCGGCAGCTGCTAGTGGTAGCTCGGCGTCCGCAGCCCCTGTGATGGGCGATCGTACCGAGAAACGTGTCCCGATGACCCGTTTGCGCAAGACCATCGCCAATCGACTACTGGAAGCGAAAAACTCAACCGCGATGTTGACCACGTTTAACGAAGTCAACATGAAGCCGATCATGGATTTGCGTAAGCAATACCAGGAAAGCTTCGAAAAGCGTCACGGTATTCGCCTTGGCTTCATGTCGTTCTACGTGAAAGCGGTGACCGAAGCGCTGAAACGCTTCCCTGAAGTGAATGCGTCTATCGACGGTGACGACATTGTTTATCACAACTATTTTGACATCTCGATCGCCGTATCGACGCCACGTGGTCTGGTAACCCCGGTATTGCGTGATTGCGATGCCCTGGGAATGGCCGGCATTGAAAACGGCATCAAGGCTTTGGCGATCAAAGGTCGCGATGGCAAGCTGTCCATGGATGAACTGCAGGGCGGTAACTTCACCATCACCAACGGTGGTGTGTTCGGCTCGCTGATGTCCACGCCAATCATCAACCCACCTCAAAGCGCTATCCTGGGGATGCATAAAATCCAAGATCGTCCGATGGCGGTAAACGGTAAGGTGGAAATCCTGCCTATGATGTATCTGGCGCTGTCATACGACCATCGTATCATTGACGGCAAGGAGTCAGTAGGGTTCCTTGTAACCGTGAAAGAGATGCTCGAAGATCCAACCCGTTTGTTGTTGGATGTATAACAGCTCCGAGGTAGGTGAATGGTGACATTCACCTACCGTCTTGCCGGCGATTAGCCTATAATGCTGGCACCTGAAATCAAGCTGCGTTCTCGCGGCTTTTGTCTTAAATAAAACGGATAGAAACACCATGAATTTGCATGAATATCAAGGCAAGCAGCTATTCAAAGAATATGGTTTGCCTGTTTCTGAAGGGTATGCCGCTGACACGCCTCATGGCGCGGTAGAAGCTGCCGATCGCATCGGTGGCAACGAGTGGGTTGTTAAATGTCAGGTACACGCGGGTGGCCGCGGTAAAGCCGGTGGCGTAAAGCTGGTTAAAACCAAAGATGACATCAAGCAGTTTGCTCAACATTGGTTAGGCAAAAACCTGGTGACCTATCAAACTGACGAAAATGGTCAGCCGGTAAGCCGTATTCTGGTTGAATCGTGCACCGATATCGACAAAGAACTGTACCTGGGCGCGGTTGTTGACCGTGGTTCTCGCCGCATTGTTTTCATGGCGTCCACCGAGGGCGGCGTTGAAATTGAAAAAGTGGCTGAAGAAACCCCAGAAAAAATCCTTAAGGCTGAAATCGATCCACTGGTAGGTGCACAACCATACCAGGCCCGTGAGATTGCTTTCAAACTGGGTCTGGAAGGTGTTCAAATTCGTCAATTTACCCAGATCTTCATGGGTCTGGCAAAAATGTTCGAAGACCTGGACGTTGCCCTGATCGAAGTTAACCCGCTGGTGATTAAAACTGACGGTAACCTGCACTGTCTGGATGCCAAAGTCGCGATCGACAGCAACGCAATGTACCGCCAGCCTAAGCTGCAGGACATGCACGATCCATCACAGGAAGATGCCCGTGAAGCTCAGGCTGCTAAGTGGGAACTGAACTACGTAGCACTGGAAGGTAACATCGGTTGTATGGTTAACGGTGCGGGCCTGGCAATGGGCACCATGGACATCGTTAAGCTGCACGGTGGTGCACCGGCTAACTTCCTTGACGTTGGTGGCGGCGCGACCAAAGAGCGTGTTACCGAAGCGTTCAAAATCATTCTGTCTGACAGCAATGTACAAGCCGTTCTGGTCAACATTTTCGGCGGTATCGTTCGTTGTGACATGATTGCCGAAGGTATCATCGGTGCCGTTGAAGAAGTGGGCGTAAATGTTCCCGTTGTTGTGCGTCTGGAAGGTAACAATGCCGAACTGGGTGCCAAGAAACTGGAAGAATGTGAATTGAACATCATCGCGGCAACCAGTCTGACGGACGCTGCGCAGCAAGTGGTTAAAGCAGCCGGAGGTGCAGCATGAGTGTACTAATCGACAAAAACACCAAGGTAATCTGCCAAGGTTTCACCGGTGGTCAAGGTACGTTCCACTCAGAACAGGCATTGGCTTACGGCACCCAAATGGTTGGCGGTGTAACGCCAGGCAAAGGCGGTACCGAGCACCTGGGTCTGCCCGTGTTCAATACCGTGCGTGAAGCGGTAGAGGCTACCGGCGCAACAGCGTCAGTGATCTACGTTCCAGCGCCATTCTGTAAAGACTCCATCATCGAAGCGGCTGATGCCGGTATCGAATTGATCGTTTGTATCACCGAAGGTATTCCTACCATCGACATGCTGTACGTGAAAGAGTACATCACCCAGAAGGGTGTGCGTATGATCGGTCCTAACTGCCCGGGTGTTATTACCCCTGATGAGTGTAAGATCGGTATCATGCCTGGTCACATTCACAAAGCAGGTAAGGTCGGCATCGTTTCACGTTCAGGTACACTGACCTATGAAGCGGTTAAACAGACCACTGACGAAGGTTTTGGTCAGTCTACCTGTGTGGGCATCGGTGGTGATCCTATCCCTGGCTCTAACTTCATCGATATCCTGAAGTTGTTCCAGGAAGATCCAGCGACTGAAGCCATCGTGATGATTGGTGAGATTGGTGGTACTGCAGAAGAAGAAGCTGCGGCCTACATCAAAGATCATGTCACCAAGCCTGTTGTCTCTTACATCGCCGGTGTTACTGCACCTGCAGGTAAGCGTATGGGTCACGCCGGTGCAATCATTGCCGGTGGTAAAGGTACTGCTGACGATAAATTCAAAGCCCTGGAAGCGGCCGGTGTTAAAACCGTGCGCTCTCTGGCTGATATCGGTAAAGCGTTGCGCGAAGCCACTGGCTGGTAACCTGCTTTTCCTGTCATGTTTCAAAACCCGCCATTCGGCGGGTTTTTTATATTTTGCGGTTTGCTTTTTTACCCATTGGAAGACAGGGGGCGATCCTAGGCGACCTTACCTATTTTTAACCCGCTGTTATTTAAATTCTTTTTATATTGGACGGTGAAAAAATTTATCAATAATTATGACAAAAACGTTCTTTTGTCATAAAAGTGTCACGATTAAATTGCATCCTTGCTGCGCCTGTTCTCTGTGCTTTCCAAGGGGCCAATGTCAATGAAAGTGAAACACAAGCTCGTCGTCCTGGTAACATTTCCTGCCATTTTGGCCTTGTCTCTAATCCTCGGTATTCATCAGTCAATGAATCAATTGTCACAAACGGCACAAGCCGTGATTGATGAACGGTTGGCGCCGATGCTGATCTTAAACCAGTTGAACAGTGTGTACTCCCGCTCAATCATTGATTTGGCGCACAAAACCCGTGCGCAAATGTTGTTCTGGAACGAAAGTGAACAAGCGCTGGCTGAAGCAAGGGCCGAGCTCGATGTGTTGTGGCAACAATATCGCAGTGGACGTTTATCTGCGCAGGAGCAGACGGTTCTTGATGCGTCACAGGAAGCGTTTGAACAAGCGGAAAAAACCATTGCGAGCATTGAGGGGTTCATCGCCGAAAAGTCCAGCTATTCCATGGGCAACTTCATCGACTTAAACCTGTATCAGGGCATTGAGCCGATCATTCAGGTGATCGCCACGTTAACCGAAATACAGGAGTCTATGGCCGGGCAAACGGCGACGCAGGCTGCTGAATTGCGCAGCGAGCGGCAAGTCTTCTTGTATGTCCTTGGAACAGCACTGGTTCTGTTAAGTACCGGCTTTGGCCTGTGGATCATGCTGGGGTTACAAAAGGATCTGGATCAACTGCTGACCACCATTACGCAAATTGAGAAAAATCGTGACCTGACCTTGCGCAGCAGCATTCGCAGCCAGAATGAATTCGGTGATATGAGTCGACGGTTTGATCGCATGATTGAAGTGTTTGCAGCGTTGCTGACCGACACGCAGCAATCGGGCATGACATTGCACACGCACAGCGAGACGTTGTACAACTCTGCCTGTGACAACAAACAGCAGAGCGAACGCCAACAACAAGCGCTCACGACCACCCGGGATACCATGGCAGCATTGAAAAACAGTGCCCAGGTAGTGCTGGAAAACGTCCAAACCACCAACGCATTGACAGAAAATGTGCAGCGAATTACCGACGACGGTGAGGCGGCTGTGCAGCAAACGGTGCAATCCATCAGCGACGTGGCCGGTTTGGTCAATAAGACCTCAGACAGTATGTCGCAACTGCGTGACCACAGCGAGCAAATCGGTAGTGTTATTACAGTGATCAATACCATTGCCGAACAGACCAATTTACTGGCGTTGAATGCAGCCATTGAAGCGGCCAGAGCAGGGGAGCAAGGCAGGGGGTTTGCGGTTGTTGCCGGAGAAGTGCGTGAATTGGCCAGTCGAACGGCAGAATCGACCGCAGAAATACAGGGCATTATTCAAAAGATCCAAAGCAGTACCGAAGCGTCCTGGTCACTGATGCAACATGGTGAAAAAGCCACCCAACAAGCGGTTTCACTGGCACAGTCTTCAGGGGCACAACTGACCGAACTGAAACAACAATTTGAACGTATCGTTGAACGCAGTCAGCAAATTCGTGACGCGGCGGACAGTCAAACCCGCACCGTCGACAACATGGAATTGACCATTGATGATCTGTCTGAACTGGCGAAAGACGGAACGTTACGCTCCATGGCCAACGTTCAGGCTGCGCAGCAAATGAGCAGCACGGTTCAACAGGTGACGGATAACCTGAAAAAGTTCGTTGTGATTTAATCCGCACTTAGTCCAGCATGTCATCATAGGGATGATTGCCCCGGCGACAGAGACTGCCATGCTGCGCCAGGGTATTGGTACAGATTTGAGTTCGGCAAAAGACCACCGAACGGTGGTACAAAAAGTAGACTTTAGTCTAGTTTGTATCTTTGCATACGTATGAAGTCTTTCTTGTTGTTAATCCGGTGTTAACCTGCCCGTTCCACATCTGACGCGACAACAGTGCATCAGTGATTGTGTACTACACTGGTTGAATTGCTTGTACGCGACACAACACGAGCAGGAGCCGGAATGAAAAGCTTACGTAGCGCATGCAGCGTCGCAACCGTCGTTTTGATGATTGCAACACTGACCGGATGTCAGACCCATCATATAAACAAGCCCGCCCACGCAGCAACATCCTATGACTATGTTGAACTGGCCCACCCGGAATGGGCCAAAAACGCCACAATTTATCAAATCAATACCCGACAATTTACTGCCGAGGGTACCTTTGCTGCGGCGCAGCAACAATTACCACGCCTGAAAGCGTTGGGCGTGGACATCCTGTGGTTGATGCCTGTCCATCCCATTGGTGAAGAAAACCGCAAGGGCACATTGGGTAGTCCCTACGCAGTAAAAGACTATTTTGGTGTCAATCCTGAATTTGGCACGTTAGCGGACTTGAAAGCCTTTGTTGATGCAGCGCATCAGCTAGGCATGTATGTGATCCTGGATTGGGTGGCAAACCACACGGCGTGGGATAACGTGATGCGTTTTGAGCATCCCGAATGGTATGAGCGGGATCATGAGGGTAACTTCAGGCCCACACCCTGGTGGGATTGGAGTGACATTATCGACCTGGATTACAGCAATGCCGACATGCGCGACTACATGAAAAAGGCCATGCGTTATTGGGTCGAAGAGGTTGGCGTAGATGGGTATCGATGTGATGTTGCCGGTTTTGTTCCTGTTGCCTTCTGGAATGAGGTACGGGCTGAACTGGACAGTGTAAAGCCGGTGTTTATGCTGGCAGAATGGGAGTCTCGTGATCTTCATGCCAAGGCCTTTGATATGACCTATGGCTGGTCCTGGCAGGAGGCTGTTCACGATGTGCTGTCCGGACATGGTGGCCTGAATCCGCTGTACGTTTATTACTCCTGGAATGAAAGTGCCTACCCGAAAGATGCCTATCGGATGACCTTTGTCACCAATCACGACATGAATGCCTGGGAAGGAACGGTGTTTGAACGCTATGGCAGCCGTGAGAAGGTGGAAACCGCCATCGTATTGTCGGTCGTAGGAGAGGGAATGCCACTTATTTATAACGGTCTTGAAGCGGGCAACGATCGGCGACTGGCGTTTTTTGAACGGGACCCGATCGCGTGGAAACCCCATCCATTTGGCGATTTGTACAAGCGCCTGTTTGCTTTAATGAAGCAAAACACGGCACTGTGGCACGGTAAACACGGGGCAACCATGCAACGGGTTGTGAATGACAAACCCAATAGCGTGTTTTCTTTCGTGCGCCAGAATGACAACGACAAAGTGGTGGTGATGATCAATTTCTCCGACCATCAACACGCCGTGTCGTTTGACAGCAGTTTGCTGCACGGAACCTACCGGGAATTCAACAGTCCTGACATGGTTACGTTGACCGAATCCAGTCAGTTGACCCTGGGGCCATGGGAATACAGGATTTACATTAAACCGTGAAAAAGGGCAGCGTAAGCTGCCTTTTTTGTGTCTGATTTTGGCAATATTTTTACCTCTCAAAATGTTGAACTACACTGAATATGCATTGTTGCATAGGTAAACAGGGTGTAAATACTAAACCTTAGTGTGGTTTCTGAGAATGCACTATGAATATCCGCCAGGCCTTGTAATTTAAGGCTTTCGACGATTTTGATGTGGTTTATTTGTTAATGGCGTCGAGGGTATTTGTAAACAATCTGTATAAAAAACCCGTTGAATACGTATGCATAATATTGAGTGCTCAAGAAGGATGGCGGTACTATCCCTGCACATAAGCAAAAGTGTAAAAAATTAGTAACAAATTAACAATTTTGCTTATTGAACTCTCATAACAACGGGACACACACACATGAAAAACTTCAAACCCAGCTTAATCAGAGCCGCTTTGATGACCAGTGGTTTTGCGTTTGGCGCTAGCCCTGCGTTAGCGCAGGAAGCTGCCACGGATCAAGCTGCAAGCGATGTCGAGGTTATCCAGGTATCGGGTATCCGCGCCAGTCTGCAAAAATCTCAAGCGATCAAAATGAGTGAGACTTCTATTGTGGAAGTGGTCACTGCGGAAGACATCGGTAAGCTTCCTGATTCCAGTATCGCAGAATCCATCGCCCGCTTGCCCGGTTTGGCGGCTCAGCGTTTGGATGGTCGAGCTAGCTCTATTTCTATCCGTGGTTTGGGTGAGAACTTCAGCGCCGCAACCTTCAATGGCCGTGAGCAGGTTTCATTGGGTGACAACCGTGGTGTTGAATTTGATGTGTACCCTTCAGAAATCATGAATGAAGTGGTGGTCTACAAAACCCCTGAAGCGTCGCTGATGACGCAGGGTATTGGCGGTACCATCGATATGCGTACCGTAAAGCCGCTGCGTCATGGTGAGCAAACAATGTCTGTCACTTTGCGTGGCGAAAACAATGATATCGGCAAACTGAACCCGGACGGTGAAGATACCGGCTGGCGTGGTAGCTTTGCCTATATTGACCAGTTTAAAGATGACACTGTCGGCGTCGCATTTGCCTATGCACACATGCAATCGCCTAACAACGAAGAGCGTTTCAATACCTGGGGCTGGCCTGATGGCACCATCGGTGGCATGAAGCCTTTCGTGCGTTCTGCCGAATTAACCCGTGATACCTTCATGGGTGTCTTGGAATTTATTCCTTCCGATAACCTGCAAATCAACATCGATGCATTGTATATCGACTTTAAAGACGAACAATTGCTGCGTGGTCCGGAAATCCCTGCTGCATGGGGTGATGCGGGCATCACTGTCGATTCAACCAATCAAGGCTTCAGCCAGACCGGTACCATCGGTAGCGACGGTTCGCCGGTAGGTGTGGTGATTCGTAATGATGTGACCAACCGAGAAGCGGATTTGACTGCGCTGGGTTTCAACCTTCAGTACGACATCAATGATTCCTGGTCGATGGAATTTGATGCTGCATACTCCAAAGTTGAGCGTCAGACCTGGTCGTTGGAAGCCTACGCCGGTTCCGGTCGCGGCCCGGCTAACCGTCTGCCCGAATCGATCGACTTTACCTTTGCTGATGACAACCAGAGCGTCGACCTTGATCCAGACCTGAACTACGGTGATCCGAACGTGATTCAGTTGGGTAACCCACAAGCCTGGGGCTGGGGTAACCTGTTGGATCCCAACAGTGACCTGGATCAGGATGGCTTTATCAACACCCCAACTGTTGATGACGAGCTGACGACACTGAAAGTGGCGGCGACCAAAGTGATGGAGTCGGGTATCATTTCCAGCGTTGAATTTGGCGCTTACTACAGTGATCGTACCAAAGAGAAAAAGGACAGTGGTTATTACCTGACCCTGCCGGGCAGCCTGGATGAAAACGGTAATGTGGATGGTTATCAACTGGCGATTCCTGATGAGTACCGTGTGCCGAACGTATCATTGGATTTCATTGGCTTTGGTGAAATGGTTGCGTTTGATTCCTTCCGTTTCTGGCAGGACGGGAATTACCGTGAGTACGATTCCGCAATTACCGATCCTGGCCGCAGTCAAAACACCTGGACGGTGGATGAAACCGTTCTTACCGCCTATGTGAAAGCCAACATTGAAGGTGAGTTGGGCGATATCCCTGTTCGCGGTAATGCCGGTGTACAAGTGGTTCAGATTGATCAAAGCTCTGATGGCTTTACCTCTCGTCGTCTGGCAGACCGTACTCTGGACATTAACCCGGTCAGTGGTGGCGACAAGTTCACCGAAATCCTGCCCAGCGTTAACCTGATTTTTGATGTGGCAGAAGACCAACTGGTGCGTATGGGTGTTGCCCGTACGATGTCCCGTTCACGTATGGACCGCATGAATGCCAGCTCCGGTGAGCTGGGCTTTAACGAACAAGTGGGTATTTGGTCAGGTGGCATTGCTAACCCTGAGCTACGTCCTATCATGTCCGATCAGTTCGACCTGACCTATGAAAACTATTTCCACGAGGAAGGTTATGTTGCCCTGGCGTATTTCTACAAGTCGCTCAGCGACTGGCAATTGAATGTTCCTACATTGGTTGATACTTCTGATCTGACCCCGCCAGATGGTTTTGATCCTGCGCCTATCGGTGTGCTGAGCTCTTGGGAAAACGTCGGTGATGGTAAAGTCAGTGGCTTCGAATTCAGCTTGTCTTTGACCGGTGGCATGTTCTCCGAAGCGCTGGAAGGCTTTGGTGGTATTTTCTCTGCAACCTTCCTGGACAGTTCCATTGAGTTTGATCTGGAAGTACCCACAGACACGTCAGGTGGTGTTTCAACCCAGTCGTATGAAATCACTGTACCTGGATTGTCAGATGAAGTGTATAACGCGACTGTATATTACGAGCGTGATGGTTTCGAAGCCCGTGTCAGCTACCGTAGCCGTTCCAATTTCTACGGCGAAGTATCGGGTCTGAGTCTGGTACGTCAGCCAGTGGATGTTTTCGGTTCCGACCTGGTGGATGCCCAGATCAGCTACGATTTCAGCGAATCTGATATTGAAGCACTGCATGGTCTGACCCTGACCTTGCAAGCACAGAACCTGACTGACGAGCCGTTTGTAACAGGACATTCTACGGACAGTCCGTTAAACGTTCGTGACGTGCAACGCTTCGGTCGTAACTACCTGTTCGGTGCAAGCTATCAGTTCTAATCCGTTCTGATACGACAAAAAAGCCACCTCTTTGGAGGTGGCTTTTTTATGCAACGAATGCCTAGAATGAGCATACAGATATTCGCGCACAATCACAGAGCACTGCAACATGAATCAACAAGTTCAACGTTTAGTCGTCGTTGGCGGCGGGTCCTCGGGCTGGATGGCAGCCAGTCTGCTGAAACGGCTGTTTGGTCAACAACTGGACGTTACGCTGGTCGAGTCTGACGACATCGCTACCGTTGGTGTCGGAGAAGCCACCATTCCGCCGATCCTGTTTTTCAACCGAGCGTTGGGCATTGATGAAAACGCGTTTTTAAAGGCTACCGGTGGCACATTTAAATTGGGTATCGAGTTTGATGGCTGGTTTGAACCGCAGCAAGCCTATATGCATGCCTTTGGACGCCTGGGTAAAGACATGGGGTTGGCGGGGTTTCATCATACCTGGCTGAAAGCCAGAGCAAACGGTGATGCGCGTAGTTTCTGGGATTTTTCGGTCAACTACCAGGCCGCCAAACAAGCGCGTTACCAACCGCTCAGCATGCTGCCGAATACCAATCTCCCCGGGTTGGTCCATGCCTATCATTTTGATGCAGGCCTGTACGCAAAATATTTACGTTCCCTGTGTGAACAGTGGGGTGTAAAGCGTGTTGAAGGTCGCATTGAACATGTGTCGCTGGCACCGCAAAGTGGTTTTATTGAATCGGTTGACCTGGCAGATGGCCAGCGTATCCAAGGAGACTTTTTTATCGATTGTTCCGGCTTCAGGGCGCTGTTGATCTCAGAGGCACTGAAAACCGGCTACGAAGACTGGCGCCATTGGTTGCCCTGTGACAGAGCGGTCGCCGTCGGCTGTGAAGCGACCGAACCTCGGCTTCCCTATACCCGTTCTATTGCCCATGAATTTGGTTGGCAATGGCGCATTCCGCTGCAACACCGCACCGGTAACGGTCTGGTCTACAGCAGTGAACATTGCAGCGAAGACGACGCGGCGGCAACGTTACTGGCAAACCTCGACGGTAAGGCATTGGGTGAACCGCGCACGATTCGTTTTACAACGGGGCGTCGTCAGAAGCAGTGGTACAAGAACTGCCTTGCATTGGGGTTATCCAGTGGATTCCTTGAGCCGTTGGAGTCCACCAGTTTGCACATGGTGCAATCCGGTCTGGTGCGTTTCATCAAGTTGTTCCCCAAACACGGCATCAACCCAGAGACCGTGGATGAGTATAACCGGCAGTCGAAGGTGGAGTTTGAGCGTATTCGCGACTTCATTATTCTGCATTATCATCTCAACGCCCGTTCCGAGCCGTTCTGGCAACGTTGCCGGAATATGCCAATTCCGCCCGAATTGGAACGACGAATAGCGTTGTTCAGACAATCGGGTAGCGTATTCCGGGAGCAAGATGAATTGTTTACCGAAGTTGCCTGGCAGCAGGTGATGTTAGGGCAAGGCAATATCCCGGAACACTACCACCCGCTGGCAGATTCTTTGTCTGACACGCAGGTCAATGAATTGCTGAATAACTTGCAAACCCTGATCAATGGGACCGTGGAAGGCCTGCAGACCCACGACAGTTATTTGCAGCAGCATTGTCATCGTTAACCACGAGCGGGCTATTATGAAACAATGGCCCGCGAAGCAGTGTTTACTCAAGTGAGAATCCAAGATGAAAAACCGTCTGACCTGCACGTTGTTGGCAGGTGCAATTGTTATAGCGGGTTGTGATACCGTGACACCACAACAACCCTCAGCCTCACAAGCGCCTGCGGTGGCGGCTCAGGAACAACATAAACCTGTGATCTATCAGGTGTTTACCCGGCTTTTTGGCAACAAAAATAGCACCAACAAGCCGTGGGGCACGATCAGTGAAAACGGGGTTGGGAAATTTAATGATTTCACTGACACCGCGCTGGCTGAAATTCGTGACATGGGCACGAGTCACATTTGGTACACCGGCGTTCCTCACCATGCCGTGATCAATGATTATCGCGCGTTGGGGATCAGTCTGGATGATCCTGATGTGGTAAAAGGCCGCGCTGGGTCACCCTATGCGGTCAAGGATTATTACAACGTGAACCCTGATTTGGCCGAGGATCCGAGCCGACGACTTGAAGAGTTTGAAGCGTTGATAGAGCGCACCCACAAACACGGCATGAAAGTCATTATCGACATCGTGCCCAACCATGTGGCGCGCAATTACCAGTCGGTCAGTGCGCCAGCAGGGGTTGAAGATTTTGGCGCCAATGACGACACGTCGGTCACTTATGCCCGGCACAACAACTTTTACTACGTGGTAGGGGAAGCGTTTCAGGTGCCTGATTTCAAGGATGGCCCTTTACCTTTAGGCGGGGAATCTCACCCGTTGGCTGATGGTCAATACCCGGAAAATCCGGCCCGCTGGACCGGTAATGGCGCCCGCAAAGCTCAACCTGATGCCAATGACTGGTATGAAACCATCAAAGTGAATTACGGCGTCAGACCGGACGGCAGCCATGACTTTCCCGCGTTACCGGCCCATTTGGAGGAAGCAGATACAGCATCCCACTATGTTTTCTGGCAGGATAAAGATGTACCGGATTCGTGGCTAAAGTTCAGGGATATTGTGCTGTACTGGCTTGAAAAGGGTGTTGACGGATTTCGCTATGACATGGCTGAAATGGTGCCGGTGGCCTTCTGGAGCTACCTCAATTCAACCATCAAACACCACAACCCTGACGCACTACTGTTGGCTGAAGTGTACAACCCTAGTTTGTACCGGGATTACATTAAGTTTGGCAGGATGGACTACCTTTATGACAAAGTCGGTTTTTACGACACCTTGAAAGGGATCATGCAGGGTAAGCAGGATGCTATGGCACTTCACCGGGAACATCGTGCGGTTGCCGATATCGAGCAACACATGCTGCATTTTCTGGAAAACCACGACGAACAACGCATTGCCAGTGACGATTTCGCCGGCAACGCTCAGCAGGGGATCCCCGCCATGGCGGTTTCTGCATTGATCAGTCGCGCACCCACGTTGTGGTACTTTGGCCAGGAAGTGGGAGAAGACGGCAGCGAAGATGCAGGGTTTGGCCAGCCAACCCGTACGTCTATTTTTGATTATGTTGGTGTTCCCGCTCACCAACGTTGGATGAACAACGGTGCGTTCGACGGCGGCCAGTTATCTGAGGCTGAAAAACAATTGCGCGCAGACTATCGACGTATTTTGCGTCTGAGTGCATTTCATCCTTCTATGCAGGGACGTTATGTTCCCTTACAAGTAGCGCCAACCGAGGGCGATGCCTCGGCCGTATTGGGTTTTGTTCGCTACCACCAGGGACGGGCGTTGTGGGTGATTGCAAATTTTGCTGCCACGCCGTTTACCGGAAAGGTCAGTGTGCCACTGGACGTAATCGGTAACCCACAGAGCGCACTGACAGTGCAAGGACAGTTGAAAGGACAGGATGCAGTGCTACAACCTGAGGGTGACATGGGCGTCTTGCCGGTGATGGTTGACGCCAATGATGTGCGGGTATTCAGTCTGTGAAGGGGGCCGTACCATTCGGTTTGCGAAAAAAACTCAGGATCGGGTTACCACTATCATTGTCTATTGAGCCAGGAAGCAAAATGAGCCGTTTTTTCATCGCCCTTGGATTATGGGCAATCTTTGCAACTGCTCCGCTGCAGGCGGCGGAATATGTTTCCCACGTTGTTACCGGCAATGTCGTAACCGTACGCACCGATGAGGGGCTGGTTCGCCTGCGGGCGCTCACCGACGATGCATTGGAGGTCTGGTATCAACCCGATGGGGTTGAACAATTACCGGCATTTGCCATCGCTGAGCAGCAGGTGGCGAATGCGCCGGATATTGAGCTTAACCATACCGGGCAATCACTGATCCTGACGTTGCCAGGTTTGACCGCCGTGATGCAGAAGTCGCCGCTGAGAATACGCTACCTGCGTGATGAAAAACCTTTGTTAGGTGAAGAAATCGGCTTGTTTGTCAACACCACACAACGGGGCTTTCGTTTTTTTCTGACTCCTGCAGAAAAGCTATTTGGCGGCGGGCAGCGGGTGCTGGGAATGGATCGGCGAGGGCATCGCTTACCGTTGTATAACCAGGCCCACTATGGGTATGGCGATCAGTCAGCGCAGATGAATTACAGTTTGCCCGCGGTAATGTCGGACCGTGGGTATGCGTTACTGTTTGATAACAGTGCACGGGGGGTGCTGGATATCGGCCATAACAACCCCGACATTTTGCAATTTGAGGCAGTGGCAGGGCGTACCGCGTACATCGTGATCGGCGGTGATGGGTACCGTCAGTTAACCCAGAATATCGGGGCTGTCACCGGTTTTCAGCCCTTGCCACCCCGTTGGATGATGGGCAATTTCGCGTCCCGTTTTGGCTATCGCAGCGAGCAACAGACCCGCGAAACGGTTGCGCTGTTCAAGCAGCACGGCGTGCCTTTGGATGCGGTTGTGCTCGATTTGTTCTGGTTCGGGCCGGATATTCAGGGGCACATGGGAAACCTTGCCTGGGATCGCAATGCCTTTCCTGATCCAGAAGGCATGATGGCTGATTTTCAGCAACAGGGGATCAAAACGGTCGTCATCACCGAGCCATTTGTGTTGACCACTTCCAGCAAATTTAAGGCCGCCCGTGCTGCCAATGCGCTGGCCACCGATCTGGCGGGCAATACCCGACGGTTCGATTTTTACTTCGGCAACACGGCATTGATCGATATCTTCAACCCGCAAGCAAAGGCATGGTTCTCTGAGGTGTACACTCGATTGTCAGATCAAGGCGTTGCCGGATGGTGGGGGGATCTGGGCGAGCCTGAAGTGCATCCAGCAGATACGCTACACCGGGTAAACGGTAAAGCTGTGCCTGCGGATGCGGTACACAACGTCTACGGTCACGAGTGGGCGTGCATGGTGTACGAACAGGAGCAACACCTGCGTCCTGGGCAACGACCGTTTATTCTGATGCGAGCAGGGTTCCTGGGGTCACAGCGCTATGGCATGATCCCCTGGACCGGAGATGTCAGCCGCAGTTGGCAAGGTCTGGCATCACAAGTAGAACAGAGCTTGCAAATGGGCTTGTTCGGACTCGCCTACACACACTCTGATCTGGGCGGCTTTGCCGGTGGTGAGCGGTTTGACCAGGATTTATACCTGCGTTGGCTGTTATACGGTGTGTTTCAGCCGGTTTATCGGCCACATGCCCAAGAGCATATTGCGCCAGAACCGGTGTTTCATGATGACACCACGTTGTCACTGGCCCGTCGTTTTGTTCAGCTGCGTTATCAATTACTTCCCTACAATTACAGCCTGGCAATTGAACACTCGCTGACCGGGTTACCCCTGATGCGTCCGATGGTGATGGCTGCGCAGGGAGAACAATGGTTTGACGTTAAAGATCAATACCTGTGGGGCGAGGCATTTTTGGTCAAGCCTATAACCGCCCCGGCACAAACGGCGGCCACCGTACTGTTACCCGGAGGGGTATGGTTTGACTTTTGGACCGGTAACCGACACAGCGGAGATAAAGCCATTGTGCCGGTTTCCCTAGAAACCATTCCGGTTTTGGTAAAGGCCGGTAGCTTTGTAGTGATGGGCCCTCGTATGAATACCACCCAGGATTATCAGCGCAATCAATGGCAGGTACATTATTACCACGATGACACTGTCACCAGCGCACAATCGGTCTTGTTTGATGATGATGGACATCGTCCGGATACGTTACGTAACGGCCACTATCAGAAGCTTGTAATGACGTCGCAGGCGGTAAACGGCGAGCAACTTTCGTTGACATTACAACTCGAGGGAGATGATCCGAGTGCGCCAGCGATGCGCAGTGTCGAAGTGATTGTGCATCAGGTGAAACAAAAACCTGCGCAGGTGTCGCTGTCCGATGATGACGGTCAGGATCAGGCTGTGCCGTTTCAGTGGAACGCAGAGCGTCAACAGTTGTCCTTTAATGCGGTACTGAACAAGGCGTTGCGGGTGACAATCAGCAACTAACCGTGGTGAATACGTATGCAGTGCGTTGTTGAGGTTGGCTTGGCAACGGTAGACTCGTGGCTATAAAAAAACGTTAACGTACTATTAACACTTTTAGGAACCCAGCTATGTCAATTGCCAAGCAGTGTTTCGCAATCGCCTTGCTATTGCCCGCCGTTATAATCACCCCGGTTGCGGCTAAGTCGGTCGCGGTGTCATCACCGGACAAGGCCCTGGTCGTGACCATCAGCGATGATGGGGGATTGCACTACAAGGTCGATTATCAGCAGCAACCCGTGTTGTTGCGATCGGAAATGGGCCTGTCATTTCGCGACCAAAGCGATTTCGGACCTGGCTATCGCATTCGCCAACACCAGCAAAGTAGCCACCACAGCGATTGGCAGCAACCCTGGGGAGAGCGGCGTACGGTGGTCGATCAGCACAATGAACTGGTCGTAACACTGGACAGTGAACTTCCCCATACTCGACCTTATCGGGTGCGGGTCAGGGTGTTTAATGACGGGCTGGGTTTTCGTTACGAAGGGGTAACCCACAACGAAACGGCAGCGATAACCGGTGAACTGACCGGATTTACGGTGGCGAACCCGGAAGGCGCGACGGCCTGGTGGGTACCTGCGCTGCGTTGGAATCGTTATGAATACCTGTACAACACAACCCCGGTTCCCGCGATCACCCACGCGACTACGCCATTGACGATGCGTAACGCCAATGGCGTTCATCTGAGTATTCATGAAGCGGCGTTGGTTGATTTTGCTGAAATGACGGTCAAACAGAGCCGATCAGGTTTCCTGAGTGCCGAACTGACACCCCGTTCGGATGGCTTGAAAGTGCTGACCCAAAGTGATTTTGTGACCCCATGGCGGACCATTCAGGTCGCCGATAGCGCCACGGGCCTGTTGAACTCGTCGATGATCCTCAACCTTAACGAACCCAATGCCCTTGGCGATGTCTCCTGGGTGGAGCCGGGCAAATATGCCGGTATCTGGTGGGGAATGCATCTGGGGGTGAATACCTGGGGCAGTGGCGAGCACCACGGCGCCACCACCGACAACACCAAAGCGGTGATGGACTTTGCAGCACAGTCGGGGTTTGACGGCGTATTGGTAGAAGGTTGGAACATTGGTTGGGACGGCAGTTGGTTCCACAATGGTGATGTGTTCAGTTTTACCCAGAGTTACCCGGATTTTGATATCGCTGAAGTGTCAGCTTACGGTAAACAAAAAGGCGTGCGTCTTATCGGGCATCATGAAACCTCCGGCAGCGTGAGCAATTATGAACATCAAATGGAAGATGCTTTCCGTTTGTACCAACAACACGGTGTGCGCCAGGTCAAAACCGGTTATGTCGCTGACGGTGGCACGATCAAACGCATTGACGACAGAGGTATCGTCCGCCATGAATGGCATGGCAGTCAGTTTATGGTCAATCACTACCTCAATAACGTAAAGACCGCTGCCAAGTATCAGATCAGCATTAATACCCATGAACCGATCAAAGACACCGGTCTGCGTCGTACCTATCCAAACTGGTTAAGTCGCGAAGGCGCCCGTGGGCAGGAATTTAACGCCTGGGGTTCGCCGCCCAATGATCCGCAGCATACAGTAAACCTCGTGTATACACGCATGCTGGCCGGACCGATGGATTTTACGCCGGGGATTTTTAACCTGGCTTACGAAGGATTGGATGCGGAAAATCGGGTTCAAACCACCCTGGCCAAGCAATTGGCATTGTATGTGGTGCTGTACAGTCCCATCCAGATGGCGGCTGATCTGCCAGAGCATTACGACGCGCACCCTGAGGCCTTCCAGTTTATCAAAGATGTCCCTACCGACTGGGAAGAGAGTATTGCTCTGCAAGGTGAAGTGGGGGACTTTGTGGTATTCGCCCGCCAGGCGCGTGACAGTGATGACTGGTATCTGGGGGCCATTACCGATGAACAGGCGCGTCAGTTGCAAGTACCTCTCGACTTTCTGCCACCAGGCAAGTCTTTCCAGGCCCAATTATATCTTGATGGTGAAAATGCCGATTGGCTGACCCAGCCCTATGATATGCAGATCAGCCGCCAAACGGTGTCCGCCAGCGACACCCTGACCTTGCCTTTGGCGACCAGTGGCGGCGCCGCGGTGCGCTTTGTCGCCATTGACAACGAATCCTGAAGTATTGAGAAACCTTATGTCAAAACAACAACCACAACTTTCTTTTTGGCAAATCTGGAACGTCAGTTTCGGATTTCTGGGTGTCCAGTTTGGTTTTGCCCTGCAAAATGCCAATGTCAGTCGCATTTTGTCCGATTTGGGCGCAGACCTACACTCGTTATCACTGTTTTGGTTGGTTGCGCCGATCATGGGGTTGATTGTCCAGCCCATTGTTGGCTCTGCATCGGATCGTACCTGGAATCGTCTGGGACGGCGCAAACCGTTTATTCTTGCCGGTGCAGTGGCGGCCGCATTGGGGATGTACCTGATGCCCAATGCTCCGCTTTTCGTCGCTTTTATGGCGCCCATGCTATTTGGTGCGCTAATGCTGGCGTTAATGGATGCGTCATTTAATGTGTGTTTCCAACCCTTCAGGGCGCTGGTCTCAGATATGGTGCCCCCCAAACAGCGCAACATTGGTTATTCGGTTCAGTCGCTTCTGATCAACATCGGTGCGGTGGTCGGTTCTATCCTGCCATTCGTGCTGACCAATGTGGTTGGACTGGAAAACACCGCCAAAGCGGGGCAAGTCGCGCCATCTGTCATGTGGGCGTTCTACATTGGCGCTTCGGTGTTGTTGGGCTCTGTGTTATGGACCGTGTTTCGTACCAAAGAATATGCACCACAGGATTATGCGGCGTATAAAGGGTTATCGGTACAAGAGGCCACGCCGAGTCTGCAGCGCGCCCCATTATTAACGCGATTAAGCGGTTTTTTCGCCCTGGTGGCAAGCATGCCGAAAACTATGAAACAACTCGCCGTTGTGCAGTTTTTTTCCTGGTTTGCCTTGTTTATCATGTGGGTCTATACCATGCCGGCCATTACCCAGCATATCTGGGAGGTCGAAACCCAGTGGTTTGACCCGGCCTACCTGAGCGGCCTGGAGGTCGTTCCGGCCCATATTCTGGCTGCCAAAGGTGCTGCAGGTGATTGGGTAGGGATCCTGTTTGCTGCCTATTCACTGTTTGCGGCGTTCTTCTCGGTGGTGCTGGCGCGCATGGCAGACCGTTTTGGTCGCAAGACCATCTATGCCGGCGCCTTGTTTCTGGGCGGCATCAGCTATATCAGTTTCTTGTTTTTCCAGAATCCGACCCAGGTTGAGGTCGATTTGTTGATCACCCAGGTAACCGTGCCCCAAGGGGCGGTGAACCTGATGATCCCGATGATCGGCGTGGGTATTGCCTGGGCGGCGATCCTCGCCATGCCTTATGCCATGTTGGCGGGTGCATTGCCGGCAGACAAAACCGGGGTTTATATGGGGATCTTCAACTTTACTATCGCCGCACCACAGATTGTTTCCGGGCTGTTCAGTGGCTGGATATTGAGTAGCGTGTTTGACAATCAGGCAATTTACATCGTTCTGTTGGCTGGCGGGGCAATGCTGCTCGGTGCCGTCTCGGTGTTTTTCGTTCAGGAACACGAACCCGCGGTGGAGTAAGGATTAAAAAAGGCAACCACCGGGTTGCCTTTTTTATGCTCGTTTTATGCTCGCTTTCTTTCAGCGATTCATTCGGGGGCGCCACAAGAACGGCGTATCACCAGCTCTACCGGCATTAGCTGGGCATCCGCTTGGTCACCATTGACCAGCCGAAGCAGGTTTTCAACCAGGGCTTCTCCGGCCAGAGTGGTGTTTTGTTTGACCGTCGTCAGGGCAGGGTGGGTAAAGCGCGCCACCGGAATATCGTCGTAGCCTGTGACCGCAATGTCATCAGGGACGGTCAGGCCCGCTTCGTTGATTGCCTGCATCGCACCAATGGCAATAAGGTCGCTGGCGCACACCATCGCATCCGGGCGATGACCTTCACGGAGCAAGGCATTCACCGCCGCATAACCGGACTCTTCGGTGGAGATGGCATCCCGTTGCAAGTCTTTTTGTGGCGTAATGCCGGCATTTTGCAGTGCGCTGACATGGCCTTTATAGCGGGCGAAAAATTCCGGCGCCCGGCTGTCTGCACCTCCGATAAAGGCGAAGGAGCGATGGCCAAGGCCGAGTAGGTGGTCGGTTACGTCGTACCCGCCCTGGAAATTGTCACAGCCCAGCGAGATGCCAGGGTGCTCCTTGTCAAAGGCCCCCCAGCGCACGAAATGGGTTTCCTGTTCTTCCAGTTTGGTCAGTTTATCCCGATAGTCCATGTAGTCACCGTAGCCGAGCAGAATGATGCCGTCGGCTTTGTTGGTGTCTTCATAGTCAGCATGCCAATCGTCACTGAAGTTCTGGAACGACACCAAGAGATCGTAGCCGGCCTGGGCACTGGCACGGGTAATGCTGCCGAGCATGGACAGGAAAAACGGGTTGATCAAAGAATCGTCGGTGGTTGGGTCTTCGAACAGCAGCAGTGCCAACGTCCGGCTTTGTTGCTGACGCAGATTACTGGCGTTCTTATCGACCTTGTAGTTCAGTTCCCGGGCAATCGCTTTGATTTTATCCCGGGTTTCCTGATTGACCAGCGGGCTGTCTCGTAACGCCCGGGAGACGGTCGATTGAGAAACGCCCGCCATATGGGCAATATCAAAGGATGTGGCTTTGGCTTTCATGGTTGGTAAACTGCAAACTCTTTTATGATTGTCGTTGGTAAAGTCCCTGATTGTTATACACTACCTTATTCTCAAGGTCTTGTGTTTCTTTGTGTAGCCTTGCGGGCATCAGCGCGAGAAATCCATAAAAAACATTTTGTGTTGAGCGCATGATGGTATAATCCCGCGACATTTTATGACCAACATTGCACAGGGGAATTGTGAATGGCCGAGACTGAGCACCGTCCGACCAACTTTATTCGTCAAATTATCGAAACCGATCTGGCGTCGGGATTGCACTCTCAGATCCATACCCGTTTTCCGCCGGAGCCCAACGGCTACCTGCACATCGGCCATGCCAAGTCCATTTGCCTGAACTTTGGCATTGCTCAGGACTACAAGGGTCAGTGCAATTTGCGCTTTGACGATACCAACCCCGAGAAAGAAAACATCGATTACGTCACGTCTATCATGAAAGATGTGGAGTGGTTGGGTTTTCATTGGGACGGCGATGTCTGTTACTCATCAAACTACTTTGATCAGTTACACGCGTATGCCATTGAGTTGATCGAAAAAGGTCTGGCATATGTGGATTACTCCACACAGGATGCGATGCGCGAAATGCGTGGAACCCTGACCCGCCCTGGACAGAACAGCCCGTATCGGGATACCTCGGTGCAAGAAAATCTCGACGGCTTTGCAAAAATGACTGCCGGTGAGTACAAAGAGGGCGAGGCCTGTTTGCGCGCCAAGATTGATATGGCGTCACCCTTTATGTGCATGCGCGATCCGGTCCTGTATCGGGTGAAATTTGCCCATCACCACCAGACCGGTGACAAGTGGTGTGTCTATCCGATGTACGATTTCACCCACTGTATTTCCGATGCGCTGGAAGGGATCACCCATTCACTGTGTACACTGGAATTTCAGGACAACCGTCGGTTATACGACTGGGTGATTGAAAACATCAGCATCGATACTGTTCCCCGTCAGTATGAATTCTCTCGTCTGAACCTGGAGTACACGGTGTTGAGCAAACGCCGCCTTATCCAGTTGGTTGACGACAATCATGTGGAAGGCTGGGATGATCCCCGTATGCCCACCATCGCTGGTTTGCGTCGTCGTGGTTACACCCCGGCATCGATCCGCGAGTTCTGTAAGCGTATTGGCGTGACCAAAATGGACAACATGGTCGAAATGGGCATGTTGGAAGCCTGTATCCGTGATGATTTAAATGACAATGCACCACGGGCCATGGCAGTGCTGGACCCGATCAAGCTGGTGATTGAAAACTACCCGACTGATCAGGTTGAACAGCTCAGCGCACCGAATCACCCCAACGATCCCGAGATGGGAACTCGCAACGTGCCATTTACCCGCGAGATCTACATCGAGGCCGAGGATTTCCGTGAAGAAGCGAACAAGAAATTCAAACGTCTGGTGCTGGGTAAGGAAGTTCGTCTGCGCAATGCGTATGTGGTGAAAGCGGAACGGGTCGAAAAAGACGCCGATGGCACTGTCACTACTGTGTATTGTTCATATGACGAAGACACGCTTGGCAAAGATCCTGCCGATGGCCGTAAGGTGAAAGGGGTGATCCATTGGGTCAGTGCCAGCGAAGGATTACCCGCGCAAATTCGCTTGTATGACCGCCTGTTCAATGTGCCAAACCCAGCCGCTGAAGATGATTTCACCTCGGCCATCAACCCGGAATCACTGATCGTGAAACAGGGATTTGTTGAGCCAGGTCTGGCAACGTTACCTGCGACCCAGGCGGTTCAGTTTGAACGCACGGGTTATTTCTGTGCAGATACTTCCAGTACGCCCGAGCAACTGGTGTTTAATCGCACTGTGGGATTGCGTGATACCTGGGCTAAAATCAGTCAGGATTAATTCCGCTTTGCAACACTGAAACAAAAAAGCCGGCAACATGCCGGCTTTTTACTGTCTGCGAATAGACCCTACTTGGGTTGAGCAACCAGTACCTGGCCATGTTCCTTGCACTCAGGACTCATGGCGTACAGATAGACGGGCATTAGATCTTCAGGCGTTTTGAGTTTTTCGGGATCTTCGGCCGGGTAAGCACTGGCACGCATGTTGGTCCGCGTCGCGCCGGGATTGATCCCGTTGACGGTGAGTGGATGGTTGGCGTATTCATCGGCCAGTACCTGCATCATGCCTTCGGTGGCAAACTTCGAAATCGCGTAGGTGCCCCAGTAGGCACGACCCTGGCTACCCACTGTCGAGGTGGTAAATAGCAGAACACCCCGGTTGGCTTTTTCCAGCAACGGTAACAACGCCTGGGTCATGTAAAAGGTGCTGTTGAGGTTTACCTGCATGACCGTCTGCCAATCCGTTTCGCTGATATTCTTGAGTGGCTCAAGGTGCCCCAGGGTACTGGCATTGTGCAGCACACCGTCGAGACGGCCGAATTGTTGTTCTATGGTATTGGCCATGTCTCGGTAATGTTGTGGTGTCGCGCCCAGCAGATTGAGGGGCACAATGGCCGGCTCCGGATATCCCTGTGCCACAATCTCATCGTAAACCGCTTCGAGCTTTTCGGTTGTTTTGCCCAGCAGAATAACCGTTGCACCGTGCTGCGCATACGCCAAAGCCGCGGCTCGTCCAATGCCATCACCGGCACCGGTCACCAGAATGACGTGTTCTTTCAGAAAGTGTGGGGTGGGGGAATCGTTAAGCATAAGTCCAATCTTGTCGGTCAGAATGGCGCGCAGTCTATCATTGCCGGTGGGTTGTGAGAAATTTTTTGGTGCTGGAAAAAATCCTCGGGGCGGACTAACAAATACTTAACAAACCTTTGCAAATGGCTAACAAAGTCAATACTATTGCGGTAACTTTAACTGGTCATACTTGTTGGTTATTTTGTGACTGATTGAATCGCAGTGGGCGATAAAACACGTCGTAAAAACAAGTAGATATAAGAATAACTAGAGGATTCTGGGGAGTTAGAATGAAAAAACTGTTTATCAGTACCAGCGTTGCAGCGGCACTCGCGTTGACCGGTTGTGGCGGCGGTGAGGATCTCAAGGAAGTGCAACAGGAAACGGCCAAGCAACGCCCAGCATCGCGGATTGTTTTCGATCCGACGGCGGGGGATTTGCCGGTACCGACTGATTTGCTGTTTGCGCTGGTGGAGCAAACTGATGACGGTACGTTAGAGGTGCCGGACGAAATCGCAGGCCAAGCCGATGGCGGTACGCCTGATTTCGGTAACCCTTCCGTCGCACTGGGTGCGTTGGACGGCTGGTCAACCCAGCATCCTTTTACCTTCTCTACCCGCCATCCTGATGGCATTACCCTGGATGCCGCATCGGCCAGCGCGCCTGGCGCCGTGCGCCTGTTTAAAGGTGCTATCGGTGGCGATCTGAAAGATCCAGAGTGTACAACCGCATCGCCTCTGGCGGGATGTAAAATCAATGAAGAGCTGACCTTCGGTGTAGACTTCGTGACCCAGGCAGTGGGTAATGACGTTGCCGTCATTCCACTGAAACCACTGGAAGGCGCGACCACCTATTACGTGGTCGTCACCGACCAGCTGAAAGCCAGTGATGGTGCAAGTATTCAGCCTTCCACCACGTATGAGTTGGTGAGCCAGGACATTGAAACCTTGCCACTTGCCACGGAATCTCAGCTGGCGCTTCAAGGTCTGGTAAACTCTTATGAGGGTGTCATCGGTCGAGATGCAGGCATTTCCGGCGACAACATCATCTTCAGTTATACCTTCACTACACAAACCACCACCGACATTATTGCAACTGTCAAACAGCTGCAAATCGGTACCTTTGCCCAGGCTGTGGGCCAGGGGATGCCAGTTGCCCAGGCGGCTCAGTTCCTGCCGGCGATTGTTGCCAGTGACTCCGGTCTGGCGGACACCGCTTTTGACGTACTGGCCCCGTCCTTGTTGGGTGACCAACTGGCCCAGTTGCAAGCGGTCGGCCTGGGTTCGTGTGATGGTCTGATTGCTGCAGTCAGCAACCCCGCGTCACCGCTGTTTTCCACTGCAGCATCCGTGTTCCCTCAGGTTGGCGCGTTCTGTGCGGCCAGTTTGAAGCAGGGTAATATCAATCTGCCTTATTACCTGAGCACGACTGAGCCATTGACGGACAATTGGCGCGCAGCGTGTACCAATGGTTTGATCATGCAATCTCTGGGTGCTGAGACCATCGGCAACCTGTTGGCCGCTGGCACGATTTCCACCGGTGTCAACAATGAGCTGTGTCAGGCTGCGACCGGTGGTCAGCTGATGGATTTGGACCTGACCAATCTGGGTATCAAAGATCTGCGTCACCTGACCCGTTACAGCCCGGTACCTGCCCGACAGGGTAGCAATGCAGACGGTACTGAAACACTGGATGTACAAATTACTGTGCCAGATCCTGCAGTAGTCGGAGTACTGTCGGCCTTGACTGGCGGCGCCATTGCTCCGATCAGCAAGCCTGAAGCCGGCTGGCCGGTGGTGATCCTGCAACACGGCATTACCTCTAAGAAGGAAGACTTCCTTGCAATTACCGGTGCATTGTCAGTAGCGGGCTTCGCAACTGTTGCCATTGACCACCCGCTGCACGGTAGCCGTGGTTTTACGGTTGACGGCAGCGTGGTTAACGCCAGTGCAGGTTTTGGTGGTGCGACCACCGATTACATGAACCTGGCTTCCTTGGTCACAACCCGTGACAATCTGCGTCAGAGTATTGTTGATGCCATGGGATTGCGTCTGGGTCTGAACGCCGTGGTAGATACCACCGGTGGTTCGATTGATTTGGACGGCAGTGACGTGAGTTTCGTTGGACAAAGCCTTGGCTCTATCAGCGGTATTGGTACCGTCGCGGTATCAAACATGAGCCTGGGTGGCCAATTGGCCGCTTTCGACAGCATGTACGCCTTTGATGCGGCCGTGTTCTCCGTTCCTGGTGGTGGTGTCCCTGGGTTCCTGATGGAAAGCCCGAGCTTCTCAAGCCTGATCAAAGGATCATTGCTGGCAGCGTCTTCTGCAGACTTCCAGCAGTTCCTGGCTGGCTTTGCCGCTCAAAACGGCATTCCTGCAGACCAGGCAATTGCCCCTGCATACGATGTGTTTGTCACCCTGTTAGACGATGCGCAATTGGCTGAGATTAACGGCCTGTTTGCAGAGTTTACCTTTGCGGCACAGACCATCAGCGATGCTGGCGATCCGAACAACTTCGCCGCCTTGTTGGGCAGCAACAGCAATGTATTGCTGCATGAAGTTGTCGGTGGTGGCCAGAACGACGGTGGCGATGTGGCCCTGAGCGATCAGGTGATCCCCAACACAACCGTGAATTCGCCTACCTTCGCCGGTACAGAGCCTCTGGCCAGCTTCATCGGTTTGCCAGGTGTATCCAGCACTGCACAGGGTAACGGTATCGTGCGCTTCCTGACCGGTTCACACAGCTCATTGCTGAGCCCGGCTACCAGCGCGGCAGCGACCACTGAGATGCAGACCCAGGCCGCAACCTTCATTGCGACCGACGGTGCTGTGATTCAGGTCACAGACGAAAGCGTCGTCGCCAACTAATTCCGGATTCGGAACTACAAAAAAGCCAAGTCACAGACTTGGCTTTTTTTTTCGTGTATTGTCCCCATCTATACACCTCAAACCATCATAAAAACAAGCAGTAGTAAGGGAGCCGGAACGTGGCATTTTTATACGAATATGGGCTGTTTATCGCCAAAACAGCAACCTTGGTCATCGCGATACTGGTCGCTGTTGGCGGTATCGTGGCGATTGCAGCGCGCCAGAAGCAGGACAAAGGACAGTTGGAATTCCGTTCCTTGTCGGACCATTACGAGGATATCACCGAGCATGCCAACCATCTGTTGTTGAGTAAGGATGAGATCAAAAAGCTGCAGAAAGACAAGAAGAAGGCCGCCAAAGCCAAGGAAAAGGCCGCCAAAGACCAACAGGATACCCCTGGGCGCTTGTTTGTGATCGATTTTGAAGGCTCCATGGACGCCCATGAAGTGGCCAGTTTGCGCGAAGAAATCACGGCCATTCTGTGCATTGCCACAGAAAAGGACGAAGTGCTGGTGCGTCTTGAGAGTGGCGGTGGTGTGGTGCATGGTTATGGCCTGGCTGCCTCCCAGTTGCAGCGTATCCGTGATAAAGGCATCAAGCTGACAGTGTCTGTGGACAAGGTGGCTGCCAGTGGCGGCTATATGATGGCCTGTGTGGCGGACACGGTATTGGCCGCCAAGTTCGCGATTATCGGCTCAATAGGCGTGATTGCCCAGTTACCCAACTTCAACAAGCTGCTGAAGAAAAATGACATCGACTTTGAGCAGCACACCGCCGGGGAGTTTAAGCGGACGCTGACCGTGTTCGGCGAAAACACCGAAACGGCACGTCAGAAGTTTCGTGAAGAGCTGGAAGATGTGCACGGCATGTTCAAACAGTATGTCGCTGAGCACCGCCCGACACTGGACATCGATAAAGTGGCGACCGGTGAATACTGGTACGGCATTCGCGCCAAGGATCTCGGGTTGGTTGACGAATTGTGTACATCAGATGATTACTTGCTGGCAGCGCATCCCGAACGACAAATCTATGCCGTGAAGTATGCGCAGAAAAAGTCGCTTGCTGAGCGGGTGGGGGTTGCCACTGCCGCGGCAGTTGAAAAAGGCAGTATACGGTTGTTGAGTAAAATGCAGTCGTTGCTGCGTTAAAACATGACAATTGTGTGAAGGTTAAAAAAAGGCCCGCCAAATGGCGGGCTTTTTTATTGTCCAGGAAAGAAAAAGTGTCGCGCAGGACGGGCTATTTCAACCACGTAAACCAACGCCAACAAGTAATAGACAAACCACATTTCAAAATCCTCTACGAAAAAAAATATATTTTTTATTTCGCCAAATTTGTTTGTTTTTTAGTGAGTTGCATTTTATATATTAAGTGCGCCAGCAGAATTGTTGGTGTTGAAGGATTATAAAAAACAGCGGGTGGCATGGGTGTTTTTTAAAGGCACAACATGACCCTCGTGATAATCAAACTACATGCTGGAAAACATTATGAACATGACTATCTCTCGACTCGCGAAGAGTGTGCGTTATGGCATCGCTGTGTCTGCTGCAGCCGGTGTTATGACGACAATGTCCGTGTCGGCCCAGGAGGCTGAGACTGACACCGCGGCTGCCGATGTGGAAAAAATCGCCATTGTGGGTACCCGTGCGGCGCCCCGTTCAATTGGTGATTCTGCGGTTCCTATCGATATCATCGGTGACGAAGAATTCAAAAACCAGGGTTCCACTGACATGGTTTCCATGATGCAGTCAGTGGTGCCGTCGTTTAACGTTAACGACCAACCCATCAACGACGCGTCAACACTGGTACGTCCGGCCAACCTGCGTGGTATGGCTTCTGACCACACCTTGGTGCTGGTAAACGGCAAACGTCGTCACCGTTCAGCGGTCATCACCTTCCTGGGTGGTGGTTTGTCAGACGGTGCTCAGGGACCGGATATTTCCGTGATCCCGGCAGCGGCCCTGAAGCAGGTCGAAGTGCTGCGTGACGGTGCTGCGGCACAGTACGGTTCTGACGCCATTGCCGGCGTAGTGAACTTCGTGCTGCGTGACGACGCCGAGGGTGGTTCTGTTGAAGCGCGCATGGGCTCTTATTATGAGGGTGATGGCGACATGATGCAGGTGTCTGCCAATGTCGGTATGCCATTGACCGATGATGGCTTCCTGAATGTAACCGCCGAGTACCGTACTGCCGATGCAACCTCGCGCAGTGTGCAGCGTGATGACGCACAGGCGCTGATTGATGCAGGCAACACTGCTGTCGCCGATCCGGCGCAGATCTGGGGTAACCCGGAAATCAAAGACGATATCAAACTGTTCGCCAACCTGGGTCTGGACCTGGGGGATGACCGCGAAGCTTACATGTTTGGTAACTACGCTGAACGTACCGTCGACGGTGGCTTCTATTTCCGTAACCCGCACAACCGTGGCGGCGTGAATGACGGTGGTACAAACGCAGACGGTGAACAATTGCTGTTGGTAGGTGATTTGACCGGCGACATGAGCGGCAACTGTCCGACCGATATCGTTGTCGGTGATAATGTGCTGGAAAACCCTCGCTACATTAACGAAGTTGCCAACAATCCGGACTGTTTTGCATTCAACGAAATGTTGCCTGGTGGTTTTACGCCTCGTTTCGGCGGTGACATCACCGACATGTCGTTGGTGTTCGGTACCAAAGGTTTCCTGGATAACGACGTTCGTTATGACGTGAGTGTTAACCTGGGTCGCAACGAAGTGGACTTTGCTATCCGCAATACCATCAACCCGTCATTGGGTCCGGATACACCGACTTCCTTCAAACCGGGTAAGTACATTCAACAGGAACAAACCCTGGACATCGATTTGGGTAAACCGTTCGAAGTCGGTTTGTATGATGCCCTGTATCTGGCCGGTGGTTTCCAGTATCGTCATGAAACCTACGAGAGCATCGCAGGTGATCCGGCGTCTTACGAAATCGGTCCATTGGCCTCACAAGGCTTTGGTATCGGTTCAAACGGCTTCCCGGGTCTGTCAAATAAGAGTCAGAACAAAGCGTCTCGTCACAACATCGCGTTCTACCTGGACGCAGAAGCCTACCTGACGGAAGACTTCATGCTGACAGCGGCTATCCGTTATGAGGACTTCTCTGACTTCGGTAGCACCAGCAAAGGTAAACTGGCTGCCCGCTGGCAGATTACGGATACCGTAGCGTTGCGTGGTGCGTACAGTACCGGCTTTAAGGCACCAACCATTGGTCAGAGTAACGTACGTAACGTAACCACCGCCTTCGGTACAGACGGTCGTCTGATTGACCGTGCAACGTTGCCACCCACGGATCCGATTTCCGTGCAAAAAGGCGGTACGGTGCTGACACCGGAAGAGTCTGAAAGTTACAGCATGGGTATGGTCGCCGAGTTTGACAACGGCCTGTTCCTGACCGTGGATTACTACCACATTGAAGTGACCGACCGTATCAGTACCACATCTGGTATCAAACTGACTGAGGAAGACATTGCTGCGCTGTTGGCGCAAGGTGTTACCGATGCGTCAAGCTTCTCTGAAGTCAGCTACTTTACCAACGATTTCGACACCACCACCGAGGGTGTGGATATCGTGGCGAACTACAGCATGGAAATGTTTGGCGGTGACACCAAGTTCTCCTTGGCGTACAACTGGACGTCCACCACGGTAGATCAAGCCTCTGAAAACATCTCTCCGGATCGTGTACACATGATCGAAGACAACCTGCCTGCGGTACGCTACAGCGTAACGGCCAACCATAACAATGGTGACTGGCGCTTCCTGGCGCGGGTGAACTACACCGGTAGCATCTTCGAAGATCACCTGGACTCAGGCCTGCCGATTGACAACGTCGGTTCCGAGTTCACACTGGATCTGGAAGCGGGCTATCACTTCAACGATCAGTTCCAGGTGGTTGTTGGTGCGAAGAACGCACTGGATGAGTACCCTGATGAGAACGTGCTGTGGGATACTGAAATTGCCGGGGCTAAGTACCCAGTAACGTCACCCATTGGCATCAACGGCGGATTCTACTATGTCCGCGGTGTTTACACCTTCTAATCTGGCCAGGCAGGGGAAGCAGTGCTTCCCCTGCATTTTATTGTGAGCTACAGTGGGCCACCGTTTGGTCTGCTTCCATACCGAAGACACCCATGAGTGATAAATCGTCAATCACAAAAGCATTTTTGAATTACCGCCAGCAGCTGGTGAAAGCCATCAGTGCCATTGTGAGTGCCGATGATATCGAAGATATCGTGCAGGAAACCTTTATTCGCAGCTATGCCGCGGAACTGAAACAGGAAATTAAGTTCGAACGTACATACATGTTAAAAACGGCCAGAAATCTGGCCCTGAATCATGTATCCTCTGCCGGCGCCAAAGGGCATGATCCATTGCACGATCTGGACATGTTACCGGATGACCTGACCAGCGACAGACTGGAAAAAGAGGTTGAAAGCAAAGAACGTTTTTTACATTTCTGCCGGGCAACGGATACCCTGTCGGTGGAAGTGAAGCGGGTATTTTTACTCAAAAAAGTGTATGGGCTGAGTCAGAAAGACATTGCGGATTTTCTGGGCCTCAGCCAGAGCACCGTTGAGAAGCATGTCGCCAAGGGACTGATGCAATGTGCGCAATACATGAAACAGGTTCATGCACAGGGTGAACGAGTGGCAACAGACAGTGATAGCAGTACGGTGCAGGCGTTATCACGGGTAGTGAAGAAGTAGATCATGAGTAATATTACCGCGTTTCACGATCGAGAAGAGCTCTTGCAGCAAGCCTGCGAGTGGATCAGCCGTATTGATCGTGGCTTACGCCCCCAGGAACACCAGACCCTGACTCAGTGGGTCGCCAAAGGTAATGCCCATCAGCAGGCGTTGTATGAAGCGGCCGCGCTGTGGGACGACCTGAGCGTATTGAACGAACTGAAAACCCTGTTCCCGTTGCGGCCCAAAGATAACCTGCGCAAGCGAACCTTTGCCGACAGAACCCGTATGGCTGTCGCCGCATCGGTGGTATTCGTGGTGATGTTTGCGGCCTCCTGGTTGTTGAATCAACAACTGGTGGATAACAACATCCAAACTGCCAGCACGATGACCCACGCTGAAACCGGTGTTGGCGAACAGAAACCCTTTACCCTGCCTGATGGCACAGTGGCGCACCTGAATACCGATACCGAAATTACCTTGTCGTTCAGTGACAACGCCCGGCAGGTAACATTATTACGGGGCGAAGCCCATTTTGCCGTCGCCCATGACGTCAACCGACCCTTTACGGTCACAGCCGGAGAGCGGGCGGTAACGGCGGTAGGGACAGCCTTTAACGTAGAAATGACCAGTCCTGAAGATTTTGAGTTGCTGGTGACCGAAGGCCGTGTGCTGGTGCAGCATGAAGCGAAAACTACCCCCTCCGTACTGCAGGAATGGCAATCGGTCGTCAATCAGGGCAAGGGGATCCTGGTCTCTTCCGGTGAAAAAGCAGTCTTTGACCGTCACATTAACCCGATCACCAAAATGAGCCTGGATCAGGTCCAACAGCAGTTGGCCTGGCAGCAGGGCATGGTGGTGTTTAACGGCGAAAGCCTTCAGCAAGTGTTGGACGAAGTCGCGCGCTACAGTGCCGTGCAATTCGAATTGGCAGAAGCGTCATTGCGCGAACGCCGGGTCGCGGGCTATTTTAAGGCCGGAGATATTGACGGCTTGCTGTATGCACTGGAGAATAGCTTCCAGATCGAACATGAAAAGAACACACAAGGCACCATTATTCTGAGCGCCAAACGTTAGCTTTTCGGTATACTGCGTATACGCGGGACTAACCCAGCACAGGCGTGTTGCTATTCGCCCGCTGCCTTGTGTATAACAACAATAAAAAGCAGTCAGTGCACAATTTGCGAGTCTTTCCGGCGACATTACAAAAACTGTCTCAACGTTGCACCCGGCGGCGACTGCCTGCCGTGCGGACGGCTGTGTTGCTCGCCGTTGGTACATTGACTGCGTGTTACGCGCAGGCCGAAGACAAAACCAATTTTTCAATTCCTTCCCAGCCAGCCAATCAGGCCCTGACCGAGTTTGCCCGTCAGGCCAATATTACCTTGTTGTTTCCGGTCGACTTGGCTGAACAGGTGTCTGCCAATGCGCTGTTCGGCAACTACAGCGTTGAATTGGGCATTGTGAAGCTCCTGGAAGGCACTACGCTGTATGCCGTTGCCGATGAGCAGGGCAGGTTAACGGTTAAACCGGTGCCCACCTTTCCTGTCGCCGCAGAGTCACCCCCATTACCGACTTCGCAGACCGGCGAAGAGGCTGAACTTGCGGAAAGCATCGAGAAAATCGCCATCGTCGGCACCCGCGCGTCGCCGCGCAGTGAGGTGGCGTCAGTGGTCCCTCTGGACATTATCAGTCAGGCAGATCTGGAAGGTCAGGGCGATGGCGATCTGATCAATTTGCTGACCAACATTGTGCCGTCATTGAACGTTAACGATCAGCCCATCAACGATGCGACTACGTTGGTTCGGCCGGTGAATCTGCGCGGCATGGCAGCGGATCACACCCTGGTACTGGTGAACGGCAAACGGCGCCATCGCTCAGCAGTGATCACGTTTTTAGGTGGCGGTTTGTCAGATGGCGCCCAGGGGCCTGACATATCAACCATACCGGCATCGGCGTTGCAACAGGTGGAAGTGTTGCGTGATGGCGCCGCCGCCCAGTATGGTTCTGATGCCATTGCGGGGGTGATCAACTTTGTCCTTAAAGATGACAGTAGCGGCGGCGAACTATCCCTAAAAGGTGCCGAGTACGGTGCCGGTGATGGTGAAATGGTGCAACTCCAATGGCATCAGGGCTTTAGCTTGCTGGATACCGGCTTTGTGGCACTCAGTGCAGAATACCGACAACAGCATGGCACCAGCCGCAGTGTTCAGCGGGACGATGCCCAGCAACTGATCGACAGTGGTAACAGGTTTGTTCCCCAGCCGGCGCAACACTGGGGTTCACCGGCGGTGGACCATGATGTGAAGTTTGCTGTCAATGCCGGTGTTCCAATCGGGCAGGACAGTGAGTGGTATTTGTTTGGCATATTGGCCAACCGTGACGTGGCGGGCGGTTTTTATTATCGTCATCCCCATTTGCGTCGTGGGGTGTTCACCGACGGTGAAGGCAATTTGCTGGTTGGTGACTTGGATGGACTCGGTCAAGGGGTGTCTTGTCCGTCGGTACCGATCAACGACGACAACGTGCTGGATGATACGGCTTACCAATTGATTGCCGATCCCAGCAGTGCCGTGGGCCAGAACTGTTTCGCATTCAATGAGCTATTTCCTGGCGGTTTTACGCCGACCTTTTCCGGTGATATCGACGATGGCAGCCTCTACACCGGCGTGCGCAGCCGTTATGGTGAATGGTCGGTCGATGGCGGTCTTGGGATAGGGTATTCGGCAGTGGATTACCGTTTGTTTGATACCGTCAATCCATCGCTGGGCCCCGACTCTCCGACCGAGTTCTTGCCTGGCTCGGTGTCACAACGGGAATTTAACGTAAACCTCGATGTTCAGCGCAGCTTCGATCTGCACACCGCTGACGCGTTGCACCTGGCGGCTGGGTTCGAGTGGCGTCGGGAAAGCTACGAGCAAACCGCAGGGGATCCTGCGTCCCATACCGTCGGGTTGTTGGCCTACGATCCCGCCACCGGGATGTCCCAGGGGTTTGGTATTGGCTCAAATGGCTTCCCGGGATACAAACAAGCCTCGGCAGGTCGCTGGACACGGGGTAACTGGGCCTTATACACCGATGTTGAAGCCGAGTTAAGCAGTGATGTGGTGTTGGGTTTAGCTGCACGTTTTGAGCATTTCACTGATTTTGGCAGCACGTTCGATGGAAAAGTCAGTGCCAGATTCCGTCTGGATGAGGCCCTGGCCTTACGCGGCTCTATTAGCAGTGGCTTCAAGGCGCCGACCGTGGGACAAAGCAATGTGATCAATGTGACCACAGCGTTTGGCCCCAATGGCTTGGAAGATCAGGCAACCTTACCGCCCACCAATCCCATATCTCAACAGCTTGGCGCCACTGCGCTGTCGCCGGAAGAATCAGTCAATCTGAGCTTTGGGCTGGTTGGCGATTTCCTGCCACAGTGGTCTTTCACGCTGGATTACTTCAACATCCAACTGACCGACCGGATCAGTACCACATCAGCAATACCGCTCACTGACGAGGACATTGACGCATTATTGCGCCAGGGCATACAGGATGCGCTCAGTTTCAGTGCCGCCAAGTACTTCACCAACGATTTTGATACCACCACACAGGGCATTGATTTGGTGGTAAACGGCGATTTTACCTGGCATACGATCCCGACCCGGCTGACCCTGGCTTATAACTGGACCGACACCGAAGTGGATCGCCTGACCACCTATCGGCGCCAGGATGCCGACGGTAATATTTACCTTGAGACCAACCTGACCGAGCAGCGCATTCGCATGATAGAAGACAACCTGCCGGCCCACCGTCTGACGGTGTCGTTGCGCCAGTCTTTCGAACACATTGCCACACAACTGCGCCTCAACTATTACGGCGGCTTTTACGAAGATCACCTCGATGCCTCGGCCGGCTTTGATATCTACAGCGGTGGGATCTGGACGCTGGACGGGCAGGTCAGCTGGCAGCTCAATGAAGCGCTGAACCTGACCTTGGGGGCCAAAAATCTGCTCGATAAACGCCCGGATGAAAATCCTTACCAAGGGGAGGTGGGTTCCCGCTATCCCGCCACATCCCCCTCGGGGATCAATGGCGCGTTGTGGTACCTGCGCGGCAAAGTGGTGTTTTAGTGCGAATAAGCCACCTTGCAATAGGCTGATGAGTTGGGTGACGAATGTTTATGCGTTTGCCAGTCACATGGTGACCTTATTGAACCCGGTGTCCATTGGCCGCAACGAACCGTTTTATGCGCGGGATGGTGTTAAGTATTGCTTAACGACATAGCCCCAGGGCATCGCAATGATTGGTAAAACAACCAGGGTGAACGGGAACAGCATACCGTCAGTTGTATCATTCGAGAGTTGTCCCGCACTGTACAAAGGCGCTGCAACCATGATCAACCATATCGTTTTATAGGCGATTTCCAGCAATAGAACAGGGATCATCTGTACGGGTTTGAAAATGCCAATAACGGCAAACAGTGTGAACGCGGCCCAAACGCTCCAGTCCATAGCCTCGCTCGGATCCCAAACCTGATCGTATGTGGCAATGTATGACCACACATCAAAGGCCAAGGCCGTTGCCATCAATGCATAGATTACGCGCATGGCATAGATGTTAATCGGTCGAATGCCGTCGTACTTATCATTCTGCGAGAATACATAGTGAAGTGTCTTCATTGATTTTCTCTGCTTGATTGTTTCAGTGAAAACAGCGGGTTATTGACGGCGTTTGCGGGGCAACAGTCCAAACCAGAAGCCGGCCTCAAGGCAAAAGCCAATCACAATAAATAAAAACATGCCGGTGGTGCTTCCGTAGCTGTATGCCGACAGAGCCCCTATCAGCAGGGCAAGAAGGAGCAGGCCTCTGAATAACGTTTTCATGTGATTGGTTTCCTTGTTGTATAGCGCCTTCTTGAGCGCTTGGTGTTGCAGTTTCCGTTATACCGTTTACTGTCCAAGTGTCGAACACCTGCGTGAATCGATCACCTTGATAATTGTTACATAACGTAAACAGCGCACCTATCGTCGTGCCCAACAGCGTATGCGCCAACCCAATGTCCTGTGGCCTGAACGAAGCACAGTGCATTAAATTCAATGCCGTTTTAACCCCTCAACTGTCAACCGTGGACGCTACCTTTTGCTGTCAAACAGTGTCACTATCGAGGTTAACGTTTTCTGACTGAAGAGTGTATGAGACAGGGACGAGTGACCCTTATATTGCGTATCTGTGCATTGGTCGCAGGCCTGGTTGCGACCGTAATGTTGCCACCCTGGTCTCTATTGTTTGCCTGGTTAGCGCCACTGCCGGACAGTGTGGACAAAGAAGTTCAGCATGCCCTGGAACACGGATTCGACGGTATCATTGTTTACGTCGAGCAGGGCGGGCAACCGCCGTCAGTGTACAGTGCTGGCTGGCATGACCGGGAAGCCAGGATACCGGCCAAGGGAGATGCGCTGTTTAAGATTGCCAGTATTAATAAGCTGTATCTGGCCGTCGCCGCAGTAAAACTTGTTGAGCAGTCGAGACTCTCCCTGGACGTTACGTTGTCTGAGTACTTTCCCCGGTGGGCTGGCCGTATACCCTATGCAGACAAGATCACGGTGCGACACCTGATCCAACATCGTAGCGGTCTGGCCAACTTCACCGATACACCGGGTTATTGGCAAGACCCGCCAGCAAACAGTGACGATGCTCTGGCGTTGATTTTTGACCAACCGGCAAGCTTTGCGCCAGGGCAGACCTATGGGTATTCAAACACCAATTATCTGTTGATTGGCGCGCTCATTGAGCATACCACCGGTCAACCCTATCAACGCTTCATTGACAAGGCTATCCTTGGCCCACTGGCGCTGTACAACACTTTTCATGCCCTTGATGAGGTTGATATCAGCCGTGTCATGGGGGGCTACTATGTCGGACTGGATGAAAACCTAAAAACCACAGATTATGGCTCGATGCTCGCCACTGCAGCGGATGTTGGTCGGTTTATCCGCGCCCTGAATGACGGCAGCGTTTTTTCCGGGCAGGAGCAGGCGATTTACGACGACGTATATGTCTACGAGCACACCGGTTTGATACCGGGATATCAGAGCATTGCTCGCTATCACCCCGACATCGACGCTGTGGTGGTGCAGTTCATCAATACTACCGATTTTAGTGACTATACCCATTGGGCCCTGTCGGAGCGCGTCTACAGCCGAATAATCGAAATATTGCGCCGTCAGCAAGCGTTGCAAAAACAGGACGAGTAACGGGGTAGCAGGTTACAACCAACGCCTGACACGGTCCTTGTAAAGAGGATACAAGGTCGGGAAACGTCGGTGCAAATGTTCTTCTTCCGCTGAAACCTGGCGGGCAAGTGCGATCCATCCGACCACAAGACACAGCATGGAGAACAGGCTGGGCAAAGCCAGAAAAAAACCAAACTGGGCAATGCCTACACCGATAAACATCGGATTACGGGAAAAGCGGTACAGCCCATTCACTTCAAGTTTATCCGGTCCGCTAGGGTCGATGCCGGACCGCCAGGCATGTCCGTAACGCCAGTGCAGTGAGGCGGCAACGGCAAATCCCAATGTCAGCAACAGCAACCCGCTGATGATCACCGGCGGCGTTATCATGGCGTCAATCATTCCCAGCCAGCGATCAGTCTCAGGAACAAACAGCCGTATCAGACACACCCACCAAATGAGCACCCGAAAGAGCCTGAATGCCATGTGATTCCACCAGGTAGCACAAAACGCTTTGCCGGGAAAAACGTATTCCCGCTGAGTAGCGCCTTTCATGGTCAGGATCCGGGTGGTGTAAAACAGCGCGACAAAGGTGAAAAACACTGCCAGATAACAGCGGGTAAAGGAGAGCAGTTCCGTGCCGTCGAGCGTTCCTTGCATACCATTGCCTGTGATTGAACCGGCTATTGGAGAGCCAGTTTATGGGTTAGATAACAGGGATAGTAGCACAATCAATGACTCAGATAAGTAGCTGATTAATATATATTAAGTCTTTCTGAGAATAAAAAACGGCGCCTTTATGGCGCCGTTTTTTTAGCGGTTTTCTGTAGTCAGTTGGTCAGACTACCAACCACAGGTGCGGCCCTGGTTCTGCTCATCCAACCAGGCTTTCAACGGTGCGAAGTAATCCATGATCGCCGTGGCATCCATCTGGCCACTGCCGGTCAGGCTTTCCAACGCATCCTGCCAGGGGCGACTTTGTCCCATTTCCAGCATGGTGTTGAGGGCTTCACCGGCTTCTTTGCTGTTGTAAATGGAGCAGCGGTGTACCGGGCCCTGATCGCCGGCGATCTTGCACAGTTCGCGGTGGAACTGGAACTGCAGAATATGCGCCAGGAAGTAACGGGTGTAAGGCGTGTTTGCCGGAACGTGGTACTTGGCGCCCGGATCGAAGGCGTCGGCATCACGCTCTACCGGGGCTTTCACACCCTGATATTTTTCGCGCAACTGCCACCATGCGGTGTTGTATTGTTCCGGGGTGATTTCACCGGAGAACACTTTCCAGCGCCATTGGTCGACGAGCAGGCCAAAAGGTACAAAGGCGATTTTATCCAGCGCTTGCTTGAGCAGCATACCGATATCATTTTTAGCATCCGGTACAGTGTCCACCAGACCAATTTCTTTCAGGTACTTCGGCGTAATGGACAACGCGATGGTGTCACCGATGGCTTCATGGAAGCCGTCATTGGCCGAACCTCGATACAGCAGCGGCTGATCTTTGTAGGCGCGTTGATAGAAATTGTGTCCCAGCTCGTGGTGGATAACCGCGAACTCTTCGCCGGTTTTCTGGATACACATTTTGATCCGCAGATCGTCTTTGTCATCCAGATCCCACGCAGAGGCATGGCAGACAACGTCACGGTCAGCGGGTTGCTGGAACTGAGAGCGCTCCCAGAATGTCTCCGGCAGAGGTTCAAAGCCGAGGGACGTGAAGAACGATTCGGCTTGCTTGACCATCTTGATCTCATCGTAGCCATGCTGTTCCAGTGCGGCGGTGACGTCGATAACCTCAAGGGGTTCTTCAGGTTTGACGACATCATAAATATTGCCCCAGGTTTGCGCCCACATGTTGCCCAACAGGTGCGCTGGAATAGGCCCTTGCTGAGGAACAACGTCGGTGCCGTATTGCTCACCGAGTTTGGCGCGCACGTGGCAATGCAAGGCTTCATAGAAAGGTTCAACCTGATTCCACAGACGATCCAATTCGTTGGCAAAATCATCCGCTGGCATATCATAGCTGCCGCGCCACAATTCACTGACATCGGCAAAGCCAAGTTCTTGGGCACCTTTGTTGGCAATTTCTACTTGTTCAGCGTACAAGTCTTTCATCGGTGGTGAGACTTCGCGCCATCCTTGCCACATTTCCAGCAGTTCATCGGCATCACGGGAGTTCGCCATGATGGCGCTCATTTCGGTCAGGCGGAAACATTCTTCTTCGCTGCGGCAGTATTTACCCGCACCGTACATGCCATTCAGATCCGATCCCAGCTGGGCCAGGCGTTCTGACAGCTTGGCATCGGCTGGGGCTGGCATCACCAGGCCATTGCGCATCAGGTTGAGTTTACGACGGGTGTCGGCATCCACTTCAACGTTATTAAATTTGGCGGCTTCTTTGGCCAGCTCCGATGCACGGCTGGTCAGTTTTTCTGACAAGTAAGCGGTGACCGCGGCAGTGTCCTGATTGATGTAGGTCTGGTAAGCCCACTCGGCGTGAGCGGCAGGGCGTTGCAGCTTCTCAATTTCCTGCTGGGCATTTTCAATGAAGGTTTTCGCGTCAGCGGCAGTCAGCTGTTGCGGGGCTTCTGTGCCAGCAGACGTGTCTTTTGTCGATGAAGGCGTACAGGCGGCAGTGGTCAATGCCATCGCAGTGACCAGCGCACTGAGGCGTAGCGTTTGTCCCATGTTGGTTTCCTATGCTTTTATTGTAATTCTCGATCGGTAGATCGATATTTCTGTCCGGTTGGCAGTATAGCCAGTATCGCGCCAGGATATAAGTCCTGTCGCCGCATCTGGCGGGTATCGCGCTCAATCATCAACAAAACAGGATAAACCTCACTATTTCGACGCGCTGAACTTGCCGAATCCGGGTTAGACGGTTAATTTAAACTCCTGTTTTAATCCAGCGTTTAGATCATGGCCAATACCAAACTGCAGATCCTTAACAGTGCCGAAACCCTGTTTGCCGAACGAGGCTTTAATCAGACCTCAATGCGGGACATTACCACCCGTGCGAACGTCAACCTTGCGTCGGTTAATTACCATTTCGGATCAAAAAAGAACCTCATCCAGGCGGTGATGGCACGCAACCTGGATACCGTCATGGATCATATCGAACAGGTATTGGGACACAACACGCCGTCAGGTGTGGAGGCGGTGCTTGATTTGATTGGAGACAGTTTACAGCGCCTCGAAGCGATCCGTCCCGGGGCCAGTCACGTACTACTGGTGTTGTTAGGTCAGGCCTACGCCGAAACTCAGGGACACTTGAGACGGTTTATCCAACAGCAATATGCCAAACCGCTGGAGGCGTTACACAGGGTATTAAGACAGGCGTTGCCGGGGCTCTCACCGCAGGCATTATTCTGGCGCCTGCATTTTGCCATGGGAGCGTTTGTGTTCAGCGTTCGTGCCAATCAGGCGCTGCGGGAAATTGCTCAAGCCGATTATCAACAACAGGTTGATGAGCAGGGAATATTTGCTCATCTGAAGCCTTTCGTCCAAGCTGGACTACAGGGCAAAGCAAAACAGTGAATGAGGGGTTATGTCTACATCCACCATCCATGTGGGCGTCAGTGCCTGCGTTCTGGGCGACAAGGTACGTTTTGACGGCGGCCACAAGCGCTCTAATTATGTAACCGATTATCTCGGTGCAGTGTTTCGTTTTGAACCCATTTGTCCAGAGGTGGCAATGGGCATGCCGGTGCCTCGTCCCGCAATCCGGGTACAAGAGTTAGGCAATGAGATCCATCTGGTAGACAGTAAAGACAGTGCACTACGACACACCGACTCACTTAATCGGGTGTTCGAACAGCAGCGCGGCAAAATGGCGGCGCTGGATGGCTACATCTTTTGTGCTAAATCGCCCACCTGTGGTGTTGAGCGGATCAAGGTCTACGGGGAGTCGGGAGAATTGCTGCACCGAAAAGGGCGCGGTCTGTTCGCGCAGCAGGTGATGGACGCCTATCCTTGCTTACCGGTAGAGGAGGACGGTCGTCTCAACGACATGGGACTGAGGGAAAGCTTTATCACAAAGGTGTATGTGCATCACCGTTTCCGTCACGATGTGCTGGCCAAGCCCAGCGCGGCCGCGTTGGTTGATTTTCACAGCCGGCACAAATTCCTGGTCATGGCGTATAACCCCAAAATGTACCAGGCCATCGGGCGGCTGGTGTCCGGGGCAGGTAAGGAACACCTTGATACCTTGTTCAGTCAATACCTTACCATGCTGATGCAAACCCTCAGTAAACCGACCAACCGACGCAAACACACCAATGTTCTGATGCACCTGCAGGGCTTTTTCAAAAAGTATCTGGATCCACAGGAAAAGCAGGAATTGGCGGAGCAAATTGATAAATACCGCCTAGGGTACGTGCCACTGTTGGCGCCAATTACGTTATTGCAGCACCATTTGCGTAAGTATCCGAATGACTACCTGTCCAACCAGGTTTATCTGGCGCCATACCCCGAACAACTGGGTTTGCGGGCGTAAACCGAACGGGTGCAACAGGCACAAAAAAAGCGGCTGATGCCGCTTTTTTTGTTTATCGCGTTTATTCGGTGCTTAGCGAGGCGGACGTGAGCCGTCGGCCACTTGCTCTGCCCAGTATGCTTTAACCGAGAAACCACCTTTGGCAGGTTTCTTGGCTTTAGCGGCAGGCTTTTTCGGTGCAGCCTTCTTGCTGTCTGCTTTCTTGGCGTCGGCCTTTTTAGGCGCTGCTTTTTCAGCGGCAGGCTTTTTCGCGGCCGCTTTTGCAGGTTTGCTGCCACTGGCCAATTCGTCGGCCATTTCATCCAATGCTGCCAGGCGGATATTTTTGCCACCGTCGACAGAATACCAGCCACCTTTGGCTTCGATGTTAGGGGCTTTACCGTTGGCTGCTTTGTAGGCTTCGGTAAACTTTGCAATGACTTGGTCTTTGTCCAGTTTGCTCATAGTCAGGTCGTTACCTTATTGTGTGTTTTTTTGTTCGAAAATACGCGAATATGGTCAGCGTTTATACCGTGTTTTCCGTATAATGTCTAATTTTCGCCATTTGTGTAGCAAATCTGTAACAAAAAGGTAAAGGGGCATATGCAACTGACAAATCTGCAATTGGAAACCTATCTAAATGACTTCCTGCAAAGCGACAAGGTCCGGGATTATTGCCCCAACGGCCTGCAAGTTGAGGGTCGTCAAAGCGTTCAGCGCATGGTCACCGGAGTGACCGCCACAGAAGCCCTTATTGATGCGGCGATTGAACATCAGGCCGATACCGTGCTGGTTCATCACGGTTATTTCTGGAAAGGGGAAAATGCCCAGATCCGGGGAATGAAACAACGTCGTCTGAAGAAGCTGTTGAGCCATGATATTAATTTGCTGGCTTATCACTTGCCGCTCGATGTCCACCCGGATGTCGGTAACAACGCCGAGTTGGCCAAGCGTCTGGGTATCGCAGTACAGGGAGGCCTGGAAGTCGGTAACCCGTTCAGTGTCGCCATGTATGGTGAATTTACCACTCCTTACGCCAACCTGGCGTCGCTGGGACAGCACATTGAAACGGTACTGGAGCGCAGCCCCATGCTGATTGAAGGGCATGATCGTCCGATTAAGCGTGTGGGGTGGTGCACCGGTGGCGGACAGAACTACATTGAGTTGGCGGCCAATGCGGGCCTGGATGTGTTTATCAGCGGTGAAATATCAGAGCAAACCGTTCATACAGCGCGGGAAATGGGGATCCACTTTGTTGCCGCCGGTCATCATGCCACCGAGCGCTACGGCGCCAAGGCGCTGGGTGAGCATTTGGCCGAATATTTTGGACTCGACGTCACCTTTGTCGACATTGATAATCCGGCCTGAGCCCCGGCACTGGCTAAAACCAGGTTTTGAGTTGGATCCAGGCATTGCCAAGGGTTTCATACCACCAGCGTTCAAAGTGCTTGATGTGGTTGGCAGACGGTAAACTTGATTGCCAGTCACTGTCGATCCCCTGGCGGATCAGGTGCTCGGTGGGAGCGGGCATCGGTGTCAAACCATAGCGTTGCATCAATGTAACTGAGCGGGCCATGTGGCTGGCTGAGGTGACCAGTACAAACGGCTGACCATCGGGCAACAGGCTCGCCAGCGCCTGAGCTTCTTCTTCCGTGTCTCTGGGCGATTCCATCATCTCAATGTGATGCTCAGGAATGCCAAGTGCAATCAGCAGTTCCCGGGTCATGAAAGCGTTGCTAAAGGGTTGCTTGATGGCTGCGCCTGACGTAATCAGTTTGGCGGTGGGGTTGTGTTGCCAGATGCGCAACGCTTCGACCGCGCGGATGGTTGAACAGGGTTTTAGTTGCGCGGTTATTGGCAGAGTACCGTCATTGGTGTGGCCACAACCAAGAATAACAATGGTCGATGCGGGCTTGCTGATATCATACTGCGGATATTGATGCTCCAGATCGCCAAGCATCGGTTCTGCGACAAACGGGGTAGCCACAATCAATAGCAGCAGAGTGCCCCCGATGCAGGTCCAGCGAGCCAGACGAATACGACCAAAGATCAGTGCGATAGAGCCGCACAGCAGTAGTACAGTGATTAACGACATTGGCATCAGCATGTTGCCGAGCAGCTTTTTAACGAGAAATCCGTCCATATGACAACCGGTAAACGACCAACGCCTCAGGATCATAGCTTTGACGCGCTGGCACAAAAATTTGAAACGAACATTTATGGTACCAGTAAAGGCCAGTTACGACACCAGTTGTTACTGTCTTACCTGGATGAGCATTGCGATATTCGCCATCACCCCCGTACAGCGCTGGATATCGGTGGTGGTACCGGTGTCATGACTGCTGACCTGGCCCGTTTCGGCCATACCGTCACCCTTAATGATGTGTCAGCTGATGTGCTGGCGTTAGCACGCGACAAACTGACAGGGGTCGACAATGTTGCTTTCCATCATGGTCCCTGGCAACACTACAGCCCACCTGAACCGGTTGATCTGATCCTGTCCCACGCGGTGATGGAATGGTTGGCGGAACCCTTAGAGGCGATTGGACAGTGGGTAGACTGGCTGGCTGTTGATGGTTACCTGTCGCTGAGCTTTTTTAACCTGACTGCAAAACGCTATGCCAACTTACTGTACGGTAACTTTGACTATGTCGAGGCGGGTATGCCAACCAAGAACACCGTGCGGATGAACCCGACCAACGCAGTGGATCCGCTGGCGGTGATTGACTACCTGGGATCACAGCCGGTCACGATTGTTCATCAGGCGGGTATCCGCTGTATTCATGATTACATGAGTGTCAAAGATCGCCAGGAGTGTGATTTTGACAAGCTGGTGACGATGGAGCGCAAATATGGCCGACAGGAACCTTACCAGTGGCTGGGCAAGTACTACCACATCATTGTTCAGCGCCGGGACTGAGAAAGTAGGTTGGATCAAAGCGTTGTTGCCCTGCGGCAATGATGTTTGACAGGGTAACATCGGCGATTTGCTGCAATGCCTCATGGGTAAAAAAGCCTTGATGCCCGGTGATAAGTACATTGGGAAACGTTGACAGCCTCTCAAACACGTCATCCTGAATGATGTTCAGCGACTTGTCTTCAAAGAATAATTCAGACTCCATCTCATACACATCCAGGCCGAGGTAGCCCACGTGACCGCGCTTTAATGCGCCGATCACTGCCTGGGTGTCAACCAGGCCACCCCGGGAAGTATTGATCAGCATTACGCCAGGTTTCATGCTTGCCAGCGTATGCTCGTTAATCATGTGATAGGTGTCGCGGGTCAACGGGCAGTGCAGCGATACGATATCACTGCGTTGCAGCAACTGCTCAAGGGAGGTATACATCACACCTTTCGTTGCCAGTGACGGGTCGGGATTGGGATCGTAACACAGCACATCACAGCCAAAACCGCGGGCGATGTTAACCACGCTACGGCCAATCTTACCGGTGCCGATCACGCCAAGGGTTTTGCCGTGAAGATTGAATCCCAGCAATCCCTCGAGACTGAAGTTGTTTTCACGCACCCGGTTGTAGGCTTTGTGTAATCGTCGGTTAAGGGTCATGATCAGGGCAAATGTGTGTTCCGCCACGGCTTGAGGTGAATAGGCCGGTACCCTTGATACCGGCAAATGACAGGCGCGGGCATGATTGATATCAACGTTGTTGAATCCGGCACAGCGCAGTGCAATGTGTTTTGTACCCCGTGCCACCAGATAGTCGATCACGTCGCTGTTGACCACATCATTGACAAACACACACAGCGTATCCGGAGCTTCGAGCGTGTGCAGGGTGTCTGGGGTGAGACGAAATTCATGGAAGTGCAGCGCCACTTCGTTGCCGTGATTGGCGGTTTCGAAGTAGCGGCGATCGTAGGGTTTACAACTGAAAAAGTCGACGCGCACAGGGGGCTCTGAGGGCATTACAGCAATGCGACGATGTCTTGCTCGATCTGCTCTGGCTTGGTGGTAGGGGCGTAACGTTTGAGTACTTTGCCATCGCGATTGACCAGGAACTTGGTGAAGTTCCACTTGATGCTTTTACTGCCCATCAGACCCGGAGCAGCCTGCTTAAGATATTGGTACAGGGGCGTCGCGGTATCACCGTTTACATCGATTTTCTTGAACAGCGGAAAATTGACGTTGAAATTCATGCTGCAGAACTGGGCGATTTCATTGTCATCGCCAGGCTCCTGATGACCGAACTGATCGCACGGAAATGCCAGAACTTCGAGACCTTGTTCCTTGTACTTGTCATACAGAGCCTGCAGACCATCGTATTGGGGAGTGAATCCGCATTTACTGGCGGTGTTCACGATTAACAACACTTTGTCTTTGTAGTCGCTCAATGCTTGCTCGGTGCCGTCATTGCGGGGCAGGGCAAAATCGTAGATTGAGGCGGTCATGGTCATTCCTTTTGGCTAACGGGTTGCCCCTCTACAGGAGGGGTTCATATTGCCACTGGTGTCCTTCATAGAACACTTTGGCTTTGGCATATTCGCGTTCGGCACGCCAGGTGCGGTTATTCAACTTCACCGTCACACCGGGATACAGTCGTTTGTTGGCAATCAGCTGAATCGCTTGTTGGTACTCATCTTTAGCATCGCGCATATCAATGGCTTTCATCTCCAACCATTGCAGCAATGCCAGTTCGTTACGCAGCAATTCCTCAGCTTCTGAGAATTTTTCTTTCAGATCCGCATGGATCTTTTTCTTGCGGATCAGGGTCATTTTGTCCATGTGGCGGGCATTGTTGTCGCGCAGCACCTGCAGCAGTTCGTCCAGCGTGTCCTTGCGTTCCAGTAAACTATTGAAGCCCGGTGAGAAGTCGATGTGCAGGCTGCTGCCGGATACGGCACCCAAGGTACCGGCAATCACTTTGTCATGGCTTTGAATATCACAGGCAAACAGGTTGCCATTGGGGTTTTCTACCGGCCCCACCAAAACACTGCCACCACAGACAATGCGGCTGTAAGCTAATTGTCGGCCGACAGTTACGTTGCCGGCACAGTTAATGTCCAGTCCCTGACCATGTTGGATATGAATGCTGCCCTGAGACACCAGCTTGGTGCTGTAATCAGTACTGGCATCATTGACCTTACCCATGGCACCTTCGGTGATGATGATATCGCCACCGGCATGGATGGTGGCCGATTCGACAAACCCGTTGATGGTGACATCGCCTTCCGCAATGATGGTCATCTTTTCTGTCACATCACCGTTTACCAGCACCGCACCGTCGTACTTGATGTTGCCGGTGCCCACGTTGACGCCGGTACAGATGAAGGTGTCATCCACCCACATCTTGTCGTTTTTGAATTTTGGCATGCCGGTGATGTCAGCGATGATAAGGTTCTCGTCGTGGTCACTCATCACCGTGTTTTCACCCGGCTGGAATTTGGTCCAACTGCCGGGTTTGGCTTCCAGCACGGCACCCGTCACCGTATAGCCATTGCGCCCCTGGGTGGGTGGTAAACGACGCAACAGTTCGGTGCCTTTCTTGACACAGATAACGTCGCCTAGATTACGCATGTCGACCCGTGTGCCGCCCGCTGATTGGGGCTTTAAGATACGCTCCAGTGCGTTGGGAACCAAAGGCTGAAGTTTGGAGGGACGGCCGTTTTTCTCGGGCAGACCTTTGGCAACCAGATCTTCGATAATTTCGCCGGGCGTCGCTTTACGCACCTGTTTGGCCATGTTTGCCAGTCGTTTGGTGCTGAGTCCGCGGATGATCCCTTGGTCGTGTGCGGCTTTGACCAGTGCGTTTACCGACGGCGCCTTGCCGCCGTAAGGGGCGGTGATCGACAGGCTGGCTGTCATGTCTTTGTCTTCGAGGCGGTATTTGATCACCGCATCACGCCGTTCGGCGATGCGCTCAGTGATGGGATCGTTGCTTTCCGCTTTGATGGATTGCTTTAGTTTTTCAATCGCATTTTTAATGTTTTCTTCAAACAGGTAGAAGTGCTTGTATGGACTGGCCTTTACTTGCGCCAGCGCTCCGGCCAGATCCAGACCTGTGCCTGCCTCCTGAGGAGTTATGACCATGTCCAGGTATTTGTCCTGGGTGTCGAGCTGAAAACTGATCCCACTCATACTATTCACCTGCCTGCCAACATCGGGTTAACCGGGCGCCTTGCGCTATGCTGGCGCCTGCCTGTATCACCTTATCGACTGAATTGTTGAATTCTTGTCACTAAGTTTAGGAATTTATAGATTTTCTGCATACTTCACAAGGGCATTAATGATCGCCATTTTGTCAGCGTCCTGACCATACTGATGGCTGAGCTGCTCCAGACGTTGCCAGTACTCGGGCAGCGTGATACTGGCCGGCGAGTCAGGATCCATCAGGCGAGACTGACGCTGACGTTGCCATTTGTGCAATTCTTCGTCCGTCAGTGTTGCCGGATAGTTGCGCGCCCGTAATCGAAACAGCAGGGTTGCCAGGCGAGGATCATCAAAACCGAAGGTTTGTTCACCGAGCAGTTCGGCTGGGGTCTGGTGGATGCGATCAAACAGGGCTTTGTCGTGATCGGAGAAAAAGCCGCGGTAAATGGCATGATCGGCATCAATGGGGGAGTCTTCGTAGTCCTCATCAAACAAGTTGCTGATGGTCTGAAAAACCGCCGTATGCTGACGGATCAATTGCAGGTTAGCGAGGCATTGTTCTCGATCGATGCCCAACCGTTCAGCGTTTTGTTCGGTCAAGGTTTTGGCCGGTGCCAGAACAGGGCATTTGTTCAGATGGATAAGCTTTATTGGCAACCGCTGTTCACCCTCTGCCAGACTATCACTGGGGGCATACAAACGGGCCTTGAGTTCAGCTTCCGATAATTCAAAAAGCGGTGTGGGGTCCTGCGCCAGATTCAGGGTAATGATGGCGTTCTTATTGCGTGGGTGATAGGCCACCGGCACAACCCAGGTACAGCATCCCTGCTGGGCAGGTAATTTACTGCTGACATGCACCAGCGGCACCAGATTGTAACAGTCAATCAACTCTCCAACGGCGCGTTTATTGCGCAGGTTAAACAAATACTCATATAACTTGGGTTGAGCGGTTTTGATTTTCTTGGCCAGTCCGATGGTGGCGTAAACGTCTGACATGGCGTCGTGTGCGTTTTCATGACCTATGTCATTTGCCTGGCTCAGCAGTTCGAGTTTGAACGATGGCGCACCATCTTCTCGATACACCCATTCGAGGCCGTCTGGTCGCAAGGCGTAGCAAGCCCGTACCATGTCGATGATGTCCCAGCGACTGTTGCCGTTTTGCCATTCTCGTCCGTAGGGATCGTAAAAATGGCGATACAAAAGGTTACGCGTAACCTCGTCGTCAAAGCGAATGCTGTTGTAGCCAACGCCGCATGTGCCGGGGGCTGAGAGGGTTTCATGAACCCGTTTTACAAACTCAACTTCCAGTAAGCCGTCACGCAAGCTTTGCTGGGGAGTAATGCCGGTGATCAGACAGGCTTCGGGATGAGGAAGGTAATCATTGGGTATCTGGCAAAACAGGTTTACCGGCTTGCCAATGATGTTCAAATCCAAATCCGTACGAATGCCGGCAAACTGACAGGCAGGGTCTTTACGCGGCGACGTGCCCCAGGTTTCGTAATCGTGAAAAAACAGGCTTTGTGAACTCAACGGATGGTCTTCGGCTGCAGAATGTTGACCGGATCACAACAGAAATAACCGGCAAACTCAACCGCTTGCTGCCTTTCCTGAGGTGAGTTTTTGACTATAGTCAGGAGGCAGACCACAAAAGGAGGTTTTATGTCTTCACACACTTACAAACTGATCGAACTGACCGGTTCCTCACCGGACGGCATTCAACCGGCTATTGAGAGTGCAATCGCCAAAGCCGCAGAATCCCTGCACAACATGCGATGGTTTGAGGTCACCGATACCCGAGGGCATATCGATGATGGCAAAGTGGCCCATTGGCAGGTTACGATAAAGGTTGGATTCACTCTCGATTAGGAACAACTCCATGCGTCGTTTATCCCTGATACCGGTTGTAGCCGGCATACTCGTTACACCCGCCGTACTCGCAGAGCCTTCTGATGTGGCAATTGCCCTGCACGGTGGCGCCGGCACGATCAGCAAGGCCAACCTGACAGAAGAACAGGAACAACAGTACCGACAAACCCTTCGCCAGGCGGTTACCGCAGGGTATCAGGTACTCCAGGAGGGGAAGCCGGCCATGGATGCTGTGATTGAGGCGATTCAAATCCTTGAAAACAGTTCGTTGTTTAATGCCGGTAAAGGCGCTGTATACACCTATGACGGCACTCATGAGCTGGATGCTTCGCTGATGGATGGCGCAACGTTACAGGCCGGTGCTGTGGCCGGTGTGAAGCGGGTCAAAAATCCGATCCTGGCGGCCCGTGCTGTGATGGCGTTGTCACCTCACGTGATGCTCAGCGGAGAAGGGGCTGATACCTTTGCCGCTGCCCAAGGGCTTACCATGGTGGAAAACAACCATTTCGATACGCCGTTTCGACGCAAGGCGCTGGAGGATGCGAAAGCCAGGCTGCAACAGGATACTCAGGCGCTGCGCTGGCAGCGTCCGGATATGCTGGATTACAAGTTTGGCACGGTCGGTGCCGTTGCGCGGGATCAAATGGGCAATCTGGCCGCTGGCACCTCCACCGGCGGTATGACTGCAAAACGCTTTGGCCGGGTTGGTGATTCACCGATCATTGGCGCCGGCACCTTTGCTGACAACCGCAGTTGTGCGGTGTCTGCAACGGGGCATGGCGAATACTTTATTCGCTACCATGTTGCGGGTGACGTTTGTGCCCGTGTTCGTTACGCCGGTGCCTCGTTGTCACAGGCGGCTTCTGATGTGATCCATGGCGAGTTGTTTGATGCCGGTGGAACAGGAGGGATCATTGCCATCGACAGTGAAGGCAATATCGCCATGCCGTTTAACACCGAAGGAATGTACCGGGCGTCGGTTGATACGTCTGGCAAAGTAACGGTGGCCATATACGGTGAAGAAGGTAACGGTAAAATCGCCGTTGAGTAACGCCAAAGAAATAAAACCTGTGCTGACGTAGCCAAGTTGTGAAAAGCTGGTCTATGTTATTAATCAGGCAGTTATATTTCGTGATGAGACCTTGAAGGAGACGACGTGGAGTCACTACAAGCGGTTGATTATATGAACCGGCACCCGGTAACGTTTACCACAGAGATGCCCGTAGCGGAGGCTGTGGAACGGCTGATCAATTACCACCAGACCGGTGGTCCGGTGATGGATGAGCAGCGCAAAGTGGTTGGCTTTTTGTCTGAGCAGGATTGTCTGGCTCGGATGATTGAGTCCAGCTACTATCGCGAGCAGGTCGCCAGAGTGAAGGACATCATGCGCCCCGATGTGCTGACCATAAAACCCTACGAGTCGGTGTTGGAGCTGGCCCAGCAAATGCTTAACACCAAGCCGCGTATTTACCCCGTGGTTGACGATGACGGATACCTGCTGGGTACCATCAGTCGTTCGGAAGTGTTGACCGCAATCGATGTCCAGCTTAAGTCCGGCTACCGACGACCTTAGACGTCAGGTACTGTTTTCGTGTAAACGGCGGGGTGAATGAACTGGAAATTTCACCCGCATTCTTCTAGGATCGGCGGCCATTTTAAGCCGTTTGTGTTAAAGGTGCTTTTTGGCCGCCGCTGATCCCGATGTTTTCAATCAACTTCAACAACTTCGCGCCCAACTTCGTGAGTGTATGGGTGAGGACAAGCACGTCCTGCGTCGGCATATCGACCGGCTCAAAAGTGATATCAGCCAAGGTGAGGTCGATAAATCCGCTTTCGAGCGATCCTTTCAATCCTTATATGAACGGGTTGAGCGCTCCATAAACCGGGTAAAGAGCCGTCGCCAGAATGTGCCGGGGCTGTCATACCCGCCGTTGCCGGTCACCGATCAGAAAGACACCATTGCCAACGCCATACGGGATCACCAGGTGGTGATCATTGCCGGCGAAACCGGCTCCGGAAAGACCACCCAAATCCCCAAAATTTGTCTCGAGTTGGGCCGTGGGATCAGTGGCTTAATCGGCCATACCCAACCGCGCCGGCTAGCTGCCCGTACGGTGGCAAATCGCATCGCGGAGGAAATGAATACGCCGCTGGGGGAGCAGGTCGGGTTCAAGATCCGGTTCAGCGATCAGGTAGCCGAGAACACTTACATCAAGCTAATGACCGACGGTATTTTGTTGGCCGAGATCCAGAACGACAAATTTCTCAATCAATATGACACCCTGATCATCGATGAAGCGCACGAACGCAGTCTCAACATCGATTTTATTCTCGGTTATCTGAAACAACTGCTGCCAAAACGCCCGGATCTGAAAGTGATCATTACCTCGGCGACCATTGATCCCGAGCGCTTTTCAAGCCATTTCGGCGATGCACCGATCATCGAAGTCAGTGGGCGCACGTACCCGGTGGAAATGCGCTATCGTCCGCTCGACGATCCTGAACAAGACCGTGACCAGACCCAGGGCATACTGGACGCTGTGAAAGAGCTGCAACGGGAAGGCCCTGGCGACATTTTGGTGTTCTTATCTGGTGAGCGGGAAATTCGTGATACGGCCGATGCGCTGCAAAAAGCCCAGTTACGTGGCACCGACATACTGCCGCTATACGCACGCTTGTCCAGTACAGAACAGAATCGGGTCTTTCAGGGCCATACGGGGCGTCGTGTTGTATTGGCCACCAATGTGGCGGAAACGTCACTGACGGTACCGGGGATCAAGTATGTGATCGATCCCGGTATGGCGCGAATTTCCCGTTACAGCTATCGGAGTAAAGTACAGCGTTTGCCGATAGAGCCGATCTCACAGGCGTCGGCCAATCAACGGGCCGGTCGATGTGGCCGGGTCTCTGAAGGGATTTGTATTCGTCTGTACAGTGAGGACGATTACAATAACCGTCCTGAATTTACCGATCCGGAAATCCTGCGTACCAACCTGGCATCGGTGATCCTGCAGATGCTGGCGTTAGGTCTCGGACGAATCGATGCATTCCCGTTTGTTCAGCCGCCCGATAGTCGCCACATCAACGATGGTTTCCGCCTGCTGGAGGAGTTGCAGGCCACCCATAAACACAAGGGCCGTATGGTACTCAGCCCGATGGGGCGACAAATTGCCCGATTGCCGGTGGATCCCCGTTATGCCCGTATGGTGATCGAAGCGGGACAGCAGAATTGTGTCAGCGAAGTGCTGGTGATTGCCGCCGGATTGAGTATTCAGGATCCCCGTGAACGTCCTCAGGACAAGCGTCAGGCAGCGGATGAATGTCATCAGGTGTATGCCGACAAGGATTCTGATTTCGTCGGACTACTGAACCTGTGGCGCCACTTCAAGCAACAACAGCAGACCTTGTCCGGGAATCAACTGAGAAAGTGGTGTAAGCAGCATTATCTCAACTACCTGCGAATGCGGGAATGGCAGGACATTGTCAGTCAATTGAAGAAATCGGCCGCTGAAGTTGGCCTGCGATTGGTTAAACAAGAAGCGGACTATCAATCCATTCACACCGCCATCGCTTCCGGCCTGTTGTCTCACATTGGTTTTAAGGACAAGGAAAAGGAATACCTGGGGGCGCGTAATACCCGTTTTCTGATCTTCCCAGGTTCGGCGCTGTCGAAAAAGCCACCCAAGTGGACCATGGTGGCGGAGCTGGTGGAAACCTCACGTCTGTTTGGCCGAATGGCGGCGCGAATTGACCCGGCATGGGTTGAGGGGCTGGCGACGCACCTTATAAAGTATCAATACGACGATCCTCACTGGTCAAAAAAACAAGGTGCGGTGATTGCCCGGCAAAAGGTGCTGTTGTATGGGCTGACATTGGTGGCTGGCCGCAATGTTGCCTATGCCAATGTCGATCCCGCACTGTGCCACACGCTGTTCATTCGTGAGGCACTTGTCAACGGTGAAACCCGCCTCAACATGCCGTTTCTGGCGCACAATCAACAGATGGTGGCGGATGTTCAGCAATTGGAAGACAAGTCACGCCGCCGCGATATTCTGATTGACGAAGACGATTTGGTCGCGTTCTACGCGCAGCGTTTGCCGGAACAGGTTAACAGCGAAGCCAGCTTTAAAAAGTGGTGGAAAAAACACAGCCAGGATCCCAACGCGCTGACGTTTGATCCGCAGGATTTACGCAAACAGTCTGATGATCATGTGACCGAGCATCAGTACCCTGATGTCTGGCGGCAGGGCAATCTGCGCTTACCGTTAAGCTATCATTTCGATCCGCGGGATCCCAACGACGGTGTCAGCGTGCACATTCCCCTTGCGATGCTAAATCAGGTGCAACCGGTTGAATTTGACTGGCTGGTTCCCGGCTTTCGCCATGAATTGATCGTTACCCTGATCAAAGGTTTGCCCAAGCGGCTGCGGCGCAATTTTGTGCCTGCGCCGAATTATGCGGATGCCTGCCTGTCTGCCATGCACAGCCGTGACAAACAAGATAAACCGGTAGCCTTTCTGAGTGCCTTGTCACATCAGCTTCTGCGCATGACCGGTGTGGAAGTGGCTACGGAAGAATGGCAGACCGACGCGCTACCAGCGCATTTAAAAATGCACTTTGTGGTTGAGGACAATGGGGGCAAGGTGATTGGCCAGGGCCGTGACCTGCAGGCACTGAAAGCACAATTGTCAGGTAAAGTGCAGGATTCTATTTTGCAGGCAGCGGAGCCTGATATCGAGCAGTCCGGCTGCATCGACTGGCAATTTGATCAGATTGAACCGCAATACGTTTCACAGCAGGGGGCCTTCGAGGTCAAGGCCTATCCGGCGCTGGTGGCTGAAAAGGACAGTGTTGGCCTGCGTTTATTTGATCAGGCCTGGCAGGCGGAGCAATCCCACCGTGAGGGGGTACGCCAACTGATCATGTTAAACATTCCTTCGCCAATAAAATATTTGCAGGACAAGCTGCCGAACAGGGCCAAGCTGGGCTTGTATTTCAATCCCTTTGGTCAGGTCAAGCCGCTTATCGATGATTGTATCAGGGCAGGGCTTGATCACCTGATGACCGGTTTCTGTGCTGAGCACAACACTGATATTCGCGATGCTCAGACGTTTGAGCAGTTGAAAGAGTATTGTCGTGGTGCAATCAATGATGAAGTGCTCGACATTGCTGAACAGGTGGAGCGCATTTTAACCCTGGCACACGGGATCCAGAAAAAGCTCAAGGGCAATGTGCCGCTGGACATGATTGCTGCACACGGACACATCAAGCAGCGATTGTCTGAACTGGTTTATCCTGGCTTTGTCAGTGCCGTGGGGGCTGCCAAGCTTGCTGATCTGCAACGCTATGTGCAGGCATTGGCCAAGCGGCTGGAAAAGCTGCCGATCGATCCCAACCGTGACCGTTTACAGCAGCTGACCATCGACAAAGTACAGCAGCAATACCAGCAACATCTGACACAGCTCCCCAAAGGGGAGCCTGTACCTGAAGGGTTGCAAGACGTTCAGTGGATGATCGAAGAGCTGCACGTGTCGTTGTTTGCCCAACAGTTGGGCACTGCCTATCCGATCTCGGCCAAACGGATCGAGAACCACCTGGCATCAATTTGACGATACGCATTGACATCGTCTGATGGGCACCCTATAAAGTGAAAAGCCCATCGGGTGAGGAGAGGTAGATCAATGCTAGGATATGACGACAAGCGCAATTTTTTCCGCATGCTGCTCAATTCACCGTGCGAACTGAAGCTCAGTGATGATGAGTCTACGCGTACGGTCTCTGCGGTGTGTAAAGACATCAGTGCCACCGGCATGTCATTCGAACTGGATGAAGCGTCTGTAGAGATTGGTACCCGTATTACTGTGGCGATCGAATCTACCAGTAGTCAGATCCCGTCGTTGTCAGCCAGCGCCAAAGTGGTGCGCTGCGAATCGGTCAGCGACAACAGTTGTGTTATCGGTGTTGAAATCACCGAAATGACCTGAGTCGGTGTGGCCATCAGGCCACATGACATACCAACCCCTTGAGGTAATAGCCTTCCGGATAGGTGCTCAGCACCGGATGGTCCGGGGCTTGGCCCAGTCTTTCCAGGTAGTGGACGGTGCGTTTCGCATCCAATGCTGCATCGGCCACCACTTTATGAAAAAGCTCGGTAGGCATCAGCCCCGAGCAACTGAACGTCAGCAGTATGCCCCCCGGGTTTAACAGCCCCATCGCCAGACGATTAATGTCTTTGTAACCCCGGCAAGCACGGTTGAGGCTCGCTTTGCTGTCGACAAACTTGGGCGGGTCTAACACGATCATGTCAAAGGTTTTGCCGTCCTGTTGATAGCGTCGAAGCGCTTCGAACACATCCTCTTTGACCAGGCTGTACTGCTCGGGGTCAATGCCATTGAGTTGATGATTTTTGTCTGCGATCGCCAGCGCCAGGTCTGACACATCAATGTTGGTCACGTGGCTGGCACCGCCTTTCAGTGCGTAGCAACTGAAAGTACCGGTATAACTGAAACAGTTGAGTACGGTTTTGCCTTTTGCATAACGGGCTGCTGCAGCGCGACTGTCGCGCTGATCGAGGTAGAAGCCGGTTTTGTGACCCTCTTTCACATTGACCGTGATCGACACGCCGTTTTCTTCAATCTGCACGCTGTCCGGTATTTCCCCGTGCAGTGCCTGGGTCAACAAGGGCAAGCCTTCTTTTTCCCGCACCGCGACATCACTGCGCTCATAGATCACGCAGTCAGGAAAGGTCTTTTTCAATGCCCAAACGATCTTATCCCGATGTTTGTCTGCGCCGGCAGACAGCAATTGGCACACCAGCACATTGTCATAACGATCGATGGTGACACCGGGCAAGCCGTCGGCTTCCGCCGCAACAACCCGGTAGCCGGTGGCACCTGACTGCTCGAGTGCACTTTTTCTAAGCGTATTGGCGGCCTGGATGCGACGCAAAAAGAAGCCGTTGTCGATCACTTCGTTCTTGTCAAACGTCCATACCCTGACCTGAATTTGCGATTGGGGCGAATAGGCACCCCGAGCCAGCCATTGTCCGTCACTGCTGATCACATCAACGGTTTCACCGCTGCGCAAGCGCTTTTTCAGCGGCGCCAGAGCGCTGGCGAAAATCCAGGGATGCTGTCGAAGCAGAGATTTTTCACGTTTGGGTTGTAAAATGATTTGGCTGGACATACGTTTTCAACAAGGCTCCGTGAATGGGGCGTGGATTATACACATAGGACAGCGTAAATGGCGAAGGTTTGCAAACAGGCGTGGGTCAGCGGACAGGTGCAGGGGGTATTTTTCCGTGCTACAACCCGTGATATGGCGTTACGTTTTGGCGTCACCGGGTATGCAAAGAATCTATCCGATGGCCGGGTGGAAGTGGTTGCCTGCGGCGAGCAGGACAGTGTCGATGCACTGATGAATTGGCTGTGGGAGGGCTCGCAACAAAGCCAGGTCACGGATGTGATCAGCAAGGTTGTCAGCACGGTGAAACACCAGGGCTTTGAAATCCGATGATGCAATACATCGCCATAGCGCCTGACAGTCGTGCATTGAATATAGAGCACTGTCCAATCCCCGAGATCGCAGCGGATGACGTATTGATCAAGGTCAGTGCGTTCGGTGTCAACCGTGCTGATACACTGCAACGGGCAGGAAAGTATCCACCACCGCCCGGTGAAAGTGACATCCTGGGACTGGAAGTGGCCGGACAGATCGCCGCGTGCGGCGCGCAGGTCAGCGATTGGCAGACTGGCCAGCGCGTCATGGCGTTGGTCCCTGGTGGTGGCTACGCCCAGTACTGTCGGGTGAAAGCCTGTCATGTGCTGCCGATACCAGACGGTTTGACAGATGACGCGGCAGCAGGGTTGATGGAAGTGTTTCTGACCGCCTGGCAAAGCCTGATGTGGCTTGGTGAGCTTCGCCAGGGGCAACAGGTGCTCATTCACGCAGGTGCCAGTGGTGTAGGCCTGGCGGCAATCCAGCTAGCCAAGCGGGCAGGGGCCAGAGTGGCGGTGACTGCCTCCAGTGACGCAAAGCTGGCTGTGTGTCGGGACGCCGGTGCAGATTTGCTAATCAACTACAACACCGACGATTTTGTCGAGATTCTTCAGGCCGATGACTGGCAGGGCGTTAACTGCATTGTTGATGTGGTGGGCGGTGACTATCTGACCCGCAATATGCGTTGCCTGCGTCAGGACGGCTGTATCGTGCAATTGGCCATGCTGGGCGGACGGTTTGCACAATCCTTTGATATGGGGTTGTTGCTGCAACGACGTATCCGAATACAGGGCTCTACATTGCGCAGCCGCGATGATGACTACAAAGCGCGCTTGATCGCAGATTTCGGCCAATGTCTGGATGACTTCCGCGACGGACGGCTTACCGTTTCGCTCGAGGGGGTTGTGGCCCCAGCATGCGTTGATAATGTGCATCAACGCATGCTGAACAACCAAACTCAGGGTAAATGGGTGGCCAGCTGGGAGGCCTGATCAGCTTTGCGGATTGAAGCCGGTATCCTCGGGAAGGTTTGACTGTTCGGCGGCACTGCGGGCCAGCTCATCACAACGTTCATTTTGAGGGTGGCCACTGTGCCCTTTGACCCATTCCCAGCGCACCTGGTGACGCTGCACCTGTTCATCCAGGCGCTGCCACAGATCAACGTTTTTGACCGGTTTCTTATCCGCGGTGCGCCATTGCCGTTTGCGCCAGTTGTGGATCCATTGGGTAATGCCGTTTTTAACGTATTGACTGTCGGTGGTTAGCACCACATCGCAGGTCTCGTTCAAGGCGGCCAGGCCCTGGATCGCGGCCAGCAACTCCATGCGATTGTTGGTGGTTAACTGATAGCCCTGACTGAGTTCTTTGTGATGCTTGCCGTATTCCATCACCACACCGTAGCCGCCGGGGCCGGGGTTGCCGAGGCAGGAGCCGTCAGTATAAATATGCACTTTCTTCACCGTGCTGGTCTTCCCTTGTGTTTTTTCTGCGGACGGGCAGTATAATGGGGCTAACATCATAACGCACATAAGAATTTGCCATGCGACAGATTGTACTGGATACCGAGACCACCGGTATCGATCCCAAAGAAGGGCACCGGATCATCGAAATCGGCTGTGTTGAAATCGAAAACCGACGACTGACCGGCAATCACTATCACGTTTACATCAATCCACAGCGTATCGTTGAACAGGAAGCCATCGATGTGCATGGCATCACCAACGAGTTTTTGGCCGATAAACCGGTGTTTGCCGACATCGCGCAGGGCTTTGTTGAATTCATCAAAGGTGCCCAGTTAGTGATCCACAACGCCCCGTTCGATACCGGCTTTATGGATCATGAGTTTGCCATGGTGCCAGGGCTGAGTGTGACCACCGACAGTATCTGTGGTGTGCTCGACACATTGATGCTGGCAAGACAGATGCACCCTGGTCAGAAGAACAACCTGGATGCGTTGTGTAAACGCTATGGGATTGATAACTCTCACCGTGAATTGCATGGCGCGTTACTGGATGCGGAGATCCTGGCTGACGTCTACCTGATGATGACCGGTGGTCAGACCAAACTCAACCTGCATGGCAACAATGCCTCGGGACCGTCGGATCAGCAGGAGAGCATTCGTCGATTGAGCGCTGACAGAAAAGACCTAAAGATCATCCGTGCTACAGCCGATGAATTAGCACAGCATGAAAGTCGTCTCGACATAGTGGAAAAGGCAGGGGGCTCCTGTCTCTGGCGCCAACCATCATAGGAACGTATGCGGGTATTGTTTGGCCTGATAGGCCTTTTGGGATTTCCTTTGTGGGCTCAACAAGCCCCAACCACTGAAACACCTCCCCCCAAAGAGGTGTCGCCGATCCGTTCGCTGGGCGGTGACTACCATAACAGCATCAAACTGCTGCAAAACCGCTTTCGCATCGATTACCAGGTGGACGAAATTACCATGGTGTTCTTCCGTGAATACGGCAGTGCGCCGGTGGTGTTAGTGCGTCCTGATGGTTCAAAGATTTTCCAGAAAGATGCAAATGGCGTTGATCTGTTTTGGTATGACGCCTCTACGTACGACATGATCAGTATCAAAAATCCTGTCCCCGGCCCATGGCAGGCGGTTGGGCAAGTCTTGCCCGGCAGTCGGGTGATGGTGATCAGCGACATTCAACTGCATGCCGACCCGCTACCAGACATCATATTCTCCGGTGAGATCCTTAAACAGACGGCCTATCTGACCAATGGCGGAGAGCCCATTGACTATACCGAATTCAGGGACGTGGTTTCCCTCGATATCCGGCTGATCAGCACCAATAATCCCAATTTCAATAACTTCGGTGCGGATGCTCAAACCATTGCCACCTTTGAAGATAATGGTCGGGGCATGGATGAGAAGCCAATGGACGGTGTGTTTACCGGACAATTCAATCTGGCGGTACCCGACGGTGAATGGACGCCGGTGTTTGTGGTGACCACCCCTATGTTCACCCGTGAACAGGTCGATCCTAACCTGATGTTGTATCCAAATCCGATCAACATCAGTGTGCAACTGGACAGCGGCAATGAGGGATATCACAAGATATTGATCGATGCCGAACGCGAGTTTGTCGACATGGAGACGTTACTGATCGACGGCAAGATTCGCTTTCCCAACGGTGACGTGCAGAACTTTTCGTTGACCGAGTCATCACCGAATACCCGCGAGCACCAGATCATCAATTACGAATACGGTGTTTATCGGGTTAAGTTAACCGCCTACGGCAACACAACCTCAGGGCGTGATTTCATACTCGATGTGCCGGAATACACTTTCTTGGTCGATGCACCCGAACCAGAGTTGCCGCCAGCAGCAGAAGGGGCGGCTGACCAGGCAACGGGTGCGAATGGCGAGCAGAGCGGTGTGGATGCGGTAGTGACGGCTGAACCACAAAACATGGCTGGCGAAGACCCGCTGGCCCAAGCCATGCTGGAGCAGCAATCTGAGCAGGAGCAGGGCTTAGGTGGTGCCGCTTTGGCTGGCTGGATCATCGGCATCAACGTGTTTCTGGTGTTAGTGGGGGGCGGCGCCATCTGGTGGTTGCTGAGACCTAAACGGCCGGCAATGCCGACCAGTGAGCCCGGCACGCAGCAGCAACCACAGCAGGGCGCGGATAAACCCGCACTGATGGATCGGTTACGGGCATTGTGGCCATTCGGTAAAAAGCCCTCGCCCGAGCAAGCACCGGCTGAAAAGGAAAATAGCAAAGGCGGAAGCAAACTTAATTTATCCCTTCCGGAAGATGATTGATCAACAATTCATCGAATTGGCTAAATTAGCGGCAAACGCACGCCCATCGGGCCGTTTGGGGTAAAAAAGCGTGAAAAAGCGGTTGACTCACTTGCCCCTTCCTCGTATCATCTGCGCCGCAGTGAGGGACGTGGCAACCACTTGTTACTCCTAAACTGTTGAAAATGAAAGATTTTGTGGAGCGGTAGTTCAGTTGGTTAGAATACCGGCCTGTCACGCCGGGGGTCGCGGGTTCGAGTCCCGTCCGCTCCGCCACTTTCCTTCATTTTCGCACTTTGCATCAATCCGGAGCGGTAGTTCAGTTGGTTAGAATACCGGCCTGTCACGCCGGGGGTCGCGGGTTCGAGTCCCGTCCGCTCCGCCAGATGTGCAAAGTATCCCGATAACGTGGAGCGGTAGTTCAGTTGGTTAGAATACCGGCCTGTCACGCCGGGGGTCGCGGGTTCGAGTCCCGTCCGCTCCGCCACTTATCGACACAAGCCACCGTGAGGTGGTTTTTTTGTGCCTGTGGTTTATGCCATGCGCCATCCAGGATGTTGCTTTGGCTACCAGGATGGATGACCGCGCAGAGGCTGGCGCTGAATGTAACGCAGGCGGATCCCCAGCATCACCGCGGCACTGCTTAATCCAATTATGAATCCTACCCAAAACCCCGCAGCTTGCATGGGTTCTCCCCACCAGTCTGTAAGAGCCAGAATACAGCCGCTTGGCAGTCCTATCAGCCAATACGCAATGAATGTCAGGTAAAACATCACCCGGGTGTCTTTGTAACCACGCAGTGCACCGGCGGAAATGACCTGTACCGCATCAGAAAATTGGAACATGGCTGCCAGTAACATGAGCTTTCCGGCAATGGCGATCACAGCCATATCGGTGGTATACAACGCTGCAATATGACTGCGTGCCAGTATGGTCACTGACGCTGAGCATGCAGCAATGGCAAGGCTTAACCCCAATGCTGACTTAATGCTGTCTTTGGCGGCTTGAGGATCTTGCCGTCCCAACAACAAGGCTACCCGTATACTGGTGGCCATGCTGATGCTGAGTGGAAACATAAAGGTCAGTGACGAAAAGTTCAGGGCAATCTGGTGTGCAGCGACGGTGTTCGCACCAAAAGGGGACAACAACAACGCCACCACCGCAAACAGGGTCACTTCAAACAGGATAGTCATCGCAATAGGTAGCCCAAGGGCGACCAGCTTGCGTATGTAACTGACCGACGGGCGGTGCCATTGTTCAAACAACGGCATGGCGTTGAAATGGCGGCTGCGCAACACATAAAGGGCACTGAGAACGGCCATCACGACAAACACCAGTGAGGTGGCTATGCCACAACCTGCGCCACCGTATGCCTGCAGCGGGCCGTAGCCATAGATGAACGCGTAGTTGGCCGGAATGTTGACCAGCAGGCCAATTAACATGATCACCATGGTAGGCTTGGTCAATGACAGCCCCTCACAATGGTTACGTAACACCTGATAGAGGGCAAACGCGGGTGCGCCCAACAGAATGTACGTGACATAGTCTACCGTAATGGTCAGTAGCGTCTCGCTCATGTCCATTAAGCCCAGCAGATCCGGTACAAAAGGGATCAATAACCACATGGCAAATCCCAACAACACACTGAGGTAACCCATCTGCTGGGTCGCGTTGGCCATGCGATCCTGCTGTTGTTCGCCATTGAGACGGGACACAATCGGCGGAAGTGCCATGATCAGACCCTGGATAAAAAACAGTGCAGGCAGCGTGACACTGAAGCCGATAGCAACAGCAGCCATGTCATTGGCGGTGTAACGGCCTGACATGATGGTGTCGCACACCCCCATCAGGGTTTGGGTGACCTGGGCAATCAGCAGGGGCCAGGCTAACGTTACCAGCGCGCGTAATTCATGTTTTACCGTGGTGGACATGTTTGTACCGTCAGCGTGAGAAAGGTTGAATGTTGACCTGGCTACCAGCTTCAACATGCGTCACATCTGCGTCGATCACAATGTAGCAATTGGCGTTGGCGATCGAGTGCATAATCCCGGAACCCTGTTTGGGCAGTGGTGTGGCGCACAGGTTGCCTTGCTCGTCGTTGTGCAGTCGGGCACGAACAAACTCCTGACGTCCGGCACGCCGGTTTATGGGGGTTACCAATCGCGCGGTCCAGTTCAGTGGAGGCCACTGAGATTGTCCTGCCAGGGTGTTTAACACCGGAAGGACCAACTGCTCAAAGGTCACATAGCTGGAAACCGGGTTGCCCGGTAAACCGCAAAACCAGGCGTTGCCCAGCTTACCGAAAGCAAAGGGTTTACCTGGCTTGATCGCCAATTTCCACACATACAATTCACCCAATTCACGGACCATCTCTTTGACCAGATCGGCCTGACCGACGGACACGCCACCACAACTGATGACCACATCACTGTCAGACATGGCCGATTGAAGGGCATTGCGCAGCGCAGTTGCATCGTCACCGATGATCCCGCCATCAATGACGTCGACACCTGCACGGTTTAACAAGGGGATCAATGCACTGCGATTGGATTCGTAGATTTGTCCTGGAGCCAAGGGGGAGCCCGGCGCGACCAGTTCATCACCGGTCGCTAACACCGTGACCCTTGGTTTGCGATACACACTGACCGTTGCCAATCCCAGCGAAGCCAGCATCGCCAGATCCGCTGGATTCAGGCGGCGCCCTTTGGCGAGTATTCGTTGTCCTTTTTGCAAATCATCGCCTTGAGGGCGAACGTGTTGGCCTGGTTGGATTGCTTCGGTACAACGCAGCGTGGTGCCCGATAAGCTGGCATTCTCAACCATGACCACGGTGTCAGCACCCTCGGGGAGTAGCGCGCCGGTAGTAATGGTGACACATTGTCCCGGCAACAAGGGCGTGTTGTAAGGGTGTCCGGCCAGGCTTTGGCCAACATGCTCGAAGGTTCGGGTATCTGTCGTGTCAGCATAGCGCAGGGCAAAACCATCCATCGCGCTATTGGTTGCTGGCGGTACATCCATCGGGCAAAGCACATCCTCGCTGAGGACGCGCTGATCGGCGTCCAGTACCGTGATGACTTCTTGATCCTTCAACGGATGAATGTTGGCCAGCATTACCTGCAATGCAGCATCAAGGGACTGGAGGTTCGGATTGTCACAGTGTTGCATGGTGTACCTCACTGAACAGAGACAGCTTCAACGGTATAACCACTCGCCTGAAGCTGTGTCAGTATGCTGTCGGGGCCGGCCAGGTGCATGGCACCGACCAGTACAAATTCTATATCCGGATCCTCAAGCATGGCCAGGATCTGAGGCATCCAGTCGCGGTTCCGATCGACGATCAGGGTTGCGTATATCGCCGGAAAGGCGTCCCGCATAGGGTCGATACTGATTGCCGCCAAGCCTGGCATATCACCGGAACGCCAGGTTGATTTCATGGTTTTCAGCGTGCTCGGCAACTGTTTAATGTCATCCAGTGTATACCGGATCAGCGCATCGTCGTCGTCATTGGCCATGCTGGCGATAAAGGCCAGTTGTTGTTGTGGTGACTCCAACCAGTCAATGTCTTTGCCATCGTGTTGTGCGCGCTGATGAAAATGGTTGTCGACACCTTCCTGGGTCAGTCCCAGACGCTGAAATTCTACCATGCTCATGGACAATGCCATCAACCCCGGTTTGTAGTGTTTCACCGCATCAAAGGGAACGTTGCGCTGGGCGAAAAATGCCCGCAGCAGGTTGAGCGTCTCAGGGCTGAGGGATTGTTCAATACTGCGTCCCGCCGGGTAGGTCAGTTGCCGTTGCATGGAAGCCTGAAATGCCGGGCTTTGTAACGCACTCATATCCGTTTCGAATACCAAATTATCCGCCTGGCGATAAACATGATCATAGGCATCAGGTAAAGGATAATCCTGTTCGGCTAACAGGTGCATGGTTCCACCGATGTAAAGGTGATGATCCCCGTCACTGACCTTCCACACGGATGTTTTTGCCTGTACCGCAGACCCGACACACACCAGCACACACAGACTTAAGCCTTTGAACAACCAACCCACGAAACCCTTCCTTTATTCGTTAAAACGTGCGGCGCTCACTCTACACAAATTAGCCGGTAAAGCACACTGCCCAAACCGAGATGAAGTAAATAGTTGTTAAAAAAACGGTTTCTGGTCGTCACAGAGGGGCTGTCAACGGACAATATTTAGACGATTTGATTACTACAATCTTGTTTTTACTCCCATTACTCATAAATCAAAAAAAATAGTTGTTTAAAATCAGTCGGTTATATTTGTTGTCGACCGTTAACGTATTGATTTACTTCAGGTTTACTAAGCCTTCACAGAATGGCTACAACATCCTGCTGATTTTTGCGCCATAACAAAGGAGCAGGGGAGCCCACTTAATCAATGGGTGAACCTGTATCCGGGGGATTACCCCCACACCGTTAATGGCGACAGGAGAAATAACCATGAAACGTTTACTCGTGATGATTGGGGTCTGCTTTATGCAAAACGCGATGGCCAATAGTGATGGCGGGAAATATCACTTTGTCGGCGACCTACGCTATGCCGATTTTTGTAAGGCCGTGGTTGAGGATGATGTGTCCATGATGCGCCGGGCGTTAGGGCGCAAGATTGGTACGGTGGCTGAATCCCGCAAAGGGGTTCTGCGACTGCTCACCTCTGACAGTGGCATGACATGCAACGGCCGCAGCCTGATTGATTTCACCCGACAACGGGAGGCAATGGCGATCCATGCGTATCTGCAACGTATGCAATAGCCGTGAAGCGCGCGTATTCTCACCGGTAATGAGAAGGCTAACAGGGCGTTGGCGTGTTCCATTGCCATGCACTGTGTACAAATATCGGGCACCGAAACTGTGCATCAACGCACTTTTTTGAACAGATGGTCTGCTCAGTGGGGAACGCGTAAAAACATAACATATTGATAATAATGAAAAATTAAAAATGGCACGGCGGATGCAATACTCTTCGCGTCTGCACACACAGTGCGTCAAACACAATAATAATAATACCTGCACCGATAAGGTCAGACCGGCGAATCGTCGGATTACAGTAAGGCAAACTCCCCGTATTGACTTTCGTGTCCTGGGACAATACGGGGCTTTTCTTGCCTGCCATTGTGCTCTACAGTGTTGCCTCTTTTAAACGAGATACCACATGGAGCATCAACATGGATACAGTTACGCCCATCAACTACATTGAAATTCCCTGTACAGATCTGGCCCGCAACAAGCAATTTTTTCATCAGGCATTTGGATGGACCTTTACCGATTACGGCGAAGAATATGCTGCGGTAAACAATGCCGGTATTGATGCCGGGCTGTTTCAGGCGCCACAAAGTGCACACACCGACAACGGTAGTGTCTTGGTTGTGTTGTATCAGGCCGATTTAGAGCGTGCACTTGCTCAGGTCGAACAAGCCGGTGGCAACGTGATCAAGCCGATTTTCTCATTTCCGGGCGGTCGTCGCTTTCAGTTTGCGTGTCCGGGTGGCTCGGAACTCGCGGTCTGGAGTGATCAGTAACGAGAGGCGGGTGTTTGCAGAGCTGCAAACACCCTGTTGGGGTCGCCGTTGGTGCTGGTTTAGCGGTCTGACAGTTCGTCTGCGCTCAGAAAACCGTCTTTGTTGGTATCCAGCTCTTCAAACTTGGCTGCCAGAGCGGCATCCTGTGCGGCTTCTTCGGCACTGACTTTGCCGTCTTCATTCGCATCCAACTGGGTCAACACATCAGCACGGGCCACAGTGGCGGCAGATGTCAGCAAAAACAGGGTAAGGGCTACATAACGTTTCATAATGAATTCTCCTTGAATGATGGTTACGGGTAATTAGTCGCTGCGCTTGGCCATTTCCGACGCTGTCAGATAGCCATCCTGGTCGCTGTCCAGCTTGGCGAATACGGCGGCAAGGCCGGCATCTTTGGCGGCTTCTTCGACACTGACTTTACCGTCTTTGTCGGTATCCAGCGCTTTCATGGCATCTTGTTCTGCGTAGGCATTCAGTGCGAGTAGGGCAGTAGCTGCCATCATCAGTTTTTTCATGATTTTCTCCTTGTGATAAACGTACCGTCGATAAGTAAACGAAGGTCGCTTGGTCTATTACAGGGACCATGCCAACTTTGAAATAATCAATAAAAACAGATAGATAAGATGGTATTTTGTGGGATGTTAGGTGACGCGTCGCGATCTGTGGGGTAAAACCCCCTCAGAGTGTCTTATTTAACAGACAGATCTGGAGGGGGCAAAGCATAACGTCTATAAATCAATGAGTTATACCGATTCCAAACGTATACACCGAGCGTCAGGCCGGCCGATTGGCGATCCACAAGGTCTGATAGGGATGTAAGGTCAGGCTGGGATCATCCAGTGAAATGGCGCTGTCGGTTATCAGGTCGACCCAGTGATCGGTGCCTATCAAATTGATGTCAGACAAATGAATATCCTGGTTCTCATCTGATACGTTACTGATACAAAAGATGCTTTGGCGACGATCGATGCTTTGCCGCCAGAACCCGAACACGGCATCACCCAACTGCAGCGTAAATTGGGTCGCATTGGGATGAAACGCAGGTTGCTGAGTACGCACCTGCATTAAGCTTTGTAAGCGGCTTAGCACTTTGTGATGCGTTGAAACAGGGTCTGCCAGGGCACTTTGCAGCGCCTGATAGTCCCAGCGGTGCCGGTTAATGGAGCGGTTGTGGCTGGTGTTTTTGACTTTTTCATAGTCATTCTGAGTGCCCAGCAGGGAATGAATATAAATGCCGGGGATCCCTTCCATGCCTAACATGATGGCGTGGGCGCAAATCATTCGTTCCAGTCCCCATTTATCCGCACCGCGCACCGTACCCTGCAGCGCATCGTACAGTGCGATGTTGATCTCATACGGTTGTTGTTGACCACTGGCGGCGGTGCGCCAGGAAACCAGGCCGCCAAATTGCTGCATGGTAGACAGTAAGGTATTGAGTTCGATTTCACTCAGTAGTCCCTCAACCGGACGCAAACCAATGCCATCATGGGACGCAATAAAATTGAAATAGGTGGTGCCGTTCTGGGCCGGCGGCATGCTCATCATCCAGTTTTTCAAATGCTGGCAATTGCCGGTGATCAGGGTGTTAACCAACAGGGGGGGTAATGAAAAGTTATAGATGGCATGGGCTTCATTGGCATTACCGAAGTAGGTCAGGTTTTCACGGTTGGGAATGTTGGTTTCAGTGATCAACACGGCACTGGAACGGGCGTGTTCAACCAGTGTGCGCAACAACCTGACCACTTCGTGGGTTTGCGGCAGGTTGATGCACGGCGTGGTGATGTCCTTCCATAAAAAAGCGACTGCATCAAGGCGAAAGATGTCGACACCCATGTCCAGGTACTGGCGCATGATACTGACAAAGGTGGTCAGTACCGCAGGATTACGAAAATCAAAGTCGACCTGATCATGGCTGAAGGTGCACCAGACATATTGGGTGCCAGATGCGGTCTGGGTTTCACGCAACAGTTCCGAGGTGCGCGGCCTGACCACGGATGACAGATCATCCTGAGGGCTGGCCGTCATGAAGAAGTCATGCCCAATCCCTTCGCCTTTGATGAAATTATCAAACCAGACGCTGCGCGACGAACAGTGATTGATCACCACATCGGCCATCAGACGGAATTCACTGGCAATCCCCTGAATATCCTGCCAGTCGCCGAGGGCTTCATTAACACTGGAGTAGTCAATCACCGCAAAACCATCATCCGAGCTGTAAGGAAAAAATGGCAAGATGTGCACGCCATTGAGGTAGCCTTTGGCGTAGCGGTGCAAAAAGTGATGCAGCGTATGTAACGGATGCTCGTCTTCTTCCAGCAGGCTGTCACCATAGGTGATCAGGATGATGTCCTCCTGTGACCAGTGGTTCTGATGCGGCACCGGCTCATTGTAGGGATGATCCAGTCGCATGGTTGCCAGCAGGTCCGTTGCCAGTGCACCGGTATCGACATCCATGCCGGCGTAGATGGTGTCCAGATGGTGCAGCACTTTATCGTGCAGGGTCGGTGACGGTTGGGTACTCATGGGCTTACCCCCTGAATTCCAGGTAGTCTTCTTCCACGGCGTTTTTCAGCCGCTCTAAAATGTCTGGCGCGGCGCTGACAACGCGGTTCCAGGACGGAATGAACGGTGTTTCCATGGGATTGTCGAGGAAACTTTGTCCGGCTTTCATAATGTTCTGAGCAAACATTTCTACCGCTTTTTCTTCATTATGGATATCCAGCTTGAGGCCGTTCATAACCGCGTCGTTGTGATAGGTTTCAATAAAATCCAGCGCGATGCGGAAGTAGGTTGCCTTCAGTGAGCGAAAGGTTTCACTTGAAAAGGTTTGCCCCTGGGTGGCGAGCTTGCGAAACAAGGCTTTGGTGATATCAATGGACATCTTTGATAACCCGCCTTGATCATTGTGCAGCGACAAATCCTGGTGTTTATGATCATAGGTTTTGGCGATGTCGACCTGGCACAGGCGGTTGTGGCTATAGTTACGGTGCATTTCTGACAATACACCGATTTCCAATCCCCAGTCGCTGGGTATACGAATGTCGTTGAGTACGTCGCGGCGAAACGAAAACTCCCCCGCCAGTGGATAGCGGAAGCTGTCCATGAATTCCAGGTATTCACTTTCGCCCACGATACGTTTTAACGCCCGCAACAACGGGGTTACCAGAAGTCGTGAAACGCGGCCATTGATCTTGCCGTCTGCAACCCGGGCGTAATAGCCCTTACAGAATTCGTAGTTGAAATTGGGGTTGGCCACCGGGTAGATCAAACGGGCCAACAAGTGCCTGTCATAGGTGAGGATGTCACAATCATGCAGTGCGACGGACTCTGCTTTACCACTGGCCAGGATATAGCCCATGCAATACCAGACATTCCGCCCTTTGCCGAGTTCTTTCGGGGCCAGACCCAGTTCAGCCAGTTCGGCATCGATGGCTTTCAGTCTCGGACCGTCGTTCCACAGAATACGGTGATGTTGTGGCAGGGTGTCAAAGAATTTCAGTGCGTACTGATACTGCGCTTGATCAGCACGATCCAGTCCGATCACGATTTGTGACAAGTAGGGGACTTGGGCAATGTTCTGAATAATATTACTCAATGCCGGTCCTTCCAGTTCGGAAAACAATGAGGGTAACAACACCGCCATCGGTCGTTTACGGGAAAAGGACAGCAACTCTTCTTCAAGGTCTTCAATGGGGCGCTCATCCAGGTTGTGTAGAGTGGTGACCACACCGTTTTGGTAAAAATCTGCCATAAAGCCTCCTAGACCTGTTGTTCAAGCAGTTGAGTTAACATTTCGTTCCAACCCGCCGGGCCTTCCAGCGTGCTGGTTAAACAATGGGGATGTCCTTGTACCGTCGGCGGTGGGTTAACCGGCGACAGGATCCGAATGGCGACGTCCGCCGCCTGTAGCATGGCGATGTCATTGTTGCCATCACCCAGGGCAATGCTGCGGCAGGGTTTGTGCGGATACTGGCGGCGCCATTCCTGCATAAACCAACGCAGCGCCTGACCCTTATTGCAATCACCTGACACATGGATAAAGCGACCGCCTTGCAGTGGGGTGGCGCCATTTTGGCGCAAGTCGTCCATGAACTGCTGTTTTTGTTGTTCGCTACCGCGCCAAAGTACCGGCTCACCGTACTGACGCTGCGCCGCCAGTGCCGCTTGGGCGGGACTCAGACCGGTAGCAGCCACGATGTCATCCAGGCTCATATCGCTAAAACCCACAAAGCTGTCGGGATACCGTTCTTTGACCTGACGCAATAAATTGGTCCAGTAGTGTTTACGGGAACAAAACTGGTGCACCCAATGATCATCCTGCCATTGGGTGCCAGGGGGTTTTTGCTCAAAAAAACCATGGGGAATATGAATTGCGGCGCCATTTTCAACACAAAATGGCCCGTCGAGTCCGAGCGTTTCACGCAGCACGCGCATTTCTGCGTAGGTTTTACTGGTGTTGGGGATGACTGGAATGCCCAACTGTTTTAGCCTGTTCAGCATGGGTATGGCGGCATCCATGCTGTAGGTATGGTGATCCAGCAAAGTACCGTCCATGTCGGTGAATACTACGAACTCGGTCATTTAGTCCTTTCCCCTTTGGTGACAACTGTTGATGTGACGATGGGTATTCAGGCTGTATACCCAGTCGCAATGGAATGGCAAGGTGGCCAGACCGTGTTCCGTGAGTCGCTGATAGTGTTGAATGAACCGTTTCACCTGTTCAGCGCTCATGATGCCGGGAGCATCCGATCCCATGCGTGCCGCGAGCTTGTGTTCCTGCTCCAGTCGCCATTGGTAGATACAGGCAAATGACGGTGCTTTTAGCATGACCCAATGATCCATATGGGCATACAACGGTACGTAATCGGTGGCTAATACCTGGTTAACGTAGCGGCGCCATACACCGTTTGGATCTTCTTCGGCCTCCAGTGCATTGACGGGTTGCAACAGGGCATTGGCTGTTTGCGGGCGAACGCCCCAACACCATCCTTCAAACAATACAATGTCGGCGTGTGAGCAATGGGACCATTGTTGCCGTGGCACTGGATCATCCATCGATTTGTCAAATCGCGGCAGGGCCACGTCGGTGCTGTCACGTAACGCCATCAGCACATCGGCCATACTCTTGGTGTCGTGGGTGCCCGGCACACCGCGGGTAGCTAGCAGTGGATGAACGGTACGGGCCAGTTCAGCCCGTTGCTGGCGTGACAAGTAAAAGTCATCCAGCGACAGGTTGGCGACCGAGAGACCGCAGCGACGGCTAAAGTAATCGCTCAGAAACGCGGTCAGGGTTGATTTCCCTGACCCCTGTGCACCGTTAACACCAACGAAAAGGGGGCCGTTTGCACTATCATGGTGCACTTCAATCTGCTCCGCCAAGGGAATGAACCATTTTTGCGCAGTGTGTATAAATGACTGATCTAATGCATTTTTTTCAGCAAACTCATTAAGCATAGTGGGTGTTCCTGAGCAATTTTGCACCACAATTAACGGCATTATGTAAGAGTAGCATCAACATATGTGCCAGGGTGGTTGTGCAGTGACATGACAAACAGGTTCACAGTGTTGGGTGGATTAGCGTATGCTTAAGCCTGAACATAAATGAAATGATCGGGCCTTTTGCCCGGTCAAACAGACAATCTCCGAGCCTGTGTACCTACGTTGTTATCAATACGGTGGGCAGGCCGAGTGCCCTGGCGCTCCAGGGTTGGAAGAGAAATCGACCAGCCTCCCGGTACTGTTAGGCAGTACACATTTGGAAAGGTGATTAATCATGCTACAAGACCCCTATGGCAGGCGTTTCCATTATCTGCGCCTGTCTGTCACGGACGTATGTAATTTCCGCTGTGATTATTGCTTGCCGGATGGCTACGAAGGCGATGGCCCCTCGGGCTTTTTAAGCGTGCCTGAAATCGAACGGTTGGTCAGAGGCTTTGCTGCAGAAGGCACCCGTAAACTTCGTATCACCGGTGGAGAACCCTCGCTGCGTAAAGATCTCGGCGCGATCCTGTCCCGTTGCCGCGCGATCGACGGTATTGAAAAGCTGGCCATTACCACCAACGGTCATCGATTGGCCAGGCATCTGCCGATGTGGCGCGATGCAGGGGTGGATCAAATCAATATCAGTATCGATAGCCTAGATGCGCGGGTCTTTCACCGCATCACCGGTCATGATCAGTTACACCAGATCCTGCAAGCCATCGAGCAGGCACTGGCCATGGGCTTCAAGATTAAAGTGAACGCCGTACTGATGCGCGGGGTTACCGAACAGGGCATGACGGACTGGTTAGGGTGGCTCAAGCAGACGCCGGTAACATTACGCCTGATTGAACTGATGGAAACCGGCGATCATGGGCGTTTTTTCAATCAGTACCATACCTCAGGTGAGCCGTTGTTATTGGATTTGCTGTCGCGGGGATGGACACGTCAGGACCGTACGCTGGATGCGGGCCCGGCGATTGAGCTGAGCCATCCCGAGTACGCGGGACAAATGGGCTTTATCCTGCCTTACAGTAAAGATTTCTGCACTACCTGTAATCGTTTACGGGTATCGGCTACCGGCGATCTGCACCTGTGCTTGTTTGCCGAGCAGGGATTGTCTCTGCGCGATTACCTGCAACAGGACGATACCACTGAGTTACGCCATGCGCTGCGACGCTTATTGCAGGATAAAGGCGCCAAACACTGGCTGGATGAGGGCAAGACCGGGGCTACCCGACACCTGGCCATGATCGGTGGCTGACACCATGTTAGTTGATGGCATTGTATTGTGTGGGGGCAAATCCTCACGGATGGGACAGAACAAAAGTACATTAGCGTTTGGCGCGATGTCCTGGCGGCAGTGGAGTGCAGTGCGTTTACGCGAGGCGGGTGTGCAACAGGTCTGGTTCAGTGGTCATTCCGGCTCAGAGGGGATCCCGGACCAGTATCCTCACGGCGGCCCAGTTTGTGCAATCACCAGCTGTATTCAGGCCCGGGCAGGGCATGTCGATGGTTTGTGCATTGTGCCGGTTGATATGCCCATGCTGAGTGTATCAAGCCTTAAGCACCTGATAGGGTATGGGGTGCAATCGGGCGAACCGTGTCATTTCAGCCACCATCCGATGCCGCTGTACCTACCACTAACACCCGCGTCAGGGCTGCATGAGCAGAGACCTGACAACCTGATAAATCATTCTCTCAAGGCGTGGCTGAGTTCTCTGTCAGCGCGCCAAGTTGCTTTTCAGGGTGATGACACAGAACTGGTCAATATCAACACCCCGCAGGCACTAAAACAATGGAAGCCCTATTTACAGGAGGAACACCATGTCGGCTGACACATCGATGAAACCACTCAATATCGCGGTATTGACGGTTTCTGATACCCGAACCCTTGAAACCGATACGTCGGGACAATACCTGGTCGACACATTGCAAGATGACGGGCACCGATTGGCGAAACGGCAGTTGTGTGTTGATGATAAATATCAGATGCGCGCGATCGTGTCTGACTGGATAGCCGATCCGGCCATTCAGGTTATCCTGGTGACCGGTGGCACAGGATTTACCGACCGCGATTCAACCCCTGAAGCGCTGGCGGTGTTGTTTGACAAGACCGTTGACGGATTTGGTGAACTGTTTCGGGCGATTTCCTACCAGGAAATCGGTACCTCTACGGTACAATCCCGTGCGATAGCGGGGATTGCCAACCATACCGGTATATTCTGTCTGCCGGGCTCAACCGGCGCGTGCAAAACCGCCTGGCAGGGGATCCTTCACAGCCAACTGGACAGTCGGCATCGTCCGTGTAATTTTGTTGACCACTTCAGCTCGGGGGATGGGGCATGACGCAACACAGCCCTTTTACTCACCTCAATGAGCAGGGTGAGGCCAACATGGTCGACGTATCCGACAAAGCCGTCACCGTGCGGGAAGCCGTAGCGCAAGCCCGCGTTTTCATGGCGCAGGCAACCTTTGACCTGTTGCAACAGGGGCAGCATGCCAAAGGCGACGTGCTGGCTGTGGCTCGCATTGCCGGCATACAGGCGGCCAAACGCTGTGCCGATCTCATTCCTTTGTGTCATCCGTTAATGTTGAGCAAAGTGGATGTGGATTTTACTTTGCAGCCAGAACAGCATTGTCTGGCTATCCGCGCCCGCTGCAAGCTGTCGGGCCAGACCGGTGTCGAAATGGAAGCCCTGACGGCGGTCTCCGTTGCCGCGCTGACCGTGTACGACATGTGCAAAGCGGTCGACAAGCACATGCGCATCGACGACATCAAAGTGGTTAAGAAGCAGGGGGGCAAACAGGATTTTGATGTCTCGGACAACGGAGTGGCAGATGATTAAAGTACTGTTTTTCGCTCAATTGAAAGACGTGTTGGGCACCGGCCAACTGGAAATCGACGAACCGATCAATGACGTCGCAGCGTTACGTCGCACATTACAGGCGCGCGGCGAACTCTGGTCAGAATACCTGTCTGCACAACGGGCACTGGTTGCGGTTAACCAAACCATTGCCCATGAAGATACCCGCATTGGTCCTAACGACGAGGTGGCCTTTTTCCCACCGGTAACCGGAGGCTAGGCCAGCGTGACAATTTCAGTGTCAGTATCAACGCAGGTATTGGACATACAGCAACTCTCGGCAGCGCTGCAAACGGCGAGTCTGGGAAAATGTGGGGCATTGGTGACCTTCACCGGCCTGGTGCGTGACTTTTCTACCTTGTCCAATGTCGACGCCCTGAGCCTGGAGCACTATCCCGGTATGACCGAACGGGCCATGGCAGCGCTGGCTGAGCAGGCCAAGGACCGCTGGGCAGTCGAACATGTGGTGGTGTGTCACCGCGTGGGTGAGATGCAATCCGGTGATGTGATAGTGTTTGTCGGCATTGCCAGTGCCCATCGCGCAGCGGCGTTCGATGCAGCTCAATTTATCATGGATCAGCTAAAGACCTGCGTGCCATTGTGGAAGAAAGAGCGCAGTAATGGTCAGTGGCACTGGACGGCGCAAAAAGACAGTGATCGCAGCCAGGCAGCACGCTGGAGCGCACCTTCTGGCAACGGCGACTAGGTGTTAGCGATCAACACCGCGCGCAAGGGGGCGGGATAGCCCTCGATGGTTTTGTTAGGATCCGTCGGATCGAGGAAATCTTGCAGTGATTGTCCGGTCATCCACTCGGTACTGCGTTGTTCCTGCACCGAGGTCTGATCCACATCCACCACGCGGATGTTTTTAAAGCCGACCCGCGCCATCCATACCGTTAATGCGGCGGTACTGGGCAGATACCACACATTCCGCATCTGTGCATACCGCTCGCCAGGCATGAACACTGTCTGCTCATCACCCTCGACCACCAGGGTTTCCAGCACCAGTTCTCCCCCCGGGCGCAATTGGGCTTTCAACTGATGCAGAAAGTCGATCGGACTTCGGCGATGGTACAGCACGCCCATCGAAAACACCGTGTCAAAACCCCGTAATTCCGGTAACTGCTCGATACCCAATGGCACCAGATGGATGCGGGGATCGGGATTGAAGCGTTTGATGGCCTGAAATTGGATCAGAAACAATTGGGACGGATCGGCGCCGACCACCAGGCTGGGATCCTGTGCCAGCATACGCCACATGTGATAGCCGCTGCCACAGCCTACATCAAGCACACGCCGCTGGGTGAGGGGGCTGATATGGGGAGCTACCCGATCCCATTTCCAGTCGGAACGCCATTCTGTGTCGATGTGCACATCGTGAATAAAAAACGGCCCTTTGCGCCAGGGCTGGAACTGCATCAACAACCCCTTGATCTGACGTTGGGTGTAGTCATCGATATCGTCAGCACTGCCAAAGCGCACCTCGGGATCGAGTTGGATCGATGTCGGCTCTGTGGCGGGCAACTTGTCAATCAGCTTGACCCATTTGGAAAACTCGCCGTGCAGTTGCTCTCGTTGCCACTGACTGATAGCAGCAGGCAATGTTTCAAGCCAATGTTGCAGCGGTGATGATGTCAGCGAACGGTAAAGGCCCTGAAACCATTCATTCATCGCCTGACTCCCCCTTGATTGCCATCATCGACAGAAAATTGTAGCACTGGAACCATACGCTTGGCTGTTCAAAGCCGAGCCGGGTGAGGCGGTCGAGGTGGGTCTGCAGGCTGTCCAGACGCATGACATTTTCCAGTGCTGTGCGTTTCTGGCTGATTTCCAGTTCGCTGTAGCCGTTGCGACGTTTAAATTCATGGTGCAGATCCACCCAGGCATCATTGGTACAGGGATGGGGATGATTAACCTTTTCAGACAGGATCAGCAAACCTCCGGGTAACAGCGCATCGTAGAGGCGCTGCAACAGATCCTGGCGTACCTCTGGTTCAACGAACTGCAGGGTAAAGTTCATCACAATGACACTGGCTGGCTCAAAGTCCACATCGAGGATGTCCTGACACACAACGGTGACCGGGGTTGGCGTTTTAAAAGCTTCCACATGCAAACGACAGCGTTCGACCATCGGTTGCGAGTTATCAATGCCAATGATGCGGCATCCGTCTGTCGAAACGTAACGACCCATCGACAGGCTCGCGCCTCCCAGGGAACAGCCCAAATCATACAGTGCGCTGTCAGGTTGGGAGAAACGTGCGGCCAGTTGTCCGATCCCGTCGATAATGGTGGTATAACCGGGTATCGAGCGTTGGATCATGTCGGGAAACACTTCCGCCACGCGCTGATCGAAACGAAAGTCTTCCACTTCCGGGTGCGGGTGTGCGTAGAGGGCGTCGGTGGGTTGATGCATATACAATGGTGTCTTGATTCTGGTGGCGCAATTCTACCCGCGCAGACTCGGGCGCGCAAATCCACCAGCGCGACGAGAATTGTTGTTAACCGCATGAAAACACTTCAATACCTGACATATTCATACTAGTCTGTAAGCACGGAGTGACATTGAAAGGAAGCCGCCATGGCCAGATTTCTGATTGCTGATGACCATCCTCTATTCCGCGAAGCCTTGATTGGTGCACTGACGCCACACTTTGAGCCCGCGTCATTTGTCGAGTCCGACTCGCTGGCGACAACGCTGGCTGCGCTGGATAATGACAGCATTGACGTCATACTGCTGGATCTGAACATGCCCGGGTGTGAAAACTATTACGGCGTTATCAGGGTTCATCAGGAGCACCCAGCGATCCCGATCATTGTTGTGTCTGCCAGTGAGTCGAATGAGGTGATTTCGTACGTTATGGGCCTGGGGGCCTGTGGCTTTGTGCCCAAATCGACACCGACGGCGACCATCGCTGAAGCAGTCCGCCTGGTGATGAGCGGTGAACAATGGCTACCGCCGGAACGTGCTGATGACATTCAGGACGTTGGTGCAGAGCAACGCAGCATTGCTGAAAAAGTCGCTCAGCTAACGCCCAAACAATTCAAAGTCCTGAAACTGTTGCAGGCCGGTTTGCTCAACAAGCAGATCGCCGGTGAATTATTTGTCACAGAAGCAACGGTGAAAGCGCATATCAGCGCCATTTTTAAGAAGCTCGACGTGAATACGCGCACACAGGCGGTATTGCTGGTCGAAAAACTGCAACACGAACTGTAACGACAATAGGAGTCCCATGTCGTCATTGATTGACCCAACCCTACCGCTGGTGGATTTACACCGCCATCTGGATGGCAATATTCTGGCCCCTCGTATTTGGTCGCTGGCCCAACAGCACGGGATCGATATCGGCGCAACCAGCCTTGAAGAAGTGTACGCCATTACCCAAATCCAGGATAAGACCAGTGATTTGCTGGCGTTTCTGGCCAAACTTGATGTAGGGGTCTCGGTGCTTGCCGATTTGGACGCCTGTCGACAGGTGGCCTATGACAACATGCTGGATGCACGGGACAGTCAGTTGGACTACGTCGAGTTACGGTTTTCGCCCTATTACATGGCCAAAGCGTTTGATTTGCCCATGGCCGCATTGGTCGAAGCCGTCATCGATGGTGTTAACACCGGCAGTCGCGAAACCGGGGTTAAGGCCAACCTGATTGGTATCCTCAGCCGCACCTTTGGTGCTGCCACCTGTATGGCTGAACTCGATGCATTGCTCGTACACCGTGAGCACATTTGTGCGCTGGATTTGGCCGGTGATGAACTGGGCTACCCCGCACCACAATTTGTTGAACACTTCAGCAAGGCCAGGGACGCGGGCTGGCAGGTTACGGTTCACGCCGGTGAAGCCGACGGTCCCCAGAGTGTCTGGAATGCCATCGAATTGTTGGGAGCACAGCGAATTGGTCATGGTGTTGCTGCAGCAAGTGATCCTGCATTGATGGCATATATGGCAAAAAATGACATCGCGATTGAGTCCTGCCCGACGTCCAATTATCAAACCGCGACAGTGTCAGACCTGACCAACCATCCTATGGCAAAATTTATTGAAAATGGGTTATGCGTAACCCTCAATACCGACGACCCTGCGGTATCCAACATTACCCTGGCCGGCGAATACCAGGTTGCCCATGAGGTGTTGGGGTTAAGCCGAGAAACATTGCACCGTGTGCAGCGCAACGGTGTCACAGCGGCGTTCCTGTCAGCGGCGGAAAAGCAAGCCCTGTTGATGGCGAAGGCGCGCTAACCGGGGAATAGCACTAAGGGTGCCCCTCTGGCACCCGTGTCGTACACCTACGACTAAAGTATTGTCGACAATATTGCGTCGTTTGCTTGATCAAATCCTGAAACGGCACTATATTGTCGACACTTTTAGCGTAACCCCGTTGGTGTACAGTGTGCTAGCACAGTCCGAACTTCCCGTAACCAATGCCGACAAAACCTTCTTTGCGATGCGTCGCGACATCGTCGAAGGTGTGATCCCCGCCGCCAGTAAGCTCAGTGAGACCGAATTGTCGACAACCTATGGGGTCAGTCGCGCGGTAGTGCGTGAAGCGATCAATCGACTGGAGCGCTGCCTGCTGGTGGAGCGCCGTGCCAACGTCGGCGCACGGGTAGTGGCCCTGTCGGAAACCGGGCTGTTGGAATTGTATCAGGTCCGGGAAGCCCTCGAAGGCATGGCGGCGCGATTGGCTGCCAGCCGTATGTCGGATGACGAAATCGCCGATTTACAGGGCTTGCTGGAACAACACCGTTCGAGCATACGGGGTAACGACTCTTACTATCAGGAAGCCGGTGATGTGGACTTTCATTACCGCATTATTCAGGGCAGTAAGAACGCGCAACTGATCTCGGTGTTGACTGACGGTATTTATCATTTGGTACGCATGTACCGGGTGCAATATGGCATGGCTGGCCCTCGGGTCAGTACCGCTTTCGACGAACACCGACACATTGTCCAAGCCATTGCCCATCGGGACGGTGAGTTAGCGGAAATGCTGATGCGCCGCCATATACTGTATTCCAAAAACAATATTCAACGTAAATTTCATTTAGATTCGGCGTCAACTGACGCCTGACACAGCAGAGGACAACTTCCCATGAGTGCAGGAAAAGCCTTCCGCGACGCGCTACGTGACAATCAGCCGTTGCAAATCGTAGGTACCATCAATGCCTATTCTGCCATGATGGCAAAACACATCGGCCATAAAGCCATTTATCTGTCCGGCGGTGGTGTTGCCAACGCATCGTATGGCTTGCCCGATTTGGGTATGACGTCGTTGAATGATGTATTGGTCGACGTGCAACGTATTACCAGTGCCTGCGATTTACCGTTGATGGTGGATATTGATACCGGTTGGGGTGGTGCATTCAACATCGCCAAGACCATTCGGGACATGGAAAAAGCCGGTGCGGCTGCGGTGCATATGGAAGATCAGGTTGCACAGAAACGCTGTGGACACCGTCCTAACAAAGAGATTGTCTCAACAGAGGAAATGGTTGACCGCATCAAGGCGGCCGTCGATGCCCGCACGGATCCGGACTTCTTCATCATGGCACGTACGGACAGCTTCGCTCAGGAAGGTCTGGAAGCGGCTATTGAACGCGCCAAAGCCTATGTGGCTGCCGGTGCCGACGGCATTTTTGCCGAAGCGGTGCAAACCGAAGCCCATTACCGTGCCTTCAGTGAAGCACTGGACGTTCCGATCCTGGCCAACATCACCGAATTCGGTAAAACCGAACTGTGGAATGCTCGTGAGCTGGCCGAGTGGGGGGTTGACATGGTGTTGTACCCATTGAGCGCCTTCAGAGCGATGAACAAAGCCGCAGAGCGCGTATACCAGACCATCCTAAAGGATGGGGATCAGAAAGCCGTTGTCGACAGCATGCAAACCCGCATGGAACTGTACGATTATCTTGGTTATCACGAGTATGAACAGAAGCTTGATGCACTGTTCGCTGAAGGCAAAAACAAATAATACCGGGCAGGGCGCTAAAGGCGTCCTGCCAGACACTTTACTGTACCCGATACATAAACGAATAACAGGAGATATCACATGGCAAAGGTGTTAAGTGGCGCAGGCTTGCGCGGACAGGTTGCTGGTAAGACGGCATTATCCACCGTGGGTAAATCCGGTTCAGGACTGACCTACCGTGGCTATGACGTCAAAGAGCTGGCAGAGCACTGTGAGTTTGAAGAAGTCGCTTACCTGATCCTCAAGGGCAAATTGCCCAATGGGGCAGAACTGCAAGACTACAAGGCTCGTTTAAAGTCGATGCGCGGTCTTCCCCAGGCACTCAAAGACGTGTTGGAACGTATTCCGGCCAGTGCTCACCCGATGGATGTGCTGCGTACCGGTTGTTCAATGTTGGGCAACCTGGAAACGGAAACGGATTTCGCCCAGCAGCAAGACGTGACGGATCGTTTACTGGCCACCATGCCAAGTATGATCTGCTACTGGTATCGCTTCAGCCATGACGGTGTGCGTATCGACGTGGAAACCGACAATGATTCTATCGGTGGCCACTTCCTGCAGATGTTGCATGGTAAAGCGCCCCGTGAACTGCACGAGAAAGTCATGCACGTTTCGCTGATCCTGTATGCGGAGCATGAGTTTAATGCGTCTACATTTACCGCGCGGGTGTGTGCTTCGACCTTGTCAGATATGCACTCCTGTATCACCGGTGCCATTGGATCGTTGCGTGGTCCGCTGCACGGTGGCGCCAACGAAGCTGCCATGGCGATGATCGAGAACTTCACATCGCCTGAACATGCCGAACAGGAAATGATGGGCATGTTGGAACGTAAAGAAAAAATCATGGGCTTCGGTCATGCGATTTATTCTGAATCTGATCCGCGCAATGAGATCATCAAGGGGTGGTCTGAAAAGCTGGCACAAGATGTTGGCGATACCGTGTTGTATCCGGTGTCTGTGCGCTGCGAAGAAGTCATGTGGCGTGAGAAAAAACTGTTCTGTAATGCCGACTTTTTCCATGCGTCTGCCTACAATTTCATGGGCATTCCAACCCCATTGTTCACGCCGATTTTCGTGATGTCTCGCCTGACTGGTTGGGCAGCGCACGTGATGGAACAGCGCGCCGACAACCGCATTATTCGTCCATCGGCCGAGTACACCGGCGAAGAGTTACGCCCCGTTCCGCCGATTGCCGAACGCGCGTGATCCCCACCCAACGACATTGAATTCGATGGCCGGTACTGCTGTGCGTTACACAGCAGGCACCGGCCTCATTGTTTGGAGCTAGCTATGAACAGTGAATTTAAAAAACGCCTGCCCGATTCCAGCCTGATGTATTTTGATGCCCGCGAGGCGGTAGACAGGCTGTCCCCTGACGCTTATGCCAAGTTGCCCTATACCTCCCGAGTGCTGGCTGAAAACCTTGTACGACGCTGCGATCCGGCGCAATTGGATGCAGCACTTGACCAACTAATTGGCCGCAAACGGGATCTGGATTTTCCGTGGTATCCCGCTCGTGTGGTTTGTCACGATATTCTGGGCCAGACTGCGCTGGTCGATCTGGCGGGGTTACGCGATGCCATTGCCGAGAAAGGTGGCGACCCGGCCAAAGTCAATCCTGTGGTGCCCACCCAGTTGATCGTTGACCACTCCCTGGCTGTCGAACATGCCGGCTTTGAGCCCGATGCGTTTGAAAAGAACCGTGCCATTGAGGAACGCCGCAACGAAGACCGTTTCCACTTCATCAACTGGACCAAAACCGCATTTAAGAACGTTGATGTGATCCCGCCCGGAAACGGCATCATGCACCAGATCAATCTCGAAAAGATGTCACCGGTGGTACAGGTGCGCGACGGTGTGGCGTTCCCGGATACCCTGGTCGGTACCGATAGCCATACGCCCCATGTGGATGCCCTTGGCGTGATTGCCATCGGTGTAGGTGGACTCGAAGCCGAAAACGTGATGTTGGGACGGGCCTCATACATGCGTTTACCCGACATTGTCGGCGTTGAACTGACCGGCAAGCCACAGCCTGGCATTACCGCGACCGACATCGTGCTGGCCATCACCGAGTTCCTGCGTAAGGAACGGGTGGTTGGCGCGTACCTGGAATTCTTCGGTCAGGGGGCGGCCAATCTGACCCTGGGCGATCGGGCTACGATCTCCAACATGACACCAGAATACGGCGCCACCGCAGCGATGTTCTACATTGATCAGCAAACCCTCGATTACCTGACCCTGACCGGTCGTGAAGATGAGCAGGTCAAGCTGGTTGAACAGTATGCCAAACAAACCGGACTGTGGGCGGATGATCTGGTCAACGCCGAGTACGAGCGTGTACTGAACTTCGATCTGTCGTCGGTGGTGCGCAACATTGCTGGCCCGTCGAACCCTCATCGCCGCGTAGCGACCACGGATCTGCGTGCCCAGGGCATTGCCGGGGATATCAAAGACGAGCATGTGGGTATGCCAGATGGCGCAGTGATCATTGCGGCAATCACCAGTTGTACCAATACCAGTAACCCGCGCAACGTGATTGCTGCTGGTCTGCTGGCACGCAACGCCAATGCCAAAGGGTTGTTGCGCAAGCCGTGGGTGAAGTCTTCGCTGGCGCCCGGCTCAAAAGCGGTAAAATTGTACCTTGAAGAGGCCAATTTGCTCAGTGAGTTAGAGCAACTGGGTTTCGGGGTTGTGGCGTTTGCCTGTACAACCTGTAACGGCATGAGCGGCGCGTTGGATCCGAAGATCCAGCAGGAAATTATCGACCGGGATTTGTACGCCACCGCAGTGCTGTCGGGGAACCGAAACTTTGACGGCCGTATTCATCCTTATGCGAAACAAGCGTTCCTGGCATCACCGCCGCTGGTGGTGGCCTATGCGATTGCCGGTACCGTGCGTTTCGACATTGAAAAAGACGTGCTGGGGCACGATGAAGACGGTCAACCAGTGACCCTCAAGGATATCTGGCCCAGTGATGAAGAAATCGATGCTGTGATTGCCAAAAGCGTGAAGCCGGAGCACTTCCGCAAAGTGTACGAGCCAATGTTTGATCTGAACGTCGAATACGGCGAGCACATCAATCCATTGTACGACTGGCGACCACAAAGCACGTATATTCGTCGTCCTCCCTACTGGGAAGGGGCGTTGGCTGCTGAGCGTACCCTTAAAGGGTTGCGGCCTCTGGCGGTGTTGGGGGATAACATCACCACCGATCACCTGTCACCGTCCAATGCCATTTTACCAGACAGTGCGGCGGGCGAGTACCTGGCCAAGATGGGACTGCCGGAAGAAGATTTTAACTCGTATGCGACCCACCGTGGCGATCACCTGACCGCCCAACGGGCGACCTTCGCTAACCCCAAACTGCTCAATGAGATGGTCAGGGAAAACGGCGAGGTAGTGCAGGGCTCTTTGGCCCGACTGGAGCCCGAAGGTAAGGTCATGCGCATGTGGGAAGCGATTGAAACCTACATGCAGCGTAAACAACCGCTGATCATCGTTGCGGGTGCTGACTATGGGCAGGGTTCTTCCCGTGACTGGGCTGCCAAAGGGGTTCGTCTGGCCGGTGTTGAGGTGATCGTCGCTGAAGGCTTTGAACGTATTCACCGTACCAACCTTATTGGCATGGGCGTGTTACCGTTGGAGTTCGAACCGGGCACAACGCGCCTGACGTTAAACATTGACGGTACCGAAACCTATGATGTGAGTGGTGATATCAGTCCAGGCGCCACGCTAAGCCTGGCGATACACCGTGCCAATGGCGACACTGACACCGTCTCGGTGAAATGCCGTCTCGATACTGCCGAAGAAGTGTCTGTATACAGCGCTGGCGGTGTATTGCAACGCTTCGCTCAGGATTTCCTGGAAGCGGAAGGACAGGCATAGGAGGTATTGGGCATGAAACAAGTGAAAGTGCCGGCGACCTACATGCGTGGTGGTACCAGCAAAGGGGTGTTTTTGCTGCGCAGCGAGTTGCCTGAACGTGCACAACAGCCCGGACCTTCCCGTGATGCATTATTGCTGCGCATCATCGGTAGCCCCGATCCGTATGCCAAACAAATCGATGGCATGGGCGGTGCGACATCCAGTACCAGTAAAACTGTGATCCTGGACAAAAGTACCCAGCCGGATCATGACGTGGATTATCTTTTTGGGCAGGTATCCATCGACAAGGCGTTTGTCGACTGGAGCGGTAATTGCGGAAATTTGACCTGTGCGGTCGGCGCGTTCGCGATAACCAAAGGGCTGGTTGACAAAAGCCGGGTGCCGGACAATGGCATAGCGGAGGTTCGGATCTGGCAGAAGAATATCGCTAAGACTATCCTCGCCAGGGTGCCGATGGTGGATGGCGAGGTGCAGGAACTGGGTGATTTTGAGTTGGACGGTGTGACCTTCCCGGCTGCCGAAATCAGTCTGAGTTTCATGGATCCCGCTGACGGGGAAGGGGCCTTGTTTCCTACCGGTAGTTTACAGGAGGATCTTGACGTCCCTGGTGAAGGCGCGCTGCGGGTAACGATGATCAATGCCGGGATACCGACCATTTTTCTGCACGCCGAAGCCTTGGGGCTGACAGGCACTGAGTTGCAGGATGATATCAACGGTAACACTGAGCTGCTGACCCGTTTTGAAAACATTCGCGCCCATGGTGCGGTGAAGATGGGCCTGATCAGGGACATCAGTGAAGCGGCATCCCGCCAGCACACACCCAAAATCGCCATTGTTGCCCCGCCAACGGATTATGTGTCTTCAAGTGGAAAAACCGTCTACGGGGAAGACATTGATTTGTTGGTTCGGGCCCTGTCGATGGGCAAGTTGCACCATGCCATGATGGGCACTGCTGCGGTGGCCATTGGCACAGCGGCGGCCATTGACGGTACGTTATTGACCGACGTAATGGGCAATGCCGGTAAGCAACAGATCAGCTTTGGACATCCGTCGGGAACCTTAACCGTGGGGGCAAAAGCCCAGAGCAGGGATGGTCAGTGGCAGGTTACCGAGGCCATTATGAGTCGCAGTGCACGTACGCTGATGTCTGGCTCGGTGCATGTGCCAGCCGATTTGACTAGCTAGTATGTTGGTGTTGAGTGATATAAAGCCCCGTCAGTGATGGGGCTTTTTTTATTGTTCGTTGGCGATTCGATGGCTAAAAAGACCGGACACCAGACTCAGACTGTACTAGGTTATAAGAACTACGCTATCAATGGGTATGGAGACAGGAAAGACGATGGTGTTTGAGCAACACGGATCATTTCGCCTCTGGTGTCATGGCAACGTGGTGTATGCAGAATTGTCGGGTACCTGGAACAAGGAAACGGCGGAACAGTTTGCAGGCGAATTCAAGACCTTGGCGCAGCAGGTGGATAAACCCTGGGCGCACATGGTGTATTTGCAGGATTGGGAATTGTGCAGCGCCGAGGTTTTTGCGGTGATCCAGGCATTGGTTGATTGGTGTCTGGAACACGGACTGGTAAGAGCCGCACAGGTTTATCCGCCGTCCACAATGAAGCGAGAATTCCTCGACCGGATGGTGGTGGAACGAAAAGGCCAGTTTCAGCGCGCTGTATTTGACAATGCCTATCAAGGTGCTTTGTGGCTTACCCACGAAGGGTTTGAAGCCAATGTCAGCAAAGTATGACATCTGAGGCTGACTTTGCTAGTTTAGCAGTCACATGCAAATTTACCGGCGACCGTTATGAGCAAACAGGGATCATCAACGAACCAGGCCATGGCAATCCCCCTGGTGCTGGGGATCAGTCTGGGAATGGCGTTTGGTGTCAGCGCCGGACTGGCCGTTGGTGCCTACACGGATAATTATGGTGTGGCGCTGGGCTTAGGGGTAGCGATTGGCTGCAGTCTGGGCATGACCATTGGTGCGTTGGTGGCTGTTTACCGGCATAAGAAACTGAATTAATCACTGCAAGAAGACATAAAAAAAGCCCCGCAATCGCGGGGCTTTTTGTGTTGTATCGTGGCGACTACGCTGCTTTGGTGGAGCGCGATTTGCGTTTCGGTTTGGCCGCAGCCTGACCCGCAATCAACTCCTCGTGGTCGAAGTCGTCGACGTTGATGGTTTTCAGACGGCCGGCTTCAGCCCGCTTCATCAAATCGGCTTCCTGCTCGTTGATCACGCCCATTTCCAGCCCTTTGTCAGCCAAAGCGTCCAGTTGGGTAAAGGGGAAGCGTTCTTTTGCCGCGGCACAGATTTTCTCGTACAACGGCTCACTGGCAAGAATGTCGTCGAGGATCTGCTCCAGTTCTCCCATAGGGTTACCTTCATCACGGCCCAGGTATTGACCCTGACCAAGACGGGTGCGGGCTTCGCACGGGGTCTGCAGCATGGTGGCGATTTGGTGATCCAATTCATCGGACGGACGGGTAAACTGTCGACCGAAAGGCATCACGACTGCACGCATCAACCAACCCAGCGGTTTCGACGGGAAGTTGCACAGCAGTTCGTCGATGGCCTCTTCAAGGTGGAACATACAATCCTGCATGGCCCAGTGCATCAGTGGCGCATCTTCGCCAAGACGACCCTGATCATCGAAGCGTTTCAACACCGCGCTGCCCAGATACAGGTAGCTGAGAATATCCCCGAGGCGGGCAGACAAGCGTTCTTTACGCTTCAGTTCGCCGCCCAGAACACCCATTGCAACGTCAGACAGCAAAGCAAGGTTACTGGAGTAGCGCTGCATGGCCCGGTAGTAGCGGGCGGTTTCGTCTGAAAACGGTGCGTCGGCTAAACGGGCACCGGTTAACGAGAACCAGGCGGAGCGGAAGAAGTTACTGACCGCAAAGCCGATGTGGCCAAACAACGCCTCATCGAACTCGCGCAGGCCTTCACTGTGATCTTCATTGGCCGCAGCGTACATTTCTTTTAACACGTACGGGTGACAGCGAATCGCACCCTGACCGTAAATCATCATGTTGCGGGTCAGAATATTCGCCCCTTCCACGGTGATCGCGATCGGAGCGCCCTGATAGCCCCGACCCAGATGGTTGTTCGGCCCCAGCATGATCCCTTTACCACCATGCACGTCCATGGCGTCATTGACGCACTGGCGCATCTTCTCGGTCAGGTGGTATTTACAAATGGCGCTGATCACCGACGGTTTTTCACCCAAATCCACCCCTTTGGTGGACAGTGATGTCACGGCGTCCATCAGATAAGCATTGCCGCCGATGCGGCCGAGCATTTGTTCGATACCTTCCATCTTGCCCACCGGCAAACGGAACTGACGGCGAATGCGCGCATAGGCACCTGTTGCCAGGGCGACAGACTTGGCACCGCCGGCTGATGTTGAGGGCAGGGTAATGCAGCGTCCCACTGACAGGCATTCAACCAGCATCCGCCAGCCTTGTCCGGCCATTTTGGCACCACCAATGATGAAATCCAGTGGCACAAAGATGTCTTTGCCGCGGATGGGACCGTTTTGAAACGGCACATTCAACGGAAAATGGCGGCGACCTATGTCCAGACCTTCGGTGTCCCGCGGGATCAGGGCGCAGGTAATACCCAGCTCTTTCTGATCCCCCAGCAATCCGTCCGGATCGTACAGTTTGAAGGCCAGGCCAATCACCGTGGCCACCGGCGCGAGGGTGATGTAGCGCTTGTCGAAGGTTAGCTTCATCCCCAACACGTCTTTGCCTTCCCACTTCCCTTTACACACGATACCGCTGTCGGGGATTGCTCCCGCATCGGAACCGGCTTCTGGGCTGGTTAACGCAAAACAGGGAATTTCTTCACCCTTGGCCAAACGAGGCAGGTAATGGTCTTGCTGCTCTTCGGTGCCGTAATGCTGCAACAGTTCGCCCGGGCCCAAGGAGTTGGGGACACCAACCGTGGTGCCCAGTACCGCATTGCAACCGGACAGCTTTTGCAACACCCGGGATTGGGCGTAAGCAGAAAACTCCAGACCACCGTACTTTTTCTTGATGATCATGGCGAAGAACTTATTGTCTTTGAGGAATTGCCATAATTCTTCAGATAAGTCGACACGCTTGTGATGAATGTCCCACTCGTCGGCCATTCGGCACGCCTCTTCCACCGGGCCATCGAGAAAGGCTTGTTCTTCGGCGCTCAGGCGCGCCTGCGGAATACGGTGCAGGGTTTGCCAATCAGGATCACCACTGAAAATTTCGCCGTCCCACCAGACAGTACCGGCATCGATGGCTTCCTGTTCAGTACGGGACATCTCTGGCATGATTTTCCGGTAGATTTTTAACAGCGGAGCGCTGATAAACTGTTGACGGAAATCTGTCAGGTTTAAGGGCACTGCGATTAACAGAAACAGCAGCCACGTAAGGCCACCAACGTAGCCCAACACCGTCCCTACGACCAGGGCTCCGCCGACTACGATACTTGCATTGAGCAAGTGCAGGCGGAAGTAACTGACGGCACCGACGGCACCGAGGATGGTGAGTAACCATATGAAAATTTGCATAAAAAACGCCTCCATGGAGGTCTGACCAGAATGTGTCGCAAAAACATATGCGTTCGTCCGACAAAGATCAAGTGGATTTCTGACTGACGATCGAATATCTCTATAAGCATGGTACGAAATGCAGTAATTGCCAGTTCACTGGGGAGAGGTAAGCGGCGAAATGTGTGAGTTATTGGGTATGTCGGCCAATGTGCCGACCGATATTTGTTTCAGTTTTGCCGGGCTACTCGAGCGGGGAGGCCGAACGGGGCCACATCGGGACGGCTGGGGGATCACGTTTTACGAAGGCAAGGGGTGCCGTAGCTTTAAAGATCCGCTGCCCAGCTGTGATTCAGAAATTGCCCATTTGGTACGCCGCTACCCGATGAAATCTACTGCCGTCATTGCCCACATCCGTCAGGCGAATCGTGGCGGTGTCAGGCTGGAAAACACCCATCCCTTTATACGTCCGTGGTGGCGGCGCAACCTCACCTTTGCCCACAATGGTCAGTTGTCCGGTTTTCGTCAGGCATTACCGCTGGAACAGGGCTTCCAACCGATTGGGGCCACCGACAGTGAGTGGGCGTTTTGCTGGTTGCTACAGCGGCTCGCTCAGCGCTATCCTAAACGGCCTGCCAACATGTTAACCGCGTTTCGTTACATGGCCCGGGAGTGTCAGCATTTAAGAGCGCTGGGGGTGTATAACATGTTACTCAGTGATGGCGTCTATCTGCTTGCCTACTGCACCAGTCAGTTGCATTGGATAACCCGTCGCGCGCCGTTTGGTAAAGCCACACTGATTGATTCTGATTGGGTGATTGATTTTGAGCAGGAAACCACCGACAACGATGTCGTGTCGGTGGTTGCGACCCGGCCTCTTACCCAGGACGAACAGTGGCATTCGATACCGTCCGGACACTGGGTGGTGTTTAAACAGGGTGAAATTGTCGCCCGCAGCCGTTTTTAGGTGTTATCAGCGTGCGGGGGAGGTGGTGTAACTGCGCAGTTGGATATCTCCCTGCTCATCACCGTCTTTGAACTGTTGTAGACGCACTAACTGATAATTCAGCGATGGCGCGAACCAGGCGAAGGTTTCCCGTCGGGCGCTGTCTCGGACGATGCGCACTTTAATGCCTTCTAACATGCCATAGGGCAGCTCCAGCTGCTCCTTACCAACGACTTCAAGGGTGTAGTCCCGCAGTTGCCCTCGGTAATTCAGCATGCGGTATTCAAACTGGGTTTGACCGGCGGCCAATTGCTTTTGCAGATCCAGACGGTACAGTTGATTGTCCAGTGCACCCTGCCATACCAGGGTTTCGCCGTTGTCCAGTGTGATCTGATCATTCGCCTTGTTGAAACGGGCTTCAAGTTCCTTGTCTGAGCCTGTTCCTTCGCGGCTGTAGTGATATTTGTAAGGTTGGATTTTGCCGTCGCTGATTTCAAACAAACTCACTTCTGTACGTTTGTCTGATAAAAAAAACAGCGATACATGGCTCTGGTACTCCAGCCGGTAGCGGTTACGCCCCAACGATTCCAGTTGCATATAGGCATCACCGAGGTCACTGCCATGGCGATATGCGGTATAGTCAGCCCGAAACGGTACCAGTTCACTGGCAACAGTTGTCAGGCTGAGCACTAACCCACACAGAAGGAACGCGAACTTAATCAGCCGCATAACCTGTGGGTGGTAATTCTTGTCCATCGAGATACGCCTTGTTGTTATCCATTTTCAGGCGCCCCTGACAATACCATGCCACAACCAATGGGTACATGCTGCGTTCTTGCACCTGTACGCGACTGGCCAGTTCGTCGGCGGTATCATCGGTGAAAATCGGCACCTTGGCTTGTATGACAACAGGACCGCCGTCCAGTTCAGGGGTCACAAAATGGACCGATGCACCATGTTCATCGTCGCCGGCTTCCAGTGCGCGGGCATGGGTGTTGAGCCCCTTGTACTTGGGCAACAGGGAAGGGTGAACGTTGAGCATTCTACCGGCGTAATGATTCACAAACTCAGGGGTCAGAATGCGCATGAAGCCGGCCAGAACCACCAGATCGGCCCCGGCATTGTCAATCGCCTGGCGCAGCGCTTCATCATACCCTTCACGGCTGTCGAACTGTCGGTGATCCAGACACAGGGTTTCAATCCCTGCGTCCTCGGCCCGGTTCAGTCCGTATGCGTCGCCATTGTTGGAGATAACCAGCGCGATACGGCCGTGCAATTTGCCGGCCGCCTGCTGATCGATCATGGCTTGCAGATTAGAACCATTGCCTGAAATCAAAACCACTATGGACATCGGGCTGGTCATGATCAGCGGATCTCTACCTGTTGGTCATTTTGCTTGGCCGTGATTTCACCAATTTTCCACGCTGTTTCACCTTGCGCCGAGAGCAGTGCAAGGGCACTGTCGACCTGATCCTGCGGCAGCGCGATGATCAAACCAACGCCACAGTTAAAGGTACGGTACATTTCATGGGTGGTGATATTGCCGTTTTCCTGCAGCCAGTTGAAAATGGCTGGCCATTGCCAACTGCTGCCGTCAATGCTGGCGGCACAATGATCGGGCAATACCCGTGGGATGTTTTCCCAGAAGCCACCACCGGTAATGTGAGAGATAGCGTGTACGCTGTGCTGTTCCAGCAGCGCCAGCACCGATTTCACGTAAATACGGGTCGGGGTCAGCAGCGCATCTGCCAGGGTACCGTCGCCAAACGCCTGCATTGGGTCAGCACCGCTGACTTCCAACACTTTACGGATCAGTGAGTAACCGTTTGAATGGGGACCTGATGAGGCCAGTGCAATCAGGGCATCACCGGCCGCCACTTTGCTGCCGTCAATCACGTCATCCTGTTCGACCACGCCGACACAGAAACCGGCGACATCATAGTCATTGCCATGGTACATGCCGGGCATTTCGGCGGTTTCACCACCGATCAGCGCACAGCCTGACATTTCGCAACCTTGGCCGATACCGGTGACCACATCGACCGCGGTGTCCACATCCAGTTTGCCGGTGGCATAGTAATCAAGGAAGAACAGTGGCTCTGCACCCTGTACAATCAAATCGTTAACGCACATGGCCACCAGATCGATACCGATCCCCTGATGCCGTTGCATGTCCATCGCAAGGCGCAACTTGGTTCCTACGCCATCGGTGCCTGACACCAGTAGTGGACGCTTGTATTTCTCGGGCAGGGCACACAATGCACCAAATCCGCCAAGACCACCCTTGACTTCAGGGCGGTGGGTCTTTTTGGTGACAGATTTGATGCGTTCAACCAGTTGGTTGCCTGCATCAATGTCGACACCGGCGTCTTTATAACTCAGGGACACAGAAGAATCGCTCACGGTTTACCTCGATGGCACAAAAAAGTGTGCGGATTTTACCAGCAAGACTGGCTAAATAACACCGCTGTATCACCTTCTGTGCGGCAATTTTTGATCTGGCATGACAAACAACAGGTGAAATTTGTTGTCAAATAAAAGACAATAACCATCTGATTGTTAAACCTTTGTTGGCCGAGTTAGTTAATCCGTGACCAAATTGCGCATTTTTCCCGTGTTCGTGGCCCTTTGCCTGTATTGGGCGTTGCCTGTTCACGCCGCTGTGGTGGAAGGGCTGTACAGCGCCCGGATTGCGATTGAAGACCAATCTCAACGCAGCCAGCAGCGCGCACAAAAAGCCGCCATGCGTGAAGTCCTGATCAAAGTCAGCGGGCAACAGGAAACCGTGCGCATCGACGCAATCCGGGACGCCATCCAACTGGCCAATGATTACCTGTTTGCGTATCAATATGAATTGGACAACGGACGCCGTTATTACGTCGCCGAGTTTGATCAGCAACGTATCAATGGCTTATTGCGTGCCAACAATGTCTCTATCTGGGACAGTCGCAGGCCGGATATCATCGTGTGGCTCGCCATACAGCAACAGCCCGGCAGCGTAAACCGTCAACGCATTGATCAGGAAGATTTTCCCGTCATCGTTGAACGGGCCAAGAATGTTGCTCGCCAACGAGGGTTACCCTTGACCCTGCCGGTGTGGGATTTGACTGACCATCAGGCATTGACCCTGTATGACATTTGGGGCGGCTTTTCCCAGCAGATCTGGACGGCCAGCCAGCGTTATGGCGTCGAATACGGGCTGTCGGCGCGTATATACCCAACGCCGACAGCACCGCAGTCAGACAGTGAATCCCCCCTTTTTAATGGCGCCAGTGAAGACACTGATATCGACAGCAAGGCTGACCCTGTGGTGCCTCAAACACCTGCCTCTGATGCCCCATGGCAACTTGACTGGCAACTGTTGCGCGACGGTATTGTTGGGCGCGGCCGCGAAAATGCACAGTCACCGGAGCAGTTGATCGACATTGTGATTAACCGTCTTGCCGATCGACTGGGCGAAACCTACGCCATCCGTACATCAGAGCAAGGTGCCGGGCAGTCTACTGAGGTTGTGATCAACAATGTCGGCGATCTGGCGATGTATTGGCAGGTGTATGAGTTTCTCGACAGCCTGAGTGTGGTTACCCGGGTGTCCTTGTCACACCAGCAAGGCAAAACAGCGACCTTCAAGGTCAATTTGCTCGGTAGCAGAGACAATCTGCTCGATGCATTGAGATTGACCGAGCGTCTGACGCCGGTTCGAGACCAGTTTGGGCAGGTCGTTGAGCCCATCGTGTATTCGTGGCAGGGCTAGGCGACGTGGCACAACAACTGTCCTTACCGGTTCAACTCCCCGATGGCGAAACCTTCGAGCAGTTTGTGGTGGGTAACAATCAGGCCATCGTCAGTCATTTGCATGGCTTGCTGGATGGCCCTGAACAGGGTACCCACAAACCGATCACCTACATCAGCGGAGAGCGGGGGCGGGGCAAGAGCCACCTGTTGTTTGCCCTGTGCCATGCCGCCCAACAGCAACACCTGAACCCCGTGTACATTGGTCTGGAAGGTTTCCGGGACATGGACGCTGGCGTGCTGGATGGCCTTGAGCATTTTGGCTTGGTGTGTGTGGATGATGTGGATGCCATTGGTGACGATCGGGACTGGCAGGTCGCACTGTTTGATCTGATCAATCGTGTGTTGGAGATCAAAACCTGTCAGATTGTGCTGTGTGGTCGCCAACAACCGAATGGACTGACTTTACAACTGGAAGATTTGCGCAGTCGTCTGACCTGGGGTATGGGGTTTCAACTGCAGGAACTGTCCGATGACGAAAAGGTTGATGCATTGCAATGCCGGGCAGACGCCCGTGGCATGATGGTGTCGGCAGACGTGGCGCGTTTCCTGCTGGCCCATGTGAAGCGGGATATGCCGAGTTTGATGGCGGTGCTGGATACGCTGGACGACGCATCCCTGCAGGAGCAACGTCGACTGACCATTCCATTCATTAAACGGGTGTTGGCGATATAACCCTGCTAGTGTTGAACGGGACGTTTTCGCTTTAGGTGGTAATGTTGATGCCACAGTGTTCCCTGAGCAGCCTTGCTCATATCGACCTTGCGCGGCTGAGCTGAGCGGCGCTTGCCGGTCGCGGTCAAATCCAAATTTTCCAACCAACCCACGCCTTCATTGAGCAATTGCGGCGCTGCCAGGACTGCATAGGCTGCATCAACATCAATGTCCGGTAAAATCTGATTAACCACATAACGGGTGCGCCCCAGCAGGTCTGCTTTGGCGATTCGATTGCGTTGTCCCCAGGTAACCAATAAATCGTCGTTGTCCTGGCTGGCCAGGATCCCCACGTCAGCCTCTACACCCATGCGATAAGCCATCATAAAACGCTCAAACACCGTGGCGTAGTCTTCGCGATCGGTAGAGTAACTGTAAAATGACGTTGCATCGTCGGGGGTAAAGAAACCCACAATGTCACCCGGCTGGTAGTTGCGCTGTACCGTCGAGGCGGTTTCACCCGCATAGCGTACCTGGGCCAGGGATTTCATGGTGGCTGAACGCAACGGATACTGACTGACAAAGCTGGCCGAGCGGGGAGGGTTATCGTCACTGTACGCCAGTGGGCTGACATCCGAGGGTAATGTCGCCCAGGCGTCAGGTGGTAAAAAGTCATTCGCATGGGCCAGCTCATGATACAGCAGCCAGGTCATGGAGGCTTCCTGCTGCCCTTGTGTGCGGCTCAGGCGTAGTTCAGGTGGAAAGTCACTGGAACGGAAATAGTACTGCCCGTTTTTGACATAGCGCCAGGGGATAATGAACTGTAAATCATCTCCGAAGTCACTACGAAAGTCAGGTTGATCATTGAGCGTGTCCCGTTGTTGCGGCGTACGCCACAGGTTATTGGCATCCAGATAAATGGCGCCGGTGGCGCTCCAGTAAAACGACGGGCGCACATCATATGAAATGACAATCGCAGTGGTAGCACCGAATAGCTGCAACAAATCTTGCTGCGCTGACGTCTGCTGCAGGTATGCCTCGAATTCTTGTCCCATCCAACGGTGAGATACCAGCACGCGATCCATGATGTCGTCGATACTGACGTCGCTGTGTTCCTGGCCGAGTAACGGCAACCGGGAAAAGTCACAGGAACGGGCCAGGGTATTGGTGTAGATACAGTCTTGTAAGGCGATGAAGTAGGGGCTGTCTTGCCGGTATGCCTGTATATCTTCTGTGACTATTTGTTGCGAATAGCGGGGAAAAAAGCCGTTCTGCAGATCAATGTTAACATTGCGCGCCAGTACCCACGCGGTATCGGTCAGGGTTTGTTGATCGTCAAGGACAACAGTGACCAGCCATTCCACCAGAACATCTTCATCAACGGCCGGATTGTCGTAATACAGCGCTTGGTTGTCGTCATCGAGACGGGTATTGCTGACCTGTGGCCCTGCGGTCTGCTCCCACTCAATGGATGTTGGTGTGAGACCTTCAGGAATATCGACCCGCAATGACACTTTGGCCTGTTCAGAGGCGCTGTGATCGAGGCGAATGTTAGCCTGACGGTTACTGGTTTCCTGCGCCGAAAAGCTGATATCGTGACTGAAGGATTGGCCATTATTGCGCCCACTGACAGCAAACACGTAATCTCCAGCAGCAGGGATGTCGAAGCCTACTACCGGCGATCTATCTGCCAGTAATGGCACCTGAGCGGGACCGCTGATCTGCTGCCATTGGAGGTTATTCAGCCGGCCACCGTTTCTTGCTGAAATCGCAAGACCGATGCTTTGTCCGACGAGCACCTCATCGGGGGCATAAATCAATACGGCGTCAAGGGTGGCTGCAGGTGTCACGGTGGTATAACTGCCGGGCGCCTGAACGGGAGGCGGGGTGACTGTGGAGGGGGAGGAAGATGAACCGCCACAGCCGCTCAGCGCAAGTACCATCAATGTCACGATCACAGCGGTCCGCATGACGTTCAACTCCCGATTATTTGTCTGAATGACATTCGAAACGGTCCTTTTCTTCCTGCATGACCTGCTTTAGTTTTGGCAGGCCAACCCCTTGCTCTTTGCCACGCAGACGAGCGTAGTAACTGCAGCCAACAAACATGCCAATCGCGAGGATGATCTCGACCAATGCATAGAGCCGCTCGCCGTCCACCGCATAAACCGCGGTAAAGCCGTGCAGTAAATACCACATGACCACAAAATTGGCCCATGCATAGGTATAGGGTTTGTCTTTCAACATACCGGGGATCGGCAGTAACAAGGGGACAACCCACATCGCAAAGGTCAGTAAGGGTGACATGCTTTGTGCGTCGCTGAGCAGGTAGTGCCATACCGGCACCCAGATCAGTAACCCGCCATGACAGACGGTTGCCAGTTTGCGCAATGTTGACGTCTTCATGCCTTATCTCCCAGTCGTTGACAGGTGGCAGCGAGGCGTTCGCCCATTGCCATGGCTAACTGTTTTTCTTCGTCGCTCAGTTCATTATTGTGTTGCCAGGCCACATGGCTGACGCCATAGGGTGTTCCTCCTGTACGGGTGTCGTGCAAAGACGGTTCACTGTAAGGAAGTCCCATCACCATCATGCCGTGATGGAGTAACACCAGCATCATCGACAATAAGGTCGATTCCTGGCCGCCGTGCAGACTCGACGTTGAGGTAAATACGCAGGCGGGTTTATCAATCAGCTCGCCTGATAACCACACTGGGGTTGTGCTATCCCAGAAGTATTTCATCGGGCTGGCCATGTTGCCAAAATGGGTAGGGCTGCCCAGTGCCAATCCGTCACAGGTGCGCAAATCATCCAGACTGACGTAGGGGTCACCTGCATCCGGCACGGCAGGCTGATCGCTGATCCCGTCCGATACGGCTGGCACGGTGCGCAAAATTGCTTCCGCGCCGGTACGTTCGATGCCTCTGGCCAGGGCGTTGGCCAGTTGCCGGGTTGCTCCGTGGCGACTGTAATACAGCACCAGAACGCGAACGCTCATCTCAGAATAACGCCAGTACGTTTTCGGGAGGACGACCGATAGCGGCTTGCTCGCCGTTGATGACGATGGGGCGCTCAATCAATGCCGGATGTTCGGCAAGAACGTTCAGCAGACTGTCATTGTCGTGGGCCGGGTTGGCCAAATCCAGCGCCTTGTATAGGGCTTCTTTGGTGCGCATCATCTGACGGACATCATTAATACCCAGCTTTTCCACCAGCATCGATAATTCATTGATGCTCAGCGGTGTTTTCAGGTATTCAACAATGTCAGGGGTGTGGCCGTTGTCTTGCAATAATTGTAAGGTCTGGCGGCTCTTCGAACAGCGTGGATTGTGCAGGATCTGCAAAGTGGACATAAACAAGCTCTTTTCAAAAGTCCAAAAGATTGGCACATTGTAACGGTCGCTGTATGCACAGGTAAAGGCTGTAACGTAATGATAAATAGAAAGATTGGGATTGTGGTGCTGGCGTTGGCCGGATTCGCGGCCGGGCTGGTCTGGCAGATCTATAGCCGGGCTGATTTTGTCACTCTCGACGGCCAGCGTCATCAGTGGCAGGGCTACCGGGGAGAATGGGTGGTGGTGAACTACTTCGCCGAATGGTGTGCGCCGTGTTTACGTGAAGTACCCGAATTAAACCGATTTGCCCGCCAGGTACAACAGGATCCGGCCGTGTCGTTATTTGCCATCAGTTACGATCCGCTGTCACAAACCCAGTTGGCCGACTTGAAAGCCGCCCATGGCATGGCGTTTCCGCTGATTGCTGAGATTGAACAGCAGGGACCACTGCAGCGTCCACGTCATTTACCGGCGACCTATATCGTTGCGCCTGATGGTACGTTGCACGGACCGCTTCTCGGCGAGCAGACCGCGGCATCGCTGACCGCAGCATTGGAAAAACTCCGTGCTGCGGGTTAACGCAGCGTTTTAAGGCGCTGCTGGGCCTCTCTGAACTGGTCGATACGGGCACGGATGCGTTGTTTTTCCAACTGCCGCTCGGACGCATAATTGTACGCCGAATGCAGCTCATCGATGGCCCTGTCATAGGCCGCCAACGCGGCATAAATTTCCGCTTTACTCTGGTGCATTTCCAGCAAGCGCCCGTCTGCCCGGTAGGCATCGGCGAGCAACTGCTGGGCCAGGTAGTGTTCCGGCTGAACCAGCAAAAAGTCGCGCAACACATCAATCGCCGCAGCGGTTTGCTTGTCTTCCATCAAGGCATTGGCCAGATTTAACGCCACCACCGGATTGCGGGGCGTGCGCTGTTCCTGTTCTCGCAGCAGTGAAATGGCAACTTGCGGGGTTTCTTTTGCCAGTGCGATGTCGGTTGCGGTATCCAGATAAAACAGATTCTCCCGATCCTGTTTCAACAGGATATCCAGGTGTTGCTGCGCCGCTTCCAACTGTTCATCCCGCAAGTAGGACAATACCAGTCCATAGCGGGCAGCTTGCTGAAACAGGCCGCGGGTTTTCTCCAACTGCTCAGTGAACAGGGAGATGTTGTGTCGTGCGCTATGGTAATAACGGGCCACGATTCGGGCCTTGGCCAAATGGAAAGACAGGTTGGGGGCTACGTAGTTTACCCGGTATTGCTGGGCACGGCTGCGTACATCAGAAATCCGGCTTTCCGGCAACGGGTGGGTCAGCAAAAATGCCGGCGGTTTTGAGCGGTTACGGTATTTTGCTGCCAGGGTCTGGAAAAAACTGGCTGACGCGTTGGGGTCAAAGCCGGCCTGGGCAAGGATCTGCATGCCGACCCGGTCCGCTTCCTGCTCGTTGGAGCGGGTGTAATTGATCGAGGCCTGACGGCTGGCGGCACTGCTTGCCTGCATCGCTGCGATACCGGCCTCCGGATTGGCCAGTGCCAGTAACAGACCGCCAAACATGGAGGCCATTGCCAGAGGGGAGGCTTTTTGTTGTGCCTGAATGCTGCGTGCCAGATGTCGCTGTGTAACGTGGCTGACTTCATGGGCCAAAACCGACGCCACTTCGCTTTCATTCTCGGCCTGTACAATCAATCCCGTGTGGACACCAATGTGCCCGCCAAAGAAGGCAAAGGCATTGATTTCCGAATTGTTGATGACAAAAAATTCAAACGGAAATTTGACGTTGTCGGCCTGCACCACCAGGCGATTACCCAGATCCTGGACGTATTCCTGCAGTAACGGGTCATGCAGCATCGGTGCCTGACCGCGCAACTGGCGCATCAGTACGTCGCCGATTTGCAGTTCTTTGTCGATGCTGATGGCGTCTGAGGCGACAACACCGATTTCAGGCAGTGCATTTTTATCTGTACCCTGACTTAGGTTGAGGACCTGAGCGCTGCTTCCTGCACAAAACAACCAGCAGGCTGCGAAAAGAGCCGTCTGGGTTGTACTTCTTGTGACAATTCGATCCAAACTTTCTCCCCTGCGACTGACCGAAAATCCATGTATTGGAAAGGGATTTAGGCCAAATAGTTCCCACTGTTGTGGGGTTTTACACTGTCTTTACACCGCATTGCAATACAGAGCATACCACGTTTGTCAGCGCAACGGACGCGCAGCCAATTCCGTTTAACCCAGAATTTTTACCGTTGGGGGCTTTTATTCCCCTTTGCGATTGTCGATAATCCCGCTACTTCAATCCGTTATACCGAGTTCAGGGAGTCCCATGTTCGACGTTTTTGGTCGCTGGTATAAACGCAAGTTTTCCGATCCCGATTCCGCCATGTTGTTGTTGCTGATCGTCCTGATCAGCGTGGTACTGGCAATATGGGGCGGCTTATTAATGCCGGTCTTGGTGGCCGCAATCATTGCCTATTTGCTTGATTGGCCGGTGGTCAAATTGTGTAACCTGGGCAGTGGCCGGTTATTGGCGACGACAGGGGTGCTGATGTCGTTTATCGGCCTGTGTGTGCTGACCTTTGTCGGATTGGTACCGGTGGTCACACAACAAGGGATCAATCTGATCAAAGAGTCTCCGGCAATTTGGGAAAAAGGTCAGCAGTGGTTGTTGCACCTCCCCGAGGAGTACCCGGATTTCGTTCAGGTTGGCCACATCCAACAGATGCTTCAAGGGGTCAATGAACACATTGTCGGGGTCGGAGAGACCCTGATCTCCGCCTCTTTTTCGTCCCTGGCAGACATCGCTGCGATTCTGATTTACTGCATCCTGGTACCGTTAATGGTGTTCTTCATGCTCAAAGATAAGCAGGAGTTACTGGATAATATTTCCCGCATCCTGCCCAGAGAGCGACGACTGATCAAACAGGTAGGCAGTGAAATGAACCTGCAAATTGCCAACTACATTCGCGGTAAAGTGATTGAAATTATCATCGTCGGCTCTGTGTCGGCGGCGACCTTCGCCATCATGGATCTGCGTTATGCATTGTTGTTAGGGGTACTGGTCGGGTTTTCCGTGTTGATCCCCTACATCGGCGCCGCAGTGGTGACGTTGCCGGTTGCCATTGTGGCCCTGTTTCAGTGGGGCATATCGCCGGAGTTCTGGTACCTGATGGTAGCCTACGGCATTATTCAGGCGTTGGACGGTAATCTGTTGGTGCCGCTGTTGTTTTCTGAGGCGGTCAGCCTGCACCCGGTGTACATCATTGTGGCGGTATTGTTCTTTGGCGGCTTGTGGGGCTTTTGGGGGGTGTTTTTCGCCATTCCTCTGGCCACGTTGGTCAAAGCGGTATTTAATGCCATGGCCACCGAACCTGAACCGTCAGAACAGCAGGCCGCCAGCTAACGCTGACGGCCTTTACCATCAACTGTTGAGGTAGTCCAACACCACGTCGTGGTGTTCTTTGGTCTTAAATTTATTGAACACGTGTTCCACAACACCCTGTTCGTCAATCAGGAAGGTCAGACGGTGGATGCCGTCGTATTCCTTACCCATAAACTTTTTTGGACCCCAAACACCAAAGGCATCAGCAACCGCATGATCTTCATCAGATAGCAGGGTGAAATTGAGGTTTTCTTTGTCGATGAACTTGGGTAACCGTTTGACGGCATCCGGGCTGATCCCCAGTACCACAACGTTTTTGTCGTCAAGGGCGGCTTTGCTGTCACGTAACCCTTGCGCCTGCACGGTGCAGCCGGGTGTCATGGCCTTGGGGTAAAAGTACACCAGCACCTTTTTGCCTTTAAACTGGCTCAGGCTGACGTCGTCGCCATTTTGATCAGGCAGGGTGAAAGCAGGGGCTGTATCGCCTTTAACCAATGTTTTCATCGGATGTCCTTCTTTTAGAGCGGTTAATGGTTTTCTACAATATTGCCGGTTAAACCGAGCTCTCCCAGCAACGCCGTGAATTCTTCACGCAAGGCGTCCATTGACGTCTGAGCCGGAACTGAAGCGACCAGTTTGCATTTCATCGTGTCACACTGATTCTGCTTGTCGACCGAGGTTTTCTGTCGAAACGCACTGACAGCAACTTCGTGTTTGGCCAGTAGTGCTGTGACTTTCTGGATCACCCCGGGTGTATCAACGCCGGAGAACTCTACGTCAACAATGTGCTCAAGGTTTTGCTTGGAGTGCTCGCTGGTACGCTTCATCATCGACAACAGATCAAGCTGCTGACAAATCTGAGGGATCTTCAGCTCTGCTTTGATGATAGCGCCTTGGGTGCCCTCAAGGATCATGGTCAACGAGAAGTCCTGACCATATATTGCCTGGCGAGAATCCAGGATGTTGCAGCCGGTTTCGCTTACCACGGCGGCAATCTGCGAAAGAATGCCAACCCGGTCGGCGCCGAGGATGGTAATGATCAATTGGTGCTTCATACGGTTCGTACACGGATTTAAAAAACGCCAGAGTCTAGCACAGAAAATCGACCCAATGACAGCGTCCTGTCAATGACCAGCCGCTGTCGCCAGTCATTCCCGTCATGCAGTGCTAAAAGGGGTCATAGGAACCGATAGAAGGGCATGAATTGGTGATTATTTCCCCACTGCATCGGATAAGGTCGGATTGTCCGTGAATTGTGCTGATTAAGCCTTGTGTTTAGCGGTATAGCTCATTACCATAAAGCGCTTATTTTCAAGGGGAGGTGGCATGTTTAAAGGCAGTTTCGTGGCGTTGGTAACACCGATGACGGCATCTGGAGACGTGGATTATCCGGCGTTAGAAAAGCTGGTTAAATTCCACCGGGATCAGGGCAGTCATGGCATTGTTTCGGTGGGCACCACGGGCGAGTCCGCGACCTTGCCCTTTGAAGAGCACATTGATGTGGTTAAGCGTACGGTCGAGTTTGCCGATGGCGCTTTGCCTGTAATCGCTGGCAGCGGTGCCAACAGTACTGCAGAAGCGATTTACCTGTCTGAACAGCTGGCGCCTACCGGCGTGGCTGGATTCCTGAGTGTGGTGCCGTATTACAACAAACCGCAGCAGCGCGGCATGGTGGCACACTTTAACGCCATCGCCGATGCGACGGATTTACCGGTGTTGCTGTACAACGTGCCCGGTCGGACAGTGGCAGATATGCTGCCCGAAACGGTCGCCACACTGGCCCAACACCCGCGTATTGTGGGACTTAAAGATGCCACTGGCGATATACAGCGGTTGAAAGACACCCAGGCGCTGGTACCTGAAGATTTTGTCTTGTTATCCGGTGACGATCTGACCTCGCAGGCATTTCTGGCCGAGGGCGGTCACGGGGTTATTTCAGTGACTGCGAATATTTTACCGGCAGCGATGTCGCAGATGTGTGAAGCTGCCTTTGGCGGCGATCATGACGTCGCCGCTCAATTGGATGCGAAGATGCAGGCGCTGCATGAAGCCCTGTTTATAGAACCAAATCCTGTGATGCCCAAGTGGGCATTGTTCAAAATGGGATTGCTACAATCGCCAGAATTACGGTTACCCCTGGTAACTCCGGAACTTGCGCACCAGAAAAGACTCGAAGAGGTCATGCGCAACATCGGCGTATTGGCATAAAGGAGAAAAAATGGCCCGCGCGACAATCTTTACCGTTAGCAGTATCGCGCTGACACTGCTGGCAGGATGCTCAACCCTGTCAGAACGACAAATCGCCAATGGTGATTTTGAATATCTGGAAGCGTCCAACAGCACTGCACTGAAAGTGCCCGAAGGACTGGACCAACCCCCGGCTTACCCCGATTGGAACATTCCCGCGCTGGAAACTGACCCGCAAAGCGCGTTGGTCGGTAAAGCGGTAAAAGTGTCTTCGCCGGCACTGGTGCTGCCGGTGGTGTCCGGTTCTCACATTGAAGAGGGTCACAAAGAAGCCACGGTTTTCTTTGATCAGGTAGACGACTCACAACCACTCGACGTGGCCATCTGGAATTCACTGATCAGCTTTCTTGAAGAGCAGGGCATTGGCGTGATGTCTTTCGATAAAGACAATCAGGTGCTGATCACCGACTGGATGATCGTCGAAGAAGAGCACGACGGCGGCTGGTTCGACTGGACCACCACCGAGCGTAGCGTCGGTAAGCGCTTTGAGTTTAAACTCGACGTGAAGCCCCATGGCCGCACCGCGTCACTGAAAGCCGAATTGAAGGACTTCCTGCAAACCGAGGGTGACAACGCCACTGCTGATTTGGCGTTTGAACAAGAACGTAGCCTGGAAGTGGACGTCCTCAACCAGGTGATTTCCCATTACGAAAACCAGATCCGTGTTGCTGATGCCCGTCGACTCAAGCAAATCCGCAGTGGGTTCACCATGGAGCGGGGCTTTGATGCCGACGGTAATCCAGCCTATGTAGTGAACGGTGAGTATGACCTGGTATGGCCGAGACTATTGCTGGTGTTGCGTAAACTTGGGTTTAATGTCAAAGACCTGGATCAGTCCAATGGCTTGCTGTTCGTCAACTACGGCAGTTCAGACATCGGGTGGTGGGACAAATTGTGGGGCGATGACGGCACTGAGCTGCCGATTGACGCCGATGCCTACCGCATTCAGGTCACGAAATCCGCCAGTGAAAAAACCACCTTTACACTGCTGACAGATGACAACCAAGCGTTCACCGCCGATAAAGTGAGTGAGCTGTATGATGCCTTCGCCCGCACGATGGCGCAGGACAACCTGGACATTTAAAGGACGCCACCGTCAATGACCCTTGCACAACAGGTATTGGCTACCAATGATGATTTGCCCATTCGCACAGAATTGCCCGTTCACAGTGGCAAAGTGCGGTCTGTTTACTGGTTGACCGACACCGACAGTCGCCGACTGATTGCCGAGCGTGGCTACCCGGTACCGGCAGATACGCCGCTGGCGATCATGGTGATAAGCGACCGGATCTCGGCGTTTGATTGTATCTGGCATGGCGAAGGCGGACTTAACGGTGTGCCCGGTAAAGGCGCTGCGTTGAATGCCATTTCAAATCACTGGTTCCAGACGTTCAAAGACAACGGACTGGCAGACAGCCATATTCTGGATATTCCTCATCCGTTTGTGTGGATTGTACAAAAGGCCAGACCGGTCAAAATTGAAGCCATCGCGCGTCAATACATCACCGGTTCTATGTGGCGGGCCTATGACAATGGCGAGCGCGAATTTTGCGGCATTCGTTTGCCCGAAGGACTGCATCGCGACAGCAAGTTGCCGGAGCTGTTGATCACGCCGTCTACCAAGGGCATTTTGCGCGGTATACCCGGCGTACCCGAAGCGGACGATGTCAATATCACCCGGGCCAATATCAGTGACAATGCCAGCGCGTTCGGCTTCAACAGCGTTGACGACATTGCCCGTTATGAAACCTTGTTAAAGCAAGGCTTTGGTGTCATCAGCGATGCGTTGGCAACATTGGATCAGATTTTTGTCGATACCAAGTTTGAGTTCGGTTATGTCAAAGACACTGAGGGCAACGATAAGCTGATCTACATGGACGAAGTGGGCACCCCTGATTCTTCGCGGATCTGGGACGGTCCGGCCTACCGAGAGGGGCGTATTGTTGAAAAATCGAAGGAAGGGTTCCGTCAATGGTTGCTGAATCACTTCCCTGATCCCGATATCCTGTTAAATAAAAACCGTATGGATGAACGGTTGGCCCTTGCCCGTGACAACGCGTTGCCGGTTGAGGTGATGATGGACATTTCACGTACCTACCTGGGTATCGCCGAAACCATCGTCGGTCAGCCGATCACACTGAGTGACAATCCCAAACAGGAAATTACCGCCATACTGGCAGAACAGTATGGGTTGATACGCTAGTCAGCGAATACCAATGATCAAGCGGTGCCGAGCACCGCTTTTTTTATGTCTGTTACTCCCTCGCTCGGTGCCGTTCACGTCGATCAGACGTCTTATTGATGCCTGCAATGTCCGTTTGACGAATAAAAAGTCCTTTCATTTTAATACGCTAGCCAGATTGACTGATTTTCGTGTAGGGTAAACTTTGGTGACAAGGTTTGACGGGAATCAAGGCCAGTGGCCTGAATTATCGCTATGCTTAATCAATCAACAAGCACGATGGGTGAGGTTCACAATGTCCAGGGTTCGGATCATCTGTATCGGCAATGCCTTGCACGGCAACGACGGCTTCGGAGCGCAGTTGTTTGACCGATTGCAGAACAACATCAACCCTGATATCGCCGACTGCTTTGACGGTGGGATTGGTGGGCTGACATTGCTGCCGTTGTTCAAAGGTGTATCACGGGTGCTGCTGATTGATCTTGTGCTGAGCGATGCAGCGCCGGGCAGTGTTAAGTTTTACCCTGATGTGCTTAGTGGTTTACCGGTGACGGAAGAACATGGCGCTGAGCATGGGGGAGACTTGACCACCTTGCTGGCGATGTTGCCGGTGTATCTGACCAAAGTGCCCAGGGTCGATTTACTGTGTGTGACTGCGCGCCAGGTGCGACACTTTGAAACCGAATTGGAGCCCGCTGTGACAGGAGCGATTGACACAGTGTTACAGCAGGTAAACAACTATCTTGAGCGACAGTTACAGACTGTCGATACCGCGTGTCAGCAGGGAGAATATCAGTGAGATACATCACAGGCACACTATTATTGGCGGCACAGTCCACATCTGCGCTTGCCCATGGAGGTCATCATGACATCGGGCTCAGTGACGCGCTTCACTTCGTGTTGCACGCCATACCGGTGTTATTGGTTGGCGCGTTGTGTGTCTGGTCATATCGGTGGTACAGCAAGCGATGCAAGCGCCACTAACATCCCTGTTGGGCTATCGACTGAAAGTTGAAGGCCTTGTTCAGGGCGTTGGTTTTCGGCCGTCGGTGGTCAGAGTGGCCCGCCAGCTTGGCATTGTCGGGGAAGTGCGCAATGGCCAGGACGGTGTGTACATTGATCTGCTTGTCGATGCTGCTGGCGTAGCGCGGTTTATTGCCAGCATTGAGCAGGTGATACCGTCCCAGGCGCGGGTCACACGTATCACCACCACACCGATGGATTACCACACCCCGTGGGATGAATTTACCGTTCAACCGAGCCTGTCAGGTGGCGGTGAAACGGACATCCCGGCGGACAAAGCGCTGTGTGACCAGTGCCGTGCGGAACTGTTGTCGCCGCAAAGCCAGTATTGCGACTATGCCTTTGTCAGCTGCAATGATTGCGGTCCACGCTACACCATGATCACTGCCATGCCGTATGACCGGTCCTCGACGGCCATGGCACCTTTTGCCCTGTGCGAAACATGCCAGAGGGCCTATCAGGGTGTGTCTGACCGACGTTTTCATACCCAGGCCAGCAGTTGCACCCACTGCGGACCGACCCTTGAGTATGTCGGCGACGTTGCCGACACTGGCGCAGTGGATCCATTGGCCATCGCAAGCAAATGCCTCGAAGATGGTCAGATCCTGGCCATCAAAGGTCTGGGCGGTTTTCATTTGAGTTGCGATGGCCTTAATGACGTCGCGATAGCGCGGTTGCGACAACGTAAGCAACGGCCCGACAAACCGTTGGCCCTGATGATGGCCGATATTGATCAGGTCAGCGCGTATTTTGCCCTGACGGCAACCCAGGCCGAACAACTTACCGGTGGGCACGCGCCGATTGTGTTGTTGCCCAAATCACGACAGCGGTTGCCTTTGCCTGACGGGATCGCGCCGCGCACCGCGTATGTGGGTGTGATGCTGGCTTACACACCCCTTCATCTGCTTTTACTTAAACGGGCAGGTCATCCACTGGTGATGACCTCAGGCAATCGCCGTGGCGCGCCCCTGTGTATTGATAACCAACAGGCACTGCAACAGCTTGAGGGGATCGCCGATGGTTGGCTTATGCACGACCGCACCATTGTCAGGGCCTGTGATGATTCCGTGGTTCAGATCATTGATGATGTTCCGCGCCTGCTGCGCCGCGCCCGGGGGTATGTGCCTGAGCCGTTGCCGTTCAACCTGTCTGAACGCAATGTGCACGTGAACAATGTGCTGGCGATGGGCGGGGACGTGAAAAATGTGTTTGCGATGACCCGGCAAGATGAAGTGATCCTGTCTGCCCACAACGGGGATCTTGGTGATCTGGATTGCTACCGCCACGCTGCACAGCAAGTGGCGGATCTGACCTCCTTATTGCAGTTGAAACCCCAACGGGTGGTTATCGACAAACACCCGGATTACTTGTCGGCCCGGTTGGGGCGGGACTACGCACTCCGCCATCAGTTACCGCTGGTCAAGGTGCAGCATCACCATGCCCACCTTGCGGCGTGTCTGGTGGACAATGGGATTGTTCCGCAGCGTCCGATACTTGGCATTGTGCTGGATGGCATGGGCTATGGTGATGACGGTACGGTGTGGGGCGCTGAGGTGCTGCTCGCCGATTTTCATCACTATGAGCGACTGGCGCGACTCAAACCGTTCCCGCTGCTGGGTGGCGAAAAAGCCCATCTGCAGCCCTGGCGCAACCTTCTGGCGTTGCTGGACGGTAGTGACTGTCTGGCGTTGGGGCGCGATCTGTTAAGCCGACGGGTGCCCGAGCAGCAACAGCGATTTATCGACCCATTGTTAGGCAGTAAAGCCCACAGCGTACTGACCAGTTCGGCTGGACGCCTGTTCGACGCGGTGGCGGCGTTGTTGAACGTGGCCCCGGCGCAGGTCAGCTATGAAGGGCAGGCCGCCATGCAATTGGAGGCACTTGCCACACATCGCGACAATGACTTGCAGCTGCCGCTGTGCGAGTTCTCACGGGTTAACGACAAACAGGGCGTTATGCTTGACCCGGGGACGTGGTTTCAAACCGCGCTCGGCTATCTGTCTGAAGGTCTGGCAGCAGAACAACTGGTCGATTGGTTTCACCAGTGTTTCGTGGCCAGTTGGGTTAACGTGGCGCAACATTTACGAGCAGTACACGGCTGCGGCGATGAAATCGCGCTAAGTGGCGGTGTGTTTCAGAATCAACGGGTTTTGCAGGCCATGACAGAGCAACTTCGGGCCAACGGATTTACGGTGTATACCCATCGCCAAATTCCCTGCAATGATGGGGGGTTGGCGGCGGGGCAGGCCATTATCGCAGCGCATCAGACGGAGGCGTCGTTATGTGCTTAGGCGTACCGGCCCTGATCACGGCCATTTTAGACGAGGAACGGGGCCTGGCCAGTGCGCAGACTGACGGCGTTGTTCGTACTGTCAGTACCGCAATGCTGGCAATGAAAGACATTCCACAGGAGCAACTGGTTGGCCGCTGGGTATTGGTGCACGTTGGCTTTGCCATGGCACTCATCGATGAACAAGAGGCGCTGCGGTCGCTGACATTGCTATCAGACATGGAGGATGAGGATGTTTAATCGTCAGGCCTTCAGGGCGCCGCCAGCCGTTAAAACGTTGGTCGACAAAATCGTGCCACTGGCCCGTCGAGTGGCCGAGGCTCGCCAGCGTCCGGTGCAGGTGATGGAAGTGTGTGGCGGTCATACCCACGCGATTTTTCACAGCGGTATCGACCAGTTGATCGGACCCGATGTCGAGTGGGTGCACGGGCCGGGCTGTCCGGTTTGTGTGTTGCCTGCCCAGGCCGTTGATGAAGCCATTGCGCTGGCACAGCAGCCGGGGGCCATATTGGCCACCTTCGGTGATGTGTTACGTGTGCCGGGCCGTCACGGAACTCTGGCGCAGGCCAGCGCCCAAGGCGCTAACGTTCAGGTGGTGTATTCACCCATGGATGCGCTGACACTGGCACAGCAACAACCGGACAAAAGGGTGGTCTTCTTTGCCATCGGTTTTGATACCACCATGCCGGGCATCGCCTTCACTATTCAGGCCGCCAGGCAGCAGGGGCTGACCAATATTCAGTTTTTGTGCTACCACATTCGCCTGATCCCCACACTGATCCGCTTACTGGAGCAGGACAGTGTGTGTATCGACGGCTTTATCGGTCCCGGCCATGTCAGCATTGTGCTGGGCGCCGACGCCTATCAACCCATCGCCCGGCGTTTTGGGCGTCCGCTGGTGATTTCCGGCTTTGAACCGGTGGACTTGCTCAACGCGTTACTGATGTTACTGCAACAACTGGATGAGGGACGTTGCGAGATTGAAAACGCCTATGCACGGGTGGTCAACAACGCTGGAAACCTGGCCGCAAAGGCGGCGATGGCGGCGGTATTTGACAGCACAGTATGCCATTGGCGCGGTGTTGGTGAGGTGCCTGAATCAGTTAACGGGCTGACCCCTGACTATCGAGCCTTTGACGCCAGATCGTCACTGCCGCGGTTGCACCAGGGCACCGATCAGGAGCCAGCGTATTGCGCCGAAGTGTTAACTGGCAACCGTAAACCCCACCAATGCCCCCATTTCGGACACGCATGTCAGCCTGAAACGCCGATGGGGCCATTGATGGTGTCCTCGGAAGGCGCCTGCGCCGCGTACCACAAATACAATGTCGGCAAGTGCAAGGAGCCGTGCCATGAGGGATGAGCAACTGATCACCCTGGCGCACGGCGCCGGCGGTAAAGCCAGTAGTGCGCTGATCCAGTCGGTGTTCGTGTCGGCATTTGGCCCCCATCAGGATAAATCCTTGCAGGATGCGGCGGTGATTGATGTGCAGCAACATTTCGGTGCCGGAAGCCGGATAGCGATGACGACAGACAGTTACGTCGTGTCACCGTTATTCTTCCCCGGGGGCGATATCGGTACGCTGGCGGTGTGCGGCACGGTCAACGACCTGGCCGTCTGCGGCGCACGGCCTTTGTGCCTGAGTGCAGCATTCATTCTAGAGGAAGGGCTGCCAATCCGTGAGCTTCAGCGGGTTGTCGCATCGATGGCCGACACGGCCCGGCGAGCCAATGTGTCGATTGTGACCGGTGATACCAAAGTGGTGGCGAAGGGCCAGGTCGACAAGGTATTTATTACCACCACCGGGTTGGGGGTGGTGCCACCGGGTGTGCAGGTGCGTTCCGATCAGGCCGAGGCCGGTGATGCCGTGCTGGTAAACGGGCCAATTGGCGACCATGGCGCCGCGATCATGCTGGCCAGAGGCGATCTGGGATTGAGCGCCGATGTGCGCAGTGATTGTGCAGCCCTGAACCCTATGATTGGCGATATTCTGTCTGCTGTTCCCGCATGTCGGGTGATGCGGGACGCAACCCGTGGTGGTGTGGGGGCGGTGCTGAGTGAAATTGCCCAGGCATCAAACGTTGCCATTGCCCTGGATGAAAATGCCTTGCCGGTGCGCCTTGAGACCCAGGGGATTTGCGAACTGTTGGGGTTGGATCCGTTGTTTTTCGCCAATGAGGGTCTGGTTGTTGTGTTGGTGCCACAGGCCCAGGCAGAAGCCGTACTCAGCGTGATGAAAAATCACCCGGAGGGACAGAGTGCCCGTCAAATCGGGCAGGTTGTGGAGCAAGGGCAACCTTTGCTCTACATCAATACCTCGTTTGGCACAAAACGTATGATTGAACTACCTTACGGGATCCAGCTGCCGCGGATTTGTTAGAGGCTGATGAGGCGACATAATGCATGAATTGTCGGTAGTACAGGCGCTGCTGGATACCGTCAAACAGTACCAGACACCACAAGACAGAGGGATCGCTGGGATCACTGTCGCGATAGGAAGCCTGACTTGTGTGGATCCTGAGCGACTACAGTTTTGTTTTGATGCAGTGCGTGAAGAGGCGGGGTTAGCCGCTGCGCAACTGCATATTACCCCTGTGCAGGCACGTGGTCGTTGTAAAGTGTGTGGGCAGGACGTTGAAATACAACAGTTAGGCCAGGCATGCCATTGTGGTAGCTACCGTTTTGACATGCTCAGTGGCAATGAATTAAACCTGACAGAAATCGAGTTTGAATAATGTGTACCCATTGTGGATGTTCGTCTGAAAAAGCCCGCCTGGTCTCGCCGGGCGCCAACACCAGTGCAGAGGTTGTTGCGCTGGCCCGGGACCCGGCAACCCTGAAGCTGGAGCACGCGTTGCTGGCCGGTAATGATGCCATTGCGGCAGACAATCGCGCGCACTTCGACGCCCATCGCAGCGTGTGCATCAACCTGATGGGCACACCGGGCGCGGGTAAAACCGCGTTACTGGAAGCCTTGTTACGCCGTGGCAGTTTAAATAAGCGGCCGCTGGCGGTGCTTGAGGGCGATCAACAAAGCAGTAATGATGCCCAGCGTATTGTTGATGCCGGGGGAAACGCCTTACAGATCAACACCGGCACCGGTTGTCACCTGGATGCCGAGATGATCCGCTCGGGCGTTGCTGCGTTAGGCCTGGCGAACAACAGTTTGTTGTTTATCGAGAATGTCGGCAACCTGGTGTGCCCGGCGTTGTTCGATCTGGGTGAGAACCTGCGCATCGCCATGATGGCGGTCACCGACGGTGAAGACAAGCCACAAAAATACCCGCATATGTTCAGTCAGTGCGATTTGGTGCTGATCAATAAAGCCGATTTGCTGCCGTACATCGATGTGAATATCGACCGCATTGAACACGACATCGGTCACCTCAACCCCGGCTGTGCGGTTATCACCGTATCGGCCAAAACCGGCCAGGGGCTTGATGCCGTCGAGGCCTGGTTACAGCAGCACAGTAGCCATGGATAAAGTTTATTTACCCCGCGGGTCACTGGGAGAACTGTATCAGGCCCTGGTCGATGAAGGCTATGAAGTGATCGGCCCGCAGGAGCAGCAGGACGCCATCGTGTTTGCGCCCCTTTCCGGCATTGAACAATTACCCTGGGGGCGCCAGGAATTTACAGCACCGGGGCAATACCGACTGGACAACGCCAGTGAGCAGCGGGCCTTTCATTGGAACACCGGGCCACAATCCTTTAAGCCGTGGTTGTTCAAACCCCAGCAGGTGATGTGGCTGGGGCAGGAAACCGACGATGGCATTGTGTTTAAAGCGCCCGTTTCTGATGCCAAACCCCGTGCGTTTATCGGTGTGCGCAGTTGTGATATCGCGGCGTTGTATTTGCAGGACCAGCACTTTATGCATGGTCCTCACCCGGATCCCTGGTACAGCGAGCAGCGGCGCCAGTTGTGTATTGTGGCGGTTAATTGCAGCCGGGCTGCTGACACCTGCTTTTGCGTGTCGACCGGTGATGGACCGGAAGCCACCTATGGTTACGACCTGTTGCTCGATGAACTGGACGACGGCTACCTGGTACAGGCCAAAGGCGAACGGGGTAATCGTATCCTGGCAACACTGCCGACCCAAGGCGCAACACCGTTGCAACAGCGCCACGCCGAGGAGCAATTGGCCCGGGCGGCACGACAATCCCGCCAGATGCCCGACGCCGACACACTGAAAAGCCTGGTTGAACACCTCAGCGATGAACAATGGCTGCGCATCGCCGAGCGCTGCCTGGCCTGTGGTAACTGCACGTCGGTGTGCCCGACCTGCTTTTGTTCCAAACAGGAAGCCGAACAGGACTTGGTCAGTGGCGAACATCAGCAGGTGCGGGTATGGGATTCGTGCTTCAGTGAGCAACACGGCCATATCGCCGGCAAAAACATTCGCGGCGAGGTCAGTCAGCGTTACCGTCAGTGGGTATTGCACAAACTCGCGACCTGGCAGGATCAGTACCAGCGCAGTGGTTGTGTCGGTTGTGGGCGGTGTATCAGTTGGTGCCCGGCGGCCATCGACCTGGTGGAAGAGGTAAACCTGATGCTGGGTAGCCGTCATGACTGATTTTGTACCAATGACCGCGCGGCTTGTGGCCAAAACTGCCGAAGGTGACAGGCTGGACACCCTGCACCTGAAGCTGAACAGCGATCAACCCTTTGGCTTTGAGTTCGGTCAGTTCAACATGCTGGCCATTCCCGGTATTGGCGAGATCCCGATTTCGATCATGGGCTGGCAGGACGATTGTCTGCTGCACACCGTTAGAGGGGTCGGGCGGGTATCGGATGCGATGCTGGCCTTGCCTGAGGGCAGTACTTTGGGGCTACGGGGACCCTTCGGTAATGGTTGGCCGCTGGCCCGCTTTGAAGGTCGCGACCTGGTGTTTATCACCGCCGGTTTGGGCTGTGCGCCGGTGGTTGCGGCGATCAATCATGCCGTTACCCATCGCAACCGCTACCGGCGTATTGTGATCCTGCAGGGGGTTAAACACCATCAGGATTTACTCTGGCAGGCCAAATATGATGCCTGGCGGGACATGGGCGATTGTCAGGTGCTGTTAGCGGCCAGTGAGGAACAAAAGCGCAAGTATCACTGGCGCCTCGGCATGGTGACGGAATTATTGGCGTTTGCTGAGTTTGATCCGTCCCACTGTGCGGTAATGATCTGCGGGCCTGAAATCATGATGCTTTCGGCCATCCCGTATTTAAAGCAGCGCCAGGTCGCCGATGGCGATATCTACCTCAGTATGGAACGCAATTTTCAGTGTGGGCAGGGTCTGTGTGGCCACTGTCAACTGGGGCCGTATTTCGTGTGCCGGGATGGGCCGGTGTTTTGCTATCCTGATGTAAAGCCCTGGCTGGGCGTAAAGGGGTTCTGACATGGCATTAACGGTGGCGGTGCATAAACTCACGTCTTGTTCCGGCTGTCAGCTGGCGTTTCTGAACCAGGGGCCGGCGCTATTGTCGTTGATGGAGAAAGTGACCTTCGTGCACTTTATCGAGGCGGGACTGTACGATCCGAACACGCCGGTCGACCTGGCCCTGGTTGAGGGCAGTGTGACCACCAAAGACGATTTGGAACGGCTGAAACAGGTCCGAGCCCATTGCCGGTATCTTGTCACCATGGGCGCTTGCGCCACCAGTGGCGGTGTGCAGGCGCTGCGCAACATGGCCAATGTGGATGTGTGGAAGCGGGCCGTTTACGCGCGACCGGATTTTATCGATACACTGGCCGACTCAACGCCAGTGGCAGAGCACGTCAAAGTGGATTTTGAACTGTGGGGCTGCCCGGTGACCCAGGCCCAGTTGGATCAGCTTATCCTGCAGTTAAGCCGTGGCGTGTTGCCCAAAGACGATGCCGAGAAAGTCTGTATGGCGTGCAAACGTGCGCAGCAGGTGTGTGTCATGGTGACCCGGCAGGAACCCTGCATGGGACCGGTGGTACGTACCGGGTGCGGAGCGCTATGTCCGTCCTTCGGGCGCGGCTGTTACGGCTGTTTTGGCCCTTCGGAGCAACCCAATGGCGACAGTCTGGCCAATCGATTTGCCGGCCTTGGCTTGCAGCCCGAGGAAATCGTTCAGCGCTTCGCCGGCATTCACAGCCATACACCCAGCCATCAGGCCCAGATCAAGCGCTGGCAGCAACTGATTGTCAAGGAAATCGAATGAGCGAAGGGCGCAAAATAAACCTCAAGGTGCCGTTCATTACCCGTGTCGAAGGGGAAGGGGCATTGGCGTTGTCTGCCAAAGGCGACCGTATCGATACCCTGCACCTGAAGATCTTTGAGCCGCCACGGTTGTTTGAACGGTTTTTGCAGGGCAAGTCTTACGTTGAGGTGCCGGATTTGAGCGCCCGCATTTGCGGGATCTGTCCGATGGCCTATCAGTTAACGTCGATCCTGGCCTTTGAGCGGCTGTTTGAGGTTGAGTTGCCGGCCCATCTGGTGCGCTTGCGCAAATTGATGAACCTGGGGGAATGGTTGCAAAGTCATTCGTTGCACATTCACTTTCTCGCCATGCCGGACGTGTTTGGTGTCGACAGTGCTTTGCAACTGGCCGACAGTCATGGCGATTTATTAAAGCGTGGCATGCAAATTCAGGAAGCCGGTAACACCTTAATGCGCCTGTTGGGTGGACGTTCTGTGCACCCGGTAGGACTGCAGGTTGGCGGTTTCAGTCGACTGCCGACGCAAAATGCATGGGACAATGCCTGTGTGCAAGTAGATGCTGCCATCATCGCAGCCGATCAACTGTTGCAATGGTGTGCTGAGCAGTCGGTGCCTGATTTCAGTCATGACTTTGTGGCGGTGAGTCTGCAAGGCCTTGAGGATTATCCCATCAATGGTGGCGATATCATCACCAGCAGCGGGTTGTCGATGCCGGTGGATGAGTATCCTCAGCGTTTCAAGGAGCATCAGGTCAGTCACTCCACCGCGTTCTATTCGTTGCTTGACGGTAAAGATTACCTGGTAGGGCCGCTGGCGCGGATCAACCTGAATTATCACCGTCTGCCAGCGTCTGTGCGTCAGCGGGCCGAGCAGTTGGGTCTTCACTTTCCAAGTCAGAACATGTTTGACAGCCTGCGCGCGCGGGCACTGGAGTGTGTGTGGGCGTTGAATGCTGCCCGTGACATACTCAAGGAAGGATGTCCTGAAGGTCCGGCCAACGTTGACTATCAGGTACGGGCAGGCACTTGCTGTTTCGCCACCGAAGCGCCCCGGGGACTGATCTATCATCATTACACCTTAGAAGACGATGGCACAGTGGCAAACTGCACCATCATTCCTCCCACCAGTCAGAATCAGGCCCGTATCGAACAGGATTTGAAACAGGCGGTGATGGCATTCGGGCTGGATAAATCAGACCTTGAACTGAAGCATTTTTGTGAACAGGTGATCCGCAACTACGATCCCTGTATTTCATGCTCTACCCACTTTCTGGATTTTCGCATCAAACGCGACAATTAGGCGATGCCTGATACTCAGCCAAGTTCCCGCTCAGGCATATTCACAAATAACAGCACGAATGCGCTGATCCCGCCGTAAATGAAGGCGCCGTCGAACGAGCCGTCGCCGATCTGGGTTTGCCACATCTGAAACAGGGCGCCACCAATGACCACGAAGCCGCCAAACCACACCACCATCGCCATGCCAGGGCCGAGCAGGGCGAAGGTTTTGGCGCGATCAAAATCGTTTGCGCTGCTGCGACGGGCTTGCCACAGATCCCAGGCGCCCTTAAACGACAATACCCCGACCAGAAACTCACCGCTGATGATCAGCAGAAAAGCCAGCGTGACCAGGGTAGGGTCAGTCACAGGGGGAAAGATGGGGTTTGTGTACACGGCATGTTCCTGCATGCTGAGCACGTAACCTACCGCCGCCCGTCCGGCGTCCCAATTGGTCAGATTGCCGGCCACATACAGCCAACCCTGCAGCCCGACAAAGACCACCAGGACAATTTTTAGAATACGAGTCGCCATGGACGTTCTCCCAATGTTTACTGGCGAACCTGCGTGCCGCCACCCGATGTTGATCAGTACAGTCAAGGGAAAGGATATCGTCAAGTCAGGTGGGCTCAGCGAGGCGTAAGTGGCAAGTCAATGAAGGCGAAACATATTTTTTCGCATTAATAGTGTCAATCGACGTGCAAATAGGAAGTATTCGTATTACCATACGCACCATCAAATTTGGCAGTGACGAAGAAGTACGCCGCTAAGCAGTGATAAACCCACAGTTTTACTGCAGTCCCGGCCGTCAAATCACTGTATAAAACAATCGCATACACGGAGATTAACGCGTTGAAGTTTAAAGTGACCTCTATTGCAGCCGCCATGATCATGGCAAATGTCAGCACCCTGGCCCAAGCAGAAAACATCGAACGTTTGGTGGTAGAAGGGCAATACCTGTCAATTAACGAGTCTAACTCGGTCAAAACCCCAACGCCGATCATCGATGTACCCCAGAGTTTGTCGATCATCAGTGCCGAGCAGATCACTGCACGCGGCATGGACAGCATCGCTGACATCATCGACTACACGCCCGGTGTCAACACCACCCAGGGGGAAGGGCACCGTGATGCCGTGGTGTTCCGCGGAAACCGCTCTACTGCCGACTTTTACATCGATGGCAACCGCGATGACGTACAGTACTACCGTTCGTTGTACAACGTTGAGCAGGTTGAAATCCTGCGTGGCCCGAATGCCTTGTTGTTCGGCCGTGGGGGGACTGGCGGTATTCTGAACCGGGTCTCCAAAAAAGCCGCGATTGGCCAGGAGTTCACCGGTTATCAGGCGTCACTGACATCCTTTGGCGGTGCCAGCGGTTCGGTAGACACCAATTTCACTACCAGTGATAACGCCGCAGTGCGTATCAATGCCATGGTCGAGAGCCTGGACAATCATCGCGATTTCTTCGACGGTGAGCGTTATGGCTTTAACCCGACTGCACGTATCGTGCTGGCGCCGGAAACCATTTTGGATCTGTCCTACGAGTACGCCAATCACGAGCGTTTCATCGACCGTGGTATCCCCACCGTTGACGGCCGCCCGGCAGAAGTTTTGAAAAACATCGTGTTCGGTGACCCTGAGAATAACTTCACCGAGCTGGAAGCCCACGTGTTCCGCGCAGCATTACAGCACCGCTTCAGCGACAACATCAAGGGTAACTTCAGCGCCCAGTACGGTGACTATGACAAGGTGTACTCCAACTTCTACGCCAGTAACTACGATGCCAGCGCCAATGCCGTGGAACTGGACGGGTATATCGATACAACCGTACGCGACAATACCATCCTGTCCGGTAACCTGATAGCCGAGTTTACCACCGGCAGTGTCGAGCACACCCTGATCTTCGGCGGTGAATACATCAGCACCGATTCAGATCAGAACCGCTATAACCCGGTGTTTGATTCCACTGACGATGATAACGAGTGGTTCTCTGTGACCCGCCCGCTGGACTTCCGTGGTTTTACCGGCACCAATGCCGATGGCGTCACGGTGACCACTGCGTTTACCGATCTGAACGACGATACCCGTGTGGATCTGACGGTAACATCCGCCTATCTGCAGGACGAAATCAGCCTGTCTGAGCACCTGGACGTGGTGATTGGCGCACGCTTCGACCGTTTTGACATTGATGTGTTTAACGCACACCCGGATGTACTGGAAACCCGTAGCCGCAGCGATGAAGAAGTCAGCCCCCGTGCCGGCCTTATCTACAAACCACAGGAAAACATTTCCCTGTACGCCAGCTACAGCGAGTCATTCCTGCCGCGCAGTGGTGAACAGTACACCGACATCAACGGTGACAAGGACAAACTGGACCCTGACACCTACAGTAACCGTGAAATCGGTCTGAAGTGGGATTTCAACGATGCCATGAGCTTCACCGCGGCGGCCTTTGAAAACAAGCAAAGCTCTCCGCAGGTGGCCGATGCCGACCCGTCCACCCTGGATGTGATTGACACCGAAATCTCCGGTTTCGAGATGCAGATCAAAGGCTTTATCAACGATGACTGGTCGATCAATGCCAACTACAGCTACCTGGACGGCGAAATCGTTGACCGTAGCGGCCCCACTGGCCAGACACCACGTGAACTGCCTGAAAACACCTTCTCGGTGTGGAGCATGTATTACCTGAGTGACAGCATTGCCTTCGGTCTGGGCGCAACCTACCAGGACGAGAGCTTCATTGATAACGGCAATACCAAGGTTCTGCCCAGCTACACCCGTGTGGATGCGTCGGCGTATTACGACATTTCCGACAGCCTGCGTGTACAGCTAAACATCGAGAACCTGTTCGACAAGGACTATTACCCGAATGCCCACTCAAGCCATCAGGTTACCGTTGGTGCACCGGTCAATGCCCGCCTGACCCTGGTCGGCGAGTTCTAAGCCTTGGTTCGATAGGGACGTTATTTAAAAAGCCGCCTTCGGGCGGCTTTTTTGTGTCTGCTCTGGTATAACAGTCTGCGACAAGGACATCATCACAGGGACGCATCATCATGACCGTTAAGGTACATCCGTTTTTTCACGACGTGTTTGGCGAACAGCAAACCGTGTTTGACGTCACGGCGACGCTGTTGTTTGCCGTTGTCGGCACTCTAGTCATCTACCATCTGATGCCAATACCGCTGCAAAGCTGGCAAGGGTGGCTGGCCTTGCTGCTGATTGCCGACGTGCTGGCCGGCTGTGTGGCCAATTTCACCCGCGGTACCAATGCTTTTTATGCCGCCCGGCCCAAAAACCGCAGGATATTTATTGCCGTTCATGTACACCTGTTGGCAATCGCCTGGTTGCTTGAACTGCCATGGCAGGGTGTACTGACGGTGTGGGGCTACACCATGGTCGCAGCCGCACTCGTTAATGCGCTGCACGGTAGTCAACGGCAGCGCTTTTGCGGCGCCTTGCTGTGGTGCGTTGGCTTGGTACTGATCACCGTGTTGGCACTCCCTCCGGGTGTTTTCCTCGTCAGTGCGCTGTTTATGACCAAAGTGGTGTACAGCTTTGCGGTGGACCATTACCCGGATCTCACGGCGCGATAAGCAGCGCCGTTTACCCGAAAGGGTGGAAAAGGGTGAGGGGGAGATCTACCCTGAGTGTGCAATTCAACATACGGAGGTTTTATGACCAAATCTGATGCCACCCGGGATGCTGAGAACAACCCCATCGCCAATATGGAAGGCCTGCAGGCAGCCATCGTCGATGGCGAAGCCGCGCGGGTCAAAGAACTGATTGCTGACCAAGCCCTCGACCCGCTGCAGAAAGACTACCTGATCGAACTGGCGATGCTGAACAATAATGCCGAAGTGATTGATGTGTTGAAAAAGGCGAGGGTGCGTCGCGTTCGCGATAGTGGTGAACGATAACACCTTGGTGCCATAGAGCCATATAGGTACAAACGTACGTCAGTTGTCCCCAAACGTAGTGCTCTTTTGTACTTACAGGCAAACTTTCGAGCTTATTTGACTTTCTGCACCTAGCTGCTGAATTTTAATGTCTGAATTTCCTGACGCAGCTCTTCTGCGAGTCGGGCCAGGCTCTGGCTTTCTTCTGAGCTGTTTTCAGATACTTCAAGGGATTTGTTGGCATACTCTGAAATCTGGTTGATATTTTTCGAGACATCATCGGATACCGAGTGTTGCTCCTCTGTAGCGGAAGCAATACTTGCCATGCGATCATTGATCTCGGCAATGATTTCAAGGATCTTCTCCAGCTTATCTTCGGTACTGGTGGCCTTTTCTACGGCGTTTTGTGCTTGTTCAAAGCTAATATCTGATTCTTTTCCTGCTTCGACGATAAGGTTGCTGAGTGTCTCGGTCATGGTTTGTATCTCAACCGCCGATGTGTGTGTGCGCTGAGCGAGTGTTCTGACTTCATCAGCTACGACAGCAAAGCCTCGACCCGCTTCTCCAGCTCGCGCAGCTTCAATGGCTGCGTTTAGGGCTAGCAGATTAGTTTGTTCCGCCACATTGCGTATCACATTGAGCACATGATCAATGTTTTTCGCTTCCTCTTCCACGGTGTTTATTCTGTCATTGGCACTTTTAACGCTACTAACCAATTGCTCGATTGAGGCAATTGTGGTTTGTAGCATTTCTTTGCCTTCATCTGACTCATGTGCGGCCAGATTTGATTTATCTGCTGTATCCTGGGTGGTTTTCGCCACTTCACTAAAGGATGCATTCATTTCCGTCATGGCGGTAGCGACTTGTTCAATACCAGCCTTTTGCTCAGTAACCGCCTCGTTTGTGTTTGAAGAAAGGTCCTGTAATTTGATTGACATGGTCGTTAATTGATCGATGGAGCGATAGACATTGGCTAAAAGCTGTTCCAGTTTAGCAAGGGCTGCATTGATACCCGTGGCAATCTGGCCAAACTCATCATCCGTATTGGTACTGATGCGACTGGTTAAATCCCCGTCGCTTAGTGGTGCAGTAAACGATAGCAGCTCTTTTATACCGGCATTCAGGCGCTTTGACATCAGGTAACTGAGGAAAGACACTGCAACGATAAATACAACCGCAATAAGCAGAGTACTGGCCCGTGCTGTTTCATAATTGGACACTGCTTCCATGACAAATCCATTGGAGCGCTGAGCTGTCTGTGCTGATATCTCGCCAAGCGAGCGCTGAAAGCTTTCAAACTTTGGCTCTAATTCCTTTAGTAAAAATTGTCGAGCAGCATTGATGTCTTTGCTGTCATACAACGTTTTAAATTGTTTGATATCAGACTCAATGCTTTGCCAGTGTTGTTTAACCTCGCGGTATTTTTGTTGTTCCTCGTCAATGAGCAAGCCAGAGAGGATATCCATATTACTATTCAATGCCTTTTGTACACTGCCCAGAGTATCTGACAGTTTGTTGGTCCTTTGTGTCGAAGTACTGAGTAATAATGCGCGGACCGTGTTGGGAAGTTCAGCGCCGAGTGATTGCAGTTGACTGACACGTTCCATTTTAGGCATTGCTCGATCTTTGACTATTTTCAGTTTGTCTGCCATCGCATCCATGCGGTAAATACTGATGATTAAAATGATCACAGGTGCTGCACATGCGATGGCTGCGGTCAGAGTGCTTTGTTGTTTTAACGATAAGTGAAGTTTAAGCATTGTACTGTTTCATGTGATGGAACGGTTATTGTGTAAAAAATGTCAGCCAAGTGACATTTAGTTTTTTTCTTCATTTGGACACACATACCCGTCGTTCTTGAGTAACAGCGCCTCAAGTTCGTGATGGGGTAGAGGTTTGGCGAAGTAGTAGCCTTGTACCACATCGCAACCAAAGGACTTCAGCACCACTTGTTCAATATAGGTTTCGACGCCCTCGGCGACCACTTCGAGTCCTTGTGAGTGACCTACTTGGATGATGTGGTGGGCAAGCACACTTTGCCTGACGTCTCCTATCATGTTGCGGATAAAGGATTTGTCGATTTTAAGTGTTTTGATCGGGATTTTGGTTAGTTGCGCTAGGGAAGAGTATCCAGTGCCGAAATCATCCAGAGAAAAGTGAATGCCCAATCTGGCCAGTGCTTCCATGCGTTTGATAACAAAGTCACAGTCTTCAAGAAAGGAATCTTCGAGGATCTCAAACTCAAGAATCATTCTCTCTTCATATTGGCCAAGGATACTGGCAACTTGTTCAACGGTTTGCGGTGCCAGTAAGGTGGTTTCGGTGATATTGAGGCTCAGCTTGGGGGCTTCTATCTGTTTCTCAAGCCAACGGTGGTACTGGGCGGCGACTTTCTCAATCACGTACATGTCCAGTTTTTTTGTCAACTCCAATGAGCTTGCTGCATCGAGTATTTCCAGTGGAGAAATATAGCCAATCTTGTCGTCAAACCAGCGAATAAGCGCTTCGGCTCCGACTATACGGTAGTCATCAAGTCTGACTTTGGGTTGATAATGAACTTGAATCAGATCCCGCTGGAGTGCGTTCGGTAGTTTATTGACAATGTGTGACATACGCTCATGTAGCGGTCTCATCTTGTCAGTAAAAAGTGAAAAATGCACTCCCGGTTCATTTTCCACGATCAAGTCCAATGCAATACGGGAGTTTTCCACCAAATCATCAAGTATCTTGTCATCGCATTGGTTCATTTCTGAGCTAGTAAGGCCGATTTTAATTGGCGTGAACACCGTGCTTGAGCCAGTCTGTATGCGGGTGCCAATGTTTTCTTCAATATCCTCACTTAACCGGAATAGGTTGTGTTTTGAAGCATCACTTATCACTGCAAAAACATACTTATTGACGTCACAGCGAGCAATCAGGTGCTCTTTGGTTGCTAGTGTCATCGTAAGTCTGCGTTTTATTTCAGCAAGGCACTCATTCGCCACATCTTGCCCAAAATTGCGTGCAACCGTCTTAATTTTGGGTAAATCAATAGAGCCGACAATGATGGATTTAATCTGGTCTGACTGAATGCCTTGCTCGAGCCTGCGTTTGAACGCTGAAAACGACATGGGATCATCACTGTAAACATCGTCCAAATAACTAAGCCAGCGATCCCCCTTTAAGCGGTGTTGACGCAGGAAAATACGCTGTTCAACTAGCTCAGCAAACAGCGAGATTAATGCCAGTTCGTTGTCTGTAAATACACGCGTTTTGGTATCGATGACACAGAGAGTACCGAGAGGGTACTTATCTGCAGATCGCAGCACCTTACCTGCATAGGCGCGTATGTGTGGAGGACCGAGGACCAACGGACCGTCTTTAAAGCGGGGATCGCTCAGCGCATCGTTGACAACAAGCAAATCCGAACTTTCATTCAGTGCGTGGGTACAAAAAGAAATGTCACGATCGGTCTCACAAACGTCGAGCCCCTTGCGACTCTTAAACCATTGTCTCTTTTCATCGACGATTGACACCAGGCAGATAGGAACGTTTATGGCTTTGGCAAGCGCGTCGGTAACGGCATCGAATTCTTGTTCAGGTGGGGAGTCCAAAATCCCTGTTTCGTTGAGGGCATGTAATCTTTGTTGTTCATACTCATGTTGTGTGTCGGTCTTTGCACTGAGCTTTACCATATAAACAATCCTGGCCAAATAATGACAACGTCTTAACCGCCCAATTAAGTACCTTCAAGCCTTGGAAATCTATTCTCAAGCCTCGCACTGTTGGGATAGGACAATACCCTGAACTTTAAAGGCTAGACCATGAGTCTAACTTTTCAAGTTCCAAGTATATGAATCAATGGAAGATTATTGAGTTAAGGAGGTTAGGTTTGTTTTCGCAGAAGAGGTTTTGGGGCTCACGCCTTCGGTTGATGTCTGAGATCTGTGTTATTGATGTAGCGGGAGTAACGTGTTAAAAATTTACCCTGGATGTAATTTGTTGCTTCATAACATTATCCGAAAATAAGGACATTATCACATGCGATCTAAAGTGGCTTTTCTCTTACGTTGAAACTGACATCGCTCCAATATTCAGGAAAACGAACAAACAGGTCGTTTTCGTTCTGGGCGTCATCTGCAATGCTTGTTGTATCTCAGCACTGGCAAGCGTTACAGAAACCCGATATCAATGGTCAGAGGACATAAACGCGCAAGCTTGCGGTAGAAAAGCGTGAAAATTGGGCACTATTAAATTGTTAACGTTCAAGGAGTTTGGGTAATATGGATAGTTTAAATAGAGAATTTTTTCCAGGTTATGCTGATCCAGATGGACGACCTTGGCAATGGTGTGGAGAGCCTGAAAATTATAGGGATGTGTTAGAGTTTAATCTCAAGCTTGCACTATTAACGCAAAAACGATTAGTTATGCCAAGAGGTTATATTTTTGACAATCCAGGATTTCAAAAGTTAATTGAAAATCGAGTTGGGAATAATTCAGAAAGTGATTTTTTCTTCAAATGCATATCAGATCTATTTGTAATTGCTACTGATGAAACAGAGGGTGAAAAACTTGATAGTAAATCTGCATGGGAGCATCAATTTCTTCTATGGATAGGAGGTAGTCAAGGTGCTGAATCACGAAATGTCCACGCCCATCCAAATATAGTTTGTCAAGACAATCATGTAAATGAGCTGACTAAAATACGTGATGCCAGTATTTATCGTGAGAAATTCATAAAATATAACCGCCTTGAAAATAAAATAAATTTGGATAAGGTTTTTGAGGCTCTTTCCAGTTGCAAATTAAGAACAGAAGAACCCACATACAAATTTGATTTCGGTTTTCGAGTTGCAGATCAGTTAATTAACAATCCAGTATACGAAATAGATAAAAGAGTTTTGGAAAAGCTCAGTTATATTAATGAGAGCAATAATGATGGAAGGTTGTCGAGGTCGCTTCTTCAGAATCGAGAAAAGCAGTTAGAGCTTGTGGGTGAAAAATTCATTATCAGCCCAGAAGAATATAGGATTAATTTGATGAAGCCATTAAGACATTATCATCATTTATCCTTTGCTAACTCTTTTGGGTCTGGTTGTATATTGAGTGATATTCATGTGCCTAGCAATGGAAAATTTGAAAATGCCGCTAGACGTGTATCTAAATCAATAGGGAAAGAAGGGTTTTCAATACATGGGAAGTTAGGAAGCTTAACATATGAAAATCTTTTTAAATTGAGAAGTAATTATAAATTTAAAAGAAGTTTAACTTCTCTGGATGAAACACAAGGGACTAACGAATCAGATTACTACAAAAAGCTAAAGCAGCACTGGCGTGAGAGCATTGCTATCATGCAAGAAAAATCTATTTCTTTAGTAAAAGGTAATGTGGTTAAGGTCATTACAGGTTCTATATCTTCCCCAGATACTAGTTCAGAAATAAACGCTGTTGATGCTATTAAGACAATTTTGTCTGTAGGAGCCGGAATACCTAAGGATATTCAATTGGAATATGATATGTGGAAGTATTGGAGAAAACTCGAAGGCGAGAGAACCAAATACCTAAAATAATGAAAGTTAACAAGTTGCTAAAACGGACAAAACAGTTGGCTTTTTCTCGTTCCTCGCTAATTATTGCCAACTGTTTTTCGCCGCTTAGCAAGGCGTTAATAGTCTGCCATTCACTTTTGCGTTAACCAGCGTCCACTACTGGCACGTAGCTCGCGTTAAACATCTGAATACTAGGTTTCTTATTTCTAGTCCAGACAGTCTGACTCACTTTGTTGTCATTGCTGGATAAATAGTTAGTCGGTTTGAACGCTACAGTGCAAACACGTCCATAATGATCGGCACTCAACTCGACCGTCCGTTGGTCGGGCGTGCGAGACTGAAATGGCTGCTCGCCCTCACCATTTCGGGACGTCTCTTACCCACGATGTGTCGTGCGCCGCGTTCGCCGTAATTACCTATTACGGCTCTTTCGCTTTGCTCACCGGTAAAGGTTTTATCTTTTACTGTATTCGGCCTGAAAATGTGAGTTAAACCCGTCCATGGTGTTTCGACCAGCCGGCACTTCCTGTGCCGTCGTTCGTTCCTCGCCGAGCAATTACCTATTGCTCGTCGTCTTCTTCGAAGACCGGAGCCCTTAATCTGGTGTAGTAACAACACATCCCTGTGGCTTGGTTCCAGCCATTTACAGGACATAAGTGGCATTTCTTCTATGTATCAGCAGAAACACACACTGAACCCATCCCTGGTAACGCACCCAGCCCGACCGTCCGTTGGTCGGGCGTGCGAGACTGAAATGGCTGCGCGCCCTCGCCATTTCGGGACGTCTCTTACCCACGATGTGTCGTGCGCCGCTTTCGCCGTAATTACCTATTACGGCTCTCTCGCTTTGCTAACCGGTAAAGGTTTTATCTTTTACTGTAATCGGCCTGAAAATCTGAGTTGAACCCGTCCATGGTGTTTCGCCCAGCCGGCACTTCCTGTGCCGTCGTTCGTTCCTCGCCGAGCAATTACCTATTGCTCGCCGTCTTCTTCGAAGACCGGAGCCCTGAATCTGGTGCAGTAACAACACATCCCTGTGGCTTGGTTCCAGCCACATCGTCCACGATGTGTCGTGCGCCGCTTTCGCCGTAATTACCTATTACGGCTCTCTCGCTTTGCTCACCGCGGCTTACCCTTGCGCTAATCGCAGGGCCAGATGAAATTTGTAGTTACTTGTAAGCGTAGTCAGACAGCTGAACTCACCTTGCGCTCATTGCTGGGAAACTACACCCAGTCAATGAGCACCTACAACCCAGCCTTCAGCTTTAAGCTGGTTTTTGCCTTGCAGCAGCAGGGCAGGATTTCGTCGTCGTCGATGAAGGCGAGGGGATCGGTGGTGTAGTCGACGTCGCCGTCGAGGAGTTTGGTGCGGCAGGCGCCGCAGAAGCCGTCGCGGCAATGGTATTGCAGGTTGATGCCGGCCGCTTCGAGGCTTTCCAGCACCGTTTTGTCGTCCAGACTGGGCACCGGATCATGATCAATCACCTCAATCATGATCCGGTTGTCATCCCCTGACATGCTGTTATGGCTTACAGGTCGTCAAAGTCGCCAAAGTCATTGGCGCTGACTTCAGAGTCAATCTGACCGACCAGGTAAGAGCTGATTTCAGATTCCTGTGGTGCTACCTGCACGTTGTCGGAGTTCAGGTAACTGTTCATCCACGGCAGGGGGTTCTCGTTCACATCAAAGGCCGGCTCAAGACCAATCGCCGCCATGCGCTGGTTGGCGATGTACTCGACATACTGACACAGGATGTCGCGGTTCAGGCCGATCATCGAACCCTGTTCAAACAGGTATGCTGCCCATTGCTTTTCCTGCTCTACGGCGGTCATGAAGATTTGGGTGGCTTCGTCACGCAACTCTTCGGCAATCTCGGCCATTTCCGGATCGTCCTTGCCGCGGGCCCACAGGTTCAGGATGTGCTGGGTGGAGCTGAGGTGCAGGTTCTCGTCGCGGGCGATCAGGCGGATGATCTTGGAGTTGCCTTCCATCAGCTTGCGCTCGGCAAACGCGAAGGTACAGGCAAACGATACGTAGAAACGGATCGCTTCCAGCGCGTTCACCGAGTTCATGCACAGATAGAGCTTTTTCTTTAGCTCACGCTGGTTAACGATGTAGGTGTGACCATCGACCGTGTGGGCACCTTCGCCCTGGGTCTGCCACAGCTGGGTCAGGAAAATCAGCTCATCGTAATAACGGCTGATATCACCGGCCCGCTCTTTGATCTGTTTGTTGACCACAATGTCGTCAAACACCGGGCTTGGATCGGTAAACAGGTTACGCAGAATGTGGGTGTAGGAGCGGGAGTGAATGGTCTCAAAGAATGACCAGGTCTCAATCCAGGTTTCCAGCTCCGGCAGTGACACGATAGGCAGGAACGCAATGTTGGGGCTGCGGCCCTGGACCGAGTCGAGCAGGGTCTGGTACTTCAGGTTGGAAATGAAAATGTGTTTTTCAGAGTCACTCAGGGCCTGGAAGTCCAGGCGGTCCTTGCTCACATCCACTTCTTCCGGGCGCCAGAAAAAGCTGATTTGCTTTTCGATCAGACGCTCAAAAATGTCGTGTTTCTGTTGGTCGTAACGGGCTACGTTCACCGGATTACCGAAGAACATGGGTTCGGCCAACGGGTTAGTCGCTTGTTGATTAAACGTGGTGTATTTCATGGGTATGGGTATCTACGTCAACGCAATAAAAAACGCCGGCAAGGAAGCTTGCCGGCATACGCTTAGATTTTGCACGCACCGCCGGCGCAATCGTCATCTTCCTCGACCACGGCTTCTTGTGCCAGGGGCTTGGATTCGGCGCGCTTCACGGCCTGGGTGCTTTCGTCTTTGTTGCCGTCACGGGTATTGTGATAGTACATGGTCTTCACACCCAGTTTGTAGGCGGTCAACAGGTCTTTGAGCAAGAGCTTCATCGGCACCTTGCCGCCGTCGTACTTGCTCGGATCGTAGTTGGTGTTGGCTGAGATGGTCTGATCGATGAATTTTTGCATGATCGCCACCAGTTGCAGGTAACCGTCGTTGGACGGGATATCCCACAGCAGCTCGTATTGTTCTTTCAGGCGCTCGTACTCCGGTACCACCTGTTTCAGCACGCCGTCTTTACTCGACTTGATACTGATGTGGCCACGAGGCGGCTCAATGCCATTGGTGGCATTGGAGATCTGTGAGGACGTTTCTGACGGCATCAGTGCAGACAACGTGGAGTTACGCAAACCGTGCTCCTTGATGGAGGCACGCAGGCTGTCCCAGTCGTATTGCAGCGGCTCGTTGCAGATGGCGTCGAGATCTTTTTTGTACGAGTCGATGGGCATGATGCCCTGAGAGTAGGTAGTCTCGTTAAACTTCGGACATGCACCTTTCTCTTTGGCCAACTCGTTAGAGGCTTTTAGCAGGTAATACTGCATCGCTTCAAACGTGCGGTGGATCAGGCCATTGGCACTGCCATCGGAGTATTTAACGCCGTTCTTGGCCAGGTAGTAGGCACAGTTGATCACGCCCACACCCAGGGTACGACGACCCATGGTGGCGTTGTACGCCGCCGGTACCGGGTAGTCCTGGTAATCCAGCAGGCTGTCCAACGCGCGCACGGCAAGTTCAGACAGCTCTTCGAATTCATCCAGGTTTTCAATCGCGCCGAGGTTAAAGGCCGACAGGGTACACAGGGCAATTTCACCGTTTTCGTCATCCACCTGCTCCAGCGGCTTGGTGGGCAGGGCGATTTCCAGACACAGGTTGCTCTGGCGTACCGGCGCCACTTTCGGGTCGAACGGGCTGTGTGTATTACAGTGATCGACGTTCTGCAGGTAGATACGGCCGGTACTGGCGCGCTCCTGCATGAACAGGCTGAACAGGTCGATGGCACGCAGGGTTTTCTTGCGAATGCTGTCGTCTTGCTCGTATTTGACATACAGCTCTTCAAACTTCTCCTGATCGGCGAAGAACGCATCGTACAGTCCCGGCACGTCAGAGGGGCTGAACAGGGTAATGTTTTCGTCTTTGATCAGGCGCTGGTACATCAGTTTGTTGAACTGCACACCGTAATCCAGGTGACGAACGCGGTTCTCTTCAACACCGCGGTTGTTCTTCAATACCAACAGGGATTCGACTTCCAGGTGCCACAAGGGGTAGAACAGGGTGGCTGCGCCGCCACGAACACCGCCCTGAGAGCAGCTTTTCACGGCAGTCTGGAAATACTTGTAAAACGGGATACAACCGGTGTGGAACGCTTCTCCACCGCGGATCGGACTACCCAGTGCACGAATGCGGCCGGCATTCACACCGATACCGGCGCGCTGGCTGACGTATTTCACGATCGCACTGGCAGTGGCATTGATAGAATCCAGGCTGTCACCGGTTTCGATCAGTACGCAGGAGCTGAACTGACGGGTTGGGGTACGCACGCCGGACATGATCGGTGTCGGCAACGACAACTTAAAGGTAGAAACGGCATCGTAGAAACGCTTGATGTAATCCATACGCGTTTCTTTCGGGTAGTTGGCAAACAGGCAGGCAGCGACCAGGATATACAGGAACTGGGCTGACTCATACACTTCACCGGTGACACGGTTCTGCACCAGGTATTTGCCTTCCAGCTGTTTTACCGCTGCGTAGCTGAAATTCATGTCGCGCCAGTGATCCAGGTACGAATCCATTTGTTCGAATTCGGACTGGGTGTAATCTTCCAGCAAGTGATGGTCGTATTTCTGCATCTCGACCATTTTGCTCACATGATCAAACAGCGCGGGCGGCTCAAACTGGTTGTAGGCGCGCTTACGCAGGTGGAAGATCGCCAGACGGGCCGCCAGATACTGGTAATCCGGACTGTCGGTGGAGATCAGATCCGCTGCCGATTTGATCAGCGTTTCGTGAATTTCCGAGGTTTTGATCCCGTCATAAAACTGGATGTGCGCCTTGATCTCAACCTGAGATACCGAGACGTTTTTCAGGCCTTTGGCCGCCCAGGTAATGACTTTGTGGATTTTGTCCAGATCGATGGGTTCCCGCTCACCGGAGCGTTTGGTCACGAGTAGATTGTTGTTCATGAAGAGTATGCCGTTTTTTTTTTATGTGTTAGCGCAGTACTGAAAGGGGACTATCCGCCTTTCATCCCGGCAAAACCAAGTCATCCCGGTGACAGCTTCCGTGGCTTGTGTTGGCGTTGCTCGATGAACACAAGATAGTGAGGTTTTTCTTTTAAATCAACCCAATATCTGGTGGTTTATTGGGCACTTGGAACCTGACCATGTGGTCGGTTAGTGGCTCCTCACCTAACAGGGGCTTTCAGTATCAAAGATCGCTGATTGCAAGAAAAAACATTGGCCTTTTTTGGCCTTAAACTTTTTTCGTTTTAAAAGGTGCGAAGTTATAAAAGCACGAAATATAGTGTTATTAAAATGCAAATGGCACTAGATGTTGTGTTAAATCGATGGGAGTAGGGCGAGCAGGGCGTCTGCCCGATCGATCACATGGTGTGCACCCCATTGGTGCGCATCCGTCGGATCGTGCAAAAATCCGTACGCGGCGGCCACGCTGATCATACCGGCCCGGTGTGTGGCTTCAATGTCCCGCGGCGCATCCCCCACATACAGTGTTGCAGCAGGCGCAATGTTCATCACTTCAGCGGCATGTAATAAAGGCATCGGATCCGGTTTACGTTGCGCCAGGCTGTCACCACTTAATACCACCCGGGCAGTGGACAGTTCGTCAAACTGCGGGACCAGCGCGTCGGTCAGAAACGCCGGTTTGTTAGTGATGATCCCCCACGGGATCTGCTGCGCATCCAGATGGGCCAGTACCTGTGACATACCGTCAAACAAGCGGGTATGGCGAGCAATATTGGCAGCATAATGATCCAGCAGGGCCTGGCGCAATGGCGCCGTGTCTTGTGGCAATGCGTTGCCAAAACCCATTTTAAGTAACCCCAGTGCCCCGTCGGAGGCCACCGGGCGGTATTGACGGGCCTCGGTTAACGGACGTTGGTGCTGTGCCAGTACATGGTTGAGGGCTGCTCCCAGATCGTCGGCGGTGTCGAGCAATGTGCCGTCCAGATCAAACAGCACACCCTCTACTTTATTGGCTTGACTCATGCCAGGCGCTCGGCGTGCAGCAGGTAATTGACGTCGAGGTTCTTGTCCGACAGAAAATAACCCTGGGTCAGTGGGTTGTAATGCAGGCCGGTGGCGTGGCGGGACACCAGGTCGGTGTCATCCATCCAGCGCATCAGCTCAGCCGGCTTGATGAATTTGTCATGTTGATGGGTGCCTTTGGGTACCCAGCCGAGTACATACTCGGCGCCCACAATCGCCATCAGATACGATTTGACGTTGCGGTTTAAGGTTGAGAAGAACACCTGACCGCCGGGTTTTACCAGCGTGGCACAGGCCCTGACCACCGAAGCGGGGTCTGGCACGTGCTCAAGCATTTCCAGGCAGGTCACCACATCAAACTGGCCGGGTTGCTGTTCGGCGAGGGCTTCCACGGCGATGGCCTGATAGTCCACCTTCACACCAGACTCCAGGGTGTGCAAGCGGGCCACTTCCAGCGATGCATCGGCCAGATCGATGCCGGTCACGTTCGCGCCGCGACGGGCCATGGCTTCACTGAGAATGCCGCCACCACAACCAACATCCAGCACGTTTTTACCGTGCAGGCCGCTGCTGTGCTGTTCGATAAAATCGACCCGCAGCGGATTGATGTCGTGCAGGGGTTTGAATTCTCCGGCCGGATCCCACCAACGGCTGGCCAGTTCGGAAAACTTGGCAATTTCTTGGGGGTCGACGTTCACGGCAGGGGATTCAACAGGGCTGGTCATGGGCACTCCTTTTTATCTGCCGGGCATTATAACCAGCCTATTTATGTGCTGACCAGATACCTGTGTTTATAAATGAGCCGTTATGCGGTCTGATTGCGCAGGATATGAGCGACAGGCGCTATAAATTTGTAATTGCCGGTGGTAGAATCGAGCGTTACTTGCAATTCCAATGCGCGTAGATTGCCCCGGTCTGCGTCCGTACTACACGGACCTGGCAAGACACCAATAATAATGATTAGGGACAAGGCTGTATATGACTGACCTCGCCAAAGAAATATTACCGATTAACATTGAGGAAGAGCTAAAGAACTCCTACCTGGATTACGCCATGAGCGTAATCGTCGGACGGGCATTGCCGGATGTTCGAGACGGGTTAAAGCCGGTTCACCGTCGCGTGTTGTTCGCGATGAACGAACTGAAAAACGACTTCAACAAGCCGTACAAAAAATCCGCCCGTGTGGTCGGTGATGTGATCGGTAAATACCACCCTCACGGTGACTCTGCCGTGTATGACACCATTGTTCGTCTGGCGCAGCCTTTCTCCATGCGCTACATGCTGGTCGACGGCCAGGGTAACTTTGGTTCGGTGGATGGCGACAGCGCTGCAGCAATGCGTTACACCGAAGTTCGCATGGCCAAGATAGCTCACGAGCTGCTGGCTGACCTGGAAAAAGAAACCGTCGATTTCGTGCCTAACTACGATGGCACGGAGATGATCCCCGAAGTGCTGCCGACCAAAGTCCCCAGCCTGCTGGTGAACGGCTCATCGGGTATTGCTGTGGGAATGGCGACCAACATTCCGCCGCACAACCTGACCGAAGTGATCAACGGCTGTATCGCCCTGATTGACAACCCGGACATGACCATCGAAGAAATCATGGAGCATATTCCGGGTCCGGATTTCCCCACTGCCGCAATGATCAGCGGTCGTAAGGGCATCGATGATGCCTATCGCACCGGTCGCGGTAAGATTTACATGCGTGCCCGTGCAGAGATTGAAACCGAAGACAACGGCAAAGAGACCATCGTGGTCAACGAAATTCCCTATCAGGTCAATAAAGCGCGCCTGATTGAGAAGATTGCCGAACTTGTCAAAGAAAAGAAAATTGAAGGCATTTCGGCACTGCGTGACGAGTCTGACAAAGACGGTATGCGCATTGTTATCGAGGTCAAACGTAACGAATCTGCCGAAGTATTGCTTAACCATTTATATGCCCAGACACAACTGCAGACGGTGTTTGGTATCAACATGGTGGCACTGGACAACGGCCAGCCCAAGGTGCTCAACCTCAAAGAAGCGTTGGAAGCCTTTATCCTGCACCGTCGTGAAGTGGTTACCCGCCGTACCGTGTTCGAGCTGAAAAAAGCCCGTGAGCGTGCCCACATCCTTGAAGGCCTGGCGATTGCACTGGCCAACATCGACGAGGTGATTGAGCTGATCAAAGCCTCGCCAAGCCCCAGTGAAGCTAAGCAAGCCTTGGTTGCCCGCGGTTGGGATCTGGGGGATGTGTCGGAAATGTTGTCCCGTGCTGGTGATGACGCGGCCCGTCCTGACTGGTTGGAACCTGAATTCGGTATCCGTGACGGCAAGTATTACCTGACCGAGCAGCAAGCCCAGGCCATTCTGGATCTGCGCCTGCACAAACTGACTGGCCTGGAACACGAAAAAATTCTAGGTGAGTACAAAGAGTTATTGGAACAGATCGCCGAGTTGTTGCACATTTTGGCCAGTTCAGAGCGTTTGATGGAAGTGATCCGCGAAGAGTTGGAGAAGGTCCGTGAAGAATATGGCGACGAGCGTCGTACTGAAATCACTGCGGCCAGCCATGACATCGACATCGAGGATCTGATCGAACAGGAAGACGTGGTGGTCACATTGTCCCGTGAAGGCTATGTGAAGTACCAGAAACTGACCGATTATGAAGCCCAGCGTCGCGGCGGTAAGGGTAAGTCAGCAACCAAGATGAAAGATGAAGACATCATCGAGAAACTGCTGGTTGCCAACACCCATGACCATATTCTGTGCTTCTCGACCCGCGGTCGTCTGTACTGGTTGAAGGTCTATCAGTTGCCGTTTGCCAGCCGCAATGCCCGCGGTCGTCCGATCGTGAACATTCTGCCGTTGGAAGACAACGAACGCATCACGGCGATCTTGCCGATCAAGGCGTTTGAAGATGACAAATACGTGTTGATGGCCACGGCCAACGGCACGGTCAAGAAAACCGCGCTGAGCCAGTACTCGCGCCCACGCTCCAACGGTATTATTGCGGTCAACCTGAATGACGGCGATGAGCTGATCGGTGTGGCAATCACCAACGGCAGCAGCGACATCATGCTGTTCTCTGATGCCGGTAAAGTGGTGCGTTTCAATGAGCGACTGCGTGACAGCGAAACCGGTGAAGTGAAGCGGGATCCTGAGACCGGTGAAGAATTGTTGTCACTGCGTCCGATGGGCCGTACAGCGACCGGTGTGCGTGGTATCCGTCTGCAAGACGGACAAAAAGTGGTGTCGCTGATTGTGCCGGAAGGGGACGGAGCCATCCTGACCGCCACTGAAAACGGTTTCGGTAAGCGAACTCCGCTGGCTGATTACCCGGCCAAGAGCCGTGCCACCCAAGGTGTGGTGTCAATCAAAGTGTCCGAGCGTAACGGTAAAGTCGTTGGTGCGGTACAGGTTGATGACGGCCAGGAAATCATGCTGATCAGCGACATGGGCACACTGGTACGTACCCGTGTCAGCGAAGTGTCCACGGTAGGCCGTAACACCCAGGGCGTGCGTTTGATCCGTACCGGTGAGAACGAACACGTGGTGGGCTTGCAGCGTATCGAGGAAATCGAAGACGAAGAATTGCCAGAACAATTAGACGGGGAAAACCCCGCACAAGACGCCGACGCCGTGACTGAAAACACAGCCACGCCGGACAGCGACGAAACGACAGAATAATTCGCCCGCGGGTGGTAACGCCCGCATAGTCGTTATGCCAGAACGGGCGGCTTTCGGGTCGCCCGTTTTTTGTTTTCATAGAGAATTTCTTCAATGACGAAAGTGTATAATTTCTGCGCCGGTCCGGCGATGCTCCCTGAAGCGGTGATGCAACAAGCGCAACAGGAATTGCTCGATTGGAACGGGCAGGGCTGTTCGGTGATGGAAATCAGTCACCGCAGTGATGCCTTTGTAGCCCTGGCTACCGAGGCTGAGCGTGATTTGCGAGATCTGCTGGGTGTGCCGGACAATTACAAAGTCCTGTTTACCCACGGCGGTGGTCGCGGCCAGTTTTCGGCCGTGGCCATGAACCTGGCGACAAAACAAGACGCCGCGGCCTACCTCGTCAGCGGTTCCTGGTCTAAAAGTGCGTTGCAGGAAGCCGGACGTTATGTGCAGGCCCATGCAGTTGCCTCCGTCAGTGAGCACAATGGCCTGTTTACCTTGCCGTCTGAGCAGGCGTGGCAATACCCGGACAATGCCGCGTACTTCCATTATTGCCCCAACGAAACCGTAGATGGCTTCGAGATCCCTGAACCCCCGTCGGTGGCGCTGCCTCTGGTGGCAGACATGTCATCCAACATTTTGTCCAAGCCGATCAACGTATCGGACTATGGGGTTATCTACGCCGGCGCGCAGAAAAACATTGGCCCTTCGGGATTGTCCGTGGTCATTGTGCGTGATGATCTGCTCGATCGCGCTCGCCCTGACACACCGTCGATTTTGCATTATGCGACGCTGGCCAAACACGACTCCATGTACAACACGCCGCCGACCTTTGCCTGGTACCTTGCCGGTCTGGTGTTCAAGTGGCTGAAAAGTCAGGGTGGGGTAGATGCCATGGCGGCGCGTAACCAGGAAAAAGCCGACACCCTGTATGGTGCCATTGACGGCAATGACTTCTATGTTAACCGCGTTGATCCGCACTATCGTTCACGCATGAACGTGCCATTCCAGTTGGCCCGCCCGGAACTGGACGATGCCTTTTTAGCCGAGGCTCACGATGCCGGACTGATCGCACTACAAGGTCACCGCAGTGTCGGCGGTATGCGCGCCAGTATCTACAACGCCATGCCACTGGAAGGGGTTCAGACCCTGGTGGATTTCATGCATGACTTCGCACGGAGGAACGGTTGATGGAGCAATTAACCCTTGACCCTATCGACCGTATTGACGGCGAAGTGAATGTACCCGGCTCCAAGAGTTTGTCCAATCGGGCCTTGTTGTTGGCCGCATTGGCAAAAGGCACTACCGAGCTGACCAACTTGCTGGATAGCGATGATATCCGACACATGCTCAATGCCCTGAGCGCGCTGGGCGTGGAATACCAGCTGTCGGCCTGTAAAACCCGTTGTACGGTAACCGGTAACGGCGCGGCATTTAATGTTGCAGAACCGCAAACGCTGTTTCTTGGCAATGCCGGCACCGCGATGCGTCCGCTGTGTGCCGCACTGGCCTGTTCCCAGGGTAGGTTTACCTTAACCGGTGAGCCGCGTATGGAAGAGCGCCCCATTGGTGCGTTGGTGGATGCCCTGCGTCAGGCGGGTGCCCACATCGATTACCAGAAGAACGACGGATATCCACCGCTCGACATTCAGGGCGGCGCCCTCAAAGGGGGTGACATCAGCGTTGACGGTTCGGTGTCGAGTCAGTTTCTGACCGCATTGCTGATGGCGGCGCCTTTGTTCGACGGAGACAGCGCGATCCGCATCGTTGGTGAGCTGGTATCCAAGCCCTACATCGATATTACCCTGCACACCATGAAAGCGTTTGGTGTCGAAGTGCAAAACGATGATTATCAGGTTTTCCATGTACGCGGCGGCCAAACCTACCGCAGTCCGGGTCAATTCATGGTGGAAGGGGATGCCTCTTCGGCGTCTTACTTCCTCGCTGCCGGTGCCATCAAGGGTGGTCGTGTCAAGGTGACCGGGGTTGGCAAAGCCTGTATCCAGGGCGATATCCGCTTTGCCGATGCGCTTGAAGCCATGGGCGCAAAAATCACCTGGTTTGATGATGCGATCGTAGTAGAAGGCGCGCCGCTGCACGGTATCGACATGGACATGAACCACATTCCGGATGCAGCGATGACCATTGCCACCACGGCGTTATTTGCCAAGGGCACGACGCGGATGACGAACATCTACAACTGGCGGGTAAAAGAAACCGACCGCCTGGCGGCGATGGCTTGTGAACTGCGCAAAGTGGGTGCCACGGTGGAAGAGGGCCATGATTACATTGTCGTCGAGCCGCCAGTCACGCTGCGCCATGCCGACATAGATACCTACAATGACCACCGTATGGCGATGTGTTTTTCGTTGCTGGCGCTGGCTCCGTGCGGTGTCACCATTAACGATCCGGGATGTACTGCCAAAACCTTTCCGGACTATTTTGAACGCTTCGCGACCCTGTCCCACAGAGTCTGAACTCAGGTTCAATGACACGCCCTGAAACATTTAGCAGGGCGTGTTTTTCCCCACTGTCATTGCTAAACCATCCCTAACGCGTATAATTGCGCCCGATTTTTAAGCTGGAGCTCAGGAGCGCTCATGCAAAACGCCCCCGTCGTCACCATTGACGGCCCGAGCGGTGCCGGAAAAGGCACTGTGAGCACATTATTAGCCCGCCGTCTGAAATGGCATTTCCTTGACAGTGGTGCAATTTACCGCGTGTTGGCTATCGCCTCATTGCACCATCAGATCGATCCGGCCGACGAGGCGGGTCTGGTGCCGTTGGCATCCAGTCTGGATGTCAGTTTTGAAACCGGCGATAGCGGTACCCGCATCATCCTCGAAGGGGAGGATGTGACCGATGCAATCCGCACCGAGGAGATTGGTAGCGTTGCATCACAGGTGGCTGCATTGCCCTGCGTGCGGGAAGCCTTGTTACGTCGTCAACGGGCGTTTCGTGACAGCCCGGGCCTGGTCGCGGATGGTCGTGATATGGGAACGGTGGTTTTCCCTCAGGCACAGGCCAAGATATTTTTAACCGCCAGCGCCGAGGAAAGGGCGTCAAGACGCCATAAGCAGTTGAAAGAAAAGGGCCATGATGTTAGCATTACGCGCCTTTTAGCCGACATACAGGCTAGGGACGAGCGCGATGCGAATCGGAAAGTGGCGCCGTTGGTGCCGGCAGAAGATGCGTATGTGGTTGATTCTACTGAATTAACCATTGATGACGTCGTGGAAAAAATCAGTCAGTTTGTTGCCCTGAAGCTCGAAAGCGCAGAGTAACAGGCTGACCCATTAAACGTAATAAGATGGCAATCACGGATGACTGCGATCAACAATCACAACCCCACATTTACGGGACTGTAATGTGGATGTCAATCATTAAGTAAGTTATGACTGAAAATTTTGCTCAACTATTTGAAGAGAGTTTGAAAGAACTCGAAACTCGCCCAGGTGCCATCGTTAAAGGTACTGTTGTTTCTATCGATAAAGACATCGTTCTGGTAGACGCGGGCCTTAAATCTGAAAGTGCTATCCCTGCAGATCAGTTCAAAAACGCAGAGGGTTCTCTTGAGATTGCCATTGGTGACCAGGTCGACGTTGCACTTGACGCTGTTGAAGACGGCTTCGGTGAAACTATCCTGTCTCGCGAAAAAGCCAAGCGTCATGAAGCATGGGTTGAGCTTGAGAAAGCTTACGAAGAGAAAGAAACCATCAAAGGTGTTATCAACGGTAAAGTCAAAGGTGGCTTCACGGTTGAAGTTAACTCCGTTCGTGCTTTCTTGCCAGGTTCTCTGGTTGACGTACGCCCTGTACGTGACACCACTCACCTGGAAGGCAAAGAGCTAGAATTCAAAGTGATCAAGCTGGATGCTAAGCGTAACAACGTGGTTGTATCACGTCGTGCGGTTATCGAAGCAGAAAGCAGTGCAGAGCGTGACCAGTTGCTGGCCAACCTGGAAGAAGGTCACGAAGTTAAAGGTATCGTTAAGAACCTGACCGACTACGGTGCATTCGTAGATCTGGGCGGTGTTGACGGCCTGCTGCACATCACTGATATGGCTTGGAAGCGTGTTAAGCATCCGAGCGAAATCGTCAACGTTGGTGATGAAATCAACGTTAAAGTCCTGAAGTTCGACAAAGAGAAGCAGCGCGTATCTCTGGGTATGAAGCAGATGGGCAACGATCCATGGCAAGAAATTGCTGAGCGCTACCCAGAAGGCTCTAAGCTGAACGGTGCGGTCACCAACCTGACTGACTACGGTTGCTTCGTAGAAATCGAAGACGGCGTTGAAGGTCTGGTACACGTTTCTGAAATGGATTGGACCAACAAGAACATCCACCCATCTAAGGTTGTTAACCTGGGTGACGTTGTTGAAGTTATGGTTCTGGAAATCGACGAAGAGCGTCGTCGTATTTCTCTGGGTCTGAAGCAGTGTAAAGCGAACCCTTGGGAAGAGTTTGCCAAGTCTCACAGCAAAGGCGACAAAGTATCCGGTAAGATCAAGTCAATCACTGACTTCGGTATCTTCATCGGTCTGGACGGCGGCATCGACGGCCTGGTTCACCTGTCTGACATCAGCTGGAACAAAGCTGGCGAAGAAGCAGTTCGTGAATACAAGAAAGGCGACGAAATCTCTGCCGTTGTACTGCAAGTCGACCCTGAGCGTGAGCGCATCTCTCTGGGCGTGAAGCAAATCGAAGAAGATCCTTTCAATAAGTATCTGACAGACAACAAGAAAGGTGCTATCGTTACTGGTACAGTCACAGCTGTCGACGCGAAAGGCGTTACTGTGAACCTGGCAGAGGAAGTGGACGGTTACGTTCGCGTATCTGACCTGGCTCGCGACCGTGTCGAAGAAGCAACTGACGTTGTCAGTGTTGGTGAAGTACTGGAAGCTAAACTGATGGGTGTTGACCGCAAGAACCGCGTTGTTAACCTGTCTGTGAAAGCGAAAGATCAAGCTGACGAGAAAGAAGCAATGGACAAAGTGAACCAGCAGGATGATGCCGGTTTCGCTAACGCCATGGCTGAAGCTTTCAAAGCAGCAAAAGGCGAAGAGTAAGGTGTTAGATGCCGCTCTTCGGGGCGGCATCGCTATCATCCGATAGCTGCCCAGTGATTTGTTTGACCAAGAGGTTGTTATGACCAAGTCTGAATTAATTGAACGGCTAGCGGACAAAACAAGGCACATTCCTGGCAAGGACGTAGAGTCTGCAATCAAGGAAATGCTGGAACAAATGGCGCAAACCCTGCAACGTGGTGAGCGTATTGAAATCCGGGGTTTTGGCAGCTTCTCGTTACACTATCGGGCCCCACGCGTTGGGCGTAACCCGAAAACCGGTGAAACAGTGAAATTGGACGGCAAGTACGTTCCACACTTCAAACCGGGTAAAGAGCTCAGGGAACGTGTAAACGATAGAGTAACACACTGAATCGTCTGAATATTTAAAAAGCGGCACTCCAAATCGGGTGCCGTTTTTGTTAGAGTGTAGCGGAACTCAATCATACCGCGGAAAACACCGCTTTGCCGGTGACGGTTATCGCACTTAAGGAATGCCATTGAAGCGCTTTCTTATCGTTCTGTTGTCATTGACCATTTTGCTGATCACAGTGGTGATCGGTGCGCAGAATGATCAACTGGTAACGGTCAATTACCTCATTGCTCAATCTGAATTGAAACTGTCGGCACTGCTGGCGGTGATGCTGGTGTTTGGTATCGCCATTGCGGCATTGGCCTTTAGCCTGATCGGGTTGCAGATGCGCTGGAAAATGCGCGCCATGAAAAAACAACTGGGGCGCCGACCTTCGGTTGATGACTGACCATGCTTGAACTGCTGTTTTTGTTGCTTCCCGTTGCTGCCGGCTATGGATGGGTCATGGGCAGGAACAGTGTTCGTACCGCTCAGCGTAAGCAATCCAGCATCATGGCCAGGCATTACTATAAAGGCCTTAACTTCCTGTTATCGGACCAACCCGACAAAGCCGTAGACACCCTGATCAAGATGATCGACCTGGACAGCGATACGGCAGAAACCCACATTGCCATGGGCAACTTTTTCCGTCATCGCGGCGAGTTAGACCGGGCCATTAAAGTGCACCAGAGCCTGGTCAGCAAAGAATCTCTGTCCGATGAACAACAACAAACGGCGCTCAGAGAACTGGGGCGTGACTACATGCTGGCTGGCTTCCTTGAACGGGCCGAAAATGCTTTCCTGCAATTGCTCAGCAGTGACAAACACTACCTCGACGCGCAAATCCAACTGTTCAATATTTACCAGACCACCAAGGAGTGGGAGCGGGCCATCGAACTGGCCGAAAACATGATGGATTGTCATGGCGACAGTGAAGAATTATGTCAGCGTATCGCCCATTTCTATTGCGAACAGGCCGAAATTCAGTTGCGCAACGAAGACTACGAAGGTGCAGAAAAGCTGTTGCAAAAAGCCGTGTTGGCTGACGAGCATGCGGTACGACCCTGGCTGATGCTGGGGCAATGTGCCATTACACTGGGTCACTATGAACAAGCCATGGAATACCTGAAGCAAGTGCCCGAGCGGGACATGTCGTGGCTCAGTGAAGCGGTGCCTTTAATGGAAACCTGTGCGCAAAAGCTGCAGGACGAACAGGCTTTGCAGGCCGTGTTGGACGCTTACTGGCAACGCTGTGCCACTGCCTATCTGGCCAAAGTGCATCTGATGGCACGACAGGGGCAGACGAAGGAGGCGGCCGACGTACTGTTGCAGCAGCTGCGCACCCATCCCACCATGCGCGGCTTCAGCACACTAATGTCATTCTATATCGATCAGGATGCTCAGGATAAAGCCCTGGACAGTCTGCAGATGCTCAAAGAGCTGGTCGAAGAACAGATCCAGCAACGTCCCAAGTATCGTTGCCAAAGCTGTGGTTTTTCCGGACGGAAAATCCATTGGCTGTGCCCATCCTGTAAAAAATGGGGTGTGGTGAAACCCATAAAAGGTCTAGACGGAGAGTAACACATGCAAGATCCCAAGGTGATTGTCGCATTGGACTTTGACAATAAAGCCAACGCTTTGTCACTGGTAGAACAGCTGGACAGTACTGCCTGTCGGCTAAAAGTGGGCAAAGAAATGTTCACCCACTTCGGTCCCAGATTCGTTAAAGATCTGGTCGGCTTGGGGTTCGATGTGTTTCTTGATCTCAAGTTTCACGATATTCCAAATACCGTGGCCAAAGCCTGTCAGGCTGCCGCAGATTTGGGGGTCTGGATGGTCAATGTGCACGCCAGCGGCGGCCCGGTGATGATGGAAAAAACCCAACAGGCCTTGTCTCGCTACGGTAAAGACAAGCCTTTGTTGATTGCAGTGACGGTGTTGACCAGTATGGATGCCGAACAATTGGCCGCTATCGGTATCAACACCACGCCTGAACAGCATGTGCTGCGCCTGGCTAAGCTGGCCAAACAGTCGGGCCTGGATGGGGTCGTGTGTTCAGCCCAGGAGGCCGCGGTGCTGCGTGAGCAGATTGAAGCACCGTTTTCGTTGGTTACCCCGGGGATCCGTCCGGCGGGAGCAGACGCCAACGATCAGAAACGCATCATGACTCCGGAACAAGCGGTGCAGGCGGGGGTGAGTTACATGGTCATAGGCAGGCCGATAACCCGCGCCAAAGACCCTCTGGCAGCACTGCAGGCGATTAATCAGAGTATCGCCGGCGTATAGAACGAAAAAAGGAGGCTATCAGCCTCCTTTTTTAAATGTTTGTCTTTCGTACCACTACAGGTATTTGTCAGCGCGTATCTCGTCCACCAGCCATTTTTTGTCAAGCCGCACCATTTCGACCACCCGCAAATCTTCAATTTGATCGCCGTGACGTTCACCGGTGAAGAACACCGTCACCACTGCATCTTTAGCAAATTCATTTCGGCCGACGGTGTTGCCGGTGTCCGGTTGAATGTCCACGGTATCGTAGGTCAGGTTCAACACATGACGCTGGAAGTTACGTGGCGTATGGTAGGATTTGAGCAACTTTGCCATGCGACGCGTGCTCATTGACATTGCACCATCGATGGTATCGTCTTCATAGATGTGTTGAAAAAACCGTACGGCGGCGAATTCCGGCGTATTGGTGTCCATCATGCCGTATTTGCCACCCCCTTCACCCGCTTTGGGGCGCGGAGCATTGTCACAGCCGGCTATGGCCAGCACAAGCGTGGTAATGAGCGCTAGATGACGCCAGGTTTTTTGCATGGGGATTGCTACTCTGTCTAACTCACCAGTCGTCAGTCTGCAATTTCACGCCCAAAAAGTAAAGGGAGGCGTAAGCCTCCCTTCAACAATGAACCATAAATCAGTAACTTACTGAACTTCTTCGAGATCAGAAAACTGTCCGGCAAACAACGGGCTGCTGAGGTAACGTTCGGTCGAGCTTGGGAAAATCACCACGATGTTTTTGTCGGCATTTTCCGGGCGTTCTGCCAGTCGCGCCGCAGCAACGGTCGCTGCACCGGTAGAAATACCGGCCAGTATCCCTTCTTCCTTGAGCAGACGATGAGCCATTTCAATGGCTTCGTCGTTAGACACTTTTTCCACTTCATCGATCAGATCGAGGTCAAGGTTGCCGGGAATGAAACCGGCGCCAATGCCCTGGATTTTGTGCGGTCCCGGGGTCAGTTCCTCGCCCGCTTTGGCCTGGGAAATGACCGGTGAATCCACGGGCTCAACCGCAACGGTGGTAATGGCCTTGCCCTGCGTATTTTTGATGTAGCGACTGACACCGGTGATAGTGCCGCCTGTACCGACGCCAGCGACGAAAATGTCGATGTTGCCGTCAGTGTCTTTCCAAATTTCCGGACCGGTGGTTTTTTCGTGGATTTCCGGGTTGGCGGGGTTATCAAACTGTTGCAACAGTACGTATTTGTCCGGGTTGGAGTCTACGATCTCCTGGGCCTTGGCTACTGCACCTTTCATGCCTTTGGGGGCATCGGTCAATACCAGATTAGCACCGAGCGCTTTAAGCAGCTTACGGCGTTCCAGACTCATGCTGCTGGGCATGGTCAACGTCAGTTTGTAGCCACGGGACGCCGCAACAAATGCCAGCGCAATTCCGGTGTTACCACTGGTCGGCTCAACCAATTCTTTGTCTTTGGTCAGTACGCCGCGTTTCTCTGCGTCCCAGATCATGTTGGCACCGATTCGGCACTTGACGCTGAAGCTGGGATTACGTGCTTCCATTTTGGCGTACACGTTGCCTTTGGTAACACGATTAAGCTTCACCAGCGGTGTGTTGCCGATGGAGAGCGAGTTATCTTCATAAATGTGCATAGATGATCCTTGCAAAATTCTGTCGGGTCCGGTTGAGAAGAGTGTTGTTAATCGTCACCGGACGCTTTACCTTTACCCAGAGGGTAATACTATACCGTTATAAGATTAAGGCGAGATGGGCAATTTCAAAGTGCTTTTTCGCTATATCTTATTGTTTATTGATAACACGTTGTTAACAGGGGAAACCATGTCCTTCGAAGGAACCCAAAAATACATCGCCAGCAAAGAGTTACAACTTGCGGTGAATGCCGCCATAACACTGGAACGGCCGCTGCTGATCAAAGGTGAGCCGGGTACCGGTAAAACCATGTTGGCCGAAGAACTGGCAACCAGCTTGGGCACCGATTTAATCCAATGGCACATCAAGTCTACCACCAAGGCGCAGCAGGGATTGTACGAGTACGATGCGGTATCCCGCCTGCGAGACTCCCAACTCGGTGATGACAAAGTGCATGACATCAGTAATTACATCGTCAAAGGCAAGCTTTGGCAGGCGTTTTCTGCCGAGCAGCGTCCGGTATTGCTGATCGATGAGATTGACAAGGCGGACATTGAATTTCCCAACGATCTGCTCCAGGAACTGGACCGGATGGAGTTTTTCGTTTACGAAACCCGCGAAACCATTAAGGCGGCGCAGCGGCCAATCGTGGTGATCACGTCCAACAATGAAAAAGAACTGCCAGATGCGTTTTTGCGTCGCTGCTTCTTCCATTACATTACCTTTCCGGATGTGGATGAGATGCGGGCTATCGTTGATATGCATTTCCCAAACATTAAAAAACAGCTCCTCAACCAGGCACTGGAAACCTTTTTCTCATTGCGGGAGGTGCCGGGACTGAAGAAAAAGCCCTCAACGTCAGAACTGATTGACTGGTTAAAATTATTGGTCGCTGAGGATATCCCTCCCGAGGCACTGCAAAGCAAAGATGGTAAGCAAACCATTCCGCCCTTGTACGGTGCGTTGTTGAAAAACGAGCAGGACATCCACCTGTTTGAAAAGCTGATTTTCATGGCACGCCGCTAACCATGCTGGTCGATTTTTTCTTTACCCTGCGCCAATACCAACTCAAACCCAGTTTGCGCGAGTTACTGGATTTGATCAGTGCGCTGGAAAAGCAGGTGGTGTTTGCCGACATGGAAGGGTTTTACTACCTGTCGCGCACCATCATGGTAAAAGATGAAAGTCAGTTTGATAAATTTGACCGGGCCTTCGCGGATTATTTTGACGGTGTTCAAAGCATCGACTTGCTCGGCAAGGATATTCCCGACGATTGGTTACGCAAGGAGCTTGAGCGTTTCCTGAGTGATGAGGAAAAAGCCAAAATTGAAGCCATGGGTGGGCTCGACGAGTTGATGGAAACCCTCAAAAAGCGTCTGGAAGAACAGAAAGAACGTCACCAAGGCGGCAACAAATGGATCGGTACCGGGGGGACGTCACCGTTTGGCGCCTATGGCTACAACCCCGAAGGGATCCGGATGGGACAAGACGGCAATCGCAACTTTTCCGCAGTAAAAGTGTGGGATAAGCGTCAGTTTGCCAATCTGGCTGACGACGTCGAACTGGGTACCCGCAATATCAAAGTGGCCTTACGCAAACTGCGTCAGTTTGCCCGTACCGGTGCCAGTGATGAACTGGACATGCCGACCACTATCCGTCAAACCGCCAAGAATGCAGGCTTACTGGACATCAATATGGTGCCTGAACGCCACAACGCGGTAAAAGTGTTGATGTTTTTTGATGTCGGTGGTTCTATGGATGCGCACATTAAAGCGTGTGAGGAACTGTTTTCAGCAGTGCACACCGAGTTCAAACACCTGGAGTATTTTTACTTTCACAACTGTGTTTATGAAGGTGTGTGGCGGGATAATCGACGGCGTCATGAACAAACCATCCCGTTGTGGGACGTGATCCACAAATACGGCAGTGACTACAAGCTGATTTTCGTCGGTGACGCCACCATGGGCCCGTATGAAATCACGTATCCTGGCGGCAGTGTAGAACATTGGAATGAGGAACCTGGCGCAGTGTGGATGCAGCGGCTGTTACAGCACTTCAGTAAAGCCATCTGGCTGAACCCACAGCAATACCCGTATTGGGAATATTATGCGTCCATTCGCATCATTCAGGATCTGATGGACAACCGTATGTACCCGTTAACCCTACAGGGAATAACGGACGGGATAAAGGCGCTACAGACCCGTTAGGAACACCAATGACCACAAACAATTATCACCCCACAACCGGTGACAGTGAAACCCGGGAAATTGTCACACCGTTTGCGTTTTCGGTTTCGCCAGAACTGTTGGGAACACCATTGGCCAGTCCGATGCGTCGGGGATTTGCGCTGGGTATCGATATGCTGCTGATATCTATGTTAACCCACGTGAATTCACTGTTTCTGGCTGGTTTACTAGCCATCATGTTTTTCCGCGCTGGCAATCGCCTTAAACAGAAGAAACGCTATAACGGTTTGCGTTTGTTGTTGCGCAGTCTGGCGGCCTTAATGCTATTTTTGTTTGCACTGGCGACCTTTGAGTCAGTCTTTGACGCGCCACGCTATGGACCGAAGATCCCGCCCGGTGTTGTCACCTACGGCCAGGATGACAGTGTGGGCGGTCTCGATGGGCTTAAATTGGTGGGGTTGACCGCCGGGTACGGACTTGAAATCGCCGATATGTATGAGCGGGTTGAACGGGGCGAGTGTAAACCGGCATTCACCTGCTGGCAGACAATCAGTACAGACATTGCAGATGTTATGGTTGAAACAGCGTTGCCGGAGGATAAAGCCCGGGGGCTGTTTGACGCTGTACATGAAACCGCCAGCGACCAGCTTACGGCTGAAGAGCAGCTGGCGTTGAAAGCCCACTTTGAAAAGACATATACAGCGCTAAAAACCGGTGAGACGGCCGCCTCGGAAGCCACCTCTGACGATGATACGTCTGTGACGGAAAAACTGCCTGACACAGTGAAAGACGATAAACCAGCGACATCCGCAACTGACGAAACGCCAGAGCATAACTTTGGTTACAGTCTGATTGAATGGGCCAAGGGGATCGCGGCTGACCTGGGCCTTGGTTTTGGTTGGGCAGCGTTTTATTTTTCTGCACTCACCACGTGGTTGAATGGCCAGACGCCAGGCAAAAAGGCGTTGGGGATAAAAGTGGTGAAGTTGGACAATAGCCGGTTAAACCTGTGGGAGAGCTTTGGTCGTTACGGAGGCTATGGCGCCGGTTTTGCGACCGGACTAATGGGCTTTTTGCAGGTTTTCTGGGATCCGAACCGTCAGGCCATTCAGGACAAGATTTCAGAAACCTTGGTGATCAATTTGCGCAAACCTAAACAGTCACTCGGCGGTAGCAGCGATGTCAAACCATCTGTTTGACGCGCTGATCCAGTGGGATCAACAACGGGACACCCTGCAATGGGTACTGGCGACCGTGATTGAGACCGAGGGTTCCAGCTACCGTAAAGCCGGGGCGATGATGCTGCTCAATGACATGGGCAAACATCATGGTTTGCTCAGTGGCGGCTGTCTGGAGGCCGATATCATCCGTCAGTCAAGACAATGCTGGGATACCGATACCAGTCGTATCATTGAATACGATATGCGCGATGAGGATGATCCCGCCTGGCAGCTTGGCATTGGCTGTGGGGGGCGGGTACGTATCCTGCTCCAACCGGTCAATGCTGCAACCGATTATCTGCAGTTGGGCCAGGTGATTTCAGCCCTGCACCAACGACAGACCGTGCAATATGCTGTGAGTTGTGATGTCGACGACGGACACAACCGGATCGTAACCGATGCCAATCCTGGCGATGTCCGAATGCAGCTCTTCACCCTGACACCTCCTACCGGGCTCCTGATCATGGGGGCGGGCATCGATGCATTGCCGCTGGTGAATTTGGCGGCTGATCTGGGCTGGCACGTGAGCGTGGCCGACCCTCGCACATCCCATGCCCGGCCAGCAGTGTTTCACCGTGCCCGACACCATTTGCGTGAGCCTTATGCAGGTCTTGATCACGCCCTGCTAAAAGGAATGGATGCGGTGGTGGTAATGCACCATCACATTCAACTGGATGCCGACGCGCTGGTGTGGCTGGCTGATGCCGGGGCAACGGATGTACGCTACACAGGCTTGCTCGGGCCACGCCATCGTACCGAACGGGTGCTGCAGCGGGCGGGCCTGAATGAGTCGTCCTTTGACGTTTTTGCCAATCCGATGGGTTTGTCGCTGGGCGGCGAACTTCCCGAACACATTGCGTTGTCGACCCTTGCTGAAATCCAGGCGGTGTTGCACGGCAGAACGGCGCGTAGCATCAGTCTGGCGTTGGGGGACTGAGTGATGCGTTATTGTCTGATCCTCGCTGCGGGTGCCGGACGTCGCTTTGGTGGCGCAAAACAGCTGGCAAACGTAGGGCAGGAAGCTATGCTTAGTCGCATTGTTCGTCATTGTCAGGCGAGTCAGGCGCAACGGGTTGGCGTGGTGATTGGCGCCTACCGGGATGCAGTGCGTTCGTTGCTACCGTCACACGTGGACGTGTTTTACAACAGCGGTTGGGAGCAGGGGATCGGTCATTCATTGAAATTCGGTGTCTCACAACTCCCGACTAGCGTCAGTTCTCTGATGGTGGTGTTAGGGGACCAGGTCGCTTTGCTGCCGGACACACTCAACACGTTGTGGCGTGCATGTGATGGCCAGCACATTGTCTGTTCAAGCTATGAACAGCAACGGGGGGTTCCTGCGGTATTTCCTGCCCCCATGTTTGAGCATCTGCTGGCGCTACCCGACGACAGAGGAGCAAAAGCGCTGCTAAAGGGCGAGCGGTTGCCAGTGAACCCGGTTTCCATGCCATTGGCAGCAACTGACATTGATACAACTGTGCAATTGCAGGCATGGTTAAACCAATCCACATGATAAAAAGGAACGTTGCATGATCAGTTTTACCCTCAATGGCAAAAAACAACAGGTGGATGCCGATCCGGCCATGCCACTGTTATGGGCCCTGCGTGATCTTCTTGGCCTGACCGGGACTAAATTTGGTTGTGGGATTGCACAATGCGGTGCCTGTACAGTGCACCTGGATGGGCAGGCCGTGCGCAGTTGCGCATTACCGGTGTCTGCAATCAGTGGTAAAGCAATCACCACCATTGAGGGACTGAACAGCGACCTTGGAGAAGCATTAAAAGCAGCCTGGAAAGCCCACAACGTTCCGCAATGTGGCTATTGTCAGGCGGGCCAACTGATGAATGCCAGTGCCATGCTGGCCAATAATCCGAACCCTTCCGACGCACAGATTGATGCCAATATGCAGGGGAATATCTGCCGCTGTGGCACCTATCCACGCATTAAAGCGGCGTTGCATGATGTCATCGCCCAACAACCGGCGGAGGGCTGATCATGACAACCAAGATTGAAAATGTCAGTCGCCGCAACTTTCTGAAAAACAGCGCAATTGGTGCCGGCTCTCTGGTCCTGGCGACCGGTTTACCGGGTTTTAACCTCGCCATGGCGGCGTTTCCGTCACCGATTGAAGGGGCTGGGGTGTTAAACCTGTTCGTTGCCATCGAAGCGGACAATCGGGTGCGCATCGTATGTCACCGCAGTGAAATGGGACAAGGGATCCGCACCGGTATTCCGCAGGTGCTGGCTGATGAGCTAGACGTTGACTGGTCAATGGTGGACGTCGTGCAGGGTTTTGCAAACCCGGGCTATGGTAGTCAGAACACCGATGGCTCCCGTTCAATCAGACGCTTCTTTACCACCATGCGCCAAATGGGCGCCAGTGCACGAATGATGTTGGAGCAGGCCGCTGCCGAAAAGTGGGGTGTACCGGTTGACCAGGTGCGTGGTAAGCAGGGTTACGTGCATCACGTTAGCAGCGATCGCAAACTGAGCTACGGTGAATTAGCCTCTGCGGCTGCCAAACTGACACCGCCACAAACGGACAGTCTGGTGTTAAAACCCGCCAGCGAATTTACCCTGATCGGAAAGGGCCTGGCGCCGGTTGACATCGACGATATGCTCGACGGCAGTGCGGTTTACGGACAGGATGTGCAGCTCGAAGGCATGCTGTACGCGAGTATTGAGCGCTGCCCTGTGGTGGGGCAAAAGGTCAAATCCCATGATAAAGCGGGTGCGATGAAGGTCAACGGTGTCCGCGATGTGATGGTGATGCCTGAACAGCCAGATGCTCCCGCGTTTCATCCACTTAACGGCGTAGCAGTATTGGCTGACAATACCTGGTCAGCCCTGCAAGGGCGTAAAGCGCTGAAGGTCGAATGGAGCGACAGTCTTCACCAGCAACACGACTCCGCGAACTACATGAGCACCCTGGTGGAGCGGGTGGGTCAGCCCGGCAAGGTGATCCGTACCCGTGGCGATGTTAAAGGCGCTTTCGACGGGGCAGACGCTGTCGTGAAGGCTACCTATCAGGTACCTTACCTGGTGCATGCGCAAATGGAGCCACCAGCCGCTACGGCAGTGGTCAGCGAAAAGCACTGTGAAATATGGGCCTGTACCCAGACACCGCAAAGCACCCAACAGAATGTTGCCCAAGCGCTGGGCCTGCAACCCGAGCAAGTGAAGGTCAATGTGACGCTATTGGGCGGTGGCTTCGGCCGCAAATCAAAGCCTGACTTTTCAGTAGAAGCGGCGTTACTGGCCAGACACACCGGCAAGCCGGTTAAAGTGGTCTGGAGTCGCGAAGACGATATTCAACATGGCTATTATCATGCCGCCAGTGCACAGCGCTTCGAAGCCGCGGTTAACAAAGATGGCTCTGTGGTGGGCTGGTTGCAACGCACGGCCTTTCCGTCGATTAGCTGGACATTTACAGGCACCGTGGACGAACCTCAGGACGGTGAATTGTCGTTGGGGTTTGGTGATGTGCCGTTTGCTGTCAACGCAATGCAATGTGAGTCACAAAAGGCCGAAGGCCATGTGCGGATTGGTTGGATGCGGTCGGTCAGCAATATTCAGCATGCCTTTGCCCAGGGCGCCTTTGTGGATGAAATGGCTGCCGCGACCGGTAAAACACCTCATGCGATGTGGCATGCGTTATTGGGTGAAGACCGTATCGTCGATCCGACCGCGGAAGGGTTCGGCTATGGAAACTATGGTGATCCTGCTGACGTTTACCCCATCGATATAGCGCGAATGAAAAGAGTGCTCGATGAGGTTGTCAAACAGTCGGGTGCAGATAAGTCCACCGGTGACAACGAAGGTTGGGGGATCAGCGTACACCGCAGTTTTGTGTCGTACGTAGCGGTGGCCTGCAAAGTACGTGTAGAGCAGGGCAAGGTCTCGGTGCTGGAACTGCATTCAGCGATCGACTGTGGCACGGTGGTTAACCCGGATCGGGTGCGCTCCCAACAGGAGGGCTCGATGTTGTTCGGCCTGTCCATTGCCCTGATGGGCGAAATCAGTCTGGAAGGTGGCAAAGTTAAGCAATCCAATTATCACGATTACCCGGTTACCCGTTATCATCAGTCGCCGATGATAAAAACCTACATCATTGCATCGGATGCACCGCCCGGAGGGGTTGGCGAGCCCGGTACGCCGCCAGTAGCCGCCAGTGTGGTAAATGCCATTTACCACGCCAGTGGCCGGCGTATCCGAACCTTGCCTGTCAACAAAACCTTGTCGGTGTAACGTCAATCTGGCTTCGTCTGCTTGAGTATGGGGTTTTTACCCCCATACTCGGTGTATGAAACCTGTCTCTTTGTTACCAACCATCTGGTTGAGTGTGTTCCTGACCAGCCTGCTGTGGTGTATAAAATCTGCCGAACTGTTGTGGCGCCTGGATCTGAGTGCGTTTGCAGTCGATCCACTGACTCTGCACGGCCTGTTGGGAATTGCCACCGCGCCGTTGATTCACGGTTCGCTGGAACACCTGTTCAACAATACCTTGCCGATGATCCTGTTGTTGATTGGCTTGCTGTACGGCTACCCGAAAAGTGCCTGGCGTGTGCTTGCAACGGTTTGGATTGGCAGTGGTATCGGTGTGTGGCTGTTTGCAAGGCCCGCATTGCACCTTGGCGCCAGTGGCGTTACCCACGGGCTGTTTTTCTTTTTGTTGGTTAACAGTATTCTTCGCCGCGACAAGCGTTCAATTGCAGTAATGCTGATTGCGTTTTTTCTGTATGGCAGTATGACCCTGACCATTTTTCCCACCGAACAGCATATTTCGTTTGAATCACACTTTTTCGGTGCTGTAATGGGGGTGTTCAGTGCCTTTATCTGGCGTAAAACCGACCCGTTTCCGGCAGTAAAACGCTACGAATGGGAAGGGCAGGAAAACCTGGATGATCCTGTCATTGGTGAACAGTGGAAAGGTGAGGCGCCATCCACGCAGCAGGACAGAGAATAGCTTGCTGAAATGGCGATTAGATTTCTCATGGTTGAACCTGTAGCCATTCGATGTTACCACTGGTATTCACCATACTCGCTGTTGCAGCTAATTTGTCATTCGATCAATGGAGGTGTTTATGACCGTGTTTGAATCCTTCAAACAATGGTGGCAAGGGATGGAATCTAAAGAAAGGCAAGGGTTAAAGGTACTTGCAGGCCTGCTTATCGCCGTGCTGGTTATGGCGCTTGGTGTGAATATCGGTGCCACGATTGGCGCGTTGTAATGGGAATTCTTGCTAGTAAGTTAAAAAAAAAAGCCCGGTTATACCGGGCTTTTTTAATGGCTATGTGACTTACAGTGTTGCTGGCTTGGTCGCCGGTGCAGTGGCGCGATTGCTTACACTGACCAATGCCGCAACGCGACCAGAAGCGTTCGCTGGTGCCCGCTCGCTGGCGGCCAATTCACGGATGCTGATCTCTCCCAGCGCCTGACTTAGCGGCGTGGGTTTGGTGGTTGGTGCTGTTGCACGGCCACCAATGATCACTTTCTTGGCTTTGCTGAACTGGGTTTTTGGTGCCGCAGGGGCTACTGGCGCTTCCGGTGCTTGCGCATCGTTACTGCCGTTTTCTGCGTCTGTTGCTTCAGCGCTATTTGCCTGAGCTAAAGGTGTCTCAGTTTCAGTTGCTGCGGTTGCTACGTCAGCTTCTGCTGTCGTAGCGTTAGCAGTGTCAGCCTTGTCGGTAGTGGCCTCAGTTTCAACCTGCGCAGCTTCTGCCGCCTGTGCACTGTTGTCAGTGCTTTCAACGTTGGTCGCTTGCTCCGCATCAGCTTTAGGCTTGCGGCGGCTACGACGTTTGGCAGGCGCTGGTTTTTCTTCTGCCGGCGCCGCTTCGGCAGCCGGTGCGTCCGTTGCATCCAGGTCAATTTCAACCTGTTTCGGTTGTTGTTCCTGGTTCGCAATCGGGGCGTCAGCCTGCTGCTCCGTTGCTTCACTGGAAGTGGCTGGCTCAAGTGGCAATTCATCTTGCCCTGCGTCAGTGTCTTCCGTCAGTTCTTTTTTGCGTTTCTGACCCGCAGCGCGAATGTGGCGAGGGGAACGACGTGAACGGCTGCGATCGGGTTTTTCACCGTCGTTGCCTTTTTCAGCGTCATCAGACTTTACCGCTTCCGGTGTTGCATCAGTGGCAGCATCAGCAACAACGGCATCTTGGCTAGGCTTAGCCTTAGCAGGCGCCTGAGCTTCTGTATTGCTGTTTTCTACTGGTGCTTCAGCAATGTTCAGGTTGTCCTGTTCCACCTCATTGTCTTGCTTCACCCGTACACTGCGACGATTGTCTCTGCGCTTACGGCGCTGAGTCACCTTTTCCTGCTTCTGAGCATCGGCTTTCTCGACCTGTTCACCTTTAGCCTGTTGCGGCTTGGTGTCCTGGGCCTGTTCAGATTTAGGCGCAGACTTGCGTTTGTCGTCTCGACGGTTCTGATTTTTGCGGCGACCATCCCCACGGGTTGATTCTTTCGTGCCACGGTTGTCAGCTGCTTTATTCTCTTCCTTGTCCGCAGCGCCCTTGCGATCTTTCTGGGCACCACCACGATTGTTGCGACGTTTACCGCCACGCTCGTTGCGGTTTTGACCACCACGACGCTGTTGTTGACGAGGCTTACCTTTGTTGGCAGAACCTTTGTCTTCTTCAGCAGTGAACAAACCGCCAAACCATTTGGCCAAACGTGACAATAACGAAGGCTCTGCTTTGGCAGGTGCCGCTGCAGGCGCCGGTGCGGTCGGCGCGATCAGGCCCTGCAGTGCAGGTTGCTCTTTGGCTTGAGCCGGCGCAATTGAACGCTCTGCTTCAGCGTCCTGAACCTCTGCCAACTCAATGTTGTAGCTCGCTTCGGTCACGGTTTCATCCGGACGGTGGCGCTCGACTTTATAGTGCGGGGTGTCCAGATTCGGGTTCGGGATCACCAGCAATTCAACGTTGTGGCGCTTCTCAATGCTACGAATACTACGACGCTTTTCATTCAACAGGTAAGTGGCAACCGATACCGGCAATTGCGCTTCAATCTGTCCGGTGTTCTCCTTCAGGCTTTCCTCTTCCATGATGCGCAGTACTGACAACGCCAGTGACTCTGTGCCACGAATAGTGCCGTGACCGCTACAGCGAGGGCAGACATTGTGGGCCGATTCACCCAGTGAAGGACGCAGACGCTGACGGGACATTTCCAGCAGGCCGAAGCGTGAAATACGACCTAATTGGACTCGGGCACGGTCATGTCGAACCGCATCTTTGAGGCGATTTTCAACTTCACGTTGATGGCGCACCGGCGTCATGTCGATGAAATCAATCACCACCAGACCACCGGCATCACGCAACCGCAGTTGGCGGGCGATTTCGTCAGCCGCTTCCAGGTTGGTGTTCAGTGCCGTTTCTTCGATATCACCGCCTTTGGTTGCCCGTGCGGAGTTAATGTCGATAGAAATCAATGCTTCAGTCGGGTCGATAACAATCGAACCGCCTGACGGCAAGCGAACTTCCCGTTGAAACGCGGACTCGATTTGGCTTTCAATCTGGTAGTGACTGAACAGCGGTACGTCGCCTTTGTATTGCTTCACACGATTGGCGAAGTCTGGGCGTACCAATTGAATATGTTTTAACGCCTGTTCGTAGACGCTGGTCTTGTCGATCAGGATTTCACCGATGTCGCGACGCAGATAATCGCGAATGGCGCGCACAATGACGTTACTTTCCTGATGGATCAGAAACGGAGCAGGGCGCGACTCAGCAACTTCCGAAATGGCTTGCCAATGGGTAAGCAATACGCTCAAGTCCCAGGCCAGCTCTTCATAGGATTTGCCGACACCCGCAGTACGCACGATCAGGCCCATACCATCAGGCAGATCCAACTTGCTCAACGCCTGCTTCAGATCGGTACGCTCATCACCCTCGATACGGCGGCTGATGCCACCTGCTCGGGGGTTGTTAGGCATCAGTACCAGATAGCTGCCTGCCAGACTGATAAAGGTCGTGAGTGCAGCGCCTTTCTGGCCACGCTCTTCTTTATCAACCTGAACGATAACCTGCTGACCTTCTTTGATCGCATCCCTGATATTGGGACGACCTTCAAAGCGGTATCCGTCTGGGAAGTAAGTTTTGGCAATTTCTTTAAGAGGGAGGAATCCGTGTCGCTCGGCGCCGTAATCGACAAAAGCGGCTTCGAGGCTGGGTTCAACGCGGGTGATGGTACCTTTGTAGATGTTGGCTTTTTTCTGTTCGTGGCCCGGGCTTTCGATGTCCAGGTCGTACAGTTTCTGTCCGTCTACTAAGGCTACTCGCAACTCTTCTTGCTGAGTTGCATTGATTAGCATTCTTTTCATGTATTAGAAACTCGGTTTTTAGGCACCGATCGGGAAGGACAGTAGATGTATGCTTGGCTGCACGCCTCTGAAACCGGAGTCTCTCGACTGCCAGAGGTGTGGTAATTGCGTCTTGTCAGTGGTGTTTCTGGTTGGAAACGCCCATCAACTGAGTTGATGTGGAAGCCTGACGCACACTTCCGAGTTGGTCTATCTTGTTACATTTGATGCCGTTGAGTCTCTGTTTATCAACAGTGACATGGGTATCGGCATCAAGCCAAAAATTCTCTGTATATTCCTGCGATCAATGCAATTTGTTTTGTATCGCAATGACAAGTCAGTGTTTCGCGCTATAACGGACTTAGTCCCGTTGTCAGTGGGGAGGCCGCGCCTGGATGGGGTTGCTGTGCAACGTTTCTCGCATCCTGCGTACACTTGACTTGTTAGTCAGGTTTGAGGGGTTTTGTTATGCAACCCACCAAACACGGCAAATAATGCACGATTTAGGCAGTTTTTGCAAGGGCTTAAAATTCCGTGGGTGTCCCGCATGAATTCGGGTACAATGCGCCTCGTATGAGTGATAATTCTTTTGAAAAAGTACAGTTTGTGCGCATTGATCCGGACCTTGAAGGGCAACGGATAGATAACTTTTTACGGACTTTCCTTAAAGGAGTTCCTAAAAGCCTTATTTATCGTATTTTACGTAAAGGTGAGGTACGGGTTAATAAAAAGCGCGTTAAACCAGAGTACAAGTTACAACCCGACGATGAACTTCGGATCCCACCTGTTCGGGTGTCCAGCCCTGACGCACCACCGTCTACACGTTTGGATAAAGTTGCCCAGCTTGAGCAGCATATTCTGTTTGAAGACAATGTGCTGATTGTGGTCAACAAACCCTCCGGCATGGCGGTTCATGGCGGAAGTGGTCTCAGTTTTGGTGTTATTGAAGCATTGCGCGCCCTGCGACCCGAAGCCAAGTTTCTCGAACTGGTACATCGACTGGACCGGGATACGTCTGGCTGCCTGTTGATTGCCAAGAAACGCAGTGCCCTGAAAAGCCTGCATGAGCAACTGCGTGCCAAGACCGTTGATAAACGCTACCAGGCACTGGTGGCCGGTCATTGGCCGGATAATCGCTTTAAGGTCAAAGCGCCACTGAACAAGAACGTGCTCAAATCCGGCGAACGGATGGTTTCCGTTCACCCTGATGGTAAGCCGTCAGAAACCCGCTATCGCATATTGAACACCTACGCTCATGCGACCCTGGTTGAAGCATCGCCCATTACTGGCAGAACCCATCAGATTCGTGTTCATTGTCTGCACGCCGGTCACCCGATTGCCTGTGATCCGAAATACGGTGATGCCGCGTTCGATGAAATAATGCATCAGGCAGGACTCAACCGGTTATTTTTGCATGCTTACCGTTTGCACTTCGACCACCCTGTAAGTGGCGAGCGTATGACTGTCGAAGCGCCATTGGACAAGGATCTACAAAAGGTCCTTAAGGCACTGTCGTGACCAAACCGGTTATCGTGTTCGACTGGGATGGTACGTTGATGGACAGTGCCGCGAAAATTGTTAAAGCGATGCAAAGGGCCGCCGCAACCTGTCAACAACCGGTGCCCAGTGATTTGGCAGTACGGCAAATTATTGGTATCAGTCTCAAACCCGCCATCGCCCGTTTGTTTTCCCTTGCCGAAGACGACCCGATTGTGACCAAACTGGCTGAAGCCTACAGCGCCGTCTATCTGGAGCTTGATCAACGTCCTTGCCAATTGTTTGATCGGGCCCAATGGCTGTTGAGCACGTTAAAAAGACAGCGTTATCCATTGGCTGTGGCGACCGGCAAAGCCAGACGAGGGTTAAATCGTGCACTTCATCAAAGCGGTATCGGGCATTATTTCAATGAAACAATCTGTGCCGATGAGTCCCGTTCAAAGCCCCATCCACAGATGTTGTTTACTCTTGCCGATCGGTTTGATTGTCAGCCAAATCAGTTACTGATGGTCGGAGATACCACTCATGACATCAACATGGCGCACGCAGCAGGTTGTCCGAGCGTTGCCGTGACCTTTGGTGCGCACCATGCTGACCAACTTGCGGATGTGCGGCCCAACCACATGATCGACACGCTGCCCGAATTGCTGACACGGGTACTGACCCCGGCTACCCATGCAATTAACGGCAGTGCGGGTCAGGGTGATTGATTGAGCGGATAAGCATTCGCCTGCAGTAACAGGTCACATAAGGCCATCATGGGAAGACCAATCAGGGCATTGGGGTCGCGCCCGTCAAAACGCTCAAATAAGGCAATGCCGAGTCCCTCAGATTTAAAACTGCCTGCACAGTCATAAGGTTGTTCGGTGTCCACATAATTGGCGATCTGTGTATCGGTCAACGCACGAAAATGGACCGTGAAAGGTTCCACTGTCGAGTGCACCTGTTGCGTACTGCCGTCAATGACCGCCAGTCCGGTATAGAAGGTAATGGTTTTAGCACTGAATTGTTGTAATTGCGAAATTGCTTTATGGCGATTACCGGGTTTTCCCACCGGAGCGCCGTTGTAACAGGCAACCTGATCGCTACCGATAACCAGGGCATGCGGATACTCAGTTGCCACCGCGCGGGCCTTTTCAATCGCCAGGCGAAGTACCAGAGCTTCAGGGGATTCGCCCGCCTGGGCGGTTTCATCGATATCCGGAGAATGGCAGTCAAAGGGATGCCCCAGACGGGTCAGCAGTGAACGTCGGTAGGGGGATGAAGAGGCGAGGATCCATTGCACGTTTAACAGCTCCGAAAAACAAAATGAAATACGGCGTACAGGGTAGGGAAGTTTATTGCACCATGGCAAACATTTTCTTTGACTCTTGACCCGTCAATCTATATTATGCGCGCCCTATGCAGAAAGTGAAACTGCCTAAGCAGCTCGATCCGTTCAAAAGTGCCATGAAACGCTCTGATTATCAGGGTGTGCTGATGGCCAAGGATATGATCAGGTTAACTGAAGCGGTTGCTGACATTGATGACACCATTGCCGTGGCAGTGAGGTTCGATAAAGACGCGCAGGGTCTGAACTTCTTCCAGGGTACGTTATCAACGTCTGTATCACTCATCTGTCAACGATGTAGCGAGCCTTTTGCTCATCAGATTCACGTGGAGTTCTGTTTCAGTCCAGTGCAGGGAACGGATCAGAATGAAATCGATGAATTACCGGACGGCTACGACCCGGTTGAGGTCAATGACCACGGAGAAATCGATATCATCCAGCTCTTTGAGGATGAATTGCTATTATCGCTGCCTATTGTCGCCCTTCATGCAGAGAAGGATTGCAAGATTGGCCAAGATGATATGCAATACGGTGATGTCGAACCGGACGTAGAACGACCAAACCCTTTCGCGGTTTTGAAAGAACTTAAGCGAGACTAGGAGTAAGTAATGGCTGTACAACAGAATCGTAAAACACGTTCAAAGCGTGGCATGCGCCGTGCGCACGATGCTTTGACTGGTGCGACTTTGTCTGTAGATTCAACATCAGGTGAGACGCACCGTCGTCATCACGTGACTGCTGACGGTTACTACAAAGGCAAGAAAGTCATCGCTGACTAAGACAGCAGTATGACTTCGCGTCATCTAACCATCGCGTTAGATATCATGGGGGGCGATCACGGCCCCCTTGTTACGCTTCCCGCGTCTCTGCGGGCTATTCGCCAATATCCCCATCTGACACTGCTACTGTGCGGTGACGAATCCGTTATTTTACCCCAGCTGGAAAGTCTGACCGACGCTGAACGTCAGCGGGTCGAAATCATTCACACTGAACAGTCCGTTGGTATGGATGAGCTGCCGACCTCCGCATTACGCAATAAAAAGCACAGTAGCATGCGACGTATGCTGGAATTGGTCGAGCAGGGCCAGGCAGATGCTTGCGTCAGTGCCGGTAATACTGGTGCACTGCTGGCCATGTCTTACTACGTGTTAAAAACGCTTCCAGGTATCGATCGCCCGGCACTGATTTCCTCGTTGCCCACTGCCAGCCATAAAAAAGTGTATCTGCTCGATTTGGGCGCCAATGTGAACTGTGATTCTCAGACTCTGTTTCAGTATGCGGTGATGGGCGCGGTGCAGGCAGAGCAGGTATCGGGCATCACGGCGCCGCGGGTGGCGTTGCTGAATGTGGGCGAAGAGCAAATTAAAGGTAACGATGTGGTCAAAGCGACCGCTCATTTGCTCAGTGAAACGCCGGGTATCAACTATATTGGTTATGTAGAAGGCAATGATATTTTCACCGACGCTGCCGATGTTGTCGTCACCGACGGTTTTGTGGGGAATATCGCGCTGAAATCTTGTGAAGGACTCGGCAAACTGGTGATCAACGAAGTGAAGCGGGTGTCTGAGCAAAATATCTTTACCCGCATCATGGCAAAAATAGCGCTACCACTGCTGCGAAAAATCTATTCACGTGTGAACCCCGACCAGTACAACGGGGCGAGTCTGATAGGATTGCGCGGAATTGTGGTGAAGAGCCATGGAAACGCCAAAAGTGACGCTTTCTTGTATGCAATACGAGAAGCCATGCAGGAAGTGGAACGGCAGGTTCCAACCAAAATAAAAGATAAAATTGAAGCCGTTTTAATGGAGCGCCCCTAACGCATGTATTCAAAAATTATAGGCACTGGTAGCTACTATCCCGAAGAAATTCGCAGCAATGCAGATCTCGAAACCATGGTTGATACGTCTGATGAGTGGATCACGGATCGTACTGGTATCAAAGAGCGTCGCATCATCGGCAAGGATGAGACCGCAGCAACCATGGGTACCCAGGCAAGCCTAAAAGCGTTGGAAGCCGCCGGCATTGATAAATCAGAGCTGGACATGATCGTGTGTGCAACCACCAGTGGTCGCTACTCACTGCCCAGCACCGCCTGTGAAATTCAAAAAGAACTGGATATTGATGGCATCCCGGCGTTTGACGTTGCCGCGGCGTGTGCCGGCTTTTGTTATGCCCTGAGTGTGGCTGATCAGTATATTAAGTCGGGTATGGCGAAACGCATTCTGGTGATAGGCACCGACTGCCTGTCACGTCTGATCGACCCCAATGATCGCACCATGGTGATCTTGTTTGGAGATGCTGCCGGTGCGGTGATCATTGAAGCCAGTGAAGAACCCGGCATTCTGTCTACCCATATTCACGCTGCCGGCTCATATGGCGACCTGTTGTATGTTGGCAATCCGGAGCGGGGTAATGAGCAGTCTGTTCATGAAAACTGGGGTGTCATGCGCGGAAATGAAGTGTTCAAGGTCGCTGTGACAAAACTCAGTGAAGTGGTAGAACAGACCCTGGCTGCCAATAACATGCAAAAATCGGATCTTGACTGGTTGGTTCCCCATCAGGCCAATTTCCGCATCATTAAAGCGACCGCCAAAAAACTGGACATGTCGCTGGATCAGGTCGTACTGACCCTCGAACAGTACGGCAATACCTCCGCGGCCACCGTACCAACTGCGTTAGATACTGCCATTCGTGATGGACGTATCAAGCGCGGGCAACATCTGTTGCTCGAAGCGTTTGGCGGTGGTTTTGCCTGGGCATCAGCCCTGGTGCGTTACTGATCCTAACATCCCAATAAGAAAAGACAGGAAACAACATGAGTGAATTGGCATATGTGTTCCCAGGACAGGGATCACAATCTGTGGGTATGCTGGCAGAGTTTGCGGCACAATTTCCCATTGTAGAACAAACCTTCGCCGAGGCATCTTCAGTACTGGGCTACGATTTGTGGCAATTGGTCCAAAGCGATGCAGAAGGCAAGCTGAATCAAACTCAAATCACCCAACCCGCATTGTTGGCAGCCAGTGTTGCCGTGTGGCGTGTACTCGAACAAAGCGGGGCACAAAAACCGGCAGTACTGGCAGGACACAGCCTGGGTGAATACTCTGCCTTGGTGTGTGCTGGTGTTTTATCTTTTGAAGACGGTATCAAACTGGTTGAAGCCCGTGGTCAGTTTATGCAATCCGCCGTGCCAGCGGGCAGTGGTGCAATGTATGCCATCATTGGCCTGGATGACAATGTGGTGGGTGACGTTTGTGCCCGTATCAGTAATGATACTGGTGAGGTCGTTGCGCCAGTGAACTACAATTCGCCGGGACAGGTCGTCATTGCTGGCCAGAAAGAGGCCGTCGAGGCTGCAGGCGTGGCTTGCAAAGACGCCGGTGCGAAGCGCGCGCTACCTTTGTCAGTCAGTGTGCCGTCCCATTGTGCATTAATGAAGCCTGCTGCTGAACAACTTGCAGCATTGCTGGACAAAACCACCTTTAATCAACCTGTCATCCCGGTGATCAACAATGTCGACGTGGCAAAACCTGATGAGCCTGCGGCGATAAAAGATGCGCTGGTCCGACAGTTGTACAGTCCGGTTCGCTGGACCGAAACGGTACAGGCACTGGTTGCCAGTGGCGTAACGGAATGCTGGGAAGTGGGTCCGGGCAAAGTGTTAACGGGCCTGGCAAAACGAATTGATAAAGGTGTAGCGGCGAAAGCCATCAATACACCGGCAGATCTGGTATAACAAAAAAGGTACATAAACGTATGTTTACACTGGAAGGGAAAATTGCCCTGGTCACCGGCGCTAGTCGTGGCATCGGACGTGCAATCGCTGAAACCCTGGTTAAGCAGGGCGCAACCGTGATCGGTACTGCGACGACACAAAATGGCGCAGACAACATCTCAGAATATCTTGGCGAAAACGGCAAAGGCATGGCGCTGAATGTCACTGAACCCGGTGCGATTGACGCGCTGATGGATGCGGTAAAAGAACAGTTCGGTGATGTGGATATTCTGGTGAATAACGCCGGTATCACACGGGACAACTTGCTGATGCGGATGAAGGATGAAGAGTGGGATGCCATCATCGCCACAAACCTGACGGCAATTTTTAAATTGTCTAAAGCGGTTTTACGCGGCATGATGAAGAAACGTCAGGGTCGCATTATCAGTGTTGGCTCGGTTGTTGGCTGTGCCGGAAATGCGGGTCAGGCGAACTATGCCGCGGCAAAAGCCGGTGTCATCGGGTTCAGCAAATCCATGGCTCGGGAAGTGGCTTCCCGAGGCATTACGGTGAATGTAGTAGCCCCAGGTTTTATTGATACTGATATGACACAGGTCTTGTCAGATGAACAAAAAGCCGCCATCTTTAAAGACGTACCGGCCAACCGCTTAGGGCGCCCGGAAGAGATTGCTGCTTCGGTGGCCTTTTTAGCCAGTGAAAGTGCTGCTTATATCACCGGCGAAACACTCCATGTAAATGGTGGTATGTATATGAATTAATTGCATTTTCACATCAGGTTACGGTTTGTGCTTGAATGTAAAAATGGAGTTGATTAGACTTTTTTAATCGGGTGGTTTGACCAGAAAAAAACATGGCAACGCTACTTGCATGCTTGAATTAAGCTGAATAGACTACTCGCAAATTTACCTCTAGCGACTTATAGGGAAAACTAGAAAATGAGTAACATCGAAGAACGCGTAAAAAAGATCATCGTCGAGCAACTGGGCGTTAAAGAAGAAGAAGTAAAAGCCGAAGCGTCATTTGTCGATGATTTGGGCGCCGATTCACTGGACACCGTTGAACTGGTAATGGCTCTGGAAGAAGAATTCGACACAGAAATCCCAGACGAAGAAGCGGAGAAAATCACTACCGTTCAGTCTGCGATCGACTACATTAACGCGAACAAAGACGCGTAATACATTTCTTCAAAACGGCTCTCTGTTCAGAGGGCCGTTTTCCTTTACCTGTCCCATAATCCTTTAATGTGTTTGATGCGGAGGCCATTGTGTCCAAACGTCGCGTTGTAGTAACCGGTCTTGGCATGCTTTCGCCACTGGGCAATGATGTTACTTCCACCTGGGATAACATCCTGCAAGGTAACAGTGGCATAGGTCCAATTACCACCATCGACGCCAGTGAGTTTTCTACCCGGTTTGCCGGTGAAGTGAAAAACTTTGATGTCGAGGCATACATCCCCAAAAAAGAAACCAAAAAGATGGATAAGTTTATCCAGTTTGGTATCGCTACCGGCAAACAGGCATTGGCCGATTCCGGTTTGCAAATCACTGAGCAAAATGCCAGCCGTGTGGGTGTTTCCATCGGCTCGGGTATCGGTGGTTTGGGGTTAATTGAAGAAAACCACAAAAAATTGATGGAAAGCGGCCCACGCAAGATTTCGCCTTTTTTCGTGCCGGCGACCATTACCAATATGATTTCCGGGTTTCTGTCGATCATGGAAGGGCTTAAAGGTCCTAACCTGAATATCGTCACAGCCTGTACAACAGGTGTGCACAACATTGGTGTGGCAGCACGAACGATTGCTTATGGCGATGCTGATGCCATGCTGGCAGGTGGTGCAGAATCATCAATCACGCCGCTGGGTTTGGGAGGCTTTGCCGCCGCCCGTGCGCTCAGTAGTCGTAACGATGCCCCTCAACAAGCCAGTCGTCCATGGGATAAAGATCGTGACGGATTTGTCATGGGCGAAGGTGCGGGTGTGGTGATGCTTGAAGAATACGAGCACGCGAAAGCCCGTGGCGCGCATATTTATGCCGAATTGGTTGGTTTTGGTATGAGCGGTGACGCCTACCACATGACATCACCGCCGGCTGATGGTCAGGGCGCAGCAGCGGCGATGCAAAACGCCATCAATGATGCTGGTATTGCCCTTGAAGAGGTTGGCTATATCAACGCACATGGCACCTCGACGCCGGCCGGAGACATTGCCGAAGTCAATGCAATACGTGCAATCTTTGGTCAGCATGCCGATAATCTGTTGGTCAGTTCCACCAAATCCATGACAGGTCACCTGTTGGGGGCCGCGGGTTCTGTGGAGGCAATATTCACTGTTCTTGCCTTGCGGGATCGCATCGCACCGCCAACCATTAACCTGGATGAACCCGGTGAGGGCTGTGACTTGGATTTTGTGCCGAATAAGGCCAAAGGGTTCGAACAAGACATTGCCATTTGCAATTCTTTCGGGTTCGGTGGCACTAACGGAAGCCTGGTGTTTAAACGAATTTAACCCCAGTGGCTTTTTTCGACGCATAGAAAAGCCTATCATGCTGAATGATAGGCTTTTTTTATTTTTTACATGCAGGTCCGAATGAGCAACATACAGTTGGCAACCTCAACACAAAATGCCTGGGCACTCGACAGGGGGTTGCACTTTGGCGATGGTCATTTCACCACTGCCCGTGTCATGGGGGGTGAAATTGAGCTGTTAGCGGATCATTTACAACGCCTCAAGAGGGGCTGTGAACGCCTTGGGATTGGTTTTGTCGATTGGCAGCCCTTAGTCCTGGCCATGAACCAACAAGCTGACGCGTTAGGTGAGGGCGTGTTAAAGGTCGTGGTCACCCGCGGGAGCGGGGGACGGGGGTATGATCCAGCGGGTGCGAAGGAACCTCAGGCAATCATTTCAACCCATCCCAGCCCTGCGCACTACGAGGTGTGGCGAGCCCAGGGTATAGGTGTCGGTATCAGTGCGGTTACGTTGGGGCATCAGCCACTCCTTGCCGGGTTGAAGCACCTCAATCGGTTGGAGCAAGTGCTGATAAAGCAACACCTAAGCACGACGACATTCGATGATGTATTGGTGTGTGATCAACACAACAAGGTTATCGAGGCATCCGCAGCCAATGTGCTGGTTTGTGACAGCAACGGTGTCTGGAAAACGCCTTTGTTGTCAGAATGCGGCGTCGAAGGGGTTATGCGTAACCATTTAATCGCACTAGCGGCCGCCAATGGTATCTGTATCGAGCAACAACCGCTGAGTTTGGATTCGCTGAGCAATGCGAAAGCGCTGTTTCTGACAAACTGTCTGATGATTGCAGTACCGGTTGTCCAGTTACACGCAGGCGCAAAGGTTTTTGAACTTGATTCGCTGTCAGTCGCGGTGCCATGGAGAAGTAACGGATGATCAGACGGCTTATTTTCGGTTTATTCACGATTGGATTGGTGATTGTTGCCGCTGGTGCCTGGTGGGTGTCTGAACAATGGGAAAAGCCCATGGCCGTTAACAAACCGGAATTGTTCACCGTGCAACAAGGCGACTCGGCACATCGTATTCTGCAGCGGCTGAGGTCGCAGGGGTTTATTCAACAACACTTACCGTACCGTATACTGCTCAAGGTTCACCCGGACTTGTCTCATGTTCAAACCGGGACCTATGAATTGACACCGCAAATGACGGTTCGTGAAGCCCTGCTAATGATCCATAACGGGCAGGAAAAGCAGTTTGACGTGTCACTGGTAGAGGGGTTGCGTTGGCAAGAGTGGATAACCCAGTTGAATCAACACCCCCATTTAAAAGCGTCAGAACTGTCGATGCAGGAATGGGTTGCCCGTCTCGATCCCGGGCTTCCTGGTCAGCATCTGGAAGGATGGTTAATGCCTGACACTTATCACGTCACCCACGGTACGTCTGTTGAAAACGTTGTACACAGGGCTTATCAAGCGATGCACGCCTATTTGCACGATGCCTGGGCGCAGCGAGACGTTGACCTGCCTTTGGAGACCCCTTACCAGGCGTTGATCCTGGCGTCCATTGTTGAAAAGGAAACCGGGCTGGCCAGTGAACGCCCTTTGATTGCGGGCGTGTTTACCAACCGATTGCGCCAGAATATGCGCCTGCAGACAGACCCGACCGTTATTTATGGCATGGGGGAGCGGTTTGACGGTAATATACGCCGCCGCGATTTACGCGAGAAAACCCCGTACAATACGTATGTGATCCGTGGATTGCCACCGACACCCATCGCGATGCCGAGCAAAGCAGCCATTGATGCGGTTATGCATCCACAACAAACCTCAGCGGTGTATTTCGTTGCAAAAGGGGACGGCAGTCACGTGTTTTCAGACACACTGGAGCAACATAATGCGGCAGTGCGGCGATATCAGTTAAAGCAAGGGCAGTAAATGAAAGGCAAATTTATCGTCATCGAAGGGCTGGAAGGTGCCGGAAAAAGCAGTGCAATTGCGTGCATAAAAGCGCTGATCAGTGCGCGCGGTATTGACGTTGTCACCACACGGGAACCCGGTGGTACACCAATGGCCGAAGCTATCCGGGAATGTGTCAAGCATCCCTGGCAAGAGGACGTTGCCGTAGAGACGGAGTTGATGTTGATGTATGCCGCGCGAGCCCAGCTACTCAACAATGTCGTTTGGCCCGCCCTGGCGCGTGGAAGCTGGGTTATCGGCGATCGCCATGACTGGTCTTCATTGGCTTACCAGGGGGGTGGGAGAGAGATCCCGGATGCGATCATCGAACCGCTTAGAACAATCACCCTTAAAGGCTTTTGCGCTGATTTGACCTTGTACCTTGATGTCGATCCTGCCAAAGGGTTACAGCGCGCAGCGACACGAGGGGCGCTGGACAGAATTGAACTCGAGAAACTGTCGTTTTTTGAGCGCACCCGGGCCCGTTACCTGGCGTTGGCAGAAGCCGACCCGAATGCTGTGGTGATCGACAGTATGCAACCGATGGAAAGGGTCCATCGTGACGTTGAACAGCACATCAATAGCTTCATGGATAACCATGTACCCCTGGCTTGAAGACGCTCTGGCTCAGTTGGCAAGCCGCGCAGTTCAGCAGACGCTGCATCACGGTTTATTGATCTGTGGTGGCCCCCAAACCGGTAAACGTGCACTGGCGCAGGCCCTGAGCGGTGTATTGTTGTGTCAGCGACCTGACGGTAACGGTCCTTGTGGAGCCTGTCAGGGGTGTCAGTTATTTTCCGCTCAATCGCATCCCGATGCGCATACCATTGAGTCGGAAAAACAGATTGGGGTAGATGCGATCCGCGATGCCATCAATAAACTGTCAGGAACAGCACAGTTATCGGGCAACAAAGTGCTGACCATTGTTGATGCCGATACCATGACCGAATCAGCGGCCAATGCGCTGTTGAAAACACTCGAAGAACCCACCTCGAAAACCTATTTATTATTGCTGTGCAGTGCACCACAACGGCTGCCGGCGACCATCCTGTCCCGTTGCGAGCGATTTACCGTGACGTTGCCAAGCAGTGAGCAAGCGCTGGCGTTTCTGGCTCAGCAAGGGGTGTCTTGTGATGCAGCGACGTTGCGATTTTTTAACGACTCGCCACTGGCCGTATTGGCTGCTGATCGGGACAAGCAACGCTTTCCAGCCGATCTGTTCAATGATCTTAGGCAACTGCAAGCACGACAACTCAGTGCGATGGCTGTGGCTGAGTCCTGGCAGGAGGACGCCGAGCGGATGGTGCACTGGATACAACGTATGGTGGTTGATGGACTCAACACATCTGCTTCGGATGAGACATTGCTCACGTTTTATCGCCAATGTACACAGGCGATAGAGCGGATCAGGCAATCGGGTACAAACAAAGGGCTGCTGTTGCAAGGTCTGCTGATCGCGTTAGCAGAGGGCCCATTACACGCACTATTGAAGGAGGATAACCTTGCTGGTTGATTCACATTGTCATCTGGACCGTCTTGATATGGACGACGAAACCTTGGCGCAAACCATTGCATTTGCCAGACAGCGCGGCGTCGAGCACTTCTTGTGCGTTGCTGTATCGGTGGACAGTTTTACTGCCATGCATGATCGGGTTGCCCGGTTTGATGATGTGTCAATGTCCTGTGGGGTGCATCCACTGCATCAGGATGAAGCCTGTGACAAACAAACACTTCTGGAAGCCGCCCGCCATCCGCGTGTGGTTGCCATTGGCGAAACCGGACTCGATTATCACTATAGCGCCAATACCAAATCCGTTCAGCTTACCTCCTTTGTTGACCACATTGACGTGGCCAATACGCTGTCTAAACCGCTGATCATACATACCCGAGAAGCCAAACAGGACACGCTTTCATTGCTTAAGGCACATAAAGCAGATAACACGCAGGGTGTGCTGCATTGTTTTACCGAAGATTTGGACATGGCCACCCAGGCGATGGATCTTGGCATGTACATTTCCATATCCGGGATTGTGACATTCCACTCAGCTGACCAATTGCGCGATGTGGTGCGTCATGTGCCATTGGATCGCTTACTGGTAGAAACCGACTCTCCCTGGCTTGCGCCTGTTCCCTACCGTGGTAAGCAAAACCAACCCGGTTATGTCAGGGAAGTGGCTGAGTACGTTGCTGATCTCAAAGGTGTCACTCTGGATGCGCTGGCTAGCGCAACAACAGACAACTTTTACCGTTTATTTTCGCTCGCGGGCAAGGCATAAAAAAACCGGGCAATTGCCCGGTTTTTTATTCGCACTTTGTCACTTCACCCTTTAGGGTTGATATGACGCTTGCAAGGTTACACCAGAGTAGGTTTGGTAGGCGCGAACACCGAAATGCCAGGTGCCCGCCTGAGGATTGGTGAAAGTACAGACCTCTTCATTACCCGATTCGTAGGGACGGCAGTCGTAGCTGCTGGTCGTAGGCTGGCTACCGAAACGTACGTAAAGGTCCGCATCACCGGTACCACCCGTGATCACAACACTCAGCTGCGACATGCCTGCTGGAACATCCCAGGTATAGTGGTTCCAGTTGTTGCGTGAGGCCGAGATATCAGTCACTTCGGCGGTTGCTCCTTGACCACCGGTTCCGCCACCTGTGCTGCCTTCGGTGTAGCTACCCACCAGCTCAACACCGGAAAAGGCAGAGTAACCCAATACTTTCACATAGTAGGTTCCTTCAGAAGGTGTTGCGAAGTTACAGACTTCGTTGTTGCCCGTCTCGTAGGGACGGCAATCATAGGTCGTTGTGGTTGGCTCACTGCCAAAACGCACATACATGTCTGCGTCACCGGTACCACCGGACATGGTAAAGCTCAGATCCGTTGCATTTGCCGGTACATTCATGACGTAGTTCAGTGCTGCGTCCTTCGCACCAGACAAGCCGGTTTCGGCCACGTTGTTGGCCAGGGTTTCAGTACCGCCACCGGTACCACCACCGCCACCAGTGCCTGCACAGTTGCTGGCCATGTAATTAGACGCAGCCTGTGTTTGCACCATACCGTAGCCAGTACGGTTGTCGCGACCGGCCGTGTCGAGATCATCGGCCGTAGCTGCCAATGCTGCGCGCACTTCCTGGGCGGTACAGGTTGGGTTTTTACTCCATGCCAAAGCGGCTACGCCAGAAACGTGTGGTGTCGCCATTGATGTGCCGTTGTAATAGGCATAATCAGTATTGGCAGCAACCTGCAATGTCGCATTGGTACCCGCTGCAGCGACCAGGGATTGGCCCAGTGTGCGGTTAACAGATACGGTGGGAACATCAACCGCTTGGTTAGCGTCGACCAGGAATGGGTTCTGTAAACCCGGGCGTTCGGTGTTGCTGTAAACCACTACGCCGGAAGCACCTGCATTGGCGCACGCTTCTGCCGGGTCTACCTCTGGATAGGAACTGCCTGACTGATTGGCATGACGTTCCGCAACACAAATTTTGCCTGACATGTCGCCACACGAGTAGCTGCTTCCCGAGCGACTACACGCGGCCAATACGCCAGACACGGTACCATTGACATTACTAATGGCATAGCTGCTACCACTGGGTACATAACGGCTTTGTGGCAATACCCGATCATCACCGGTGGTTGAACCATTAAAGGTGATATAGCCTTGGCGACCATCGCCAACACCAACGGTAGACAGAATAGCTTCACCCGGACCGGACAGTTCTACCTGGCTGGTGTACTGGGAAAACTCGGCATGCTTGCCTGACTCATCAACCGCTGCAACTGAAATGACAGAGTCATAAGAAGCAGGGTAGCTGTGCGTGTTGTCACCGTCGTTACCTGCAGCGGCAATTAACAACATACCGTCGTCATAAAAACCTTGCAGGCTGTTGCGCTCTGACGTCGAAGAACTCGCGCCACCCAGCGACATATTGACCACATTGCTGCCTGCGTTCTGACATTTTTGAATTGCACCAACCAGATCGGTACTGTAGGCCCAGCCACTTTCATTAAACACTTTAATGATGTGTAGATTTACGTTTTGATTTGGCAATACGCCGACGACGCCCTGGGTATTGTTAACCGCCGCAATTGTACCGGCGACATGGGTTCCGTGAGAACCACCCGGAGTTGACCAACTACCCGTTCCGCTATCGTTGGTACCGCTCACCTGGTTGTTAGCAAGATCCGGGTTAGAGATGTCATAACCTGAATCAATGATACAAACGTTCATGTTGCCAGCTTCATTATCTGACACCAAATCGCCTTGTACTGCACCAATTCCCCAAGGTTGCATTTCCGCCATGGGATAACGGCGAGGATCGGCTTCTGCACCTTTTACGCCTTTATGCTTGGCAAGCTTGGCCGTCAGCATTTTTACCGCTTTCAGATCCATTTCGTTGCCAAGACCCATAACGACGCGGTTACCATCCAGGCCTTTACGTGCTTTTAACGTAACACCTGCCTGACGAGACAATTCGCCCATGACATTCATTTCACCGGCTTTTGCCATACTGGCGGGTAACATACCCAGCGCTGCTTTGGCAGCTTTTTCGCTGGCAAAGGTAACAACAATCTGGTCGGTTACATCGGCATAGCGCTGGTGACGTTGTTGATCTCGCCATTCTCCGAACGACAAAGGCGCGTCTGCGTCTTTAGTGTTGTGTGGAACGGACTTCAAGACGGGTGAAGCATTGGCTGACAGGCCTGTAAGCACAGCAATAGCCGCACCACTTAAGGCGAGTTTTTTGGTTAGTTTCATTTTCTTTCCTATTGTTGCCGTCCGTCTGCTTATAGCTTTTATTTTTTCACTGCAGAGGACTGGGTTGTTTTTATCGTTAATGTAGAGCCGGTCTTTGTTCTAGCACCTCCTGTTTTTCAAAACGCAATAGCACACCACACGCAGACACAAAGGTGTCCGACGTTCCGGTATTTCTCAAATGGGGGAGATTGGCATCCGTGTAGTTGTAGCGTCTTCCTTAACGGATCCGCCTTGGTGGCAGGATCGGGTTACAACAACCTCATTCAGTTCCGTTGCGGAAATGAACTGGTAAGTATAATTACCGACCTGTTGGCTAAAATGCAACCCAAATTTGCAATAAAATGAAACATTTTTTTCAATTAGATTTCATATGATGTAAAAAAACACCTGATTTTGCCATTGTTGGCTATATATCGATCAGGGTGTGGTAAAAAAACGATCAGTAGGTTAATGATTTGTTAAAGTGGCGGTTATTCAGAACTATGTTCGGCAGCACTTTTTAAACTTTTTACCGCTTCCACACCAACACTGTGCATTCCGATCCCATTGAAACGGACCGGAATCAGACAAAATGTGGCCATCAGCATAGCGCCATTGTCGATCTTCGATGACAAACCGGGAACGCTCATGCAGTCGATAACATTGCCCGTCTTCAACGGAGTAAGCGACAAACTCCACATGCGCTTCACCATGATCCAGGATCTCGAGCTTAACCCAACGGATCTCATCCTGACGCAATGCGTCCAGATTTAATGTTTTACGCACGTCTGATGTGTAGGTGGCCAATACATATTCGACGTTGTTCATCGCATAGGCACAATAACGGGCGCGCATCAGCTGCAGGGGAATAACCGGATTCCCAGTCATAGTGTGGTACGGCTCGCAGCAATTGGCATAGGTGTCGCCAGAACAACAAGGGCAGGCAAGGGGCACTAGAACATTTACCGTTTAAATCGTGGTGACGTAATAATACCATTGCTGCTAACAGATAAAAACGTACTCAGTATCAGGCCGGACGCAGACGGGCAACTTCTCGCGGCCGATGTTGAATATCAACGATGACAACATCGAAACGTCGGCACAAGAATTCCAGTTGCTGTTTAAACAAAGCTGAAAATTTACCATTATCGACCACAATCGTGTGAACATTGCCGCTACAAATTAATTTCTCCAGCCATTCCTGCAGGGTTGCTGTGTCTGGTTTTGGCAACTGTATGAGTGGTGCAGACATTGAACCGATAACAGCATGATTGCTGATGAGATAGGTCCAGCGACGGGGATCGCGGTTAAACAATGGCATCAATCCTGAAGTGTCCTGAAAGGATAACGCGGAAACGCCAGGCAGTACCGTGTTGGTGTTGGTAACGACATTCATAGCAAACCCTTGTTTTTCTATACAGTGTATGAACATACAGTAGTACTGTATAAATAAACATGCAAGTCTTTTTGTGTTTTTTTATACGACCGTCTTTATGGATTATTTCCTTAGCAGGAACAGCAGGTTAAACCATTGTATTGGTATGGCTTTCTGTGTTACCTGTGGCATAACTCAGTTAGTTTGTGTGTAAAAAGTGACTCGAATTAGAATAATAAGAAAAGCCCATCGATGGCTGATGATGCTGGCCGGTATTCAATGTGTTCTGTGGGCACTGTCCGGGTTGTACATGGTCAGTTTTGACATTCATACCGTACACGGTGAACACCTTATTAATGTTCAACCTGCTACGATCGAAACGCCACCCGCTTATCCCGTTGATCGATTGTTGTCAGACTATCCCTCTGCGCAGCAGTTACGTCTCGACGTGATCAATGACACCAAGGTTTTTCGGTTCGTTGATGAACAGAATGTGACCCGTGTGCTTGATGCTGAAACGGGAAAACCTGTTGCAGTGGTGTCTGAAACCACCGCCGAAGAAATTGCCAAACAGGCGTTTCACGCCCCCTATCCAGTGCGCGCAGTTAAACAAATTAACGATCCGCAGCAAGCACCCTCGGAACTGTCAATCCGACATCTGCCGGTTTGGGCAGTAGAATTTGAGCATTGGTCACAACCAACCCTCTATATAAATCAATACAGTGGCGAAGTCGTTACCGTGCGGCACGCAATCTGGCGGCTGTTTGATCTGTTGTGGCGGCTGCATATCATGGATTACGACGATGGCGAAAACATCGGTAATGGGCTGCTGCAGGGGGTCGCCGGTGTGTTTTTTGTCGCCGTTGTTGCGGGGATATGGTTGGCTTACAAGCGAACTACCAGTAAGCCTTATCGTGTACGTCCCCGATTGAGTAAGTTTCACACAGTGCTGGGGATTGTTGTGTCGGTTCAGTTGTTGTTATGGCTGGGCAGTGGTTTGACATTGAGTCTGATGGCATCGCTGGAGCATAACCCTTCCCGCGACAGGGCGCACTCACCGATTAATCTCAGTGAATCAACGTGGCCGGACATCCCGTGGGCTGCGCTCGAACTGTCATCGGCACAACAGATTGAGTTTAAGCAATTGCTGGGCAAACCCTACCTTTACGTCCAACGCACAGTCCCCGTACATGCCAATCAACCCCGGGATGCAGCACTGCTTGATGCTGCGACAGGGTTGCCAATTGAAATCACCTCTGCGTTCGCAACGACAATCGCCAATAGAGCATACGAGGGCCAAGGAAAGGCTCATGTAACCTGGTTTGAGCAACCGCCACTGGACACCGTGCCAGGCTATCAGAATGCTGTATGGGTAACCCAGTTCAATGACGAGGCACGGACGCGGGTCGTCGTTGATGCCGTATCCGGCAATGTGATTTCGTTCACGGACAGGCTTTCTTCCTTAAAAGACTGGATGATGCGCCTGCATTTTATGGACTATCGCGGACCGATGGATTTTCATCATCCGCTGATCATAACCTTCGCTGTCGTGACGTTGTTGCTGAGTCTTACCGGACTGTGGTCAATGATGGGTGTATTGCGACTACGGCTCGGTAAAGGCGTTATGTCGGGTCGCCGTTATCGAATTGATGTCAGCACGGGTCATTCTGCAGACAGCACAGCGATTAAACTTGTTGCCCGTCATTCGCTGTTTGATGGTCTGATGAGCCGTGGTATCGCTGTGCCTTCAGCCTGTGGCGGTGGTGGTACATGTGGACAGTGTCGGTTTCAAACTGAAGATGCTGTGTCAATCAGCGCCAATGAACGAGTGCACCTGAGCGAGACTGCATTGCAAAAAGGCATACGTTTATGCTGCCAGCATTGGCCCAGTGAAGTCACCGAAATCCGAGTGTGGCCGAGCAAAGAAGCAGACCATTAAGGCATAGCGCGGCGCCACCATCGTTGCCATTGTTGGCGTCTTAGCAACATCAGTAACAACAAAGCACAACAGTACAGTAGCGGCTCCAGCCCGATGGTTTTCAGCGACCACAAGTAGTGCAGCAATACCAGCGGCGCGGCAACGTAAACACTGTTATGTAATCGCTGCCAGCGAGGACCGAGACGCCGTTGCCAGCCGCGGGTTGAGGTCACCCCCATCGCGCTTAGCAGCAACAGTGCGATAAAGCCCACAATGATGTAGGGCCGTGAGATCAGTGCGTCAAGTAATTGCTGCCAGTCCAGTTGCAATTCAAACAGTATAAAACTGACAACATGGGTCAGCCCATAGGCCAGTGCCCACAATCCAAGGGGGCGACGTAACGCAAACAAGGGACTTAAGCGAAACCTGCGAATGAGCGGTGAAATGGTAAGGCTCAGCAGTAACAGGTTAATTGCCCCCGTGCCGGTGAAATGCAGGACTTCTTCGACCGGATCAGAATAACGTGTGGTTGCAATGGCATGATAGTACACCCAGCAAAGCCATACGGCTGCCAGCATATGCACAATCACCCTCAACCAGCGAGCCTGTGTCTGCGTTATACGGATGCTAGCCATGCTTAATAATATCTTCGCAGATCCATGCCCTTGTACAGGGAGGCAACCTCGCTGTAACCGTTAAAGGGTAGGGTGTCGATGCGGTTGCGGGCCAACAACCCCCCACTGGTAATCCGCCGCTCACTGGCCTGGCTCCAGCGGGGGTGATCAACCGCCGGATTCACATTGGCATAGAAGCCATATTCCTGAGGCGCCAACCGGTTCCATGTGGTAGGCGGTTGGGTGTCGGTGAGCCGGATCCGGACAATGGATTTTATGCTTTTGAAACCGTACTTCCAGGGCACCACCAACCGGATGGGTGCACCATTCTGTGCTGGCAGGGTCTTTCCGTACAAGCCGACAGACAGGATGGTTAAGGGGTGCATTGCTTCGTCGATGCGCAAACCCTCGACGTACGGATAATCGATGCCGCCGCCGACAAAGCGACTTGCTTGTCCGGGCATTTGTTCGGGGTCATACAAGGTTTCGAATGCCACATAGCGAGCACTGCTCATAGGCTTAGCTTTCTTGAGTAGGGCGTTCAGTTCAAATCCGATCCAGGGGATCACCATTGACCAGGCTTCAACACAACGTAAACGGTAGATTCGCTCTTGCAGCGGGAATGCCGTGGTCAGATCTTCATAACCAAGGCTGTAGGGCGCTTCAACCAAACCGTCGATTTGCAGGGTCCAGGGATCTACCTTAAATCCCTGGGCATTGTTTTTCGGATCGCTTTTCGCAGTACCGAACTCATAGAAGTTGTTGTGACTGATCACCCGCTGTTCCGGCGTCAGGGTTTCACTGGTAGAAACATCAGGTGCGGCTTGTGCGTCAAGAGGAACGGTTTTGAACGCTGTTTCCGGTTCGTCATCGAACCAGCCGCTGGCAAGGCTTGTACGAGGTGCAAGCAGCCCGCTTGCGCCTACATAGCCGAGGCGTTTGAGCAATGTGCGGCGCGATTGATAAACCTTCTCATCCGTCACCATGTGTTCGGGCAAACTGAATGAGGAACGACGATATCCGGTCATGTCATGTTCTCCTGCTGTCTGTTCACTATAGAACGGTGAACACGAGCAATACTTTCAACCGGGCGTCAGCGGTTAAATCTGCCCCTGACTGTCGCCCAGGCTCCCAGCCCTGGGGGCAAACAGATTGGCGTGTAAACGGGCGGCAAAGCCGTCGGTCATGCCCGCAATGTAATCAGCAATGACCCGCATGCCATTATCGTTTTGTTGCTCTTTGTGCCACCGTTCGCGGGTGTTGTGCGGCAATAAACGTTCGGGATCTGAACTGAATGCTTCAAACAGCGCCATCACCACCTGCTGTCCTTTATACTCCAATACCTGAATTTCGGGTTTTCGGATGACATGCTTGAGCACAAACAGTTTGAAAGCAGTTAAGGCTTTGGCGTGGGGGTCGGGCAATTGCGCGTTGTACTGCAACAAGGGGGCTTCAAAATCAGCATCAACCTGAACAATCTCGATGGCGGTAATAAAGCTGTTAACCAAGCCGCCGATGATGTTCTTGCGCTTGTGATGGGCACCGTGGAACAGTTCGTCAGCCATGGCTGTGAGCGGCATGAATGGTGTGTAACCATCAATTTTTGCCAATACATCAACCACATCATGGATAAATGCATCGCGGTGAATAATCCCCATAACGATGGCGTCTTCCAGATCATGGATGCCATACGCGATGTCATCTGCCAGTTCCATGATCGAACAATCAAACGATTTGAAGCGGGTTTTAGCATGTCGTCCAGGCAGTAATTTGATCGACATCAGTTGCTCTTTGTCAGCATTGCTCAGCGGAGCCAACATCCAGTCAAATAGCGCCTGATCGCAGCGATAAAGTCCTTTCGGTGGATGCCAATCACTGGCTTTGACCCGTCGATGGTCGCTGACCGCCTGCGCGTGTGGCGGATACTCGGCATTGTACAGAGTATCAATAAAGTTGGGGTACTTAACCAGTCCTAGCAAGGTACGGCGAGTCAGGTTCATACCGTCTTGTTCGGTGTAGGGTTCCAGTTTGGTGATGATGCGAAATGTCTGACCATTGCCTTCAAAGCCGCCGTATCGGCTCATCATTGCATTTAATGCCACTTCACCACCATGGCCATAGGGCGGATGACCAATATCGTGAGCCAGACACAGGGCTTCGATCAATTGATCATCCAGCGCCAGTTGCTCAACCTGTTGCGGGTATTTGATGCGCAGTTGGGCGGCGATGCCTTGACCGATTTGAGAGGCTTCAAGACTGTGGGTCAACCGGGTGCGGTAAAAGTCACTCATTCCCACGCCCAGCACCTGAGTTTTGGACTGCAGCCGTCTGAATGCGGCAGAATGTAGGATGCGGGCTTTATCCCTTTGATAGGGGGAACGATGGTCCCGTTCCCGTTGCGGCTGGCTCTCAAGTTTACGTTCAGTCCACATAATAACCCCATACTCCTTAGGTGCATTCAGGGCACGTATGCGCCCGATTAACCGCTGTATTTACAACATACTACGTACTCAAAGGGAAAAAGCCCAGTGATCTGTCGCGAGGGCCTGCGGGCCAGAGTACCTATTCACGACATCCGCGTGATTAACTTGACGACGCGGTGAAATAACGCACTATGAAGTTACCGCATTGCAGAGAAACCCGAGAACCTGGAACATGCCACAACAAGAGAGATCATTGACCACACCTGCTTCAGAGGGACTGACTAGCGAACAAGCCCAACAGCGGCTGGTTGAATTTGGTCTCAACCGTTTGCCGGAGCCGCCTGTACCCGGCGCAGTTACCCTGTTTATTCGTCAGTTTGCCAGCCCGTTTATCTATATTCTGTTGTTAGCCTCGGTGGTCTCCTTTGCTCTTGGACAAGTCCCAAGCGGTGTGTTCATTCTGGTGGTTTTGCTGGTCAATGCCGTGATAGGTGCAGTGCAGGAGTATTCAGCGCAACGGGCCGCGGCTGCGTTACGGGACATGGTTAAAGGCACGGCGCATGTGTTGAGGGACGGGCAAATTATCACGCTGGATGTTGAGTTATTAGTGCCAGGCGACACCGTCTTATTGGCGTCTGGTGACAAGGTGCCAGCCGATGTCAGGCTACTCAGCACCCAAAACCTGGCGGTGGATGAGTCGATGTTAACCGGCGAGTCTCTGGCGGTAACCAAATCGGCCGGGGATGGTGGTGCCATCGATGATGCCAATCAGTCCAATGTTCATGCTTGTTACGCTGGCAGCATCATTACCCACGGCAGGGCTCAGGCAATTGTCACCGCCACAGGCAGCCAAACCCAATTGGGCAAAATTGCCCATCATGTGGTGGGCAAGCCGGCCAGTGCGCCTCCGTTAATGATCCGTATTCGCGCGTTTACTTATCAAATCGCCGCGGGGATATTGTTAATGATCGCCTTGTTGGCACTACTCATGGTGCTTTCCGGTCAATACAACGTCGAAGAAATGCTACTGATGAGTATTGGTTTGGCAGTGTCAGTGATCCCGGAAGGTCTCCCTGCCGCATTAACGGTCGCACTCGCTATCGGGATGTCGCGGATGGCAAAAAACAGCGTGATCATACGTCGCTTGCTGGCAGTTGAAGCGCTGGGATCCTGCACCATGATTTGCTCGGACAAAACCGGCACATTGACGGTCAACGAATTGACCATACGACGGGTGGTTATGCCTGACGGCGCAACCTACCATGTCGACGGTGAGGGCGTAGCACCGGGGGGAACCGTACTGCGCCCCGAACAGCGGCCTTTAGAGTGTGATGAACGCCTGAATGAACTGTGTATGGCGGGCGTGTTGGCCAATGAAAGCCACCTTGATTACAGCGGCGGCGATTGGGTCTCTGACGGCGATATCGTCGACATTGCATTTTTGGTGATGGCAAAGAAACTCGGTATGTCAATCCGCACATTGCGCTCCCAACAGGAAGCTATCGCGTTAATCCCCTATGAATCGGAAAAGGCCTACAGTGGCGTTGTTAACCGGGTCGGCGACTGTACGTATATTTATGCCAAGGGCAGCCCGGAACAGATGCTGGCAATGTGCAGTCTGATGCAGGGGTGTGATGGGCCACAACCGATCGACAAACAGGCCATTGAGCGCCAGTTTGTCGCGCTGGCAAGCCAGGGGTACCGGATCATCGCGTTAGCCCGAAAAGTGTCCGATGAGGATGACCATGCGTTGCAGGACATGGTTTTTCTGGGCATGGTGGCAATGATTGATCCCCTTAGACATGAAGCAGCGGATGCGATAGCCCAGTGTCGTAAAGGGGGGATCGAAGTGGCCATGATCACCGGCGATCATCCAGCAACGGCCAAATCCATTGCGCTTGAACTGGGATTGTGTTCAACGGATGACACGGTGGTAACCGGTGCTGATTTCGCCGGTTTAGACGAAACCCGCAACGACCAGATAGATGCACTGGTGCACCCGGCGAGGGTGTTTGCGCGCATTGCTCCCAAGCAAAAGGCACAGATTGTTGCCAGTTTTATCCGTCAGGGACATTTCGTGGCAGTGACCGGTGATGGTGTCAATGATGCCCCCGCCATGCGTTGTGCCAATGCCGGCATTGCAATGGGCAAGCGGGGCACGGATGTGGCAAGGGAAACGGCTGACCTGATCATTACCGATGATAACTTTGCGTCTATCGTCGCCGGGATCGAACAGGGCAGAGTGGTTTACAACAACATTCGCAAGGTGATTGGTTTGTTAGTGGCGACAGGATTCTCTGCCATATTGTTGTTTTTTTTGTGTGTTTTGGCAGGACTGCCCATGCCGCTGATTGCGGTGCAACTGCTGTGGCTCAATCTGGTCGCCAACGGTTTTCAGGATGTTGCGCTGGCGTTCGAGCCAAAAGAGGGGCACGAGTTGACTGAGCGGCCACGTTCGCCGGGGGAACCTGTGATGGAACGACATCTGATTGAACACGTTCTGGTGGTCGGTACGGTGATGGGACTGATTGCTTTTGCCCAGTTCGAATGGAATATCCGCCAGGGAATACCGCTGGAAGAAGCACGCAATCTAACCCTGATGCTCATGGTGCTGTTTGGTAATATACACGCGCTTAACAGTCGTTCAGAATCCCGCTCAGTGTTCAGGATCCCCTTGTTCAGCAATCCCTTTTTGATACTGGCGGTACCGATCGCTCAGATAGTCCACATACTCGCCATGTACACGCCGGGTTTACGGGACGTGCTGGCGTTACAGCCGATTACCCTTATTGAGTGGGCCCAATTGGCTGCACTTGCGCTAAGCCTGCTGGTAATTGAAGAGGCCCACAAAGCATTGATCCGGTGGCGAGCAAAGCGTAACGCCAATGCTATTGGTCATCCAGGGTGATTTCATCCAGGCTGAGGGTAAAACTGGGCATGTAGGCTTGCATAAAGTAATCGACTTCGTCGGAGTGATAATCGTGCAAAATTTTATCCAGACGTTTTTTCGCCAGTTGAAATTCCTGGTTGCCGGCCTGCAATTCTTCGAGTGTTTTCAGGTACGCACACAGCACATCGGCCGCCTTGACGATGAATTGCTCATCGTTACTCTGGTACCGGGTGTCGATTAAGCGCTGGTAGTCCTCACGAAAGGCATCGGGGGCCATATCGATGAGCTTTTGCTCGGCAATTTTTTCAATTTTTTTGTATTCCTGTTGAATGGCCGGGTTGTAGTACTTAACCGGGGTTGGCAAGTCCCCGGTCAACACTTCCGATACATCGTGAAACATGGCCAGTGTCGCGACTTTATAGGGATCCAGATTGCCGCCGAAAAAGCGGTTTTTGATCAGCGCCAGGGCATGGGCGACCATGGCTACCTGCAGGCTGTGTTCCTGTACATTTTCGGTGTTCACATTGCGCATCAAAGGCCAGCGATTGATCAGTTTCATGCGCGACAGATGGGCAAAAAAATGGCTTTTCTCGACGTTGTTATTCATGCTGTTACCGGTTGGAAGTGGGAAAAGTAATGTGCCAATTGATCCATGGCACCCCGTAGCTGGGTTTCATGGGGTAAAAACACCACACGGAAGTAGCAACCATCCTGAAGATTGAACGCGCTGCCATGCACCAGCAATATTTTCTCCCGCTCCAGAATGTCCAACATTAATAACTCGTCGTTTTCAACCTTATAGCGTTTGGTGTCGACCCGGGCAAAACAATACATTGCACCACTGGGTTTGACACAGCTGATCCCATCAATGGCGTTAAGCCCTTCAAACGCGATATCACGCTGTCTGCACAGTCGACCTTCGGGCTTGACCAAATCATCAATGCTTTGATAGCCGCCGAGGGCCGTTTGTATCGCATGCTGACAGGGCACATTGGCGCACATACGCATGGATGCCAGCATGTTCAGTCCGTCAAGGTAGCCTTTGGCGCGATTCAACGCGCCGGTCACCACCAGCCAACCAACGCGAAACCCGGCAACCCGGTAGTTTTTCGACAACCCACCCAAGGTACAGCAGACAAGATCTTCCGCCATACTGGCAATACAGTGGTGTTGCTGGCCGTCATAGATAATTTTGTCGTAGATTTCATCACTGAACAGCATCAATTGGTGTTTTCTTGCCAGTGTGACGACGTCATTCAGCAGTGCAGGGGAATACACCGCACCGGTTGGATTGTTCGGATTGATCAGTACCACAGCTTTGGTGCGTGAAGTGACCTTTTTTTCCATGTCCGCGATGTCAGGAAACCAGCCAGCTTGCTCGTCACAACGATAATGGACGGGAGTGCCACCGGCCAGGCGTACCGCAGCAGTCCACAAAGGATAATCCGGCGCAGGAAGCAGGACTTCATCTCCGTCATCCAGTAACGCTTGCATCGCCATAACAATCAGCTCACTGACACCGTTACCGATAAAAATATTATCCAGGTGTAATGGGCCGACGCGCATTTGCTGGTAATACTGCATTACCGCAACCCGTGCTGCATAAATGCCTTTTGCATCAGTGTATCCCTGAGCGTCAGGTAACTGATGGATGACGTCTTTGAGAATGTCATCTGGTGCCTCAAAGCCGAAAGGGGCAGGGTTGCCAATATTGAGTTTCAGGATGCGGTGTCCTTCTTCCTCCATTCGACGGGCTTGCTCCAGCACCCGTCCCCGAATGTCGTAGCAGACATCGCTCAGCTTGGTTGATTTTTCAAATGTTCTCATCGTCAGGAAACAACTGTCAGACAGACATGCAGAGTAATACAGCTGGTGTAACCTGTTAAGAATAAATGTCGTTTAACGACACAGGTATTTACATCTTTAAGGTTGAGGCCCAGGCGTAGTTGTTCCATGCTGTGGTGAGACTGTTAAGGTGAGAATTGTATGGCTTTACCACTACTTTGGCTTGGTGCAGGTTTGGCTGCGGTGTACGCAGGTAGTCGGCTAACCGAAGGCAGCGAGCGTCATCGCGCGCCTGTTGATGTCTATCCCGGTGAGTCAGGTCAGCGCGTAAAACCCGTCGATGGTGCAATTGTCTGTTGCGGTATTTATGCCGCATTCGAGCATACCGGTGTATGGCTTGATGACAGTATTGTCGAGTTAAAAGGAAACGGTTTGATCAGGGCGATATCACCACAGCGCTTTTTGCATGACCGCAGTGGCAGCAAAATCTACGTCGCCTGCGATACGCATGGCCAACCGCTGGTCGCCAATGGCACAGCTCAACGGGCTAGTGAACGGTTGTACCAGTATTCAGACTACGACGTGATAAAAAACAATTGTCATCGCTTTGTGTGGCAATGTGTCTCAGGGCGCAACGATCCCGTAACCTACTTTTCAGAACTGAACCATGCCCTGGGGCGCCAGTTTGGCCAGCCCGTCAGTTGGTATGAACAACAAATTTGATCCTGATCCATTGCAAGCACCCGTTTGTTAATAGTATGTTAATTTCTGAGTGAGCGATGTTGGTGATTTCGTCCATCAACGCTTAGCACAGGTGTGTCTGTCATTGGTTAAATATTGATCTATCACAATGGCAATGATTAATTCCTTGTTTATACTCACATTAACCCTGGTCAACAAAGCAGCCTGATCCAGGGCCTACTCAGAATACATTCAAGCCATCGCGGTTTTTGGGGGTGCTATGTCTCATCATTTTAAGGAAGAACCACACAACGCCATCACAGACAGTGGCATTGCGCGGGTAATACCCTGCAAGGAACTGGACATCGGTGATCCATTAAAATGGTTGTCGCTGGGGTTGCGGGACTTGTTCCGGGCACCATTGCTGACGGTCTTTTTCGGGATTATTTTCGCGGCAATTCCATGGTTTATCACCTACCTTGTCACATTGACCGGCTGGCACCTTGTGATATTGCCCGCCATGGTGTGCTTTATGCTGATCGGACCCTTTCTGGCCGCAGGTCTGTATGACGTCAGCTGGGAACTGGAAAAAGGCCATAAACCCTCTTTATGGCACAGCGTGAAGGCGATCAAACGCAACGCCGTAAATGAGTGGGGCTTTGGTATCATGTTGATGGTACTGATGATTTTCTGGTTGAGGGTGGCGTCAATGATCCATGCCCTGTATCCCTCCTATCTGAGTGATTCATTGGAGGAGCTGATGCCATTCCTGGCGCTGGGTACAGTGGTCGGTGCCATTTTTACCACCATCGTGTTTTTCCTCAGCGCGTTTACGCAGCCGATCCTGATGGAACGTAAGGTTGACCTTGGTACAGCAGTGCTGACCAGTGTCAATGCGGTGTGGCTGAACAAAGGTCCGATGTTCATCTGGGCGGCGATCATCTTTACCGCAGTCGTGTTTGGTTTCCTGACCGGCTTTATCGGCTTTATCTTCCTGATGCCGTTAATTGGTTATGGTACCTGGCACGCCTATATCGACACCATCGAAACCAAGCGCGAACGCCAATACGAGTAACCCCAAATTGCATGCCGGTAACCTCTACCGGCATGCATTGTTTCAGCACACGAATTTTTCACCTTTTCGTCACACATTCCACAATCCTTTCAAAAAGTTAGGATATATATCCTAATATTTGGCCTTAGTGATGACTGTCTCTTTTCATCTGTCGAACCGACTGGCCAAAAATGGCAACACACTTCCCAACGCTCTCTACTAGTATTAACAACCTGATAACAAGCATGACCAGTGGTCATTTCTGCCATTGGTAACGCAACTACAGGAACAAAGATGAAAGACAGAAATCATCTCTCCCGCGTCAATGTGAGTCATTCAGCAACCATTATTGAAAATGGCCTGATCGACATTCCGATGCTTCAGCTGCTACAGGCTGATGGAACCCCGCACAAAGATGCAACCCTACCCGACATCGACAAAGAAACTGCGCTAAAAATGTATAACACCATGCAGTATGTCCGGGTGTTGGATGAGCGTATGATCGCTGCCCAGCGACAGGGCCGGATCAGTTTCTACCTGGCTTGTACGGGTGAAGAAGCGTCTACCGTTGGTAGTGCCGCCGCACTGCAGGATGTCGACATGATCATGTCCCAGTATCGCGAGCAAGGCACACTGGCGTACCGTGGTTACACCACAGAACAGTTCATGAACCAGATGTTCAGTAACGAGAAAGAGCCTAATAAGGGTCGGCAGATGCCGATCCATTATGGTGCTAAAGAACTGAACTTCATGACCATTTCATCACCGCTGGGCACCCAGATCCCACAGGCCTCCGGCTATGCTTACGGCCAGAAAATGGCCGGTCAGGAAGCCATCACCATCTGCTATTTCGGTGAAGGTGCAGCTTCAGAAGGGGACTTCCATGCTGGCCTTAACATGGCAGCGGTGCTGAATTGTCCGGTTATTTTCTTCTGTCGTAATAATGGTTACGCCATTTCAACCCCTGCAGAGGAACAGTTCGCCGGCGACGGTATTGCTTCTCGCGGACTGGGCTATGGGATTAAAACCATCCGCGTTGACGGTAACGATATCATGGCAGTCTATGCGGCCACACAACAGGCACGGAAAATCGCCTTGGCAGAAAATTGTCCGGTATTGATTGAAGCAATGACTTACCGCCTGGCGGCGCACTCAACGTCTGACGATCCGACCGGTTATCGGAGCAAAGACGAGGAAGAAAAGTGGCGTGAAAAGGATCCCATTCGTCGATTTGCCAGTTGGTTACAGCAACAAGGTTGGTTGGATGAAGCGGCTGATCAAGCCCACGTTGAACAGACCCGTCAGGAAGTGTTGACAGAACTGAAACGGGTTGAAAAAGTACCGGTGTGTGTCATCGATGAAATCATTGAAGACGTTTATGACACGCCTCCCTGGCATCTGCAAGAGCAATTACGTGAACTGAAAGCACACATCAGCAAGTATCCGGATGCCTATCCGAAAACGTCAGGGAGAATCAACAATGGCTAAAATGAATCTGTTACAAGCCATCAATAACGCATTGATTACTGCCATGACTGACGATGAACGGGTGATGGTGTTCGGTGAAGATGTCGGCCACTTCGGTGGTGTTTTCCGAGCCACCAGTAATTTGCAGGAGAAATTTGGTCGTGGACGCTGTTTTAACACGCCATTGACCGAGCAGGGCATCATTGGCTTTGCCAACGGCCTGGCGTCCCAGGGTTCTGTACCCGTGGCAGAAATCCAGTTTGGTGACTACATCTTTCCGGCCTTTGACCAAATCGTCAATGAAACAGCCAAGTGGCGCTACCGCTCCGGTGGTCAGTTTTCCTGTGGAACCCTGACCATTCGTACACCCTATGGCGGTGGTATTGCCGGTGGTCATTACCATTCTCAATCACCTGAGGCCTACTTCGCACATACGCCCGGACTGAAAATTGTCATTCCACGCAATCCTTATCAAGCCAAAGGGCTGCTGCTGGCATCTATCAGGGACGACAACCCGGTGTTGTTCATGGAACCTAAACGCCTGTACCGAGCCTCCGTGGGTGAAGTGCCTGAGGAAGATTATGAGTTGCCCTTGGGTAAAGCGGAAGTGGTCAGTGAAGGCAGTGACATCACGCTGCTGGCGTGGGGGGCACAAATGGAAATCATCGAAAAGGCGGCCGAAATGGCACAAAACGATGGTATCTCCTGTGAAATCATTGATTTGCGCAGCATCTTGCCGTGGGACGTGGAAACAGTATGTGCATCGGTTATGAAAACCGGCCGTTTGCTGATCAACCATGAAGCCCCTTTGACCGGCGGTTTTGCCAGTGAGGTTGCTGCGACGGTTCAGGAGCGCTGCTTCCTGCACCTTGAATCTCCGATAACGCGTGTATGCGGCCTTGATACGCCTTATCCTCTGGCCCACGAGAAAGAATACATGCCCGATCACCTGAAAACCTACGAAGCGATCAAACGCTGCGTGAATTTTTAGGACAGGAGTAAAGAATGACTGATTTTATTCTGCCTGATATCGGCGAAGGTATCGTAGAGTGTGAATTGCTCGAGTGGTTGGTCGCTGAAGGTGATCATATTGAAGAAGACCAGCCGGTGGCTGAAGTCATGACCGATAAGGCCACCGTACAGATCCCCGCCATGCATGCCGGCGTGGTTAAGAAGCTCTATTACAAGGCCGGTGACATTGCCAAGGTTCACGAACCGTTGTTTGCTATGCAGCAGGATGGCGAGACGTCTCAATCTGCACCTGAGCCGGCACCATCACAGGAAGCGGCACCGGTTACTGAAGCGCCAGCGTCTTCATCTGCCGGGCAAAACGTAGAGGACTTTATTCTACCCGACATCGGTGAAGGTATTGTCGAGTGTGAAATTGTCAAATGGCTGGTTGCAGAAGGCGATAACGTCGAAGAAGACCAGGTTGTGGTTGAGGTAATGACCGACAAAGCAGTGGTTGAAATCCCGGCCAAACATGCCGGAACGGTGCTGACGCTGCATTACCAGCAAGGGGATATTGCCAAGGTACACACCCCGTTGTTTGCTTTGCAAACCCAGGGCGATGGTGCCAGCCAACCCGTGCAAGCCAAGCCTGCGGCAACAACAGCGGCTGTCGCCACTGAAACTTCCGCAGGTGCTGCGGTACGTCAAGGCAAAGCGTTGGCCAGCCCTGCGGTACGCAGACTGGCCCGGGAGCACAATATTAATATTGCCGATGTTGCCGGTAGTGGCAAGAAAGGCCGGGTCATGAAGGCGGATATTGAAGCGTTCGTTAAAGGCGGTGCTAACACGACCAAACAAGCAGCATCACAGCCGCAAAGCGTCAGCGGTAGCGTCGTGCAGACAACCGGCGGCAAACGGGTAGAACCGATCCGCGGGATCAAGGCCGCAATGGCGAAACAGATGACCCAATCGGTGTTTACCATTCCGCATTTTTCCGTCAGTGAAGAGATCCAGATGGATGCGCTGATTGCTGCTCGCGCCAAGCTCAAACCGGTATTTGAAGCCCAGGGCGTCAAACTCAGCTTTATGCCGTTTTTCATCAAAGCGATGTCGATGGCGCTAAAGGCGTTCCCGGTGATCAACAGTCAGGTTAACGATGACTGTACCGAAATTACCTATTTTGATGATCACAACATCGGTATGGCAGTGGACAGCAAGATCGGTTTGTTGGTGCCTAACATCAAAGCCGTTCAAAACCTGAGCCTGCTGGACGTGGCCAAAGAAGCCAATCGGTTGATCGACCTGGCGCGGGAAGGACGTTTACCGAGTGAGGATCTGAAAGGCGGCACCATCAGTATTTCCAATATCGGTGTGCTGGGCGGAACGGTTGCGACGCCGGTTATCAATAAACCGGAGTCGGCGATTGTCGCATTGGGTAAAATGCAGCGTTTACCGCGTTTTGACGAACACGATAATGTTCAAGCGGTGAATATCATGCACGTTAGCTGGTCTGGCGATCATCGCATCATCGATGGCGCGACGATGGTGAAATTCAACAACCTGTGGAAGTCCTATCTGGAAGATCCATTGACCATGTTGTCTGAACTGAAATAACCATCCTGAACCCGTCCTCGTGACGGGTTTATTTTTTTGTCGGTGAAATCACGCTACACTGGCAGCATTCGTTCCCTTATTCCTGTCTTATGCTGAGTTATCGCCACGGTTTTCATGCTGCCAATCACGCCGATGTGCTGAAGCACTTTTGCGAGTTTCTGATCCTTGACAAGCTCAAGGAAAAAAACAAACCCTTTGTATATATCGATACCCACAGTGGAGCAGGGGTGTATCGTCTGGATGATGAATTTGCGTTAAAGAACCGCGAATTTGACCAAGGTATGGCGTTGCTACTGAACCAAGCCGGGAGTCTGCCCGAACGGGTCAGGGCGTTTATTGCCTTGATCAGTAACGATTGGATTGAACGCCGATATCCGGGGTCAGCCGGATTGGCGCAAAAACTTGTTCGCGAGCAGGATCATCTGCACCTGATGGAATTGCATTCCCAGGAAGTCTTAAACCTGAAACAAAACGTGCGCGGTGAGCAGGTGCACATTCACCATCGCGACGGGCTGGAAGGCCTGGTGGCATTAACACCACCGAAACCTGCGCGGGGGTTGGTATTGATTGATCCGCCCTTTGAACGCCTGGATGAATACAGTGAATTGCAAACTGCATTACAACGGGCGGTTAAGCAGTGGCAAACCGGGATCTATATGATCTGGTACCCACGTCTAAGTGCTCGTGCGGGACAAAAAGTTGCGGCCAGTCAGCGATTACTCGACAGTATTGCAGCGTTACCGTGCAAAAACGTATTGCATGCGACCCTTGACGTTGCTGATCCGGCAGACGACCCGGGCATGTATGGCTCTGGTATTGTCGTTATTAATGCCCCTTATCAGTTGGATGTACAGCTTGAACAGACGTTACCCGCCATCGCGTCAGCCCTGGCGGGTAGTGGTGGAAAAACGCAAATCAACTGGCTGAAGCGCGGAACCGACTGATGGCACCTGCAGTACCGATGGACCTGAAGCATTTCTACATCCCGGATGAGCAGTCCATCTACCTGTTATCGCACAAAGATGCGCAAAAGCTGAAAGATTGGTTCAAGCTTTGTACTGAACAACTGGAGCGGCTGGGTTACAGAGACATTGAAATGATTGGCAAAGGTGCGTTTGGGTTTGCCTTTGCCGGTATTGATGCCGCTGGCCGTCACCTGGTGTTTAAATTCTCACGGATCAATCTACCCCAACATGTGCAGGATCGACTGGAAGAAGAAGCCTTTATGCTCAGTCATGTCAAACATGAGCACGTACCGGGCCTGATTGAATTTCAGCGCATCAAGAAGCAAGCGATTCTGGTAATGGAGCGAGCCAACGGCAGGGATCTGGAGCATATTTCCCTGCAACGGGGGCCATTACCACCCCGATTAATTGTGAAAATCGCCGCGCAATTGGCGGATATTTTGTTAGCACTGCGTAATTATCATCAGGACGGCAGTAAAAAGCCCATCGTTCATGGCGACATCAAACCGTCCAACATTGTGTTTGATGAAGTCACAGAAACCGTTGGCCTTATTGACTGGGGGTCGTCTGTGTTTGCCCAGTTGGACGCCGATGGACAGTTCGTTGCCCACAATGTGATGGATTTGATGTCTGCCGATATGCAACAAACCAATGCCCGTCTGGGTGATGTGTATTTTATTGGTGAGGAGCAACTCAACGGTGAATTGTCATCCCCACGATTTGATGAGCAGGGATTGGCAAGCACGCTGTATGCGCTTGCCAGCGGTCAATCGAGTCGTTTCGGCCGGCACGTGATCCGTCCTAACAGCCTTGGCTTGCCCAAGGAACTGGCGTTAACCCTGACTGCCATGCTCAGTGATGATCCGGGTATTCGTCGCAAAGGTGGCGACTATCTGCTCAAACAGATGCCGATTATCCGTCACACGGTGTTTACCGACGATCAGTGTAAACCAGAGTCACCATTGATCCCGACCTGGGTACACGAAAAACGCCGCGATATCGATACGGTGGTGTATAGCTCGCGTAAATCGTTCTTGCGTGAAGAAGTTGACACCGTAGAACACGACCTGCGTTACCTGAATGACGCCCAGTTTGAGCGCTATTACAAAAATTACCTGCAAGGTATGGGCGAAACTGAAAAAGCCTTTATCGCCGCGGTGAGCCGACTGGGGCGGTATCCTGTGGTTGGCGGCCTGGTTGTTCGCTGGCAACCGCAGGGGGTCTACATCGACAGCAGTCTGAATTTATACCAGCCTGCTTTACGCAGCGCGTTTGAACATGCGGTTAATACGGTGGTCATTCTGGCCCGGGCGATTCACCGTGTGGGTATTTTTAAAAGTTGTATGTTCAATGCGCGGGACACCCTGCATATCGAGCGGGATGACCCGGGTAAGCCATTCCAGCCGGAACCTTGGATGCAGATCCCTTACGACGTCAGTACGGTGTCGTCAATAGAGGACCGCAGCCGCAACCACTCCTATTTCGAAGACGGTGATGATCCTGACGAGTTACTCCAGCTTCCCTCGACAATGTTGGACATCATCCGTCAATTGAATGATATTCACCACACCGGTTGTATCATTTTTGAGGCGTTGCCAAACCACCTCAAAGTACACAGCTATTACACCCTGTTGGATCACACCAAACAGGCGTTGTTTGAAAAGTTACTCAGTACGCTGCTTGCCGAAGTACCGAAAATTGATGGATTGGGTATTTCCGGATTTATGAAGCTACCCTACAAGGATACGCGCTTTTTCGAACATGTAGCCGAACTACCGGATAAGTTCTACCCACGTAATCCCTATTCACCGAACATGGCACAGGAAAACGATGAAACAAGACACGATTAAACTGGCAAACCTGCTCTCTTTGGAAACCATTGAACAAGGTCTCTATCGGGGCCTCAGCTGGGATTTGGGTTTTCGCGCGTTATTTGGTGGACAAGTGATGGGGCAGGCCCTTGCTGCGGCTCAGCAAACCATGCCTGAAGCCAGAAATTGCCATTCGTTTCACTCGTACTTTTTACTTCCCGGCGATGCCAACCTGCCGGTCGTGTATGACGTGGAAAACGTACGTGATGGTCGTAGCTTTTCAACCCGGCGGATCAAAGCGATTCAAAACGGTAAGAACATTTTTTACATGACGGCGTCGTTTCAGCACCCTGAAGAGGGGCTCTCTCACCAGGCCGCAGAAATGCCGCAGGTACCAGCGCCTGAGGGTGTCGAACCTGACATTAAGTTTTACGAAGATTGTTATGATCAAATTTCAGAACGGATGCGTGAGGCCCTCAGTTATCACCGTCCGCTGGATATCCGCACCGTACAACCCATCGATATTGCTAATCCACAAAAATGTGCTCCGGTGCGGCAAATCTGGATGCGAGCCCAGGAGGCGCTGACCGATTCCATTGGCCTGCAACAAGCAATGCTGGCTTACGCTTCCGACTATCACTTTCTCGCCACTTCGTTGCAACCCCATGGTATTTCAGTCAGAAATCGCCAATTACGCATGGCGACCATTGACCATGCAATGTGGTTTCATCGTCCGTTTCACTTCAATGAGTGGCTACTGTACAGCGCAGAAAGCCCGTTTTCCGGCGGCGCTAGAGGGTTGGTCAGGGGCCAGTTCTTTAATCAAAAGGGTGAGTTGGTTGCGTCAACCATGCAAGAAGGCCTGATGCGTAAAGTAGGGGATTAACATGAAGTATCAATTGGGTGATCGCAAGGTAACATGCGCAGATTCAGTGTTTGTCGCGCCTGGCAGTCATATTATCGGCTCGGTGTCATTGGCGGCCCACAGCAGCGTCTGGTTCAATGTGGTGATCCGGGGCGATTGTGACACCATCAGTGTCGGCGAAAGCAGTAACATTCAGGATGGAGCTGTCCTGCACACAGACGAAGGCGTTCCGCTGGTGATCGGTAAAGGGGTTACAGTGGGGCACAAAGCCATGCTGCATGGATGCGAAATCGGGGACTATAGCCTGATTGGCATTAATGCTGTGGTGCTGAATGGTGCCAAGATTGGCCGCTACTGCCTGATTGGTGCCAATGCCCTGGTGACCGAAAATACCGAGATCCCCGATGGCAGTGTGGTAATGGGCAGTCCTGCCAAAGTGGTGAAACCGCTACCCAAGGAACGCTATCCGCTGTTGAAGGCATCAGCAGAACATTATGTGGACAATGCCCGGCGCTATCTGACCACCCTGAAGGCGCAGGAATAAACCAAAAAAAGGCCCAGAATTATTGCTAATTCCGGGCTTAGGGGAATGGCTCGTTGATAGAGCCGTGCGCTAACTAAAACTTCGCATAGGATCTAACTGGGAGAAGTTATAATCCACACCAATAAAACTGGAAAAGTAATTGTAGATCAATACCGCTCAAATAATAAACACTTTTTGTGCATAATTTATTAAACGCTTACAAATCATCACGTTAAAATGTAAAAATTGTGTTTTTCAGGGCCATAGACAAGCGCACTTGTGCACAAAGTTAACCACAGAAAATCCGATTTAACGGTAGGTTGTCCACCAGTTGTCCACAGTCTATTTTTCTGACGAATAGTGGCTATCTACGGCTACTCAATCGCCATTTTTATTGGGATACTGAGGCACAAAAAGGAGCAGCATATGAATCAGGCATTTCAACCCTTTACACCCCAGGCAAGAACATTGATGGGGCCTGGTCCATCAGATGTCCACCCTCGGGTACTGAAGGCGCTGGGACAAACAACCATCGGCCATCTTGATCCGCAATTCGTACAACTGATGGATCATGTTAAAACCGGTCTTCAATATGCGTTAAAAACCCAAAATCCACTCACCATGGCTATCTCTGCACCGGGCAGTGCCGGTATGGAAGCCTGTTTTGTGAACCTGATTGAACCAGGTGACAAAGTGATTGTGTGCCAAAACGGTGTTTTTGGCGGGCGCATGCGCGAAAATGTACTGCGTTGTGGTGGTCAGGCGATCATGATTGAAGATCCCTGGGGGCAGCCAACAGACATTCAAAAGGTTGCCGACGCGCTGCAACAACATCCTGATGCAAAGGCGTTGGCATTTGTACACGCAGAAACCTCTACCGGGGTTCGTAACGATGCCAAAGCACTGTGTGCCCTGGCAAAGCAGTTTGATTGCCTGACCATCGTTGACGCTGTTACGTCATTAGGGGGTATTGAGCTTGCGGTGGACGACTGGCAAATCGACGCCTTGTATTCCGGCACCCAAAAGTGCTTATCCTGCGTGCCCGGGCTGTCGCCGGTCACGTTCAGCCAAGCGGCAATCGACACCATTAAACAACGTAAGCATCCGGTACAGAGCTGGTTCCTCGACATGGACCTAGTGATGGGCTACTGGGGAGAGGGTGCCAAACGCGCTTATCACCATACCGCGCCGGTCAACAGCATCTATGCGTTACACGAATCACTGTGCATCCTGCACGAAGAAGGACTGGAAAACGCCTGGCAACGTCACCAGACACTGCATAACGCCCTGAAACAGGGCCTCGAAGGGTTGGGCTTATCACTGCTGGTTGATGAACAATACCGGCTGCCCCAGCTCAACAGCGTCGTGATCCCAGATGGGGTGGACGATGCATTGGTCCGATCCCGATTGCTGAATGAGTTTAATCTCGAAATCGGTGCAGGGTTAGGTGCATTGGCGGGTAAAATCTGGCGTATTGGACTGATGGGGTATGCTTGCCGTCAGGACAATATCGATTATTGCCTCGATGCACTGGGCAAAGTGCTTAATCGTTAGAATCCACACCCCGGCCGGTTGTCAATAACCGGCCGATTCCATTACACTGCCATAAAACAACAATAAAATCAGGGCTCTAATGCTACAACGGATCTGGTTGGGGTTTATTTTCTGTGCCGTCTTTGGTGCACTGTGGCAGGTACTCGTCAACGGTCAACTGGATGCATTCTCTGATGTGATGCAGGCCATTACCAGCATGGCATCACTCAGTGTTGAAATCGCGCTGGGACTTATTGGGGTACTGGCGTTCTGGATGGGGATATTTGCGGTCGCTGAAAAAGCGGCATTGATCGATAAAGTTGCCCGGGTTTTGTCGCCATTGCTGCGCAAAATTATGCCAGACATTCCTGCCCACCATCCGGCACTGGGCAGTATTACCATGAACATTTCCGCCAATGTGCTTGGACTCGACAATGCTGCTACGCCGTTCGGTATCAAGGCCATGCAAGACATGCAAAGCCTGAATCCGCACAAGGATACCCTGAGTAACAGCCAAATCATGTTTCTGGTGCTCAACACCTCATCGGTGACACTGTTCCCGATAGCCGTGTTTCTCTATCGCGGGCAGCAAGGAGCGGTGCATCCCACGGATGTGTTTATTCCTATTTTGTTGGCTACTTCGGCCTCGACCCTGACGGGATTACTGGTGACGGCCTGGATACAGAAAGTGTCGTTGCTCAACCGTACGGTGTTACTGTATGCGGCCGCCGTTTTTGCCCTGATGGCAAGCGTCATCCTGTATTTCGGCCAACTGGCTGCGGAAGCCCTGGCACAGCAATCGTCGTTGGTGGCGAATTGTCTGCTGCTGACGTTTATTGTGCTGGTTTTGTGGACCGGGTTTCGTAAAAAGCTCGACACGTATTCACTGTTCGTTGAAGGGGCCAAAGAGGGCTTCTCGTTGGCTGTGTCGCTGATCCCCTATTTACTCGCTATGCTTATCGCGATTGGCATGTTGCGCGCCAGTGGCGTGCTTGAACAAGCGGTCATGGTGATTGCGTCTGGCCTACAAGGGGTAGGGATTGATGCACGCTTTGTGGATGCGCTTCCCAATGCATTGATGAAGCCCTTAAGTGGCAGTGGTGCACGGGCAATGATGATAGAAACCATGCAACATCACGGCGCAGACTCTTTTGCAGGACGACTGGCCAGTGTATTACAGGGGTCGACCGAAACCACGTTCTACATTCTGGCAGTGTACCTTGGGGCTGTGGGAATTCGTCACAGTCGACATGCTATCGCTTGTTGTTTGAGCGCCGATCTGGCCGGGGTGATTGCAGCCATCAGTGTCAGCTATTGGTTTTTTGGTTGAGCAACCAGATCGCCAACAATTATCTGCAGTGCTATAACTATTGACGTTGTCAGTAACTACCTTAACAAGGAAAAATTATGCAAAAACGTAGTTCATTGTTTCTCGCACTTTCACTGTCCCTGCTACTGGCTGGTTGTAGCAAACTGACGCTGACTAATTACGACCAACTTAAAATGGGCATGACCCTGCAGGAAGTCGAAGACATTATCGGTGGGGCTGATAGCTGTGAAAACACTATGGGCGCAATGAGTTGCCTATGGGGAAGTGAAGACGGGACTTACATCAAGATCAGTTTTGTCGCTGACAGTGCAGTCACGTTTAGTCACGACGGACTCAAGTAACACACAATTCAGAGTCTGTTCAGGCGCCACCCCCCACACTGGCGCCTTGTCCGATATTCAAGGGTTACAATCATGCTAAAACGACTGGCCGTTGTGCTACTTTTCACCTTAGGCCTATTCAGTGTTGCCAGTGCGCAACAACCTTTCCAGGGCATCGAAGTCAGTGGACAAGGGGTTGTGATGGCAGCACCGGACCGATTACGCTTCAGTCTGACCATCGAACAACAAGGCGCGGTGGCTGCAAAACTGCACCAACACGTGCGCCACACCAGTGAACAGGTCGTATCATTTTTACTGGGGAAAGGGATTCTGAGCAAAGACATTCAATCATTGCGTGAAAATCTGTCCCCTTGGTATGAGCGTGTAGAACGGCAAACTGTGCAAAAAGGCTTCACTGTCAGTCGTCGAATCGAAGTGACGGTCCGCGAACTGCAGGATTATGCCGATATACTCGACGGCGTTCTGGGTCTGGGTGTCACACGGCTTGATAACGTACGCTACGAGGTCGCAGATCAGGAAGCGTTGTATTTTAATGCACTGCAACTGGCCATCGAAGATGCTAAATCACGTGCCCAGGTTCTGGCCAAGCAGGCGGGTGTAGGGTTGGGTGATATCGTACAAATCATCGAGCAAGGGCACTACCAACCTGCGCCAAAGCGGATGATGGCCGATGCCGTGATGGCGGAGGGTGGTTTTATGCCCGGTGAAAATGTCATCAATGCTCAGGTCCGGGTGTCTTTCGAGTTGGTGACTGGCGGCTCCAAGGCCGATTAAAAACCCGGCAGGGAATAGAGAAGTCCTTCACAAATCGGTCTAAACTGAGTATCTTGCTGCCAGTTTTTCATTCCAATATGAGGGACACTATGTCCAAAACAGCAGTCTATCAGCAACTGCAGCAGCAAATCGCTGGGTTGATTGATGGCGAACCTGATCTGATTGCTAACCTTGCCAATATCAGTGCGGCCATTTTTAATTCGCTGCATGATCTAAACTGGGCAGGCTTCTATTTGTACAAAGACGATCAACTGGTTTTAGGCCCTTTTCAGGGATTGCCTGCGTGTATCCGAATTCCGATGGGCAAGGGCGTTTGTGGTACCGCAGCGTCAACCCGACAAACCCAGAAAGTCGATGATGTTCATCAATTTGCCGGCCATATTGCCTGCGATGCCGCGTCTAACAGCGAAGTTGTGATCCCGATTATCGTCAACCAACAACTGCTCGGCGTGCTGGATATTGACAGCCCCAAACACGCGCGGTTTGACGACGATGACGTTGCTGGCCTTGAAAACATCGTTCAAACCCTGGTTGATCAGTTATCATGAAACACCTGATCGATATTCACGTTGTTCTGTCCACCGTTGATGACATGGATCATTGGGAAGAACAGGCAGAGGATGCCAGTGAGCGTCTGAATACTCTGTTGCACATGGTGTATGATGCCGCTGATGATGACATTCCCGTACCCAGGCTGGAAAACCAACTTCAGCACGTATGGGAAAATTGGCGTGAAGACAGTTATTTACTGGACATTGACCTGGTAGATTTGCGCGACTGGGTTGACCATCTGCTGGCAACTTGGGATGATGACGACAGTCACGACCTGTAGACACACTAACCACACTAGATAATTGAATGGATAATCCACAAAAATTTACCAATAGCAAAGACGTGATCGCGTTTTTGGCTGAAACCTTTCCCGCTTGTTTCTCCGTTGAGGGAGAAGCAAAGCCCCTAAAAATTGGGATCTTTCAGGATCTGGCCAGCCGTCTGAGTGAAGATGAGCGGGTCAGCAAAACCTTACTGCGCTCCTCGCTACGTCATTACACCAACAGCTGGCGTTATCTACACAGCGTCAAAGAAGGCGCTTATCGTGTTGATCTTGACGGTAATCAGGACGCTGCGATTGAAAAAGAGCATGCCGATCATGCTCAGCAGCAGTTGGAAGAAAGCAAAGCGAAAGTGGCTGAGCGTCGTAAAGAACAGAAGAAACAGCAGCCTGAAAAGAAATCTTACAAAAATAAAGCAAGTCCAAATGGGCACACTACACTTAATAAACGACATGCAGATAAAGCTAAACCTGCTGGTCGACCAATGCCGGAAAAACTCACCGATGCAACCATGAAAGTGGGCACAGAAGTCACGGTGAAACTGGGCAAGTCACCCATGTTTGCTACTATCACAGAAGTTGCAAAAGATGGTGTTCAAGTGCAACTTAATTCCGGTATGGTGGTCAAGGTACAAGTAGATCAGTTACGTTTGGCCCGTCCCAAGAGGTAGTAATATGAATAACCTTCTTCGTTTGTCCGTTGCTGCAGCCTGCCTTTCTTTGTGTGCAGGCGCCGGTGCCGTTAATCAGCACGAGTCTGTTGAAGACTTGCCGATACTGCACCAGGAATCCCAGCATTCAGTCTCCGTAAAACGCATCACGTCAAATTTCCTGCGCGCGCATTTCAAAGAGATTGAATTAAATGACGAACTCTCGAACAAGGTTTATGACCGATACCTGCGCTCGCTGGATTTGAACCGCAACGTGTTCACTAAAGCGGATGTCGAGAATTTCGAGAAATACCGGTTGACCCTTGACGATGCGATTGAAAAGGGCAACTTGCAGGCCGCCTACGACATGTATGAGCTTAACCTGCAACGACGTGTCGAGCGCTATGAGTATGCGATTACATTGCTCAACGAGCCGTTTGATTTTGAAAAGGCCGGTGATGCCTTCGAATACGATCGTGAAGACGCTGCCTGGCCGGTAGATCAGGCAGAATTGGACGAGTTGTGGCGTCAACGGGTCAAGTATGACGCCCTGAACCTCAAGCTGGCCGGTAAAGAATGGGACGACATCAAATCGTTACTGACCAAGCGCTATGAGCGCGCCATAAAACGCCTGAAACAGACCCAGAGTGAAGATGTGTTTCAGACCGTTATGAACTCTTTTGCGCGCAGTATTGAAGCGCACACCAGCTATTTGTCTCCCCGCAATGCCGAACGGTTCCAAATGGAAATGAACCTGGAATTTGAAGGCATTGGTGCGGTGCTGCAGAGTGAAGATGACTTCACTGTGATCAAGAGCATTGTGCCCGGCGGTCCTGCTGAGCAATCCAACAAAATCAAGCCGGAAGACAAGATCGTCGGTGTTGCCCAAGAGGGTGAGGAATTTGTTGATGTGATTGGTTGGCGACTGGATGAAGTGGTCGAACTGATCAAAGGCCCCAAAGGCAGTCTGGTTAAATTACAGGTGGTTAAAGGCACCGGAGATGCAACTGCGCCTGAAGTGGTCAAGCTGACCCGCGATAAGATCAAACTTGAAGATCGTGCCGCCAAGTCAGAAGTGTATGTTCCCAAAAGCGGCCCCCATCAGGGTGAGAAACTTGGGGTCATTACTATCCCATCGTTTTATAACAACCTACACCGCGATGTAAAAGCAGAGTTGGCCAAACTGGAAGCCGAAAATGTGCACGGTGTGATCATCGATTTGCGCGGCAATGGTGGTGGCTCTCTGATGGAAGCAACCTTATTGTCCGGTTTGTTCTTCGATAAAGGGCCCGTGGTTCAGATCAAGACCAGTGCTGGCCGCACCCGGGTTGAAAGCGACACCGATGGTATCACTTACTACGATGGACCGCTTACTGTGCTGGTCGACCGTTACAGTGCCTCAGCGTCCGAAATTTTTGCCGCCGCAATGCAGGACTATGGCCGTGCAGTGGTCATTGGTGAGCAGACCTTTGGTAAAGGCACCGTACAACAACACCGTCCATTAGGCCGTATTTATGACCTGTACGACAACCCATTGGGCAGTGTGCAGTTCACGATCGCTAAGTTTTACCGCATAAACGGTGGTAGCACCCAGCATCAGGGGGTGATCCCAGACATCTTGTTCCCATCTCCGATCGATCCGGCGGACTGGGGTGAAAGCCAGGAAGAAAATGCCTTGCCTTGGGACAGCATTCCGCGGGCAAATTACACCACCGTGGGCGATAAGGACGGTGCTATCGAACTGGCTCGCTCACATTACAAGCAGCGCATTGCCGACAATCCTGAATTTGCATACTTGTTTGAAGACATTGCCAAGTACAAGCAGCAAAAAGACAACACCACCATTTCGTTGGTCGAGTCTGAGCGTCGCAAGGAGCAAAAAGAGGATGAAGCAAAAGCGCTGGCCCGTGCCAACGAACGGCTCGACCGTGCCGGCCGGGAGCAGGTAACCAGCCTGGATGATCTGCCGGATGATTTTGCGTCCATTGACCCATTCCTTGATGAGGCGGCCAATATCACGTTCGACATTATTACCACCGGCAAGTACGCATCGTCGGGTAATTAATTAACAAAGGATACAAGTTAGCAAAGGGCTATGTCAGAATAGCCCTTTTTTTCTACCTGAAACATAGCAACGGACATGGCTGTTACCCTTGCCATGGTCAACAACAATAATAACAAAGGTAAAACACAATGAGTGTACGCGGAGAGTTTTCTTCCCGGTTGGGCTTTGTACTGGCAGCAGCCGGTTCAGCGGTAGGCTTGGGCAACATTTGGGGATTTCCAACCCAGGTTGCCAGTAACGGTGGTGCCGCTTTTGTTTTCGTTTACATTATTCTGGCTTTTCTGTTGGCATACCCGGTACTGATGGCTGAGCTGGTCATAGGTCGGGCAACACGTTCCAACATGGTGGATGCCCTAGGGCAAATATCCAATAGCCGCTGGGGACGTGCTACCGGGGTGTGGGGATTTGTTACTGTTTCCCTTATTCTGGCGTTCTATGCGCTGGTTGCCGGCTGGATGCTGTCCTACTTTCTGCAGGCCGGCGCGTTACTGCTCAATCTTGACGGTGCTGCCCAGTGGCTGGTCACCAGTTCCGGCATTCGCGACATTGTGTTTTGTGGTGTCTTTATCGCATTAACCGCGGGTATTGTTACCGGCGGCGTTAGCGATGGTATCGAACGCTGGTCTGTGCGACTGATGCCCACGCTGGTCGTCATCATCGTTTCGCTTATCGTCTACGTATCTACCCTGGACGGCGCGTTGGAAGGTTGGAAGGCATACGTATTACCGGATTTCTCCCGCGTCATGAACCCTGATTTGTTGATCAGTGCAATGGGGCAGGCATTCTTCTCCATGTCATTGGGTGTCGGTACAATGCTGGTATATGGCTCTTATGTCAGCAAACAGGAACGTTTGCCCACATTGGGGGCATCCGTTGCGTTGGTGGATATTGGCGTCGCCATTCTGGCCGGTATGCTGATCATTCCGGCCATGTATGTCGCACTGCACAACGGGGTCGAAATCTTTTCTGACAGCGGTGAACTGATTGGCGGTGACACCCTCATCTTTACCGTATTACCCGCATTGTTCGACACCATGGGCGGGATCGGTGTGCTGGTCGCGCTGGCGTTTTTTGCTCTGATGGTCATTGCCGCACTGACATCCTCTATTTCGATGCTTGAAGTCCCGGTCGCCTACGTTGTGGAAAGCAAAGGCGTTGGCCGCAAACGTGCGGTGTGGGGATTGGCACTGATGATCTTTGTGTTCAGTAGTATCATTGCGTTGAACATGGAGTCGCTGTTCGGACTGGTAATCGCAGCAACCACACAGTACAGCCAACCGCTACTGGGCCTTACATTGTGTATTTTTGTTGGCTGGGTGTGGCACCGCGATGCCATTCTGGAAGAATTGAAACACGGTGATGAACAGATTGAACAGCGTCTGTTCTGGAAGATTTGGCCCTGGTACGTGCGTTTTGTGTGCCCGGTTGTGATCGCCGTTATGTTTTATCGCTCTATCGTTTAGTAGTCATGGGAAGCGACATGGAAAAACACATCAAAGAAGCCTCATTAAGCGACGCCCTCATTCCCATTGGGATGTTGGTGTTTTTGCTGGCGGCATCCGTTTATCTGTTTGGTGACAGTTCCTCTTATGGACCTAATCAAATTGCCTTGTTGGTCGGCATGGGCATCGCTGCCATTATCGGGATCAAGAACGGCTACAGTTGGGACGATATAGAGCAGGGCATCGTAAAAGGTATTTCTCGCTCATTGGGTGCCATTCTGATCCTGTTGGCGGTGGGCTCACTCATTGGTACCTGGATGTTGGCAGGTACCGTTCCGACCCTGATCTATTACGGACTTGAGTTACTCAACCCGTCATTTTTCTACGCTGCCACCTGCCTGATCTGTGCCATTGTCGCAATGAGTATCGGCAGTTCCTGGACAACAGCTGCAACGGTCGGTGTTGCGTTGATGGGGATCGCCATCGGTATGGGCATGTCTGAAGCGATTACCGCAGGCGCGGTCATTTCCGGCGCCTATTTTGGCGACAAAATATCGCCCTTGTCCGAAACGACCAATCTGGCGCCGGCAATTGCGGGAACCAATCTGTTTGAGCATATTCAATACATGTTGTGGACGACGGTACCGAGCATCATTCTCGCGCTGATCCTGTTTACCGTGATTGGCATGGGTGGCGAACACCAGGTGTCTGCCGAGCGTATCGAAACCATGCAAACGTTGTTGTCAGAACAATTTAACCTCGGCTGGCACATGTTGGTGCCACTGGTGGTTTTACTGACATTGGCAATTCGCAAAGTTCCTGCTTTTCCAGCGGTGGCCATCGGTGCACTGTTAGGCGGTGTATGGGCGGCATTTTTTCAACCCGACGTGATCAGCGCCATGGCCAGTACAGACGTTTCTGCTCCGATTGGCACCATCATGGTGGTGTGGACGGCGTTGTTCGACGGGGTTGTGTTTGAAACCCCCAGTGACACCCTGAACAGTCTGCTGAGTCGCGGCGGCATGTCCAGTATGCTCAACACCATCTGGTTGATCATGTGTGCCATGACCTTTGGTGCAGTGCTAGAGCGGGTTGGATTGCTGAAAAGGGTGGTCAGTGCTTTCCTCAAAGGAGCAAAATCTGCCGGGGACATGATCACACGTACCATTCTGACCTGTATTGGTACCAATTTGATCACCGCCGATCAGTACATGGCCATTGTCATGCCTGGTCGTATGTACAAAGAAGAGTTTGAAAAGCGCGGACTGCACCAGCTCAATCTGTCACGCTCGCTGGAAGACGGTGGTACCCTTACATCACCGCTCATCCCTTGGAATACCTGCGGTGTGTATATGCACGGTGTTCTTGCGGTCAACCCGTTAGATTACATCTTTTATGCGTTTTTCAACCTGATTAACCCTGTGCTCGCGATCATCTATGCGTTCGTTGGCATTAAAATTCTGCGTATCACCCCGCCGGGTGCACAAAACGCCAGCGCCTGATCGCAGCAGGCCTGAATTTCTGTCAGGCCTGTCCTAATCTTAGTATCGTTGTGCTCCACCGTTAGGGTGGGGCATGATGTTCTGTCAGTATTGAATGCGAGGTTCCATGCAAAACGCCCGTCACGCCATTAAACGTCGTAGTGATTACCAGTCACCGGCCTACGTCATACAGCACGTAGAACTGGACATTGATCTTTATCCGCACGAAACCCGTGTCATCTGCACTACGCAGGTGGAACGGAAATCGGCAGATCAGCAACCATTGGTGCTTGATGGCGTAGATTTGCAGTTGTTGTCCGTGCGTGTCAACGGTGCGGATTGGACCAACTATGTCGAAAAAGAACAGACGCTGGTGGTTGATGGTTTGCCCGACGCCTTCACGTTGACCATTGAGACCCAGATCGATCCGGCGAATAACAGTTCACTGGAAGGCTTGTACAAGTCAGGAGATGCGTACTGCACCCAGTGCGAAGCCGAAGGTTTTCGCAAAATCACCTATTTCCTGGACCGCCCCGACATTATGGCGGAATACCGCGTCACGGTGCGTGGTAATAAATCCGCCTATCCGTACCTGTTAAGCAACGGTAACGTCGTCGCCAAGGGCGAACTCGACGACGGGCGCCATTTTGTGACGTGGCACGATCCGTTTCCGAAACCTTGCTATCTGTTTGCGTTGGTGGCGGGCGACTTTGATTTGTTGTCCGACAATTTTGTCACCGCATCCGGCCGAGAGGTTGCTCTCGAACTGTATGTCGACAAAGGCAAGCGTGAGCGCGGATATCATGCGCTGGATTCACTTAAGCGGGCGATGGCGTGGGATGAGCAGACCTTCGGCCTTGAGTACGATCTGGATATCTACATGATTGTGGCGGTGGACTTTTTCAACATGGGGGCAATGGAGAATAAAGGACTCAACGTCTTCAACAGCAAATACGTGCTTGCTGACGGCCAAAGTGCCACAGATGATGATTACTTCCACATTGAATCGGTCATTGCCCACGAATATTTCCATAACTGGACCGGTAACCGTGTGACCTGTCGGGATTGGTTCCAACTGAGTCTCAAAGAGGGGCTCACGGTGTTTCGCGATCAGCAGTTCAGTGCCGATATGGCATCGCCTCTGGTGAATCGAATCAATCAGGTCAACGTGATGCGCGAGCATCAGTTTGCTGAAGACGCCGGGCCAATGTCACACCCTATTCGTCCGGACGTGGTGATGGAAATGAATAATTTTTACACCGTAACCGTGTATGACAAAGGTGCCGAAGTGATCCGTATGTTGCACACTTTACTGGGTGTACAAGGATTTCGTCGCGGCATGGATCTGTACTTCGAGCGCCATGATGGTCAGGCAGTCACCTGTGATGATTTTGTCCAGGCAATGCAGGACGCCAACCAACACGATCTGACATTGTTTAAACGTTGGTACAGTCAGTCGGGTACGCCTGTGGTCCGGGCAAGTGGCGAATATGACCAACAAGCGCGCCAGTTCAAGCTGACCCTAACACAGCATACGCCTGCAACCGCCGACCAAGCCGAAAAACAACCACTCATGATCCCGGTAAACACCGAGCTGCTGGGTAATCAAGGTACGATGGTGCAAACCGTACTCAGTCTGACACAAGCGCAACAAACGTTTGTCTTCGACAATATCGATCAAGCGCCGGTGATGTCGCTGTTAGGTAATTTTTCGGCCCCCGTACGCCTTTACGATGGTCAAAACAGCAGTGCACGTCAACACATTGTCATGTACGCCAACGATCCGTTCAGTCGTTGGGATGCCATGCAGACCCTTTACGGTGACTACCTGCATTGCCAGGCCGGCAGTGCAGGGGAGTTTGCCGAGCCCATCAGTACTGCCGGTATCGTCGAGCTACAGCGTTCATTGTTAAACCAAGCAATGGATAGCCCGGCACTGGTTGCTGAGATGTTGTGTCTGCCGAGCTTTGAGACACTGGTTCAACAAGCTGAGCAGATTGATGTTGACGCACTTTTCGATGCACGCAATGCATTGCTCAATCAGTTGGCAGAAGCGTTGGAACAGGACATGTTGGCCGTTGTGCAGCAACTACCTGCACAGGCCTACGACTACCAGCAAAACCAGGTGGAACAGCGACGTTTACGTAACGTTCTGTGGCTGTACCTTGGTCGACTCGACCAGCATCAGGCTGCGCTTAAGTCTCATTATCATGATGCTGACAATATGACCGATTGCCTTGGTGCGTTAAGAGCCGCACAGGAAGGCAATGAGCAAACATTCGATCAACTGATGGTTGCGTTTGAACAACGCTGGCAGGACGATCCGCTGGTTCTCGACAAGTGGTTTGGTTTGCACGCCAGTGCACCCCGAAAGGATTGTTTATCACGCCTCGATTTATTGTCAGGTCACAAACAGTTCAGTCTTAACAACCCGAACCGGGTGCGGGCGTTATTGGGTAGCTTTGCGTTTTACAATCCCAAAGGTTTTCATGCCAAGGACGGTAGCGGTTATCGCTACCTGACCGATTACCTCAAACGCATTGACCCGATTAATCCACAGGTCGCCGCACGACTGGTCACGCCGCTAACCCAGTTCCGTCACCTGGACAGCGAGCGCAAATCTCTGATTGAAACCCAATTGCATCGCCTGCTTGATACACCGAACCTGAGCGGAGATGTGTTTGAAAAGGTCAGCAAAGCGTTAGGCATTCAATCTCAACCCTGACAGATCCGCCATGAAGGTCTACTATTTCTCAATTCAGTTACCTTACAGCCGCTGTCGTATGTTGTACGACAGTGGTCCACCCACCGTGCTATTGACGGCTGACAGTGGAGAGCGTGTGCAACTTCCCACCCGCAATCTGCGTCCGTTCATCGACAGTATGGGCCTCAAAGGGCGGTTCAAACTGGTTGTTGATGACAACAACAAAGTCAAAAGTTTTAACAAAATCAGTCCTGTAACCGGTCAGCAATAGCGGTTGAATAAAATTCAACCTATTGAAAAAGAAAAGGATTGCGAGGGTTTCAACTGGTACGATTTCTTCTTGCTATCCCATGAAAATGATGTAATGATTTTGTGAAATATTTGCGTATTGGTCTATCGGGTCGCCTTGAGCTTAGGCTCTGGTGACAGAGGAGAATAAAAATATGAAGTGTGGACCCCGGATGTTCAAGAAAACCCCTCTCGCGCTCGGTGTTGCCAGCTTACTTGCTGTAGCAGCCACGCCAGCTCAAGCCGTTTCATGGAATGACGGTGATTGGTCTGTCAGTTTTGATTCCACATTTTCATGGGGCACCAGTTTCCGCATGGAAGAACGGGATGACAACCTGATCGGTAAAGCGAACTTAACGTCGCTGGACTGGTCTGGTTACAGCACCACCAACCCGAATTACAATTCAAACTTTGTCTGGGACAACACCCGTGGTACCGGTTCTTATTCGACCAACGGTGATTTGGGTAACCTGAACTTTAATAAAGGTGAAGCGATCTCAACCATCCTGAAAGGCATCCATGAACTGGATATTCGCCATGACAACATGGGTGTGTTCCTGCGTGGGATGTATTTCTACGATTTCGAAATGAATGATCAGGCCCGTGACTGGACTAACCCCTTGACGGGACGTGAGCAAGATCCTTGTAAAGCCAGTGAAGCCAGTGACGAGCTGTGTCAGGATATTCGTTTGCTGGACGCATTCTTCTATGCCGACTTCTATGTAGGCGATGTTCCTGTACAACTGCGTATTGGTGACCAGGTGGTAAGTTGGGGTGAAAGCACATTCATCCAGCACGGTATTAACACCATCAACCCGGTTGATGTTACCCGTGCCTTGGCACCCGGTGCAGAGCTCAAAGAAGTGTTCATTCCGGTTGGGATGGTGTTTGCTTCTGCCGGTTTGACCGACAATCTGAGCATTTCTGCGTACTACCAGTATGAATGGGAACGCAGTCGTCTGCCGCAGGCTGGTAGCTATTTTGCCACCAATGACTTCGCCGGTGAGGGCGGTCAGGCCCAGAACATTCAATTAGGTTTTACCGGTAACCCGGATATTAATCTTGAATACCTGCTGAACAGCCTGAATCAGTTGGGTAATGCCTTTGCTGCAGATCCGACCAATACCGACCTGTTCAGCGCCTACCTGACGTATCCAACGAAGGTGGCTATCCGTGGTTACAGTGACGATGCACACAACGACGCATCTGACAGTGGCCAGTACGGTATCAAAGCGTCGTATTTCTCGTCAGAACTAAATGAAACCGAGTTTGGTCTGTACCTGATCAACTATCATAGCCAGCGACCGTTGATTTCCGGTGTGACATCGGACTTCTCACAAGGTGCGCTGATCGCTGATCTGACCTACATGGCGCAAAACACCATTACACGCGATAACGTGACCGATTTGCGTGCGTTTACCAAGGCGGAATTCTTCTATCCTGAAGACATCAAGTTATACGGATTCAGCTTCAACACCAATATCGGTGAAACGGCATTGGCTGGTGAAATCGCTTACCGCGCAGATGAGCCGCTGCAGATTGACGATGTTGAACTGCTGTACATGGGCATGCCAGAGCAGTTAGCCAACGCAGGTTTGCGTCCTGACCTTGCCGGCATTTCCCAGCTCAACAATATCGACCGTGCCGTAGGCGGTGGAGAGACTGCACAGGGGTGGGTAACTTCTGACACCGTGCAGGCCCAGATCACAGCGACCCACGTATTCGGGCCCACATGGGGGACGGATAACCTGATCATGGTCGGTGAGATCGGTTATGTAGATATTCGCGATATGCCTGATCCGAGTGTGCTGCGTCTGAATGGCCCGGGTACCAACCGTACGCCGTCATTGGAGCCGCTGCGCGACGACCAGGGTAACATCATCTCTACCCGTGAAGGCCTGCACATTGGTTTGTCCGATGGTCCTGAAACCAACCCGTTCCCAACCGATAACGCCTGGGGTTACCGTCTGGCCGCAGTGGCCGACTTTAACAACGTGTTCTCGGGTATCAATTTGCGTGCACGTGCCACATTCGCACACGATGTAGACGGTATTACACCAGACCCAATGTTCCTGTTCGTTGAAGGCCGTAAGTCCAGTAGCCTGGGCTTAACGTTTGACTATCTGAGCAAGATGTCAGCGACGGTTTCTTACAACAGTTACTGGGGTGGTGTTGGCACGACGAACAGTCTTGCCGACCGTGATTACATCGCCTTAGACTTTAAATATTCAATCTAGAGAGCAGCATTATGATGAAGAAATTTGTCCTGGCGACCTCTGCGCTTGCGTTAGCAATGAGCGCCGCGACCCTTCAAGCGAAGGTGTCTGAAGCAGAAGCCGCCAAACTGGGAAGTGAACTAACTCCGCTGGGGGGTGAAAAAGCCGGTAATGCTGATGGCAGTATTCCCGCATGGACCGGAGGTATCACCTCTGCGCCTGCAGGTTATTCTGTTGGGGATTTCCACCCTGACCCTTATGCCGATGACAAAGTATTGTTCACCATCACAGCAGCAAACTACAAAGAGTATGCTGATTACCTGAGTGATGGTCAGAAGAAAATGTTCGAAACCTATCCGGACACGTTCACCATGCCGGTTTACCAAACCCGTCGTTCGGCTTCGAACCCTGAGTTTGTGTACGAAGCAACCAAAAAGAATGCCACCACTGCTGAGCTAGTGCAGGGCGGTAACGGGATTAAAAATGCTGCCGTCGGTGTGCCATTCCCAATCCCACAAAATGGTGTTGAAGCAATTTGGAACCACATTCTGCGCTACCGCGGACATGCGGTTACCCGTAACGGTGGTCAGGCTGCTGTTACCGCTTCCGGCGATTTTAACGTGATTGGCTTCGATGAAATCTTGTTGGTGAAGTATTCAGACAAGGATGCGACTGCTGAAGCGCTGCTGGAAGAAAATATTCTGATGAAGTTTAAGCAGAAGATCACATCGCCAGCCCGTTTGGCAGGTACCGCATTGTTGGTACACGAAACCATGGACCAGGTGCGTGAACCTCGCCAAGCCTGGACCTACAACACCGGTCAACGTCGTGTACGTCGTGCACCCAACATTGCCTATGACGCACCCGGTACTGCGTCAGATGGCCTGCGTACCACTGACGATTTCGACATGTTCAACGGTGCACCAGACCGTTACACCTGGGAGTTGAAAGGTAAAAAAGAAATGTATGTTGCGTACAACAATTATAAGTTGCACAGCAACAACGCCAATTACGGCGACATTCTGAAGCCTGGTCATATCAACCCTGAGCTGACCCGTTGGGAAAAGCACCGTGTATGGGTGGTGGAAGCGAACCTGAAGCCAGAATACCGTCACGTCTACCAGAAGCGCGTTTTCTACATCGACGAGGATAGCTGGCAGGTACAAGTCGCTGACATGTACGACAACCGCGGCGAATTGTATCGTGTTGGTGTCGCATACGGTGTAAATTATTACGAAGTTCCCACCCAATGGTCTACGCTAGACGTATACCATGATCTGAACTCGCGTCGTTACCTGGCGCTGGGACTGGATAATGAAGATCGTGTCTACGATTTCACCGTAACACCAGATGATCGTGAATTTACACCTCAGGCGCTAAGGCGCGAAGGTATTCGCTGATCCTGAAAAACGGTTGGCGATGCCAACCGTTTTCATTTGTAACCTACGAAACAGTGAGTGAGATGCTGAAACAATTCTTACCCGCCTGCGCTTTAGCGCTGACCGTCAGCAGTCATGCTGAACAAGCCTATCAGGCCCCGCTTGTCACTGATTCCCTGCTATTGGATATCGCCCACAACACTGTGCAATCGATCATTGTCGGTGAACGAGGACATATTCTGAGCAGTGAAGATGGCATCCAATGGCAGCAGTCTTCTGTGCCAACCGTTTCCACATTAACTGCCGTTGCTATGGTCGATGAGCACGCTTGGGTCGTCGGTCATGATGCCGTTATCCTGCATAAAGTCGCTGGCGACACACAGTGGCAACGTCAGTATTTCGATCCGGAACTGGAAAAGCCATTACTGGATGTGCTGTTTTTTGACACCCAACACGGTATCGCAATTGGTGCCTATGGTACGTTTTTTCGTACTCGCGATGGCGGTGCTAACTGGCAATCGGAGCGTCATGCCGAATTTCTCAGTGAAGACGACCAGGCCTACCTGAATGATATCCGCCAGGAAAGTGAAGACTTTTATCAGCAAGAATTGTCGTCCATTCTTCCTCACCTAAACCGTGTCAGTCGCGACGGTGATCGTTTGTGGCTGGCCGGTGAAATGGGCTTATTGGCCTACAGTGATGATCAGGGGAGTAATTGGCAACGGATGGAGCTGGATTACTACGGTTCGTTTTTCGATATTCGACGCACCGCAGCGGGCGTTCTGGCCGCTGGCCTCAGAGGTACGCTGTTTCGTCTTGATGAAGCCTCCGAGCAGTGGCAACGGGTACCGTCCGGCTCACAGGCGTCACTGAACAGTATCGTGACCGATAGCGCGCTCAACGAAGCACTGGTGGTTGGCAACAACGGAACATTGGTTTGTGTTACACCGACAGCTCAGGAGCAGGTGCAGTTGGCTGACAATGATGCCGTGGTCAATGCAACGGTGTTCAAAGGCCATTTAATTACAGTCACCGCTGGCGGTGTTCAGACCCTGCCTCTGGATGCTAACTCTTCAACCTGCAAAAAGGTACGTGAGCAACTATGAACAGTTTGATCGACTTTTGTGAAAAGGCCGTATTCCGTCATCGACTGTGGGTCATCGTGGCATTTTTAATTGCCACCGTGTTTCTGGCTTATCAATCCTCGCAACTGAAACTGGATGCAGGTTTCACCAAAAACATCCCGTTAGAACACCAATACATGGTCAACTACATGAAGCACCGCAAGGACTTCGGTGGAGCAAACAGTATTCTGGTGTCGGTGTGCGATCGCAATGGCAATATTTTTAATCAGAACTTTTTCGATACCCTGAAGAATGTGCATGACCAGTTGTTTTTCATCAACGGTGTAGACCGTGCTTTGGTGAAATCTCTGTTCAGTTCTTCGACGCGGTTTACCGAAATTGTTGAAGGGGGCTTCGCTGGCGGACCTGTCATCCCAGCGGACTTCAATTCATCACGCCAGGAAGCGTTGGAGTTGGTATCGCGCAATATCGACAAGGCCGGTATTGTGGGACGCTTGGTGTCAAATGATTTTCAGTGTGCGATGGTCACTGCTCAGCTATTGGAGCTTGACCCTGACACTGGCGAAAAACTGGATACCCTGGCGTTTGCAGACCAGCTTGAAATCCAGCTACGCGACAAGTTTGAGTCTGATCAGATCAGTATTCACATTATCGGCTTTGCCAAAATGATTGGCGATGTCGCCGATGGTGCCAAAGACGTTGTGTTGTTCTTTGCAATCGCCATCGCCATCACCGCTGTCATGGTGTTCTTCTTTTCAAAATCAGTGATGTTAACCTTCCTGCCGCTACTGTGTTCAGTGATCGCGGTGGTTTGGCAAATGGGATTGTTAACCTTGCTCGGTTTTGGCCTCGACCCAATGTCTATTCTGGTGCCGTTCCTGGTGTTTGCCATCGGCGTCAGCCACGGCGTGCAGATGATCAATGCGGTCGGTAAACGGGTTGTGGATGGCGCAGACGCCAAAGTTGCAGCGCAATTGGCGTTTCGTACCTTATTGATCCCCGGTGGGGTGGCGTTATTGTCCGACACCGTCGGCTTTATGACCTTGCTGGTGATTGATATCGGTATTATTCGAGAACTGGCGATCACGGCCAGTTTGGGTGTCGCGGTAATCATCCTTACCAACCTGTTGCTGTTGCCGGTGTTAATGAGCTATGCCCGTTTCAGCGACCGCTATAAAGCACGGTTCGCCGGGAAGGAGCACCGTGCTGACAAGTTCTGGGATACCATTTCACATTGCTCCAATGCCCGTGTTGCTTATGTCATTCTTGCCGTGACGGCAGTATTGTTCTTGTTTGGCTGGCAGCAATCGAAGCAAATGAAGATCGGTGATTTGCATGCCGGCGCGCCAGCATTGCACTCGGATTCACGCTACAATCAGGACACCTTCCTGATCACTGACAAGTACACCATCAGCGTGGACTACATGTCGGTATTGGTAGAAGCGCCGCCTGAGTCCTGTACGTCCTATGACGTGATGAACGCCATTGATACCTTCCAGTGGAAAATGGAAAACATTGAAGGGGTGCAATCGGCAGTGTCACTGGCATCGGTGTCCAAGGTGGTAAACGCGGGTTACAACGAGGGCAACCCTAAATGGCGGGTGTTGCCGCGTAATCAGCAAACCATGGTACAAGCCATATCACGGATCCCAACGTCGTCGGGTCTGTTAAACGGTGACTGTTCGGTGATGCCGGTGATCATGTTTATGGCGGACCACAAAGCGGAAACCATCGATCGGGTGGTCAATGCGGTCAAAGAGTTCCGCCAGGAGTATGAGACCGACGAGCTGAAGTTCAAGCTGGCGTCAGGCCCTGTGGGTGTCATGGCGGCGCAGAATGAGGCCGTGTCCAATGCCCAAACCCCCATGATGATGTATGTGTTTGGCGCCGTCATTTTATTGTGTCTGCTCAGCTTCCGTTCCGTCAGAGCGACATTGTCAGTGGTTATACCGCTGTACGTGGTATCAATTTTGGCTCAGGCACTGATGACCTACCTGGAAATCGGCCTTACCGTATCCACGTTACCTGTGATTGCGCTTGGGGTGGGGATCGGTGTCGACTACGGTATTTATATACTGTCGACCATGAGCGTTAAGCTCAAAGAAGGCATGCCTTGTCGCCAGGCGTATTTCGAAGCGTTGAAAGAGCGGGGCAGTGCGGTGCTGTTTACCGGTATCACTCTGGCCGTTGGCGTCAGTACCTGGGTCTTCTCCTCCCTCAAGTTCCAGATGGATATGGGGATTCTGCTGACCTTCATGTTTGTGGTTAATATGCTCGGTGCAACCATTGTTTTGCCGGCTTTGGCATCACTTTTCTGGTACAAGCAAAAATAATTTTTTGCATAGTTATTACCGTGTTCAACGCAAAAGGGGCCAATTTGGCCCCTTTTTATTTCTCTTTAATGCATAGTTATCTGACGTGTTAAAATCTGGTTAATTTATCCCTTTCAAAGCGGCCTGATTTTAGGGAAAATACGCGCAAATTTAGCAGAAACTGTATATATCTCAGTCTTTTGACTAATCTAATTAGACCCACTGATAAGACCTGTTGGTGGGACTGGTGACCTTTGATACCCAACAACTCGACGACAAGTCACGACAAAGACAAAAACAAGGTACGCTACATGACGGTTGCAACGCACCAACATTCAGTTCTCCTCGATAACGTGTTTACGTTGATCAACAAGAAAGTGCCTAAAGCACACGCTAAGTTGGTTGAACAGTTCTCACGTATCCTGTTCCGGAATATTTCCCAGGACGACCTGGAAAACCGGAATGACAGCGACTTATATGGCGCCACACTCAGCCTGTGGAATGAATTTTCCAAGTACAACAGTGCCAAGCCCAGTATTCGCGTGTTTAATCCTGAAATCGCAAAAAACGGATGGCAGTCATCGCACACCATTGTCGAAATCATCCTCAAGGACACGCCATTTCTGGTTGATTCTGTGCGCATGACCCTCAATCGTTTGGGGATCACTGCCCATCTGTTGTTGCATAGCCCGATTTCTATCAAGCGTGATGCCAAACATCACCTTGTTGAATTTGTCGGAGGGTCTTCAGAGGAACAACCGGCTGAGAAGGGCTATAGTCGCGAAACGGTTTTCCTGATTGAAGTGGATCGCCAAACCACCAAAAAAGCACTGGATAGCCTGTGCGACGAATTGCTGGGTGTGGTCAGTGAGGTTTCTCTTGCCGTTTCTGACTGGCAGCCTATGCGTGACAAGATGTCTGCCATCATCAAGGACTTTAAAAAGCAACCGTTTCCCGGTAGCAAACGGGACCAGGAACAGGCAGTGAAGTTTCTCACCTGGCTAAATGATCATAACTTTACCCTGATGGGGTATCGTTACTATGACGTTAAAGCCATCGAGGGTGATCATCGCTGGGTGCCGCAAAACGATTCAAGTCTGGGCCTGATGAAAAACTCTGTCAGTGATCGTGAGCGAGTATTGTCCAAATTACCCGCGTCTGCACGGGCCGAAGCCCTGAGCCATCATGCGCTGATCCTGACCAAAACCAATACCCGGGCCAAAATCCATCGTCCTGCCTACATGGATTATGTCGGGGTTAAATGCTTCGACAAAGACGGTAACGTCATCGGTGAACACCGTTTCCTGGGTCTGTATTCTGCATCTTTTTACAACAGCAGTGCACTGCAGTTGCCGGTATTGAAAGACAAAATCGATCGTATTTGTGAATACTCCGGTTTCGAGAAAGGCACCCACGCCTACAAAACCTTCCTTAATATCATTGAAACCTATCCTCGGGATGAAATCCTGCAAGGCAGTGCTGAAGAATTGGGACAAATTGTCCTGGGTATCTTCCAGATGCAGGAGCGGGGCATTTCACGGTTGTTCGTGCGTAAAGATGTGTTTGGACGTTATTTCTCCTGCATGGTGTATGTACCTCGGGAGCGTTACAACACGGCCTTACGTAAAGACACCCAGGCGTTGTTGAAAAAGTCATTCAACAGCGACGAAGAAGTGGAATTCACCACATACTTCTCAGAGTCTGTGTACGCCAGAACCCATTACATCGCCCGAGTCAAAGACAACAATGCGGAATACAACGTGAAGGAAATCGAGAAAAACATCATTGAGCTGACCAAGAGCTGGAACGATCGCCTGGCAGCAACTATTCGTTCGAATCACGGTGAAGCCGCGGGCAAAACGTTGGAGAAACGCTACGATAATGCCTTTTCTCCGAGCTATCAGGAACAGAACCTGCCCAGTGCGGCGCTGGTTGATATTGAACGCCTGGAGCGACTCGACGATACCCACACACTGGATATGCTGTTTTACCGTCCTCAGGAAGAGGCCCGCGACAGCAATACGGTTAAACTGAAGCTGTTCCACCGCCACGAACCGATCCACTTGTCGGCCGTGCTGCCGATGCTTGAAAACTTCGGTCTGCGCGTCATTGACGAAAGTCCTTATCGGATCCAATGTGCAGACGGCGTTGTGAACTGGATCATGGACTTCTCCATGTTGCACTCCAACGGCGACAACATGGACATGGAAAAGGCGCAGAACCTGTTCCAGGATGCGTTTGCCAAAGTCTGGCACAACGATCTTGAAGACGATCCCTTCAACCGACTGGTACTTGGCGCAGGTCTGACTGGCCGGGATGTCACTGTTCTGCGTGCTTACGCGAAGTACATGCGCCAGACTGGCAGTTCTTTCTCGATCACGTACATGGCTAATACACTGGCAAACTATCCGGCCATTGCCCGGGTATTGGTGGATTTGTTCGCGCAACGGTTTAATCCGAAGCTGAAACGCTCAGAGAAGAAAGAGCAAGCCTTGCTAAGTTCAGTAAAAGAGCAGTTGGAACAAGTGTCGAACCTAGATGATGACCGTATCATCAGTCGTTACCTGGACATGATCCTTGCTACCTTGCGGACTAACTTCTACCAGCCTGACGAACAAGGCAACGAAAAACCTTATGCGGCGTTTAAGATGCAGCCTGAGTTGATCCCAGACATGCCATTGCCGCTGCCGAAGTTTGAAATTTTCGTTTACTCGCCACGGGTAGAGGGTGTTCACCTGCGTGGTGGCAAAGTCGCACGGGGTGGTTTGCGCTGGTCTGATCGTCTGGAAGATTTCCGTACCGAGGTGCTGGGGCTGGTAAAAGCGCAACAGGTGAAAAACACCGTGATTGTACCGGTCGGTGCAAAAGGTGGTTTTGTGTGTAAAAGCCTGCCGTTCAGTGAAGGTCGTGAGGCGATCCAGGCTGAAGGCCAGGCGTGCTACAAGATTTTCATCCGCAGTTTGCTCGACATTACTGACAACATTGTCAATGGTGAGATTGTACCGCCACGGGATGTCGTGCGTCTGGATGAAGACGATCCTTATCTGGTGGTTGCGGCAGACAAAGGTACCGCAACATTCTCAGACATTGCTAACGGTATCGCCAAAGAGTTCGATTTCTGGCTTGGTGATGCGTTTGCGTCCGGTGGCAGTATCGGTTACGACCACAAGGGCATGGGCATTACCGCCCGGGGTGCCTGGGAGTCAGTGAAACGCCACTTCCGTGAAATGGGCATCGATTGTCAAACCACCGAGTTCACCGCATTGGGTGTGGGTGATATGGCCGGCGACGTATTCGGTAACGGCATGCTGTTGTCTGAGCACACCCGTCTGGTGTGTGCGTTCAACCACATGCACATTTTCTTCGACCCGGATCCGGATGCCAAAGCCACCTACAAAGAGCGTAAGCGTTTGTTTGAAAACCCACGCCTGAGTTGGGACGACTACAACCGCGACCTGATCTCCAAAGGCGGTGGCATCTTCAGTCGAGCGGCTAAATCAATCAAACTGACCCCTGAAATGAAGAAATGGCTGGGTACCAAACAAGCCAGCATGACGCCGAATGAACTGATCCACAATGCATTGAAAATGCCAGTCGATCTGATCTGGAATGGCGGTATCGGTACCTATGTTAAAGGCAGCAAAGAAACCCATTCAGAAGTGGGTGACCGTGCCAATGACGATTTGCGGGTTAACGGCAAAGACGTGCGGGCCAAAATTGTCGGTGAGGGCGGTAACCTGGGCCTGACCCAGTTGGGCCGTATTGAATATGCCGCCAAGGGCGGGCGTTGTAACACTGACTTTATCGACAATGTCGGCGGTGTTGACTGCTCGGACAATGAGGTCAACATCAAAATCCTGCTTAACTCGCTGGTCAATGAAGGGGATCTGACCCTCAAACAGCGCAATGATTTGCTGTACAAAATGACCGACGATGTGGCTGATATTGTTATCCAGGACTGTTATCGCCAGACCCAGAGCATGTCTATCACGCACTTAAGCGGTGCAGGGCAGTTAAAAGAGCAATTACGCTTTATTCATGGCCTTGAGCGTGAAGGTGCGCTGAACCGTGAACTGGAATTCATCCCTAATGACGATGACATTTCAGACCGTCTTGCCCAGGGTAAAGGCCTGACGCGGCCTGAGTTGTCGGTATTGATTGCTTACGCCAAGATGGTGTTAAAAGAAAAGCTCAAGATCCCTCAGATCACCGACAATCCTTATCATGGACGTTTGCTGCAAGAAGCGTTTCCGAAAATGTTGCGCGATAAGTTTGCCCAACAGATGGAACAACATCCTCTGCGCGGTGAAATCATTGCCACCAAATTAACCAACAACATGGTTAATGACATGGGTCTGAATTTCGCCTATCGCATGGTGGAAGAGACCGGCGCAACCATGGAAGAAATCACCACTGCATACGCCGTGGTAAAAGGTATCTTTGAAATGGACGGCCTGTGGCGTGAAATTGAGAAGCTGGACAACAAGATCCCGGCAGATACCCAATTGTCGATGCTCGACAGTATGCGCCGTACCATGCGTCGCGCGGCACGTTGGTACCTGCGTCACGGTGATAAGTCGATGAGTATTGATGAGGCCATCGAGTTCTACCGTTCAACCCATCAGGATCTGAGCAAAAACCTTGAGTCTTACCTGGTTGAAAGCGAATACCAGCAACTGGAAAGTGCTACCGCGAAGCTGGCCGATCAAGGCGTGCCCCAGTCTATTGCTTATCGCGTTGCCAGCCTGAGCAATTTGTTCTCATGTCTGGATCTGGCTCAGGTTGCCAGCACCGAGAAACGCAAAATCGGTCTGGTCGCCAGCTTGTACTACAAATTGGGTCACAAGCTGGAGTTGCATTGGTTCCTTGACCAAATCAACAAACAAACCGTGTCCAACCACTGGCAAGCACTGGCACGGGCATCTTACCGTGAAGAGTTAGACTGGCAACAACGCTCTTTGACCAATGTATTGCTTAACAGCGCAACACCCAAGCAGGATGCTGAACAAATTCTGACCACTTGGATGGAGAGCAATAACATTCTGCTGGAACGCTGGTATCATATGATGTCTGAGTTCAAAACCAGCAGTACCCATGAATTCGCCAAGTTCTCAGTAGCGTTGCGCGAATTGATGTTATTGAGCATTAATGCCAATCACTGATCCCCGGTGATGTGCAGCCGCCCATAATGCCTAAAGCCCTGGTGAACAAACCGGGGCTTTTTTTTACGAGGAACCTGTGAAATGTATTCACTGATAAGAACCGCTTTATTTACCCAGGATCCTGAAAAGGCCCACGACCTGACAATCAACTGGTTAAAACATACCCAGCACACGCCGTTGAAACTGACCTATTGCCAGCACGTTAACGACAAGCCGGTCGAGTGTCTTGGCCTGACATTTCCCAACCCGGTTGGATTGGCCGCAGGCCTGGATAAAAACGGTGAATGCATTGATGCTTTCGCAGCAATGGGATTTGGTTTTATCGAAATAGGAACCGTTACCCCCAAGGCCCAGCCAGGTAACGACAAGCCTCGCATGTTCCGCTTACCACAAAAGCAGGCCATCATTAACCGGATGGGCTTTAACAACAAAGGGGTTGATTACCTGGTTGAGCAGGTGAAACAGTCTCGCTACCAGGGCGTGCTTGGCATCAATATCGGTAAAAACAAAATCACCCCAGAGCAACAAGCGCTGGATGATTACCTGATTTGCCTCGACAAAGTGTTTGAACATGCCAGCTATGTGACGGTCAACATTTCATCGCCCAACACACCGGGTTTAAGAAACCTGCAGTACGGTGAAGCATTGGACAACTTACTGGATGGTCTGAAGCAACGCCAACACAGCCTTAGTCAACAGCACAATAAACACACGCCGTTGCTGATCAAGATTGCGCCGGATCTAAGCCCCGAAGAGATACAAAGCATTGCTGCTTCACTCAACAAAGCCCAGGTTGATGGCGTCATCGCAACCAACACCACGCTGGATAGAAGTGCGGTGCAGGGCTTGGCGCATGCTGATGAGGCCGGTGGCCTGAGTGGTTCGGTATTGCGTGACAAAAGTTTATCAGTGACCCGCCAGCTTCGAGAAGCGCTGGGGGAGGGGATGCCCATCATCGGTGTCGGCGGCATTGACAGCGCAACGGCAGCCAAGACCCGCATGACGGCCGGGGCCAATCTGGTACAGGTTTACACACCGTTTATTTACCAAGGGCCAGCCTTGATCAAACGGATCGTTAACGGGTTATAACGATCCGTTGGCGATCCGCCTTCTCTATTTCAAATTCGTATTAAAAAACAGCAAGATAGCCTTGCTATTTGGGCCAACCGAATGCAGTCTGTTGCAGAGGTAGGAGGGCAATCATGACACCACGCTCAGACTGGTATTGGTACCAACACACAACAACCCAACGAATTGCATTATCTCTTGATGAGGAACAGTGTTTTGTGTCAGCTGTGGGTGCCAAGCAGGTCTGTAAGCCATTGTCAGGCCAGCTGCCGTTCAGTATCGAAGACCACGCCCACTACGCTCGACTCACTGACGCATTAACACAACTCGGCAAGTTCAATGATTTGCAAGTTGCACAAGCCGCCCTCAATGGCTGTGCTGCTCTGGCATTTCACAAACCCATCAGTCACAAAAGTTGGTACGTTGCTGCCCGCCAGCAACATAGCCAGCCCCCGAACGACGATGTTGTGCAATTGATTGGTCAATCAGGCCCTGTCGCAGCACTGGTTCTAGAGCGTGACCAAAGCAGCGCACTTTGTATGTTGCTGGAAGGGCAGATTGATTTGGCCAACGGTAAGACACTGGTGCCTTTTTCCATCATCAGAGTGCTACAGGATCGCCTCCACAGCCTGACGGTTCGACGTCCCTCGGCGCTGTATGCACGAAGCGCCTGACGCTCGCTTCGTTACAATACCGATAAAGCGACGCAAGCCCTTATCTCGTTAGGGAATTTGCCGTATAATCGCCAGCCGTTAACAGTTGGGACGATTATGTACGATTTTTTGGTGACCACATCCAAAGGCCTGGACGGTCTGCTGCAGGACGAGCTACAGCGCTTGTGTCCTTCCGTTACCCTTGCCAGCAAGCCCGGTCAGGTAAGCGGCCACGGTGAATTGCGCGATATTTACCGTATTTGTTTATGGTCCCGACTCGCCAACAGAGTGTTGATCACCCTGGCAGAAGGCAGTGCTGATTGTCCCAAAGATTTGTATGCGCTGGCTCGTGAAGTGCGCTGGCGCAAAGTCTTCAGTGTCGCCGGAACCTTTGCGGTCAGTGTCAACGGCACCAATCGTCAGATCAACAATACCCAGTTTGCTGCCCTGACCATCAAAGATGCCATCGTTGATCAGTTCAGTGAAGAAATCGGCAGTCGCCCCTCGGTGGATAAACAGCAACCGGATGTGCGTATTCATGGCCGTATCCGTCGTGATAAAGGTGCTATATATCTGGATGTCGCAGGCCAAAGTCTGCACATGCGCCACTACCGTCAGCAGACTGGCGAAGCCCCGTTAAAAGAACATGTCGCCTGTGCGATGCTGCTTCGCAGCGGATGGGCACCAGATTGCCGGGCGCCATTGGTCGATCCGATGTGTGGTTCAGGGACGGTCGTCATTGAGGCAGCCATGATGGCGGCCAATATTGCGCCTGGACTGAAGCGACCCCATTGGGGATTTGAGCATTGGCTTGGTCACGATCCTGGCGTTTGGCGAGACTTACACGATGAAGCATTGGCGGCCCGAACGTCACCGCCGTCACCACTGTACGCCAACGATACGGATGAGCGTGTTTTAGGTTTCGCCCAGAGCCATGCTAAGTCGGCCGGGGTTGCAGACTTCATCACCTTCACCCATCAGGATGCCTGTGAATGGGCCGCGCCAGCTGATATCGATAACGGCTATCTGGTCAGCAACCCGCCCTACGGTGAGCGCCTGAGTCAGTTAACCGCATTGCTGCCGTTATTCCAACGCTGGGGTGATCACCTCAAGCATGCGTTTAAAGGTTGGACCGTTTCGCTACTGACATCAAACCGTGACTTGCTGCGTCAGCTAAAATTGGTCGCCAATAAAGAATATCAACTGATGAACGGTAAACTGGAATGTCAGTTGGTTAACTTTGTCTTAGATGAACGCAACTGCGAGGTCAGACCCAATCAGCGAGGCCACTCCGACTTTGCCAACCGGCTCGGTAAAAACCACAAACGTTTGAGCAAATGGGCCCGACAGCAGAACATTGATTGTTATCGCGTTTATGATGCCGATTTGCCGGAATACAACGTTGCAGTAGATTGTTACGCAGATTGGGTGGTGGTTCAGGAATATGCAGCACCTAAAGATGTTCCCGAACAAAAAGCCCGCATGCGTTTGCATGACGTTTTGATGGCAATACCCGAGGTTCTGTCGGTCGACCCTGAACACATTGTGCTGAAAACCCGCGAGCAACAAAAAGGTCGCCAGCAATATGAGAAAATGGCGGCCCAGGGCAACCGTTTGGAGGTTCATGAACACGGCGCCAAGTTCTGGGTTAACCTGACAGACTACCTGGACACCGGTCTTTTTCTGGATCATCGAACCACCCGCCAATGGGTACATCAACGTGCCAAAGATAAAGACGTGTTAAACCTGTTTGCCTACACCGGCAGTGTGTCTGTTCACGCCGCGCTGGGTGGTGCACGATCTGTTACTACGGTTGATATGTCGAACACCTACCTCAATTGGGCCAAGGACAATTTCCGCCTTAATCATTTGCAGGGCCCGTATGCTTTTGTACAAGGGGACTGCACAACCTGGCTGGCAAAGCATCGTCAGCAATATGATTTCATTTTTATCGATCCGCCGTCATTCTCAAACTCCAAACGCATGGACGGCACCTGGGATGTACAACGAGACCATGTGGCATTACTCAAGGCTGCCAAACAATGTCTTCGAGAGAATGGACAAATCCTGTTTTCGAATAACTTGCGCGGGTTTAAAATCGATGAAGCAGGATTGCTTGAAGCCGGCCTTATTGTGAAGGATGTCAGTGCCGCCAGTTTGCCGGAAGATTTTAAGCGCAACCCCCGTATTCATCGCTGTTACGAATTACACCATGTCTGATACCACAAAACCGTTAATCCTGTTCAGCGGCACGTCATGTCCATTGTGCGACACTGCCAAACAAATGATTGATGCAACATTGATTGACGCCGAGCAACTGGTAGAAGTGATCAATGTACGGGATGATCATGACTTGTATCACCAGTACGGCGCCAGGATACCGGTGTTTTATCGCACTGATAGCCGGGAAGAATTACCCTGGCCATTCGATCAGCAACAATTGATAGAGTTTTTATCTTGAACTTACTGCAACTGAAAAACGCCTCTTTAAGCTTTGGTACCCCGCCCATTCTCGATAACGTGGATTTTGTACTGCATGCCCAGGAGCGTGTGTGTCTGGTAGGGCGTAACGGATGTGGCAAATCCACGTTGCTCAAAGTCATCGGCAACGAACAAGCACTGGATGATGGTCAGCGTATCATCACCTCCAATGTACGGGTGTCACGCTTACCCCAGGATCCGCCGGCAACCCTGGACATATCACTGTTTGATTACGTTGCTGAAGGGATGGCCGAAAAAGGGGAACTGCTAAAAGCTTACTTTGCGCAAACACAACGGGTGGCTGAAAATCCGGATGACAGAAACCTGGCAAAGCTTGAGCAACTGCAACACGAACTTGAACACCAGAATGCCTGGCAGTTTGAACAACAAATTCAGCAGGTCCTGACCCAGCTGTCATTGGACGGCAATCAATCACTCAGCGGTCTGAGTGGGGGATGGCGGCGCAAGGCGGCCCTGGCTAGAGCTCTGGCGGGAAATCCGGATGTATTATTGTTAGATGAGCCGACCAACCACCTTGATATCGATATGATCAAGTGGCTGGAGAATGCGTTAAAAGAATACAACGGTGCTATCGTGTTTGTCAGCCACGACCGGGCGTTTATCCGCAGCCTGGCGACACGTATTGTTGATCTTGATCGTGGCCACCTGAACAGCTACCCAGGGAATTATCAGACCTACCTGGATAAAAAGGCTGAAGATCTTGCCAATGAGGCGAATGCCAATGCCGCATTTGACAAAAAACTCAGCCAGGAAGAAGCCTGGATCAGGCAGGGGATTAAAGCGCGCAGAACCCGCAACGAAGGCCGGGTGAGGGCACTCAAAGCCCTGCGTAACGAATATGCACAACGTCGCAACGTTCAGGGCAAAGCGAACATTTCTGTGTCGGGTGGTGATACATCCGGTAAGGTCGTGTTTGAAACCGAACATTTGAGTTACCAGCTCCCCTCAGGCCAGGCTGTGGTCGATAACCTGACCTTTACACTGATGCGCAATGATCGCGTCGCCTTGATCGGCCCAAATGGCTGCGGCAAGAGTACGTTAATCAAGTTGTTGCTGGGGCAACTTCAGCCAACCCGTGGAACGGTAAAGCAAGGCGCCAATCTGCAAGTCGCCTATTTCGACCAGCATCGCGACGCCCTGGATCTGGATAAGCCGGTTATCGACGTCGTTGCCGACGGTAAGCGAGAAGTGAACCTGAATGGTCATAGCAAACACGTCATGAGCTATTTGCAGGACTATCTGTTTACACCAGAGCGGGTCAATTCACCGGTAAGTGCGCTTTCAGGGGGCGAAAAGAATCGATTATTGCTGGCCAAACTGCTCGCAAAGCCCAGTAACGTGTTGATCCTCGACGAGCCGACCAACGATTTGGACGTTGAAACCCTGGAGTTGTTAGAAGATTTACTCGCCGATTATGCCGGTACCGTACTGCTGGTCAGTCACGATCGCGAGTTTGTGGACAACGTGGTAACCCAAAGTTTGTTTTTCGAAGGGCAGGGAAGGATTGTCGACTTTGTCGGTGGCTACAGCGATATCCAGGCATGGTATGCGCTGCAAGGACAAAAAAATCTGTCAGAGGCGGAAACTTCTCAACCGACCACGAGTCCTAAAACCAAGTCTTCACCGCGTAAGAACAAAAAGCTATCATACAAGCACCAGTTGGAACTGGACGCCTTGCCGGAAAAGATTGAACGACTGGAAGCGTCAGTAGCATCAATGCAGGAAAGCATCAGTAATCCCGACTTTTTCAAACAAGATGCCACCACCACACAAACGGTGCTAGCGGACCTGGCCGATGCTGAACAGGCACTGGAAAAGGCGTATGCCCGTTGGGATGAACTCGAAGCACTGCAAGAGTAGTGATATAAGAAGTAAAACAGGATATCGAATGAAATTAAACCGGTTAGCGACAGCCCTGTCCATCACCTGCCTCTGTGCACCCGTTGCAATGGCGGCGAAGTATCGCGTGGTAGAACTTCCGTTACAGGACAAAGCTAAATACACGTTTTCAGCCGCCATCAATGACAGCGGTGATATGTTGGCTCACGGGCAACTGCCTTTCAATCCTCCCATCGACACTTCGTTAGTGAATTTTGAAGATGAAGCCTTAGTTAATAGCCTCACCGATCCCGGTGCAGCAGAAAACGGCATATTTAATGCGGATGATCTGGTCCTGCTGTACAACTACGTAAAAAGTGGTGCTGACAACGCATTATCACAACAACTCGCTGATTATCAGAGCTATGTGTTCGATAGTCAGGAAATCAATGTCGTTCACGGTATCGATGTGTACGATAGCGAGTTGGAAAGCCATACACAGTCAGTAGATATCTTTGCCAGAGACATAAACAACAGCGGTGGCATTGTCGGCAACAGCCCAGATCCCTATCAAAAAGTCGAGTACCAGAATGAAAGCGGTGATGAGTTTACTTTCGTCGTTCACGGTTTTAATCAACGGGGATTTCTATCTCTGAACAATCAAACGACGATTGCTGTTATTCCACCGGAAGACACGTTGGGCGGCGTTTCACAAGCAAACGGAATTAACAACAGTTTCGAAGTGGCAGGTATGGCGTCTATTGGCATTTCAGAGACGTTGCAAGCCGCCGTAGATGATTGTGAAAATGATGAGCAACGGGGTGATTCACCGGTAGAACTGTGTATCAACAACCTGCTAAAAACCAACACCGATGCAGGCTTTGTGCGTCGAGGCATGATTTGGCAGTACGACGCCAATGGCAACCTGATCGATGAACGAGAATTGGGCATGCTGGTAACGCCTGATACTGAAACCAATACCGTCTTAACCAGTCGGGCCGTGGCAATCAATAATAATGGTGTTGCTGTCGGTACATCCCATGATTACTACCAGGGTGATGAGTCCCGCCCACTGGTGTTTGCGGCGATTTTTGATGGTAATGAGGTAAAAGGCATTACCGATCATTCAGAGTATTACACCAGTTATGCCACTGACATCAATGATCAAAATGTAGTCGTTGGTTACGCTCTGAAAATTCTAAGTGGTGGTGAACGCTCGAAGTTTTTTGTACATGATATGCAGGGGGAATCTACGATCTACCCTGATGATTTCTTTGAGTCTTCATCCAGTATTGCCCGCGCCATCAACAATGAAGGGCTGGTTGTGGGCGATGGCGAAGTTGACAGTAACCTGACCGGAAGTCGGCGTCGTGCGGGCTTTATCTACGACATTAATAACGACACGTTTGAAAACATCAACACATTGATTGGCTGCGATTCATCGTACGACATTGTACAGGCCAACGATATCAACGATAACGGTGAAATAGCCGCCACCGCAGTTGTATACCGTGAGCGTATGAACATCGCCGGCGAATTGGATCTGGATGATCGGGGTAACACCATTGAAGAGGGAATGACCGTTGCAGTCAAACTGATCCCCATCCCAGGCGGGGATGTGGACGAGTGCCAGCAAAATGACGTGAAGTATGAGCGCAAAGGTGGGACATTGTCGTTGCTAGGATTACTGTTGTTACCCGTTGTAGCCTGGCGCCGACGCTTGCGTTAACCGGGTAAATAGTCGTAATAAAAGGCCGCTTCTGAAGCGGCTTTTTTTTGCTCTGAACAGAGGGCTAAACTTATATTACATTTTGATTACATAAAGGCATCTAGTAGAAGAAATTGTTGTATAACAAAAAACAGCAGATTTTCATTGTGTTAAAAAATGTCAATTTAAAAAAAAACAAATTGAGATTGAACCAAAGGCTGCGATCCACTATCACATTATTGTGGTCGCAACGATCACATTGGAATCACGTCTACAAGAGGTAACTCAATGAAAAGACAAAAAAGAGATAAACTTTCCCGCGCACATGCCAAAGGTTATCAAGCTGGTGTAGCTGGGCGCTCAAAAGATAATTGTCCCTTTCAAACCTCGGAATCCCGATCCCAGTGGCTAGGTGGCTGGCGAGAGGCCATCGAAGACAGACAGCTGGGTATGACCAAACTCTAACCCCAACAGACGATAATGTTTAAGCCCCTTAACAGGGGCTTTGATTTTTTAAGTGGCCTTAAAAAGCGCTGGTGTCCTGGAATAGCCCCACTTTCAGATCATTGGCACGGTAGATTTCACGACCATCGACTTCGACCACACCGTCACCCAGGCCCATAAACAATTTGCGTTTAATGACCCGTTTTATATCGATTCGATAGGTGACTTTTTTCGCGGTTGGTAAAATTTGTCCAGTGAACTTCACTTCACCAACGCCAAGGGCGCGGCCTTTACCGGGACCACCACTCCAGCCCAGAAAGAAGCCGACCAGTTGCCACATCGCATCGAGTCCCAGACAACCGGGCATCACCGGATCACCCGGGAAGTGGCATTCAAAAAACCACAGATCCGGATGAATATCTAATTCGGCGTGGATAAAACCTTTGTCATGGGCACCGCCGGTTTCGCTGATCTGAACGATACGGTCCATCATCAACATATTCGGGGCGGGCAACTGGCTGTTACCTGGTCCGAACAACTCCCCGCGACTACAGGCCAACAACGCTTCCCGGTCAAAACTCGATTTCTTATCTGTCATAGCTTTCCAACATGTTCTAATAAAGGCGCATAATTTAGCGAACACTTGTACGCTAAACAACTCTGAGCAGTCAATCCTTTTTTACGTTAACGATGGTAGACTGCATCCATCAAACATCAACTTCATGACAGAGTAATGAAAACGAAAACGTCTAAAGCGAATACGAATGCCGAAAAACAACGGCGCTATCGTGACCGTCAGAAAGCCCTTGGCCATAAGCAAGTACGAGGGTATGTCTCACCACAGGCGATGAGTTGTTACGAAGAAATTCGGCATAAGACCCAGTGGACAGACAATGAAGTACTGTCCAATGCATTGCGTATTACTTATGCGGCTTACCGTTGTGGGCAGATAAAGCTGCTTAACGAATGGTTAAAAGACCACAATCGCTAACCTGCAGCCGATAATGAAAGCCATACACAATTGACGGGTAACCACCGTAACAGGTTAAGGTTACATCAATGTGAATATTTTTTACCCAATTTAGTTGTCATTTTTTCTACTTTGCTTCTAGTCTATTGGGCGGGTAATTATTTTACCCCTCATGCAACAAGTCTATAGGAAAGAAAAAATGAACATAAAAAAACGTCTCAGTATCGCTGTATCCGCAGGGTTAACCATTGCCGTTTCGTCGACGGCGCATGCACAGCAGGCCCCAGTGCCTGTGCCGTCTTCACCTGATAGCGCTCCGCCAATGGGGCAATTTTTTGAAGCCGATCCTACCGAACGCTACATGATCACCTTTCAGTCTGTGGCCAACAATACCAACGGGCAGGGGAACGGAGGCTTTGCCGATGTACCCGCCATGGTCGATGGAAAGCTCCATCAAGGTAACGTACAGCGTATTCTTGCTGGCGTCGGTGCACGCATGAATAAGTTTATGCCAAAGCACGACATGGCAGTCGCCAGCCTGAATAAAAAGGCACTGAATGCCTTACGCAACAACCCCAATGTTGCTGCTGTGGATCATGATCCCAAACGGTATCTGCAGGCTCAAACTACACCGTATGGTGTGCCGATGGTACAGGCTGACCAGTTAAATCAAGCCAACCTGTCTGCGCGCAAGGTCTGTATCATCGATACCGGCTTTAATTTGGGGCATGATGATTTAGGTGATCAAAATAACGGCGTAACAGGCCAGGCCAATAACAGTGCTGTGGGCAATTGGTACAATGATGGTAACGGCCACGGCACTCACGTCGCCGGGACCATCGCCGCGTTGGACAACAACCTTGGCGTCGTTGGTGTATATCCTGGTGTTGATTTGCACATCGTTAAAATATTTAACGATCAGGGCAACTGGACCTATGCTTCTGACCTAATCGATGGCATTGATCAATGTCAGACCGCCGGTGCTAACGTGGTGAACATGAGTTTGGGGGGAGGGAGCTCTTCAACCGCAGAAAGCAATGCCATGCAGACCTTTGTCAACCAAGGCGTAATGCTGGTTGCCGCAGCCGGGAATGACGGTAACAGTAGCTTTTCGTATCCGGCTTCCTACGACGCGGTGATTTCAGTTGCTGCGGTGGGCTCCAATGAAAGCCGAGCGTCTTACTCTCAGTACAACAGCCAGGTAGAAATCGCTGCACCAGGCTCTTCGGTGTATTCGACCTATCCTGACAACAGCTATGCCACCCTCAGTGGCACATCCATGGCAACACCTCACGTTGCAGGTGCTGCAGCGCTGGTGTGGAGCTTTTTCCCCAGTTGTAGCAACGAAGAGATCCGTGCCGCATTAAACGCAACGGCAAAAGACAAGGGGAGTAGTGGCAGAGACACCCAGTACGGATACGGGATCGTTCAGGCTAAAGACGCTTACGACTACCTCAATACCTACGGCTGTGAAGGCAGCGGCAATGGCGGCGGTGGCGGTGGCGGCGGTGGCGTCGATCCCGTTAACGGCGAATTGACCGGACTGGCGGGGGCACGCCGAGCCTGGGATCGTTATACTTGGGATATTCCAGCTGGTGTAACGACCATGACCGTGTCTATTTCTGGCGGCTCCGGCGACGCCGACCTGTACATGCAGTTTGGCAGTCAGCCCGAGACGAACAGCTATGACTGCCGCCCCTATCTGTACGGTAACAACGAAACCTGTACCTTCAACAACCCAAGCTCCGGTACATGGCATATCGGCATTCGTGGTTATACCGCGTACAGCGGCGTGACGCTGTCCTACAGCTATGAATAGTCTGTAAAGCCCTTAGGTCGCTGGCTCGCAGCATTTCCCTGGTGTTGCTGGTCAGTGGCCTGTTTCCTGTCTACTTTTATACGGAAGCGCCGCCTTTGTTTGATTCGGATCAAAAAATCAACAACAACAAGGTGGTTCAATAAACCTTAACAATGCACGCAAAGGATATCCGCATGAAAGTTGAAACCAAGCCCTTCGGTCGTATTATCGTCGCCATTGATGTCTATTCTACCTACGCACCCGTGTTGCAACGGGCCCTGGCCATGGCCAGTGAACCATCGCAGCTAAGCTTGGTTTACGTCACCTTACCTCACGCCTACTTCGAACCCTATGCGGTGGATATCGGGCGAGACTTCGTAGCAGATATTCAGGCCAAGGCCGCGAGCCGGTTAAAAGACATTGCCGCCGCAAACGGTATTCCCACTGAACAAACGTATTCAATGATTGGCGATGCCTCAGACGAAATACATCGCCTCGCCGAACAACAGGGAGCAGATCTTATCGTCATCGGCACCCACGGCAAGAGCGGTCTCAAGTTACTGCTCGGCTCCACAGCGAATGCAGTGTTGCACGGCGTCAAGTGCGATGTTTTGGCAGTCAAAGTGTAGCCGTTATGACACTCTCGCCCAGCCGAAATATCAGCCAGCTAACCCAGTCTGCGGTTGCCGTGGTACTTGCCGGTGGGCGAGGTACGCGTCTCGAAGCGTTAACCAAATACCGCTCTAAGCCCGCCTTACACTATGGCGGCAAATTTCGATTAATTGATTTTCCGTTGTCCAATTGTATCAACAGCGGGATACGCCGTATCGGCGTTGTTACCCAGTACAAATCCCATTCATTGATCCGTCACCTGATGAACGGCTGGGGCGGCTTTAATCGTCATCTCGGTGAATACATCGACCTGTTACCGGCATCGCAACAATATGCCAACGATTGGTACAAAGGCACAGCCGATGCGTTATACCAGAATCTACAGTTTATTCAGAAGACTCGCGCTGACTATGTGATTGTGTTGTCAGGCGATCAGGTGTACCGCATGGACTATGGTGAGTTGTTGGCTGATCACGTCAAACACGACGCAGATGTCACGGTGGCTTGTCTGCCTGTGCAGCAATCAGAAGCCCGGGGCAAGCTGGGCATCGCGCAGATCAATGACGAACATCGAATCATTGATTTTGTTGAAAAGCCGCACAATCCCTGTGAGATCCCCGGCCGCCCAGGGTGGTCATTGGCTTCAATGGGCATCTATGTATTTAACACCGATTTTCTGGTCGAAAAACTCAAAGAGGATGCGGTTGCGTTGTCATCCAGACATGATTTCGGTCACAACATCATTCCTGACAGTATTAAGCGCTATCGGACATTTGCCTACACCTTTGAAGAGCAAGCCTGTCAAACACAATACTGGAAGGATGTCGGTACACTGGACAATTACTTTCAGGCCAATATGGACTTGTTAACCCGCCAATGTCAGTTCGATCTGTTTGATCAACACTGGCCAATCTGGACCTACCATGGACAGACACCGCCAGCGCGTTTTTCAAAAGACGAATGCGGCAGACACGGCCTCACTCAGGACTCTCTGATCAGTGGCGGCTGTGAAATTGTGGGAGCGCAGATCATACATTCCTTGTTATTTACCAATGTAAAAGTGGAAGGTGGCGCCACTGTAGAGCATTGTGTGATACTGCCAGAAACAACCATTGGACAAGGGGCATCCCTGAAAAGAGTGATTGTTGACAGCCACTGCACTGTGCCCGCTGGCATAGAAATCGGCCACTGTGCTGAGGCGGACAAGCGGCGGGGTTTTACCGTGACACAACAGCAAATCACCCTCGTCACCCAGGAAATGCTGGATAAAATGCCACTCACGTCCCAGCGTCAGCAGCAATTGCATTTACCGACCCTCAAACAGACCGAAGAGTCTGTAGTGACGCATAAAGGGCAGCATTAACCGTAACGGGTTACGCGTAACCCATGTTCGCTGATATTCCACTCTTTTGGGTAAAAAATAGAAAAGCTGGCGCCTGATTTGCTTAGTAATCACAACACTCCACCCATTGGGTTTACCGTGAACAGCATTCAAAACCAACGCCTGTCATTGTTTGACTATCTTGACCCCAAATCCAACCAATCCACGTCGTTGGATGAGGTGGTAAAGCGCAGCCAGCAAACTCCCAGCGCAGGGATAGATGAAGTTCATCAAAGCCTTAGCAGCCTGCCTTCGATGGACGCCCTGGTAGACGGTATCGTCAACGGAGAAAGCACCGTTTCTCACCAAACCGTTGAGGACATGTGGGCCTTTTACGGTCAGCAGGTTAAGGATGAAGTCGAGCAACTGGCGCAAAACTACAATGTTGCAGAAATGCCGGCACTGGCAAACATTGACGGGCAGTGGCAAGCCGTTGCCGGACAATCGTTGTCCAAAAGCCAACAACAGTTTCTTGATTACCTGAACCGTGATCAACGCCTCAGCGATCGGTTAAGCCGTCTGGATAGTCTTACCCAATTAAAAGAGCTATCTCACAGTCATAGCCTTGCTTCGGCATTACAGGCGCAAGGAAACGATGAAGCCACAGTCACTGGCTATCTTGTGTCTACCCGTGACGCGATCATCAACAATCGCGCACTGGGTCTGGTGGATGGCAAGCTATCGTTTGCCCAGGCCGGAATTGCGCAGCGGCAATTTGAACTGTTGGTAAGCTAAGCTGGCGGTGTTTGCGCCTTCCAAGCAAGCCACGATTGACTTACCATAGCGCACTCAGCCCACAGAACCGAAGTAGACCATGCCTGATCTTCTCCAACGCTTGCACGCCAATCCTGTCAGTGGCTGGTTGTTGCGCAGTTTCAGCGTGCCAAACCCTGTTCCACTCGCGCGCACTCAGGAGCGCTTTTTACCCCAACCAATGACAGGCAAGCGCGTCATGCACGTCGAACTTGGTGGTCCAGAAAACGGGAGTGGCGTGCGCAGCGCATTGGAGGGCAGTGGCGCCTCGTTGATACAGCCTCCACAAACAACGGCAACAGGAACCATTGATCTGTTGATCATCGATGCGCTGCAGGGACTGAATGGTCAGACGATTGAACAGTTATATCGCCAATGCCAACCATTGATGCGCGGTCTGAATCAATGCGCCAGTGTAGTGGTGCTATCCACAGCACCGCAACGTCATGAGCCAGTGAATTGCGCATGCCATTCCGGTTTACGCGGGTTCACCCGTTCATTGGCCAAAGAACTGGGACGTTTTGGTACCCGGGTCAATCTGATCTCTGTTCCCGATGGCGCACATCACCATATTGCCGCCGCGCTGAACTTCTTTGCCACTGAACATACCTGTTACGTAACAGGGCAGGTCATCACCCTGAATCCATCAACGGCACCCTCAACGTCCTGGCAAGCTGAACCATTGCGCGGAAAAGTCGCGGTTGTCACGGGTGCCGCCGGTGGTATTGGGCGCGCAACCGTCTTGCGTCTGGCACAGGAAGGGGCAAAGGTTATCTGCGTTGACGTACCGGGCGCTAAGCAGGCATTGGAAGAAGCCGCTAGCGCCTGCCAGGGCATTCCGCTGGCAATAGACATTACCTCACCGGAAGCACCAAAATTGTTGCTACAGTGCCTGTCACGAATTGGCGAACCCGGCATTGATGTGTTTGTTCATAATGCAGGAATTACACGGGACAAATCGTTTGCCAATATGGACCAAAACCAATGGCAACAAGTGATGGACGTCAATCTGAACGCCATTATTGGCATGGACAAGGCGCTTTTGGCACAAGGCGCCCTTAAACAAGGGGCTCGCTTGGTATACCTGTCTTCCATCAGTGGCATAGCCGGCAATTATGGCCAAACCAATTACGGATATACCAAGGCCGCGTTGATAGGATATGTCGATGGACTCGCCGAAACATTGGCGGAGCAGGGGATCAGTGCCTGCGCTGTTGCGCCAGGATTTATTGAAACCCCAATGACCCGTAAAATGCCTTTTGTCACCCGGGAAGTCGGCCGTCGTCTGAACGCCTTTAAACAAGGCGGGATCCCGATGGACGTCGCTCAGGTGATCGCTTGCCTGGCAACAGAAGCAGGCCCGGCAATGTCGGGAAATACCATCAGGGTTTGCGGTCAACAACTACTTGGCGCCTGAGGCTTCGCTCAATTGCACTACCGCAAATTGATGTACGTCAAAGCTTGGCCGGTTAATGTCACAATTCCTTGTCAGTGCCATTTACAGCAATGAGATCTGACTTACACTGTAGATGATGCAGCGCCGTCTGAACGTTTGCGTTGCAAAACGTCTGATATTCACAACAAGGAAAGCAACCATGGTATCCATCGACAAAGCGCAATTGCAAAAAGAACTCGACCGCCTGATGAACGACGTGCGTCGAGAGAAGGATGAGCTAACCGTAAAAGCACACCTGTTTAAAGCTGATGCCAAAGACGAATGGGACAAAGTGGAAAAAAAGTGGCAACAGTTCAGTCACAAAGCAGAAGCGTTTGGCCAGGAAGCGCAGGATGCGTCAGGTGATGTTGGCGCGGCCCTGAAGTTACTTGGCGAAGAACTGAAACACAGCTTCCAGCGATTGAAAAAGAAACTCTAACCGGTGATCTTCGCGGTTGTCCATGCAAATCGGCAAACGGGCTGCCGTTTACTCTGTCCACACCCGGGATAGGTGTTGCAGGACGGTTTGGTCACTGGCTTGAGGAAATTCATTGTACCAGCAACCAACCGCAACAAAAGGAACGGGCGTGTGTAGACACACCAGTTCATCTGCTAATGCCCTGATGTCAGGCAGGGCATCCTCACAACCGACGGGCACAGCAACAATAACGCTGCGCGGCTGTGCACTGTGTAGCGCGCGTATCGCTGCTTTTATGGTTGCACCGGTAGCGATGCCGTCATCCACCAGAATGACGGTCTTTCCTTCTAATTCGGGAAACGGTTTATCACCCCGATACACGGCCTGACGACGGTTTAATTCCACTTTTTCACGTGCTATTGCCTGGTCAATATCAGATTGCTTTACACCATAATGCGCAATGATATCGTCGTTTAACGCCACCACATCTCCGGATGCAATCGCGCCCATGGCCAGTTCCGGTTCACCGGGAACGGTCAGCTTTCTGACTGACAGCATGTCAAATGGCAGGCCCAACGCCAATGCCAATTCACATCCCACCGGCACACCGCCGCGAGGTAACGCCAGGATCAAAGTATCCTTAGCCCGACGGTAACGTTTGAGTTCCTCGGCCAATAATTGACCGGCTCGCAACCGATCTCTGAAAGGGAAGTCCACTGGGTACACACTCCAATCGTACACTCACTAAAGGTATAGACCGACTTTGTGATTTTCGTCAGTAAAGGGCAGGTCATAAGCGGGCGTTCAATCTACTTTGATAACGGGCCAATCGAGGGTAGGGGGTGGATGGGGTTTATTTTGTCAGCTTTTTTATCATTTTTTGTTGATCGCCGTGACGAAAAAAACCTAACGCTTTGATAAACAACACAATGTGTCTTGTGGTATGCGATGTGCTTAAAAAATAACCGCAAGCATACACACTCTTAAACCAGGTTGTTAACCATGAAACTAACCATTACGTTGTTGTTGTTGCTGTCATTTCCATTCTTACGCGCCCACGCTGCATTTATCGACATTAAACCGATCCAGGTCTGTGACGATGCCGGTACGACCTGCGCGGGTATGAACTTTTTTGAAAACTTTACCGATAAAATCTGGGCTCAGGCCGGTATTGATATCAATTTCCTGTCGTCGGCACAGATCCTCGAAACAGACTGGCTGGACGTTGATATTGATTCTAATCCTGCCAATGGCGAGTTGGATAACGAAGCCATCGCCATGATTGACTATGCCGATGCCAACATCAACGATTCCAATGCAACCCTGGCCATCAATATGTTCTTCGTTGATTTATTGGATAGTAGTGCCGGTTTCTTCGGATTGGGATGTGGCGCCCCCATTTATGCCGCGTTTTGTGTTAATCGCACCGGGATCTTCATATCTGACAATATTTTTGACATTAACAGATACGACACCATCGCCCATGAAATAGGCCATGTGATTGGATTGACCCACGGCGGCTTCGGTGCCGGTGGCGCTGAAAATCTGATGACATCAGGCGGTAGTCGCAGTGTGCCAACGTCGCTGAATGACATCAGTCCGGACGGACTTGGATTGTCAAACCTGACCGATGCACAAATTGCCGAAGTGTATAATTCACGTTTCGTACAGGAAATGCCTGAACCAGCCACATGGTTGTTGATGATGGCCATGACCGCGTTGTTTATTCCAAAACGCAGAACGGCCTGTTAAACGCTATTTGCATTGAAACATACATGAAAACAGTCGTTGCCCACGTTATGTGGGCATTGCTAATGTTGTTGTTCGCAGCACAGGTGCACGCAGCGACTGATATTATCGCGGTACCAGATCCTGTCAGAGAATATGTTTCACCATCGGGTCAGTATCGTCTTGTCATTCGCCGAAACGAAACCCGCGCGTCGATAAGCGTATTCAATTACCAAGATGGCGTAAACGTATCCTGGTCGTCTGAGATCGCTCATCGATTCGGACCTCGCTTTGCGTTTGTATCCGACAACGGCCAGGTCATTTTAGTGGATGAATGGCTTAATCGCTTCACGGACCACGCCGTCACGGTGTTTGATAGCAGTGGTAAAGTAATCGCATCATACAGCACCGACGACATTGCCCAGACATTGTCAGCGACAAGACAGCACGTGCATAAAACAGCAACCATCGGCGCATGGATACAATCACAACCGGTGTTCGATCAATCAGCACATGCCGTGCTTTTCAAGTGTGCCGATAAACCCTTACTTGTTGATGTTGCAACTGGCTTGCTCAGTGTTGTTACTGAAGCTGAAGAAATTGCGCGATAGGCGCTGATATCACTGTGACTTGCCGGAATAAGACTGTCCCCGTAGAAATATACCAAAGTACGCATAATGTATATTATGTTAAATTAACTATTTTAGCATTAAACCCTAATCCAGATACACATTCACAAAGCGATTAACTACAACTACCTCTCACGGTTTTCCGCATTGCCAGGCCCTTACTTTTAAAAGCAGATGGTTTTGCCGTCGTTTGAGCTTTGCACGGCATATTCTAGTAACTGAATACTTTGCAGCGCTGACGATGCGGTGACGGAAGGCTTTTCGTTCAAACGAATAGCTTCGGCAAGTTGTCGGTAATAATGTGCGTAGTCACCCGATTGAGGTTGAAGCAATTGTTGCTGCTCTGACAGGTAAACCTGTGCGAATTGTTCCTGTGGGTATTCGCCCCAACCGGCGCTTCCGGGAAGCACGCCGCGCTTTAATTGATCTTCCTGCGGGTCTAAACCCGTGAAAACCGCACTGCCTAATGTTCCTTGTAACGAAAACCGGGGATTCGGTGCGGCGTTGAACGGACTGCTGTGCAGTCGTACTTTCAGGCCTGGGTAATGCAGCATCACATCAAAAAAGTCACAGGTTTTGCCATTTTCACGCAAGGTTTCACAGTGGGCGGTTAACGCTTGAGGGTAACCAAACAGCACCAACGCCTGGTCAATCAGGTGAGGGCCGAGATCGTATAGGATCCCTCCCCCGTCCTGATCGGTTTCCCGCCAGCGATCACGAACCTGTGGCCGAAACCGGTCGAAGTGACTCGACATATACCGGAGTTCACCGAGGCGTTTTTCTGCGAGCAGCTGTTTAACGCTAAGAAAGTCGCCGTCCCAACGACGATTGTGGAACACCGATAACACTGTACCCTGCTGTTTTGCCGCGTCGATGAGGGCCTGGCCATCGGCACTTCGGGTAACAAAGGGCTTGTCGACCACCACATGCTTGCCCGCGGCTATGGCGGTATTGGCAAGGCCGTAATGATGTGCATTGGGCGCTGTGATCACCACCAGTTCAATGTCCGGGTTCTCACACAACGCATCAATGGTGTCACACACCGTGACGTCCGGCAGTACCGCCCTGACGTCATCCGGTCGGGAGCTCATCACGCCTCGCACTGCAAAACACGCCAGTGCATTCAAAAAGGGTAAATGGAAGGTGGTGGCTGAGAAGCCAAAGCCCACCAGACCTACCTTTATCGGGGTCATCATCGCTTCAGTTTTTTATCGGGGGATCAGTTGGCACTGGACAGTGTCGCCATCCTGGGACAATTGTAACGTTGCTTCATCCACCTTTTGCCAGAAGGCCCGCTGGCCGTCTGCATATTTCAGCCCCGACGCACTGGTGACCCGTGGCAGTTCAAAAGGCTCGGCGAGCATTGCTCCGCTAATTCGAGCACTGTCAGCATGATGGATAACGATGATGGTTCCCTCGCCACATCGAAATTCTGAGTAGGTTGGCATATCCGCGGACGCCGTTTTATGGCAAACGGGCTTTTTATAGGTCTGGCAGGCCTTTTTGGTGCAGGCAGCGGGACCGTTGATATACATTCGTCGACATTGATTGCAGCCATCAAAGTAATCCAGGCACGCCGGACCAACTTTGCCGTTTTCCAGCACTGTTTGTGCAGGTAGCGCATTGTCTGTGCTCTGATTGTCCAACGTCTGGCAACCAGACAGTAAGAGCAGCAATGCGCTGATAGCGAGCAAACGGGTCGACATCATACTGAATTCCTTGTAAATCAGTTGGGTTAAAACGCCAGTGCCTGAACATCACCGATTTCGATCACGTGCGACGATGCAAACTGTTCCAACGGAAACGCACTCGCGGTTAGGCGATGGTTTCGCATGTATTCTTCTATCCAGCCTACCGCTTCCAGTTGCATCAGTCCACGTTCAATGCGCTGCGCCAGCAAGGTATTCTGGGGATGTACAAAAAAATGCATGCTGAGTGAATACGCCAACAGGGTATCGGTAAAAAAGCGTAATTCCGGGTATGTGACTCGGGCGTTATTGGTTTCACCCTTGCCTTCGAACACACTCAGTGGCAGATAATCACAGCGGGAATTCGCCACCATTGCAAACATGGTGTCAATACTTTCGATGCGCAATACCGGCAGGCCTGCCATTTCCAGAATATCCGCATCTGGCCAGTGCTGTCCCTGACAGGCACGTAGTTTACTCAGCGATTTTAAATCGTGTATTTGGCGAAACGCTTCCTGCCGATCAGCGCGGATAACAAACCCCCGCCACCCCAGGCCATTGCGCATTAGCGGTAAGGATATGCGTTTGAGGGTATCATCCCGCAATGGACTTTTAGCCGTCCATATCACATCAAACCGCCGTCCCTGGGCCAATTCAAGCACCGTTCGGCCCTGCCCTGGAAATGGCACGACCTGGAGATCAACCGGCCTGTAGTCGTTTTCTGTAACGCGGAATACTTCCGTCAACAGACCAGAAAAATAGTCAAAACTGGGATCATTTTCGGTTTGCGGTCCCGCTATCCGTACCACCATCTGTTCGACCATGGGGTCAGCAGACACCGCAGCAGTCGACAATATCCCGATCAAAAACAGGACGCTTTTTAACATGTCGAACCTTTTCATCTTGCCATCACTAGATATAGCGCAACACCCAAGCATATGCCATTCTGTACTCTGAAGAAGTTGAGCCTGTATTTGCTATGAAAAAATCTTTTGTCCCCATCATCACCGTCGTTGGCTGTTTGTTGTGTAATTCCCCGGTAATGGCCCGGATCCTTATTGATGGTGTCAACGTTAAAGGTTCGCTGCATTCGGTGTTCCGGGTACCCGGCCAGACCGTTGAGGTGGCATTACCCAGCGGTTGGCAGACTGACCACGATGCGCCAAATGTGGCGATCATCGTCGATGCGTCGCATCAGACCTACCAGTGGCAATCACAACAAGGGGGCGAGGATTTTACCTTGCAGGTATTTTCACTTATCCCTGCAGAACGGGTCAGAAATGGTCGGCTGGGGAATTACATGATCGGCACCTACCCTGTCCCCCCCAAACAAAATACCGCAGCCCATCAACCCCCTGCCGGCTTTTTACAGGTGTCGCCACGGTTAGTGGATATGCAAATCACCGATCATTTTTCGTTACGACCGTTTATCAGCAAACAACCCGGAGAGTTTCCCAAGTATCTGTATCTGAATGACAAACTGCTGGCTTTTCTGGAAGACTTTCGTGCAGCCATCGAACAGCAAGGCTTCGACATTCAAGGTTTTGGCTTTATTTCGGGCTACCGAACGCCCCATTACAATCAACAACTGGACAACATTAATCACAGCCAGCACATGTATGGCAATGCGGCAGATATTTATGTCGATGTTGACCAGGATGGCAGGCTGGATGATTTAAACCGAGATGGTCAGCACAATGCATCCGATGCCAAGTTTCTTTTTGGCTTGGCTGAGCGGTTTATGCGTTCCTCTCCCGACTATAAAGGCGGGCTGGGTCTGTATGTCCCTACCCGCAAACATACCGGTTTCATTCATGTCGATGTGCGCGGTTACCCTGCCCGTTGGTGAATCAAAACTGTAGCTTTGTGGAAACTTTCCGATAACATAACAATGAACAACGGGTTTGCTCGTAGAAACAACCGGCCGATATATGTTTGAGTCAAAGCTGAAAGTCGAAAAAATTGAACTGGTGAAACGGATCATCCGCCAGAACAATTACCGGCAATTTGAAAAGACACATAATCAGTGCCTGGAACTCGGGTTGGTGGTGAATCGCTCCGCATTGGACCGGTTTGCCAGTAAACTGGAGCTGATTGACAAAGCAGAACTGTCGAAGCGACAGTATGAGTTGCACAAACTGGAACTGGCAAAACGACAACAAAAACAAACGGCAGCTGCGCGCAAGCCGGTTGCTACGAAGGCCTCTCCTCCAGCACCCACTACCACGACGGTCACAACTAACGTCCCGCAACAGGTCGTGCGAGCGCCAATTTCAAAGCGCAAACATGTCGAATTGCAGTCCATGACCTATGATCAGGTTAAGCAACGTGAAGCGGAAATAACCTTCGCCCTGGGAGAGCTCAAAATCCGTGAAAATGAATTACTGCAGGAATTGATCAATCTCACAGAACTCCTTGATAGCAAACAATTTAATTGAATACCGTCAGTAGCTACGTTTTAATGTAATACCTGTTCTACATACTTTCTCTATATAGACAATCACCGGATCGCATACGTGGACTTCGCTTATATTCTTTTCGCCTTTGCTTGTGGGCTGGCCGTTAAAACCATCAACCTTCCACCGTTGATCGGTTTTCTGTGCGCAGGTTTCCTGTTAAATGCATTGGGCTACCAGGCGTCGCCAGCGCTATCTACCCTTGCTGAACTGGGCATCACCTTAATGCTGTTTACCATTGGGCTCAAACTCAACATACGGGATTTGATCAAGCGAGAGGTCTGGCTGGGCAGTATCTCTCATGCCATTGTTTGGATAGGTATCTCCAGCGGTCTGTTCATGTTACTGGCCTATCTGGGCGCAGGACATTTCGCCCTGTTGAGTTGGTCTGATGCCGCCTTGCTGGCGTTTGCACTGAGTTTTTCTAGCACTGTCTGTATCGTAAAACTGCTGGAAGACAGTGGTGAAATAAAGACCCGCCATGGCAAGCTCGCCGTGGGGATCCTGATCATGCAGGACATTTTTGCGGTTGTATTTCTGGTCGTTGCAACCGGGAAAACGCCCACCTTATGGGCGTTACTCTTGCCACTACTGCTGTTTACCCGTCCTGTTTGGCGCCGTCTGCTTGAGGCGACGGGACACGGCGAGTTGCTGCCCCTCACCGGATTCATGTTTGCATTGGGTGCCTATGAGCTATTCGAACTGGTCGGCGTAAAAGGTGACCTGGGAGCACTGATCGTGGGCATGATCATCGCGCGCCATCCCAAATCCACCGAATTGGCCAAAGCGCTGATGGGCTTTAAAGACTTGTTCCTGATCGGTTTTTTCCTCTCCATCGGCTTTACTGCGCTCCCCACCCTGGACATGGTTATAACCGCCTTGATCCTTTGTACGCTGCTGCCGTTAAAGTTCGCCGCGTTCTTCCGCCTGTTTACCGGCTTGCGCCTGCGCGCCCGCACGGCCTACCTGGGTAGTCTGGTGCTGGGTAACTACAGTGAATTTGGCCTGATTGTCATTGCCTTACTGGTCAGCCTGGGCACGTTGCCGCAACAATGGCTGGTGATACTGGCTATCGCAGTATCCATATCATTCCTGTTTACTGGGTTTAGCTACCGTCACTCGCACCAGCAGTATCGTCGCCTGAAAGACCACTTGCGTCGTTATCAGCACCCCATCCGACTGGCAGAAGACACGTATATACAACCCACCAATGCCAAGGTTCTTGTGATGGGACTGGGGCGGGTAGGCAAAGGTGCTTACACTGCATTGGCCAATGTGCTGGGTGACTGTGTATGGGGCATGGATGCCGACCCGGTGCGTATCCGCCGTCTGCAACAACAGGGCCTTCAGGCGCTGGTCGGGGATGGTGAAGACATCGATTTCTGGGAAAATACCGATTTGTCCGGCGTCGAGCTGGTATTGCTGGCCGTCCCGTCAACCGAAGACATCAGCAATATTACCGGGCAACTGAGGGCCGCCGGATTTACCGGCAAAGTCGCCGCAATCGCGCGTTATGAAGATGAAATCCAGCCGTTGCTCGATGCAGGCTCCGATAAGGTGTTTAACTTCTTCACCGAAGCCGGTACCGGTTTTGCGGAAGAGAGTCTGCAGTTGATAAAGGCGTCTCCCAAGTACGAAACGAGTCCACAATAATAATCATTCCCATTATCTATCCCACTGTTTTATAAAGTATTTTTACTTCCTCTTAGCCGTCCGCTATACTTAGCGGTCTGTGCCAAACTTAGGGAAAATATCATGCAAGGCAATAAACAGGTCATCAGCGCACTCAATGAAGTGCTGACCAGTGAGCTGACCTCCATCAATCAATACTTTTTGCACGCCAGGATGTACAAAAACTGGGGGCTGAAACGTCTGAATGATGTTTGCTACAAAAAATCGATCAAGGACATGAAACAAGCCGATGCCCTGATTGAACGCATTTTATTTCTGCAGGGACTGCCGAACCTACAGATGTTAGGCAAACTGATGATTGGCGAAGAGCCCACAGAAATGCTCAAGTGTGACATGGACTTTCAACTCGCCGCCCTGCCCTTGGTGCGCAACGCGATTGCTCTGTGTGAAAAGGAACAGGATTATGTGTCGCGGGATCTGTTAGAAGATATCCTTGAGTATGAAGAAGAGCATGTCGACTGGCTGGAAACCCAGGATTACCAGATCACCAACATGGGCATTGAAAACTACCTGCAAGCCCAAATCACCGAGGGAGACGACTGATGCAAGGTAAAAACGTCATAATTGAAGCACTGAACCGCTTACTGGCCTATGAACTGGCGGCAATGGATCAGTATTTTATCCATTCTCAAATGTACCATGACTGGGGTTTGAGCAAATTGTATGAACGGATCGCTCACGAGTTCGATGATGAGAAAACCCATGCCACAAAACTGATTGAGCGCATGTTGTTTCTGGAAGGTGTTCCGGACATGACCCAGCGCGAAGGGTTTAAAGTCGGTACAGATGTTCCCTCCATGCTGGAAAGTGATTTACGGGTTGAATACGCGGTCACGGAAAAACTCAAGGAAACCATCGCCCTTTGTGAGCAGGAACAGGATTACGTCACCCGGGACATGTTAATGGTGCTTCTGGATGACACGGAAATGGATCACGCCTATTGGCTGGAACAACAGTTGGGGCTGATCAAGCGCCTTGGATTACAAAACTACCTGCAATCCCAACTCTGAACGGTTTTTAATCGCCGCTACGCTGAGTGTCAAAATAGAGCTCGAGGCGCAGCGGCGGTTGTTTCTCTTCTTGTACAAACTCAACCACCATTCGCCACTCCATGTGCGGTTCAGAGCAACTGCCCAGGAAGCTCTCGGCATCGAGCGTGGTGTTTTCGCCCTCGCGGGACGGTTGCGACAGCGGTACCACCTGCATTTTGCCCATAAACATGTTCACACCTTCTATCCAGGCTTGTTTAAAGGTAAGGCTGTGTGGGTAGGTCATATGCAGGGTAAACAGTGTTTCAAGAGGAACAGTCTGGCTATCGAGGGAGATGCGAATACGCTGCCCACCGGTTTCAAACGTGCATCCTCCCTGCTCCAGCGTACACCGGGTTCCCTGCACCACTGGACCCGTGTCGTCGTTGGATAACCACTGTCCTAGTGAAACTATCAGAATCATGACTATACTGAGGACGAATAACTTGGAAACGGGTGAGTAGTTTTTGCTCGCGATGGTCATTATTTGGTCTGCTTTATTCGGTAACCAATGGTGAAAAACTGGGCGCTGATTTCGCTCGGTTTGATTGAGATCAAGGACTCCGTGTTTAGGCTATCTTTTTAAGGCCAAACACTTTATCATGCGCGCCGAAAAACCTACATTGGCAACTGTATCAAATGGTTAGGTTTTTTACGCACCCAAACCGTTTACGCCTGACACTGCTCAGGTAAACAACAATAATCTAGAAGTGGAAGATCCAACAACATGAGTGAAATCAGTCAAGCACACCCTGATTACAACTACAAGGTTGTTCGGCAGTTTGCCGTAATGACGGTAGTGTGGGGGATCGTGGGCATGGCAGTTGGCGTGTTTATTGCCGCTCAGCTGTTTCTACCAGCCCTGAATTTCGACATCCCATACCTTACGTTCTCGCGCTTGCGCCCGCTGCATACCAACGCTGTTATTTTCGCGTTTGGCGGCTGTGCCTTGTTTGCTACCTCCTACTACGTGGTACAGCGAACCTCACAGGTAAGACTTTTCAGTGACAAGCTGGCGTCGTTCACCTTCTGGGGATGGCAGGCGGTTATTGTGCTTGCAGCCATCACGCTGCCGTTGGGGATTACCTCAAGTAAAGAGTATGCAGAACTTGAGTGGCCGATTGATATTCTGATCACACTGGTTTGGGTCGCATATATCATCAATTTCTTTGGTACCGTGATCATTCGACGCACGTCGCACATTTACGTTGCCAACTGGTTCTTCGGCGCCTTTATGCTGACCGTTGCTGTATTGCATATTGGTAACAGCATGGCGATTCCGGTGTCCTTTACCAAGTCCTACTCGCTGTACGCGGGTGCCGTCGATGCCATGATGCAATGGTGGTACGGACACAACGCGGTAGGTTTCTTCCTGACAGCAGGGTTCCTGGGCATGATGTACTACTTCGTGCCTAAACAAGCGGGTCGCCCGGTTTACTCTTATCGTTTGTCGGTTATCCACTTCTGGGCGCTGATTTCCCTGTACATCTGGGCCGGTCCTCACCACTTACACTACACTGCCCTGCCAGACTGGACACAGTCTCTGGGTATGGTGATGTCGGTGATCCTGTTCGTACCGTCCTGGGGCGGGATGATCAACGGTATCATGACCCTGTCTGGCGCGTGGCATAAACTGCGTACCGACCCCATTCTTCGCTTCCTGATCGTTTCATTGTCTTTCTACGGTATGTCGACCTTTGAAGGTCCGATGATGGCAATCAAGACAGTTAATGCGCTGTCACATTACACCGACTGGACAATCGGACACGTTCACTCCGGCGCATTGGGTTGGGTTGCGATGGTTTCTATCGGCTCTATTTATCACCTGATCCCCATACTGTTCGACCGACCCAGCATGTACAGCGTGAAATGGGTCAACGTACACTTCTGGCTGGCCACCATCGGCGTTGTGTTGTACATCGTTGCGATGTGGATGTCAGGTGTACTGCAAGGTCTGATGTGGCGTGCAGTGAATGCCGACGGCACCCTGACCTACAGCTTCGTAGAATCGCTTGAAGCGTCCTATCCATTCTATGTGGTTCGATTTATCGGCGGTGTGTTTGTTGTTGCCGGTATGTTGCTGATGGCGTGGAACGTGTACAAAACCATTCGCACCCCACGTGAAGCATTTGATGCTGAACCTCAGGCTCAGGCTGCATAAGGAGTATTGCGATGAAAAACGTACATGAATTAGTTGAAAAGAACGTTGGCCTGCTGACCGTTTTCATCCTGGTGGCAATCAGTTTCGGTGCGATGGTTGAAATCACACCGCTGATGTACCAACAGCAAACCATGGAAAAAGTTGACGGCCTGAAGCCTTATACCGCATTACAGTTGGAAGGCCGCGATATCTACATCCGTGAAGGCTGCGTCGGCTGTCACAGTCAGATGATTCGTCCGTTCCGGGCAGAAACTGAGCGTTACGGTCACTATTCCGTTGCCGGTGAGTCTGTCTGGGAACACCCCTTCTTGTGGGGCTCAAAACGTACCGGACCTGATTTGGCCCGTGTCGGTGGACGTTACAGCGATGAGTGGCACCGTGTGCACCTGATCAATCCACGTGATGTGGTACCAGAGTCCAATATGCCAGGCTTTCCCTGGTTGGCAGAAAACACACTGGATGGTGAGTTGACTGCCGAAAAAATGGAAGTCTTCCGTGGTTTTGGCGTCCCGTATACCGATGAAGACATTGCTGGCGCGAAAGCCGCAGTGCAAGGTAAAACGGAAATGGAAGCCCTGATTGCTTACCTGCAATCACTGGGAACGGCGTTGAAATAACATGGATTATGGATTAGTTGGCAGTATTTTTACTGTTGTCGTCTTTGTCTGTTTCATGGGCATTGTGTTATGGGCTTTCAGTAAACGCGCCAAGACGCGTTTTGACCAAGCACAAAACCTGGTGTTCGATGATGAACCACAACAACAGACAACAAAAAATAAGCAGGAGTCTTCCGTAAATGAGTAGCTTTTGGAGTATCTGGGTTTCAGTAATCACACTGGGCTCTATCTTGGGCTGTTACCTGTTGTTGCGCTGGTGTTTGCTGAATAAAACCGGTGTTGAAGAAGGTGATGATATGCATCATTCCTTTGACGGCATCATTGAAATCAACAATCCGCTGCCCCGTTGGTGGACCATTTTGTTCTACATCGTGCTGGTATGGGGCCTGATCTACCTGGCAGCCTACCCCGGTCTCGGTAACTTTGCCGGTTTGCTAGGTTGGAAGAGTTCCAACCAAAACATTCAGAGCCTGGCCGAGTCCCGTGAAGCGGTAGAACTGGCGAAACAAAATGGTGAATTGGTGCAGTACGACCGTGAAATTGCCCAGGCAGAAGAACGGTTTGGACCCATCTTCGACAAATACGCCTCACAGCCTATTGAAGTGTTGGCCAAAGATGAAGAAGCACTGAAAATTGGACAGCGTTTGTTTTTGCAGAACTGCTCCCAGTGTCACGGATCTGATGCCCGTGGTCAGCGCGGATTTCCGAACCTGACCGACAATGACTGGCTGTACGGTGGCACACCGGCAAAAATCAAAGAAACCCTGCTGAATGGCCGTAATGCCATGATGCCGGCTTGGTTGGACGCCTTCGGCGAGCAAGGTATTGAAGAAGTGGTTGCCTACACTTTGAGCTTAAGCGGTCGTCAGGTCGACCAGCAGCTTAAAGAGGCCGGCGAAGCGCGCTTCGCTGCCTGTGCAGCTTGCCACGGCCCGGACGGTAAAGGTAACCAGGCATTTGGTGCGCCGAACCTGACTGACAATATCTGGTTGTACGGTTCCACCAAAGAAACCGTCACTGAAACGCTCAAATATGGCCGTGCCGGTGTCATGCCGTCGTTCAAAGATACGTTGGGCGAAAAGAAAGTGCATCTGGTCTCTGCGTACGTTTACAGCCTGTCTCAAGACAATTAAACTGCGCTAGCGGTAAACCAAAGCCTCGGTCAGCCGGGGCTTTTTTTTGGCAGTCATTCACATTGGAAAGCATTCACATGCCCAAACCCTGGTACAAGCAATTCTGGCCGTGGTTTTTAATTACTATCCCACTGGTTTCGATGGTTTTGTCATTCACCATGTTAAATCTGGCCTTGAATACCAAAGACAGCCTGGTTGTTGATGACTATTACAAGCAAGGTAAAGGCATCAATCTCGAGCTGGTGAAATATCAGGAAGCCAAAGCGATGGGACTCACCGGACAACTGCGCGTGAGCGGAACATCATTGAGCTTTAACCTTAGCGGCAACATACCACCTCAAACCGGCACATTAAAACTGGCTTTTCGCCATGCCACACTCGAAGACAAAGACTTGATTGTCATGGCCAACCGCGATGCCAGCGGCGTATTCCGTGCGACATTGGATCATTCGCTGGCCGGTAAATGGCGTATCACGGTAATGCCCATCGACGAACAGTGGAAGCTGGCTGAAACCGTTGCCCTGCCCCGCAGTGATGCCATCACTTTCGTGCCCTGATGAATCTGCAGCCATCGTCTCAACAGTGTTTTCACTGCGGTCTGCCATTACCCGCAGATACAACATACAGCGCTACCGTGTGCGGAGAGTCACGGGCGATGTGCTGCCCCGGGTGTGCTGCGGTGGCCGAGGCCATTTGTTCATCGGGTCTTGACGATTATTACCGTTTCAGAAGTGACTTTGCCGCCCAGGGCGATACACAGTTGGCTGGCACACTGGACAAGCTTTCGGTGTTTGACCATGCCGATATTCAAGATGAGTTTGTGGTCGATAGCGGCAATAAACAAACCATTCAGCTTTCCATAGACGGCATCAGTTGCGCGGCTTGTGGCTGGCTGATTGAAAAACAATTGGCCAAAATCGAAGGGATCCTCCAAGTTGCTGTTAACGTTTCCGCCCGTCGGGCAACAATCAGCTGGGATCCTCAACGACTGAAGCTCAGTCAAATCCTGGCATCCATTGAACAGATTGGTTACCACGCACTGCCCTTTGAACCGGATCAGCACGAACGCCTTTACCAGCATTCCAGCAAAACCCTGTTAAAGAAGCTTGGGCTGGCGGGTTTAATGACCATGCAGGTCATGATGCTGGCCATCGGGTTGTATTTTGGGTTATTTGGCGACATCGAGCCTGATGTAAAACAGTATTTTCACTGGCTGAGTCTGTTGCTGACCACACCTGTTGTGGTGTATGCGGGCAGCGGCTTTTTTGTCAGTGCCTGGAATGCCCTGAAAGCGCGGTTCCTGAATATGGACGTTTCGGTGTCGTTAGCCATTCTTGGCACCTACCTCGCCAGTGGCTGGGCAACTGTGACCGGTGATGGCGACATCTATTTTGAATCGGTATGCATGTTTGTCTTCCTGCTGTTGGTAAGCCGCTATCTGGAACAACGCAGTCGATACCGTTCAGCACAGGCCTCCGCCAACATGCTAAAACATATCCCCGTTTCTGCCACTATTGTGGAAGGTAGCGAACAACGTTTGGTGCTGGCCAAGCACCTTACCATTGGCCAGCAGGTATTGGTCAAAGCCGGTGAGACGGTCCCCATTGATGGCATTATCCATACCGGGCACAGTGACATCGATGAATCGATGCTAAGCGGCGAATTTGAACCGGTCAGTAAATCTCAGGGTGACCCTGTTTTTGGCGGGACGGTCAATCAACAGTCACCACTGATCATTACCGTCAGTAAGACCCTTAAAAACGCGTTGGTAAATCAGATCATTCGTATGCAGGAGCTGGCCATGGCCCAGAAGCCTGCCATCGCTCACTTTGCCGATCGCACCTCCCGACATTTCATTGCGCTGGTATTGATCATCGCCGCGGCAAGTTACATCGCCTGGCAATGGATCGATCCCCAGCAGGCGTTCTGGATCCTCATCGCCGTGCTGGTCGCAACCTGCCCTTGCGCACTTAGCCTTGCCACACCCACGGCATTGACCTGCGCGGTGGCACGATTAAACAGGCACGGATTATTGATCAAACGTGCTGATGTGTTGGAGCAGGTACTTGACGTAAAAGAAGTGGTTCTGGATAAAACCGGCACCCTGACCAAAGGCCATTTTAGCCTGTCTCACACCTGGCAATGTGCTGACATTCCTAAAGACCGTTTACTGCAAATCGCAACCAGCCTGGAACAGGTGTCCGAACACCCTCTGTCGAAAGGGTTTAATCACCCTGTCCCCTTGCCCGTTAGTAGCGTCACCGTTGTTCCGGGGGGCGGCATTGAAGGTACAGTTGATGGGATCACCTACCGGATCGGTAACTGTACCTTTGCAGGGCAAGATTGTGGCAATGACTATGTCATGGCAAACGTGTTCCTGTCCGCCAATGGCGTGCTATTGGGCGCGTTCTCGTTAACGGACGAAATCAGAGACAACGCTCAGGCCTTTGTCGATAGCCTGGCACCGTTGCCCACCACACTGTTGAGCGGGGATCGAGAAGCTCAGGCGATCCGGGTTGCCAAAACCCTTGGTATCGACACTGTGCTGTGGCAGCAATCGCCGGATCAAAAGGTCAGCTACGTCACCCAACAACAGCGAAAACACCCGGTAATGATGATGGGAGATGGCATCAATGACGCACCCGTATTGGCCGCGGCGAGTGTTTCAATCGCCATGGGCAATGCGGCGGATATGGCCAAGCGCTCTGCCGATGTGGTGTTGCTTGGGGATAATCTTCCCGTCATTGCTGACCTGTTTTCAACTGCCCGCGACAGTCGCCGCATCATCAAACAAAACATGGCATGGGCACTCGGATACAACGTAGTCATATTGCCGTTGGCCGTCTGCGGGCTATTGACGCCCTGGCTCGCTGTCATTGGCATGTCACTCAGTTCTATACTGGTGGTGTCTAACTCCACACGACTACTCAAGGAACGAATTTAGATGAGTATCATTTATGTGTTGATCCCCATTGCCATTGTGCTGGTACTGGTCGCTATTGGTGTTTTTTTCTGGGCGGTAAAAAGTAATCAGTTCGATGATCTGGAGCGCCAGGGCTACAGCATCTTATTCGACGATGATGTGAAGGACACAAATAACAATAACACCTCAAAAGTCCCATCGGGTCAGCCAAACAAGACCGACGATGACAACCGATCTTAACCTTGTTTCAGCCTTTTTGATTGGGCTGGCCGGCAGTGTTCACTGTATCGGTATGTGCGGCGGGGTCGTCAGCGCATTAAGCTTTGCTATTCCTCGCCAAAAAGCCGCCTGGCCCTATCACCTGGCGTATAATTTTGGACGCATTTTCAGTTACTCGGTGGCCGGCGCCATTACCGGCAGTCTGGGCGGTATCGCCACCTACGGCATTTCAGGTGCCGGCGTTTGGTTGGGCATGATCAGTGCAATATTTCTGATCTTGCTAGGTCTGTATCTTGGCCAGTGGTGGACCGTTCTGAGCCGACTCGAAAGCCTTGGCCATCGCATCTGGCGACGCCTTCAGCCACTGGGTAAACGTTGGGTACCGTTCAAGAACCCCTTTTATGCGCTGGGCTATGGTATCGTTTGGGGCTGGCTGCCCTGTGGCTTGGTCTATTCAACACTGACCTGGAGCATGGCAAGCGGTTCAGCGCTAATGGGGGCTGGTGTTATGTTCGCGTTTGGCCTGGGTACCCTGCCGGCACTGTTAACGGTCGGCAGCAGTGCTACGACAGTGCGAGAATTAATGGCTAACGCCTTGTTTCGAAAAACAATCAGTCTGATTTTGGTGCTCACAGGGTTGATATTGTTGGGTGCTAACGTACATAATGCCTGGGTCAACTAACGGATTTCGGGCTTATGAGCGATAACTTCACCATCCGCTGCCAAAACTGCAGTTTCAGTCACTTGTGTATTCCGGTCTCGCTGGATCAACGGGAAATGGCATCATTGGATGACATCATTCAACGTAAGCGGCCGTTACATAAGAATGACAAACTCACCGAGCCTGAAATGCCGTTTACGTCGCTGTATGCGGTGCGCAGTGGTTCATTTAAGTCGTATATCATGGCCAAAGATGGTGAGCAGCAAATCACCGGCTTCCATTTGCCCGGTGATATTATCGGCTTTGATGCCCTGCGCAATAACGAACATCAGAGTTTCACACAAGCCATGGAGACCTCTATGGTTTGCGAAATCCCTTATCAGACACTGGATCAGATCAGTGCTCAGCTTCCAACCTTGCGTCGTCAGATGATGACCATGATGAGCACCGAAATCAAACAGGATCACGATTTGATGATGCTGTTGAATAAACGCAATGCTGAGGAACGATTGAGCCACTTTTTACTCAATCTCTCACAACGATTTGCTGCCCGAGGCTTTTCTGCCCAGGCATTTAACCTGACCATGACCCGCAACGAGATCGGCAATTATCTGGGGCTAACGGTTGAAACCGTCAGTCGCTTGCTGAGCCGTTTTCAGAAAGAGGGTCTCATCCATGTTGACGGTAAACTGATCGAAATTCTCGATCAGGATGCGTTAAAACAAAAACTCAGTGAACACAAAGCAGACCTGACCCCCTGCCACCCAAAAACGGTGATCGCTGATCTATAACAACGTTTTGGTTGGAAAATCGGTTAATCTGTACATACACTTTATTCAGCTAACGCATTGTACAGGAAAAGAAAACCATGGGATTTTTCAGCAAAATACTGGCCGTCATAGACCCTGAAACAGACCAACAGAAAGCCCTCAAACGGGCAGTGGAATTGGCGCAAAAGACCAATGCCAGTGTAACGGCGTTCCTGACGATCTATGATTTCTCCTATGACATGACCACCATGTTATCGGTGGAAGAACGCGAAACCATGCGTCAGGCAGTGGTCGATGACCGGACTGACTGGGTGTCTGCATTGATCGAGCACCAGGTCGACACAGACCTCGTAGCCGTAGACATCAAAGTGGTTTGGCATAATCGGCCTTATGAAAGCATCGTATTGGAGGCCATTGAAAGCCAATATGATCTGATCGTCAAAGGCACGCAAGATCACGACACCCTCAAATCCGTTATCTTCACGCCGACCGATTGGCATTTATTACGTAAAGCCCCTACGCCGGTATTGCTGGTGAAAGAGCATGATTGGCCTCAGGGTGGCCAGATCATCGGTGCGGTGAATGTCGGAACTGACGACGAGGCCCATGCGCAATTGAACGATGTGGTTACCGAAACAGCCCAAACCATGGCAGAACTGCTCAAAGGTACCGTCAATCTGGTTAATGCATATCCCGGCACGCCGGTAAACATTGCCATCGAAATTCCTGAATTTGATCCCAAAGGTTACCGGGATTCAGTCAAGGCCTATCACACAGAGTCGATGCAAAAACACATCAGCCGCTATGACATCAGTATGGACCAATGCCATATTCGTGAAGGTTTGCCTGAAGATGCAATTCCAGCGGTTGCAAAACTGATTGACGCCGAACTGGTAGTGATTGGCACCGTTGGTCGGGTTGGGATATCCGCAGCGCTTATCGGCAATACCGCCGAACATGTTATCGATCGCCTCGATTGCGATGTGCTGGCGTTAAAGCCAACCGGTTTTGAATCCCCGATACGTCCTTAACCCCCTTCAGACTTCAAAAGGGCGACCGCTGAGTCGTCCTGTTTTTATTATCCCCCCGCCGAGGCAGTGTAAACGGATTTCATTCGCTGTAAATTTCGCTATAATTGCGCGCCCCGTAATAACGGGTTCAGATTCAAACGATGTGGTGAGCCAATGAAACCTGTAGATTCCCTGACCAGCAAACAAAAATACAGTTTTAATAAACTGCAAAAACGTCTGCGTCGCAATGCTGGCAAAGCGATCGGTGATTTCAACATGATTGAACAGGGAGACAAGGTCATGGTATGCCTGTCCGGTGGCAAAGACAGCTATACCATGTTGGATATTCTGCTCTACCTGCAAAGGCATGCGCCTATCGATTTTTCGATTGTCGCTGTTAACCTGGATCAGAAGCAACCCGGATTTCCAGAAGAGGTGTTGCCAAAGTACCTGTCCGAGCTCGGTATCGACTATCGCATTGTCGAAGAAGACACCTACTCCATCGTGACCGACAAGATTCCGGAAGGCAAAACCACCTGCTCGTTATGCAGTCGTTTGCGTCGAGGTATCCTGTACCGAACCGCAAAAGAACTGGGGGCCACCAAGATCGCCCTCGGCCATCACCGCGATGACATGCTAGAAACACTGATGTTAAACATGTTTCACGGTGGCAAAATGAAAGCAATGCCGCCCAAGCTGATCAGCGACAACGGTGAACACATTGTTATCCGACCGTTGGCCTATTGCACCGAAAAAGACATCGCGCGCTACGCTGAATTGGTGGATTTCCCCATTATTCCCTGTAACTTATGCGGCTCTCAGGAAAATCTGCAACGCCAGGCTGTCAAAGCCATGCTTCAGCAATGGGACAAACAGTTCCCTGGTCGAATCGAGAGCATGAGCCGGGCAATTGGTAATGTCGCACCATCCCACCTGGCAGACCCGCGGTTGTATGATTTTGCCGGCTTAAAAACCCAGGACACGCCGTTTGAAGATGGCGATACCGGATTTGACCCGGTCAGTTTTGAATCACCGTCGACAGCAGACAGCGAACAACAGCGGGTTCCCATCGTAAACCTGAGTTAACAGACAAGGAGGCAGTATGAAAATCGGTCTGGCGTTAGGCAGTGGCGCAGCGCGCGGATGGGCCCATATCGGTATCATTCAGGCCCTTGAAGAACTCGGGATCAACATTGATGTCGTTGCAGGCTGCTCCATCGGCGCTTACGTTGGCGCGGCTTATACCAGTGGAAAGCTGCAACCCCTTGGAGAATGGGCCAGTTCTTTGACGGAATGGCAAGTGTTGTCACTGATGGGCGTTGGCTTACGCAAAGGCGGTCTGGCCAGCGGACAGAAGGTGTTCCAGGTACTTGAAGAGCAATTCAGTGCAACCCACTTCAATGAGCTGGACAAACCCTTTGCCGTGGTCGCCACCGATTTGTACAGCGGTAAAGAAGTCAGCTTTACCGAAGGTGCAATTAATCCGGCCGTGCGTGCCTCCTGTGCCATCCCAGCCCTTTTCCCGCCATCTGCAGTTGATGGTCGTTGGTTGGTGGATGGCGCGGTTGTTAACCCTGTTCCGGTCAACCTTTGCCGGCAGTTAGGTGCTGACTTTGTCATCGCCATAAACCTCAGCGCCGATTTTCGCCCACAGCTACTGGAAGAAACCAAGGTTGAGCATGAAAAAATTCAGCAACGTACCAATGAATTTTTCCGTAAGAGCCATGCCATCGTGCAGCAATGGTTCAAAGGCAAAGACAAGGACGACGAAACAATCGACGATGACACCCTAAGCGATGAGCAGGAGTTGCAACAAATGCCTTCATCCCCTGCCCCCAGCATCATCGGTGTCATGTCCAGCTCACTAGAAATTTTGCAAGCTCGCGTAACCCGTTCGCGGCTGGCCGGCGACCCGCCTGACATTCTGATTGAACCTCAATTGCGTGATTTTGGCATTATGGAATTTCACCGCGCGCAGGAACTTATCGAAGAAGGGCGACGCAGTGTAGCCCGCGTCGCAGAGCAGATTAAATACCAGTTGCATCTCGACTGACGCAGCCGCCCGTCACGATCATTCGCCGTCAGTAATGGCGGTAATGCGCTTGGGTAGTGTACCGAACTCGATAGCCTCACCCTGAGCGATGATTTGTTCAGGCAGAGTCAGTGTACCATCGGTGACGGTGACGTTTGTCAGCGACGTACTCACCTCTCCATCAAACCAGAACTTCAAGCCAACGGCATCGGGCATCATAAACGACAAAAAGCCCCCCATGTCATCAAAAAATGCACGGTACTGATCCAGCAATAATGTCAGTTCTTCAGACTGATAGTGGGTTTTAAGGTATTCCGGCTTGGTTTCCAACAACACCGACATATCACATTGGTTAGACGGTTCTGTCAGTTCAATCCTGACGGTAGCCTGTGCCAGTTTAAGGGCTTTTTCATACGGCAAATGGAAGCGTTGTTCCGGGGTAACCACCAACGGAATGTCTTGTTTATCGGTATGCACCAAGGCGTTTTCTATATGACACAGGGTCGACGTTCCAACGTGTTTAAAGCCGAACGAAAACTGCAGTGCAGTCAGGTCTTCGTTATCCAGTTTCCGTAAATGGCTATAAAAGCTGGCGTATTCAACCTCAAGGGGATCTGCGCACACGGCTGAGCTGAGCAGTGCCACTGCACTGCCCATCAATAAGGATTTTAGGGGGGTCATACTTGCATGTACTTCCTGTTGTAACGGATCATTTGAAGCAGTTCATCAATGTAGGCCTGACCACGCTCTGAATAACGCGACAGCCCCTGCACGAGCGCTTCAGCAGTGATGTCTTGCTGGTTTTGGCGTAAACTGGCGCGGATATCACGCAGTTCTTTGTACGCATAATGACGGTTCAGATTGCGTATATAGGTCATCGTGGCATGTGACAAATCTCGGAACTTGGCGACCTCATGGGCTGCGCCGTCGTTGCGCTGTTTGGGTACGAACCCACAACCGCGTTTAAAACACCACAGGCCAAAGAAGTTATAGCCACGGCGGGCAAATCGGCTGGTTCCCCAGGCAGACTCATTGGCCGCCTGCGCCAGTACCAGTTCGGGGGGAATGATATCCGCCCTGCGCAATAAGACTGTCAGTGTTTCAGACAGGCTGTTATCTTCTTTGATTTTGTATTTTTTTGCCAGCGTATCTACCCGTTGTTGCTGTGCGGGACTTAATGTTTCACCACGGGCAAGCTTGTCCTGCATTCCCATCACAAAGTGGCGTTCCGCCAAAACCTGCTCATTCTGGCGGTGAATTTCTGGCAACAGATAGGAAAAAAACGCCTGCTTCTTAGTTTGGACGTCACTGATCGCCGCAAAATCAGGAATGCCCGGCGCGAGTTTTTGTTTGCTGGTACCCGGCTCAGGCGATGTGCGTTCTATCCACGGGTACAATGCTGCATAGGCCGCCATGAACCAGAAAACGGCCAATAGCACCCGTTTGGTTGTTGATGATCCAGTGTGCATTGAAACTGCTTGCCCGTTCGTCATAAAGCCTCCAGACTCTAGCCGCATGGTTTACCCTTTCTATCCAGTATAACGAATTCAACGACAACACAGTAGTCTGGGCATAAAGACATTTTTTTCATGCGGTTTAAACCTTTTCTCAATTGCTGGCGACAAACCGGATAACAATACCAACAGGAAATAATCATGAACTACCCTTTACGCGCTATTGCACTAGCCATCCCATTGTCCTTTGCAGCGCATGCGTCAGCCTGGACTGACCAGGTAACGTTGGAAGATAGTTTTGTCGTTTCAGCCAACGACACCTTGATACTGGACGTTGGCGTTGGCCAGGTAGACGTCAAAACCCACGATGGTGATACGGTTTCAGTCACCGTTGAAGTTGAACCGGCCTCCGATGGATTTTTTGGTGATCATTTTGATTTTTCTGATACAGAGATCAGTAAAACCACCGACGGTTCACGCATCAGCCTGATGGTGAAAGAAGAAGACACCAAGCAACGCTGGACATTGAAAGTACCCGCGTCGATTCATTTTAAGCTGGACATGGGCGTGGGCGAAGCTGACATCACGGGCCTTCGCCAGAATATCAGTGTGGATGTCGGTGTTGGCGATGTTGAAGTTGACCTTGGCGGGAATGACTACGGTTCCATTGAACTTGAAACCGGTGTCGGTGACGCTGATTTGGACGGTTTCAAGGGCGCGCGTGAAATTCGCCAGATGGTTAGCCAAGAGGTTCAGTGGCGTGGAGACGGCCAATATGACATCGAAATTGATGTCGGTGTCGGCGACATTGATGTGAACAACTAACGCGTTGAGGGCCCCGCATCGTTAGGGGCCCAACCTATTCGGTTCAGGTTATGACCAGTTTTACTGCCAACGCCACCAGAACCGCGCCCATCACCCGGTCAAACCAGTAGCCCTTTTTGCCAATAAACGAGCGTACTCTCTGAGCACTTAAAAACCACGATAAGGTGCAGAACCACACGCCGGTGGCGAAGGCCAGGTACACCCCGTACGCTGACTTAACCACAAACGGTGTTTCAGGCGACACCGCGACCGCAAATACCGACAAAAAGAACAACGTCGCCTTGGGATTAAGGCCGTTGGTCACCAACCCGACCAAAAACGCCTTTCTGTCGGTCAGCTTGTCCACACTGTCATGGGTAACCGGCCCTTCTTCTGTCGTTGATCGGGCGGGAGGTGCGCTACGTAACGCTTGCCAGCCAATGAACAACAAATAGGCTGCGGCAACATAGGTCAATGCCGAAAACAACCACGGTGTGGTTTTAATCACCAATCCAATGCCGAGCAACGAGTACACCACATGGATTAGAATACCCACACCAATGCCGATACTGGTGTACATAGCGGCACGCCGGCCATGCCGAATACTGTGTCGCAAAACGATGGCAAAATCCGGTCCCGGACTGGCAACCGCGAGTAGATGGACCGCGGCAATGGTCAGGAATTCAAGCCAATACAACCCAACAACCTCCAACCTAGTTCTCCTTTAACATTCTTTCGACAAAGCGCGGCACCACAACCGTTGCAGGCCCATAGTCGTGTTCATCAAACAATGTGTTTGTATCACTGGCCTTGAGGTTCAGTTCGACAGCATGTGCGCCACATTGCGAGGCCATAGCGACAAAACCTGCAGCAGGATAAACCTGGCCCGACGTACCAATGGCAACAAACACATCCGCGTTATACAACGCTTTTTCAATCCTATCCATGTGCATCGGCATTTCGCCGAACCAAACGATATCGGGCCTGACCGGACTGGGTGGGTCACAGCACTGACAGCGACTGGTCGCATCGAAAGGCTCTTTACAATACACCGCTTGGTTTGAACGGCAGCACCGTTGGCTGAGCAATTCGCCATGCATGTGCAGCACATTGCTGCATCCCGCACGTTCATGCAGATCATCAACGTTCTGGGTAACCAGTGTGACGGTACCCTGACGCCATTCTTTCTGAAGCCGGGCGACAGCATGATGCGCCAAGTTGGGTTTTACCGCCTGTTGCTGTAGTTGCGCGCGACGGGCATTGTAAAAACGGTACACCAACGCCGGATCGCGAGCAAAGGCTTGTGGAGTAGCGACATCTTCAATGGCGTGTTGCTCCCACAAACCATCATTGTCCCTGAAGGTCTTTAATCCCGACTCTGCAGAAATGCCGGCCCCGGTTAAGATCACTATATTGCGCATTCGCCGCATCATCCACGCCCATCCAATGTCGCAAAACATGCTATCACTCCAACCGGATAAAACAAACGCCGTGGCACAAAAGCCTTAACATCACCCGTAATTTGGGTACACTCAATGCATCTCGCGCAATCACGGAACCTTTGGTGAGTAAAACAATTCCCTTCGTTGCCCGCATTGAGCAACAGTATGAAAACCTGTCGCCTAACGCCCGTAAAGTGGCGAATGTACTGCAGCAGAACCCCCTTGCGGTATTGCAAACCTCGGTCGAAGAAATCGCTGAGGTCAGCCAAACATCAAAGGCCACCGTTAGCCGCTTCTTCAGACAGTTGGGGTATGAATCTCATCTTGATGTAAAACGGGAATTGCGTCAGTTAAGAGACAGCGGCTACCCCCTGGCTATCACACCGACACAGGGGGATTTTGTTGAAGATGAACTGATCAAAATTCGTCAAACACTGGAAAACATCAATAAAGAAGATGTTGAAATGTTGGTTCAACGGATTTTATCGGCACCGCGCATCACCCTGATTGGTTTCAGAAACAGTTATCCGATTGCTTTACATTTCCGACAACAGCTACTGCAAATACGGGATAAAGTCCGACTGCTGCCCCAACCAGGACAGACCTTGGGTGAAGAGTTGCAGGATACCCACAGTGACGAGCTCGTGATTGTCATCGGCTTTCGTCGACGTCCACGGGTTATGCCCCACTTGATTGAGCAATTGCAACAACACCAGGTCGTCATGATTGGAGACCCCTCGGCGCTGATCTACAAATCCAAAGTGACCCAGTTGCTGATTTGTCAGTTGGGACAGGAACTGCCTCTGGACAGTTATGCTGCACCGATGAGCCTGATCTCGATGGTCTGTAACGAAGTGCTGAATCAACGCCCCACCGCAAATTCACGAATAAAAGCCATCTCTCGGCTATATTCAGAAATGGAAGAATTGGAAGCTCAATAATATTTCACTTGACTATATAGTGAAACATTTGTTTCATTGAGGCATGCGAAAACATTGAGACCACGATGCCTGTACCGATCAATAACCCGTTTGTTTCAACCACCAAGCCTCCCCTGCCTAGCGGCAAGGGAATGCTTGAAGGCAAGCGCCTGGCAGTAAAAGATGTGTTCGATGTTGAAAACACCGTCACTGGTTTTGGCAATCCAACATGGGCCGCCCGACAACGCCCGGCAACAAACACCGCCACCGTTGTTCAACAATTGATCACCGCTGGCGCGCAGTGGGCGGGTAAAACCATCACGGATGAGTTTGCCTATAGTCTCGAAGGGCAGAATATTCATTACGGTATCCCGCTAAATCCAGTCGCCCCAGAGCGTTTACCCGGTGGTTCCAGCAGTGGATCTGCCAGTGCGGTAGCACAGCGATTGGCCGACATCGGCCTTGGCACCGACACTGGCGGCTCAATCCGCGTGCCCGCCAGTTATATGGGCTTGTTTGGATTTCGCCCTACCCATGGCGCGCTGGACACCGATGGCTTGCAACCGTTGGCGCCTTCTTTTGACACGGTTGGCTTGCTAACCCGTGATCCGGTGACATTACACCGCTGTCTGATTGCTTGTGGGCTCACACCCATGGCAGCGTTTCAAAATGGGCCTCTGGGCACCATTAATGCGCTATTTGAACAGGCTGAGCATGGGCCACAACTGTTGCGACTGTTCGACCAGCTTGCATCAAAACCTGAACCCAGAGACTCGTTAAGTCAACGTCAACTCGACGAAGCAGCCAACGCCTTTGTTACCCTGCAAGGGGCTGAAATCTGGCAAAGGCTGGGTCCGTGGCTTAAAGCCCATCAACCGATCGTGTCACCGGCCATCAAAGCCCGGCTCGATCATTGTGCATCCCTGACTGATGCTGATATTGAAGCGGCAACCCAGGTTCGCCATCAGATCATACAATGGTCACAACAAGCCCTGTCGGATAACGGTATACTGGTATTGCCAACAACACCGGGGCCTGCGCCGCTGATTAACATGAGCGATACACAGCGCGCTGCCTATCGTACGACATTACTGTCGTTTACCTGTCTGGCCGGATTAGCAGGTCTTCCCCAGTTACACGTACCCCAAGGTCAACTGCACGGCGCCCCCGTCGGATTCAGTCTTATCGGTCCACCCGGCAGCGATCTTAATTTAGTTGAAAGGGCCATTACCCTGCTTGGTCATCTGGAGCCTACCCATGCCCAATAGTCAAACCAATATAGCCTTTACCGCACCTCATTTTGCCGCAGCGCAAACCGGAGAGAACGTTCTACGCCAGGGCGGTACAGCCATCGAGGCGATGGTCGCCGCAGCAGCGTCCATCGCAGTTGAATACCCACACATGAACGGTTTGGGAGGCGACGGTTTCTGGTTGATCAGTGAGCCAGGAAAAACCCCTGTTGCGATTGACGCCGCAGGCACCGCGGGTCGCGCTGCTACCCTGTCCCGATTCAGCAACAAGACAGCCTTACCCAGTCGAGGGCCCGATGCTGCGGTGACCATGGCGGGTGCCGTCAGTGGCTGGCAAACAGCACTCCAACTCAGTCACCAGTGGCAGCCAGGGATCCCTCTGGCAGAACTGCTTGCACCCGCAATTGGGCAGGCGAAATGGGGTATCGAAATAACCCACAGTTTGTCATCTGCAAGCCACAAAACTTTCGACGAATTGTCAGAATTTCAAGGGTTTGCGCCATTTTTGCACAAAGGGAAACCGCTTAAAGAAGGACACATTCTTAAGCTTCCTGCTCTGGCTGCGACCCTTGAACAGCTCACCCATGAAGGACTTGATAGCTTCTATCGGGGTGAAATAGCCGCTTCACTTGCACAGGATCTCCAACAGGCCGGTAGCTTGCTAAGCGCTGAGGATTTTGCGGCTTATAGCGCCGCATGGGTTACACCGCTTAAAGCAGACATATCAGTGGGTCGATTGTATAACCTTCCTGCACCTACACAGGGTATTGCTTCGTTGATCATTCTGGCGCTGTATGACCGTCTTGCCCACCTTGTCGACGATGAAGCCAGCAGAGTCCATTTGATCATCGAATGCACCAAACAGGCATTTTTATTGCGTGATGCTCACGTCGTGGACCCCGAACAGGTATCGTTGCCTCTGTCATCACTGCTTGACGCTGAAAAACTCGACCAATTGGCGGCAAAAATCAATGTGCAAAAAGCCCTGCCCTGGCCTCATCAAGCCGCCCATGGTGACACAATCTGGATGGGTGCCTGCGATCAACAGGGACGAATGGTCAGCTACATACAGAGCCTGTATTGGGAATTTGGTAGCGGCATTGTATCGCCGACAACCGGCATTGTATGGAACAACCGGGGAACGTCTTTCTCGCTCGATCCCGATGATAAACGCTGTTTGCGTCCCGGCGCCAAACCCTTCCATACCCTGAACCCAGCTTATGCGGAATTACACGATGGCCGACGTATAAGCTATGGCACCATGGGGGGCGAAGGACAACCCCAAACTCAGGCCGCGTTGTTTAGCCGCTATGTCTATCAGAACCTGCCTCTGGCGCAGTCCATTGCTGATGGCCGTTGGCTACTAGGGCGTACCTGGGGAGACCAAAGTCATAACCTTAAACTCGAAGCGGATTTGGCAGATGAAATCGGTGCGACACTGGCCAGTATGGGTCACGATACGGCGATAGTTTCTCCCTGCAACGAGATGATGGGACATGCCGGCGCTGTTGTACATCATCCCGATGGCCATACCGAGGCTGCAACCGACCCTCGTAGCGATGGCAAGGCTTTTCCCAGCGGAGGAATGTGGTAATGATGGAGTTCTTGCCTGCTCTGCCCGTCATGCTGTGGCTGGCACTGAGCGGTGTATTTGCCGGGCTGTTGGCTGGCCTGCTGGGCGTCGGTGGCGGTATTGTCATCGTACCGGTGTTGTACTTCCTGTTCCAACATTTTGGCGTATCCCCCGAGCATGCCATGGCAATAGCCACGGCGACGTCGCTGGCCACCATCATACCCACGTCGCTCAGTTCCATTCGTTCCCACCACCGCAAGGGCAACGTTGACTGGTTACTGTTAAAGGAATGGGCCTTGTTTATCCTCGTTGGCGTGATTGCCGGCAGTCTGGTGGTTACCCATGTTCAGGGCGAGTGGTTAACCGGTCTGTTTGGCGCTATCGCAACACTGGCTGCACTCAATATGCTGTTGCGGGCCAAGGCCTCACACTGGCATGACGGACTCCCTGGACGGGCAGGTCAATCATTGATGGCGTCGACGATTGGTGCGTTGAGCGCCATGGTCGGCATCGGCGGTGGAACCCTGTCGGTGCCGCTGTTAACCGGTTTCAACTACCCGGCCCACCGCGCTGTAGGTTCGGCAGCAGCGATTGGCCTATTGATCGCGCTTCCTGGTGCCTTGACCATGATAGTGATGGGACAAACGCCAGTCGATGCACCTACTGGCACCGTTGGACTGGTTAACCTACCGGCATTTGTGTGTATCGTGCCTCTGACTGTTTTGTTTGCCCCCGTTGGTGCCCGTTTGGCCCATGCGTTAGATGCCAGTCTGCTAAAGCGGATTTTTGCCGTCGTATTGCTGATCACCGGCATACGAATGATTTCTCAATGGTTGCTGTAGGAGCATTTTCGTGGCGTTGCTCGATCCCCCACACCGTTTATTGATGGGCCCTGGCCCAATCAATTGCTATCCCCGTGTTTTACGGGCCATGTCGACACCTCTGGTGGGCCAGTATGACCCGGTAATGACCGGCTACATGAATGAAACCATGGCGTTATACCGTCACGTGTTTGAAACCCGCAATCCGGCAACCGTGTTAATTGACGGAACATCCAGAGCCGGTATTGAAGCCATTCTGGTGTCAGCCATTGAACCGGGTGACAAGGTATTGGTACCGATATTCGGTCGTTTTGGTTATTTGCTGAAAGAAATCGCACAGCGCTGTGGCGCAGATGTGCATTGTATTGATGTCCCCTGGGGTGAAGTGTTTAGCCTGCAACAGATTGAACAGGCGCTGCGACAGGTTAACCCCAAACTTGTCGCAATGGTACAAGGCGATACGTCGACAACCATGCTTCAACCTCTGGAAGGGATTGGCGAACTGTGCCATCAATACGGTGCGTTGTTGTATGTCGATGCCACAGCGTCAGTCGGTGGAAACCCGTTAAAGGTTGATCCGTGGCAGATTGATGCGGTCTCGGTCGGTTTGCAAAAGTGTCTTGGCGGTCCCTCCGGTAGCGCACCGATCACCCTGAGCCCGCAATTTGTCGAGCAACTGATGCCCCGCCATCACATTGAAGCAGGCATTCGCGAGAGCGGCGACCATGAAGGTAACGGTCGGCGTATTGCATCAAACTATTTCGACCTGCCGATGATCCTCGATTACTGGGGTGAAAAGCGCCTGAACCATCACACAGAATCTGCGACCATGCTCTACAGCGCGCGGGAATGCGCCCTGACATTGCTCGATGAAGGCATTGATCATGCCATTGCCCGACATAAACTTCATGGCCGTGCGATGGCGGCGGGCCTGGACGGCCTCAACCTTGAACGATTTGGCGATCAACAGCACAAAATGAACAATATCGTCGCCGTGTATATCCCTCAGGGGATTGATGGCGAGGTTTTTCGCTCCGTGCTGCTAAACGACTTCCACATTGAAATTGGCACCTCTTTCGGCCCTTTGCACGGTAAAGTGTGGCGCATTGGAACCATGGGCTACAATGCCCGTCAGGACACTGTGTTTCACACCCTCATGGCAATGGAGGCGGTCCTGCGACGTATGGGCCATCCGTTAACCCCCACACAAGCAATCAACAATGCCTATGACATCTATGCCAGCGCTTAACAACGAACTCGTTACCGAGCTTGCGCAACAGACACTCGATCGCTGTGAAGAATTGGCGCTGTTGACTCAGACTCCGGGTAAGGTAGATCGACGCTACCTGACACCACAACACATGGCCGCAAACCTGACCATGAAGCGCTGGATGCAGTCTCTGGAGATGTGCTGCTGGCAAGATCAGGCCGGCAATCAATGGGGACGATGGAAATCGGCCAATCAAGATGCCCCGATGCTGATCATGGGTAGCCATCTTGACACCGTTCCCAATGGCGGAAAGTACGACGGTATATTAGGCGCATTGCTGCCAATCGCACTGGTTGAATACCTACGTAGAAATGACATCCAACTGCCCTACCACCTGGATATCGTAGGATTTTGTGACGAAGAAGGTACACGGTTCGGAACGACCTTGCTGGGCAGTCGGGCGGTAACCGGTCAATGGCAATCCCAGTGGGCGACCCTGAGTGACAATAATGGCGTGACCCTGGCTCAGGCAATGCGTGATTGTCAGTTGGACCTCAACAATATTGCTCGCGCCAGCCGCAAGAATGACCCTTTACTCGGCTTTATCGAAGTTCACATTGAGCAAGGCCCGGTGTTAGAAGCACAAGGATTACCCATTGGCGTGGTCTCGGCAATAGCCGGTGCTGAACGGTTTGAAATCACCGTGGATGGGCGGGCCGGACACGCCGGTACCGTGCCGATGTCGATGCGTCAGGACGCATTAAGCGCAGCTGCTGACATGTTGCTACATATCGAACACTGCGCATTGCGCCATCAGGCCGTTGCTACGGTTGGCGAGCTTAACGTCAGTCCAGGTGCAGTCAATGTGATCCCGGGTCGCGTTGTCTTCACGCTCGATGTACGCAGTCAATCAGACGATGTGCGCAGCGCAACGATTAACACCATATTCGAAGGACTAACCGCGATCGCGGAAAAACGATCCGTAACGTATTCAAACCGATGCTTGCACAAAGCCAATGCTGTTCAATGTGACGATGAACTGACAAAGGCACTGGCGCAGGCTATCCAAAACACCGGCACTCCGGTCACTACACTGCCTTCGGGCGCAGGACATGATGCAATGGCCATGGCCGACATTTGCCCGGTCGCCATGCTGTTTACCCGTTGTCAGGGTGGTATCAGTCATCATCCTGATGAACGTGTAGATCTGGGCGCCGTGTCGGCGGCATTGGCCGCGTTGATCCATTTGACCCAAGGCCCTGGCATAGGGTAGTTTGGTTAGGTAAAAGCCAACACTGTGGATCCACCATGCCAATCCCGACCCAAACGTTAAATGCTTTGCCGGTTGCCATGCTGTTGGTACAGCCGGACCCCAATACCGGTGTGCACTATAACCGCTTTGTGTCGCAGCCTTTCACCGATTTAGTCGGCTGGTCTCTTGCAGATATACCCGACAAGCCAACCTGGTGGGAAAAGGCTTACCCCGATCCTGGTTACAGAGATGCCATTGAGCGGCAGTGGGAATTGGCCGTTGAAGTCGCGTCAGAAGAAAACGCCAACACCGTTAGTATGGAAGCCAATATTACCTGTAAAAGCGGACGGCAACTGCGCTGCAAAGTGACTGCAGTGGTCTCTGATGATCTCGTTCGCGGCCACTATTTTGTGTTCTTTGAGCCGGTTAGCGACTGATCGGAAGTCCACTGCCCTCTTTGCCCCATTCACTCCAGCTACCGTCATACACCCTCACCCGGCTAAAACCACACACCCGTGCGGCCAATGCCACCACGCAGGCGGTCACGCCACTACCACAGTACACAATGAGCGCTTGATCTTGACCTATCCCCAGAGATGCAAAACGAGCTTCCAACACTTTTTTGTCAGCCATACCATGGGAATTTAGCAGGCTGTCAAAGGGAATATTGAGCGCGCCGGGTATATGGCCCCGTTGCATGCCAGGTCGGGGCTCCGGCACTTGCGCAAGATAGCGGGCTTGGCTGCGCGCATCAATGATCACAATATTGGGGTCGTCCAGGGCAATGAGAACATCGTGTTTATCTGCCCAATACTGGGGAAGCCTTTTCGTATCAGGTAGCGCCCAACAAGGCGCAACCGATGGCTGATCTTGTTTTACAGTGGTGCTGTCATCTAGCGGCGTGACGGGTAAACCGGCGTCAAACCAAGCGTTAAAATCGCCGTTCAATAGCCGGATCTGATACCCCATAGAACAAAACATCCACCACGCTCGTGGTGCAAAACGCATCCCCTGATAGTCATATACCAGTAACGGTACATTAGCGGGCAACTCAAGCTGTTTCAGATGATGATAAAAGCGTTGATAAGTAGGCAGCGTATGCGGTAGTTCGCTGTCTGGGTCAGCAAACGTCTTTTCAAAGTCCATTACCGGCGCATGTCCAATACGGTATGCCGGAAGCGGCGGAAGCTGGCCAGTGCTAATATCGGCCATCCGCGTCCAAATCGGGTATATCGCTCCTTGTTGCAACTGTGCATTTGCATCCTGCAATGACAGCAGCGGCGACATCATTCTTCTTCGCCTTCCATGCTGTAGTCCCGTTCAACTTTGGCAATCCTCACGGTATAGCCCTGATACCACTGAGCCTGCCCTTTGGATTGGGCTACCTGATGCTGAGGGTTGGACTTCCAAGCTCGGATCGAATCAAGATCACGCCAATAAGATACCGTAATACCAAGGTCCGAACGGGCGGAGTCCATACCCAAAAATCCAGGTTGTTGCTGGGCAAGCGACACCATTTTTTCCGCCATGGCGTCATAGCCAGAGGTTTCATCGGCCATTACCGAGGTAAATATCACCGCATAATACGGCGCTGTGGGGGCATTGTTAAACATGACGTTCCTTGATGTTCTTTGGCTTAGCGGCATTGTACGCCCAATCACTGGTAGTTTTGAATCCCCGGTGGTACTGTTTGACCAACATCACACGAAGAGAATCTGATGTCCCATGTAACCCAAGCACCGCCCTTGTCCACGTTAATTAAAGGCCTTGGACTTACCCCCCATGTAGAGGGTGGTCATTATCTGGAAACTTACCGCAGCGCAGCAACCTGTGATCCTGATGATGGGCGTGGCAACCGTTCATTGCTGACATCGATTTACTACCTGTTGAGCAAAGATTCTCCGATTGGCCATTTTCACAAGAACCACAGTGATATTGTGCATTATTTTCACGCCGGTGATGCCATCACCTACTATCTGATTTTTGACGATGGGCACATTGAAACCCCGGTACTGGGGCCAGACGTCAGCGCCGGACAAACTTTGCAGTTGATTGTGCCCGGCGGTGTCTGGAAGGCATCTCACCTGTTGGACAATGGCAGCGCCGGCTATGGATTGATCGGCGAAGCCGTCGCGCCTGGGTTTGACTATCAGGACATGACGCTGGCAGATCGTGAGACATTGCAGGCGCAATTTCCACAACATCAGGCCTTGATCAAAGAGCTGACCCGCTAATTAGGGATGCGCGTCAGCCATCTGTTCGATTTTATCCAGCCAATACTGTTTTTGCTCCGGGGCCAGAAAGCTGGCCCGAAAACCGTTGCGGATTAACGTCAGCGCCTCTTCCCGGGTTAACGCCAGTGACGTTACCAGGGCCTGATAATTTTCCAGTAAATAACCACCAAAATAACTGGGGTCATCGGCATTCACGGTGACGTTCAGCCCTTTGGCCAACATGTCACGGAGTGGATGTTGCTCCATCTTTTCATACACACACAACTTGACGTTTGAAAGGGGGCATACGGTCAATGGGATCTGATGCTGAACAAGGTGTTCAACCAACTCAGGATCCTCCAGGCAACGTACACCGTGATCAATGCGATCAACCTGTAAGGTATTGAGGGCTGACCAAATATAACTGGCAGGCCCCTCTTCGCCGGCGTGGGCTACCTTCAACAAGCCATGTTGCCCCGCCTGCTCAAATACACGAGCGAATTTCTCTGGTGGATTGCCCTTCTCGCTGCTGTCCAGGCCAACCGCAGTGATCCGATCTAAATAGGGTTTAGCGTCCTGCAGGGTTTGTATCGCCTCCTGTTCAGTAAGGTGGCGCAGAAACGACAGGATAAGCAGTACCGAAGGTCCGCCGTTTTGTTTGGCCTCTTCAATGGCGCGGCAGAACCCGGGCATAAACACATCATAACCGATGCCCCGTTCAGTGTGGGTTTGCGGATCAAACATGATCTCACAATGCACCACGCCCTGGGCGTGACTGCGCTGCAGGTAATCACGCATCAGACAATAGAAATCTTCTTCGTCACGCAATACCGATGCGCCCAGATAATACAAGTCGAGGAAACTCTGCAGGCTGTCGAACTGGTAGGCCGCGGCGACTTCTTCCACTGTGGTATACGGCAGAGAGACATTGTGCTTGGTCGCCAGTGCCATCATCAGTTCGGGTTCCAGCGAGCCCTCTATGTGCAAGTGCAATTCCGTTTTGGGCAATGCAGCGATGAGTGACATTAGCGACATAGAATTCTCCTGATGCTGGAATGTAAACGGGGTATTGTTCACAGACGAAGTGACTGCACAGCGTCTGTTCAATCGTGTACTCTTAGGTTGTACTGCAAAAGGCCTGCCATTACCAGACCATATGGTCATATATTTGCAGGGCAATCCCACTCATAACAACGAGAATACACGGATGGGTAAAATCCTAGAACACTGGTTTAACCTGAAAGCACATAATACCACCCCGAAAACCGAGCTTGTCGCCGGCCTGACGACCTTTGCAGCGATGTCGTATATCCTGGTGGTCAATCCGGCGATTCTTGGGATCAGTGGGATGCCGGTTGACGCTTTGATCACGGTCACTGCACTGGCAGCCTGTATCGGCACGGTGATCATGGCACTGAGAACCAATTACCCTATCGCAATGGCACCGGGCATGGGGCTGAACGCGTTTTTTGCCTACACCATCTGTCTGGCAAGGGACATACCCTGGGATGCGGCTCTGGGGATCGTGTTTTACAACGGCGTATTGTTTTTATTGCTATCGGTTACCGGCGTGCGCAAAAAGATTGCCGATGCCATTCCCAAAGCACTAAAAATCGGTGTGCAATGCGGCATTGGATTATTCATCGCGTTTATCGGGCTGAAAAATGCCGGGCTTATCGTGGCCCATCCAGCCACCCTGGTGTCCATTGGCGATCTGAGTGAACCGGTAACCTTGCTGGCATTGGCCGGGATCATACTCACCATCGTGATGGTCAGTCGGGGCTATCGCAGCGCCATTTTGTTGTCAATCATCCTGTTGACCAGCGCTGGCCTGTTCATTCCCCATAATGACGGTATGCTGACCGCCACGCCTGAGGCACTGATCGGCTTACCCGCTCCTATCGACACAACCTTCTTGGCCATGGACCTGACCTACCCTCTGGTTAATCTGGCGACCTGCTGGGATCTGATCTTTGCCCTGTTGTTCGTCAACATGTTTGACACCATCGGGACACTGATTGGCGTGTCGCGCAAGGCCAATTTACTGGACAAAAACGAGCAGTTACCCAAAATGGGCCAGGCGCTCAGTGCCGATGCTGGCGCGAGTGTCGTCGGAGCTGCACTTGGCACGTCGCCGGTAACTTCCTATGTCGAATCAGCCGCCGGCGTATCAGTGGGTGGCCGCACGGGGCTGACCGCACTGGTGGTCGGCCTGTGTTTTTTGCTTGCGCTGCTATTCACGCCGGTAATGCTGGTGATCCCATTAATGGCAACCACGCCTGCACTGGTGATGGTGGGAATTTATATGCTGGATGGCATCAAGCAACTGGATTTTGAGGATTTACCCAGCGTTGCAACAGCAACCATCGCCCTCATTGCTATGCCACTGACATTCAGTATCAGTGAAGGAATAGCCCTGGGTTTTATCACCTATGTCGGTGTCATGATGGGCTGCGGAAAAAGGCACCAGGTATCGCCGCTGGCCTGGGCAATGGCACTGATCTTCCTGGCCCGCTACGTGTTCAGTCTGATGTAGGCAGTGGAAACTGGCGACGCCAGTGTTCGGCGATTTCAACCCGACGACACAACCACACATTGTCTTGGGATTGTACATAATCGACAAATCGCTGTAGCGCTGCAAAACGTCCCGGGCGACCAGCCAAACGACAATGCAGCCCTACAGACATCATTTTTGGAGACTGCTGCCCCTCCTCATACAGGACATCAAAACTGTCTTTGAGGTACTGAAAGAACTGCTCGCCACTATTGAACCCCTGCGCAGTGGCAAAGCGCATATCATTGGCATCCAATGTGTACGGTATCATCAGAAGCGGGTTTCGATACTGGGTGTCATAGTAGGGTAAATCATCAGCATATGAGTCGGCGCAATAAACAATATCATCCCGCTCAGCGACCAGCTTTAACGTATTGGGACTGGTGCGACCGGTGTACCATCCTGCCGGTTTTTGCCCGGTTATTGCCTGGTGTAACTGGATGGATGCGTTCATCAGCTTGCGTTCCTGAACGATATCCATGTGCTGAAAATGGATCCAGCGCATGGCATGACTGGCAATTTCCCAATTTGCTTCCAACATCGCCTCAACCGCATCGGGATTGCGCTGCAGTGCCATGGTAACGCCGAACACGGTGATCGGAATCTGTCGCTCGGTAAACAACCGATAAAGGCGCCAGAAGCCTGCCCTACTGCCATATTCGTAAATCGACTCCATGCTCATATGGCGGCCATTATAAGCTTCTGCTCCGATGATCTCAGACAGAAACACTTCGGAACTGGGGTCACCATGCAACACACAGTTTTCACCGCCCTCTTCGTAATTGATCACGAATTGAACGGCAATACGCGCCTTGCCGGGCCATTGCGGGTGCGGTGGTGTTTTTCCGTATCCCACCAGATCCCTTGGATAGGCATGTTTCATGGTGATTTCTCCATACCTATTTAAATTTGTCAGGAACGCTAAGCCCACAACCGCTGAGGATCATATGGATCAATGCTTTGGTTGCATCTGAAAAATCCTGTTTATCCATACCTTTGCCGCGTAACGCCGCGATCTGTGCCTGGAAGTCGGCATAGTGCTGGCTGCAAGCCCAGATATTAAACAGCAGGTAGTAAGGGTCTTTAACCGACAATTTACCCTGATCGATCCAGGCTTGTAGCAGTGCGACCCGACCATCCATCCAGTCTACGTGTTGTTCTTTGTAAAATTTGCTCAAATTTGGTGCACCGTTGATGATTTCCAGTGCATAAATTTTTGACGCTTCCGGTTTGGTGCGGCTGATTTCCATCTTCTCGGCCACATAGTTGGCCAGCACCAGCGCAGGATCATCATCCACCGTGGCGACATCAAATGCAGAATTCCATAGCGTCAGGATCTGTTCCAATACTGCCAGGTAAAGCCCTTCCTTTGACTTGAAATAATACAGAATATTGGTCTTGGGCAACTGCGCCCTGTCAGCCACGTTCTGTAATCGTGTGCCGTTGTAGCCATGCAAAGCAAATTCCTGCTCTGCAGCAGCCAGTATGCGGGCTCGGTTTTGCGCACCGATGCGGCCTTCCTTATTGGTTTTTTGTGCTGTCATAACGTGTTTTAGTTGTTGTTGTATCTATTTTTCGAGTTGACGACAGGTCGCCGGGTTTTGCGTGAAACACAGCATACCAGATTCCTGATCAATACATAGGGCGTTTGCATAAACCCGACGTGCACTTTTCGTACGTGACCACGCTATAGTTATACCTGTTACCGACATAAAAGCAATATAAGTTGACCATCTGGTCTAGTTTTTGTATTACTGCACGTAACAACGCCGGACACACTTACAGGGAGAACGGCATGATCAGCTTTTTGCTGAACCAACAACAAATCGATATTACGCAGATCGATCCGGACACTACCGTCCTGAACTATCTGCGTGAGCAGTGCCACCTTACCGGTACCAAGGAAGGATGTGCTTCCGGGGATTGTGGCGCCTGTACTGTCGTGGTCGCCGAACCCTCTGATAACGGTAAGGAACCACTGGCTTATAGGGCAATTAACAGCTGTGTCACGTCAATGGGAGCATTGCATGGCAAGCAACTGTTGACCGTTGAACACCTCGCCGACGGCCAAACCTTACACCCGATCCAACAGGCAATGGTCGATCACCATGCCAGTCAGTGCGGTTTCTGTACACCCGGGTTTGTCATGTCAGCATTTGCTCTCTATCACCAACACAGCAACAATACTAACCGAGACGCTGTCATCGATGCCCTGTCAGGCAATCTGTGTCGCTGCACCGGATACCGGCCGATCATTGATGCGACGTTGCAGGCGTGCCAACAGCGGCAACCAGATAAGTTTACACAACAGGCTGAACACACCCGTCAGGCGCTGCTGAACATGCAAAATCAGCCTGGCAATGTTCCCGGTTTGTACCGCCCTACCACACGGTCGGAACTGGCCGCACTCAAAGCGGCATTTCCGGATGCAACACTGGTGGCGGGCTCGACAGACCTGGCGCTCACTGTAACCCAGCAACTGGGAACCCTGGGTGATGTCATCTATTTACCGTCTGTCGTTGAACTGCAACGCCTGCAACAAACCGAAGACCGTCTCATCATCGGTAGCGCCGTCCCCCTTTCCACGCTTCATCCGTGGCTGGTTGAACGTATTCCTGCGTTGGCAGAGCTGTTCCAGCGATTTGCGTCGTTGCCCATCCGCAACCAGGCAACGCTGGGCGGAAACATAGCCAATGCATCGCCAATCGGCGATTTACCCCCTGTCGTGCTGGCACTTGAAGGCATCGTTGTGCTTGATGATGGTACCGAACAGCGTCGGGTGCCTGCCAGTGACTTTTTTCAGGGCTACCGTAAAACCGCTTTGTTGCCCACCGAATGGATTGACAGCATCGAAATCCCGCTACCGAGTGCCAACACGGTCATTGGCGCCTATAAAATTTCCAAACGCCACGAGGATGATATTTCTGCCATTTGTGCGGTGTTTGCGTTGACCATCGAAGACGATGTTATTCGTCAAATCAGTAGTGGCTTCGGAGGCGTCGCAGCCACACCGGTACAGGCAAAAACCCTTGCCGCTTCGCTGCAGGGCAAGTCCTGGACAGACAAACAAACCTGTGAAGAAGGCATGCAGCTGTTGCGCGTGGCCTTCTCACCCATTGATGATGTTCGTGGCAGTGCTGATTATCGCAAGGAATCATTGGCAAGGGTGTGGAAACGATTCTGGCTGAGCCATACGCCGGGTAACGAAACCCTGCCAGTGAGGGTGATTGAACATGCGTAAACTCATCGACGCCCCAGCCAATCAACAAACCGGTGACGTTATCGGCAAATCCCAACCCCACGAAAGCGCAATTCGACAAGTGACCGGTCAGGCACGTTACGTCGATGATTACGTGGTACCAATGGGCACTTATCATGCGGCGGTTGGACTGGCGACAGATACCCGTGCGACCCTGAAAGGACTCGATCTCGAAGCCGTGCGCCAAAGCCCAGGTGTCATCGATGTCATCACCATTGACGATATTCCGGGCCAGCGTGATATAGCGCCGGTATTTGATGGCGACCCAATTCTGGTTGATGGCGAGATACGTTTTCACGGACAACCGTTGTTTGCCGTGTTGGCCGATACACACCGGCATGCCCAACAAGCCGCGACCAAAGCCAGGGTTGTCAGCGAGCCTCTACCCCCCTGCCTGAGTGTTTCGCAGGCTCACGAGCAGCAGCGTTTTGTCCGTCCCTTGCACCGAATGGAACGGGGTGACTGGCAGGCGGGTCTGGAAAGCTCGCAGCACATCGCCAGTGCGCACCTGTCCATCGGTGGGCAGGAGCATATGTACCTTGAAGGTCAGGTTGCACTGGCCATTCCGGATGAAGAAGATCGGCTGTTGATCCACACGTCCAGTCAGCACCCCAGTGAAGTTCAGAAGCTTGTCGCCGAAGTCCTCGACGTACCGCTAAATAAAGTGGTCGTTGACATGCGCCGCATGGGCGGTGGTTTTGGTGGTAAGGAAACCCAAGCGGCGCAATGGGCCTGCCTTGCAGCGGTACTGGCCCGGCGCAATGGTAGAGCGGTTAAACTGCGCCTGCCAAGGGCTCAGGATATGCAAGCCACCGGCAAACGCCATCCGTTTGAAAATGGTTATACGGTAGGCTTTGATGCCCAAGGGTTGATACAGGCCTGTCATGTCGATATCAGTGGTAATTGTGGCATATCGGCTGATCTGTCCGATGCCATAGTAGACCGCGCGATGTTTCACGCAGACAACGGCTACTACCTCGGCGATTGCCTGGTTGAAGGTCACCGCTGTCAGACCAACCAGGTGTCTCACACCGCGTTCAGGGGATTTGGGGGCCCACAGGGCATGATCATGGCGGAGGCAATGATGGATCGGATCGCCCGTACGGTACAACAAGATCCCCTGAGCGTACGCAAGCGCAACCTGTATGATGCTGACGCCCGCAGTGAAACCCACTACGGCATGCCGGTGGGCAAACCGCTGCTGGCAGATTTGATTGAAAAGCTGGAACACTCCAGTGACTATTGGCAACGCAGAGAAGCAATAACGGCGTTTAATCAAGGGTCACCGGTGATCAAAAGAGGCCTCGCGCTGACACCGGTCAAATTCGGTATCTCATTTACCGCCAAACACCTCAATCAGGCCGGGGCACTGGTGCATGTTTACACGGATGGTAGTGTACAGGTGAATCACGGCGGGACCGAAATGGGTCAAGGCCTGCACACCAAGATCGCGCAGATCGCTGCCAATGAGTTAGGGATCGGTACTGACGGTATTGAGGTCACGGCAACACGCACCGATAAAGTGCCCAACACCTCACCCACTGCCGCATCCAGTGGCACCGACATTAATGGTAAAGCGGTACAGAATGCCTGTCAGCAAATCAGGCAACGGTTGGCTGAGTTTTATGCCGCCTCGGTGAATGGTGACGCTGACACTGTGGTGTTCAGTCAGGGACGTGTGCAGTGTAACGGCAAGTCAACGACGTTCCAGGACCTGGTTCAACAAGCTTATATAGGACGGGTTTCGCTGTCAGCCAGTGGTTTTTACAAGACCCCCAAAATTCATTATGACCGTGACACCGGCAAAGGTCGTCCGTTCTTCTATTTTGCGTATGGCGCTGCCTGCTCCGAAGTCCAATTGGATGTGCTGACCGGAGAATACAAAGTAACCCGTGTCGATATCCTGCATGACGTGGGTAACAGCATTAACCCGGCCATCGACCGCGGTCAGATTGAAGGTGGCTTTATCCAGGGCATGGGATGGTTGACCACTGAGGAATTGCGCTGGAACGCGGACGGTAAGTTGGACAGCAATAACCCGGCTACCTACAAGATTCCGGCCATCGGTGATACCCCGGCAATCTTTAATGTTGACCTGTACCCAAGGGCAAATGACGAAGACAGTATTTATCATTCAAAAGCGGTCGGTGAACCGCCGTTCATGTTAGCGATCTCTGTGTGGTGCGCAATCAAAGACGCGATCGCCAGCACAGCCGATTATCGTCACGACCCGGACTTGAACACCCCAGCGACACCAGAGCAGGTATTGTGGGCCCTGAAATCCCTCGAGGAGCCGTCATGAAGGCTACATTAAGCTGGCAACAAGCCATCAGCCAATTGAGTGGCCAGCAGCTGCCCTACGTACTGGTTACCGTACTGGGCACCGCAGGTTCAACGCCGCGGAATTCCGGCAGTAAAATGGTCATCACCGCCACCACCCAGCATGACACCATTGGTGGTGGTCATCTTGAACATGTCGCCATTCAACAGGCGCGCAGCATGCTTGGTCAATCCGCGGCTCAACAGCACATCGAGCACTTCCCGTTGTCCTCCAAGCTGGGGCAGTGCTGTGGTGGCGCCGTTAGCGTGCTGTTTGAAGTCATCCAGCAGTATCAACAACCGATAGCGGTTTTCGGCGCCGGACATGTGGCACACGCACTAATACCGATACTGACTCAGCTTCCCTTGTCAATACAGTGGATTGACAGTCGCCAGGACTGGTTGTCAGATCTGGAGCACGCCCCAAACCTGAGGGTGCACTGCAGTGAACATCCACAAGACCATGTCAGTGATCTGGACAACGGCACCTGGGTATTGGTGCTTACCCATAACCACCAACTGGATCTTGAAATCGTCCATCAGGCCCTCAAACGCAACGATTTACCGTATGTCGGGATGATTGGGTCCGACACCAAAGCGAAACGCTTTAACTATCAACTCGCGCAACGGGGACTTGACCCACAACAGCGGGCACGCCTGATCAGCCCGGTAGGTTTGTCCAATATTCCGGGTAAACGCCCCATTGAGGTAGCGGTATCCATCGCTGGCCAACTGATAGAACGCCTGCATCACTGCCCGGCCGCTGGCGCCAAAGGGACTTCCTATCGACAATCACTGGCCACGGCTCAGCAGATAAATCTGCCTCAGGAGACGCAATGACATTGCACGACATTAATCAGTTGTCTGAACAAGCCTGTTTGGACTTTTTTGAACGTTGCTGTGCTGCGACGGTCTGGTGTAATGCAATGTGCCAACATCGCCCCTACCAGAGCGAGACAGACTTACACAAGGCGGCACAGGACGCCTGGTTGGCGTTAACGCCAAAAGACTGGTTGGAAGCGTTTGCCGCCCACCCGATGATCGGCGATCTGAAGACGCTGCAGGCAAAATATGCCAACACCGGAGCCCTTGCCAGTCAGGAACAAGCGGGTACCGCTGATGCCGACCAACAGACATTGCAACAACTGCTGACCCTTAACCAACAGTACCTTAAGCGCCACGGATTCATCTTTATCATTTGTGCCACCGGTCTGTCGGCGCGACAAATGCTTGATGCGCTGTCGGCACGGATTGATAACGACACTGAGACCGAAACACGTATCGCTGCCGGTGAACAACAAAAAATAACCGCATTGCGCCTGCACAAAGCATTGCAACAACAAGGAGCTGACAATGCCTAGCTTATCCAGCCATGTTCTTGATACCACCCTCGGTAAGCCGGCGGTGGGCATGCCCCTGACATTAAAGACACCGGATGGACAGTGCGTTGAAGGGATCACCAATGCCGATGGTCGGTGCAATGAATGGCAAGGCATTCGTCTGACCACAGGTACGTATACCCTGCAATTTAATACCGGCGACTACCTGCGCAGCCACCATGGTAGTGCATTTTATCCTCATGCCGACATCACGTTTTGTATCGAAACGGATGAGCATTACCACATTCCGTTACTGATATCGCCTTTTGGCTACAGTACATATCGGGGCAGTTAAGCAATGTCGACACTCCATGGCTATCGCGCGCAACTATTGCATTTCCCCGTCATAACATCGGCACCGGATAAGGATTGTCAGCATTACAGAGACGGATTATTGGTTACGCGTAACGGAAAAATTGAAGCCATTGGCGATGCAAACCAGCTTTTGCCAAAGTATCCGGACCTGACTGTCAGTCATTTCCCTGATGGCTTATTAGTCCCTGGGTTTATCGACGCCCATGTGCATTTTCCACAAACGGAAATGATCGCCAGTTACGGTGAACAACTGCTTGAGTGGCTGCAAAACTACACATTCCCCACAGAACTGAAGTTTGCAGATCCTGACTATTCATCTGCGATTGCCGATGTTTTCCTGCGTCAGCTGTTTCGCCACGGCACCACCAGTGCGTTGGTTTACGCGACGGTGCATAAAGTGGCCACGGATGCGCTGTTCCAAGCCGCTCAGGCGAAAAACATGCTCTTGGTCGGCGGTAAGGTTTGTATGGACAGGAACAGTCCAGAGGCGCTGCAGGATACCGCAGCAAGCGCGCAACGGGACAGTGCCGCATTGATTGAGCAATGGCATGGCAACGATCGTCTCTATTATGCGCTTACGCCTCGATTCGCACCGACTAGCAGCGAAGCCCAATTGGCGGCCTTGGGAGAACTGGCTCAGTCCTTTCCTGACGTATTTATTCAAACCCATTTGTCGGAAAACCCCAATGAAATTCAGTGGGTAAAGTCACTGTTCCCACAACACCAGCATTACCTTGATGTTTACGACCATTATCACATGGTTCGCCCCAGGGCGGTATTTGGACACTGTCTGCATCTGGCGCAATCTGAATGGCAACGGCTGAGTGACAGCGGCGCAACGATTGCGTTTTGTCCAACCTCCAATCTGTTCCTGGGCAGTGGCTTATTTAATCTCGATAAAGCCCGAGACATGGGCGTGCATGTTGCCCTGGCCACCGATGTCGGTGCAGGAACCTCTTTCAGCATGTTAAAAACCGCCGGTGAAGCATACAAGGTTTGTCAATTGCAGCATCAACGTCTTTGTCCGTTGCAAGGCCTGTATGACATGACCATGGGAAGTGCCGCCGGGTTAGGACTGAATGACAAAATTGGCAACCTCAATCCTGGTACCGATGCCGACTTCGTCATTCTGGAACCTCGCTACGACGAGTTGCTTGCGATGCGGATTTGCACGGATGCGGCACCGACTGACATGCTATTTGCGTTGTCAATGCTTGGCGATGATCGTGCCATCAGAGGCACCTGGATAGCAGGGCAAAATGTCTATCAAAAACAAGGAATCGAGGAATGATGTGGCAAGAATGGATTGCATTATGTTTGCGTTGGTTTCACGTCATTGCCGGGATCGCCTGGATCGGCGCTTCTTTCTATTTCATCTGGTTAGACAACAACCTACGTGAACCACCGCAGTGGAAAAAAGATCGTGGCATCAAAGGCGATTTGTGGGCGATCCATGGTGGTGGGTTTTATGAAGTTGGCAAATATGCCTACGGCCCACAAACCATGCCGACTACCCTGCACTGGTTTAAATGGGAAGCCTATGCCACCTGGCTAAGTGGTACAGCATTATTGGTGCTGATCTATTACATCGGCGCTTCGGCGTATCTGATTGACCCTGCGGTGATGGACCTGACACCGGCCCAAGCGGTGCTGCGTGGCGTAGGTTTGATTCTGGCTGGCTTTCTGGTGTACGAATTGGCCTGCCGCTCTGAACTGGCCAATCGACCCACCCTGTTTGCCGTATTATTGGTTGTGCTGATGTCGGTGGCCACTGTGCTGGCTACCCAATGGTTCAGCGGACGTGGCGCATACATTCACGTGGGCGCGCTGATGGGCACGATCATGGCCGCGAATGTGTTTGTGAAGATCATCCCCGCACAGCGGCAACTGGTGGCAGCCGTGGCCGAAAAACGGCCGATAGACCCCGTTTGGGGCGAGCAGGCAAAGCTGCGCTCGGTGCACAACAACTACCTGACCCTGCCCTTGTTGTTTACCATGATCAGCAATCACTACCCGATGACCTATCAGCACGCGCACAGCGCAGCATTGCTGATTGCTATCATGCTAACCGCCGCATGGATCAGACATTACTTCAATCTGCGCCACACAGGACAGCATCGACCCGCGATCCTGGTCAGCGGTGGCGTAGCGTTGGTATTGATTGCGTTGTGGGCACAATGGCCTGAAGAACAAGCCGTTTCCGAACCGAATTCGCTAAGCAAACAGCCAGCGGCGGAGGTTACAGTGCCTGAAGATGTGATGGCAGTGATGGCCAATCATTGCCAGCAATGCCATAGCAAATCACCCACTGACGAGATGTTTGTGATCGCACCAATGGGTGTGGTGTTGGATACTCCGCAGGACGTTTCCCGTCTCGCGGGGCGCGTCTATCAACGCACCGTGGTGAGTAAAGACATGCCGTTTATGAACAAATCCGCCATCACAGACGCAGAACGGGACGTGATAAAACGTTGGTTTGAACGTTTATAGACGCTTGACTGCTCAGGCGTCACTTTGCTGTGCTGACAGCACCTGATCGAGGCTACGCTTCATGCGCTGATCATTCAGACGTTTGTCGAGCCAGTCAGTCATATAACCAGAGAAAATCAGACCAAGGCCAAGAAAAAGGCCGTTGACCACCAGCGAGTATCCGATGATATAGGGGCCGACAAGGGCGATAAAAATGGTGACGAAGTGACCAAAAACAATACTGGGTAAACCCGGCTTTCCATAATCCAGTTCGGTGGTTGCGTTATAGGCTGCCTTTTCCATGACGGCTTGGTGCTCCGGAGTGATCGGTGCGTTAGCGGTGTCGTGTTGGGTTGGTTCCATGGTGTTACCTTACGTTGTAGGGTTTGGGCGTAGCCCGATTCGGTTTGTCTCAGGTGTATTGACGAGGATGGCGTCTCTTCAACACACTCTAAACAGTGTAGAAAAATGTACGCCAATGCCCCAACTTATGACCAGAACATTTGGGTATAAAAATCCGCCGTTAGGTACGAATAAACAAACCCGGCCAACCCCCTTCTTTCACATCGATAATTCCCCTGCGTGTAATGCCGTGTAATGGCCGGTCAGATCGCGCTTATCTAAGCTGAACAGGCATGGTAAGCACCACTCAGCAACGGGTTGCAAGGAAACGCCCATGCCCTATCTCATTCTTTTAGGATTGAGGCTTAACACATTACCAAGGAGCAATTGCTTATGACCACTATTACTCTCGTTCAGGCTCCGGCCTACGACACCTCCAAAATGTCTGCTGTCATTACCAAACCCGGCAACGTACACCTCACTGGTCTCGGCCCTGGCGGTATTCAATTTTCGTGCACCAATCCCTTCCCGGCAGTATCAGGCCAGAAACAGGTTGATATCACCTATGATGGAAGCTGTCCGACAACACATCAAACCGTAGATATCAGCTCAGTACAGCCCTGAAATGTTCTCGTGCCCGGATTTCCGGGCGCACTATTCCATTCCCCCAACATCAAAGGCTAACCGGTGTGACTTGGATTTATTCCGTATTGCATCAACCCAGAACAGTGTGCGAACCTTACGCTGCATTTGTCGATTCACTTACTTTAACCAATGGACACTGGGAAAATGCTCGACACCTTGACCACTGCACTGCCCTTTCAACGGACATTTTTAGACAGCATCATTAAAACGGCAAAGTGCCATCAAAGTGTCGTTGGCCTGGCAATCGCTGGGTCAGCGTCAACCAATCAGTTGGATGCCTTCAGTGATCTGGACCTGGTGGTTGCCATCGCCCCTGAGCACTATGAAAATGTGATGAAGCAGCGCCATGCACTGGCTGCTGATATGGGTGAGCTTTTGGCTGCGTCAACGGGCGAGCATGTGGGCGAACCACGGTTGCTGATATGCCTGTATGACCTAGACGGTGAATTACTGCACGTTGACCTGAAGTTCGTAACTCCGGACGAGCTGAGCAAACGGGTTGATAACCCTCGCGTACTGTGGGAACAGGACAAGATCGTTACACGGCACCTGGGAAACGAAGATGGACAGTACCCTATTGCTCCATTGCAATGGTTTGAAGATCGTTTCTGGATCTGGGTGCATTATGGTGCCACCAAAATCGGCCGGGGCGAATATTTTGAAGCCCTGGATTTGCACAATTTCATACGCCAGACCGTCATCGTTCCGTTGGCTAAAAAGCATCACGGTTTGCAACCTAATGGTATTCGGCGCGTAGAAGAGCTGCTTCCGGAACTCGCCAAAAAACTCCAGTTCACGCTGGCAACCTGTAATTGCAATGACCTTGTCAGCGCCACTGAACAGCTGGCAGCGTTATTTGTTACCTATCGCGACCTTCTGGCGCAATCTGAATCCCTTGCCCGTCGTGAAACAGCCCAACAACGGGCCATGGAATACCTCAGAATGATCGGTCACAACACCAATCAGCAAACACAAAGAGACGTCATCGATGATTCACAACGTGATATTTGATATGGATGGGTGAAGCACGGTGAGCTGCGCGAATGAGCCGTCATAGGTAATGACGGCGAAAGTGCTGAACGACTGACCGTGGACGGTCAGGCTGGCACCAAGCCACAGGGACGTGTTACATCAAAGATATCAAGTCGTTGAAAGCCCCAATACCAACCCATAGTCCGGTGAATAAAAACATCCGCAAAATCATCGCGTTTAGAGAGCAATTTAAAAAGATCTGAGATAAATGGTGCCCGGGGGTAAGGCTCCGGTCTCCGTAGGAGATTTGTCGTAACACGTAGTTACGACAAAAGGGGCCGCACGCGAGGCCGTGGATGGGTGAAGCACGGTGAGCAGTGCGAAAGAGCCGTCATAGGTAATGACGGCGAAAGTGCTGAACGACTGACCGTGGACGGTCAGGCTGGCACCAAGCCACAGGGACGTGTTACATCAAAGATATCAAGTCGTTGAAAGCCCCAATACCAACCCATAGTCCGGTGAATAAAAACATCCGCAAAATCATCGCGTTTAGAGAGCAATTTAAAAAGATCTGAGATAAATGGTGCCCGGGGGTAAGGCTCCGGTCTCCGTAGGAGATTTGTCGTAACAGGTAGTTACGACAAAAGGGGCCGCACGCGAGGCCGTGGATGGCCGAGCTGGGGTGCGCTACCAGGGACGGGTTTAACCCACGCTATCAAGCCCAGAAAAACAACCGTTGAAACTAACGTTAGTCCGGCGAATACAGTCATCAACGGATCTGTTGCGTTTCATGTGCTGTTGAAAAAGTTTTAGATAAATGGTGCCCGGGGCCGGACTTGAACCGGCACGCTGTTACCAGCGAGGGATTTTAAATCCCTTGTGTCTACCAATTTCACCACCCGGGCGAGGTTCACTTGTATGAAAGTGAAGATGGAGGCGGAACCCGGAGTCGAACCGAGATCCACGGATTTGCAATCCGCTGCATAGCCATTCTGCCATTCCGCCTGAAAGACTGTGAGCTTTTCAGCTCTGATACCGGATGAGGGCCGATATCTAAAATTTGGAGCGGGAAACGAGACTCGAACTCGCGACCCCAACCTTGGCAAGGTTGTGCTCTACCAACTGAGCTATTCCCGCATTGTTTTGTTGCGTTGACCGCATCTAATAATCTGATGTCTGACATCAGATACACATCCCTGATGATACTCACCCAGCTCGGTCATCCACGACCTCGCGTTCTGTCCTCTCGACGTGACGTTAAGTCACCTCTCGTTGCTTCGCAACCGGACATCACCCAACTGAGCTATTCCCGCATTGTTTTGTTGCGAAAACCGGTTAAGTTACCGCAGTAACACTCCACCTGCGGTGAAATGTGAGGCTGCATTCTACCGACACCACCCAAACTGTCAACCACAAAAAGCGCCGTTTTGAATCAACTGCCTGAAAAATGACACATACGGTCATTTAAGCATCAGCCTGCCTTGGCTTTGCCGGTTAAATCGCCCCATGCAGCAACGGTATACGTCACCATTGACCATGTCGACAACACCGCTGCAATGTACAACAAACCATACCCCAGCGACACCCAATAAATAGGAATGCCCATAAACACTTCAAGTTCAGACAACAGGCCAATCAATGCCAGCATCTGCGCCATGGTTTTAGCCTTGCCGACAAAAGACACTTTCACTGTATCGCTACGGCCCTGCTGCCCCATCCACTCACGCAGCGCAGACACATAGATCTCACGGGCCAATAACAGGATCGCAGGGACGGTCACCCAGACAGAATTGTAGGTGTGGGTGATCATCAAAAGTGCAGCTGCGACAATGAGTTTATCTGCCACCGGATCGAGAAACGCGCCGAATGCTGTTGATTGTTTCAGCCTGCGCGCCAGGTATCCGTCAAACCAATCGGTGATTGCGGCCAACCAGAAGATAAATGCGCCAGCCTGATGTGCCCATTGCCAATCCAGGTAGTACACCACCACAAACACAGGAATAAGGAGCATGCGTAGCAGTGTGATGATATTAGGAATGGTCCACATGGCGTTTTAAGCGTCCTATTGCGTGGTTAATGTGTCAAGGCTGACATCTTACTGTCATACCGCGCGAAATCAATGATGTAAATGCTCATAGATGATTTCCGCTAGTTCTTCGCTGATACCCGGCACGTTGGCCAGTTCCTGTTTACTGGCATTCTGCACCCCGTGCAGTCCGCCCATATATTTCAGCAGCGCCTGACGTCGTTTCGCGCCGATACCAGGTACACCTTCCAATGTTGACGTCTTTTTGGCCTTTTGTCGGCGCGCTCTGTGACCGGTAATGGCAAAACGGTGCGCCTCATCTCGTATGTGCTGGATAAGGTGCAGCGCGGAGGAGTCAGCTTCCATTGGAATGGTAGCGTGATTGCCGGCAAGGATAAGGGTTTCAAGTCCGGGTTTACGACTGGTTCCCTTGGCCACGCCAATCAACATCGGCGGTGCTATATCCGGATTGTTCCATTGGTCAAAAAACGCTTCCGCCTGGGCCAACTGCCCTTTGCCGCCATCGATAAACAGGATGTCCGGCATCTTGCTTTGCTCCGCCACTTTTCGGTAGCGACGCGCCAGCGCCTGTGCCATTGCGGCATAATCGTCACCGGGCGTGATCCCTTCGATATTATAGCGGCGGTAGTCGCTCTTCAGCGGCCCTTCGCGGTTAAATACGACACAGGACGCCACCGTTTGCTGACCGGAGGTGTGACTGATGTCAAAGCACTCCATCCGTTGCACCGGCTGTTCGAGCTCAAGCACTGATTCCAGTTCGACAAAACGGGCAAACACCGATTTCTGGTGATTCTGCTTGGCATCCAGAGCATTCTGCGCGTTGGTATTGGCCAGGGCCAAATAACGCTTTTTCTCATCCCGTGCGCCTTTAAAGAACTGAATCTTGCGTCCTGCCTCCTCACTTAACGCCGTCGCGATGGCGGCTTCATCTTCTAACGTGTCAGGAATAACGATCTGCAGTGGGATCGACTTATTGCCCGCCAGGTAGAACTGCAGGATAAAAGACTGTAGTACTTCATTGGCACTGGCCTGTGCCGGCACCTTGGGGAAAAAGCTCTTGCTCCCCAACAGTTTGTTATCCCGGATAAAGAAACCCTGAATACACGCCAGTCCGTTCTGGTAGGCCATGCCGAACACATCCATCTCCTGCTGATCGCCACTCACCCACTGCTGCTCCTGCACTTTGTTCAGGGCGTTGATCTGATCCCGGTAACGGGCCGCCGCTTCAAAGCGCAGCTCGGTGCTGGCCAACTCCATTTTTTCCACCAGGCTGGCAATCACTTGCTTGTTTTTACCTTTAAGAAATAATCGGGCTAGCTGTACCTGTGACGTGTATTCCTCGTCGCTTACCAGGCCCTCTACACACGGTCCGGCGCAGCGTTTCAACTGGTATTGCAAGCACGGGCGACTCCTGGCCCGATAGTAACTGTCTTCACACTGACGGACCGGGAATATCTTCTGCATGGTGCGTAAGCTCTCGCGCACCGCCCAGGCACTGGGATAGGGCCCAAAGTACTCGCCTTTCTGACGGCGAGTGCCACGATGGATCGACAAACGGGGATGACGATGATCACTAAGGAGGATAAACGGATATGATTTATCGTCTCTGAGCAGCACGTTGTAACGGGGCTTGTACTTCTTGATGTAATTGTTTTCAAGAATGAAGGCCTCGGTCTCAGAATGCACCACCGTCACATCCATGTTGGCGATCTGCTTGACCAGTGAGCGGGTCTTGATGCTGTCGAGGTTAGACCGGAAGTAACTCGACACCCGCTTTTTCAGGTTTTTTGCCTTGCCCACATAAATGACATCCCCCTTTTCGTTGTACATACGGTACACGCCGGGTTGGGAGGTCAGGTGTTTGAGAAAGGCTTTGTGATCAAATACGTCGGAATCAGCCATTGAACATTGCCTGATGGCAGTTTGCCATCAGGTCACAATTGATTGGTGTTTATCAGGTTATGGCGAAGCGCAAGGTGGGTCAACTCTACATCGGAGCTGACGTTCAGCTTTTCGAACATGCGATAACGGTAGGTATTCACCGTCTTGGCGCTGATATTCAGGTGTGCCGCGATATCCGGCACACGCGCGCCCTTGGTCAGCATCAGTGTGATTTCCAGCTCCCGGTTTGATAATTGTTCAAACGGATTGTCCTCATGCTTGCTTAGACGGCTGATGGCAATTTGCTGGGCAATTTCTGGCGCCAGGTACTTTTGGCCAACCGCAACCTTGCGAATGGCATTGATCATTTCCTGCGGATCGGCGTCTTTGGTGAGGTAACCGAACGCACCAATTTCCAGCACTTTACCGGGGATCGGGTTGTCTTTTTGTACCGACAACACGATGACACGGGTATCTTCCGCGTAGTGGAGGATTTGCTTGGTAGCTTCCAACCCACCGATGCCGGGCATGTTCATGTCCATCATCACCACGTGAGGACGGTGTTCCCGGCACAGACGTACGGCATCTTCACCACAATTGGCTTCTGCAATCACCTGAAAATCGGCCACGTCTTCGAGGATCCGACGGATACCGTTCCTGACAAGATCGTGGTCGTCGACCAACATCAACGAAATCAAACAAATAACCTCATGAAAATCTAACTAGGATACAGTAGCACCAAACCCGCGTCTGTGCAGTACAGGGAACGCGCAATCGAACGCTACTATCGGTATAAGTGTAAGCTAAGGCGGTTCCATCCCACCACCGTGTCTTTTAATCCTTGCCCTAACACCCAGGCCTTACATCCGGGGGCACTACAGGCGACCAGCCAGCGATCGGGACAGCCATCGATGGTTTCAGGACTGCGCGCAGGCGCGCCGCAGCGACAGGAGATCGGTACAACAGACAATTCGTCACGGTTTAAACATAACAAATGTGTTTTGTGGGGCGCTGTCATAACACACGCTACAACGGAAATGCATGCCGCCAAGTCTAGCACGCGTTGAGGGAGTCAGATCAACCCAAATGAGCGCCCGTTGACAATGGTGCAGTACTTTTAGGCAAATAAATGATCCGTTTTACAAATTTACCATCTATAAGATAAGTAGGGTGTTGAGTTTGCAAGGTAGGTGCGCATGCAAACGTTAGACAGTATTTCACGTTGGGCGTCGAGGCGCTTTTATCATGAAGGGCTTTTGCTTGGGCGCGCCTACATGGTCATCAACGATCTGATCATCTATATCAACAAGCATGACCTTCACTTGGTTGAAGGAAAACGTTTGGGCGAAATCCACGCCCACATCGTAGACGTGTATCGCCTGGGTCAGCCCACTGCACACGTTCCATCTCCCCTGTCCGATGACCACGCACTTTTTTAACCGTCAGGCAACGATATCAACACGCCAGGGTGGGTTCAGACGATTCTCTCCCGCCTGATAAAGCTTAATCCGGTTTCCGGACGGATCGTGCAACAATGCTTCGCGCCACAGATAACGCTTATCCTCCGGCCCTTCAACAAATCGGATCCCTTTGCTTTTCAAGTCATCGACCCACTCATCCAGCTGATCATGCTCGAAATAGATCACTGCGGCATTGACGATAAAGTGATCCACCAATGCCAACGAGAAGGTGCTGTCGCCATCGGGGCAGGCAAACCGCGCATAATGGGGTGTATCAACGATTTGTCTGAAGCCCAGGGTTAGATAGAACTGAACGGCGTCGGGCATGTTGATGACGGGAAGTGTGACCTGATTCATACGCATTGCGGTAATCTCCATAAATAAAATGAGGCAACAGCGTATTTCCTCAACCTTGGTTTAGGTCAACAACCATTTTTTCACTTTTTATTTTCGGTACGACCGTGTTTCTGACAAGACAGTCAAACTAAGCCCTCTTTATAGGACCATAAACAAAAAGGCCACCCGATTGGGATTGATGGTACTGCCCGGAGGGATTACGACGGGCTTTCCTGCCCGTCGCCCTTTGGGCCAGCCTGCGGCTGTTCTGCCTTGTTCCAGACAAGGCAGTCGAACCGAGGGGTTACTTCGGGCTCCCTGCCCTTCGCCTTACAGGCCAGCCTTTGGCTGTTCTGTCTTGTTCCCCACAAGACAGTCAAACCAAGTCCTCTTTCTCAGACCATAAACAAAAAGGCCACCCGTATAGTGACCTTCCATGCTCGTTATAGGGATTGCGCCGGACTCTCCTGTCCGTCGCCCTACGGGCCAGCTAAAGCTGTCCAACATTGCTCCAGGCAATGTTGTCGAACCGAGGGGTCCAAACCAAGTCCTCTTTCTCAGACCATAAACAAAAAGGCCACCCGTATAGTGACCCTCCATGCTCGTTATAGGGATTGCGCCGGGCTTTCCTGCCCGTCGCCCTGCGGGCCAGCCTGCGGCTGTTCTGCCTTGTTCCAGACAAGGCAGTCGAACCGAGGGGTTACTTCGGGCTCCCTGCCCTTCGCCTTACAGGCCAGCCTTTGGCTGTTCTGTCTTGTTCCCCACAAGACAGTCAAACCAAGTCCTCTTTCTCAGACCATAAACAAAAAGGCCACCCGTATAGTGACCTTCCATGCTCGTTATAGGGATTGCGCCGGACTCTCCTGTCCGTCGCCCTACGGGCCAGCTAAAGCTGTCCAACATTGCTCCAGGCAATGTTGTCGAACCGAGGGGTCCAAACCAAGTCCTCTTTCTCAGACCATAAACAAAAAGGCCACCCGAGTGGGTGGCCTTTTTGTTTAATATGGCGGAGAGAGAGGGATTCGAACCCCCGGAAGGTTTAACCCTTCGCCTGATTTCAAGTCAGGTGCATTCAACCGAGCTCTGCCATCTCTCCGAAATGTGCTGCGCATAGTAATGAGCTTTATGGAGCTTGTAAAGCCTAAATCTGCAAATTTGGTTTGTTTGCTAAATCTTTGAACAATTTGAGCCAAAAACCATCAAATAGTCGTATACCTGTGTGAGGTTAACCGATAATCCTTGAAAAAATCGCCTAAACCCCATACAAATACACTGATGGAAGCGGGAGTACGTTTCCTCACAATTGATTTAGTTCACTGGAGAAAGAAATGGAACAAAGAACGTCGTATAGTTCAGTCAGTCAACCGTCGGTGTTGCAAACCAATAAGGTGCTGCGCAATACCTACATGCTGCTTGCCATGACATTGGCTTTTAGCGCCGTCTGTGCTGGCATCACCGCAGCTATCGGCATTTCCCCCATGGCCGCACTGGGTATGAACATCGGTGCATTGGTCGTCCTGTTTGTGTTGCACAAAGCCGCTGACAGTGCTGCCGGACTGGCCTGGGTATTCCTTTTCACCGGTCTGCTGGGTGGCTCTTTGGGTTATACCCTGGGTTACTACGCTGCTGTACCTGGTGGCCCTGACATTATCATGCAGGCCTTCGGTGCGACCGCACTGGTGTTCTTTGCATTGTCCGGCTACGTGCTGACCACCAAGAAAGACTTTTCTTTCATGGGTGGCTTCCTGATGGTGGGCCTGGTTGTGGTATTGATTGCTGCAATCGCGAACATCTTCTTCGCGGTTCCTGCGGTTTCACTGGCGATTAATGCAGCCATCGTTTTCATCATGTCTGGCCTGATCCTGTTTGATACCAGCCGGATCATTCACGGTGGCGAAACCAACTATGTTCGCGCAACAGTGTCGATGTACCTGAACATCTACAACCTGTTCGTTTCATTGTTGCACCTGATCGGCGCTTTCAGCGGCGACGATTGATCGAAATTCGGATACACTAAACACCCCGACTCTGTTCGGGGTGTTTTTTTATCAGGAGCCACAAACGTTGAGTCGATTTACCCTACTGGTTACTACTGCGCCTTATGATGATCAGGGCCCTTCAACGGCACTGCGTTTTGCCCAATCGGTGATCAAATCCGACCATCAGCTTGCCGGTGTGTTCTTTTATGCCCAAGGGGTGGGCACAGCCAATCAGTTGCTATTACCACCCAGTGATGAAAGCAATCTCCATCAACAATGGAGTGAATTTTCGCGCCAGCACAACGTCCCCCTGCAGGTTTGTGTAACCGCGGGAAATCGAAGGGGCGTGGTCAGTCACACAGAAGCCCAGGAAGCAGGCCTGGAGCAATATAACCTCGCTCTTCCCTTTGATCAGGTTGGGCTGGGTGAACTGATGCAACTGCTGGCGGACTCGGATCGGGTGGTACAATTCTGATGAAGCTCGGTATCGTATTTACAGCCCCACCCTTTGGAAATGCCAGAGGTCAGGACGCACTTGACGTAGCACTCGCCGCGGGGTCCTTCGGTCAGGATGTCGCGCTGTTCTTTACCGGCGCGGGTGTTTTACAATTGGTCAAAGGCCAGTCGCCTGATTGCATTGGGGCCAAGAATTACACCAAGACTTTTGCGGCGCTGCCCTTCTATGATGTTGAAGACATCTACGTGTGTCAGACCAGCCTTGAAGCCTATGGTATCGCCAGCTATGAACTGTGCGTGCCCGCTGTTGCCCTGAGCGCTGAAGACATGCGCCAGCACGTTGATAACACCACTCACTTACTGACATTTTAACCATGACCGTACATTGCATCAGATATGCCCCTCGCCCTGCTGACGATTGCCTGTCACTGCCGATCGACCTGCGGGACGGCGATGCCGTTGTACTGATCGAGGACGGCGTTCAGTGGTTACGCCTGCCTGCCACCCTAATACCGTTGATTGAATCCGGGCTCACGGTGAGCGCCCTTGAGGACGACTGTGTCGCGCGGAATGTTCCAATCACGGATGTGCCCCGCATTTCCATGGCTGATCTGGTCGAGCTGTGTGCATCCCATGACAAAACCATTAGCTGGTAAATGACATGATAGAATTTAACGGTCAACACATCGAAACTGACAAAGCCGGTTACCTGGCCAACACCGATGACTGGAGTGAAGCGCTGGCCGAACACATTGCCAGCCTCGAAGGCGTCGAACTGGATGAAGCACGCTGGGAAGTGGTGCGCTTTGTTCGTAACTTCTACCTGGAATTCAATACCAGTCCGGCCATACGTGCACTGGTAAAAGCCATGGCAGCGAAGTTTGGTCCTGATAAAGGTAACAGCCGTTATCTGCACCGCCTGTTTCCAAAAGGCCCGGCAAAGCAAGCCACGAAAATTGCCGGGTTGCCCAAGCCTAAGAAATGTCTTTGATGCGGACATAAAAAAGCCCTGTCATTGCAGGGCTTTCTTTTATCAATCGGGCACTGAATTAGCCGGCTGGGGTCAATTCCGTCAAACCGCCCATGTAAGGCAACAGGGCCTCAGGTACTTTCACACTGCCATCCGCTTGTTGATAGTTTTCGAGGATCGCGACCAGGGTGCGGCCCACCGCAAGGCCGGAACCGTTCAACGTGTGCAACAGTTCGGGTTTGTTGGTGTCTTTGTTGCGATAACGGGCCTGCATGCGACGTGCCTGGAAGTCCAGCATGTTTGAACAGGAAGAAATCTCACGATACGTATCCTGTGCAGGCAACCATACCTCCAGATCATAGGTTTTACACGCACCGAAGCCCATATCGCCAGTACACAATAAAACTTTACGATACGGCAGTTCCAGGCGTTGCAGGATCATTTCCGCATGGCCGGTCAACGCTTCCAATGCATCAAAAGACGCGTCGGGTTTTACCAACTGCACCAGCTCGACTTTGTCAAACTGGTGGTTACGGATAAGGCCGCGGGTATCACGGCCGTAAGAGCCGGCCTCACTGCGGAAACAGGGTGTATAGGCGGTCATTTTAACCGGCAGCGTGGCTTCATCCAGAATTTCGTCCCGGGCCAGATTGGTCAGCGGTACTTCTGCCGTCGGGATCAGTGACAACCCCTGCCCCTCTTCAGTGGCCGGTTTAGTGTGGAACAAGTCTTCGCCAAATTTGGGTAACTGTCCGGTACCAAACAAACTGGCCTCATTGACCAGATACGGTACATACATTTCCTGATAGCCGTTTTCCTGGGTATGTACATCCAGCATAAACTGGGCAATGGCTCTGTTCAGACGAGCTATCTGACCGCGCATCACCACGAAACGTGAACCCGACAATTTAACACCGCTCTCAAAATCCAGCCCGTTGTTCAGGCCCTGGGAAATATCCACGTGGTCTTTTACGTCGAAATCAAACTGACGAGGCTCACCCCAGCGGCTGACTTCAAGGTTATCGTTCTCGTCTTTCCCTTCCGGCACTGAGGTATCAGGCAGGTTGGGGATCCCCTGGCAAAACGCGGCGATATCTTTGAGCAAAATAGACAACGCTTCCTCAGCACTGTGCAATTCGTTTTTTAACTGCTCAACTTCTGCCAGCAATGGCTGAATGTCTTCGCCTGCAGCCTTTGCCTTGCCGATCGACTTGGAACGTACATTCCGCTCGTTCTGCAATTCCTGCGTACGCACCTGAAGCGATTTACGGGTTTCTTCCATTTGCTTAAAGGCGTCTACATCTAGGTTGAAGCCGCGGCGCTTCAGGCGAGCTGCAGTATCTTCTATGTCACTGCGCAAGTACTTGGGATCTAGCATGGTGTGTCAATTTACCCTTTTACCAGTTGCGTACCCATCCAGGCTGCCAAAATACAGCAAAACAGGTTTAACGCGATATTTAGTCCTCCCCGCAGCCATTGCCCTTGCTGAAACAACAGCAATGTATCAACGGAGAAAGTAGAAAACGTGGTCAATGCCCCCAGAAACCCGATGCCGATGGTGGTTCGCCATACTACGATTTCCAGTTGCCCCTGCTCAATCAGGGCGTACAACAACCCCAACAAAAAGGAGCCGATGATATTGACCAGCAGTGTACCAAATGGAAAGCCTTTGCCAAACCACTGAAGCATCAATTGTGACAGAAAAAAACGCAGACAGGCGCCTAACGCGCCGCCGAGAGCTATAAAACTGTAGATTACCCAGCCTTGTTGAACGGTCATGGATACCTCTTGCGTTGGCTTTGCTGATCACAACTGTCCAGGTATGCCATTTTTTGCTGCAACTGTTTTTCCAACCCCCGATCATTGGGAAAATAAAGCCGAGCGTCTTTGATCGACGCCGGCAGGTAGTTTTCACCCGCGGCATAGGCTCCTGGTTCATCATGGGCATAGCGGTAGTCCGCACCATATCCTTGCTCGGCCAACAGGTCTGTCGGCGCATTGCGCAGATGCGCAGGAACCTGTGCATCCGGCGTTTCCTGGGCCAGCTTACGGGCGGCTTTAAACGCGGTATACACGGCATTACTTTTTGCTGCCAGGGCACAGAACACGGCGGCTTGCGCAATGGCTCGCTCTCCTTCCGCCGCACCGACCCGATGAAAAATGTCCCAGGCATTCAGGCAAATTTCTAACGCCCGGGGATCGGCATTGCCGATATCCTCACTGGCAATGGCCAGCAGACGCCGGGCTATGACCAGCGGATCACCGCCGGCCTCCAACAGCCGCGCATACCAATACAATGCACCATCAGCAGAAGAGCCCCGCACTGACTTATGGAACGCGGACAATATGTCGTAGTACTGGTCGCCGCCCTTGTCGAACTGTGCAACTTTGGCCCCTACGGCATCATTCACAATCGCGCGGTCGATACAATTATCCCGGGCAAAATCAGCACACAACTCCAGATAATTCAGTACCCGACGAGCATCCCCACCGGCAAGGTCGACAAGGTGCTTACGGGTTTCATCATCCATCGTCAGATGGCGGCCGCCAAGTCCACGGGTCTGATCGCTTAATGCGCTTTCTACCACCTGCAATAAATCTTCTTGCGTCAACGGCTTGAGTACATACACCCGGGCGCGGGACAGCAAAGCATTGTTCAGTTCAAAGGACGGATTTTCAGTGGTGGCGCCAATAAACAGCACCGTACCGTCTTCGATATGCGGCAAAAACGCGTCTTGCTGACTTTTATTGAAGCGATGCACTTCATCCACAAACAGGATGGTACGTTGCTGTCTAGCAGCGCCAACGTGGCGTGCCTGTTCGATGGCTGCGCGAATGTCTTTAACACCGGCAGTGACGGCGGATATACGCTGTACATGGGCGTCACAATGGTGCGCTATTAACTCTGCCAGGGTGGTTTTACCGGTGCCGGGAGGCCCCCACAGGATCATGGAGTGGGCATGGCCCTGAATGATCGCATTTCGCAACGGCTTGTCCTGTCCGACGATGTGTTGTTGGCCGAGGTATTCGTCAATGGTGCGCGGACGCATCCGTGCCGCCAGTGGCGCGAACTGGGGTTCATCGCCAAATGAAAACTCAGTGTTGGCGCTGGTCATCCAACTCAAAGCCTTGGGGTAAGGTAAAACTGAACTGCTGATCTGCCACGGCAACGTTCTGCTGGATATTGCTGAAGGTCAACGCACTCTCCTGCCCCTGACTGTCAGTCATGGCCAGGCCGGTCAATTGGGCCTGTTCAAACGTCAGCGACAATTGGGTAATCGGGCTATCGGTGCTTTGCGCGTGGATAGTGAACTGGGTACCGGTCTGTTGCACGTCAAAACGTTCCCACTGCGGACTTTGCGGATCGGTCAGCAGGATGATGGGATTGTTGTCCACGGCAGCGGCCTGGTCCAGTGCCACAACTTGTTCAACAAAGGGGTCGATGTGCCACAATGTCTGGCCATCGGCTATCAGGATGTTTTCGTTCGGCGGCAGCACCTCCCAGTGCATCTGCGACGGTTGCCGCAACACGATGTGCCCCTGAGCCTGTTGCAGGATGTTACCCTCTGCGTCGGTCACCTGTTGCTCAAAATCGGCCGAATAGCTGTGCAGTTGGTTGAGGTGTTGTTGCAGTGCAGCCACTGCGGCTTCGTCTGCAACAGCAGACAAAGACAGCACGCTAGCAGCACATCCAAGCAGAAAATTTGGCTTTATCATCATTAATCCCTGGGCGCCGGTGGCGCCAGTACTTCTCGATTTCCATTATGTCCTGGTGCACTTACGACGCCACTATCCTGCATTTGTTCCACCAATCGTGCTGCGCGATTGTAACCAATTCTGAATTTGCGCTGCACACTGGAGACCGACGCCCGTCGGGTTTCGGTAACAAAAGCAACCGCTTCGTCGTAGAACGCATCCAGTTCCTGATCGCCACCCTCAGGCTGCTCGCCAGGCAGCAGCACTTCTGCACCACTGTCACCTGACAAGATTTCGTCGATGTATTGGGGTTTGCCGCGTTTCTGCCAATCAGCAACCACGGCGTGAACTTCGTGGTCATCCACAAAGGCGCCATGAACGCGGGTCGGCACACCGGTACCCGGTGGTAAATACAACATGTCCCCTGCCCCCAACAAGGTCTCTGCGCCTTGCTGGTCAAGGATGGTGCGCGAGTCAATTTTAGACGACACCTGAAACGCGATACGGGTTGGAATATTGGCTTTGATCAAACCGGTGATCACATCCACCGAAGGGCGCTGGGTGGCGAGGATAAGGTGAATACCCGCAGCACGTGCTTTTTGCGCAATACGGGCAATCAGTTCCTCGACCTTTTTGCCGACAATCATCATCATATCGGCGAATTCGTCCACCACCACAACGATGGCAGGCAATTTGGTGAGATCCGGCGCTTCCTCTTCCATACTTTCTTCCGCTTTCCATAGCGGGTCTTTGATCGGCTGACCGTCAGCGATGGCTTGTTCAACCTTGGCATTAAACCCTTTCAGGTTACGTACGCCAAGGGCCGACATCAGTCTGTAGCGACGTTCCATTTCACCCACACACCAACGCAAGGCATTGGCTGCCTCTTTCATGTCGGTGACAACCTCTGCCAACAAGTGCGGGATCCCTTCATAGACCGACAACTCGAGCATTTTCGGGTCGATCATGATCATGCGCACGTCTTCCGGCGAGCTCTTGTACAACAAACTCAGGATCATGACGTTAACACCCACCGATTTACCCGAGCCCGTAGTACCCGCTACCAACAGGTGCGGCATCTTGGCCAAATCCACAATCACCGGCTTTCCGGAGATGTCAGCCCCCAACACCATGGTCAGTGCCGATGGGTTGGATTGAAACGCATCACAGGTGATCACCTCACTGAGACGGACCATCTCGCGGTTCTTATTCGGCAGCTCCAAACCAATCACTGACTTGCCGGGGATAACTTCTACCACACGCACAGAAATCGCCGACATCGCGCGGGCCAAATCTTTGGACAGGCTGGAAATTTTACTGACCTTCACGCCGGGGGCGAGATCCAACTCGAAGCGGGTGATCACCGGTCCCGGATACACACCCACAACACGGGCCTCAATATTAAAGTCTGCCAGTTTGGCTTCGACCAACCGGGCAATCCCTTCAAGCTCCTCTTCGCTGATGGGGTTCTTAATCTTATCTGGACGGTCGAGTAATTCGAATGACGGCAATGGTGCCATATCAGACGCAACCGTGTCCTGTGCAACCTCATCAGCAGTGTGCGTGTTCGTGCCCGACGTTTCGCTGGTGGAAGACGAGGATGGTTTCTGCTTGTCGGATTTCGGCTTATCTGCACCGGTGATTTTACGTTTCAGCTCGGCAATTGACATGGTTTTAGGCGCCGGTTCAGGCTCAGCATCCACGAACACTTCATCAGGGATATCTTCTCCCTGCCAGGGTGGAACTGCGCCATTGTCAACAAGTGCTTCTTCCTGTGGTTCAGGGCGCAGACGGGTAATTTCTACTTCGGCTTGGGGCTCTGCTGCACGACGAAACGGCAACAGTGGCACATTGGCTGTCTGCAATCGGTGAGGCAATTGATAGGCCGTTACTCCCGTGTTGACGGTCCAGGCGCCAATCCGTTCTACGATCGTCAACCAGGATATTCCCGACAGTAAGGTGAAGCCCGTGCACACGAAACACAGCAGCACCAAGGTCGTGCCTGCCATGCTGAAGTAAGGGATGAGTGCGGCGCTGACCACGTCCCCGACGAACCCGCCGGCAGAAAAGTAATGAAAATCGTCAAAATTCATACTGAATAACCCGGTCACACCCAGCACAAACAGAATGAGGCCTATCAGACGAAGACCAATCGTCAGATAATCGAGTTCATGCAAGTGACGGGTTTGCTGGAACAGAAACCAGCCCAGGAATGCGCAGGCAAACGGCAAGATATAGGCCACTGAGCCGAGTGCAAAAAACAGAATATCAGCAAACCAGGCCCCAATCGGACCGACCCAATTGTGTATATTGCCCTGCAATCCGGCCTGGCTCCAACTGGGGTCGGCAGGATTAAAAGACGTCAGGGCCAGCAGTAAGAAAAACGCAAAGGCAGCAGACAACATCATGCCCACTTCCATGATCCTTTGTATTCCGTTTAATCGCGCCATATTCAGAGAAATTTTATCGTTATTATTTGGTGATTGTGTACCCCGGTTACCTTACCAAGACAGCGCTAAAAAGCCCAGTAAAAGGCAAGCTTTATCGCCTATTAATCACCATATTCACGGTCACGGTTTGAGATTGATTTTTAATTGACCAGTTTGTTTTACTTCTTCCATCACAACATACGTCCGAGACTCACTGACACCAGGCAGTCTCAGCAACGTATCGCCAAGCAGCTTTCGGTAGCTGGACATATCGGCGACACGGGCCTTGAGCAAAAAATCAAAATTACCCGACACCAGATGACACTCGAGAATGTCATCATGCTTGCGCACCGCAGCAGAAAACTCTTCAAAAATATCGACCGAGGTTTTGGTCAGAGTGATTTCCACGAACACCAGCATTGCGGCGCCAAGTTTATGAGGGTCAAGGAGTGCGTGATAACCGGTGATATAGCCCTGTTGTTCAAGGCGCTTAACCCGTTCCAGGCAAGGACTGGCACTTAGGCCAACCTTTTTTGCCAGTTCAACGTTGGAAATCCGCCCATTCTGTTGCAAGGCAATGAGGATATTACGATCAATACGATCAAGGTGTTTCGGGGTTTTAACCAGCATATATTATTTTGCCAAACTGACCTTTTAAAGATGATTCTACCGTTTTTCCTCCATCTTCGGGAGTTAAAATTGGATTTTCTCTCCTATACTTGCGCTTTATTTTTATACCCTATTTTCCTTCAGGAGGGCGTCATGCTCATCGGTGTACCAAAAGAAATTAAAAATCACGAGTACCGTATCGGCCTCACTCCGGCTGCTGTTAAAGAATTTGTTGCTCACGGGCACGAGGTGATTGTCGAGAATAACGGCGGTCTGGCCATCGGATTTGATAACCAACAGTACATTGATGCAGGCGCTAGCATCATTGATAGCCCTGAAGAGATTTTCGCCCGTGCCGAAATGATCATTAAAGTCAAAGAGCCTCAGCCCAACGAGTGTAAGATGTTGCGCGAAGGCCAGACGTTGTATACCTATCTGCATCTGGCACCTGATCCGACTCAGACCGAGTTGTTGGTGGCGTCCGGCGCAACCTGTATCGCCTATGAAACCGTCACCGACGCCCGCGGTGCCCTGCCTTTGCTGGCGCCAATGAGTGAAGTTGCCGGACGCATGTCGGTACAGGCTGGTGCGCATTATCTGGAGAAAGCCCAGGGCGGCAGCGGCACATTATTGGGTGGCGTACCGGGTGTAGCACCTGGAAAAGTGTTGGTTATCGGTGGTGGCGTGGTCGGCACCAATGCGGCCAAAATGGCCTTAGGACTGGGTGCTGACGTGACCATCCTGGATCGTTCGTTGACCCGTCTGCGTGAGATTGACGACATCTTCAACGGCCAGGTTAAAACGGTATTCTCCACCGTCGATGCTATCGAGCACTATTCTTCAAAAGCCGACTTAGTGGTTGGTGCTGTCCTCATCCCAGGTGCGGCAGCCCCCAAACTGCTGACCCGCGAGCACATCAAAAACATGAAAGAAGGCTCTGTTGTGGTCGATGTGGCCATCGACCAGGGTGGTTGTTTTGAAACCTCAAAAGCCACTACACACCAGGACCCGGTGTATGTCGTCGATGGCGTTGTACACTACTGCGTTGCCAACATGCCCGGTGGTGTTGCGAGAACCTCTACCATGGCACTGAACAATGCCACCCTGCCTTTTGGTCTGGCGCTTGCCAACAAAGGGCCGAAACAAGCGATGCTTGACGATGCCCATTTACTCAATGGTCTTAACGTTCACAAAGGCAAAGTCACTTACAAAGCGGTGATCGATGCGTTGGGTGATTCCCTGAACCTGACTTACGCAGACCCGCGCAGCGCGCTCAGTGAATAAGCGATATCCGTTAAATAAAAAAGCGAGGCCATGCCTCGCTTTTTTTATGTTCTGAACAAACCGCGCTATTCGCCGACCGCTACGCCTTCGCGACGGGGATCTGCGCCGCCGATCAACTTGCCATCGCGCAACATGATACCGTGCAATCCACTGTTAAGGTCGATGATCTTAACTTCATGGCCCCGTTGTTCAAACGCCGCTTTGAGGGCTTCCAATGAAGTGCCCTTTTCCAGCGCCGTGTAATCATTGCGATTGGTGATCTTAGGCAGGTTGATGGCTTGCTGAATATCCAGCTGCCAATCCAATACCCCAATCAGCGTTTGGGTCACGTAACTGATGATACGACTGCCTCCCGGCGATCCCAATACCAGGTTCAGTGAACCGTCTTGGTTAAACACCATGGTTGGGCTCATCGCACTGCGTGGTCGTTTTCCAGGCTCGACACGGTTTAACGCCGGATAACCATTCTGGGACGGAGACAACGAAAAATCGGTCAACTGGTTGTTGAGCATGAACCCCTCGACCATCAATCCGGAACCAAACGCAAATTCTATCGATGTGGTCATAGATACCGCATTCCCTTCGCTATCGACAATAGCAATATGGCTGGTATTGGGTAACTCAAACGCCGTATCAATGCCCCAAAAGCCGCTGGAGTAAGGCGTTCCGGGTCGGGCATAACCCATGTCTTTTTCAGGCTTAATGGACTCCGCCCGGCGACTCAGGTAGGTGTTGTTGATCAGTGCGCCAAATGGCAACTGGGTGAAATCACTGTCCGCCACGTACACGCTGCGATCCGCGTAGGCCAGCCGTGATGCCTGGGTGAACAGGTGCAACGCGTTAATATCATTGGGCGCATATTTGCTCAGCTCATACGGCTCCAGCATTTTAAGGATCTGCAGAACATTGATCCCCCCTGAGCTGGGAGGCGCCATGCCGCACACTTTATACACGCGGTATTTACCGCAAACGGCAGAACGACGCTTGGCCTTGTATTGTGCGAAGTCTTCTGCGGTCAATACACCCGGGTTAATGGGAGAGTTCTGTACGGTTTCAGCAATCTGCTTGGCCAACTCGCCTTTATAGAGATAGTCAGCGCCGTCTCTGGCGATGCCCATCAGCACCTTCGCCAATTTGCGGTTTTTACGCAGGTATCCCAATTTCAGCGGTTCACCACCGGGATAAAAGTAGGCATTGCTTTCAGTAAACTCCCGCAAGCCCGGATGAAAATCCATCGCCACCAGTCGTGCCAGCCGGTTGGACACTTTAAAGCCGTTCTCGGCCATCATCGAGGCGTCTGAAAACAGGGTCTCCCACGGCAACTTTCCGTATGCCTGATGGGCCATTTCCAGTGCTTTGAGGGCACCGGGCACCCCAACAGAGCGTCCACCAACAACGGCATCGCGCCACTTCATTACGCTACCGTCTTTATTGGTGAACAGGTAGGCATTGACATTTTCTGGAGCCGTTTCCCGGCCGTCAAAGGTATGCAGTTGCTTGGTTTTGTTGTCCCAATACAGGATGAAGGCACCACCACCAATCCCTGAGGATTGCGGCTCAACCAGGGTCAACATGGCCTGTACGGCAATCGCCGCATCTATCGCACTGCCGCCCCGTTTTAAGACATTTTTACCGGCCCATGAAGCATATGGATTTGCCGCACTGACCATGTAATTTTCTGCGACATAGGCCTTTTTCTGATCATACCCTGTGGCGGCTTCCGGTTCCCGGTCTTCTCGTTCATCGATCTGTGCAAGCGAAAATACGCTGACGAGACCCAATAAAAGGCCGCTTAGTTTAACTACTGACACACACACTCCTGATTATTATTTGTTTAACGCTGTCAGACTTAACGATAAATGGACGGATCCGGCTGGCGCTTCTCCAGGAACGCTCGGAACGCTTCCTGGGCCGGGGCTGAAGCCATCTGCTCGATGAACAAATCCAACTCATCATTCATGTGCAACAACACGGCGTCCTGATCCTGCTTCATTAAAGATTTGGTGTGCAGCAGGGCCTGACGAGGCTTACCAACCAATTGGGTAACAACCTGCTCAAGACATTCTGACAAAGCGCTGTCTGGCACAACATGGCTGACAATACCACATTGTTCAGCATCACTGGCGCCAAACGGCTCAGCCAGCATTAACCAGCGACTCGCTTTACGGTGACCAGCCAGTTTTGGCAATAGATAGCTTGATGCATATTCAGGTACCAGCCCCAGGTTCACAAAGGGCAATGAAAAGCGCGCGTTGTCGGCGCATACCACCAAATCACAATGCAATAACAGTGTTGTACCGATCCCGACTGCCAGCCCACGAACTTCTGCAACCACCGGTAACGGGCAGTCCATCAATGCCCGCATAAACCGCACAGTTTCACCCACCTGCTCAGACTCGCCGGCTGCGGCAAAATCTTGCATGTCATTGCCAGCGGTAAAACAGTCCCCATCTGCGCTTAGTACCACAACTTTGGCCTGTGGGTCCTGCGTCGCCACTTCCAGTGCATCAGCCAACAGACCATACATACGCTGGTTTAACGCGTTTTTCTTCTCCGCTCGAGCCAAGGTGATTCTGTGAACGGATTGTTCTACCTTGATACGCACCAGCTCCGACATGACAAACTCCTGTGATTTTGGGCGACACACTTTTTTTCAATGGGGTCGCGGACTTTTTGTTGGTTTGCCGTATCATAACCCGATATTCATTTATTTTTCATGGCCATGTTACGACTTCCTATGACTTTTAGGGCCCTTGCCGGTCCGGTTTTCATTACCCTACTTGCGATCGCTGCGGCCCTGTCGCCAGCATCCCTCTATGACACCCTTGCTTATGACCGATATGCAGTCCAAGGGTTCGAGCTTTGGCGTATGCTGACAGCCAACCTGTTACACACCAACACCAATCATCTGCTATTAAACCTCGCCGGTTTATCATTGTTGTGGGCATTGCACGGAGATGCTTACCGTTTCTGGCGCTACATGATGATCATGGTGTTGTGTGCGTTGGCGACGACATTGGGGATCCTGTTGTTTTCTCCCCAGTTAATTGGCTATGTAGGATTGTCGGGCGCTTTACATGGATTGTTTGTGTGGGGGGCAATCGATGACATCCGTCGCAAAGACGTCACTGGCTGGTTTTTGTTACTGGGCGTGGTTGTAAAAATCGCCTGGGAACAGTGGCAAGGCGCCAGCGATAGCATGGCAACATTGATCAACGCGAGCGTCGCCGTCGATGCCCATGCTTACGGCGCACTTGGCGGTCTGGTGTGTGCTTTATTGATCCGCGCCAGTGGTCAGTTGCCCCAATTCAATACCCAGAAAAAAGCCCCGTAAAACGGGGCTTTTTTTTAATTACAGTTCTTGTTCGAACAGTTTATAGATACGCCGGTATTCATCCAACCAGGAACTAGGCTGGACAAACCCATGAGGTTCCACCGGATAAATTGCGGTTTCGAAGTTTTCCTTCTCCAGTTCAATCAGGCGTTGAACCAGTCGCACCACATCCACGAAGAACACGTTGTCGTCTACCATCGGTGCATTGATCAACAACGGATCTTCCAGTCCTTCGGCAAAATACAGCGGTGAACTGCGACGATAAGCAATCGGATCAATGTCCGGCAGGTTGAGGATATTTGATGTGTAAGGGAGGTTGTAATGTGCCCAGTCAGTTACCGGACGTAGGGCAGCCCCGGCCTCGAACAGATCCGGTGCGGTGAACAACGCCATAAAGGTCATAAAGCCACCATAAGATCCGCCATAGGTACCGATACGACCGCGATCAACATTGGCATTTTCAACCAACCAGTTAACCCCGTCACGCAGGTCCTGGATTTCAGGGGTACCCATCTGACGATAAATGGCGGTACGCCAATCCCTTCCGTAACCCATCGAGGCACGATAATCCATGTCCATTACGACGTAACCCTGTTGGGCGAGCATGTTGTGGAACATGAATTCGCGGAAATAACCCGACCATCCCAGATGGGCGTTTTGCAGGTAACCGGCACCGTGATTGAAAATGACCGCACGGCGTTTTTCACCCTGCTCCACGTTTTGTGGGTAGTACACACGAGAAAAAATCGGTTGTTGCGTATGCGATGACGCCACCGGCACGATTGCTGGCGCTTGCCAGTCTATCTGCGCGAATGCTTCACTGACCGTATGGGTAAGACGGGCAACAGGCTGATTTCCACCCACCCTGGCGTGATACAGTTCAGGTGGTTGGGTCAGCTTGGAATGGGTTAGCAGCAGATGCTGTTCATCCGGGCTTAACACATAATCGGTGTATCCATTCAGGTCAGTCTGCGCCTGTATTTCTCCTCCACTCGCAGCAACCCGGTAAATTTCATAAATGCCAGGGTGCTTGATATTAGCCTGGAAGTAGAAATAGCTATCATCGTGAGTCAGCGTTATCTCATCCACTTCATAGCGCCCGGATGTCAGCGCTTTGGGTTTGGCGCCAGGCACCTGGGTATACAGGTGAGCATATCCACTGTGCTCAGACAAGTACCACAGGGTTGCACTGTTGTTTAACCAACCGAAACTGTTGAACTTGTAGTTAATCCAGGCTTCATCGTGCAAACGATGTTGACTGACCAACTGACCTTGCTTGAAATCCACTGTCGCAATCCAGCGATCCTTGTTGTCCCACGCTTCCAGCATGATCGCAACGGTTGAACCATTGCTGTGCCATTGAATTGCACTCTGATCCCAATACCAATCGACCATCAAGCCAATCTCCCGGGGCAGGCGGTTAGCTTGGTAGGTTTCCCCCCGTGCTTCGGCGTTTTCACGTTTCACGTCTGCCAGAACGTCTTCGTTGAATCCGGGTAACGTCTGGTAAGACAGGGACCGTTTCTCGCCACGTTGCAAATCCATTAACCACAGGGATTGATCCTGCGGTTTGGCATCAGCGACCCGCTGACGAACTTTTTCCGGTTTGATACGTCCGTCTTCACCGATGTAGTTGGGCATAATGTCGCCGTCACTGCGGGAAGGCTTGTCTTCGGTTTCACTAACGATCAACCAACGCCCGTTAGGTGACAGACTCGCTTCCACCGTTCGATGTGAAGCCGGCAGATAGAAAGGCTCTGGGACAGTGGTCGGGTTTTCCTTCAGGATCTGTTGGCGCTTGGCAAAACGCTGTTCCCGTTGGGTGCGTTGCAACGCGACGTAGTCAATCAGCGCAACCTGCTCCTTGGCAATAAAATCCTGTGGATCCTCGTTAGCCTTTGGTTCATCTTTAAATGTCCAGTGTGCCAGCAGCTCAGTCATCCCTGAGTACACATCAATGGCAAAAAAACGATCCCCGGATTGATAGGATAAACGGCCATCGAGAAGAAATTGCAGATTGTGGGGTGACTGCTGATCACGAGTGAGTTGACGGATCTCACCGCTGTCGAGCAATTCAACGAACAAATTGCCTTCAAAGCGCCAGGCCTTAACATTACGTTGCTGGTTATACACAGCACCATCGTCGCCCGCCGTGTGCAACTCACTGAGCGCGACTTTTTGTCCGTTAGTGGTGTCATTTATGTGGGTTTTAAACAGATCCTTTATCGGACTACCTTGCTGTTTCTGCTGATAGTACACTGTCGTACTATCACTGCCCCAGTAGGCGTCCTCAGGTTCTCTGCCAATCCAATCCGGGTCGGCCATAATCTGTGTCAGCGTCAACGGCTTGTCAGGGTCAGGCATCGATGCAGAGGCGTCAATCACTGCCGTTGCTACAACGGCAACATTGCTTGATGACTGAGTTTCCACACTGTTTTGCGTTGCAGCACAGGCTGATAAGCTGGCGCAGACAACAGCCAGTGAAAATCGCTTGGCGAAGTTGGTCATTGGTAATCCTAAGCGTTGTTTTTATAATAGCGGGGCTATTAAACCCCATGCAAAAAGTCAGGTAAACCGGTGATCTGAAAAAGGACGGTATGAATATACCTAGTTTGAGGCTGGTTACGATAAACCAACCATTTCTTACGATGAATCACACAAGGAAATCAGTATGCGCTTCCCAACCCTACTCGTTCTGCTCTCTTTCTTTACGCCGTTATCCATGGCCAATCAATGTCCGGATGTTCTGAAATTTGTTAAGCGAAAGCTCAATTCACAGCAAACGGTTAATTTTTGTCAGGCTTACCAGGGCAAAACATTGTTGATCGTCAATACGGCTAGCTATTGCGGCTACACCCCTCAATTTGAAGGATTAGAGGCACTGTATGAATCCTACAAAGACCAGGGGTTGGTGGTGCTTGGATTCCCTTCCCATGAGTTCAATCAGGAGGCGGACAATGAGGAAAAAACTGCCGAACTGTGTGAGTTGACCTATGGCGTCAAGTTTCCGATGTTTGAGCCAACCGACGTAAAGGGTGACAATGCCGATCCCCTGTATCGGATGCTGGCGAAAAAATCCGGTACCTACCCGAGTTGGAATTTTTTCAAATACCTGGTTGATTCCGAGGGTGAAGTCGTTGGCGTTTACCCCTCTGCCACCACCCCTGAAGATGAAGACTTCCAGAAAACCCTGCAATCGTTGCTGAAATAGCGTCGACAAAAAAAAGCCCCGCTGGGATGCGGGGCAATAAAGCACACTCAACTTGGAACACACTATAGTTACGTGACACTAACAGGGGATGTCGCACCACGTTCCTTACTGCATTAATTTAGGCAGCCGTTTTTTCAATAAGTTCACTAATTTTTTGTTCGGCGTTGGCAATTGCCTGCTCCGACACTGATGGGCCCATAGCCAACCCTTCTGCGTAAACGAACGTCACGTCTTCGATACCAAGAAATGCAAGTACATCACGTAAATACTGCGTCTGACTGTCCTTCTCGGTACCGGCATACATCCCGCCTCGCGCGGCCAACACATAAGCGCGCTTGCCGGTCAGTAGCCCTTGGGGACCAGACTCGGTGTAACGGAACGTAATACCGGCTCTGGCAACACGGTCGATCCATGCTTTGAATGCGGAAGGCACACCAAAATTGTACATTGGCATTCCCAGCACCAGCGTGTCAGCCTGTTGCAGTTCCTCAACCAGACTATCTGACAGCGACGCCAGTGACGCCTGTTGTGCATTGCGTTCGTCCTGTGGCGTCATCCACGCCGCCATCTCCTCAGCGCTGAGGTGAGGCAAGTCAGTTTCAACCAAATCGCGCACGGTTACAGTCGTTTGCTGTTTGGCAGCCAGTTTGTCAAGAAAGTGTTCGACAAGCTGGTTGGAGTTGCCTTGCGTGCCATTCAGGCTGGTGTTAATCGCCAATACATTGTTCATCATTTAACCCTCATCAATGGAATGAACTCAGCTTAATGTCGATTAAATGAAAAATATATTGCTAAATTCCGCAGAATGCGTTCGATATTTTAGAAGTATAGAGAAATGGATTAAGGTGATCCCTCTCACCGGTGACCGCGTAGGAACGTTTGCATAACCAACCACGAGGAACAACCAATGAGAAGGATCATAACACTCACTGCTATTGTCAGTTTATCATGGACTTTATCAGGATGCTTTAATGATGATGATGCAACATTACCGGAGCCAACGCCCCCACCCGCCCCAACACCCACCGCTGAATTGAGGGTGACCCATGCCGCGCCCGATGCACCGGCAGTGAATATCTACGCCAATGACGCTGTGTTAGCGGGACTGGAAAATGTCGACTACCAGGTCAGCTCAGAACTACTCAGTGTGGATGCCGGAACCTACGATGTGCGGGTCGAGGCCATTGTACCGGGTGGCAATCTGGATGTTATCGCCGCGGAACTGACACTTGAGGCAGATACACGCTACGATGTGTTAGCCATTGATACGGTTGCCGAAGGTGTCGAACCCCTGGTGGTGCCTTCTTCGGTTGCTGCGGTTCCTGCCGGCAATGCCCGGGTTCAGATTGTGCACGCAGCCCCCAATGCCCCCACGGTTGACATCTACGTTACCGCGCCGGATGCACTGCTAGCCGACGAACAGCCTGTTGCCACGGCGGCTTTTCGTGATTTCACCGCCGCCCTTGAAGTTCCTGCCGGTGACTACCGGGTACGGATAACCCCTGCGGGTGCAATGACCGTCGTCTATGATTCAGGCACGCTTGAGTTAACCGATGGTCTGGATGTTATGGCTGCGGCGGTTCAAAACATTCAGGCAGGTGAAAGTCCGGTTGCTTTGCTACTCGCTGGCCCCAGCGGTGCGGCAATTGTGGCTGACGCCAATACCCCGGCTGAAGTACGGGTCGTACATGGCATCAGTGACGCTCCGGCTGTTGATGTCATTGCGAATAACGCCGTGACGCTGGTAGATGGCTTAGCCTTTCCGATGAAAACAGACTATCTGGCAGTAGAACCCGCAGACTACCTGTTGGACGTTGTTGCCGATGCAGACAATAGCGTGATCGCCATTGACGATGCGCCGGTTACATTGCAAAAAGGTGGGATCTATACCGCCATTGCCAACAGCAGCCTGGCGTCTGCCGATCTCGATTTGCTTATCGATATGCCACGCAGTGTCGCCACCGAAGCAAAGGTCAGAATTGTACACGCGTCGCCAAGCGCTGGTGCTGTCGATATTTATGTGACCGCAGATGGTGCGATTGATAATGTAGACCCGGCTTTCAGTAACGTTCCGTACAATACTGCTGATCTGGCTGAAACCGGCTATGTATCACTGGCTCCGGGCGACTACGTTGTAACGGTGACACCCACCGGTACTAAAACCGCCGCCCTTGAAACGTCTACGCTGATGTTGGAAGGCGGAGAAATCTACACGGCGATCGCCGTCGATGGTACGGAACCGGGAATTCCCGTTCAGCTTATCGGATTGGATGGATTGGCAAATTGATCGCTAAAAGAGCTACCCAACCGGGTAGCTCTTTTGTTTAAGCACCGATAATGTGAAACGCCTGCTCAAAATCAGCAACGATGTCGTCGATGTCTTCAATACCCACCGAAAACCGAATGAGGTTATCACTAATCCCCATCGCGGCCCGCTCTTCAGGGCCATTTTCAAAGTAGATGGTATGCGCCACAGGTAAAGCCAGTGTACGTGTATCACCTAGGTGAGTCGCATTGATGACCAGTTTTAGCGCGTTTAGAAACGCGAAACAGTCTACGTTTTCATCCAGATCGATACTGAAAATTCCGCCGTACATTCCACCGAAGGTTTCTCGGGCCAAAAAGTGTTGTGGGTGATCGGCCAGTCCGGGATAGAAAACCTGTTTAACGTTAGGATGACCATGCAGATACGTGGCCAGACGTAACGCATTGTCACAGCTGCGTTGCAATCGGATAGACATGGTCTCCATCCCTACCGCAATCTGATGAGCCGCATGGGGCGACAATGTACCGCCGAGATCGCGTAGACCTTTCTTGCGGATCTGGGTTAAACCCCATTGTTTCTCATCCGCGCCTTTATACATTTCGGCGATGTGGGGAAAGTGTGTCCAGTCATAACACCCGGTATCAACGATCACACCACCTAACACGTTGCCATGACCGGCGTAATATTTGGTTAAGCTGGCAACGGTCAGCGATGCATTCACTTTTTGCGCGTCAAACAGCACACCTGGGGTCATGGTGGTATCAATGATAAACAGCAGTTTTTTACTTGCGCACAACCGCCCGATAGCAGACAGATCCGCTACCTGAGTCACAGGGTTGGCAATGGTTTCGGCAAAGACCGCTCGGGTGTCTTGCCGCACGGCCTGTTCAACACTGCGCACATCGGTTACATCAACCCAGGAAATCTCGACACCGAAGTTGCTTAGATTTTCGAAAAAACTGCGGGTGTTGCCAAACAGATATCGGCTGACAATCAGGTGATCGCCCTGCCTGACCAGCGACAGGAACAACGCGCTGATAGCAGCCATGCCAGTGGAAAACGTCACCGCACCAACGCCACCTTCCAGATCACAGACCATATTCTGCAGCGCTGCCGTTGATGGAGAGGACGAGCGGGAATAGACGTGTCCCATCTGTTTGCCCTGAAACACATCCACCAGGTCCTGAACATCGGTAAACTCAAACAGCACAGAATTGGAAGTTGGGGAGTGTACCGCGCCACTATTGGGTTGGTTGATAAAACGATCGGCATGTACCAATCGGGTTGTTTGGCCTTTACGAGTCAATCTCTTTCTCCACCGAAGTGATTACATTTGCGGGATACTTGGCTGGAACACGCGCAAAAAAGGCATACACCTGCTGCATCGATTGTACAACATCAACGACCGGTTCACAGGGCCCCAGAACGACTTTCTTACGCTGATAATCCAAGCCTACCAGGAAAAGAGGCACATCCGCCGCATGGGCGATATGTACAAAACCTGTTTTCCACGGAAACACAGGGCTACGGGTACCTTCCGGGGCAATGCACAACAGCATCTGTTCAGCACTTTTCATGTTAGCCACAATTTGTTCAACCACACCATGAGCACGGGATCGTTCAATCGGGATCCCGCCCCAGCGGCGCATAAGTCTGTCAAAAGGGGGGAAAAACAGCGTGTGCTTGCCAAAAAACGTGATTTTCAGCCGCAATGTGAAGGCCACGGCAAGGCCCAGCACGAAATCCCAGTTTGAGGTATGGGGCGCAACCGCAATCACCATTTTTCCGTGGGTTGGGAATTGCCCTTCGAATTGCCAGCCCAAGCGCTGCAATACGGTGCGTCCTAACCAGGCGCTGAATCGGTTACCCAGACGCGGGATTGCCGGTGACAAAGAAGGTATGTCCAGGGGTTCTGCCATGTTAAAAAGGGACGTTTACTGCATCAGAATGTCGGCATACTCGCTTATCTGGCACCAATTGTCGAGTCTGAGGGTAGCAAGAGATTGCATATTCTACCGTCCGGCAACTGTCACCAAGGTTGCTAGGATAGTCGCAGGTGCACTACCCTGTAGCGCGTTAAATAGATCAAATCAGAGAGCAGGCCCATGTGCATATTGTTTATCGCCGTAAAACAACACCCGGATCTGCCGCTGATCATCGCCGCCAATCGTGACGAATTCTACCAGCGTCCTACCACCCCTTCCGGATTCTGGAACGAGTATCCATCGATACTGGCAGGCAAAGATCGCCAGGCAGGAGGCACCTGGATGGGCGTCACTCGCGGTGGCAAAATCGCTGCACTCACCAACGTCAGGGAACCGCAACGGGTGCTCGACAACGCACCCAGCCGGGGCGAACTGACAGTGAATTATCTGACCGAAGATGTATCAACTTCAGACTACCTGCAGTGCTGTCAAAGCAGCCGTCAGCACTACAATGGTTACAACCTGCTGTTCGGTGAATGGCACAATTTGCACGTCTATAACAACCGTAGCGATACGCTGACCGTGCTTAAACCGGGGTTTTACGCGTTATCCAATGCCAGTATCGATATGCACTGGCCCAAGCAACGACGAGGTGTGAAGGGCTTACAGGCGGCTTGCCAGTTGCCTGCGGATCATATCGTCGATGCCCTGTTAACCGTATTGCAGGATGATCATCAGGCCCCTGAAGAAGCCTTGCCAGACACCGGCATTCCCAAAGACTGGGAAAGGCTGTTGTCATCAATATTTATCACAACGCCCGACTACGGAACACGTTGCTCGACAATCCTCACGGTCGATGATCAGCAGCACATATCCTGGTATGAACAGACTTACCAGAACGGTCATCCCAGCTCGCCTCCTCGGACCTTTCAATTTGCCATAGGTTAGGCCTAAATAGTCCTCGAATTTTGTACCGTGAGTGGCATAATGAGCGCCACTACACTCCATACAATCGCTGAGGACCACAATGTTTGACGTACTATCCCCCTTACCCGCCGATCCAATCCTGGGTTTATCTGCTGCCTTTAAGGAGGATCCCAATCCGAACAAGATTGACCTCGGTGTGGGAGTGTACAAAAACGAACAGGGTCAAACCCCCATCGTTAAAGCGGTCGCTGAGGCACAAAAAGTGTTATTGGCTAACGAAACCTCTAAAACCTATATCACGCCACAAGGTGTACCCGGCTTTATCCAGGGTATGCTGGAATTACTGCTCGGCGCGGGGCACCCTGCGCTGATCGAAGACCGTGTTGCTGCTGTACAAGCACCGGGCGGCTGTGGTGCTCTGCGCATACTGGCTGAATTGCTGAAACGCTGTGATGAAAACCTGACTGTTTGGGTCAGTGACCCTACCTGGGCAAACCATATACCGCTGATTGGCAGTGCCGGCCTGAACATCGAAACCTATCCTTATTTCGATAAAAGCGCTGCGGGGATCGATTTTGCCGCGATGGAAGCCACACTGGCCAAGGTTAAAAAAGGTGACGTGGTCCTGCTGCATGGTTGTTGTCACAATCCCACTGGCGCAGATTTGACCAAAGCGCAATGGCAACGGGTCTTGGAGCTTGCCCAAGAGCGTGAATTTGTACCTTTCCTGGACGTCGCTTACCTCGGTTTCGGTGACGGCCTTGAGGAGGACGCTTACGGTGTTCGCCTGCTGACAGAAAACCTGCCCGAAGTGGTCATCGCCGCCAGTTGCTCGAAAAACTTTGGTTTATACCGAGAGCGCGTTGGCCTGGCCGCGATGATCACCAAAGACAGCAAAGCCCGCAGCATCGTGCAATCGCAGATTCAGTCTGTTGCTCGCGGTAGCTACTCGATGCCCCCTTCCTACGGCGGTGCGCTGGTAGACATCATTCTGCATGATCAGCAACTGAAGGACATGTGGGTATCGGAAGTCGACGAAATGCGTACCCGCATGCAGTCTCTGCGACAATTGCTGGTTGATAAACTGAAAGAAAAAGGCGCCAGTAAAGACTTCAGCTTTATCACTCAGCAAAAAGGCATGTTCTCCTACCTGTGTATTACCCCTGAACAGGTGCAACAGGTCAGACGTGAGCACAGCGTATATTTCGTTGATTCCAGCCGCGTCAATATTGCCGGCATCAGCCTGTCCAATGTAGATGATCTCGCCACAGCATTGGTATCCGTGTTATAATCCTTCGCAACTTTTTACGGGAGTACTGTTGTGTACTCCCGTTTATTTATTCGCTGGGCTACCAGCGCACTTCTGCTGACGACCGGTCAGCATACCCTTTCACTAGTTTGAGTATATTGAATGACATTTTCTGAGCTGGGACTGATCCCAGCATTGTTACGTGCGGTTGAAGCACAAGGTTACGAAACCCCGTCGCCGATCCAACAACAAGCCATTCCCGCCATTCTGCAAGGCGATGACATCATGGCCGCGGCCCAGACCGGCACCGGCAAAACGGCAGGTTTTACCTTACCCCTGCTACAACGATTAGCCGACAAGGGCCAGCGTCCAGCCCCAAAACACGTCAGGGCATTGGTGCTGACACCAACCCGCGAACTGGCCGCCCAGGTTGCTGACAATGTCAAACGCTATGGCACGCACCTACCGCTAAAATCGGCGGTCATCTTCGGTGGCGTTGGTGCTCAACCACAGATTGATAAACTCAAAAAAGGTGTCGATATCCTGGTCGCGACGCCTGGCCGCTTGCTGGATCTGTACCAGCAGGGTGCTGTCACCTTTAAACAACTGGAATATCTGGTGCTTGATGAGGCTGACCGCATGCTCGATATGGGGTTTATCCATGATATTCGCCGCATTTTAAAGCTGTTACCAGACAATCGACAGAATCTGCTGTTTTCGGCAACCTTCTCTGACTCGATCAAATCACTGGCCAAAGGCTGGATGAAGTCGCCCAAGGAAATCAGTGTGACGCCGCCGAACAGCACGGCGCAACGGGTGGAGCAATCTGTTTATCCGGTCGATAAAAACCGCAAATCAGCGTTATTGACACATTTAATCAAACACCATGCATGGTCGCAGGTACTGGTATTCAGTCGAACCAAGCACGGTGCAAACAGACTGGCCAAGCAGTTAGACAGTCGCGGTATTGCCGCTTCTGCCATTCACGGCAACAAAAGCCAGGGAGCCCGCACAAAGGCATTGGCAGAATTCAAATCAGGTGATATTCAGGTATTGGTCGCCACGGACATCGCGGCTCGAGGGCTGGATATTGATCAACTGCCTGTGGTCATTAATGTTGATTTGCCCAACGTTGCTGAGGACTATGTTCATCGCATAGGACGCACCGGCCGGGCCGGCGCGACAGGCATTGCAATATCGTTAGTGTGTGCTGATGAAGCCAAGCTGTTGCACGACATTGAAAAGTTGATTGGCCTGCGCCTCGAGCGCCATACGGTTCCCGACTTTGAACCGGAGCATCCGCTGCCCAGTATCCAACCACATCCGCGCAAAAATCACCCGGGGGGTAAAGGTAACAACAAGCCCAAAACCGTCAAAACGGGGACCGAATCAGATAAACCCCGCAGACGCAGACGTCGACGCAAGCCTGCACAAGCGTCAACCCAATAACAGCACTTATTTCAGCGACGCCAGATAGCGATCAAGTCCATTTGCAAATTGCTGTTTCTCCGCCGCGCCGAGTGGCGGAGGGCCTTTACTCTGCACCCCGCTGGCACGCAGGGTGTCGTAAAAATCACGCATATTTAGCCGTGAACGAATGGTCTGGCGGTCAAACACCTCGCCACGATGGCTGATCGCCTGAGCCCCCTTCTCCATCGCTTCAGCGACTAAGGGTATGTCACCGCTGATCAGTAAATCGGCCCTATCAATTCGTTGCGCAATCAGATGATCAGCGGCATCGAAGCCCTTTTCAACCTGGATGAAGCGGATATTCGGCCCCGCCGCAACCCGCATGGGATGATTGGCAACCAATATCAGTTGTACACCGCTACGTTGCGCCGCACGAAACAGAATGCTTTTGATTTCTTGTGGACAGGCGTCAGCATCAACCCAGACGGTAGGTATCGATTCTCCGGTGCCTGCGGCTACCACGTTAAATCATCCGGGATCTGATAATCGGCATACCAGTCGTCTTCTTCAGCGCTACTGGTGTCAACATCCGCCTGATCCACACGATATACCACGGCTTGCTCATCGCGCTGGGCAATCTTATCTGCGACAGGCATGGGCACCAATTCATAGCCTGTTCCAAAACGCACGATGGCCAACTTGCCCTGGCTAATACGGTTTTGGGTGGTCTGATTGACATACAGTCGCTTGATCACCGTACCGTCAGTAAAATTACAGGCCACGTCACCGTTGTCTTTTGGCTGACGGTTCAGTTCAATCAACTGCTTGATTTGCGCCGCAATGGCTTTCTGCTCTGCCTCAGCTTTTGCTTTCGCATTCAGCGCCTTATCTTTAGCAATCTTCTGCGCTTTTGCCTGTTCAGCGGCAAGTTTGCTTTCACTGACCTCAACCACTTTGTGTTTTTGTTGTTGTTTGGTCTTTTTATGCTTTTCGCGTTTCACTTGCTGGACTTTCTTCTTATCTGCCAAGCCCGCCTTGAGCAATTGTTCCTGTAGCGACAATGCCATGCTGTTCCCCGTCTGAGAGCGATAAAAAAGGGCGGCCAGTTTAGCACCGGCCGCCCTAATGTACTAGATAACGATAAGGGTTAATCTACATCACATCAGCCTTTTTTGGCTGCACTTTTACGCTTATCGTCAGCCACCCACTTGCCATCTTTGTACCAGGCAACCCAGCCACTGGGTTTACCTTCCGGCGTCTCAGCAACGATATACTGCTGCTTGGTCTTGCGACTAAAACGTACCAAGGTTTTATTGCCGTCAGGGTCCGTTTGTGGCGCATCGGCGAGGTAGTGAAACTTGGGCGACAAGCGAGATTTAAAACGTGCAAGCTCTTCTACCAATGGGGCTCGCGTTTCCCTGGATTTGGGGAAATTATGCGCCGCAAGGAAAATCCCAGACGCCCCATCACGTAACACAAAATGGGCATCGGATTTCTCGCACGGCAACTCCGGCAAATCGACCGGATCTTCCTTCGGTGGCGCCACTTCGCCGTTACGCAACAGTTTACGGGTGTTTTTGCACCCTTCATTGGTACAGCCGAAATATTTACCGAAGCGACCGTTTTTCAGCTCCATGTCACTGCCGCACTTGTCACATTCTATGATCGGGCCGTCATAGCCCTTGATCTTGAAGGTGCCGGTTTCCACAAAGGTACCAGGACAGGTAGGCGTGTTACCACACACATGCAGTTTGCGGGTTTCATCGACCAGGTAACTGTCCATCGCCGTACCGCAAATGTCACAACGGCGTTTGGAGCGTAATGCTTCAGTCTCCAGCTCTTCTTCGTCATCCACCTTGACCACTTCGTCACCGGGAACCAGATTTTTGGTGCCGGTGCAACGTTCTTTGGGTGGCAGATTATAACCAGAGCAACCGAGGAATACGCCGGTACTGGCAGTGCGCACATTCATCGGACGACCACATTTGTCACAACTGATGTTGGTTTCAATCGCCTGATTGAGACGCATCCCACCTTCTTCCGGTGGTTTTTCCGCCACCAGTAGTTTCTGGTAAAAATCATCATAGAAACTGTTGAGTACCTGCTTCCAATCGGCATTACCGTTGGCGATTTCATCCAACTGCTGTTCCATGTTGGCGGTAAAATCATAACTGATCAGGTCGTCGAAGTTCTCAAGCAGCCGGTCATTGACAATCTCGCCCATTTTTTCAGCATAGAAACGCTTGTTGTCCAGGCGCACATAGCCCCGGTCCTGAATCGTGGAGATGATACTGGCATAAGTAGAAGGACGGCCGATGCCGCGCTTTTCCAGCTCTTTTACCAACGAAGCTTCATTGAAGCGTGCCGGTGGTTTGGTGAAATGCTGCTTCGGATCGAGGGTTTTCAGATCCAATGCCTGACCTTCTTTCACGTCCGGCAAGGTCAGATCGTCATCCCCTTTCTTTTTCATTTGCTGCTGAACGCGCGTCCAACCATCAAACTTCAACACCCTGCCTTTGGCGACCAGTTCATAGTCACCCGCCGCAACTCTGATGGTACTGGCATCGTATTTGGCAGGTGTCATCTGGCAGGCAACAAACTGACGCCAAATAAGCTCGTAGAGGCGCTGTGCGTCGCGTTCCATGTCAGACAGGGAGTCAGCCTTAATTTTCACATTAGAGGGCCGTATGGCTTCGTGAGCTTCTTGTGCGCCCTCCTTGCTGCCATACCGAATGGCTTGTGCAGGCAAATAGTTGTCACCAAAGTTCGACTGAATATAGTCACGACAGTTATCCAGCGCTTCCTGACTCAGGTTGGTTGAGTCGGTACGCATGTAGGTGATGTGACCCGCTTCATACAGACGCTGGGCCAATGTCATGGTTTTCTTTACGCCGAATCCCAGTCGTGTGCTGGCAGCCTGTTGCAGCGTTGAGGTAATAAAGGGTGCCGAGGGTTTGCTTTGTGTCGGGCGCGACTCACGACTAATAACGTTGTAGCTGGCCCCTTTCAGGTCCGCAACCGCAGCGTCCGCCTGGGACTTGTTAACCGGTTTAAAGGCTTGCCCCTGGTACTTATTTACCAGCATGCGCAGATCGGCCTTTTCGGCCAGTAAATCGGCATGTATATCCCAGAACTCCTCGGGCACAAACGCTTTGATTTCTCGTTCTCGCTCTACCACCAGGCGCACAGCAACAGACTGAACCCGTCCGGCAGAAAGACCCCGAGCGACTTTTTTCCATAGCAGCGGGGACACCATAAAACCGACTACACGGTCGAGGAAACGCCGTGCCTGCTGCGCATTTACACGCTCAACATTGACCTCACCAGGGTGCGAAAAAGCATCCTGAATGGCGTTTTTGGTGATCTCGTTAAACACCACACGCTGATAAGACTTGTCTTTTTTACCTATCAGTTCCTGCAGGTGCCAGGCGATCGCTTCCCCTTCTCTATCCAAATCCGTTGCGAGATAAATGGTGTCTGCGTCTTTGGCCAGCTTCTTTAACTCGTTAACGACCTTCTCTTTACCGGACAACACTTCATAGTGGGCAGCCCAGTCGTTTTCAGGGTCGACACCCATCCGATCGACAAGTTTCAGGTATTCAAAATGGCGCAGGTAATCCTCACGCTCTTTTTCCGGCAATGCCTTTAGTTCTTTGGCACTTTTTTTCGCCGGTGCTTTACCCAATGCCTTGGTTGGCAGGTCGCGAACATGCCCAACGCTACTTTTTACAATAAAATTTTTGCCGAGATATTTATTTATTGTTTTCGCCTTTGCAGGCGACTCGACAATCACCAGTGACTTTGCCATATATGTGAGATTAACCTTTGATTTTTATGGGGATTTTTGTAGTTTAACCAAGCTATTGTGCTGATTGGTACCCACGGTGCTTTTTTAACATATATCTACAAAGTGAATAGAAAACAAGTTCTTCTTCATACTTATATATATGTGGTGAATTTGACAGCAGCAAAACTGTTCAGTTTTTAACCAGCGCGATTGGCAAGGGGGGTAAAAGCCGTATAATGGAACGCCATTCAGGGCTTACTCGCGACCAGAACGTACCCTATGCACAGGGTCCCACCACAAAAAATGACACACAAAAGGTGGTATCCAGCGTTCGTTCGACCGGTTAGTTCAGCGACACGTTGTAAGCCATAACCCAGTGAGCGGCACTGCCCTCACCCGCATGTTAATGAGGATACCATGAAGCAGTTTGAAGTGAATTTTGATGGTTTGGTTGGCCCTACCCATAACTACGCTGGTTTGTCGTTTGGTAACGTTGCGTCTCTCAGCAATGCCAATGCCAACAGCAGCCCCAAGCAAGCCGCCAAACAGGGCTTGCAGAAAATGAAGGCGCTTCACGACATGGGCATGATTCAGGGGGTGCTGGCGCCCCAGGAACGTCCGGACATCTTCACGCTGCGCCGTCTGGGCTTCACCGGCAGTGACGCCCGGGTGCTCGAACAAGCGGCAGCACAAGCCCCGGAAGTGTTTCAGGCCTGTTGTTCTGCCAGTAGCATGTGGACCGCAAACGCGGCCACAGTGTCCCCAAGTGCCGATACCGCCAACGGTAAAGTGCATTTTACACCGGCTAACCTGACCAATAAATTTCACCGCTCCCTCGAGCCGGAGGTCACCGGTCGCATTCTGAAAGGCACGTTTGCTGACGAGAAATATTTTGATCACCACACCCACCTGCCGGACAACGAACACTTCGGAGACGAGGGTGCCGCCAATCACACCCGTCTGTGCACGGACTATGGCCATGCCGGAGTCGAAATGTTTGTGTATGGACGCTATGCCTTTGATGGCAGCAAACCGGCACCGAAAAAGTACCCAGCGCGACAAACCTTCGAAGCATGTCAGGCGATTGCCCGTCTGCATGGACTCAGCGAGGAAAACGTGGTTTACGTGCAACAAAATCCAGACGTGATTGATCAGGGCGTGTTCCACAATGACGTGATTTCAGTTGGCAACCAGAATGTGCTGTTCTATCACGAACAGGCATTTCTGAACACTGACGCCGCCTTTGCCGAAATCCAGCAAAAATTCGGCGATCACAAACTCCACTTTGTCCGTGTCGATAGCGCCGATGTGTCTGTTCAGGAAGCGGTTAAAACCTACCTGTTCAACACTCAGATCCTAACGTTGCCCAACGGTGAAATGGCCATCATTGCCCCCACTGAATGTGAGGAAAGTGAATCAGTTAATCGCTATTTGAGTAACCTGGTGACTCAGGATACCCCTATCAAACAGGTTCATTACTTCGATGTAAAACAAAGCATGCGTAACGGTGGCGGCCCAGCCTGTTTGCGTTTGCGTGTCGCAATGACCGAATCGGAAGTCAGCGCGGTGAATCAGAATACCCTGATCAACGACGAACAGTTTGCACGTCTGAATGCCTGGGTTGACAAACATTACCGTGACGCCCTGAATGTGAATGACTTACGTGACCCGCAGTTGCTGGTTGAGTCCCGCACGGCATTGGATGAACTGACCCAGCTGCTGAAAATCGGTTCCGTATATCCATTCCAGCAAGACTGACAACGCCTGCAAAGCTAAAAAAAACGCTACCCTTGGGTAGCGTTTTTTATTGCGAGTGACCGACTATTTATTGTCGGTACAACTGGTTCCCGTACCGAACGGACTCGGTACTGGTTGTTCTTCCACATCGTCAATATCATCCGACGAAATCGCCAAGGTGTATTCCTGGCTCTGCACAGCCTCTGTACCGGCAGACTGACCAGACACTTTGATGGTAATATCTGCCCACGCAGCGAAGGCCTGTGGATAGCGAATTTGCAGCGTCGCCTGACCATTACTGTCGGTAACCAGACTGTCGGATGCAGAGGCAACGATCCCCGGAGTCAACAAACCATCGTTATTGGTGTCTTCACCTGGATCTAACATGCCATTACCGTTAACGTCTTCATTGTTACAAGTAGCGGACACTTCAGGCACATAAATATCACCGTTCCACACCCAACGCCCCTTACGGTAAACACCACCCTGAGAGAATTTCACAGGTGTAGCAGACGTGGTCAGTTGCGCGCCCTCTACCGGGTTGGCGGAGTTGTCAGTGACGAACACGGCGAATTCTTTCAGGTAAGTAGAATCATCCGGTACCTGAATCGAATTACCGGTACCCAGTGTGATATCAAAAGCGCGATCACCCACTGTCAGTACAGTACTGTCACTCACCGCCTGATCGGACGCTACCTCAGCGGTGATCACAATGTCTTCCTGCACACTCACCGTATTGGAGGTGTACACCGTTGATGCGATACCACGGCTGTCTGTGGTGGCGGTATTCGGTGAAATAAAACCACCGCTTACATCGTCGATAATGAAGTTTACCGTTTCACCCTTGACCAGGTTACCCTGTGCGTCACGCACAACAGCAGTGATGGTAGAGGTTTGGCCATCCGGTCCGATAGAGTCCGGAGAGGCATCGACAATGATGCTGTCAGGCTCCGTGGCGATGAATTCGATTTGTGCCCGTGACGTCACGATATCCCCAACGCCGTCGGTACCTTCCGCGGAGATTGACGCAATACCTGCGTTGCTGGATGAAATCGATACGCTGGCCTCACCCTGGGCATTGGTCACCACACTTGAAGATGACAGGCTGCCCCGTGAACTGGTAAAGGCAACGGTGCCGCCAGAAAACGGGCTACCATCGCGCAACCAGGTCACCGTCAGTATGGCAGACTGACCCAGTGGCGTATCATCGGCAGGCAGGGTGGTAAAGCTGAACTCATCCTGCTGAACGGTAATGGCAATTGAACCATTCGCATTGAGCGCCTGAGCCGTCACACTGCCCTCACCCGATTCGGTTGCCGTGTACATCACCTGTACCTGGCCGTTAGGACCGGTGGTAGGGGTAGCATTGCTCAGCGTGCCGCGCTCTGCCGTCAGGGTAAGCTGCTGCTGGGCAATACCATTGCCGTCAGAGTTAGCCAGAATAATGGTCAGCGGTACCGGATCATTAATGATCACCGAAGACGGACCGTTGATAGAAATATTGGTACCCACCACGTCGATCGACAAGTTTTGGATCAGGTCGCCGGTTCGGGCCTGTGCGCTAATGGTACGGTTCTGTGGATTAGAGTTCGAGGTTAATATCGCTCTGGCTGTACCATCAGCCGCAGTGCTTGCCTGGGTGATCTGCAATTCACCTGAATCAACCGAAAAAGAAACATCAACCCCTTCAAGCAGTACGTTGGCTTCGTTTTTCACCACTGCGATCAATTCAATCTGATCTGAACCACTGGACGCGAGTTGCGTGGTGGTGGCATAGAATTCCAGCGACGCAGGGTCAATCACCGTTTGTTCATTGCCGGTCGAGTTAATACCGATTTGCTCAGTGGTATCACCATCAACCGTGGCGGTCACGAAACCTGAACCTGCGGCGTCGCCTACCGTCAATACGACCGAAGCAACACCATTTGAATCCGTTGCAACGATACTGATTGAACCGGAGAAATTCGCAATTGCGGTATTGGTCAGCTCAAAACTGACATCTTCGTTTGCCACAGCAGCGCCGGTGGAGTCGGTCACTGTCGCGGTGATAGTGAGGGGTTCATTCGCGCTGAGCACATTGTTGTTTTGACCGTTATTATCCGTCACGGTCAACGCGATGCTCAGTTCCGTATCGGGTGTTTGGCCGCCGGTGTTGTCGTCTCGGTCCAACGTTCCACCGCCGCCACACGCTGCTAACGACAGAATCATTACAGCAGTGAGCCATGCCCTTACGCTTGATATCATATTTTTCTTCCTACACGTCCGTTTGTGGGTGAAGTTGACCCACAGGTTGCTTTAGTGGTTTTGCTTGTCTGGCAAACTTGGTAGGCTATCGCTAATAAAAATAATTACTAGGACAATTATGGACCAATCCCCGCCTAAACTCAGTTTAACTGCCAGAATTTTTATCGGCATGATTGCCGGAATCGTTACCGGAACCCTCCTTCAAGCCTTGTTCGATGATAGCGGAGATTTTGCGTTTAGTGTATTTGGCATCACGGTTTCTACGTATACGGTTTTAGTAGAAGGTATATTTCACGTTATTGGTCAGGTATTTATCAACAGTTTGAAGATGCTGGTCGTGCCTCTGGTATTCGTATCACTGGTGTGTGGCATCATGAATCTGACCGAGCCGAGCAAGCTTGGACGGTTGGGCGGAAAGTCAGTCTTGCTGTACGTTTCGACCACCGCCATTGCTATCACACTGGCCATGCTGGCCGCCATTGTCGTGCAACCAGGCGCTGGCGTAGCTCTGCCGACCGACGCTCAGTACGTCGCCAAGGAAGCACCCAGCCTGGCCCAGGTGCTGATTGACATTTTCCCTGACAATCCGTTTGAGTCATTTGCACAAGGAAAAATGTTGCAAGTTATTGTTTTTGCGGTGCTGTTCGGTGTTGCGATGGCAATGGCCGGCAAAGCAGGCAAGCGGCTTGGCGGCGTGTTTGAAGACCTGAATGTTGTCATCATGCGCCTGGTGACGATTTTAATGAACCTTGCCCCTTACGGCGTGTTTGCGTTGTTGGCTAAATTGTTTGCTGATATCAACCCCGACACCATTTTCAGTCTGTTGAAATACTTTTTGCTGGTCCTTGCTGTTTTGGTGCTGCACGCTTTCGGTACCTATTCGGTATTGCTCTCAATGCTGGCGCGCATGAACCCGTTGATGTTGTTTCGCAAGATGCGTGACGCGGCCCTGTTTGCCTTTTCAACCGCAAGTAGCTCTGCCACGTTGCCGGTAACCCTGGAAACGGCGACTAAAAAGCTTGGGGTTAAAAACTCAGTGGCTTCATTCACGGTGCCTCTGGGTAGCACTATCAACATGGACGGAACCGCGATTATGCAAGGTGTCGCCACCGTGTTTATTGCGCAGGTTTACGGTGTGGATCTGACCACCGCCGATCTGTTGATGGTGATCCTGACTGCCACATTGGCATCCGTGGGCACTGCCGGCGTTCCGGGCGTTGGATTGCTGATGCTGGCCATGGTACTTAATCAGGTAAACCTGCCGGTTGAAGGGATTGCCCTTATCATCGGCGTTGACCGGTTACTGGATATGACACGTACAGCGGTCAATGTTACCGGTGATTGCATGGTGGCCTGTATCGTGGGTAAAAGCGAAGGTGAACTTGACGTAGAACGCTATAACGATCCGGATGCCGCACAGCGCGACGAGGATCTGGATTTCGAGCATTTTGACCGCAATCCTGGTTAATTTCATCGGGTGTGGTATCTGCCACACCCTTCTTTCTTTCCCTACAACACCCGCGCAGGATCGATCTTACTGGCTGTACGTGCTGGATAAACCGTTGCAATAACGCTCAACGACAAGGCGATCAAAACCGTCGCAACCACGTCCGTGGGAGCCAGTTCCGATGGCAGGAAATCGATAAAATAAATGTCGCCGGACAACAGGGTAATACCCAGCACAGATTCAATACCTCGGGCGATATCACTCAGGTTCTGTGCCACCAACACACCGGCGCCCGCCCCTATCAATGTGCCGACAAAACCGTTAATCAGCCCCTGCAACATAAAAACCTGCGTTATCAGGCTTCCACGGGCGCCCAGCGTCATGAGCATTGCCACTTCAGCGCGTTTTTCACTCACCGCCATCACCAGTGTCGACACAATGTTGAAACAGGCCACGGCAATCAACAAAGTCAGTGCCAGGTAAACCACACTTCTGACCAATTGAATATCCTGATACAAATGCCCCTGGGTTCTGGTCCAGTCTGACATGTAAACATGCTGCTTTACGCTGTAGCCAATGTTGTACATTGCGGAAGGCGCAACAAAAGGATCATGGAATTGCATTCTGAGGCCTTGAGCGCCGGTCTCTACGCCCAGAATAGCAGCACTTTTTTGCAGTTGAATGAGCGCCAGATGATTGTCCAGTTCGCCGCCAATGCTGATTTCACCGACAACCGTCAACCACACTGCCTTTGGCGCCGCAAAGGTTAAATCATCGCTCAGGCTCGGTAACAACAATTGCACCGTGTCGCCGATGGAGACCGCCAGCTTTTGTCGCGCACCTTTACCCAACAGAATGCCATTCTGCTGGGCACTGAATGCTGCCCACTGCTGAGCTGGGATTAACGACGCCAGTCGACTGCTGGCCGCATACTCAGGATCAACGGCTGTCACGGTGATAGCCTTCATCGTTGACCCCTTCTGCAACATACCGGTTGCTTTGGAATACGGCTCGACATGCGCAATGCGTGGGTCTTTGGCCAATTGTTCGAGCAATACCGGCCAATCTTGCAAACCCTTGGCGCCTACCGCCCAGACTTCACCGTGTGGCACCGCGGATAAAATCCGCTGTTTCAACTCACGTTCAAAGCCGTTCATGACCGATAGCAACACGATCAGCACAAAACAGCCGAGACCTATGCCCAGTGTCGAAGACGCAGAGATAAAGGAAATAAAGCCGTTTTGACGCTTACTGGACCGCAACCGCCAGGCCAGTTGCCATACCAAAGCCATGTTACGGTTCCCACGGTGACAATACACCGTCAGTCAGTGACAGCACCCGTCCCATGCGCTGAGCGAGTGCTGTGTCATGGGTTACCACGATGAAACTGGTGCCCAGCTCCTGCTGCAAAGACGACAGCAGCGCATAAATACCGTCACCGGTTTTATGATCCAGGTTACCGGTAGGCTCATCTGCCAATACCAACTGTGGTTTAGTGACCAACGCACGGGCAATGGCTACTCGCTGACGTTCACCGCCGGATAATTGTGAGGGGCGATGCTGACTACGATGTTCAAGTCCAACCTGTGCCAACATCGCCTGGGCGTCATTCAATGCTTGTTTTTTGGGCGTGCGCCGGATGAGCAGTGGCATCGCGACATTTTCAATCGCACTGAATTCCGGCAACAGGTGATGGAACTGGTATATAAATCCCAGTGAGCGATTACGAAACGCTGCACGCTGCTTCTCATTGAAGCTAAAGATATCTTCACCATCAAACAAAACCTGACCGGAAGAAGGCTGGTCCAGTGCGCCAAGAATATGCAGCAAGGTGCTTTTACCGGAGCCGGAACTGCCAAGAATGGCCACTTTTTCTCCGCGCCCCATTTCGAATTCAACGTCCTTTAACACTTCAACGCGGGACGCGTCTTCCTGATAGTGTTTGGACAGATGCAAACATTGTAACAATGGCCCTGGGCCAGTCGATGGATTCATGCTAATTACTGCTCTGGGGTGGCTTGCATACGGGATTTCTCCCGACGACGCATCATCATGCGGGCGAGCTTTTTCATGCTGGTGGCTTTATCGGTCTCATCGACAATTTCGATGCCCAACAAGGTTTCCAACAGATCTTCTAAGGTCAAAATCCCTTCAAGACCGCCGTATTCGTCAACAACCAGCAGCATATGCACACGGTTTTTGGTGAAATAGTCAAAGCTGTTTCTCAGTGGCATCGAAGCCAACAACGTACTCATGTCTTTACGGTACGCAGACAACGGCTTATCGCCGTTACCCCGAGCGTGGGCCAGTAGCAAATCGGATTTTAAAACAAACCCACTGATATGCTCCGGCTCGTTGTTCTCATACACCGGAATGCGTGAAAAAGACGTGTCCTGGTGTTTATGAAAAAACGCTTCGACACTGAGGGTTTCTGGTAAGGAAAACACCACCGTTCGGTGGGTCATCGCATCTTTTATCCGCAACGCATCCAGATTTAGCAGGCTGTGTAACAATACCGCTTCGTGTTCAGCGATTTGCCCTTCTTCTTTGGACAATGCCGCCATGGCCTGCAACTCTCCACGACTAAGACCTCGCAATGGGCTGTCTTCCTTAAAACCACGGGTGAGGAATTGAGCCAACCACACAAACGGGCCCAAGAGCCAAGTAAGGTAGTGCAGAAAATAAGCCACGCTAGGGGCCAGTTGGCGCCAATAGGTTGCACCCAGTGTTTTTGGAATGATTTCTGACAATACCAGGATCAATAATGTCAGTACCGCTGATGCGATACCCAGATACGCATCGCCAAACACAACCGCGGCTTGCGCGCCAGCACCGGCCGCACCCATCGTATGGGCAATCGTATTCAAAGTAAGGATGGCAGACAACGGACGATTAATGTCCTGTGTTTGATTGGCCAGTAGCTCCCCGTAACCACGCCCCTCTTCTTTGGCAACGGAAATAAAAGCCGATGAAACACTGAGGATGACCGCCTCAGCAACAGAACACAAAAACGAGAAACCCAGTGCAATCGCAACGTAGGTGATCAGCAGCAACATGGCAGCAGAAATTCCTTTTTAACGCGAGAAAACTCAACAATTATGAAGCCGCAATGCTCGCAAATGACGTGCAAGATCACAACCTAAATATACTGATTCAGACTCTCTCCCCGTTCAAGGTCGATCACCGTATCACCCAGCACAGCGTAGCGAAGGGATTTATTGGCAATAAACCAGACCTGTTGGTTGCCCAGCGTCGGACCGCTGACACTGGCGTCTGAGCCCGTTTTCTGCTGCCAGATTGCAGGCCAGCCACTGGTGTTGTTTAGCAACGATGACTCGCCACAAAACAGGCCCTGCCCCTGGCGCAGATATTCAAGGTAGGTTTCCTGGCTGAGTGTTACAGGCTCATCCAATGTTACTTTTTCAGCAGCACGGAACGACAATCCCCGCGCATCAATACCAACGAAACCATTGAGATGACGTAAATCACCGATATCAACAACACCATTGGGGCTGACATCCGAGCGGTTAATGCCGACATCAACGGCAAAATTTTCGCTCCCGTCAGGCGCGACCTGCAAATGCTGAATCAATACATCCACCCGCTCATCATCGACATTCAATGGTAATTGCCAATAGGCATCGTCGCGGTAATTCACGTCATTGTCGTGATGGTAGGTAAGGATACCGTCCAGCGCCGCTAACACAGTCATGGCAACGACTTTTCGTGGTACTGACCGGGTTTGATCACCGCCCAAATAACCGGATTCCAGTAGCATACAACTTATCCCTTTGCTGGAAGCAAAGTCACCAAACGCGCGGCTTGAGTAGGGGCTACGATAACGGGACAAATAGTCCTGTAAACTGCTGGGCAGGTAACCTAACACATGGCTCAGAACCCTTGCAGCACGGGCCCGGGCAGGCGTTACGGTACCGCCACTATTGGCAGGCGGCGTCAGTACAGCCATCACAGACGGTAACCCGCTACCTTGGGCAGTATAAAAACGGGATTGATCGTGCATATTAAACGCGTAATCTGGCTTCAGATTGAGTAAACACTGATGCAACACCCGGCCTTCGGGGCTCTGTAGCGCTGAGGCATCCCGGTTAATGTCGATGCTTTGTGCATTGTGGCGGGTATTTGCATCAGCGCCATCAGGATTTAACATCGGCAAAAAATGAAACGTCATCAGTCGCGACCAGTCTTTCCACAGCGTGTCTTCTTCGTCGTTCAGTAGCATACACACAGCGTCCAGCAACGCCGCGGTGGAAACCGGTTCATTGCCGTGCATCTGGCTCCAGGCAAACACGGAAATAGGCCCCTGACCAATGGAATACAACCACAGCGGTTGTCCAAGATAACTGCTACCCACCTGTCGACGACGTACCAAGGGATGCTGTTGCAGTTCTGCCAAAAGCACCGAAAAGTCCTCAACCGTGCGCGGTGCATCACCAAGCCCGGATGCCGAATACTGTTGGTAGAATTGTTCAATGTCCCAGGGGGCACCATTGAGCCATTCCGACAAACTGAGGTGGGTCTTATGTACCATGACGGTTCCTGTTTACAGTTTTAATAACGGAGGCTCGGTACGTAAAAATTCCCGCACCATCCGCACCGTTTCTTCAGGTCTTTCTTCCATTGGAATATGCCCTGCTCCTTCCACAACCCTGACGGAAGCGGATTGGATAGTATCGCCAAAACGTGCCGCATTTTGGGGTGCAATCCAGCGATCCTCGCTCCCCCACAGAATGAATGTAGGCATCAACAGTTCTGGTAAGCGATCCACAGCATAGTTATAGGTGGTATTGGCACGAACCACAAAGGCATGTCGGTTGCCCTCGCGCAATAACATGTCCCAGTAACGGTCGATTTGTTCGTCAGTCACTCGCTGGGGTTCACCATAGACCTCACGAACATTGCGGGCAACCAACGCCCTTGGCGTCAGGAATTCGAGCAGCGGAGCCGTTAACGGATTTCGGGCCAGTCTCAAGGCACGAGGCAACTCGGCTTGCGGGTACCCTGCAGTATTGACCAAAATTAGCCGCTCAACCTGTTGTGGGTAATGTAACGCGTAATCCCAGGCAATGCCCCCGCCTAAACTATTGCCGGCCAGAATTACCTGCGAATAACCCAGTGTGGACAAAAATTGATGGAGAAACGAGCGGTAGTAGCGAAGGCTGTAATCGGAATCGGGGTTTGGCCCGGTCAAACCAAACGCGGGCAAATCCAATCGAATAACGGTGTGATCTTGGGACAAATTGCTCGCCCACCCATCCCAGGTATGTAACGATGATGCGGTACCGTGCAAAAGGACTATCGCAGGCCCTTTGCCTTCTTTGCGATAATGGGTTTCAACCCCCATCACATTCACAAACGCCGACGCTTCAGTGGTGTATTTACTTTTCAGCGTTTCGACTGGAATATCGGCTTGATACGCCCACATCAGCGCCGCCGATAGAACGAGTAATAGCAATATGAAAACGCGTTTTAGCATCACTTATCTACTCTTTCGCAATGACTCTCACGGGGTTTATCATCCAACGGTTGCGTCAGGCTGTCAAAACACCGCGGCAGAGGCCATTCGGGTTTGCTGTGAATGATATCCTTTAACGGGTTACAGTCAGGCTCACCGGGCAGGCACCAATCGGTGGGTGTAGCGACACTGGCATCGTTTTGCTGATGTCGATAAGCGGACACCGCCTGATACACGACTCGCCGCGCTCGATTCAGACTGCCCAGAGGTTCCCATTCACCCACGCCGTGCCACGGATTCATCGACAGGTTTTCACAAAACTGTTGCTGATTTTCCGACGTAAATAACTGTGGCGGTATCATCACTCTGGCTACGGGTACAAACGGTGAGTCTTTCTCTGACCAAATAACCGAAGCATCATCGACCGGCATGTTTGCCCCGGGGACTTTGTCCTGAAACATTACGTCGAAACAGGCCCCTTTGCGCAACAAATGCTGCTGCATATTGGTGGTCAGAAAATCCTTGTCAGAGGTATCGACCTTATCGTCAAGTACCATCCCCGGGCAGGCTTTCGCGGAGAATTTGACCACTGACTGTCCAATACGATAAGGCAGCATCGAGTAATACTGGGGCTGCAAGGGTGTGGCTATGGTTTTGGACACGGTCTGGATTGCCCGGTAAAAAAGCCGCGGGTGCAGACGGGGTGGAAACAAGCTGATGAAATAGCGTGTGCGCTGCAACTTGGCCAGATAATGCATGTCTTCTACATAATCAAACACGTTGCGGTTAAAAAACGCCGGGGTGTTGGTCATGATAAAGTCCTGTGCAGCAGGTCCCTCAAACTCAGGCGCGATTTTATTCCCCTTTACGCCCACCACTTTGATGGCCATGCCTCTGGCATCAGGTTTACTGTCTGCCTGCACCGTCATATCACCGTTAGAAAAGCGGATCCAGGCCTGATACTCCTGGCCCGGCACAGAAAAAATACTGTGTTGATACTGAGCGGGTATATCGCCATTGACCGAAAAGGTTGCACGTAAACACCCGGTCGCTTTGGCGTGGGCGTCCCGTCGGTAAGGCAATCCGTTAATTTTTTCTGCACGCCTGGAGATTTCCCGCCCTAACGACATTGCCTGATTGATCGCATCGATTTCTTGCTGGGAGATTTCCATTCCCCAGTGTTGCTCGATGCTATCGTTAATGCCCTTGTGGGTTGCATCGGGCTCCTGGGCAAATCCCGCCGTACTGAGGCTCAACGTCAACATTCCGAGCAGCATAGATTTAGCCATGGTTATGCCTCCACTGTTGAGACACATGCTGTTGCAAACTAGCCTTACAACTGGCTTCCAACGTTGGATCAACAGGTGCCTTCGGATACTGGGCCCAATTCAACGGATCTCCGCCCAAGGCATCACTGTAATCGGGGTTGCCCATCACTTTGAGGTATTCAAGCAGCGCCAGACGCTCCTGCTCGCTCAGCAGTTTTCCGATACGTCCAGGCATCTGGACGTCGGTGAACAAGTGACCGGTATTGTGGTTGCCAGCAATGCGCGTGTCGTGTTTAAAGCTGCCCGGCCCCGGTATGCTCCGATAACCTAATTTATCCGGATCATATTCACGGTTCCCCACATAGAACGTGCTTGGCCGCGCCCGAAGCGGTGACAGCAAATCGTAAATCGTTGGCACTGATCCATTGTGTAAAAACGGGGGTGTGGCCCACACACCATGCAGCGGTCTGGCTTTATAGCCACGACGATTGGTTATCCTAAATGGCACATTCATACCATCGTATTCGGCAATGTCCTGTTCAGGTACCGACCAACGCTGGTAAAGGGTTGGCACCAAACGGTTGAGGAGCACTTCAAGTCCGTTGCCCGCATTAACAGGCGGGGCACCGGCCAACACTTTGGTGGCGTCGTAGGTATTGTCCATGAAGTTGTTCGCCAGCTTGGCATCGGTTCCGACTGTTTGGGTACTGATCCAAGGAATCGACCAGATTTGTTCGCGCCAGTCTTTACGCACCGGATTGCCCTTGTCATCGTAGCTGATATCACCGGCCATATCCCACTGCCAGTTGACATCAATCTGATTTGCAGGATTGTCACCGGCTTTTGCAGCAACCGGCCAGTCATAAGGAGCCGAGGTATGTGGACCATGACAATGCTGACACCGGTCGCCAAACAGTTCTTTGCCCTGCCGGGCTCGTTCGATATCGATGTTGCCGAGCACTTCAGCAGGCCATCGTGGTGGCTCAAGCGACCGCAGAACACCTTCTACACAATGCATACCATCAACATCCACCAGGGTCTCTCCAAAATCCTTCCCGCGGATCAGGTTTCCTTGTGCATCAACCAGTTTAATCGGCGCCAACACCCCCAATGCTTCGCCTACGTTGCGCGCCATCGCCTGGTTAGTGAAACCGGTATATTGCACCCAGTCGAAACGCCAGATATCCCATACAAACGGATAACTGGCAGGCGCATCGGCCTTACGATAATTGTCAGGCACGTCGAGATCATATCCGAATACCACATTGGCAATACGTCCTACCGCATCGGTACGCCCACGCCCCTCTTCAACGGGATACCACTGTGGCGCCCCAGGTCCTTTCATAAACCCCAGCATTTGTTTGATGTATGCCCAGAACTCATCCCGAAGTACACCTTCTGCCTCATCATCCTGACCCACCATTCGGGTAGCAAAGCGTGACCATTTCCAAGGGTTAAAATAGGTTTCCAGCGAAGCGGCTGCCAAGGTGGTGATAAACTCGCCGCGCTTTGCCGTTGGCACGCTCTGCATTGCCTGCCCGCCATCGACTCGCAATGCGACGCCTTGATAGTGCAGTTCGCCGGTGTGACACATTGCACAACCCAGATCCAGCTTCTGCTCACCGCTAATGGGATCGATGTGTTGACTGAACCCTACCGGTAGGTTTCCGGGATTTCGTGCGCTGGGACGCTGTGCCGGATCAACAATGAACCCCCACCCGCGCATGTTGGTCTCACTGGCCAGACGTTCATGAGACAAAGGCAATTCGAGGTTTACCAGCCAGTCATAGCGTAAGCCAAGCAGCTCCGTGCCCTGCGGCGTGTGATAATAGGTTTGCCGTTGCTCATCACTCCACCCGCCGTTTAAGTACACCACTCGGTGCACCGACTCCTGGGTCAGATTAGGCGCCAGAAACACAGTCAGTGCGTGGTAAATCAACACACCAATCGTGACAGTCGCCAGCGAGCGTCTGAACCAGCGAGGGCCTATGGCGCGCCATACACCAAAGATGGCCTTACAGATCCTGACTATCCACCCCACGAACGCCATGACCATGCGTTTTATGACCCGCCAGAATGCATCCCATGTATCCCCTATCCAATCCAGAAAAGACCGCATTGTAGTTCCCCTTAGGCTGTTATTGTTATTGTTTGCCTGTTGATGATTAATTGTCGATGTATTGTTTGCGCTGTGCGTAGGCGATCGGTTCCGACCGGTGCAACTTACTGTTAATGTTGTGCAGGTAATGTTTCATAAAATGCGCTTTTACACTGACGTCGGTAATATTGTCCCAGAATGACTCTGCATGGGTTAAACGCTGTAAATGCATGTCTTCGTAGACGTAAAATTTTCCCTCTAGCAGAATCACTTCAGTTCCCATGTGCGCATACGCACCATGTAAAGAGTCAAGTACGCTGAGCGGCGGTAACAGAGGGACAACATCATTTTCATCAACCACACGCATTAATCTGAGGTGCGCATATTTTTCAATCCCGGCTTTGTCTGTCACTTTCGGCTGGCCAAAATTGATTGATGGCGCCACCCTGAAGCCCTCTTTATCCAGGTACATCATCAGTAACGTAGAAATGGCTGCGCCCAACGAATGGCCGGTCAGTACCACCTCGCGATCGGCTTGCAGGAACGGCCGAAGATCATCAAGAACCTTTTGCGCGTCACGATCAAAGCCGTCATGAACGTATATACCCAATGTCGAGTTAAACGACTGTAAGTATTCGGCGTCCTCTTTCGCGTTGTCGAGGTTATAAGTCCCTCTGATACTAATGATTTGTTGTTGTGCATTCGGGTGCTCGATAAAGTACTGTACATCGATACCTTCAACCGTCGCCACGTGCACCGTATCCGGAAAAGCTTCCCTGATCGCAGCCGGGTCATCATAAGCTGCATTTGCACGTTTTGCGTACCAATGCACACGGTGGAAGTCCACCGCTTGTGTTTCGACCTCGGTATTGTTGTTACATCCGACCAGTAGCACAAACCCGGCACAAACGAGCCCAGCGCTGATTACGCACTTAAAAATGCCCCTTGCACGTCCTTTAAGGCCTGTCTTTTTCATAGGCAAAACGCCCCTTCTCCTGTACGCTACAGCACATTATCAGTCATTGTTACCCTGGATTGACGGTCTTTCTTCACGACACAGCCGACGTTAGACCGACGGGTAAATTTTTTATTCCACTGAAGTATCATGCATGTAAAACAAGAATTCCAGCATTTCATGTTTACTATCAAGAAGATAGCTACACCCATATTGCTGCTGTTGAGTGTACTGGCTAGCACAGACACTTTCGCCTCGGTTGATGTCAATCGTCACAGTGATGGCGACAGCACCATCAATGACATGTCCGTGTGGTTTGACCCGAGCAATGAACTGACCGTGCAACAAGCAGACACGGCATGGCACAACGGCGAATTTTCACCCTTGTCCAGCAAAGGGTCGACCGGATTGCGTCAGGGTGCCGTGTGGGCTCGCTTTACACTGCACAACACCGAACGCACTCCACTGACCCTGCACCTGGAGTATGTTGATCATCAGGTGATTGGGATCCAGGCGTTTGCACAAGGCAACAATGCCGGCATGTTTGAGCAAATTGCCGATTTATCCCTGCGCAAGCCTTTTAGTACACGGCAGTATCCACACCATCGGTTTGTGTTCGAAACCCAGATTCCTGCCGGCCAGAGCCGTGTCTATTACATCAAGTACATCTCCGATGGCATGGGTTTTACCTTTCCGGCATTGCGCGTATGGGAGCCAAACCACCTGCGCGCCACCCAAACCATCGAAACCAGTGCGATTGCGTTTTTGCTCGGTGGCTTCTTCCTGATGTCAATATTTGCCTTTGTCGGTGGTATCGCAACCGGTGAACGGTTTTTCTACATCTACTCGTTCTATTCATTGTCAAAAATCACCGCGTGGGCAACCATACTGGGCTTCACCCATCAGTTTATTCTGACCACGGGGTTCCATTGGAGCTACATGTCAATGACCGGGGCCATCACGATATTTTTCGGTTTGTTGTTTGCACGCAACTTCCTGCAAACCAAAGAGCACACCCCGCGCTTAGATTGGGTGTTGCTGCTGATGATGGCAAACGCGATTTTTCTGTTTGTCTGCGCCATCTTTAAACTCACCACCCTTACCGTCGTTTCCATCACCATCGCTTTACTGCTGTATCCGGTGATGTCAGTGATTGGTATTCGTCGCTGGATCCAGGGTTCCAAAGAGGCAGCGGTTTTCGCGTTGGCCTGGAGTTTTCTGGTCATAGGCCTTGTTGTTCAGGCCTTGCGCGATATAGGTTTGGTAGAACACAACTTTTTTAACTACTACTGGCCGCCATTTGCAAGCTACACCGAGATGGTCGTCATCATGGCAGCCATGGGCGTAAAAGTGCGCGGTTTACGACGCCAAAAGGACCGTGCTGAGCAGCGTTACACCGAACACCTGGAGCGCTCCAAAGCGGAATTGGAGGAGCTTGTCATGGAACGCACCCGTGATCTTGAACAAGCCAAACACAAAGCAGAACAGGAAGCCCGCACAGACGCCCTGACCGGTACCCGAAACCGGCGTAGCTTCTTTGCCGAATCTGAACGCTTGCTACAGCGTTGCAAAACCAGTGACATCACCTTTAGCTTATTGATGTTTGACATCGACCATTTCAAAAGCATCAATGATAATTTCGGTCATGTTATGGGAGACGAAGCCTTGCGCGCCTTTGCAACAGCTATCGGTTCTAAATTAAGGGATTCCGATGTGTTCGGCCGTATCGGCGGAGAAGAATTCTCCTTGCTGTTATGTGGTAGCAAAGAAGAAGCGATGCAAACCGCCGATCGGTTGCGCCAGGAAATCGCTGACCTGCACATTGACACTCCCAAAGGCCCGTTAACACTGACCACCAGTGTGGGTGTCGCTCACCTCACCAATGAAACCTTACTGGATGAACTGGTCAATCTGGCCGACAAAGCGTTGTACAGTGCAAAGCAATCCGGACGCAATAAAGTCGTAGAATGCGATCAGAATTAGCGGCGTTCTGATAATTCCCGCCGGATCAAAAAAGGCAACCTACGGGTTGCCTTTTTTCTTGGCTTGTTGACGGGCTTCAAACTGCTGCATTTGTTGTTCTGTTGCCGGCAATTGATAGTTGTCTTTCCATTCACTGTAGGGCATCCCGTAAATGCGCTCCCGGGCCGCTTCGTAGTCTATATCTTCACCACGCTCCTTTGCTTCTGCACTATACCACTTGGCCAGGCAGTTTCGGCAAAAATCGGCCAGTATCATCAAATCGATATTTTGCACATCCTTGTTGTCATCCAGATGCTTTAAGAAGCGCCTGAAGGTTGCGGCTTCAATTTCGATTGCTGTTTGTTGGTTCATTATTAACGCTCCGTTTCGCAATGACAAAAAAGGGAGCCGAAGCTCCCTTTTTACACGGGATAAACCCGATTATTCCTGATTGTCACTGTTGTCAGCAGCCTGTGGCTTTTCCAACAGTTCTTTGATGCTTAAACGCACACGGTTCTGACGGTCAATTTCCATCACTTTTACATCAACCATCTGACCTTCTTCAAGGTAGTCAGACACTTTATTGACTCGCTCGTGAGCGATTTGAGAAATGTGTACCAGGCCTTCTTTACCTGGCAACACCTCAACGAAAGCACCGAAGTCAACGATACGGGTAACTTTGCCGTGGTAGGTTTTACCCGCTTCCACTTCAGCAGTTACCTGCTCAATGCGTTCGATCGCTTTTTCAGCTTTGGCCAGTTCGGTAGCGAAGATCTTAATGGTGCCATCATCTTCAATTTCGATGTTGGTTTCAGACTCTTCGGTGATAGAACGGATCATAGCGCCGCCTTTACCGATAACGTCGCGAATCTTATCCTGATCAATTTTCAGGGTGTAAATACGCGGTGCGAAATCAGACAGCTCTTCACGGTGACCGCTGATAGCCTGATCCATAACACCCAGGATGTGCAAGCGGGCTTCTTTAGCCTGCTTCAATGCAACTTGCATAATTTCCTGAGTGATACCTTCGATCTTGATATCCATTTGCAGTGCGGTAACACCTTCGCTGGTACCGGCAACTTTAAAGTCCATGTCACCCAAGTGATCTTCGTCACCCAGGATGTCAGACAGAACCACAAAATTGTCATCGCTCTTCACCAGGCCCATCGCGATACCGGCAACGGATGCTTTAATCGGTACACCAGCATCCATCAATGCCAACGAGGTACCACACACAGAAGCCATGGACGATGAACCGTTGGATTCGGTGATTTCAGATACCACACGTACGACGTACGGGAATTCTTCCATCGACGGCATAACCGCCTGGATGCCGCGCTTAGCCAAACGACCGTGACCAATCTCACGACGCTTAGGAGAACCGATCATGCCGGTTTCGCCCACACAGTAAGGAGGGAAGTTGTAGTGCAGCATGAAGCGGCTGTTGGTGGTACCCGACAATTCATCAATCATCTGCGCATCACGCTCGGTACCTAATGTCGCCGCTACCAGTGCCTGTGTTTCACCACGGGTAAACAAGGCTGAACCGTGAGTACGCGGCAAAATACCGGTATTTACGTCAAGTGCACGGATCATATCCGGTTCACGACCGTCGATACGGGGTTGACCGGCCAGAATGCGAGAACGCACAACGTCACTTTCCAACTCGTGCAACAGTTCGTTGGCTTCGCCAGTATCCAGCTCAGGATCTTCCTCAAGCAATGCTGCAACGGTTTTTTCTGTCACTGCAGTGACAGCGTCTTTACGCGCCATCTTGTCGGAAATCTGGTACGCAGCAGTCATATCAGCTTCTGCCAGAGCCTTGATCTTGGCTTTCAGATCAGTGTTCTGCGCAGGAGGCTGCCAGTCCCAACGCTCGGTGCCCACTTCTGCAGCGAACTCTTTAACCGCGTTGATGACGGTCTGGCTTTGCTCATGACCGAACATAACCGCGCCAAGCATGGTTTCTTCAGACAGGATGTCGGCTTCTGACTCAACCATCAGAACAGCACTTTCAGTGCCGGCAACCACCAGGTCCAATTGACTCTCGGGTTGCTCTGATGCCAGGGTGTTCAGCAGGTATTGTCCGTCTTTGTATCCGACACGAGCGGCACCGATTGGGCCACTGAACGGGATACCGGAAATTGCCAATGCGGCAGACGTACCAATCATCGAAATGATGTCGGTAGGAATGTCAGGGTTGGCGGATACCACGGTGATCACAACCTGTACTTCGTTCATGAACCCTTCCGGGAACAGTGGACGGATAGGACGGTCGATCAGACGGGCAATCAATGTTTCATTTTCTGACGGGCGACCTTCACGCTTGAAAAAACCGCCGGGAATTTTACCCGCAGCATAAGTTTTTTCCTGATAGTTCACTGTCAGAGGGAAGAAGCTCTGGTCGGGTTTGGCTTCTTTTTTACCCACCACACTTACCAGTACTGCAGTGTCGTCCATGCTTGCCATTACAGCAGCAGTGGCCTGACGTGCAATTACACCGGTTTCCAGAGTTACAGTATGCTGTCCATACTGAAAAGTTTTAGTAATAGGAGTCACTATTAATCCTTTCAAATGTTTTATTTTCGCTTTTAAACGCGGCGCATAGTATAACGGCAGATGCAAGGAAGAGACAGTGAAATTTACCCCGATATTTGACTAATTGCCTTTAAAAACGGCCACTTTGCAGCGGTTACAAAGCCTCTGAGATCACAGTTTGTCCAACCCGAGTTGTTCTTCTCCGTATACCGAAACCAACCGTTTTCGGTCAGCCACTTTAAGCGAACTCACCACCAGTGCATAAGAATGATCTATCATCCGTTGGACCTCGCCTGCTGGCACAGAACCGTCGATGGTGACCGTATTCCAGTGTTTCTTATTCATGTGGTAACCAGGGACAACGGCGCGGAATAACTCCCGCAATAACAGCGCCTGATGAGGTTCACATTTGAGATTAACACTGGCCTGCCCGTCTTTGTCACTGGACAGGGTTGCAAACATCTTCCCTCCCACCTTAAACACCGCAACGTCTGGCCCAAACGGGTAGCATTGCTCACTGTCAGGTTTACTCAGCAGATAGTCCAACACACTGCTTATCGGCATACACACTCCTTTTACGGGTCTTCAATTGCGGCAACAATCCCGTTCATGACGGTTTTTCCGGTTGCATCACTCTGTTGCTGGGCCTGGCTTGCACTCACATCGTAGCGGTTCGTTGCAACAATCACCCATTGCCCTTCACTGCGGGTAAAAATGTACTGTCCACCCCACCCTGCAGCGACCTGATGGGGGTTCTCCCGTTGATTGGATAACCACCATAAATAACCATATCCGTCGATGCCATAATTCCCTGATGGGCCGGAGAACGACACATGAGATTGGGCCATTTGCTGGATCCACGCTTCTGAAACGATACGCCGTGGTTGTCCGGTGATGTTAATGGTCCCTTTTGCAGCCAGCAAGACGCCAAGTTTGGCAATGTCAGCAGCCCTTAATTGCAGCCCGGCAGAACCGTTTACACGGCCGTCTGCGAGACGCTCCCATGCAACGTGATCGATCGCCAATGGTTCGAACAGGTGTTGTTGAACAAAGGCATCAATATTGCCGTTCATTAACGTATCCAACATAACCCACAACAAATGCACCGCTGCTGAGTTGTAGTTGAACGTCGTGCCAGGCGTTTCTGCCAACGGACGAGACAGTAAAAAGTTCACCGGGTCCTGGCTTTGGCTCCAGGTGACAAACAAGCTGCCATCGTCTTCATCCCAGGTAAAACCACTGCGCATGGTGAGTAAATCCAGTATTCGTATGCCCGCCACCTCAGCTGACATGTCTGGGTACGCTTGCCATAGGACCTCGCCCACCGTCACGTCGAGACTGTCTATAACCCCTTTTTCCAGCGCGATTCCTACCACCAAGGCGGCAACGGTTTTCGTCACTGAGCGAACATGGTGTAGTGAAGCAGCGGATTGACCGTTGTAATAGGCTTCGGCGACCAGAGCCCCGTCTTTTAGCACCAATAGCGAGCGCAGCGCGGTGAGTGTCTGGGCACTGTCAAAAGCGGTTTGTAGTGCCGTGGGGTCGATCCCCGCCTGCTGAGGGGTCAGGTGTGAAAAAGCGTCACTTTGCGGGGTCGTGTTGACCGGCACCTGCCGGACGGGCCCTTGCTCCTCAGAGCTACCTCCACCGCCGCACCCACAGAGCAAGACGACCCACATTATGATGTAAATGCAACGCACCCTGGTTCACTCCATACGATAACGAATGGTTTAGCATACGGCTGTTTAGCAAAAGTAACAGCCCCTATTGCTCAAAAGGTGCACAGGAAGGGACAAACAGACAGTGACGCGGGATCAATGCGACGACACTCCGATTAACGTCTAGCCTGACCGTCGTCTGGCGACGACGTTCGGCGCTGCTCCCGGCAGCGCTCGTGAACCCGCTGTCTTGGCTTCAAGTCCGCTGTGTACATAAAAAAACCCGGCCAAAGCCGGGTTTATTTTATGGTGCGGAAGGCGGGACTTGAACCCGCACGTGATTGCTCACACAGCGACCTCAACGCTGCCTGTCTACCAATTTCAGCACTTCCGCAAAATCGTTAATTAGTTTGGTACGTCTGTGTCTGTCGCCGCAGGGGTTTCTTCCTGCGCAGGTACATCACCAGTGGCCGGTTGCGGTTCTGCAGGAACCTCAAGATTCTGCCATTCATCAACGGCTTTTTCGGTGCTGGCAGTCATGTTACCCAAGATCAGGCTGATCAAGAAAAACAACGTAGCCAGGACAGCCGTCGTGCGGGTCATGAAGTTACCTGAACCACCAGAGCCAAATACGGTGTTGGAACCGCCACCACCGAACGATGCGCCCATGTCAGCACCCTTGCCCTGTTGGATCAGTACCATACCAATCAGCGCCAGTGCGACGATGAGATATACAACAATCAATACTTCGTAAAACATGTTAAGCCTCTAGCTTCGCATTCAGGAATCTGCCGCCTGGCAAATTCGCAAAAATTCTTCGGGATCCAAACTGGCTCCCCCGATCAGTCCACCATCAACGTCCGGTTGACCGAACAGCTCGGCAGCGTTACTGCTTTTAACACTACCGCCGTATAAAATTCTTAACCCTTGAGCAACAGCTGGGTTATTTTTTGCGAGGTGTTCACGAATAAAACGATGAACATCCTGCGCTTGTTCCGGGCTTGCTGTTTTACCCGTGCCGATCGCCCAAATGGGTTCGTAAGCGACCACCATATGTTCAAAAGCATCAATGCCGACATGCGAAACAACCGCATCGATTTGCGCGGCCAGGTACTCATACAGATTACCACTGTCGCGGATATCTTCCGGTTCACCCACACAAAAGATGGGAGTGACCTCTGCCGCCAGTGCCATCGCAACTTTGTCGGCAACCAGACCGTTAGATTCATGCTGGTCAGCGCGACGCTCAGAATGGCCAACAATCACATACTGACAGTCTAACGCCTTAAGCATCTGCGCCGAAATTTCGCCAGTGTGAGCGCCATTTTCATACTCGCTCAGTGTCTGTGCACCCAGGGCAACATTGGCATCTGCCAACGCATGTAAAAAGACAAACGGTGGACATACAGCAACATCAACCTTGTTCAGTTGCGCCGTTGCGAAGGTTGACCGCATTGATTCGGCCAGCCCAGCGCTTCCGTTCATTTTCCAGTTCCCAGCTACCAAGGGACGGCGTTTATTGTTCACCTTTGCATCCTTAGCCCAGCGAAAAGCGGGCGAGATATTAACTAACCGAACCACATTATACAAGCGGATATTAGTAAAATACCCGCCTCGCGGTGTTTAACTGGCTACTTTGCGCACAACCTCAGCAATATGCTCAGACCACTGAATACTGAGCGACTCCTGATGCGCTTCTACCATCACTCGTATCAATGGTTCAGTGCCACTCTTGCGTAACAGTACACGTCCTTCTTTGCCCAATGCCCCTTCCGCCGTTTTTACTGCGGCTTCAACATCGACATGTTTGAGAGGATCGTCGGCACTGTCGGCAAAACGTACGTTGATTAACGTTTGCGGGAACATATCCAGCCCTTTGCTCAGTTCGTGCAGACTCATATCCGCCCGCAACATCGCCGTTAGCACCTGCAGACCGGCAACAATGCCGTCTCCGGTTGACGCCACGTTCAAGTTTAATACATGGCCGGAATTCTCTCCGCCTATAGCCCAGCCGCGCTCTTGCAGTTTTTCCATCACATAGCGGTCGCCCACTTTGCTGCGCACAAACGCAATGCCCAGCTTGTTTAATGCCAGCTCAAGGCCGAGATTACTCATTTGAGTACCCACAACACCACCATTGAGACGACCCGACTTGAGCGCATCACGGGCGATAATGTAGATAATTTGGTCACCATCGATGACATTACCCAGGTGATCGACCATCATAATACGGTCGCCATCACCATCGAGGGCAAAGCCCATGTCAGCCTGATGCTCAAGAACCGCATCCCTGGCCGCCTTCATCGATGTCGCACCGACCTTTTCATTGATGTTCAGGCCGTTAGGTTTGGTGCCGATCTCAATCACTTCCGCACCGAGTTCTGACAATACATTTGGCGCGATATGGTAGGTCGCACCATGGGCACAATCGACCACGATTTTCATGCCTTTGAGGGACAGGTCGGAAGGAAATGTGCCTTTACAGAATTCAATGTAGCGCCCTGCGGCGTCATCTATACGATACGCTTTACCCAGCTTATCTGAAGCCACACAGACCATTGGCATTTCCATCTGGCGTTCAATGGCCAGTTCAATATCGTCATCAAGCTTGAACCCGTCAGCTGAGAAAAATTTGATGCCATTGTCGTAGTAAGGGTTATGCGACGCGGAAATCACGATACCGGCTTCGGAACGAAACGTTTTGGTCAGATAGGCGATGGCAGGTGTCGGCATTGGACCCAGTAAGCCGATGTTGATACCGGCCGCAGAAAGGCCAGCCTCCAGGGCGGATTCCAGCATATATCCCGAAATGCGGGTATCCTTACCGATCAATACTTTATTGGTGCCCTGACCCGCCAGTACTTTACCGGCTGCCCAGCCCAACTTGGTGACAAACTCCGGATTGATAGCGGTCTCACCGACTTTGCCTCGAATGCCATCGGTACCGAAATATTTGCGTGAACCCATTATACGTTATCCTTATGTGGGAGTGCGTTTACCACTTTCACAGCATCTACACTGTCTTTTACATCGTGCACACGAATGATGTGTGCACCATACATAGCCGCAATTGTAGCGGCCGCAAGGCTACCTGCCAATCGATCTTCGGTCTGTCTGTTCAGTAACTGTCCAATCATGGATTTCCGCGACATGCCAACCAACAAAGGGACACCCAGGCGATGCAGCAAAGGCAGGTCTGCCAGCAACTGATAGTTGTGCTCCAGGGTTTTGCCAAAACCAAAACCGGGGTCAACCATTAAGCGATCACGACTCATTCCAGACTTTTCGCAAGCAACCATGCGTTGTTGCAGAAACTGCATCACATCATTGGTGACATCCGTGTAATGAGGGTCAGTCTGCATCGTGCGTGGCTGGCCCTGCATGTGCATCAAACACACTGCAGCACCGCTCGATACAGCCGCGTCTAACGCTCCGGGTTCCTGTAACGCCCGAACGTCGTTGATAAGCCCCGCGCCGGCCTTAACCGCTTCGCGCATCACCGATGCTTTGCTGGTGTCCACCGAAACAACCACATCGAGGTTGTTGGCGACCGCTTCGATGATTGGGATCACCCTATCCAGTTCTTCTTGTTCTGAAACAGCAGCGGCCCCTGGCCGGGTTGACTCTCCGCCAATGTCGATAAAATCTGCGCCGGCCTCAAGCATGGCTTGCGCATGTGACAATGCAGCATCCCGTTGGCGATACAAGCCGCCGTCTGAAAAAGAATCGGGCGTTACATTGAGTATCCCCATGATGCGGGGCCGGTCAAGCGAGAGTGTTTTGTTTTTGAAGCGCATGAAAGCTAAGCGTCCACGGTATTAACAGGTGATAAAAAAGGTCGACCGCGTTTGCGGTCGACCTTGTTCCTAACCCTTGGAATTAACCCGGAATGTCGCCAGGTTTTCCGACTGAAGGGCCTTGTTTACCTTCGTTGTCTTTTCCAACCGGCGCGCCACCTGTGGGCGAATCATCATCACGTTGTTTAGATTCATCCCAATCCGCCGGCGGGCGTACGTCACGACGTTCCATGAGGTCGTCAATCTGTTTGGCGTCAATAGTTTCATACTTCATTAACGCATCTTTCATGGCGTGCAGAATATCAATGTTGTCTTGAAGAATACTTTCAGCACGCTCATAGTTACGGTCAATCAGTGACTTGATTTCAGCATCAATGGCCCGCGCGGTGTCATCAGACATATGCTTTGCCTTGGACATGCTGCGACCCAGGAACACTTCGCCTTCTTCTTCAGCGTACAGCATAGGTCCCATTTTGCTGGACAAGCCCCATTGTGTAACCATCTTGCGGGCAATGTCAGTGGCTCGTTCGATATCGTTCGACGCACCGGTGGTGACCTTGTCATCACCGTAAATGATCTGCTCCGCTATCCGTCCGCCAAACAAACTGGAGATCATACTCTCAAGGTGTTGTTTACTGTGACTAACCCTATCCTGTTCAGGCAGGTACATTGTAACGCCAAGGGCTCTGCCGCGCGGAATAATGGACACCTTGTAAACCGGATCATGTTCTGGCACCAGACGACCAACGATGGCGTGACCCGCCTCGTGGTAAGCAGTCATGGTCTTCTCTTCCTCGGACATAACCATCGACTTACGCTCAGAACCCATCATGATCTTGTCTTTGGCTTTATCGAACTCTTCCATTGAGACCAAACGTTTATTGGAACGAGCGGCAAACAACGCAGCCTCATTGACCAGGTTGGCCAAATCGGCACCTGAGAACCCAGGTGTTCCGCGAGCAATCACGGAGGGCTCTACGTTGTCCGCAACAGGTACTTTACGGATATGTACTTTTAGAATTTGCTCTCGACCTCGGATATCCGGCAGACCAACCACCACCTGACGGTCAAAACGGCCTGGACGCAACAACGCAGGATCCAGTACGTCAGGACGGTTTGTGGCAGCGATAACAATAATGCCTTCATGTCCTTCAAAGCCGTCCATCTCGACCAGCATTTGGTTGAGGGTCTGCTCACGCTCATCGTGTCCACCACCCAGACCGGCGCCCCGTTGGCGACCAACGGCATCAATTTCGTCGATGAAAATAATGCACGGCGCAGACTTCTTCGCCTGTTCGAACATGTCACGTACGCGAGAGGCGCCAACACCAACGAACATTTCAACAAAGTCAGAACCGGAGATGGTGAAAAATGGCACTTTGGCTTCACCGGCAATGGCTTTCGCCAACAGTGTTTTACCGGTACCGGGAGGACCTACCATCAACACACCTTTGGGAATTTTCCCGCCCAGTTTCTGGAACTTGGTCGGATCCCGCAGAAAGTCCACTAATTCAGCGACGTCTTCTTTCGCTTCATCACAACCGGCGACATCTGCAAAGGTGGTCTTAATCTGATCTTCACCCAGCAAGCGCGCTTTACTTTTACCAAATGACATGGCACCGCGGCCACCGCCGCCCTGCATTTGGCGCATGAAGAAAATCCACACACCAATCAACAGCAACATGGGGAACCAGGAAATGAAGATAGTGGCCAGGAACGACTGCTGCTCGGGTGGCTTACCCAGAATCTTCACGTCATTTTTAATCAGATCTGAAACCAGTTGTTCATCAAAATAAGGAATGTACGTTGTGAACGTCTCGCCAGTGCGTTTCTTGCCGCGGATCTCACGGGCATCACTGTCGATACGAACTTCACGGATCATGCCGTTGTTCGCTTCTTTAATGAAGGTTGTGTAGTCGGTTTGTACCTGGCTTGACTCACCGGGTGAGAAGCTCTGGAATACCGACATCAATACCACTGCGATCACTAACCACAGGATCAAATTTTTCGCCATGTCGCTCAACGCTATTAACCTCTGTTAACTTAAATCTGCTCCGTAGAGCCTTTCCTTGAAAGACTACTACAGTTTAAAACCGGTCGCTACCAGATAAACTTCGTGGCCCGCGGCCTTCGAAATATCAGGTACACCTCTTTTCACCACGTCCATCGTGGCTAAAACGCCCAGTGCATCTCTACAACCTGGGTGTTACCAAAACCTTCTCAGAACCCTCTCTGGCCCGGACTTTTGCTGAAACCGACTTTCCATCTATCCCGTGTAATTACGTTTGTCACAAGCAGATTGATCAACGGACTGTGGCTGGGCATCACACCCGCTCTCATCGTTACACCGTAACACAGCACCGATCTCTGAAGGCGTCACTCTGACGGCCCTTGTACCTATGTGCCTCCTGTTGAACACTTCCCGAAAGTCGCTTTTTTTTCCTTCAATACCGTTTCTTGATAGGCATATGCTCAAGATGGCGCTAGAATAACGCTTTTCAACCGTGTAAATACAAATTTAATTGTAAGAAATCGTTCTTAATGAAGTTAACTAATAAGCAGAAGCAATATCTCAAAGGGCTGGCCCATTCATTGAAACCTGTCGTTCAATTGGGCGGCAACGGGCTCACAGAAGGCGTGCTGGCAGAAATCGAAAACGCCCTGAGCCATCACGAACTGATCAAAGTCAAAGTGCCGACCGATGATCGCGACGAGAAGTCGTTGATCATGGATGCCATTGTACGCGAAACACACGCAGAAAAATTGCAGGTCATTGGTCATGTCATGATCATGTTCCGTCAGAGTGATGAAAAGAAAATCCAGATCCCGAAAGGCTAAACCCGCGCTATTCACGCCCAAACCCTGCTGTTTTGGCGTGAATGCTCTTGTCTACAGCAAATTCTGAATTAATCACACGACATCATTCCATGCTGTTGATATGCTTTGCCTACAGGCCATCAAGGAAGGCTGATGAGTGTGAAGCAGAATACCACCCGAAGAGTGTTTCCTATCACCAACGTATACGCGAAAGGCGGTTACACGTTGGAAGTAAAGCTGGGCAGTAACCAGCAACCCGCAAACCTGATCCTGGACACTGGCAGCAGCACACTGGTCGTCCAACGGGAAGACTATGACCCATTCACTGACCAGGCACTGTCACCTACCAGTCTGGCCCAAAACGTAGTCTATGGCATGGGCGGTTGGTACGGACCTGTGATCACCACAGACGTCAGCCTGGGAGATGGCCAGCATCACATACGGCTACAGGAAGTACACCTGGCATTCACCAAAAAAGAATCCGAAACCAGCTTTGCACAGGCTGATGGCATGCTCGGTCTTGGCTTTATGGAACTCAACATCGCCCATGATTTACATGATTACCTGGCCTCCAACCAGGTTGATCCGCGGGTTACGTTTCCATGGTTCGTGACAGATCAGCAGAAGGATGACGATGTACAACAATTCCGCACGTTTTTACATGAATACCCCAAACAACCATTAACACCCTACTTCACCCAACTAACCGCCAGCGGCATGGTAGCCAATCAATTTGGTTTCTACATCCACCGGGCCAGTATTTATCATACCCATGATAATGCCAATGCGACGGAACTGGCTGAGCACCCGCTCAATCAAGGGCTATTCGTAATGGGCGATGCAGTCAACCATGCCCACGTTTTTACCGGTCAACCCCGCGCGCTGAAGGTCGTCGACGACAAATACTACAATGTACAACTCAAAAGCATGCAGGTGGGCGAATGTCCGGCCGTAGAGGCGCCTGAGCTAGGTACCCACTTCGACCACTATGGCTCCAATGCAATTATCGACAGTGGTGCATCAATGGTTGTTTTGCCAGATACCTTGTTTGAGACTCTGATCGATGATTTGGCCAAACACCATCCGGATTTTGCTCAACTGCTGGCACCGTTCGCACAGTTCACCGGACAGGAAAAAGGCATTCCCATCGATCTGGTTGATGTTGAACTGTGGCCAGACATTCATTTTGTATTCGATGACATTGACGGGCAGCCCATCACATTAACAATGTCGCCAACGTCTTTTTGGCAGGCCCATGCGCCAGCTCGAGACCAGATAGCGTTCCAATTTATCAAATTAGCCCATTGGCCCAACCAGGCCATTTTTGGTCTGCCCTTTATGTGTAATTATTTTACGATTTTTGACCGCGATCAGGGCAAGCATGGCGCCGTGCTGTTGGCGGATAAAGTCTGTGCAGTGCACGCGGTTCCCCGAGCCCATCAGGAAGATGTAGCGTTACTGTGTCAGCTGTTGCATAAACACGGACTCGCCGCTTCCTGACATGCTTTTGCTCAACGTTAAACCACATGGCCTTAGCTGCCAACGGGCCACGCCTAAAACGCTGAGCGGCGCTGAAGCCTTGTTTCGTTGCGAACAGGTAATGCAGCACATCAGTGCCCCGCTAAGCGCAGATCAAGCCAGGAAAAGGGTAAAATGGCTGATGCAATGTGATAAAAACCCTGCCAATGCCATCTGGGTATTGCTCGATAAACACCAACTGCTCCAGGGATTGATCACGCTACTGGACGATGCTGAGCAAAACCGAGCAGAAATGGGCATCATGCTGCTTCCGCGCTGGCATGGCTCCGGTCTTGGCGCTAAAGCCCTGTATGCCCTGACGCGGGTGGCTTTTCTGGACCTTAACAAGACGGCGTTATTTGCGCAGGTCAGCGAGCACAACCTGACTGTGGCCCGAATACTCAGGGCGCTGGGCTTTACTGAATCACGCCATCAGAAACACAGCCTGCGTCATTTTAACTGCACAATACAACAGTGGCGCGACAATGCCCGCCACACGCTGTTTACCTCAAGAGGAACCCCATGAACCAACAACCCCCATCACAATCCAGTGGCAGTATTGTTTGTGTCGGTCTCGGCATGACCTTAGGCGCCCATTTGAGCCCACTGTCGCGCAACCACATCGCACAAGCTGACGTCGTTTTTGTCGCAGTGTCAAACCCTGTTGTTGAAGCCTGGGTGATGGAAATGAATCCCGATGTACGCAGCTTGCAAAGCTGTTATCAGGACGGTAAAGATCGGCGTCAAAGCTATCGCGACATGGTCGACATGATGATGCAAGAAGTACGGGCCGGTAAAAACGTGGTGGGTGCGTTCTATGGTCATCCCGGCGTCTTTGCCCTACCGCCCCATGACGTGATCCGTAAAGCCCGCGAGGAAGGTTACTATGCCCACATGGAGCCTGGTATATCTGCGGAGGATTGTCTGTATGCCGATATGGGAATTGATCCCGGTTCGGTGGGGTCAATTCACTATGAAGCCTCTCAGTTTATGTTTTACAACCGGGCAATCGATACTGCCGCCTATGTGATCCTCTGGCAGGTAGGTATCGCCGGTGATAAAACCTATGGCATGTACAGCTCCCCCAACGCGTTTCGCCAGGTCTTGTGCGATCAACTGCTAGCTTATTACCCTGCTGACCATCAGATTGCATTATACGAATGCCCTACGCTACCCATACATGGCCCCAGAATCACCTGGCTTCCGTTGTCACAGCTGGCGGACGCACAAACCAGCCAGGAAACCACCATGGTCATACCGCCTGCCAGGGTTGCTGAAAAAAATCACGCGGTATTAGAAAAGCTGAAATCCCTTCATGATCAACAACAAACGGTCGATTAAACTGCTATGCAATGTCATCCAGTTGCACTAACATGAAATGGTTGGCCACACCACGGACAACAAACCACACAACAAAGAAAGAAGGAACCGAAATTATGTCAGCACTGCAATTACTGGAAGCTCTGGCGTGTGATCCGTCCCAACGACGCAATCTCAGCGTCCCCCAGCAACTCGCTGAGGCTATCGAGGATGCCGAACAAGGGAAAGATAAATATTGGTGTATCATTTTTCCGAGTGAACCTGACGACCAGGAAGACGATGACAAAGATGATGAGGATGACAGCGACAAGATTTCACTGCATTAATCCTCGTAACTGACCCGGCATTCAGTGTCGCTTGCCGGGTCGTTTTTAGGGCTCAATAACAAATACGACGAAGCCCTCGACTTTCACGCTCGCCGATTTATAATCACTGTCGTTTTTTGATCAAAAATAGCTATTGCCTGATGAGATTTATTTTTGCCATTGCTTTATTGTTTACGATGCACGCCAGTGCAGACGTATTGCGTAGTGATGAGCAACAGGCGCTGTTAGAAACGCTAGAACAGGCAGATGCGGCACGCTCATCTGACCCCTCAACCCTGAGCAAAGCCATTAATCGTATTTCGCCGGTCGACCTTCACCCAGCGGATTTTAATTATTATCGCTACCTGAAGGCTTATAGTCTCTACTTTCAGGGCGACAGTGTCAGTGCGGTCAGCCTGCTCAAACGGATTGAGCAAGAAGCCTCAGGTGACACCTATTTTAGAGCAGTTGCCCTGTTAACCAACCTTTACTCTCTGCAAGGTGCATGGCGAGAGGGGCTCGAGATCACCACCACGTTGACCCGCAGTTTGGGCGATATTACCACCGTCAGAGTGCGCTCCCAGGTGTTGGGCGCCATGAGTGTTTTCTACAACCAATTGGGCGATTACCAGAGTGCTGAGTTCTATGCCACACAACTGATCAACACCACAGACATCCCTCGTTTGGGGTGTGCAGGACGTGGGGCTTTAGCAGAAGCCTTGTTAAACCAGAATCGCTTGGACGCGTTAAAAAGCGTCCTCGACGAGTGGATCAGTTACTGTGAACAAGCAGACGAAGCCATGCTGGTAGCACTGCTGCACTCTTTCTTGGCACAAGCCTATATCGATGAAGTCAGGGTTGAAGATGCTTATCAGGTATTGAGCAATCAGCTTGATCGGGTTCAGGCCATCAACTATCCGGCGCTAACCGCGAGGGTTTTAAGTCAGATGGCCAAAACGGAATTGCTCCGCGGAGAACTGGAAAACGCAAAATCATTTGCCAGCCGTGCGCTGGCAGCACAACCCTCTCAGGTTTATCAACCCGCCCTGGTCATGGCGTTTGACGTTTTATACCAGGTCAGTGAAGCGCAGCAACAATACCAGCAGGCGCTGGTGTACCTGAAAAGCTATTACGACAGTCAGCGCCAGCTTAATGACGACACTGAAGTGAGGGAACGGGTGATTCAACAACAGCGCATCGCCAACCTGGAAAGCCAGACTCGCATTGATTTGCTCGGTAAAGAAAACGCGCTATTACGAACCCAGTCAGAATTGGCGGAGCAACAATCGAGTAATAATCGGCTTGCCCTCGCCCTGGCCTTTACACTGGTGTTAATGTTGCTGTTGCTCACCTACCGTTCAAGACGGTTACAACACCGATTGCGCCGTATTGCTGAGACCGATGAACTGACAGGCGTCGCAAACCGACATCATTTTAACAAGCTGGCCAAAAACCGGATAGACGAAGCCAATGTGCGTAACAAACAAATGGCATTTGTGTTGTTTGACCTGGACCATTTCAAAGACGTCAATGATACTTACGGCCACCTGACCGGTGACCTGGTACTCAAGCAAGCGATCAATGCGGTACGCAGTGTGTGTCGCAGCGATGATCTGATCGGGCGCATGGGTGGTGAGGAATTTGCCATTCTGTTGCCGGGTTGTTCAATAGACAAGGCATTGGAATTGGCCGAGTCATGTCGCCGTGCTATCGAGGAGCTGTGCCGTCAAACCAACGATCTCCCTATCAATCTGACGGCCAGTTTTGGCGTGGCGGATGCAGCAACAACCGGGTATGAGTTCGAAGCGTTGTTTGCTGGCGCAGACGCGGCGTTATATCAATCCAAATCCATGGGACGTAATCAGGTATATCAATACGCCGAAGGTCAGTTGCAAACCATGCAACCAACCCTGGCGTAACTGCATCAGTGTTGGTGTCCGCCTACACCGTGCGCATGGCCATGTTCAAGTTCCTCGGCACTGGCAGCTCTGACTGACTCAACCGCCAGTTCAAAGTTTAACGTTTTTCCGGCCAATGGATGGTTCAAATCAACCGTTGCCATAAACTTACCCACTTTCTTCACCGTTACCTGTCGCTGGCCTTGATCAGTATTGACCACGGCAACCATACCGGGTTTCCATTGTTTGGCCCCCATAAGATGCTTCACAGAAACCCGCTGTTCGGCGTCAGCCTGGATTTCACCAAAGGTAACCTCTGGCCCAAGTTCTACGCTGAAGCGGTCGCCGGTGGCCTTGCCGTCCAATGCCTGTTCCACTCCGGGCATCATATTATTGTGCCCGTGCAGATACAGTGCGGGATGTTGGTCAAAACTGGATTCTAATTCTGTGCCTTGTTCATCGGTGATACGGTAATGAAATTGAACCACAGTGTCTTTACTGACGTTCATTGTGAACTCCTGAAACGAAAAAGTGACGAAGTGTAGCACACCGCCTTATTGGGTGAACAATACTCCTGACGGTTCAATACAGGCATCGACGGACCGTTGTTTTGCCTGGCGATTGACCTGCCAACACTCTTCATAAATCGAACAGTAACACAGGGTAAAATCCAGCCCGTTATCAAACCCGGACAACTGCTCAATGGTCTTTGGATTAGTAAATGAGAGCACGGTGATTTGCTTGTCGGCGGGGATCACCATGCGACTGATCTGGGACTGCACAAAACCAACGTCGTCGAGCCCCATGCTGTCGAATAACGCGCGCCATGTTGGGTAATAGGTGTCGTCATAGCCTACCTGAACGTATTTGACGATCGCAGGCCCGGTACCGTTATTGATGACCAGGTAATCAAGCTGAGATTTGCCCACCTGCGGCGCGTAGCTCCGCGCCACCATCAATTGCGGCCATACTGAGGCCCGTGCATAATCCCGATCAATGGATGCCGAATACAAGCTCACAACCACAGCAACGAAGCTGACAACCAGCGCAGATATGCCGACCAGCATATCAGGTCTCTTGAACCAAGCTGCGTTACTCATCGTCAGACGCACCATTCACGATATTGGCAATACTGTACAATCGATTGACGGCCAGGTAGTTGATACTCGACTTCGGATAGCGCCCTTTGGCAGACAACTGACCGGCTTCTTTGTCCATCAGTAATTCCAGCGCCTGGTCAACCGTTTCAACCGTGTAAATATGGAACATCCCTTTTTTAACCGCCTGTACCACCGGCGGTGACAACATCAGATTGACCTGATTCGATTTTGGGATCACCACACCCTGAGTGCCGGTGAGTCCACGGTGTAAACACACGGTGAAAAAGCCTTCTATCTTTTCGTTCACGCCGCCGACCGACTGTACTTCACCGTACTGATTGATGGAGCCGGTAATAGCAAGATCCTGTCGCGCGGGCAAATTGGTCAGGGCTGAAATCAGCGCCACCAGTTCCCCCAGCGACGCACTGTCACCATCAATATGACCGTAAGACTGCTCCAGCGCGATGTTGGCCGACAGGGTTAGGGGGAAAAATTGCGCGTACTTGTTGCCAAGATAACCGGTTAATAGCATCACCCCTTTTGAGTGGATCGGTTGTCCGAGCTCGACTTCACGTTCAATATCAACAACACCGTTAGCCCCGGCGTATACTGTCGATGTGATCCGTGCCGGCGTACCGAACACACTGTCACCGATTTCCAGTACGGTCAGGCCATTCACCTGGCCGACTTTACGGCCGTCGGTGGCAATCAGTATCTGTCCTTCTTTGATGTCATCCAACAATGCCTGATTAACCCGGCCTGTACGCCTCGTCTTAGCGTCGAGTGCTGCCTGGATGTGCTCCAGATCTAACACCAGCGACTTGTTTTCAATGCAGAAATAGCGTGCTTCATTGAGCAGCTCAATCACGTCTGAAAACCGTGCCGAAAGACGTTGCTGATGTTCTGCCAGGCGCAAACTGTATTCCACCAGGCGATACATTGCCTTGGCTGAGATACTGTGCAGTCCCAGTGAACTGACCTGACTGCGCACCCGCCCGACAAAATCGTACAACGTGCTTTTATCCAGTGGAATTTCATGATCAAAGTCGACCAATACGCGGAACAGTTCATCAAACTCGTCATCATAGTCCTGCAGCGCGTAGTACAGGTCCCGACTGCCCATCAGGACCACTTTGACTTTTAGCGGAATGGTTTGCGGTGACAACGTAATAGAATTGACCATACCCACATCATGTTGTGGCAACTCCATGCGCAGTTCACCAAACTTGAGGGCCAGCTTAAGGGCATCCCACACGTAAGGCTGCTCTATCATTTTGTCCGCATCCAGCAACAGATATCCACCATTGGCTCGATGCAGTGCGCCGGGCCTTATCATCCGGTAGTTGGTGAACACCGACCCCTGCACGTTGGTGTACTCGATACGACCGAACAGGTTCTGATGGGTGGGATTCGCTTCGTACACGATCGGCGCACCGCTGTTAAGCTCATGAGCAACCAGGATATTCGGTAGATAAAGTTCTTCCAATGTGGCCCGCTTGTCGAACTCATCGTGTTTGTCTTCTTTCGTCTCCTGCGCCAGCAGTTCCACTACCGTATCGACCAAATGGGGTTTCAATTGGCGCAAGAATTTAAGCACACCCAAATCACCGGCATAGGTGTGCTCCAATGCTTTGAGGATTGGTTTGATGCCCTGCTCGGCGGTTTGACGTTTTAGTAAACGCAATTGCTCGGACATTTGTCGTTTCCATTGCGGCAATTCAATCAGCGCTTCACTGAGGCGGTTTTCCAATGTATCGATCAGATCATAATAGTACTGGCGCTGTTCATCACTGAAGTGGGCAAATTCGGCATCGGTAATCGGTTTTCCGTCGATGATCGGTGAGAAGCTGATAGTACCGCTCTCTTCATACAAGGCAACATTGTTGGCCTGTGCATACTGCTCTACCCCATCAATGGCCTGGTCATAGCGCTGGTCGAAGCCCCGTGCAATGGCTGCCTTCTTACGCTGATATCCAGGGTTGTCAAACGCCGCAGGAAAGGTGTCGAGCAATTCATCAACCAACTCTTCCATGTGCTTGTGCAGTTTTTTTCCCTCACCGGGGGACAGACGCAGGACAAACGGCTCGCGCTCGTCTTCGAAATTGTTGATAAAACACCAGTCGTCCGGGGTCGGCACATTCACCACCTGCTTGGCGATATACTCATGCACCAGGGTGTAACGGCCAGTGGCATGTTCGCCCATGACATAAAGGTTGTACCCTTTGGCTTCTATGCCCAAACCAAAACTGAGGGCTTCCCGTGCCCGAATCTGGCCAACAAAGGTTGCATTGAGTACTTGATCGTCTTTGAGCGCTTGATTGATCAGGCGCCTGCTGGGTCGTGCCGACAATTGATTGGCCTGCAGTGAGACGTGATGATCCATGTTTGCCTACTGTGATGTTTTCTTTCAGTGAAACCCGATTACCCGGGCAAGTCAATCTTGTGTGACACTGTCCGTTCAGTTTATCGCCAACATCGTTGATGTGTGGCGTTGAGCGGGTTAACCCAGTACAGTTAGTATGGATCAGTGCAAGGACAGAAAACCATGAAAATATCCCTCTTAACACTGCTGATGCTATTCGCACAACCAGTTCTACTGGCAGAAGTTGTGCATGTCGATGAACACGGTTTTCAGGTCACCAACACCGCTACTGTTCAGCAATCCCCTGACCAGGTATGGCGTGCCTTGATCAACGATGTTGACCAATGGTGGCCAAAAGACCATACATGGTGGCGTGGTGCACTGAGCATCGAGGCCAGCGCCGGAGGGTGTTTTTGTGAAGTCGCCGATGATCGCTCAGCGCAGCACATGGATATTCGTTTCGTTGATCCATCCAAACGCCTGATAATGACCGGTGGCCTTGGCCCTTTACAAGGCATGGGCATGCACGGCGCGCTGGACTGGACATTAACCCCTATCCCGTCCGGCACCCAGATAACACTGTCTTATTCTGTGGTTGGCATTCATCCTCAGGGCTTTACAGACTTGGCTCCGGTGGTTGCCGATGTCCAGGCATTGCAACTGGCAGGGCTCTCCACTTACCTGTCTGCCAAAACAACGCAGGATTAACGGCTATTGGAACGAAAAAAGCGCTCGTTGCCACATTGAAGACAGGGTTCAATGGTGGTAACAAAATCAACACTGACCTGATGACCGCAACGGGTACAGGTCAGCGTACCAAGACTGACCAGCTCACCGGCCTGGTATTCGCCCTGATGGGCGATATCAAGGCTCAACTCTTCCATTTCCAGCCGATTCTGATCCGACAGCCGAGCTAACTGTTGCCAAAACAACCCTTTGACACTTTGCCACCAAAATGACGAACCGGCGGCCGCCTGCCACTGTTGTCTGAAGGTTTCAATATCGCGCAGCAACCAATTCTCCAGCATTAATAACTCGTCTTTGCTGAGTGACTCCCCCGCATGCCAATAGGCTTTCGCAGTTTCGATGATGTCCATTAACGACAACACATCGTTCTCCGCGGCTTGCTGGATGAAATCGGCAGCATTGTCCATGGCACGTTGGTATCGCGATTGATGCTCTTGCATAACAGTCCTTTCGGTTACACCTTATGGTCAAATTATAGTCATGTTGCCCCTGAATTTGCACAACTGCCGGAAATTGCACCGAATTGCTGTGCTCTGCCTATTGTCGATGTCGCCACCGCTAAGGTATTCTTACGGGTTTATATCATCATTGACGACTTACGCGCAGGAACAGACCTGAATGGCCGATAAACAGTATCATCCCCAAGACATTGAACAACACGTACAGGCTCACTGGGAACAAAGCCAGGCATTTAATGTGTCTGTCGACGACGACAAAGAAAAGTTCTATTGCTTATCCATGTTTCCCTACCCCAGTGGTCGATTGCACATGGGGCATGTACGCAACTATACCATTGGCGATGTGATCAGCCGTTATCAGCGCATGTTAGGTAAGAATGTATTACAACCCATGGGTTGGGATGCGTTCGGTCTACCGGCTGAAAACGCCGCCATCAATAACAAAACAGCGCCTGCGAAATGGACGTACGCCAACATCGAGTACATGAAGCAACAATTGAAGTCGCTGGGTTTTGGTTACGATTGGGACCGCGAAATTGCCACGTGTAAACCGGATTACTATCGTTGGGAACAATGGTTTTTCACCCGCTTGTACGAAAAAGGCCTGGTGTACAAGAAAAACGCCACCGTCAACTGGGATCCGGTCGATCAAACCGTACTGGCCAATGAGCAGGTGGTCGATGGTCGCGGCTGGCGTTCCGGCGCTTTGGTGGAACAAAAAGAAATTCCTCAATGGTTCATTAAAATCACGGATTACGCCGAAGAACTGCTCGGTGATCTGTCAGAGTTAAGTGACTGGCCTGAACAGGTCGTCGCCATGCAGCGCAACTGGATTGGGCGCTCAGAAGGGGTAGAGATCACGTTTAATCTTGAACACCCTGTCGCCGGTCAGGATCATTTCGACGTTTACACGACTCGCCCCGACACACTGATGGGCGTTACCTACGTCGGCATCGCTGCCAGCCACCCGATTGCAACAGCGGCAGCCCAAAACAACCCTGCGCTGCAAGCGTTTATTGACGAATGCAAAAATACCAAAGTGGCTGAAGCCGATCTGGCCACGATGGAGAAAAAAGGGTGTGCTACCGGTTTGTATGCGATTCATCCGATATCCGGGGTCAAAGTACCCGTTTGGGTCGCCAACTTTGTCCTGATGGATTACGGTTCCGGCGCAGTGATGGCTGTTCCGGGCCATGATCAACGTGATTGGGAATTTGCCACCAAGTATGGTTTACCCATTGTCCAGGTGATTCAACCTGAAGACGAGTCCTTGGTACAACTGGATCAGCAGGCAATGACCGAGAAAGGTCAATTGATCAATTCGGGTCATTTTGATGGCCTGTCTTCAGAGCAGGCATTTGACAAAATTGCCGAGGAGTTGGAAAACCAGGGTAAAGGGAAGCGCACGGTAAATTACCGATTACGCGATTGGGGCGTGTCTCGCCAACGCTATTGGGGGGCGCCGATTCCGATGTTGAATCTTGAAAACGGTGACTCTGTGCCTGTGCCAGCCGATCAATTACCCGTCGTTCTGCCCGAAGACGTCGAAATGGATGGCGTAACCTCGCCTATCAAGGCTGACCCAACCTGGTCAACCACGAGTTACGAGGGACAGCCGGCAACCCGAGAAACAGACACGTTCGACACCTTTATGGAATCGTCCTGGTATTATGCTCGCTATGCCTGTGCCACCAATGATGGCGCAATGCTTGATCCCACCGAGTCGAATTACTGGCTTCCGGTCGATCAGTATGTGGGCGGTATTGAGCACGCCATCTTACACCTGTTGTATTCACGCTTCTTCCACAAGTTGTTGCGCGATGAAGGCCTGGTTACCTCCAATGAACCGTTTAAACGCCTGTTGTGTCAGGGTATGGTGCTGGCGGACAGTTATTACCGTGAAGAAGCATCCGGTAAAAAACACTGGTACGCTCCGGCCGACGTTGAAACCGAAAAAGATGAAAAAGGCCGTATCGTCAAAGCGTGGTTGAAAAGCGACGGACAGCCGGTTGAACATGGCGGCATGACAAAAATGTCAAAGTCGAAAAACAACGGTATCGATCCTCAACAGGTCATTGATCAATACGGTGCGGACACCGTTCGTTTGTTTACCATGTTCGCAGCGCCACCAGAGCAAACCCTGGAATGGGTTGATTCGGGTGTTGAGGGTGCCCATCGCTTTTTAAAGCGGGTTTGGAAACTGGCCCAGGAAGTTATTGCACAGGATGGACATGAATCTCTGGACGTAAACGCACTCAACGGTGATCAGAAGGCATTGCGCCGTGAAATCCACAAAACCATTGCCAAAGTGTCAGACGATGTTGGTCGCCGACAAACGTTTAATACCGCCATCGCCGCCATCATGGAGCTTCTGAATCACCTGCAAAAAGCACCGCAGGCATCAGCTCAGGACAACGCGGTCTTGCGCGAAGGCATCGAAGCCGTGGTGTTGTTACTGACACCAATAACACCACACATCTGTCATGTATTGTGGCGTGAACTGGGCCATAACGATGATGTTTCAACACACCCCTGGCCGAGTGCAGACGCGTCTGCGATGGTAGAAGACGAGAAGTTGGTTGTCGTACAGGTTAACGGTAAAGTCCGGGCCAAAATTACCGTGCCTGCCGATGCTCAACAAGCCGCAGTTCAGGAGCTCGCTTTGGCAGAGCAAAACGTCCAGCAATTTACCGATGGCAAGACCATCCGCAAGGTGATCTATGTACCCGGTAAATTGCTCAACATTGTGGCGAACTGATCCATGTACAGCGCCCTATTGCGGTCCACTCTGATCCCGTTGCTGGTTGTGCTGACAACCAGTTGCGGGTTTACGTTACGTGGCGACATTCGTTTGCCGGACAATCATACCGGCGTAACACTGTCACCTGAACTGACCCATTTACCGCTGCAGCGGGCGTTAAAGGCCAGTCTGGAACAGTTTCAGATAAACTATGCTGAAACGTTGCCGGCAAGTGACAGCGATCAGATCCATATTCAGCTGATGCCAGAATCGCTGAATCGCCGGTTGCTATCGTTGTTTCCCACCGGTCAGGTTGCCGAGTATGAATTGCTGTTAACCGTGCGTTATGACGTCACGTTTCCTGGACAGGAAACCCATCGGGTCGATTTTGAAATCAGTCGCGAGTATCAGGATGACCCAGACGCCATTCTGGCAAAATCCCGGGAACTGGATTTAATCCTTCATGAGATGCGTCAGGAAGCCGCAGAGCGGATTGTACGGCTACTTGCCTCACAGGCGATACAAACCAAGGCCTCAGGATAACCATGCAGGTCTACCCCAACCGGCTTAGCAGCCAGCTTCAGCAATCCTTGGCGAATCACTATCTGGTGTTCGGGGATGAACCGCAACAAAAGATCGATGCGCTGGACCAAATTCGTCATGCCGCGCGGCAGCAAGGGTTTGACGAGCGGCAATCATTGCTGGCCGACAATCAGTTTGAATGGCGCGAACTACTTGACGCAACCCAGACAATGTCATTGTTTGCCTCACGGCAATTGATTGAATTGGAACTGCCCAGTGGAAAGCCGGGTACCGAAGGCGCAAAAATTCTTACAGAATTGGCCCAGCAGCCCAATGCCGATGTACTACTGGTGATACACGGTGCCAAAATCGGTAAAGACGTTCAGAACAGCAAATGGTTTAAAACACTGGATAAAAACGGGGTATATGTTCCCTGTTATCCGCTGGAAGGGAAATCGCTGCAGCAATGGATCACGCAGCACATGCGTGACCATGGTTTTTCGCCAACACCGGAACAGGTATCACTGGTCGCCGATTTCTGCGAAGGTAACTTGCTCGCTGCCCGCCAGGAGATCGATAAACTTGCCTTGTTGTACCCTGATCGTCAATTGTCGATGGATGCAATGCAGCAAGCCATGGTCGATCAGTCGCGCTACAACGTCTTTCAGTTGATAGATGTGCTACTGAGTGGTGATGCCCAACGCAGCATTAAAATGTTGCACAGACTCGAAAATGAGGGGCTCGAACCAACCATTGTGTTGTGGGCGTTGGTGCGGGAATGGCAGACCTTACAACAATTGCGTCAGTCGCTTGATCAGGGCCAAACCATCAACTGGGCCAAGTTGCGCATCTGGAAAAACCGCCAGTCACTTTATCAACAAGCCTTACACCGCTTAAACGGTCAACACCTGAAAAACCTGGGTGAACACCTGTCCAATATCGACAGTCGTCTCAAGCGCAGCGAATTAACCCGTCCCTACGTCACCCTGTGTCATTTGTGCCTGATGTTCATGCCGATGGCACTTGAAACGGTGCCGCTGGAATGACATTTAACCCTACATCCCCACTGGGGATTCTTGGCGGCACCTTCGATCCCATCCACAACGGCCATCTCGGCCCGGTGCAGGAAGCCGCTCAGCGTATCGGATTGTCAGGCGTCACACTACTGCCCTGCCATATTCCACCGCATAGAGCGACGCCGTCGGTAAGCGCCGAACAACGCCTTGAAATGGCCCGGCTGGCGTGCCTGGACTGGCCTTTTTTCAGCGTCGATGATCGGGAGCTACGCAGAGACACCCCCTCATACACCGTTGATACCTTGCACCAATTGCGCGCTGAATCAGCGCAACGTCCGCTGTGTTTTTTTATCGGCATGGACAGTTGGTTATCGTTTGATCAATGGGTGCGTTGGCAGGAGATACTGACCTTGTGTCACCTGGTTGTATGTCAACGACCCGGCTATCCTGAAAAACCCAGTAACGCGCTGCAAGAAGCCCTTAGTCAACGGCAAACCGAGCACCCCTCGGCATTGCTTGAGCGTCCTTGCGGACACATTTTTTTCGCACCGTCAACGCGCGTTGATATCTCGGCAACCACACTTCGGCAGCGCCTCGCAGCAGGTGAAGATGCAAAAACGTGGCTGCCGGCGCGGGTACTAAACTACATTCAACAGCACCATTTGTATGGGATTGACTGAGCAATCTGATACACTGCAAACAGACCTAAACCAAGGAGCCCTTTTTTGGATCACAACACCTTCACACAATTTGTCATTGATAAAATGGAAGATTTAAAAGCCCGCGATATCGTCACTCTGGATGTCAGCGGCAAGTCCACGGTTACCGATACCATGTTGGTGTGTTCCGGCAATTCAAAGCGCCATGTGGTGTCAATTGCTGACAATGTGATACAAGAGTGCAAAAAAGCGTCACACCCGCCCCTCAGTGTAGAAGGCCAGGATACCGGTGAATGGGTTTTGGTCGATCTGGGTGAGATCATCGTCCATGTGATGCAGGATGAAACCCGCGATTTTTACCAACTCGAGAAGCTGTGGGGCTAGGAACGCGACATGCGCATACAACTGGTAGCAGTAGGGACAAAAATGCCAGCCTGGGTGGAACAAGGGTATCAGGAATATGCCCGCCGTTTTCCATCGGATATGCCATTGAGTTTGCTTGAGATACCAGCCCAGAAACGGGGCAAAAATGCCGACATAAAGCGAATATTGGACAAAGAAGGCGATGCGACCCTTGCGGCAATCCCAAAAGGCAACCGTATCGTGACACTGGAAGTGACCGGTAAACCCTGGGATACCCCCCAACTGGCCTCTCATATGGCCAAATGGCAAATGGATGGGCGGGATGTCAGTTTATTGATTGGGGGGCCAGAGGGTCTGGCGCCAAACTGTATCGCCGCCAGTGAACAACGCTGGTCGCTGTCTGCTCTGACCTTACCTCACCCATTGGTGCGAATCGTTGTTGCCGAAGCCTTATATCGAGCCTGGTCACTGAACACAAATCACCCTTATCATCGCGAGTAGTCATGCCCAGACAGCGCATCACCATTAAAGATCATACCGCCGAGGCCAACCTGTTTGCCCGCCGGGCATTTATTGCCATGATCATCGTAGGTGTGATGCTGACTGTCCTGATCAGCAACCTCTACTACCTTCAGGTAACCCGACACGAAGACTACCAGACCCGTTCCAATGGAAACCGGATCAAGGTGTTGCCTGTCGCCCCAAACCGAGGACTGATTTACGATCGAAACGGCACATTGCTGGCAGAGAACCGGCCGGTATTCTCTCTTGAAGTGGTACCGGAAGATGTTGAAGACCTCGATGCCACACTGGCGCAATTACAACAGTTGCTCAACATTTCCGACGAAGAAATCGCTGATTTTCATAAAAACCTAAAACGTCAACGTCGCTTCAAACCGGTTTCTTTGAGAAACCGCCTGCAACCCACTGAAGTGGCGATTTTCTCTGCCAACCAACATAAGTTTTCAGGCGTCAGTGTTGAAGCTCGCCTCACCCGTCACTATCCCTACGGTGATGTACTAACCCATGTGTTGGGCTATGTTGCCCGGATCAATAAGAAAGACCTGCAGAAGCTTGCCGAAGCGGATTTAGAAGCCAACTATGCGGCAACCCACGATATCGGAAAACAAGGTGTCGAAAAGTATCATGAAGCGCGCCTGCACGGTGAAGTGGGCTACCAGGAAGTTGAGGTAAACAGTAAAGGCCGGATAATCCGTACACTGAACTTCAGTCCCCCCGTCCCCGGCGAAGATGTGGTGCTGAATATCGATGTGCGTCTGCAAATGGAAATTCAGCAAGCACTTGAAGGTTACCGGGGCTCCGTGGTTGCACTGGATCCACGCTCCGGCGGTGTACTGGCGTTGTACTCGAACCCCTCTTACGATCCCAATTTGTTCGTGCATGGGATCAGTTCAAAAAATTACCGGGCCTTACTGGACTCACGCAACCGGCCCCTGATCAACCGCGCCACCCAAGGGCAGTATCCACCGGCCTCAACCGTAAAACCACTGCTTGCTCTTGCCGGTCTCGATGCGGGAGTGATCACACCGGACACCAGCATGATGGATTATGGCCGCTATCAATTAAAAAACGTCAATCATGTGTGGCGTGACTGGCAACCCTGGGGACATGGCAAAGTCAATGTTACCAAGGCCATCGAAGTCTCCTGCGACACCTTCTTTTATGATTTGGCTTACCGCCTGGGCATCGATCGCATGAACGAAGCGATGACGCCTTTTGGCTTCGGTGATTATACCGGCATCGATTTGTACGAAGAGTCCGATGGCAACATGCCCAGCCGGGGCTGGAAACGTGCCCGTTTCAACCAACCGTGGTACATCGGTGATACCATTCCGGTCGGGATCGGACAAAGTTTCTGGACCGCTACGCCTTTACAACTGGCACAAGCCATCAGCATTCTTGCCAACCGCGGAGAGCATTTTATTCCACAAATCCGTCGCGGCAGCATCGTCAACGATGAGGTCATCATCGATGAACCGAAACGTCGGCCCCCTATCGTGCTGCAAAACGAAAGCAACTGGGACGTGGTGTTAGATGCTATGTACGGCACCGTGAATCGCGAACATGGTGGAGCCCGCAAGGCATTCCAGGGAACAACCTATATCTCGGCAGGCAAAACCGGTACCGCCCAGTTGTTCAGTATTGGTCAGGACGAAGAATACGAAGAAGAAAACGTTGCTGAACATCTACGCGACAATGCAATGTATGTCGGATATGCGCCCTATGATGATCCCGAAATCGTGGTGGCTGTGGCGCTGGAAAATGCTGGCGGCGGCGGCAAAAATGCCGCCCCGATTGCACGTCGGGTGATGGACTATTATTTCAAGGACAGAACCGATATGGTGCAGCGCGATGCAACACAAAACGGGCCTGAAGACAGCGTAAACTAGATGCTTAGAACCAAGTTAGAACCGAATAAACAGAGCCTGCTCAACAAGATCCACATTGATGGCTACTTATTACTTGGCCTGCTGGCCCTGATGGGCGTCGGCCTGGTGACTATTTATGCCGCCGGCGGTCAGGACTGGCACCTGATCCAGCGTCAATTGATCAGACTCGGCGTTGCCATGGCGGTCATGCTGACCCTGGCCCAGATACCACCGATGGCCTATCAACGACTCTCTATCTATTTCTACGTTGTAGGTGTGCTGATGTTGGTTGGCGTGCTGGCTTTCGGCGTGGTCGGCAAAGGCGCACAGCGTTGGCTGGATTTGGGCGTTTTTCGCTTCCAGCCCTCGGAAATCATGAAACTTGCAGTACCGATGATGGTGGCGTGGTACATCGCACGTTTCAATCTGCCACCGCGTACCTACCACATATTTGTGGGGTTTGTGCTGGTCAGCGTCCCCACCCTGTTAATCGCCAAGCAACCGGACTTGGGGACTTCGCTACTGATCGCCAGCTCGGGCATTTTTGTGCTGTTTCTTGCCGGGATGCGTTGGAAACTGATTGGGATTATCGCCGGACTCGGGTCAGCCTTTGTTCCGATCATGTGGTTCTATCTGATGCAGGACTACCAAAAGCAACGGGTTATCACCTTTATGAACCCAGAGAGTGATCCACTCGGTGCGGGCTACCACATTATCCAATCGAAAATTGCCATTGGTTCAGGGGGACTCGAAGGGAAAGGCTGGCTGCAAGGGACCCAGTCCCAATTGGAGTTTCTCCCTGAACGTCATACAGACTTTATCTTTGCGGTCTTTAGTGAAGAGTTTGGCCTTATTGGTGTACTGGGATTACTGGCGATTTATGCGTTTATCATTACCAGAGGCCTGCTGATCGCCATGCGTGCGCAGGAAGCGTACACCAAGCTGCTGGCTGGCAGTATTACACTGACCTTTTTCGTCTACGTGTTTGTCAATATGGGCATGGTATCCGGTATTCTGCCGGTAGTAGGCGTTCCGTTGCCACTGGTCAGTTATGGTGGCACATCGATGGTGACATTGCTGGCCGGTTTTGGCATTCTAATGGCCATCAGTACCCAAAAACGGTTACTGTCCCGATAACAATAACACGCCAGCTGATGAATCAGCGGTTCAGGGATACGGTATGTGTGCGCATAAACTTCTAGGGGGCCGTGTATCAAGGGCCCTTGTGTTAACAGTGGCGGCGAGTTTCTCAGTATTTGCCGGTGCATCATCGGACATCGAACGTTCAAAGCAGGCGTTTGTCGATGAATTGGTCAATCAACACGGATTTACCCAACAACAAGTGTCTGACATTTTGGCCACCGCCAACAAGTCGCAACCGATCCTGGAGGCGATTGCGCGGCCCTGGGAAGCCAAGCCCTGGCATCAGTACTATCCCATATTCCTGACCGAAAAACGTCTCAACAGAGGTCTTGCGTTTATGCAGCAGCATGCGCAGGCACTACAGCGCGCTGAGAAAGAAACCGGCGTCCCCGCTCACATTATTACCGCCATCATCGGCATCGAGACCTTTTATGGCAGCTATACCGGTAAGCATTCTGTACTGGATGCCCTGTACACACTGGGGTTCTACTATCCCCCACGGGCCAGCTTTTTCCGCAAAGAACTGGCAGAATTCTTTTTGCTCAGTCGCGAAGAACAGTTCGACATGAATGCCGTCAAGGGTTCCTATGCTGGCGCCATGGGCTGGGGACAGTTTATTTCCTCCAGTTATCGCCACTACGCGGTGGATTTTGATCACGATGGCAAGCGAGACCTGCTAACGAACCCTGTCGATGCCATTGGCAGTGTCGCCAATTATTTTAAACAGCATGGCTGGCGCAGCGGACAACCCGTTGCTTTCGCCGTCGAGGTCAACAATCTGCAAGGGTTGGACATCAATACCGACCTGAAGTATCAGACTACCTGGGCGGATTTGGCCAAGGCCGGCCTTACTGTGCCACACGGGTTGACCTTATCCGCCGATATGCCGGCAAAGGTGTTTCCTTTTGAACAGCAAAATAGCACCGAACACTGGGTTGGCTTGCATAACTTTTACGTCATTACCCGTTACAATCACAGCCCGCTTTATGCCATGGCCGTGTATCAGTTCAGTCAACAATTAAGAGATGCCGCGGAGCAACACTGATGCGCTATCTTGTCATTGGATTATTGATTCTATCGGTGATCGGCTGTGCCTCACAAGGACGCTATACACAGCGCCATGACAGCCATCCAGAGTACGTGCGTGCCGATATCGACTTTACCAACGTGGTGCCGCGCTACGAACCCTACCGCGCAGCGACGTTGCGTCCCTACACTGTACTGGGCAAGCACTATGTCCCGCTAAAAACCGGTAAAGGTTATACCGCCACCGGAGAAGCCTCCTGGTATGGGCAGAAGTTCCATGGGCATAAAACCGCCAATGGCGAAACCTACGACATGTTCAAAATGTCCGCGGCGCACAAAACCTTGCCTTTGCCCAGCTTTGTGCGGGTAACAAACCTGGAAAACGGCCGCCAGGCCATCGTCAGAGTCAATGACCGCGGCCCGTTTCACAGTGATCGTGTGATTGATTTATCCTATGCCGCAGCGATGAAGCTGGACATCATTAAAACCGGCACCGGCAAGGTAAAGCTGGACATTATGCACGTGGATGACCAAGGTATTTTGACCGTCGGTAACCAACCTGTGGTGTCACCTGTCGAAGAGGCAAACCAGTCTTTGTTTATCCAGGTCGCGGCATTGCAGGACAGCCGTCGAATCGAACAATTGGCCAAGGGGCTCGCCAGCTTGTATCAGGTGCCGACCCACACACCGGTTGAAAACGGTGTCTATCGGTTGCGATTGGGCCCACTGAGCGATGCCACACAGGCCAGTCAGTTATTGGAAGATTTGAAACGTGGTGGATATCCGGGCGCTTACACCTTGTATGCGCCTCACTAAATCCTTAAATCGACAAAACTTTTTCAGATTTATAACGTCTTAGTGCTAAGCGCCGTTGCGACTATCGATACCAGCCGCACGGCAAATGTACAACATTACCATTGCAAAGATGGTATATTGTTGCGCGCTTTTTGATGGGCTCTGACCCGTCATCCCGATAACAACAACTTTTTACGGTAGGGCAATGCGGACAATTAAATCTCTTCTCTTCACTCTTCTGGGTTCATCTTCGCTGCTATTAAGCAGCCTGAACGTTTCTGCGGCCGTTGTGATTCCGCCGCCGCCCAGTGTCGACGCCAATGGCTATATACTGATTGACTATAACACCGGTACGGTAATTGCCGAGCAAAATGCCGATGTTCAGCTTGCGCCCGCCAGCCTGACCAAAATGATGACCAGTTATGTTATTGGTAACGAACTGGTGTTGGGCAACATTTCCGAACAGGACATGGTCACGATCTCTGAAAATGCCTGGGCCAAAAAATTCCCAGACTCTTCGAAAATGTTTATTGAAGTGGGCAAGCAGGTTTCCGTCGCCGACCTGAACCGTGGCATTATTGTCCAGTCAGGTAATGACGCGTGTGTCGCCATGGCTGAGCATATCGCCGGCAGTGAAGAAGCCTTTGCCAGTATGATGAATGTCCATGCCCAGAAACTGGGTATGACCGGCACCCACTTCGTTAACAGTCACGGTTTACACGATCCTGAGCATTACACCACCCCCAGAGACATGGCGATTCTGGCTACCGCGTTGATCCGCGATGTACCGGCGGAATATGACATTTATGCCGAGAAGGAATTTACCTACAACGGCATCAAACAATATAACCGCAACAGCCTGTTGTGGGACAAAAGCCTCAATGTTGACGGTATCAAAACCGGCCACACGTCAGATGCCGGCTACTCACTGGTGTCTTCAGCAACGCAGGCCGACATGCGCCTGATTGCCGTTGTTATGGGTGCTGACAGCGAACGAGCACGCAAAATTGAGAACAAAAAGCTGCTCAAGTATGGCTTCCGCTTTTATGAAACCGTCACCCCGTACAAAGCCGGTGACAGCTTCGTCGCACACCGTATCTATATGGGCGACAAAGAAACGGTAGAGCTGGGCATTAACCAGGACACACCCATTACCATTCCTCGTGGGCAGGTTAAAAACCTCGAGGCCAACTTTGAATTGAATAAAAAGTTACAGGCACCACTGGCCAAAGGTGAAGTGGTAGGCACCCTGTATCTGCAGTTGGAAGGTGAGGACGTTGCACAGTACCCGCTGGTAGCCTTACAGGAAGTTAACGAAGGTGGCCTGATTGATCGCATGATCGATTACATGAAGCTGACCTTGGGATTTGAAGGATAAGCCCCATATTCCCTTCGTGGCGTTGTCCAACCGGCAGCGCCACGTTGATTAACGTATACTGTAATAAAGCCATTAGTGAGACGTACCAAACCATGGATACCCGATTCGACGAACTGCTCGACTTTCCCTGCTTCCAGACCTTTAAAGTGATGGGCTTGGCAGATGAGCGCCTGCCCGACCATGTGGTCGGCTGTTTACAGCAACATGCGCCGGGTGACTATAATCCCACCATCAAGCCAAGCGCAAAAGGCAACTATCATTCGGTGTCTATCAGTGTTCGTGTAACGAGTAAAGAGCACATGGAAACCATTTATACCGAGCTGGCCAAACTGGAGCTGGTCCGGGTGGTGTTATAACCCCCGATGTCAGACTCACCATTGATTGTGCGTCAGTTAGGCGTACAACCCTATGAACCCATCTGGGAAGCAATGCAGGCATACACGGATACCCGTGACGATGACAGCGCTGATGAAATCTGGTTGCTGGAGCACACGCCTGTGTTTACCCAAGGTCAAGCAGGCAAAGCCGAACACCTCCTCGCCCCCGGCGATATTCCCGTTGTACAGGTTGATCGTGGTGGTCAGGTAACCTACCACGGCCCCGGCCAGCAAATGCTGTATGTTCTGTTGAACATGAAACGACGCAAGCTGGGTGTGCGAAATTTGGTGACTGCGTTAGAACAATGCGTGGTCGACAGCTTAAAAGAGTATGGCATCGATGCCTACCCTAAACCCGACGCGCCAGGGGTCTACGTTGACGGACGCAAGATCTGCTCAGTCGGGCTGCGTATCCGTCGAGGTTGCTCTTTCCATGGCCTGGCGTTAAACGTCAACATGGATTTATCACCCTTTCAGCGCATCAATCCCTGTGGATATGCAGGGCTGGAAATGGTAGATTGCGCGCAGTTAAACGGACCCGACTCCGTTCAGCAAGCCGGTGAGTCATTGGTGAAACACTTATGTCAGCACCTGGGAATTTCGGCCATCCAACAACGAGAAGGTTTTGATGAGTAACGCACGCCCGCAGGCGGGGGTTAAGCTCCGCGACGATGAAAAGGTCAAACACATTCCGGTCACCATCATCCCCACTGAGAAAGAGGAGATGCTGCGCAAGCCGGAGTGGATCAAAATCAAGTTGCCGCGCACCACAGACAAGATCGACCACATCAAACAGACGCTGCGCAAAAACAACTTACACTCGGTGTGTGAGGAAGCCAGTTGCCCTAACCTGGCTGAATGTTTCAATCACGGCACTGCGACCTTCATGATCCTTGGCGATATCTGCACCCGCCGATGCCCTTTCTGTGATGTGGCACACGGTAAACCCCTGCCACCGAGTGCCGAAGAGCCGGAAAAGCTGGCCCGGACCATCGCTGAAATGAAACTAAAATACGTGGTTATTACCTCGGTTGACCGTGATGACCTCAGAGACGGTGGCGCGCAGCACTTTGTGGATTGTATCAATGCCATTCGCAAGCACAGTCCCAGCACGAAAATCGAAGTGCTGGTACCCGATTTCCGCGGCCGCATGGACAGAGCACTGGAAATTTTCAAACACGGTGTACCGGACGTGTTTAACCATAACCTTGAGACCATTCCACGGTTGTACCGTGAATGTCGCCCAGGCGCCAATTACCAATGGTCACTCGATCTGCTGAAGAAATTCAAAGCCCAGCACCCGGACATTCCCACCAAATCAGGCTTGATGATGGGAATGGGTGAAACCAATGAAGAAATCGTCACGGTGCTGGAAGACTTGCGCAAGCATGACGTGGATATGCTGACCCTGGGCCAGTATCTGCAGCCCAGCAGACACCACTTCCCGGTCAAGCGCTATGTACCACCGGCGGAATTTGATCAGTTGGGTGAAACTGCCAAATCGCTGGGATTCAGTCAGGCAGCTTGCGGCCCCATGGTCCGCTCCAGTTACCACGCAGACCAGCAAGCCGCTGGCGTAGAAGTTAAATAATCAATCAGCCCGCGTTCGTCGCGGGCTTTTTTTTGCCAGGGAAAGTCGATGAATTCTACCTGTATCCGATACTTTAGCCTGATCGTCAGCACGTTGTTTCTCTCACTTGCGCACGCCGAGGACGATCAACAATGGCATTCCATCCCCGTAGAGAACCAGGTTTACATGCAAACCTCTGAAGGCCTGATCATTATTGAACTGGCACCTTTCATGGCCCCCAAACACGTAGAGCGTTTTACCAGTCTGGTTAACAGTGGCTTTTATGATGGGCTTGATTTCTACCGGGTAATAGACGGATTTGTTGCTCAAGGTGGTGATATGAATGAATCCCGCGACAGCGATTATCGCAGCCCTCTGCCAGCAGAATTCAGCCGTAAAATCCCCGCACAAAACACGTTCTTCAGCGTACAGCAGCCAGCCTTCCTTGCTCCCCAGACAGGGTATTTGGATGGTTTTCCTGCCGGTCAGGACATCAGCGCACAACAACAGTGGCTGCTGCATTGTCCCGGTACTGTAGCGATGGCCCGCGGCAATGAAGCAAACAGTGCAACAACCGACTTTTACATCGTATTGGGACAGGCACCCAGACACCTGGACCGCAATATGAGCAGTTTTGGTCGGGTGGTTTTTGGTATGGAGAATGTGCAACGACTCGCGCGCGCACCGCACAATGCGCCGGGCGGTGTGATTGAAAAACCACAACTGCGCAGCCGGATTGAATGGGCAAAAATGGCCAGCGCGATTCCCGCGCAACAACGGATCGCCCTATCGATTCAGCGTCCGCAAAGTGACGCTGTTGAGGAACGTCTGTCAGGCGCACAAAGCTTGCAAGGCCCTTTCTTTCACCATCCGGGCAGTGGTAATCTGGATGTGTGTTACTACCAGTTGCGGATCAAAGCGTCTGCGCCTTAAACCAGCAGGAATTGGCTGAGCATACTTTCAACCACCGGTGCTGACGCTTCGAATTTCACACCGTAGTAATTTTCTACCTCGTCCTGTTTGGCGTTCATGATGGTACCGGCGAGGATCTCGTCGCTACCATCCGGCAGTCGAATTTTGACCCGAATGGGTGTTTTTGCAGCAAAGCGCTCTTTTTGTACCGTGCGCTTAATACCGACGCGACAGCCACTGCTGGACAAGTCAAGAATGACCCCATCAGCCAGTTCTTTGTCACCCTGTTCATTCAGTACCGTGGCCTTTATCTGCGTTTGCGCACGCTGTTCTGCGCGCAGGCCATGGCTTTGAATTGACAAGGGGAAGGTCGTAAACACGTAGTTGCCGGGTTTGCTCAGTACCAGGGTAACTTTCACTTTAAATGCAATGATTTCACCGGTCTCGTCTTCCAGAATGTAACGTACGACCAGGTTATTGTCGGGGTAAATTGCATCTCTGAGGTTGCCCCAGCGGGATTCGTCCGGAAATTTAAGGATCAGGCATTTCATACCATCCCGGCCCACGAACTCCGTCCGCACCCGCTTGGTACTGGTGGGCGATTTGACTTGCAAATCCAATGGCATGCCAGGGCGCATGGATCGAAGCTTACGCATATCGGCGTTCGTCAGACCCACTTTTTCCTTCAAAATTGCCATGTAAAACCTTTTTAAAACCCTAAGGTAATCAGTGATATATTATTTATTATATCGTCAATTATGGCTGATACTTGCGAATTATCCTAATCAATTCGCTACCAACTTTGGTCTAAAAATAAGGCGTACTTTGATGGTATCCGTCAATGGCAACTCAACGCGGTTTTCGCTACAGTAAAAATCAGTGTCATCGCCGCATATCGTGTTAGCCGGGAGTCTGTTTTGAAGCAACACCATTACCACATTGGCCTGTCCGCCAGTACACCACACACATTGAATGTCACCCTGACCATTGCCAAGCCCAATGTGCAGCAACAGGTTACCCTGCCCGCCTGGATCCCCGGTAGCTATATGATCAGAAACTTCGCCCGTCATATCGTGGCGTTTCGCTGCACCGATTCACAGGGAAGTCCAGTACAACACCACAAAATTGATAAACAAACCTGGCAACTGGACAACCACGACCGTGATGCCCTTATCATCCATTATCAGGTCTATGCGTTCGACTTCTCCGTACGTTCTGCTTACTACGGCGCTGACTACGCATTTTTCAATGGCACCAGCGTGTTTCTGGCTGTTAAAGGACAACAGGACCACCCCGTCCAATGTAACCTTGAAACGCCCAACCACCACCCAACATGGCGAGTTGCAACGGCGATGCAGGCCAGCACGGATGTCGACAGTAAAGGTTTCGGGCAATACCACTGTCAAAACTACCCCGAATTGATTGATCACCCTGTACTGATTGGCGCATTTGATACGGTATCCTTTGAAGCCAGTGGCGTCAGCGTCGACATGGTGTTTGCTGGCGGCCATAATGCTGATCTGTCCCGCATCGCCAACGATGTAAAGCGGATCTGTGAACACCATATTGAATTTTTCGGCCAACCCAGTCCCGTCGAGCATTACACCTTTATTACACTGCTGAGTGATAACAGTTTTGGCGGCCTGGAGCATAGCCATTCGACAGCATTGATGTTCAGCCGACATCATTTACCGTCCATCCATGCAGGCAACGACATTGACGACAATTATCGACTTTTCCTGTCGCTCTGTAGCCACGAATTCTGGCACACATGGTTGGTTAAACGCATTCGACCTCAGGAGCTGGCCGAGGCCGGGCTGGATAGCGAAGCGTACACAAGACAACTATGGATTTACGAAGGCTTTACCAGCTATTACGACGATCTGTCGTTGGTACGTTGCGGCCTGGTCGATGCGTCGGACTACCTTGTCACACTGGGTGAAAACCTGACCCGGCTGGAGAGGAACCTTGGTCGCACACGTCAAAGCGTCGCCGAATCAAGCTTTGATGCCTGGACCCGTTTCTATCTGCAGGATGCCAGCAGCATCAATACCATCGTGTCCTATTACCTCAAAGGGGCAATTGTGGCCATGTGCATTGACTTAACCCTCCGCCAGCAGAGCCAGGGGCGCTATAGTCTTGACCACGTGCTTCGAGCACTGTGGCAGGAACATGGTCTGACAGACATCCCTACCAGCGACGATACGGTGTCGAACATCATTTCCCGGGATGCCGGGCTGGATCTCAACGATTTCCTACAGGCAGCCATCAGCAGCACTGAGGCATTACCCCTGGATGAACTGCTAGCGAGTGTCGGTATTACCCGCCACACCCGTGCCCGGCAAAGCTTGTCAGACAAGGGCGGCAAGCCTGTTGATAAAGAAGTTCGTCATGAAGTGGGGATCGCGACCAAATCGCAGGAAACGGGCGTTTTGGTGACCCAGGTTTTGGAAGGGTACCCGGCAGCGCAGGCCGGTATTCAAATGGGTGACCTGCTCATTGCGCTGGATGGATGGCAGGTACAGGATGGGACACTACAGCAACACCTTGATCGACTCGAAACAGGCAGCAGCGTGCCAGTTCACCTGTTGCGGGATGGACGTTTGGTCAGCGTGCTGATGCATATACAGGCAGCACGTGCTGACACCGTGTACCTCACTGCCAATGAACGAGGGGCGCACCTTAGATGGCTCACTGGCCACGATTAAACCGTGGCGTTTACCGCCCTATTTGGCCGCTCTGGGCGGCACCAGCAATGCGGGATCGAGCCGTTCGTTACCCCAGTTTAATCGCCAGTCGAGGTGCGGGCCGGTAGCCCGACCGGTTGCGCCGATCTCGCCCACCAGTTGGCCTTGTTCAACCCGCTGACCTTCACTGACATGGCCTTTGCTCAGGTGCAAAAAGGTCGAATTAATCCCAAGACCGTGGTCGATGATCAACGTCCCGCCCGAGTAATACATGTCAGGCGCCCACAGGGTAACAATACCCGGCGCAGGTGAAACCACCGGCGTACCGGTGGGACCGGCAACATCAACGCCGAAATGGGGTCGCCGGGGTTCGCCGTTTAGCACACGCTGGCTGCCGTAAACGCCACTGATAGGGCCTTCGGCCGGCCATTGGAAATCTACCGCAAAATCACTGCGATCGTCACGCAGGCTGCGGGCTTCACGCACCTTACGACTGTCTTCTTTGATGCGGGCAAGCACTGACGGATCAGGCGTGACCATTTTCGGCGGCAGACCATCAATTTCCTGTATGTCGTAGCTGCGTGGCGTCAGCGATAAGGTGCGTTGTTGTGGCGCTTTACCGGGTAATTGCCAACGCACTACGTGGCTTAGCGGAGCATCGCGGCCAAAACCAAACGCCAGATGACCGTCACTGCTCACCGTCACAGGCTCATCGTTCAACCATACTTTGCTACCGGCAGGCAGCGTTGCGCGGATCAAACTGCCCTGGGTTAGTTGGCCTTGCAGCTCTAACCCGTTTACGCCCATCGACAGGCACAAGGTAAACCACAAGATAACAACCTTACGCATACGCAATTGCTCCTTTACCCACCCCTTCGTATGCCCAGATCTCAAACGCGCTGTCCGGACACAATCGCTTTTGTTCATCGGCCATGAACTGCGCCAGGCATTCTACCGTGGAATCGGTATCAACCAACTCACATTCAGCTTCCGGGATGGCCAGATAGAACATGCCCTGAGAGGCTTCATAACCAAACACGTGATGCGCGTCCAGGTTGTAGGCACTGTCGCGCCACACGCTGTCATGCAAAGGGATCAGATCTTCTCGTGTTCCGATATAAATATCACACCACCGCTCAGCCCAGTATTGTGCCCACTGCTGGCTGGAAACACCGTTTTCGATCACATTGACCTTACTACGATGACCATGGGCAATACGCTGACAGTTGCCATCATGTTTTTTCAAACCATGGGTATAGTGGTAATAAGGGGTGTCAATGATTTCGCTGCGCAGAGCAATCTGAAGTCCCTGCACGTTTTCCGGCAGGTGGGTGGCGATAATGTCTTTCAGATATTGCCCTACCGATGCCATGGTAACCGCCTCCGCGTAGACGAAGGCGTAGGCTTCAGCCGGGCAACACAAATGAATACTGCGTCCGTCCGGTCGGGCAAAATCAACCTGCACCGTATCCGACGAAGGATCACGGCTGACAGTGGAAAAAGGATGATCTGCCGGTACCAACAGCTTGTGGTCAACATAATCGTCGATCAGGGCCTTGAGGCGTTTTTTCACCTTGCCAAAATCCAGCACCATGCTTTCTTCGTTCAATGCACCATCAAGGACCACATCAACAATCCAACTTTCCCCCACCATTCCTCGCTCGGGGCATAAGTATGAAAAGTCCATCACGGTCAAATCATTCACAAATAATTGCATTGTCGCGTATCTTTACCTTGTCGTGATTCAGAGTATACAGAGGGGTGTTCCATTTGCCCAACTGCCTTTTTTCCAGCTTACGCCTTGCTTAACTGGTCTTTCAGGTTTGGCGGAATGCCTTTGATCATCAGGGTATCAGTATCGGCATTGTAGACGACCCGTTCACCGTAAAGCTTACGGTCAAAGCTGAGGCTGATGCCACCACCCTGTCCGCTGAATTTGGCCAGGGTTTTCAGTGCCGCTCTGTCTGCCTGGAAATGCTCTTCCAGCGGCGCTTCCTGAGCCTGGTTAAACTGGTAAAAATCACCGCTGTCATCTTTTGGCAATTTGTCCGCCAGCTCTTTAAGTTGAATGTCTTCACCGGCGTCGAGTTTTTCTTTGTAGTAGTCAGCGACCAGAGTACGGGTCTCAACCTTCTCCTGCGGATCCAATTGTTCGCTGGCCAGGTAGTCATCGACACTATTCAGTAATTGTTTGTTCTGTTGCTTGACGTCAACCTTCTCTTCGCAGCCCACGAACCGCATAAAAAAGTCAGACACCTTGCGCCCCATGCGACCTTTGATAAAACTGATGTAGCGCTCTTCCTGAGCCTGGGTTTGCCACTGGGTAAGGTCGATGCGCACTGCAAGCTGCATTTTGGCCAGGTCAAGGTGATCGGCGCGGTTCAGTTCCAATTGCTGATTGATTTCCACATGCTCTTTGGTGTTTAACAAGGTGATCAGCAAATAGTCTGTGGCCAGAAAATTATAGTGACTGAAAATCACAAAACCGGTTTCCACTGTACCGGTTTCAACCAGACTCTTGAGTAAAAGTTCACTACTTTTAAGGCTAAAATCAACGAAGTTGTCTGGGTTTTCCTGAAATTCCTGCAATAACTGACGAAATGCCATGACCTGATGTTGAGACGGTGCCGGGGTAACGTCTTCTTGCTCACTGTCGCCAGTTTCGTTGCTGTCCGGTACTTGAGCGGGGTCGACGAAGCTCCCCACCCCTTTCCCCGGCTTAGCCGCATAGGCTTGGTTTAACTGATACCCCAGGGTTTCTATATCCGGTGTGACATCGAAGCAAGACGACTTGGGCACCAGTGTCAATGCTTGCTCGGCATTGATGGCCAGTTGGTGCACCACAAAATGATGAATGACTACACTCATAATTTTCCTGTTGTTCGGGTTAAAATCGGGCCAACCATATGGCTGTTACACGGCACATGACTCGCAATTTGCACAGACCATTGGTACTATCGCGCTAATTTGTATGTGAGAACCTACCATGCCCCAACAATCCAAGTATTCCAACCAGCAGTTTGAAGCATTGATGCACGATATTGTTCTCGCGTTGGAAACCCATCAGGCAGGTCGGGACCTGGCGCTGATGGCCCTTGGTAACGTCATCACCAATATATTTGAACATCAGGTGAGCGACGACCAACGCGTAAAAATGGCCGAGCATTTTACACAAGTCCTGCTGAAAAGTATCAACGGAACACAAAAATAAATGATACTCACTGAAACCCCACGCCGAAAACGTGTTTCAAAACTGGTAACCTGGGGGCATTGGTTTGCCCTGACCAATATCCTTATTGCGATCGTTATCGCCTCGGTCTATGTCTTCACTTCCCCGTTGCCGGGTTCAGTGTTGGGCACCGTTTATCTGTTTAGCAACTGGTTGAGTCATATTGCCTTTTTGACATTCATGGGGTTTGTGATTTTTATCTTACCCCTGTGTTACATCCTGCCTAACGCTAAACTGGTCAAAACCGTCAGTTCGAGTATCGCCGCCCTCGGCCTGGCGTTACTCGCGTTTGATGCCTTGTTGTACAACAAATATGGGCTTCACCTGAGCCTCAGCAGTGCTTCGCTGATCCGGCATGAAGCAGAAAGCGTGATGGCTGCATTTGGTTGGCAACAATGGGGCTTCCTGTTGCTGCTATTCCTAGTCTGGTTGTCGTTTCAGTTGATCATTGCCAATGCACTGTGGCAGCGTATCGAGCGAGTTCAGCGCTATAAACTTGCTTTGCCAATCACCAGCTTTTTTATGTTGTGCTTCACCAGCAGTCACGCGTTGCATGTCTGGGCTGACGCCAACCTGTACCAACCCATCGTGCAGCAGGATGACATGTTTCCTCTGTCCTACCCAGCCACCGCAAAAACCCTGATGTCGAAGTACGGACTGCTGGATTTACAAAACTATCAGCAACGCAAAGCGCTACAATTTTCACGGGATGTTGAGCGGGTTGCTTATCCAGCTGAGCCGGTTTATTGCGGTATCGACAACCAGCGCAGTGTTGCGCTGTTAGTAGAGGTCACTGACACACCGATGCCTTTGTCACCGCTGTCGGATTTCACCCCTTATGCCAGCCATTACAATATCGCCAGCACGCCTGGTAATGCACTACACAGCATCCTGTATGGCTTACCTGAACTCTACCATGATGAACTCGAAAACCAGTCACCGGTGATGCTTGAATTGCCTGCGACGCTGGGTATCCCTGTCACGTTGTACAGCGAGTTTCCGTTGCACGGTGCATCGTTACAGCGCTATACGCGCCACTGGGACGACTTTTTAACCACACTGACTCAACCGGGCGGCAAATTGGCTGTGGGGGTTGTTAACAGTGCACAAATGCAGTCATTGCTGGAGCGCGCCAGTGAGCTACCTGAAATGACGTTGCTGGCACAGATAGCCCGGCAACAAGACGGTTTATCCGCAAGTACGCTGTACAGCAATGTCCCCCTGGCCCACACCTTATCCAGCATGGAAGATCTGGCGCCAACCATGCTAAGCATGCTGGGTTGCCAGGCATCACCCTCCGCGTACAGTACGGGCCAAAATCTGCTGTCACCCAAACGACCTTGGCGAGTGTCTACCCGAGGCAACAAGGTCATCGTGCTGACCGCCGAGCTGCGCATTGAAGTGCAGAGCAATGGCAACTACGAAATTTTCGATCGGGTCAGCGGCGAACAGCGCAGTGAAAAACTGGATACCAGCCTGCTGAGTCAGGCCATCAAACACCTGAGTCGCTTCAACCAGCGCTGAAAATGAGCAAAGGAAGGCCCCGTCTATTGAACGGGGCGTTTGCGCAACACGCGAAGTTGAAAGTCAGCCTGTACCGACGTCAGCTCCGTTCGGATCCGTTGCACGGCCTGCTTCTGGGCTCGCCAATAAAACGGAGTCATCATCAGCAAATGCTCTCGGTCGTCTTGACTGGGAAGGACTATATCAAAACGCACTGACAGGCTTTCCTGCAACGCAAAACCGTCGGGCACGGCTGTCTCGCTGTGATGGACCTGTGCAGTGTCATACACCATCGCTTTCAAGCCCGCCAGATGATCGGGACCGGGTGATACTTCTATCCAAATGCCGCCTTCGGCAAGCACCCTTGCTGCTTCTGCCGCCCCCAACGGGGCGAACACCTGTAACACACCATCGACACTGCTATCTGCGACCGGTAACCGGGCCGATGATGCCACCGCGAATTGCATGTTCGGGTAAGCCTTGGCGGCTTTTTGCACCGCATTTTTAGCAATGTCGATACCCGCCAGAGCAACCTGACGTCCCTCGCGGAGCAGACGCTCCTGCAGTTGCGCCAGGTAGTAACCTTCGCCACAGCCGGCATCCAGTATTTGCTCGGCATCGGGTGCCAGGTGCGAAAACATGGCTTCAACGATGCGCTCAGCCAGTGGCGCATAGAAACCAGCACGCAAAAAGGCTCGCCGGGCATTGATCATGGCTTTGTTATCACCCGGATCCTTGCTGTTTTTGTGCTGTACCAACAGCAAGTTGACATAACCTTCTTTGGCACAATCATAACTGTGTTGTTGTTCACAACACCATTGGCGACCCTGTTGGGTCATCGCCTGCCGACAGGCCGGACAAATCCACATACTTTTCCACCACACGAGTCTGACAGTGCGCATACTAGGGGAATAAGACAAAAAAGCCAGCCTTGATCGGCTGGCTTTGGGTTAGCACCTTGGTGCTGCAATGCTATACGCGGGTTCCACCGTCAAGTTCAAGGGTGCGGCCGGTGAAATAATCGTTCTCAAAAATAAACCGCGCGGCATGGCCCAACTCGCCAACGTCAGCCAGGCGGCGTAACGGTACGGTAGAAAGGAACTTGTCACGCATTTCCGGGCGCATTTGCGCTGCCATCGCGGTGTCCACCAGACCCGGCGCAATACAGCCGGTACGAATACCAAAGCGAGCCAGCTCTTTGCCCCAACTGACCGTCATGGTGGCAACTGCGGATTTAGACGCGGAGTAGTTGGTCTGTCCCATGTTGCCGGCCCGTGATACCGACGAAATGTTAATGATCACGCCTTCACTCTTGGTGTTGACCATTTGCGCTGCGGCTTCACGGCCACACAGGAATGTGCCGGTAACATTGACGTCCAGCACAGACTGAAACTGCTGTTTGGACATTTTATCGACCACCTGGCCGTCTTTCACCTTGAGCAACATACCGTCACGCATAATGCCGGCACTGTTGATCAGGCCGTTAAGCCGGCCAAAATCCGCAGCGATCGCTGCAAAGGTCTGCTCAACCTGCGCCTCATCAGTGACATTCACCACATAGGCACGGGCCTTTACACCCAGGGATTGGATCTCTTCAGCGGCTTTATTCAGCGCTTCTTCCTGCATGTCCAGCAGTGCGATGTGCGCGCCCTGCTCCGCCAAGGATTGTGCCATTGCACGGCCCAGGCCTTGTGCTGCACCCGTAACTGCAATTACTTTATCGTTTACGTTCACAATCAATCCTCTTTCGTATGATTAAACAGTTCAAAAATGCTTGAGAAATCGCGCTTACCGTTACCCTGCCCACTGTGCAGTGTGTACAGGCTTTGCGCCAATGCCCCCATTGGGGTGGCCGAGCCACTGTGTTTTGCCGTGTCCATTGCCAGACCCAGATCTTTTTTCATCAGGTCAACCATAAACCCGCCCTGGTAACCGTTGCTAGACGGTACGCCTTCCATCACGCCAGGACAGGGGTTGTATTTTTGCAACGTCCAATTGCAGCCAGAGCTTTGTAACATGATGTCAGATGCAACAGCCGGATCCAGGCCGTTATCGATTGCCATCTGCAATGCCTCGGAGGTACCCACCATCAGCACCGACAACAGCATGTTGTTACAGATCTTGGCTATCTGACCTGCCCCTACGCCGCCGGCGTGAAAGATATTTTGCCCCATCGCTGACAGGATCGGTTGTGCAGCAGCAAAATCGGCATGCTCGCCGCCAACGATAAACGTCAATGTACCGGCTTTGGCACCACCCACACCGCCCGATACCGGTGCATCGATGAAACGCATACCCGCGTCAGCCAATGCACTTCCCACTGCTTTGGCGGTGTCTGCATCAATGGTACTGGAATCTATTACCAAGGTGTTCTTGGCCATGTGATGGACCAAACCATCCTCGCCCAAATAAACGCTCTTTACGTGCTTAGAGGCGGGCAGCATAGAAATAACCACATCACTGCCCTTTACAGCGCTTTGCAAGCTGTCAGCACTGCGTGCACCCTGACCGGTAAGCTCTTTTACCGCTGCCGGATTCAGGTCAAACACACACACATCATGGTCAGCTTTGAGCAGGTTGCTGGCCATTGGACCGCCCATATTGCCCAGTCCGATAAACGTAATCGTTGCCATGTAAGTTACTCCTTCAATTCAGCCAATGGATGAGGCTGATTGCCCCAGGGGGCTTCAAAAAAGCGCGCCAAAACGTCTTCAGGCACGGCTTCTACATTGGCATAGTGCCATTGTGGGTTGTTGTCTTTATCAATCAGCAGTGCCCGAACCCCTTCCTGAAATTCACCAAACTCGCCACAGCGACAAGACATGATCAATTCCATCTGGAAACATTCTGCCAACGACAGGCTCTTAGCGCGCTGCAATTGTTGCCAGACCAGGTGCATGGTGACCGGCGAACCTGCTGCCAGACTCCCTTTGGCCCTTTGCAGCCATTTATCCTGTTGATCATCCAGCGCAAGAATGGCACTCACCACCTCACCAATGGTGTTGCCCGCCGTCACGCGGTCAATCATGGCCTGGTGTTTTTCGACCTGCCCTGCTGGTAACGCCTCACTGTGCTCTTTATGCCATTGCTGACAGATGCTGGTCAGCTGTTGATCGACCGAGGCATGCGCCCACTCCACTGATAACAAGCTATCGAAGAAAGCCTGTTTGCAAGCATGGGGAATAAAGTGATCGGCCAGTCGAATGTACAAGGCATCGGTGGCATTGATGCTGGCACCGGTCAATCCCAGAAATAAGCCACTGCCACCGGGCATACGGTTCAAAAACCAGCTGCCGCCCACATCCGGGTACAATCCGATGGTGATCTCGGGCATTGCGATACGCGAAGACTCCGTGACGATACGGTGACTGGCACCGGCCATCAACCCCAGCCCCCCGCCCATGACAATACCATTGCCCCAGACTAAAACAGGCTTATTGTAGGTATGGATAAGGTGATCCAGACGGTATTCCTGAGTAAAGAAATCCTGCAGCTCTGCAGGCACCTGATCCGGTTGCTCGGCCATCGCTCGATGCATGCTAACCACATCGCCACCGGCACAAAAGGCCTTGTCACCTTCGGCATCCAGTACCACCATCAACACATCATCGCGCTGTTGCCAGGCGCGCAGCTGAGGCAGCAACAATGCCACCATATCACTGCCGAGGGCGTTCAGGGCTTTGGGTTTATTCAGCGTGGCAACAGCAATCCGATGACCTGAAACCGTCGAATGCTCGTCAAACACTACACAATCGGTCATGCATCCCCCTTATAAAATATCACCAGCACCCTCGGCCAGCAGACGACGACCGATGATGACGCGCATGATCTCATTGGTACCTTCAAGGATTTGATGCACCCGCACATCACGCACCATGCGCTCTAACGGGTACTCCTGAATATAGCCATAGCCGCCGTGCAATTGCAGCGCCTCATTACACACCTTGAAGCCAACATCAGTGGCGAAGCGTTTTGCCATGGCACAATAAGCGGTCTTTTCAGGGTCGTCATTGTCCAGTTTAAACGCCGCTAAGCGCACCATTTGCCGCGCGGCAACCAGTTCAGTGGCCATGTCGGCCAGTTTGAACTGCAAAGCCTGAAACGCTGCCAGTGGCTTACCAAACTGGGTACGTTCTTGCAGATACGCCCGCGCAGTGTCTAACGCTTGCTGAGCCGTTCCCAAAGAACAGGTGGCGATATTGATCCGACCGCCGTCCAGACCTTTCATGGCAAATTTAAACCCTTCGCCTTCGTTGCCGAGCAGATGGTCGACGGGAATACGCACATTGTCGAACGTGACCAAACGGGTGGGTTGGGCATTCCAACCCATTTTTTCTTCTGCCTTACCGTAGATAATGCCGTCGGTATCCGCCGGTACAACGACCGCGGAGATACCAGCAGGTCCTTCGCCGCCCGTACGCACCATCACCACCAGTACGTCGGTTTCACCGGCGCCGGAGATAAACATTTTGGAACCATTGATCACGTATTCATCACCGTCGCGTTTAGCACTGGTGCGCAGCGACGCGGCATCAGAACCACTGCCCGGCTCGGTCAGGCAATAGGACGCCAGCTTCTCACCGGTGACCAGTGTCGGGCACCACGCCTGACGCACAGCCTCGGTTCCCCAACTGGCGATCATCCAGGTTGCCATATTGTGTATGGTCATCATTGCCGTGGTGGCGGTACAACCGGTAGCCAGTTGTTCGAAAATGATCGAGGAGTCCAGTCGGGACAGGCCCAGGCCACCCTCTGATTCAGGGGTGTACAAACCGCAAAAACCCAATTCGCCGGCCCGTTGGATGACATCCTTGGGAAAATGGTGTTCTTTGTCCCAACGAGCAGCGTTGGGGGCCAATTCCTGATCAGCAAACTGGCGGGCAGCGTCAGCAAAGGCAAGTTGATCTTCAGTAAGCTCAAAATTCATAGTCAATCCTGTCTCTTTAACAGCAAACGGCGGGCCCCAGGACCCACCGTTGTCAATTCAGTCATTACGCCTTAGCGCAGATTAATCGTCATGTTAGGCCCTTTCGGGATATCGTCTTCGAACCAACGGGCGGTAATGGTTTTGGTTTCTGAGTAGAAACGAATCGCCTGTTTACCGTAGGCGTGCAGATCGCCGAAGAACGAGTTTTTCCAACCGGTAAAGGAGAAAAACGGTAACGGAACAGGGATAGGAACATTGATCCCCACCTGACCTACTTCCACTTCATGCTGATATTTACGTGCTGCAGCACCACTGGCAGTGAAGATTGACGTACCATTGCCGTACGGGTTGCGGTTAACCAAAGCGATGGCCTCTTCGAGGGTATCCACGGTCACACAACACAACACCGGACCAAAAATTTCCTGCTGGTAAATGGCCATCTCTTCTGTCACATCGGTGAACAACGTCGGGCCAACCCAGTTTCCGCTTTCATAGCCTTCAACAGTGCAATCAGAACCGTCCAACAGGCAGGTTGCCCCTTCGTCTTTGCCCTGCTGAATCATCGACAATACCCGCGCTTTGGCTTGAGGGCTGATCAACGGGCCATAGCCGGCTGACTCATCATTCCACAATCCGGGTTTCACTGTACGTAACTGCTCCGTCAGTTCTTCGATCCAGTCTTTGCTGTCGCCGACGAACACGGCCACGGAAATGGCCATACAGCGTTGACCAGCAGCACCCACTGACGCACCAACCAGGTTACTGATCACTTGTGCCTTATTCGCATCGGGCATAATTACAGAGTGATTCTTGGCGCCGGCAAAACACTGTGCACGTTTCATGTTGTCGGTCGCAGTACGGTAGATGTGTTGACCGACTGGCACTGAACCGACAAACGAAACCGCTTTGATGTCCGGGTGGGTCAGCAGATGGTTTACCTGATCTTTGCCACCGTGTACCACGTTCAGGACACCTTTGGGCGCTCCGGCCTGCTGGAACAGTTCCGCCAGACGTATCGGTGTCATTGGATCCTGCTCAGACGGTTTCAACACAAAGGTATTGCCACAGGCAATCGCCATCGGGAACATCCACAGCGGGATCATGGCCGGGAAGTTAAACGGCGTGATCCCTACACACACGCCCAGCGGCTGAATGTAGCTGTAAGTATCAATACCCCGGGCGACGTTTTCTGCTGTTTCCCCCATCATCAGTGCCGGCACATTCATCGCTTGCTCAACCACTTCAATACCACGCCACACATCACCTTTGGCATCGGCAAACGTTTTACCGGTTTCTTTGGCAAGGATTTCAGCCAGTTCGTCATGGTGTTCTTTCAGCAACTGCTGATAACGCATCATCACCCGCGCCCGCTCCGGCAGCGCAACTTCTTTCCAGGTTTCAAATGCCGCCTTGGCACTGGCGATGGCACGTTCCATTTCGCTGTCGGTAGCACAGGGGGCCTTGGCAATCACGCTATTGTCAGCCGGGTTGGTAACATCAATGAATTGCTGGCTCTGTGACGGTAAGAATTCTCCGTCAATCAATAAGGGTACATTTTTCATGGGAAACCTTTGCAGTGTGTCGCTGTTAATGAATTGTAAGGCAGTACAGGCAGTTTTAACCTTAACGTTAACGTAAAGTAAAGCCTTAACAGGTCGAATGTCCAGAATCACTGTAAGTTTCCTTTTACAATGGCGGTAATTTAATCGACCAATACAAAGCCTATAGGCGAACGTAACTTTGCTTGCTATGCTGTCTTCAAGCACCAGTAGGAAGCGGGATCACGTGACGGTGGAGAAACACAAGGTCAACATTGCAGTCGTGGAAGACAATGGAATGGCCAGAACCAATCTGCGTAACCATTTGTTGGAAATGGATTTTGAAGGTGTGCACTGCTTTACCCATGGTCGGGAGCTGCGTCGCGACCTGAAACGCCGGCGCTACGATTTGGTATTGATGGACTTTCACCTGGGTGACAATAAAAACGGCGTAGAGGTTATTCAGGATCTGCAAAAGGAAGGCCTGTTGAAATACTCAACGTGCCTGGTATTCATCACCTCAGACCGATTACCCATGATCATCGGACAAATTGTGGATATCCACCCTGATGATCTGGTGATCAAACCCTATACCATCAAAACCCTCGGCCGTACGATTTTCAATGCACTGAACATTAATCGTACCTTGCGCCCTGTGTTGCGCAACATGGACGAGGGAGACTTTGAAGAGGCACTTCACCAGCTCGACATCATTGAAGAAAAAGAGCTGCTGCCAAAATCACGCACCAACCTGACCAAACTGCGCGCCCGCTTGCTGCTTAAGCTCAAACGTTTTAGCGAAGCCAGCGAGTTGTACAAATCGGTACTCGAACAATCTGACAAGGTCATTTGGGCCAAATGGGGCCTGATACACGCCCAATACCTGGCTGGCGAAACCGATATCAGCGAGAGCATGTTGCAAGACATGCTCGGTGCGCACCTGACCAATGATAAAGCCTGTGAGTGGCTGGCGCGTATCGCAATTGGCAAGAAGCAATACAGCCGTGCCGAAGAATACATGGAGCAAATCAAGGAAGGTGCCCTGTCGCTGGCCGCAGCGAAGCTAAAAGCTTACCTGTATCAAATCCAGGACAAAATGGACGAAGCCATCAGTCTGCTTGAACGTCGACGGGAAGCGAGCCGCCACGTGCGCGAAAAATTTGCCGAGTTGTCCCTTGAACTGGCCCGTTGTTATCTGAGTCTGGCAGAAAGCAGAGCCATGAACGAGCGCGACAAACCGTTGCAGGTAGCGCGCTTCCTGATTGGCTCCGCAGGCCGCCGTTTTGTGGATGACAATCTGGAATTGAAGCGCCATTACATGAACATTCTTGCTGCAATTTTGGAGGGCAATCTGGAAAGAGCCCATGAACTGTTGCAAAAAGAAGAGATGACCGACTTGCAGGAAGCGGATGTCTCCACCATGTCCGATGCCATTCGGGCCTGGCTGGGTGTGGGTGACGAGAAAAAAGCCGCGCAAATTCTGTTCGATTGTGAAGAAAAATTGCAACACATCGAGGATCTGACCGAAAAAACCATGTCCTCAATGATGATCAATAAATCCGAGGAAAGTCTCGGCGCCCGACGCCCACGGGCGCTCAAATTCAACAAAGAAGGGCTGTCACTGCACGGTGCACAACGCTTCGATGAAGCGGTTGACTACTTTTACCAGGCCTACATCCTGTTTCCTAAAGAATCCGCTTTTGGCTTGAACCTGTTACAAAGCATGGTAGAAGCTCGCATCGCACGGCACAAAAACATCCGCACCCTGCGACTCTACAACGAACTGGGCGCAAGGGATTTGTCAGAAGGCAACCGCCAGCGTCTTCAGGATATCAGTGTCAAAATCGAACAGGACAGAGATGCTTACGTTGACGCTGATGCCCCCCCTGCCGATGAGTTCGGCGAAGTGCGCTAATCAGCCACCTTAACACAGTTACGACCGGCCATTTTCGCTTGATACATCGCGGCGTCGGCACGATCAAACCAAGCAATAAACCCCTCATTGTGATGATACTGGGCCACGCCAAAACTGCAGGTTGGCTGAATACCCTGCGGCATATCACTGCGTTCAAGGCGTTCACGTAAACGCTCTGCCAGGATGTTCGCAGATGCAAGATCGGATTGAGGACACAGGATCAGAAACTCCTCGCCGCCCCAACGTCCCAGCGTATCGATTTCACGTATCGCCTCGCGTACCGTCTCCGCCACATGCTGTAATACCGCGTCGCCAACACTGTGACCGTGGGCATCATTGACCGCTTTGAACAAATCAACATCGAACAGGATCAAACTGGCCTGCATGTCAGTGAAGCGTTGCAGACGAACGATTTCCTGCTCACAACGCTGCAACAGGTAATGGCGGTTATACAGATCGGTCAACGGATCGTGGGTGGACAGAAACGCCAGGGTTTCGTTCTTCTCCAGTAACTCGTCCTGTAACTCTTCCAGCATGCGGTTTTTACTCTCAAGCAGCCGGTTGTAGCGGGACACATGGTGGTTGCGCCAGGCAATCAATACCAGCAACGCAACAAAACCGCCCAATAGTGGCCAAACGAAGCGATAGTCCCACTGATCCACTACCCGTGCGTTATGCCATTGCTTGAATATTTCGGCGTGCTTATCCTCATCAATGTCAGCGATTGCTGCGTTTAAGGCAGTCAGCAAACCGGCGTGTTTTGTTATCAGTGCCATGCGCAGAGCGTCATGGGGCGGTGCCAGACCACTGATCTGTAAGTTGCGGAACCCAAACCGTTGGATTTGGCTTGACACCGACAGCATCGAACCGACCATCACGTCAATTTCGCCGGCATTCAACAACTGGAGTCCTTCTGTTTCGCTGGCCAGCTCACGCAAGCGAATATCAGGGTAATGCCGGGCAACAATCTCTGCATGTCGATAGCCGTCAACCACCCCGAGCAACAAATCATGAATATCAGAATAACCTGCGATAAAGCCCTGTTGCTGACGGGTAACAAACACATTGGTGGCACTGAAAATCGGATCGGTAAACACCAGGTATTTGCGTCGATCGGGGGTCATATTGGCAAACAGGGTCGCATCGCATTGGCCCTGTTGCAGCAATCTCAGGGTGTGCTGCCAACTGTCAGTCGGGAGCAAGCTGAATTGAATACCGGTTTTGTCCCGTAGCAGCGCCAGGTAGTCTGCTGAAATTCCCACATGTCGGCCGTTTTGCAGACCTTCATAGGGTAACCAGTCCGGATCGATACAGTACTGCAGGGTCGTCTCCTGCACAGCATTTTGCGCAAACACCCATGACGGCACGACTAAAAACGGCGCGCTTGCCAGTACCAGTAAAGCGGTCAACGGTGTACGCAATGTCACAGTACCTGTAAGAAATGTCAGCATTGAGTATGTGCAAACTTTGCGAGATTTACAAATATCTACAACGTGATCAGTAAGTTACATCTTATAGATGGTCCCAGGCATAAGCAGCGTCGACATAGCGTCGGCGTGATGTGTATAGAATCCTCTCCAGCCAGCTTATGTTCGCTAGCCACGATGGACCGCACTGCACAGCGTCAGGAGAATAAAAAAACGCGGCACAAAGGGCCGCGTTTTTAAATCACAAGGGGTGTCTGTTAACAGCGTTCAATCGCGATCGCCGTTGCTTCACCGCCACCAATACACAACGACGCGACACCTTTGTTAAGTCCTTTGTTGATCAACGCATGCAACAAGGTAACGATCAAACGCGCGCCAGAGGCGCCAATGGGATGGCCCAGAGCACAGGCGCCACCATTAACGTTTACCTTGGCGTGATCCAAACCGAGCTTATTGATCGCCAGCATCGTTACCATGGCAAAGGCTTCGTTGATTTCAAACAGGTCTACGTCACCCGCTTGCCAACCGGTTTTCTCAAACAGCTTTTGCATCGCACCCACCGGCGCAACGGTGAAGTCGGCCGGTTTCATCGCATGGGTGCTGTGGCCGACGATTTTTGCCAACGGCTTCAAACCTAACGCGTCGGCCCGGGCCTGAGACATGACCACCAATGCAGCAGCACCATCCGAGATAGAACTGGAGTTGGCAGCCGTCACAGTACCGTCCTTTTTAAATGCAGGACGCAAGCTGGGAATTTTTTCCGGACGTGCTGAACCAGGGCCCTCATCGGTATCCACAACCGTATCGCCTTTACGACCTGAAACGGTTACCGGGGTGATTTCCTCGGCAAACGCACCACTGTAAATCGCATGTTGCGCACGACGTAACGACTCCAGTGCATACTCATCCATGGCTTCACGACCAATACCCTCCTCGTCGGCCGTCGCCTGGGCAAAGCAGCCCATGGCCTGACCATCATAGGCGTTTTCCAAGCCATCCAGCATCATATGATCCAGCACCTGTCCGTGTCCCATACGATAGCCGCCACGAGCCTTTGGCAACAGGTACGGTGCATTACTCATGCTTTCCATACCGCCAGCAACAACCGCTTGGGCGCTACCAGCCTTGATCAGGTCGTGGGCCAGCATGACCGCTTTCATGCCCGAACCACACACCTTATTGATGGTGGTAACGCTGGCGGATAGCGGCAACTCTGCCCCCAGCGCAGCTTGTCGTGCGGGAGACTGTCCAAGGCCAGCAGGCAACACACAGCCCATGATCACTTCATCAATCTGACTGGCATCGACACCGTCCATCGCAGCGCGGATTGCTTCAGACCCAAGCTCGGTGGCCGTTTTGGCAGACAGTCCACCCATAAAACCACCCATCGCCGTGCGTTTGGCCGCCACAATCACAATGGCATCGTTACTCATCTCTATCTCCTAACAAGTTATGGTATGCCGTCCCCGGCGGGGTCAACAGCATAAGTCAGCGTACAGGAAAGTGAACATAAGACTTTGGTGCTGTGCTGACAAATTTCCAGCAGTTGTTGACGGCTTGTAAGTGTTACTTTACCTTTACGTTAACTTACACCTTACGTAAACGTAAAGTACTTTTATGCTGAACACGGCAGTCCATGAGAACAATAACAATGAGTGAACAGACGTACAGTATTGGCGAATTGGCCAAAGCCTTTGATATCACCCCCCGTTCCATCCGCTTCTACGAGGAACAGGGGTTGGTTTCTCCCGAACGCAATGGTCAGACCCGCATTTATCACAAAAAAGACAGGGTCCGCCTCAAACTGATCCTGCGCGGCAAGCGCCTGGGGTTCTCGCTGGCAGAAACCAAGACCCTGTTCCACTTGTACGACAGCCACCAGAATTCCGAAGCTCAGTTGGAAAAGATGTTGCAACTGACCGAACAAAAACGCGATGTGCTGAATCAGCAGTTGGAGGACATCAAGATGTTGATGGCCGAGCTGGATGATGTTGAAGCACGTTGTAAAGAAGAACTAGCTGAATTAAAACGAGGATAACCCCATGCATGCACCGTACCCTACCCTGAACTTCGGCTTAGGCGAAGACATCGATATGCTGCGTGACCATGTCTACAACTTTGCGCAAAACGAAATTGCTCCGCTGGCCGAGAAGGCCGACGAGAACAACGCATTCCCCAACGAACTGTGGCCCAAATTGGGCGAAATGGGCCTGCTGGGTATTACTGTTTCCGAACAGTACGGCGGTTCAGACATGGGCTATCTGGCACACACCATTGCCATGGAAGAAGTCAGCCGAGCCTCCGCTGGTATCGGCCTGAGCTACGGCGCGCATTCGAATCTGTGTGTCAACCAGATTTACCGTAACGGCAACGACGCACAGCGTGAAAAATACCTGCCCAAACTGGTCTCTGGTGAGCATATTGGTGCACTGGCAATGAGCGAGCCAAATGCCGGTTCTGACGTGGTCAGCATGAAGCTTCGGGCCGAGAAAAAAGGCGACGTTTACGTCCTCAACGGCAACAAGATGTGGATCACCAACGGCCCGGATGCTGACACCTTTGTCATCTATGCTAAAACCGACATCAATGCTGGTCCTCGTGGCATTTCTGCGTTCATCGTTGAGCGGGGAACGCCGGGCTTCACTCAGGCACAAAAGCTGGACAAGCTGGGCATGCGCTCCTCAAACACCTGTGAGTTGGTGTTTGAAGACTGCGAAGTGCCAGCCGAAAACATCATGGGCAATGAAGGGGATGGCGTTCGTATCCTGATGAGTGGCCTGGATTACGAGCGTCTGGTGCTGTCCGGTGGTCCACTGGGTATCATGCAGTCCTGCATGGATATCGTTGTACCGTACATTCATGATCGTAAGCAGTTCGGACAGTCGATCGGGGAATTCCAGTTGGTGCAAGGCAAAGTGGCCGATATGTACACCCAAATGAATGCTGCCCGTGCCTACGTTTATGCGGTTGCGCGCTCTTGCGACCGAGGTGAAACCACCCGTAAAGATGCTGCAGGTGCCATCCTGTATTCCGCCGAACTGGCGACCAAAATGGCCCTCGATGCCATCCAGCTGCTGGGCGGAAACGGTTACATCAACGAGTACCCCACCGGACGTTTGCTGCGTGATGCCAAGCTGTATGAAATTGGTGCCGGAACATCCGAAATCCGTCGCATGCTGATTGGACGCGAATTGTTCAAAGAATCAGCCTAATCTTTAGCGAGTATGATGGCCTCACCGACCACTGTCGGTGAGGTCATTTTGCCAAAAACGATTGTTAATACAGGAGTGACGTGGTGCCACGCATACTCAGCAAAATCAATCCGAAAAGCCAGGAGTTCGCCGACAACCAGGCGCACATGGCGGCCCAGGTACAGGATCTCAACGACCTGGTTGCAACGATCAAACTGGGCGGTGGTGAGAAAGCCAACGCCCGTCACGAGTCTCGTGGCAAACTATTGCCCCGGGATCGTATCAACGCCCTGCTTGACGAAGGGTCTCCGTTTCTGGAGCTGTCCCAGTTGGCCGCCTGGAACGTGTATGAAGACTATGTACCCGCTGCAGGCGTCATTGCCGGTATCGGACGGGTAAGTGGTGTCGAGTGCATGATTGTCGCCAATGATGCCACGGTCAAAGGCGGCACCTATTACCCCCTGACGGTCAAGAAGCATCTGCGTGCACAAACCATTGCCGAGCAAAACAACCTGCCGTGCATCTATCTGGTTGACTCCGGCGGCGCCAACCTGCCCCGACAGGATGATGTTTTTCCGGATAAAGACCATTTCGGTCGCATCTTCTTTAATCAGGCCAATTTGTCTGCCAACAATATCCCGCAAATTGCGGTAGTAATGGGTTCCTGTACCGCAGGCGGTGCATACGTTCCAGCCATGGCCGACGAGTCTATTATCGTGCGCAATCAGGGCACCATATTCCTTGGTGGTCCTCCGTTGGTGAAAGCCGCCACCGGTGAAGTGGTCAGTGCAGAAGACCTGGGTGGTGGTGACGTGCACTGTCGTACATCCGGTGTAGTGGATCACCTCGCCAACAATGATCACCACGCGCTGCAACTGGCACGGGATGCGGTTGCACGCCTGAATCGCACTAAACCACTGTTTCTCGACGTGGTGGAACCTAAGCCTCCGGCATACCCGATTGAAGATATCTATGGCGTGATCCCGAAAGATCCCCGCCAACCCTATGACGTTCGGGAAATCATAGCCCGTATCGTCGACGGTTCCGAATTCGATGAGTTTAAAGCCCTGTATGGCACGACCCTGGTTTGCGGTTTTGCCCGCATCCACGGTTATCCGGTGGGTATCGTTGCCAACAATGGCATCTTGTTTTCCGAATCCGCGCAAAAAGGCGCCCACTTCATAGAACTGTGCGCACAACGCAAAATTCCGCTGGTGTTCCTGCAGAACATCACCGGTTTCATGGTCGGTAAACAATACGAAGCCGGCGGTATCGCCAAACACGGTGCCAAGATGGTCACCGCCGTGGCCTGTGCCAAAGTACCGAAATTTACTGTATTGATTGGCGGTTCCTTTGGTGCCGGAAACTACGGCATGTGTGGACGGGCCTACGATCCCCGTTTCTTGTTCATGTGGCCAAATGCACGCATCTCGGTGATGGGTGGCGAGCAGGCAGCTGGCGTACTGGCCCAGGTCAAGCGGGATCAGAAAGAGCGCGCCGGAGAGTCCTGGAGTGCTGATGAAGAAGCGGCGTTCAAACAACCGGTGATTGACACCTACGAGGAACAGGGTCATCCCTACTATGCCTCCGCCCGCCTGTGGGATGACGGTGTTATCGATCCGGCAGACACGCGCTATGTACTGGGACTGTCATTGTCAGTTGCCCTGAACAAACCGATTGAAGAGACACGCTTTGGCGTGTTCCGTATGTAAGGACGTCACTATGGAACAGCAAGACGCAGTGTTATACACGGTAGATGCCAACGGCGTTGCTACCGTCACCCTGAACCGTCCGGACAAGCATAACGCCTTTGATGATCAACTGATTGCCCGTCTGACGCAATTATTTCAGCAAGCCGGTCAGGATCCTGCCGTGCGCCTGTTGATCCTGCAGGCCAACGGACGCAGTTTTTGTGCCGGAGCCGATCTGAACTGGATGAAGCGGATGGCAAACTACAGCTATGAGGAAAACCTGCACGACGCCAACGCTCTGGCGACCATGCTGCATACGCTGTACAGCCTGCCCAAACCAACCATTGCCAAAGTCCAGGGTGCTGCCTTTGGCGGTGCGGTGGGCTTGGTGGCCTGCTGCGACATCGCCATTGCCAGCAAGCTGAGTAAATTCTGCCTCAGTGAGGTTAAGCTCGGATTGATCCCAGCAACCATCAGCCCCTATGTCGTTAAAGCCTTGGGTGCTCGTGTGGCGAAACGCTACTTCATGACGGCCGAGGTGTTTTCCTCCCGTCGTGCACGGCGACTGGGACTGATCAGCGAATCGGTAACCGAAGAAGAGTTGCAACCCACTGTCGATGCACTGGTGGAACAACTGCTCAGCAACGGCCCGCAGGCGGTTGCCGCAGCCAAACAACTGGTGTTTGATGTTGAAAACCAACCGCTGGATGAAGAGCTGTTGGAAAAAACCAGTTTACGCATTGCCACCATCCGCGTGTCTGAAGAAGGCCAGGAAGGGTTAAATGCCTTTTTGCAAAAACGTCCGGCAGCATGGCAGGAGAAAGCATGATCCGCAAATTACTGATAGCAAACCGCGGTGAAATCAGTTGCCGCGTAATGAAAACCGCACAGCGCATGGGGATCCGGACCGTCGCGGTGTACTCCGATGCAGACAGCGACGCGTTGCATGTCAAAATGGCCGATGAAGCCGTACATATCGGCGGAGCGCCCTCCAAAGACAGTTACTTGCGCGCAGAACATATCATTGAGGTTGCCAAACGCCTCGGCGTCGATGCGATTCACCCCGGCTACGGTTTCTTGTCAGAAAACGCCCGTTTTTGCCGTCTTTGTGAACAAAATGACATTATCTTTGTCGGTCCCCCGGTAGGTGCCATCGAAGCCATGGGGTCTAAGTCTGCCGCCAAACAGATCATGGAAAAAGCCGGTGTTCCACTCGTACCCGGCTATCACGGTGACGACCAATCGGTTGAGACACTGCGCAGCAGTGCGCAAAGCATGGGCTATCCGGTACTCCTGAAGGCTGCAGCCGGTGGCGGCGGTAAAGGCATGCGTCAGGTCTGGAGCGATGATGAATTTGACGCCGCATTGGATGCCGCTAAGCGTGAAGCCCAATCAAGCTTTGGTGACGATATCATGCTGGTGGAAAAGTACCTGACCCAGCCCCGTCACGTTGAAATCCAGGTTTTCTGTGATCAGCACGGCAATGGGGTGTATCTGTTCGAGCGTGATTGCTCGGTGCAACGTCGTCACCAGAAAGTGATTGAAGAAGCCCCTGCTCCGGGAATGACTGAGCAGTTGCGCAGCGCCATGGGCGAAGCAGCACTGAAAGCCGCCCAGGCAATCAACTATGTTGGTGCCGGCACCGTGGAGTTCCTGCTCGACAGCGACGGTCAATTCTATTTCATGGAAATGAACACGCGCCTGCAGGTCGAACACCCGGTGACCGAAATGATCACTGGCGTGGATCTGGTGGAGTGGCAATTACGGGTTGCCAGCAAAGAACCCCTGCCGTTGCAACAATCTGAACTGAAATTACATGGGCACGCGTTTGAAGCCCGGGTGTATGCTGAAGACCCCGACAATGATTTCCTACCGGCCACCGGACACTTACGTCTGCTGAGACCACCTTTAGAAAACCGTCATGTGCGGGTCGACACCGGCGTTCTGGAAGGCGACGATGTGTCGGTCTATTACGATCCGATGATCGCCAAACTGGTGGTGTGGGATGAAGATCGCACCAAGGCCCTCGCCCGCCTGGCCAAAGCCTTGACTGAGTACCACATTGACGGCGTCACCACCAACGTCAATTTCCTCTACAACCTGGCTACAACGCCGGCGTTTATGGATGCACAGCTGAGCACCAACTTCATCACCGAGCATGAAGCAGCGATCTTTCACCGCGATGCCTCAGAGCACAACGGGTTGCTGCCCGTTGCCGCGTTGTACCTGCTGTTGGATCAGCAAAACAAAGTCCCACAGCAGCAGGATGATCGCTTCTCACCGTGGCAACAGCACAATGCCTGGCGAGCCAACGAGCAGCACGTCCAATCCCTGACCCTGCGACTGAATGACGATGATTTTGATCTTCGTGTGAAACGGCTGGACAACGGCTATTCGATTGACTACCAAAACCAAACGTTTGTCTGTCATGGCGAATTGTCCGGCAACAGCTTAATCGCCAACGTAGACGGACACCGCAGTGAATTTGTGGTCGTCGAACATGAAAGCGGCCATAGCCTGTTTGCCCCCGGTGAGGCGCTGCGCTTTACCCGAGTGATGCCGGATCTGGGCCTCGATGATGACACAGGCCATGACGCGGGTTTCACCGCGCCAATGAACGGTACTGTGGTGGCATTGGCAGTGGAACCCGGCCAAATGGTTGATAAAGATCAGACATTGATGATCATGGAAGCGATGAAAATGGAACATGCGCTAAAAGCGCCCAGCCGCGGAAAAGTGACTGAATTTTTCTATCAGCCCGGTGATTTGGTCGACGGCGGTGCAGAATTGCTGGCCTTCGAAGCCGACCAGGGAGCGTCATCATGAGCGACCACGTCACCCTTGTTGAAGTGGGTCCCCGGGATGGCTTGCAAAACGAAAAGCAGGCCATTTCGGTAGAAGACAAAGTCGCCCTGGTGAATGACCTGTCTGACACCGGCCTGTCGATCATTGAAGCAGGCAGCTTTGTGTCGCCCAAATGGGTTCCACAAATGGCCAACAGCGACGCCGTGTTGCAACAGATCAACCGCAAAGCCGGCGTTCGTTATACCGCATTAACCCCCAACCTGAGGGGGTTTGAAGATGCACTGGCGGCCGGCGCTGACGAAGTTGCTATCTTTGGTGCAGCATCTGAAGCCTTCTCGCAAAAGAACATCAATTGCACCATCGATGAATCCCTGGCGCGTTTTGCGCCGGTAATCGAAGCGGCCAAGGCCAATGGACTGCCGGTACGTGGCTATGTGTCCTGCGTGTTGGGTTGTCCCTATGAGGGCGACATTGCTGTTTCAGAGGTTGCACGGGTTGCACAAACCTTGCTGGAGATGGGCTGCTACGAAATATCCCTTGGTGATACCATTGGCGTAGGCACCCCAGGAAGCACGGCAAAAATGCTCGACGCGGTGATGCAAGTGGTTCCCAGTAGCTACCTTGCGGTCCATTTCCACGATACCTACGGTCAGGCACTGGCCAATATTCTGGTGGCGTTGGAAAAAGGCATTCGTGTGGTCGACAGTGCAGTGGCCGGATTAGGTGGCTGTCCCTACGCGAAGGGCGCTTCCGGCAATGTGGCATCTGAGGATGTGGTCTACATGCTGCACGGCATGGGCCTGACGACCGGCATCGATCTCGAAGCGCTGGTCAAGGTGGGTCATACCATCAGTCAGCGCCTGGGTCGCGACGTTCAGTCAAAAGTCGGCAAAGCCCTGTGGGCCGCCAAGGCAGACTAATTTATCAGTCTATGGTCTACCCATCGACAGACGTATACCTTTGCGTCACACTGTCGGTGGGTCGTCTGATAGCTGAGGAGTCTGTTGCATGAGCCTGTTCTTTCGCACATGTTGCGTGGCGCTCACAGTACTGTCATCGCCACATGCCGTGGCCGATGTGCGTCTCGACACCCGCACCCAACATTATGATATTTATCCGACTTCGGCTGCAGATATCAGGCTGCAATTACGCAAACACTCCCCCATTATCGACCAACAACAATCTTTTCATGGCCAGACCCAATGGCATCTGGTACCGGATTTTCGCTGGCGTGAGTACGGCAATGCCTGCCGCTTCCACCACATTAACGTCACCCTGACCGGCGCATACGTACTGCCAAGACTGGCAAATACCAGCGAAACCGATGCTGACACCCGCGAAACATTTGCTCGCTACTACCAGGCGTTGAGGGTCCATGAAGAAGGTCATCAGGCGTTGTGGCTGGAAGCCGGGCAACGGATAGAGACGTTGCTGCAAAACATGCACGGCCAGCAAGGCTGTAAAGCCCTGACGGAACAGGCGACTCAGCAAATACATCAAATCATCGATGAGTATCATCAGCGCAATGGTGAATACGACACCACCACTGGCCATGGCCGCACCCAGGGTGCAGCCATCCGTTAACGGGCTTTTAACGTGGGTTTTCGCTCAGGGTTTTAAGGTTTTCCAGGCCCGCTTCAAAATCAGGCCCAACCATACTGTCCATCATCGCAGCGAAATAGTGGTTGATCGGATTACTGCCCACATCGCCATAGTCCATCCACGTCACGACGGTGCTGTCCCCTTGCGGCTGCAGCACCAGCTCACCGGTTGATCCCATTTCGAAGTCAGGAAAATACAGGGTGTACACGACCCGCTTGTCGGTTTCTGCGGCAATGATCTCCATCGTTCCACTGCCCTCTGATTCACTGCTCCAGGATGAGCGCATTCCTACTTCGCTGTCAGGGCCTGTATACGAGACTTCCATTTGTGGGTCGCGCTGAAACCACACTCCCCACTGCTGCCAGGCTTGCAGATCAACCACCAATGGATATATCTCACTGGCCGGCGCATCGATGGTAATGGTGCGTTCCACTTTAAACGTGGATGGCAACATAAAACCAATCACCAACAAGACAATAAACAGGCTGATCACCAGGATCAGCAGTTTTTTAACAGCCCCCATCGTTCGGTTCCTTGTTGTTTGACAGTCCTTAACGACAGCTTATAACATCCTGTTAACAATTCAAACAACCGCGATGCCGTTTATCGCCGCAACAACTGCAACACGTAATCAAGCACCCGCTGTTTATCTACCGGCTGCGCGACATCCACCCATTGGCCATTGCCCGGTGAGCGGAAGGTCTGGCCGGCATTGGGCTCATGGGTCGACACATCCAGTTCCAGCGATACAAACGGAATACAGTCCTCGGGCAGCCCCAGATAACACGCTGCCAGCACGTCCCACATGTAATAGGTGAATTCGTACGCGGGAATACTGTTGATGGTGGTGGCCCAGAACTGCCCCGCCAGGTCACTCATCGGATACTGTTGTTGAGCAGCAAGCTGGACCAGAAACTGCTTATTGACCGGCAAGCTATTGGTGGCATCCAATGAGATCAGTTTGATTTTCAGTCCCAGGGTAAACAGTTGCTGAGTCGCCTTCGGATCCCAGAACGCGTTCCATTCAGCACTGGTGTCATGATTGTGGGTCGCGACGTTACCCGCCACGTCAACAGCGCCGCCCATCCACACCACTTCATTCACTCGCGCGCAGTTATGGGGATGGGTCTGCAACGCATGCACCAGATTACTGCAGGGTCCTGTCATCAATACCGTTACCCCGTCATGGGCCTGTAACCAGTGATTGATTGCTTCCGGGGCACTGCACGACAGCAGGTTATTGCTGTCAGCTTCGGTTGTCAGCATACGTGGCAATGCATTACAGATCTTGGGCTGCGCACGCCAGTCGGCGGGAAATGCATTGATGCCGTAATACCGACCCTGGGCAACCGGAATGTCCTGACGGCCAAACATACTCAAAATTTTAAGGGTCGATTCAGTGGCGTCCGGTAAATAACAATCGGCCGGGGTAATCGTAACGCCAACCAGATCAACATTGTCCATACTCAGCACCAACATCAACGCCAATAAGTCATCGACACCACCATCATGATCAAAAATGACTTTCTTGTTGTGCATAACGGCTCATCCTGTAGAAGATAAAAGAGCGCGAGCATAGCAGATTTCTGGCTGCCAACTAACGCATATTCAGTTAACAGATTGAAATTGCTGGCGATAATCCGACGGTGCAACGCCTAAATACTTGTTGAAATTGACCCGCAGCGTCACCGGGCTGTCAAAACCAACCTGCGCGGCAACCTGTTGGATATCCGTATCATCACGCTCCAACAGTGCCTGGGCGACCCGCACCCGTTGCTGATTTAACCAATGCTTGGCACTGGTGCCCATGGATTGACGAAAATGCCGGTCAAAACTGCGTCTCGACATGTTTGCATGACGGGCCAGATCATCGACCTGAATGCCATTGGCAAGCTGTTGTATCGCCCAATCCAGGGTTGCTGACAACTTGTTTTGAGGACTGGCCATCGGCGTTTCTACAAATTGCGCCTGGCCACCTTTACGATGCGGTGGGATAACCAGCCTGCGGGCCATTTGATTGGCGATCTCATAGCCATAGTCCCGTCGAACCAGTTCAAGGCTAAGATCAAGTGCCGCCGCGCTACCGGCTGAACAGGCCAACCTTGCATGCACGGTATACAGGACGTCAGGGGTATACTTCACCGCCGGAAAGCGGCGACAGAACGTATCAGCATACTGCCAGTGTGTGGTGGCTTCCACGCCATCAAGCAAACCGAGTTGTGCTAATAGAAATGCGCCCGAACAGAAGCTCACCAATTCACTGCCTTGCCGGTATGCCGATAACAGCGCATCTGCCATTCGTACCTGCAAACGTTTACCACTGGTCGGCCAGGATGGAATGATGATGCGATCATAGAGGTGGAGTTGATCGGCACGTTTAGCCAGGATCTGTAGGTTGGCTGTGCTGTGTAATGGGCCTGGTGTGAACGAGATTACCTCACACTCGTACAGTGCACCCAACCCTTGCCGTTGCAGTCCAAACACTTCAAGCGCACAGCCCAGCTCAAACGCCGATACGCCATCATGCACGACTATTGCCACCCGTTTCATGCTGCATTCTCCTTCCCCTATTGGGACAATTATTGCCAAATTTAATCGCTTCGCCAATCTTACTTTTGCCGTGCGTTGGTAATTGTTTTTTACCAGTGTGTCTGCCACACTGGTATCGCAACATCCCTCCAGAAGCGTGGTCGGCGGGGATGGCAGCACTGTCGTTATGCATCCCATCACTACGGAGAGTTTGATATGCCCTCAGCCAGTCCACGTTATATCAGTAACCTAACGCGTGACACCTATGCCCTCATCCTCGCGGGTGGTCGTGGTTCACGGCTGCATGAATTAACCACCTGGCGGGCCAAGCCAGCACTGTATTTCGGCGGTAAGTTCCGCATCATCGATTTTCCGTTATCAAACTGCGTCAACTCCGGTATTCGACGGGTTGGCGTTGTGACCCAGTACAAGTCCCACAGTTTGATCCGACACCTGGTGCGTGGATGGGGACATTTCAAAAAAGAACTGGGCGAGTCCATCGAAATCCTGCCTGCGTCACAGCGTTTTTCTGACAACTGGTACCAGGGCACCGCGGATGCAGTGTTTCAGAATCTGGACATCATCCGCGATGAAATGCCCAAATATGTGATGATCTTAAGCGGCGACCATATTTACCGGATGGATTATGGCAGCCTGTTGGCCAAACACGTTGAATCCAAAGCAAAGATGACGGTGTGTTGTATGCCGGTACCTATCCATGAAGCGGCGGGTGCGTTTGGTGTGATGTCGGTCGACAACGAAATGCGGATCCTGGGTTTTGAGGAGAAGCCGGCCAACCCAACGCCCCTGCCCGACGATCCATCCCGCTGCCTTGCCTCCATGGGTAACTATGTGTTTGACGCCGAGTTTTTGTTTGAGCAGCTGAAACGGGACGCGGAAACGTCCGGTTCAGAACGGGATTTCGGCAAGGATATCATCCCCTCCATCATTCAGGATCATCCGGTGTATGCCTATCCCTTTAACGGCCGGGACCAACACGAAGTGTACTGGCGCGATGTCGGCACCCTGGACTCGTTCTGGCAGGCCAACATGGAACTGGTTGCCCCGGTCCCGGCACTTAACCTGTATGACAAGCGCTGGCCAATCTGGACCTATCAGGAGCAACTCCCCCCCGCCAAATTCGTCTGGGAGGAAGAAAACCGGCGCGGTACCGCAATCAATTCAGTGGTGTCGGGAGGCTGTATCATCTCTGGTGCAACTGTCAGACGCAGTTTGTGCTTCTCCAATGTCCGGGTCCACTCTTACAGCGAAATTGACGAATCTGTGTTATTGCCCGATGTTGAAGTGAAACGCCACTGTAAGATTCGCCGTGCGATCATTGACAGGGGCTGTGTGATCCCAGAAGGCATGGTCATCGGTCACAACCGCGACGAAGACATCGCCAGGGGCTTTCGGGTCACAGACAACAACGTGGTGCTGGTAACCCGCGAAATGCTCGGTTTACCGGTCGGCTACTGAGCCGTTGAGGCTTGACTCCACCGATTGATATAGTATTGCAGCAGTTCGGCGACGTTGTCGGGCTGTTGCAACGGAAACATATGTCCCCCGCCGGCAAATACCCGATGCTCAAAACCATTTCCTTTGATAAACGGATTGATCAGCGCCGGTTTGCACACTTCGGTTAGCTCGCCGGTGATCACCACACCAGGGCCTTTGTAACGACCATAGTGACGTGGCAGATTGGTGGGTACGGTTCTGAACAATTCCGCCTCGACCTGATGATCAAACGTTAGCGTTTGTTTGTCTCCCAAGTGTGTTGTGGCGCTGCTGACATAATCAGCGATACACGCCGGTTCCATGCCCTGAAACAGGCCTTTGCCAGCAAAATATTCCACCAGATCCGTGTCGGGTGCCCACTGGGTATTGCGAACACTGGCTTTACCTGCGGGTGTGACTTTGTCAATTAACGGCGTGCGCTGAAACAGCTTAAACACATGACGGGTTAGCCCGGTGACCAACGGCGGATCCAACATGATCAAACCACGGCAACGCTCTGGCCTCTCGCTGGCAGCCAGATAACTGACAACAGCACCAAAGGAGTGTCCGACCAGAAACACCGGCTGCTGGGTGTGTTGATCGAGGTAATGCCACAATTCCCGGGCCTGATTCAACCAGTCTCTGGCGACCGGAAATGCGGGATTATGACCGAATTTATCCAATGCCCAGACTTGAATGTTATCAGGTAACTCCTGCAGGAGACGGCGATAACTGCCCGCCGGGAATCCATTGGCATGGGCGAAATGAAGGTGTACGGTGTCGGTCATTACTGGCTCTTCATCATCATTGGATTGGTCTATCGGGGTACATATTGAGATACCTGCCGCCCCATAACGTATATATATCCATACCAAAGTATGAGTTCAGGCCTGTATCACCGATAGAAATTTCTTATTATATCTCTGAGGTTTAGGCAAATACTGCCGTTTTGGAGGTACACCATGTTGAAAAGAGTACTCTTCCCCTGCACTGTGATCGCATTGACCGTTGCTACATCTGCCAATGCCGGAATTCAAACCGCAGTGCAACAAAGCTGTCAGGATATCGACAAGCGCACGACGTTGCAATTGGCCCGTCATGGGGAAACGTCTTCGGACGCCTACAATGCCAAGCTGGCCACCATGTTTCAGGTAACCAGCTGTCACGGCGATGCCCTGTTGGACACCCGTACCGATCGCCGGGACTATCAGCCCGTCGATGTGAATACCCAGGCGAACCATCGCACTGACTAAACCCACGATTACCTCTGAATCCTTCCCGTCCTAAGATGAGAAGATACTCGCGCGCCGTCAGGCGCGTTTTTTTTAGCTGTTGCGCTCTGCAGCCAACGCCCAGTCCTCTCGGACCCGTGTAGCGGTCCATAGAAATGCCAGTATCGACAGCACATAAGCGATAACCAGACAGGCCATGGCAAAGCGCAGTGCTTCCACATCCCCCATGCTGGACGCAAAATGATTACTGGCAATGCCGACCGCCGTTGGTCCGCCGCCCAATGCGATCAGATTGAGCACAAAAAAGAATAGCGCCGTTGACATGGCCCGGACCTTAACCGGTGCCAGCGTTTGCGCCAACGCAAACGAGGGGCCCAGGTATGTACCACTGGTAAATAGTAACACCGTGATCAACGCCACTGACAGCCATAAGGACTCAACCTGCAAGGCAATGTAGAAGCACGGTGTACCGACTATCATCATTAGGGCCGGTAACCAACCATAGGCACGTTTATCTTTTTGTCCCCAGCGATCGGCAATGACGCCTCCCAACCAGACTCCTGCGGCATAAGCGGTACCATTAATAATGCCGAACCAAATCAGCAACTGGGTGACATCAAGACCGGCGTGGGCGCGCACGTAAAAATCGATCAACCAGGTCGAAATGGCATAATTGCCAAACGAACCAAAGGAAATACCCAGGCACATCCCCCACCAGGATGGAATACTCAGCAACGTTTTAACCGCAGATCCAACAGAGACCTGCTGTTGCGACTGACGCACCTGATCACTGCCACGCACCGGCTCTTTGACGGTTAACTTCATCAACACTGCCAACGCGACGCCAGGAAGGCCGACACTGATCATCACCCAACGCCAGTCGGCACTGCCGCCCTGAAGGATAAAAGCCGATGCAAAAAACGCCAGCATGATGCCAAACGGAATACCCAGCGAATAAAATGCCAAAGCACCGGCCCGCTTTTCCTTCGGATACAGATCAGAAATCATTGAATGGGACGGTGGACTGCCGCCAGCTTCACCGATACCAACACCGATCCGGGCCAGTGCCAGTTGGGTGTAATTGCTTGCCACTCCCGATAGCGCAGTGAAGCCACTCCACAGGGTCAGTGAAATGCATACGATGTTGACCCGACTGTAGCGGTCAGCCAGCCAGGCAATAGGAATACCGACCAGGGTGTATAGCAGCGCAAAGTAGATCCCTTTTAACCATCCGAGCTGCGCGTCATCCAAGCCGAGATCGGCCTGAATAAAGGGCGATAAAATCCCTATGATCTGACGATCAATGAAATTAAATGCATACACCAGGGTCAGTATGCACAGTACATACGTCCGGTATGCAGAACGGGGCGCCTGGGCGCTTTCGTTGACCTCATTTGCGGCTGTCATCGGCACGGTTCCTCACAGGAAATCTGAAACCCAGTCTACGCATGGCGCGATAAAGAACTCAAGCAACTGTGTTAATCATTTGTAAATAAAATAGTTTCCATCATCAGGTTGAATGATCACTGGGCAATAATTAATGGATACTGTGCACAAAGGTAGACATCCGACCAGTTGTGCGGGTATAACGGGTTCCACAAGGAGGCACCATGCACATTGATGAATTACTAAACTACGCCGAGCCGGGTCGCGAAATCGTGGTTCCAAGCCAATGGTCTCAGGGCAGAACCTGTTACGGTGGCGTGTCTGCCGCCCTGCTATATCGGGCGATGCAATCACGTTTGACCGGACAACGGGTAATGCGGTCACTGAATTGTAACTTTATCGGGCCACTGTTGGCCGACCAACCTTTTCATATAGAAGTCGAAGCCTTGCGACAGGGAAAAAGCGCGTCACAAATGCTGGCAAGAGCCATACAAAATGAACAGACCGCTGTACTGATGCAGGTCTGTTTTGGCGTTTCCCGTGACTCCAAAGTGCAGGTTAAAAACACTGACCGTCATGGCATGACGATACCCACCAAGCCAAAGTTCATCCCCCAGATCCCCAAGGTAACGCCGAAGTTTATTCGTCACTTTGATTTGGCCATCGAGTCCGGCGGACTCCCCTTTACCGGCAGCAGCACAGCCAACGTTGATGGCTGGATGCGTTATTCAAAACCGCCTCAGCAATTCAGCGATGCCCACCTGGTGGGATTGATTGATGCCTGGCCCCCCACCGTGTTGCAAATGCTCAAGTGGCCAGCGCCGGCAAGCACCATGTGCTGGAATGTGGAATTTCTGCACCCGCACCCGGCGTTCTCACCCACCGGCTGGTTTGCCTATCAGGCGCGGACCCGTCAGGCCGCCGATGGTTATGCCCATACCGAGGCGAATATCTGGGATGAAAACAACAATCTCGTCGCCATCAGCCGACAAGCCGTTGCCGTTTTCGATTGATCCCTCCTGAACGATATCACCCACGGACAAAACCCCGTGGGTGACACTCAGTAAACCGCAAATCCCGAGGGATTGAACAACGCAAACACACTCAGAGATTGCAGATTGGTATACGACAATGCGCTTTGCAGGTCGCTGTGCTCCAGTTCGAGAACATCACAAAGTCGCATGTCGAGGTTGGCGTTGCCAGAGTAATACTCGGAATTAACGTTATCCAGTGCCAGTACGTAGCTTAGCTGCATGATCCGGTCATCATCATTTTGCGCTTCGCTGATACTAAAGTGCTGGTGTTCGATGGGGGTTGCAATGGCGTTGGGTATTCCCCACAGCCTTATTAACGCGGCGCCAATATCCGCGTAGGTCATGCCCAGATGTTCGAGTTGCAGAGACAACGGCGTGTGCTGCTCATTAAAGTGGGCACATTTGCGCGCCACTTCAGGATCAAACTGCACCGTGACCAATTCGCCAATATTGTGCAGTAGGCCGGCCACAAACAAGCGCTCGGATTCTGTTGTGCCACGCCGTTCGGCAAAATACTTGCACAACAACGCACAACACACACTTTGCTCCCAGAATTTGTCCAGATCGATGATGTCAGTGTCAATCGCGCCAAAGGCTTTCGCAACACCGTATCCCACCACCAGGTCATACATAGAATTGGTGCCGATCACCTGAATGGCTTTGGCAATGGAGTCGATTTGGTTGGGAAACTTGTACAGTGCACTGTTGGCGATTTTCAGGATTTGGGTTGCCAGTGCGGGATCGTATTGAACAACCTCGGCTATATCCATCATCGACGCGGCTTCATCGTCAATCAGCGCTCTGATGCGCACCACGGCATCCGGTAAGACGAACACATCGCTGGCTTGTGTTGCATAGTCAATGGCTTTCATCATGCTCTCTTTTGCAAACAGGAAAAGCTGTCTCTGTTAGTGTAGTCTCAGGTAGCAAACATCACCACAATCATGCAGTTAGGTCAATAACTTACCCGTTAATGATTGACCATAACTGTGTCGCCGACAGATCACAACGGGGCTTCCCCTCGCGCTGGGTAGACTCTACTTCCTTGATCAGGGCGACAATGTGCTGATTGGCCCTGCAGTCAATTCCTGCCCGTTGCGCGGCCTCGACAACTGCGCCATTGAGATAATCAATTTCTGTCGGCCGGCTGGCATCCAAATCCCACCACATGGACGTTCGCACCGTGGGATCGATTGACAGCATGCTGTTGGCCACCCGCCGGAACAGCCAGTCTGGCAAACGCAACACCCACGGCAGCCAGGTTCCCGGCAGGCGCGCGACCTTGGGCAGTGACATGTGATTGGCCCGGCATACCGCCAGCAATTCATCCATCAATCGGGCGATGACACGCCGGGCGTCTCTGGACTCCAGCATCTGCTTCACCGGTACATTCAACAGCGCGTTAACGGCATTGCCCAGATTCAACTGCAGTTTGGCCCATTGCAGCGCGGTCATTTGTGTAGTGACGGCCACCGGCATCATCGGATTATTCAGCTGATCGACCAGTGCACGCAGGGCCTCATCCGCGCCCTCCTGCACTTCCACGCTCAGGGTCCCTTCCGAGCCACGATGATAATGTGCCGGTGTCAATGTCACCACATTGAAAGGCACCATGACACGCCTGACCACATTGTCAGGAAAGCGTTGCCTGACCATGGCGTCACTGCCCAGTCCATTTTGACAACACAGGATCATGGTTTCAGGGCCTACCCAGCGAGACATGGCATCAAGGGCCTGTTCAATGGCGGTGCATTTGACGGTCAGCCAGACAACCTCCATCGCCTCACCTGCAGCATCCTCACTCACCATGTCCAATGCCTCGACAACATGGTCATGGCCCTCAAAATCGGTTACGCGTAACCCGCTTTTCAAATTCTCAACAATTCTTGGACGCGCTACCAGCAAAGGCTTGTAGCCCTGTCGGGCTAACATGGCACTCAAATATCCGCCGATCAGTCCAGCACCGAACACCAATTGTTTTTGCATGCCAATAAAACCCTTTACCCCGCCTGAATATCGCTATGGTAGGCACGGCTGGAAGTACGAGGCAAGGGCCATGAAGGATTATCCGCCGAATATTTCATCGACCGACACTGCCCCATGCGGGTTTGGGTTATATGTTGCAAACAATTCCCCTACAATGGCGCTAATCCGTATTTAGCGAGGTTGCGTCATTGCAAGCATTACGTCCCATAGCAACGCGCACGTTGGTGCCATCGCTGGCCTTTGTGTTGACCCTGACTGCAAGTTTTCATTTTTCTACGCTGTTACAGCAGTGGCTATCCAGTTATGCCTGGGTTCCGCTGGCCAGTTTGGTGGCAAGCGGGCTGATTTCGTTGCAGTTTGGCCGTACCCGACTGGTATTTACTGCCCTGTTGTTGGGGGCGTATTACTACGCCCGCTTTCATCTATCGCCCCTTGGCAACAGCAACCTCGATATCTATGCTGATGCATTGATCTTACTGCTGGCCTGGTTAGCCTGGCGCCCGGACAAAGGTGTGCATCCGTTCAATGTCGTGATCACTGTCATTGAGCTGGTACTGGTGGGGGGATTGTGCGTCGTATTGTTGCCACAGCTTGGCGAGAGCATGGCACCGGTTCTCACTACCCTGTATGCTCCGCTTTATCAATTGAATCCAACGCTGGCGGCAATGTTATCGCCCACCCAATGGTTGGTTTACATCGCGGTGTTTGTGATCGGCCTGGTACGGGTCATCCTTGTTCCCAGTAACAGTCAGATCGCGTTGTGGTTCACCGTAATCGGACTGATGGTGGCAAATGCCATTGCCACACCGCTGGTCAGTGCCGTCATCATTACCTGGCTGGCATTGGCGTTTGTGATTTCAACCCTGGTTGACAGTTTCAACATGGCCTTTCGCGACGAGTTAACCGGGATCCCTTCTCGCCGTGCATTGATGCAATACGTTCAAACCCTCGGCCGACGTTACATTGTGGTGATGTGCGATATCGACCATTTCAAGAAATTTAACGATACCTACGGCCATGACGTTGGCGATCAGGTGTTGCGTCTGGTGGCCAGCAAATTTAATCAGGTCAGTGGCGGTGGTCGCGCGTTTCGCTACGGCGGCGAGGAATTTACCCTGATTTTTCCCCGTAAAGACCTGCATGATGTGCTTCCTCATGTGGATCTGCTACGTCAGACCATCGAACAGTACCCGCTGGTCATTCGCAGCAAAGATCGCCCCACTAAACCGCCGAAGAAAGGCCACAATAAAAAAAGCGCTGGCACCAAAACAGTGTCCGTGACCTGCAGTTTTGGGGTTGCTCAACGAACGTCTGAAGTGCGGGATTTCATGGACATCCTGAAAGTTGCGGATCAGGCGCTGTATCAGGCCAAGAAAGCCGGTCGCAATTGCGTTAAGGCTGCGCAACAATGAGCAAGACTATCCAGCGCGTGCTGGTACTCGGCTACGTCTGGCCTGAACCGGACTCTTCGGCCGCCGGACGGCACATGGTGTCGTTGCTGAAAAGTTTCCGCGCGCAGGGTTGGGAGGTTGTGTTTGCCAGTGCCGCACAGCGCAGCGAACACCAAATCGATCTTGGTGAGCTGGGGATTGAACAACACGCGGTTGCCCTCAATTGCAGCAGTTTTGATCGTTTTGTGGCTCAGTTGTCCCCGGACATGGTGTTGTTTGACCGCTTCATGCTTGAAGAACAATTCGGCTGGCGCGTACGCCAGCAATGCCCTGATGCATTACAGGTCATCGACACCGAGGATCTGCACAGTCTGCGCGACGCCCGCCACAGCGCCCACAAACAGGACAGAGCCATGACGGATGATGATCTCATGGGGGATAAACTGTACCGGGAGCTGGCTGCCATTTTGCGTGCCGATCTGTCGTTGATCATTTCAGCCCATGAAGTAGCACTGCTGGAACGTCTTGGTGTACCTGCCCACCAGCTACACCATTGCCCGTTTATCCTCGATCGCCAACGCCACTACCCTGCGCCGGGCTATGACCAGCGAAAGGGGTTTGTGTCCATCGGCAATTTTCGTCACGCCCCCAACTGGGACGCGGTATTGTGGTTGAAGCAACAGATCTGGCCGGCAATCCGTCGTCAGTTACCTGGCGCGACACTGCATGTCTGTGGGGCTTATCCACCGCCTAAAGCGACACAGTTGCACGCACCCAAAGACGGTTTTTTGGTAGAAGGCTGGGTGGACGATGCGTACCAGACCATTGCACAGCATCGTGTGCTGCTCGCCCCACTGCGTTTTGGTGCCGGACTGAAAGGCAAACTGGTTGATGCCATGTTGACAAAAACACCCAGTGTAACCACACCTATCGGATTGGAAGGGCTCGGCGACGCCGCCCACTGGCCAGGTGCAGTCGGTCACACCGACGATGAAATCATCGATGCTGCCATCGCCCTACACGAAATACCCCAACAGTGGCAGCAGGCCAGTGAGCGCTGTGAACCACTGTTGGCAGGACGGTTTGCGCCTCAACCGGTCATCGACGGTCTGATCCACCGACTGACTGCAACTAAGGCCGAACTTGCCGCCCATCGCCGTCGCTGTGTGTTAGGTCAGATGCTGCAACACCATAGCCTCAAAAGCACTCAGTACATGGGGCAATGGATTGAGGCAAAACAGCGTCACAACGCATCCGACACGAACAATTAAACGGATACGTCTAGCCGTTCTATGATCCGGGCCATTACCGCTCGCAGGCCATTACCGCGCGATTCGCTGAGGTGGTGTTGAAGGCCCATATCGTCTAGGTAATCCTGCACATTAAATTGACGGATATAGCTAACCGATTGTCCCTGCAGGGCCTCAATGATCAATGCCAGCAGCCCACGCACGATTTTACTCGGCGATTCTGCTGCCAGTTGCACGTGTTGAGGATCCTGACGATCAACACAGATCCACACTGCACTTTCACAGCCTTTTACTCCATTGTCCTCGGTGCATTGCTGGGGCGACAAACGTGGCAAGGACTTTCCTGCCAACATCACCTGGCGATAGACATTATCCCACCCTTTGGCGGCTTTCACCGCGCTGGCCAATGGTGCCAACGTCTCCTCGGCGTTGCTGGTCGGCATTGGCCCAGGTGGAGGGAACAGTGTGTCATTGCGTAACTGCTGCACGGCACTGCGCAACGCCAGGGCAAATCGCTGTATGTCCTCAAGGGTGTTGTAGCACCCCAGAGAGACCCGCAGCGTTGCCGTGTGGCCCAACGCAGCAATTAACGGCATCGCACAGTGGTGTCCGGTGCGCACAGCAATACCCTGCCGGTCGAGCAAAATGGCCACATCCTGGCAATCGAGCTGTTCAAACACCAGTGACACAAGCGGGATCCTTGGCCCATCAGCTGCCAACATAGAAACACCATCAATGCCATGGAACGCCTCGCTGAGCGCCTCCAAAAGCAAGCGTTCATGGGTCTGCAATTGAGCACGATACTGCTGCATAAATCCCACCGCCGCGGCAAAACCAATCACTTCAGCGATTGCTGGCGTACCGGCTTCAAACTTTAATGGCGCCGGCTGAAACGTTGCATTCTGATAGGTCACTTCCACGACCATTTCGCCACCAAACTGGGTCGGCTGAAGCGCATCGAGGCACGCCGTTTTACCGTATACGGCACCAATGCCGGTCGGACCATACATTTTGTGCGCACTGAACACGTAGAAGTCACAGTCCAATGCCTGTACATCGACATCCAGGTGTCCGACAGCCTGGGCACCGTCCACCACCGTCAACGCGTTGACGAGCCTGGCCCGTTGCAAAACCTCACCCAGCGGATTGATGACGCCTAAGGCATTGGACACATGGCCAATCGCAACCACGGCGGTGTCCGCGCTCAACAAGGTATCCAGCGCCTCAAGCTGCCATATCCCATTGTGATCAACCGGTAATATGTCCAGTTGCCAGCCGCGTCGCTTCGCCAGCTGTTGCCATGGGATCAAATTGGCATGATGTTCACTGCCGCTGACCAGGATCCGCGATCCAGTCACCCAACTCGCATCGGTCAGACCATTGGCGATCAGATTAATCCCGTCGGTTGTACCTTTGCACCACACAATATTGGACGCTGACGGCGCATGGATAAATCCAGCCACTGTCTCCCGGGCCTGCTCAAATTGCTCGGTCGCCTGCTGTGCCCGCTGATAAGCGCCACGGTGCACATTGGCATTGGTATTGATGTAGTAAGATTGCATGGCATCCAGCACAGATTGCGGTTTCTGTGTGGTGGCAGCACTGTCGAGGTAGACACAGTCAATGGCCTCAAAAGCCGGGAAAAGACTGCGAAAAGCATCACTCATGATACAAGACTCTGTCGCTTTTCAGGGATTAGTTATGTGCTGGCGAGTGTAGCATGGTCACGGGGTTGGGACAGCCACGCCACCAGTGTTTTTGTCATCCACCCAATGTCCTGATTGGTAAACTGGCGATAATCAAAATAAGGCGTTACCCAAAGAGGCCTGGCGGGCTGTTGGGCAAATGACGGCGTCAGCCAATGCACCGGTAGATGACAAGCCTGTGCATAGTGTTTTCCCATCACCAGATGGATACCGTCATCGGCCTGCAACGGGGGCGCATTGAACAACAATGCACAGCCACTGCCCTGTTGCAGCATGCACTCATCGCGAAATTGCTGCCAGGCGCTAAACCGACGGATGGACTGGCAACGTGGGTGTTGTGTCTCCATCGCCAACCCATGTAACAGCTTGGCATAGACGTTGAACACTTTGCGCCATCCATTGCCCCCGGCCGCATTAATTCGGTCGATGTCGCCGTTGCTCAGAGGCATAACATGGGATACGTCCTCAAACGGTGCCAGCGGAGGTCGGCGATTGATGTACACCCGGCACCACGGTGCGGGATCGCCCAGTCCAGACAGCTCAGTTACTGCCTTGATTGTCCATTTCCTCGATCAGGCACTGAGACACCTCGTCAGCGTCCAGCATAATGCCTTCTTCGTCCTCACTTAACGGAAACACCAGAACCAGCGTACCGTTTTTCTGCATGCCTGGTAACCACTGGGATTGCCAATCTGTCAGACTGATCGGTGTTGGCACGCAATCAGGGAAATCGTGTTTCTCCCAGGCTTTGGCACAGGCCTCATGAGGCCAGACAGGCAAACAAGCATCATCTTCTGCCTGCAATAACAACCAGCCCTTCTCGCCGTACAGTCCCCACAACTGACCTTCTTTGATCAGTGTTGCGAGGGTGTAATCAAAACGTGCTTCCGGCGAAAGTTTGGTCAGAGCATCAAATTGCTCGGTGGTTAATTGACTCATGATGTCCTCTTTGGGCAAAGGTATGGCGGTTTACAGCTCGAATTTCTGCCAACACGCTATACTTCCTGTAATGGCGTGGCAAAGGTATCACGCACGGTTCGCTTAGCATAGATCAGACGTGCATCTATCTCAGCGCATCTAGACCGGAAAGACCCTGTTACTGGGTGGCAGTCATCCGGACGAAAGGAATCCATAATGACTGGCAACACGGTAGCAAATGCGCCACTGGCGCCCCCCACTTCCAAGCGACATTGGTTGCTGTATATCATTGTGTTGAGCGCATTGCTGACCGCATTGGGTTACTGGATTTTTCAACAGCGCCAGGATGCACTGATCAATCATGATTATTACCGCGTCTTGTACGAAGCCAGCAATTCGTTCAATCAAAACCTCAACAAACTCAGTAGCCTGCATACCTACCGTGAAAGCGAGTCGTCGATCCGTTCGCTGTTACCCAGCTATCAGCGCGAACCTCCACTTGTGAACCGCGACGACATTCTGAGTGTCACGGTATCCGGCGAATTTAAGTACCGCATCAATGGCATGACACTGGAAGTGATGCGACAACGGCAATACAGCACCGGTACAGCACCCGAGGCGAATGAAGCTGATGGTGAACTTGTCGGCCTGACCAACAACGCAACCGGTGGTAAGGCAAAGCGGATCTCCGCAATCGAGCCGGTTGCCTCACTGGCGATAGAAGACATTCTGCCCCAGCCTGAACTCGGCTTTAGCCAATTTTTATTTACCGACGGTCAGGGCAAGGTTTTGGCCAACACCGGACGTGAGACCGCCATTTCGATTGTTGGGCTGGAAGGCATAGCCGCTGCTATTCAACAACAATCCAAACAGTTCCAGTTCAATTTTAGTGCCCCTGATCAGCAGACCAACGAACCGTCAACCCTGTCTGTAGTGCCTCCGCACAGTACTCATGTGGATGTCACCTTGTCGTACGGCGACTTTCGCGTGTTCATTTTTCCGTTTCCCCTTACCACGCCGTTGACCTATCAGGACGATGCGCCGCTGGAAACCCTATATCTCGTCGGTCTGCTACCGATTGAGAAACTGTATCAACGGGGTCAGGGGTACTGGAATGTGTCAGTGTTTGCGGTCACCTTGATCAGTCTGGTTTTTATCTGGACGATTCTGCGCTTGTTTATGCTGCCCCCGCAGCAATCAATCACACCGCTGTATCGGGTGTTCACAGTGTTAGCCAGCAGCGTGTTTTTTGTCACCGTGCTGGCCCTGTTTATTGCCTACAGTCAATCCTGGCAACAGAAACATCATAAAAAAGTACGCGCCGCCGAATACGCCAGTCAACTGCAACAAAGGCTGAAAACGGATCTGGCCGCCGTGTTTAATAACCTGACCCTTTACCGGCACTTCTATCATCCCCTGATCGATTGGCTCAACACCGACCCCAGACATCCGCCAGATCCCAATGCAGAAAGCCTGACCCGAGCCCGTGAAGCCTACCTTTCCCACGATGCGAGCCAACGCTTCAATGACGTGATTCGCCGTGGGATCGTCGACATGACTACAGATAACCAGCATAACCTGTGTGTCCCACGGGTGCCCAGACCTGTTCTGAGTGCGATTCCCGGACGCCTGACCGAACTCAGTGTGGTCAACAGCACCCATCATTCACCCAGCTTAAGCTTTGATTTTAAACGCCATGAAGAAGCCACATTGATGACTGCATTTGCGAAAAACCAGTCCAACCTGGCAATCATGGATTTTTACGCCGGTAACTACCGCTTCAGCTTTGAACAGGACGGTTCGGTACAGACATTTGTCACGCCACAACAACAAGCTATTACACCCTCAAACGAACCCAGCGATTGCTCTGCCGATGTCCCGTCTTTCCCTTTGTTAACGGTGTTCGCATTGAATACCGACGGTAATTCCGTGTTACCTTCGGTATACATGCAGGAGAGCAACGCTGTCCCCTCAACCTTCAGTCTTGCCCACCGGGACTACTACAAACAGGTCAGGGATCAACGGGGCTGGCAACTGCGTATGGAAAACGACCTTCTGCCCGACACCGCCAACCACAACCTGTACATTCAGCGCTTGTTAAACATCAACAACGGCACTCGCGGCACCACCGTCTCGATGCCCATGTATGGCCCCGGCTCAGCATCTCAGATTGACCCTGAACGGGGCTACGTGCTTGGCGCAGATGTGATCCTGCCGTCCATGACATTGGCGCCGCCAGCGCCATTGGACATGCTACACATGGTGGTTAACCGACACACCGGTGATGTGCTGTTTCACAGTGATATGCGTCGCTCGCTGGTAGAGAACCTGTACTTCAGTAGTCATGATGTCAGTGCCATCACTCACGCCATCCGTGGGACTCAGGACGTAACCTCGTCTGCCCGGCTGTCGAATCTGAAGGCCACCACCCTGGACGGCGTTTATCATGGTAAACCCGGACAATTTATGATCCGTCCGACGCCGGTTGATCAATGGGCGTTGGTGATCTTCTACCCCGATGACAGCATCGATGGTTTTATGACCCAGCTATTCAGTTACATCGGCGTTGTGCTAAGTGCAAGTCTGGTGTTAATCGTAGTGATCATCTTCCTGCTCCGGGCCGTGTTCAACACCCAACACCTGAAACAGCGTCTGGGCATGCCATTGCAGAGCAATGGGCGCTTATGGGGATTGATCACCACTGTCCTGTTGGTGTGGACAATGGCCTGTTTTTACGTGGGTATACGACTGGATTTGCGTGACTGGGACAGTCAACCGGTGTATTTCGGACCCGCGTTCGCTATTGTCGGTCTGTTATTTGCCTTACTCATCGCCTATTGGGGACTGAAGCGCTATTTCAGCCCCTTCTGCAGCGATGGTGCTGGGGGCGTCAGTCGCAGTGCCCGACAACTATTGCTGGCCAGCAGCATCTTCATTGCAGTGATCCTTATCCATGTCAGTCTGACGGCCAGACTTCCCTACTTGCAACTGGCAGGCTACCACCAGCAACAGTTCTGCCAGCGAGTAAATCACGAGCGTCAGGAGTTACGCAACATTGCCCTGAGCCGATACCCTAACACCATCACCCGAAGTCAGATTGACCCCTTGACATTATTACCCCTTGAACACGTGGAGGGCTGGCGTGAGGTGTTACTGGGCGAAGAACCGTTATGCAAGGGCTACTCACAGGCAGCAGGTCCACGAGATCTATCCTCGCTATCCACCCACATCGGTACAGTGGCGTCGTGGCGCTGGATCCAACAATATGTGCTGGGTGACTTTTCATCGCTGACAACAGCAAACACGGTACCACTCGACAGCCAATCATTACGCCAGGGCTATCCGCTGACCTTCAGTACACAGATTTCCTTTGCACTCACAACATTGCTGGTGACAGCGTTACTGTGCATGGCATGGCTACAGTTTAATCGCCGGGTGCTGTGGGAACGCCTGTATTGTTCAGACCGTTTCATCGCCCATATTGACGGGCTGGTTAACTCGCAACAGCATGTTACTCATGAACACCGCAGTGACCGTCTGGTGGTGGATCCCGGCACAATCAAACGGGATGGTATTGGTCTGAATTTGCTATTGTTCCATCTACGCCAAACTGACAAATGCAAGGAGCTGATGCCTGGCTTTGATCAGTTGGCCCGACAGATCCCGGTACTGATGCGCGCGGTGGGCGATGGCATGCAGTTCCCAAACTTAAAGATCAGCGTCGATACTGCTGATCCCGAAGGCCTGTTCAACGTTGAATTGTGGGATCTTGAAACCTGTCTGGAGTCAGAAACCCTGCGCAGTACCCTGTTCGAACTGATCATCGAACTGAAATCCATGACCCTCAGTGGGCGCATTCATCACTTTACGTTGTACACCGGTTTCCACAGCTTACATCGCATCAACGCAAAAGAAACACTCATTACCGGCTTACCCTCTTTGCAGCAAAGCGAATACCTGGCCTGGGCCGATTGCCTGATGGATTTTAATGTGGTGGTACCAAAGGCCATGCAATCTCACATCGATCCGCACATCTGGCAGCGTGAAATCCAGCACATTCCTGAATTGCATTACTTGTTGAACATTGCCACGACCCACGGCAACTATCAGCCACAGGCCTTGGGCAAAGAAGATCGCGATGAACAGTTAACCCGTTGCTGGCAAACCATCAATGTGATCAGAATGCACGCCGAAGCGTTGTATCGCTTCAAGTGGGAGTCCTGTTCGAATGCGGAAAAACTGGCGCTGTACAATCTGGCAAACGGTAAACGACTCAACCCTGCCAATGCCAATATGATTGAACAGCTTGCTCTGAATGGCTTGATTCGGGTACATCATGGACATCTGGTACTGATCAATCAGAGTTTTGAACAGTTTGTTCTCAACGCCGAACCGCCGCAAACCCTCGATTTACTGATGCGTCAAAGCGAAACCGGCGCGTGGAAAAGTTATCGCCTGCCCCTGGGCATTCTGATCCTGGTGGTGATTGGTGGGATCGCATTAACGTCCGGTGAGTCCATATACATTATCGCGGCCTCGGTGGCTGGTGTATTGGGTACCGTCGCCAGTGTAACCAACAGCGCCAATTTGTTGCGCGGTCAGGGGCGGGAATGAGTATCCGGTATAGCAAGCCGTGTCGCCAGTGCGCTACTGCGGGTACATCGCGTTTCCAGACTGACAGCAAGTTGCGCCTCAGAACCGAACAGTGAAAAGGTGCGTTTCGCCCTTGTCAGTCCAGTGTACAACAATTCCCGGGTCAACCCTCTTGCTGTGCTACCCCGTTCCTCGGGTAAACACAGAATAACGTCGTCAAATTCAGACCCCTGGCTCTTGTGGATGGTCATGGCATACACCGTTTCGTGAGCCGGCAATCGACTGGCAAGCAGCCCCCGCAGCGTGCCGTCTGCCTGGGCAAACCAGGCTTTCATCAACGCCGGATTAGCCGGATCAGGCGCAATAATTGCCACATCACCGTTAAACACACCGAGTTGTGGATCGTTTTCTGTCACCATCACCGGGCGCCCCAGGTAATGCTCTCCGCTGATGGTTAGCAGCCCTTCGGCCACCAGTTGCTGTTCAACCCGCAGGTTTATCCCATCAACGCCCAACGGCCCGCGTCGCTGCGCACACAAAATCTGCGCTTTGAACCAACTTCGCATTGCCTGACTGAGTTCCCCACGGGCAATGAGCCCAAGGTAAGACTGGTAATGAGACATCATGCGCCTGACAATCTCATCCGGCTGTGGTGCATGCTGCCAGTACAATACGTCAGAATGTGCTGCAAACAGCGCCTGACAGGCTGATGTATCACCTTGCCGGAAGGCTGCTGATAACTGACCGATGGGACTGGTTGCTGAAAAGCGATGACTTTTCTGTAGCACGACCAGGTTGTCATCAATAAGACTCCGTGGTTCAGACCGGGCTGGCAACGTGGTTCCCGTCAGACTGGTCAGGGCTTCACACTGTTGTTTGCTATAGCCAATCTGTTGTTCCTGTCCCAATGCCGCGGCACAGATATCGGATAGCACACTACCGGTTTCAACCGACGCCAGTTGCTCGCGATCACCCAACATGATCACTTTGGCATGAGGTGGAAGCGCTTCAAAAAGCTTGCACATCATCGGCAGATCGATCATCGATGCCTCATCAACCACCAGCACGTCCAGATGCAGTGGCCGGAAGCGACCATATTTAAAGTCACTGCGCAAATACTGGGTGCCGAGCAAACGGTGCAGCGTCTCGCACTGCTGCGGAATGCTCGTTTGTAGCGTTGGCGGCAAATGCTTGATTGCAGAACGCACCGACTCGCCAAGGCGAGCTGCCGCTTTTCCGGTCGGTGCCACTAAACGTATCACCCGCTCAATGCCCTGTTGCCGGGCGGCGCCCTGCAATACTGCTAACAGTCGGGTGACCGTTGTGGTTTTACCGGTCCCCGGACCGCCGGTGATGATACTGAGGCGCTGACGGGCGGCAACCGCCACAGCCATCTTTTGCCAATCTACCTGCTGTTGTACTGGCTCTGGGAAGACCTGCTCAAGTAAACGTCCTACGCCATCATCGACCGGATCCGTTTGTCTGGCACGATCTATCAACTGAATCGCCAACCGCCATTCATACCACCAATAGCGTTGCAGGTAGAGATTGTCTCCCTCCAGCACCAACGGGGCGGCAACATCGTCAGGTGATGTGCATAGCGGCTCAACCACAGCAACGCAGGCGGCATTTGTCAGCAGGCGGCGCACAGTGGTTGGTTCTGATAACGAGGGCTCGGATAGCCAGTGACACAAGCGCTCTATCGACACACAACTGTCCTGTTCACCCAACCGGGCACTGAGCAACGCCGCGATGGCCCCCATTTGCACCTGGTTGTGGCTCTCCCGTTGCTGGATGAATTCACCAAACGCTGCATCAATGGCACGCAATGCGCCATTTTCAAGGTGCTGTGATATCCAGGGATTTACCACGATAACTCTCCCTGTTGTGGCGTTTCAGCCCCTACGGACTGACCTTTAAACAACCGGTCAAGGGCTAGGATCAGGGACTTGGCAGGGCGATGGGCATACACACCCGCCCCATTGTCGGCATCCGTCATGCCCCGCAAGAACAAATACCGTGCACCGCCAATGTGTTGTTCATAGTCATAGTCTGCCATCCAACTCCCCAGCCAGCGATGCAGCGCCAGGCAATAAATGATGATTTGCAGGTGATAATCATGATCCGTCATCGCCGCAAACAGACGCTCCGTCGTATAGTCCTGGGAGGTGTCGCCCAGATGATTGGATTTGTAATCGATCACGAAATACTGTCCGTCCACCTGCACGGTCAAATCAATAAAGCCTTTAAGCATGCCGTTCAAATGCTCCAGGTGGTAGTGAGGTAAGGGCACATCACTATGGCGTTGCAACAGCTGATTGAACACTCGGCCATCTACCGAATCGAGGGGCAAATGAAACGCCATTTCCGCCCTGTAGTGCTGTCGGGGCAATGATGCCAACGGGAGGGACCGGTCACCGAACCGGATGGGATACGCCACCACATTGAATAACCATTGCTCAATGGTGGACTGCCACTTTTCATCAATACCGAACCACTGTCGCTGTTGCTCAATCAGCGCGGGAAGTTCATCAGGTTGATCAAATACCCATTGCTCCAACACACCGTGCAAAAAGGAACCTGCCTGTGCGCCGCGCTCAAAGGTAAACGGTGACAGCAGATCCTGACGATGTGCATTGATGTCGTCCTCCATCACCCTGTCAGTGCCACGCTCGGTACCTTCATCCGAACCTGGTCTAACATGACTCAGGGGGTCCTGCCCCAGCCTCGCAATGCCTGAATAGCTGGTCATTTGCCAACCTCTGCTGACCGGCTGCGGCAACTGCGCCACCTCTGCCTGGCCTTGTGCCAGAGGTTCAGAATAATCACTGGGCAGAGTGTCATCAGCAATACCCACTGCACGAACCCCAACATGTTCAAGCTGCGCAATCGCATGCAAAGGTTGCTGTAATTCACCGTTGTCAGCGCCGGACAGCAACAGGTGGCCCAGCGAGGTTTGCGCCAGCATGCTAGCTTTGCGATTACCCGACTTCGGCTGCCAGATCCCTACTTCACAGTAATACTTGGCGCGGGTGAGTGCCACATACAGCAATCTTACATCTTCGGCCAGCGCCTCTTTACCGTGTCGCTCCCGCGCATCAGGCCCCTCGAGGTAATCCACCATCAGGCGATCGCTGTCATCGTGATACAGCATGCCGTTGCGATCCCGATAACGGGCTGCAAAAGGGAGCAACACCACAGGGTACTCGAGTCCCTTGGCACTGTGCATGGTCACAATCTGGATCAGGTGCTGATCGGTTTCCAGCCGCAATTGTTGCGACTCCGCACTGTGATCGGGGTCTTCCAGGCATTCAGCCAACCAATGAACCAGTTGTAGCTGATTAGGTTTTCGTTGCCCCTGTTCCTGCAATAATTCGCAAAGGTGGCGAAAATCGGTCAGGCTGCGTTGTCCCTGGTCGCCCTGCGACATCCACACGCTGGCGAGTGAAAAGTGTTGCGCGATGGTTTCCAGCATTGCCATGACACCGTGACGTAACCATATCCCATGCCAGACAAACGCCAGATCCATCAGGTTCTGCCATGCACCATCATCACTGAACAGCGCCTCCAGTTGCGCTGCGGTTTTCATCAACATATCACTGCACAACGCGGCTTTAAGCAATCGCTCATCCGCCGGTTCAGCCATTGCCCGCAGTAACAGGTAAACGCTGTAGGCTGTCGAAGTGGCAAACACACTCTTACGCACCAGAAAGACGCTTTGCAGACCCTGCTGTTGCAGAGACGACTTGATCAAATCGGCTTCATTACGATCCCTGACCAAGACACATACATCACCTGGGGTCAGTGACTGGCCATCGTCATAGTGCGCGTTTTGTAGTATCCAGTTTGCCCGTTGTGCACAATCCCTTGCCATAACAGCTGACGCCTGCTCCCAGGGGATGGGTGTTTGCGGGTCATCAACGTCGAGGGCGGCAAACACCACACTGTCCAAGGCATTATCGTCAACCCGTAAGGGTGACAGTGGTTTTGCCGCACTGACCGGTTGAAACGGGATCCGCTGCTGCATCGCAAAAGGATCTGCTCCCCGTTGGAAGAGCTGATTAATCGCCTCTACCACACCTTGCTGGGATCGCCAATTTGTGCCCAGGGTAAACTGATGCTGCTCTTCAACATCGCCCCTGGCCTTGAGGTAGGTAAAAATATCCGCGCCGCGAAAACTGTAGATCGCCTGTTTGGGATCCCCAATCATGATCAAATTGTGGTTTTGCACAGCATTGCGCTGTTGGTCATAAATGGTTGAGAAAATCGCATATTGCACCGGGTCGGTATCTTGAAATTCATCGATCAACGCGGCCGGATAGCGACTCAGAATACCGTCAATCAACGCCCTTCCCTGCGGGCCCCGAATCGCTTCTTGCAATGTGCTCAATAAGTCGTCGGGTGCCAACACCGCGCGTTTCGCTTTGTGCCCTTTGAGACCTTCCAACACTTGTCGATGAGCGTCTCCTGCAATCGCAAGTCTGAGGGTCTGCATGGTGACCGGCCACTCCTCCACCAGCGCATCCAGCAAGGAAAAATCCACATCATCGAGTTTTGACTGATCGGCTTTTGCCACACTGGCCATGATCTTGGAAGAATGTAACCCTTGCCAGCCCTCTTTTAACGGCGGTTCTGTGCGCTCGCTGCGCATAAATTCACTCAGCGCACTGAGCACCCCGTCTTTACCCAACGCACGGTTTTTTGCCAGCTTTACCTGGCTAAGTCGTTGTGCCATGTCCGCCGACATCCACCACTGTTTGACAGCACCGATACGCTGTTCGAGGGCCATTGCGGCAGCAATCGCCGTTTGTTTATCAGCGTGTTGCAGTGTTCTGGCCTGACGGTACAACAGCGGTTGCAACCAGCCCAACAGGGCCTCAGGTGAAGCCCAACGCTCGCTGACCTGAGCCAGTACCATTGTTGGCAATGTCACAATCTCACGGCGCCAGTAATCCTCAACAGCTTCGGCCAGCCATGGCCGTTCATCCAACACCAGGGTTTGCTGATACGTTGAACCACTTTCAAACGCATGCTCGGTCAACACCCGCTGACAGAACCCATGAATGGTGTAGATGCTTGCCTTATCCATCTGTCGCGTGGCCAGCAATAGCCGTTGCTGCAAGCGCTGAGGATCATCTGTTTGCGCCATCAGCCATTGCACAAAATCATCATCACTGTGGCCGCGATATACATCCAGATAGGCCTGATAAAGCTTAGTGCGGATCCGTTCACGCAGTTCTGCCGTGGCGGCATTGGTAAAGGTCACCACCAGGATCTGCTCCACACTCAGTGGAGCGCCACCGATACCCAACAACAAGCGCAAATACAAATTTACAATCGTGTAGGTTTTACCAGTACCCGCACTGGCTTCAATCAGTGCGTTGCCCTGCAACGGAAAGGTCTTGATATCGAGCAACCTCATTGGTCACGCGCCTCCAAAGCTTTCAAAGGGCCCATTATCTGTTCCGCCAGGCGAGTGAACGACACCCATTGTTCATCCAGCGAAGGACAAACCCGTGCCACATGCACATCCTGACCTTCACCACGAGCAAACGCTGAACCGGCAAAACTGTTTAGCGTCAGTTCACGGTTGCCACTGGATACCCATACCCAGGCGCTGTCCGGGAAAAACATTAGTGCTTGGGCGAGACCTTCCTGCCACAAGCCAACAAGCGAGGCCAGCCTTGCCTGAGCGTCATCCGCCGACACTGGCCCCAGGCGGCAGGTCACCGCTTTACCTTTGTCCAGTCCGACGTGCACCGCTTCCTGCCATTGCCCGGGAGTCGCGCACACACACAACCATGCAAGGTACAAAGAAAACCGATCCCTACCACGAATTGCGCCAGGACGATGTAACACCAACCGACCGCCATAAACATCATCAACAACACCGTCAATACGGCCATTCGGTAATTCGAGATTGAGACGCAGGCGTCTTCGCTCCTGCCCTGCGACAAACGGCTCAATGGCCTGTGTCAATGTGTGCGCAACATCAGAGACGCGTTGATACGACAGTGTTTGCATGCTGCCCAGTGGCAACCGCCCCTCGGCCTGCAGACGCAAGCGTTGAGCCTGTTGTTGTTTTTCCATGCCCGGATGCAGGAGGCTTTCCACCAGTTGATAGCGTGACAAACCATCCAGGGTGAATGCTTCAAGATCGTGACTGGCATCCTTGTCAACTGCCAGGCTAACGTGCCAACGCTGTCGAAAAAAGCCGCGCGCGGGGTTGGCGAAAAAGCGCTGCAACTCTTCCAGCGTCACCGAGGTATCCTGTTCGAGGTACAGGGGGGACAATGGCTGTGCATTGAACGGTTGTGCCTCAATCCGTTCAGTTGCCAATGCCGTCAACCATCGGGACTGAAAACTCTGCAACGGTGAACCTGGCTCAAAGTAGCGTGGATGAAATGGCTGCAAGGCGTGAGAGGTACACAGGTGGTCGGTTAACGCGCTGACACTGTCTTCGGAACTATGCTCGGTACTGTGTTCGAGTCTGAAGGTCTGCTGACAATACTCGAGCAATTCCGCCACCAGCACACTGGCACCCAGCTCAGCGTTATCCTTTTCGCTCATCCCGATGTAGCTCAGATACAAGCTATCTCGTGCCGACAAAACCGCTTCCAGAAACAGATAACGGTCATCCATACGCCGGGAACGGTCGCCCCGTTGGCGGGGATGCTGGCGCATCAAATCAAACCCCAGAGTCACCGACTGGCGGGGATACTGACCTTCATCAAGGCCGAGAATACACACATGACGAAACGGTACGCTACGCATCGGCATCAGCGTACAGAAATTAACGTACCCGGCCAGGAATCGCTGACCGACGCCACTTTCATCCAGACGGGCTGACAACTCTGCAACAAACACATCCTGATCCACCGTACCCGGGAATTGTGCCTCATGTTGCTGGCAGGACTCGATCGCCTGACGTAACTGTTGCAGCGGTTGCTGGTTATCTTCCTGCTCATCGTACAGGGCATCCACCAGTGTCAAGGCCCCCTGCACTTTTTCGCTCAATGTTGCGCTCTGACAACAAAAATCCAGTGCGTCGCGGATCACCCTGAGAAACAACCAACACTTTCCAAGCGCAACGGCATGTTGGCCTTCCAGGTGTTCATAGGGCGCAATGACCTCGTCATTGTGTTGCCACAATTGCTCACCGTGCATTGCATAACCGGCCAGCAGGCGTTGTAGCCCAAACAGCCAACTATTGGTGTTGTCCTGAGGTACCGACCAACGGCCCTTGTCAGCACCATCCCACCCCCAACGAACACCCGCATCGTTTAGCCAGTAGCGGATCACGTCATATTCCTGACTGTCGATGTCAAATTTGCGCTGAACACTCTCAATGTCCAGCATCGCCATCACATCGGTCAGTGTTAATCGTTGGTGATGAAGTTGCAGTACCTGCAAAAAACCGGCGATAACAGGAGACGCTTCGGTAGCCCTGCGATCTGACAGCGCATAGGGAATGTATAACCCTGCGTCAGTATGGCCAAATACACCGTCAATGTACGGCGCGTAGGCGGCTATATCCGGCATCATGACGACAATGTCGCCGGGGGTGAGGGTCGGATCAGCCCTGAACAGGTGTAATAGGTGGTCGTGCAGTATTTCCAACTCGCGAACTTTTGAATGACAGGCATGCACACTGATGCTGCGATCCCCTTCAGCTACAGCAAATTTGGGGTAAGCAATACCATCGGAGAGTAACTCTTCAGCTGACAGCGGAGACGTTGAACCACGATGGGTCAATTGATACACATCGCGATGTAAACACCCCAACATGGTATTGGCCTCTGGCGGCTCGAAGCTATCATGCTGCTGGATGTCGAGGTCCAGTAACATGTCGAGAAATTCTCGGCCCAGTTTCCCCCAACCCGCTAACAATGGATTACCCACATCCAGATAGTCTGCCTCTTCTTTTTCGGCCAACTGCGCGGCAGTCAATGTTGACGGATCGACAATATCCGCCCAATACTCAGCACTGGGGTTGAGCCAGAAAATGACTACCTCGCGATGGGCAGACAACACATTGAGGATCTCCAACTGCTGCCGGGGCATGGCAGAAATGCCAAACACGTACAATGGCCGTTGCGCGTTTTGCTCAGGCGTACCTGTCAACGCCTGCAGTAAGGCCTGATGAAGATTGGCCCGATGCCAGGGCGCCTCACCCAGCGACGCAGTGTAGTCAACCAGGTGACGCCATAGTTCAGGTTGCCACGCATGCTGGCCGATATCCGCCGGCACTTGCTGGTGTTGCTCCCACGCCGAGATCCAATCGGGCCGATATACCAGATACTGGTCAAAAACATCCGCAATCTTGTGGCATAACTGGTAGCGCTTGAGCGGTTGCTCATCGGCCAGATAGTCTGCCACCGGCGCGAAAACAGGTTGATCCAGCAGGGTTGGTAGAATCGCCATCAACTTCCAGGTCATGTTTGGCTTTGTGAACGCAGATTGTTCAGGTAGATCAGCCATGGCCTCTTTGTATAGCTGCCAGATGTAACTGGACGGCAACGGACATTCGATATTTGCAGCAATGCCCAATCGTTCGCCGATGGCGATATGCAGCCAGGTTGCCATGCCGGGGCTTTGCACTAAAACGGTAGTGGGTTCAAACGGGTTATCGCTGCAGGGAGGATGATTTGCGATCCAGGCCGCCAGGTGATTGGCCAATGATTCCATGCGATTGGACTGCACAAGGTGTAACAACGGTTAAGCACTCCCTGAGTTGGCGTTGTCTGAAACATCACATTTTACGTGGAGAACAACAGTGTACCAAGCATGAGTGCAAATGCATGGTTTTTGTGACGGATGAAGGCGTCGTTTTTTCATCGCAGATGCAAAAGAGCGAAGCAAAATGTCCGGCAACGCCTCCACGGCGTGAATAAACAAACCGCGTTACTACAAATAAGGTACAGCACCGTGCTGTTTAAGGTGTGAATCACACTCCCCTTTGGCTACACTGCGAGTAATCCCTATCAAATACGCTCGACATGGATAAGACTACCTACAAACAGCAATTGTCCCAACTTAGCCACCGTCTGGTGGAATGGCAATCCTGGGTCGCGGCCACCGGCCAGCGGGTCGTTATCCTGTTTGAAGGACGCGATGCCGCCGGTAAAGGCAGCATGATCCGGGCCATCAGCCGCCATCTTAACCCTCGTATCGTCAGAGTGGCGGCGCTGGGCAAGCCATCCGATAAACAACGCAGTCAATGGTACTTCCAGCGCTATGTTGCCGAACTGCCCAGCGCCGGTGAAGTCGTGTTGTTTGACCGCAGTTGGTACAACCGCGCGGGGGTAGAACAGGTGATGGGCTTTTGTACTGACGCAGAGTATCAGGAATTTTTACGCACCTGCCCGATGTTTGAAGACATGCTGCAAGGCAGCGGCATTTTGTTGCGTAAATACTGGTTATCGGTATCTGATGAAGAACAACAACGTCGCTTTCAGGCCCGCATCGATAACCCACTGAAACGTTGGAAGTTTTCAAACATGGATAACGAGTCCAGACGCCGCTGGGTTGCTTATTCACAGGCCAAAGATGCGATGTTTGCTCATACTGACGTGGCCAGCAGTCCCTGGTGGGTGGTGGATGCCGATGATAAACGTCGAGCCCGCCTCAACTGTATTGCTCACTTGCTCGACAGTATGCCCATTGAGCCACACCCCTACCCCAAAGAATCCCTGTGGCCGATTCAGCGCGAAGGCTATGAACGGCCGCCAATGCACCACCAGAATCATGTACCCAAACGCTATTAGAGCGTTGAAAAATAGGGCTTTTTCGTCAGCCTTTTTTACACTCAAACAAATCCTTTATCGATGATTTTTTGCAACACTATGAATTTAATCACTATTTTATTTGTGGCCATAGAGTTGCATGACTAATTTTTGCACAATAACGTCAAGGAACAACACGATGCGTATTACCCGTAAGTTTGTCACCGTGACGCTGGCTTTCTGTTTGCTGTTGACCAACCAGACGTCTTTCGCCGCTCCCATCCCTGTCGGGCTGGATATCACGGGCACCATGGAAACCACCCAAGTCGATCCCTTTGCCACCTTGCTGGCGGATGGAAACGTCCACGAAGGCGGAGCAACTACCGGTCCGATTGATATCAGCGGACTTGGCAGTGTTAATGGCACCTTCACCGCGACCGATGATGGATTTGACATGGGCGCAACCGCGACTGGAAACGGCGGGGACGGCATTGCATATGGCATATTTGGCAATGATTTCCTGATCGACGTTGCCATTGCGATGACCAACAACACCGCTGACACCTTGCGCCTTACCTGGTCACTGAGCTGGGGAATGTCGGTTGATGCGGATGGTGATGATGCCTTCGCAGAAGCAAGCATGTCTTTTGATGATGGGCTGAGCACCTTAATCGCCAGTAATGTCATCTCTGATACTGTCTTCGGCGATGCCAAAAATCAAAACGATCTGGGTACACTGGGCGCCAATATCACCGATTTCGGGGCCACCATCTTTGTGTTTGACCTCACTGCCGGCGCATCCGCCGATCTGAATGGCTTGTTTGGTCTTCGCGGCGGTACGTACACGACCGTTGGAGACTTTGCGGCGTTAGGCGATTTTAACCTGAGACTGCGCAGTGTTGAAAATCTTACGCCGCCGGTACAGACCCCGGAACCATTAACCATCTTACTGATTGGCTGTGGTTTACTCGGTATCGCCCTTTATCGACGTAAAGCCTGAACCTGATATTTCCCGGTAGTGTGTGGTAGGGAACCCAACCCAACGAGGGGAATCTCATGAAAACCCGTCTTATCGGTGTTGTACTCGGCAGCGTAATGCTAGTCGGCACAGCACCCGCCGCTTTTGCATGCGGCTTCAACCCTATGCTCGGCGGTATTTGTACCTTTGCCGGTAATTTTGCTCCCCGTGGCTATGCATTTGCCCACGGTCAGCTAATGCCTATCAACCAATACCCGGCATTGTTTTCAATCTTTGGTACCACCTACGGCGGTGACGGCAGAACCACCTTTGGCCTGCCAGATTTACGCGGTCGGACCGCCATTGGATGGGGCCAGGGACCTGGATTGCAGCCATATAACCTTGGCCAGAAAGGGGGCCAGGAGGCAGTAACATTGAGCGTCGCCCAATTACCGACTCATGGCCACACGGCTATCACAACCGTAGACGCCGGTATAGACCCCACACAGCTGAACAACGGCTTGCAAATCAGTCTGCATGGCATAGCCTCTACGGGAGACACGACGTCCGCGCAAAATGCATCCCTGGCGATCATTAACCAACGCCGGGCCGGCTATTACAGTACAACCGCACCGGATGTCACCCTGGCCGCGCAAGCGGTCAACGTGGATGTCAGCGCCACTAGCTCTGCGTCCGCTACCACAACGGTGAATCCCAATGGCGCTAATCTTAGCCATGAAAACCGCATGCCCTACACCGCACTCAACTGGACAGTTGCTCTTGTCGGCATCTTTCCTTCACGCAGCTAGGAGATCATGATGACATCGTTAATCAAACACCCACTGCGTACAAGCCTGCTCGGTCTGGGTTTAAGCGCTGGCCTATTGGCATCACCGCTGGCCTCAGCCTGTCCTGCCACGCCGTTTATTGGCGGCATGTGCGCATTTGGTGGTAATTTTGCGCCCCGAGACTGGGCCATGGCACAAGGGCAACTGCTGCCCATCAACCAACACACCGCACTGTTTTCATTGATCGGAACCACCTATGGTGGCGATGGCAGGACCACCTTTCAGTTGCCAGACCTGCGCGGCCGCAGTGCCGTTGGTCAGGGCACTGGACCGGGCCTATACAACGTGAGAATGGGACAACGGGGTGGCGCGGAATTTGTCACCTTAAACATTACCCAGATGCCCAGCCATGGTCACAGTGCTTCAACCAGCGTAACGGTTCAGATTGACAGTTGGTCTGTCACCGCAAACCTCGTCGCACAGGACGCCGTCGGTAGCACTGCATCACCATCATCGGCAATGCTGGCGCAAAACAACGCATCATCGGTGTACAGCAGCCAGGCCCCCAACATCGCCCTCGCTGCAGATGCCATCGAAGCGACCGCCAGTGCCTCCATGAGTGCTTCGGCAACCACCAACATTGGATTGTCAGGGAGCGGTCAGTCTCATGAAAACCGCATGCCGTATCTGACGGTTAATTGGATCATTGCCTTACAGGGCCTCTATCCCTCACGCAGCTAGCAAAGGAGCATTATCATGACACTTAAACTACGGTCTGTTTTGCCGCTGGCATTACTGATGGGAACCTCAGTACCAGCCCAGGCCTGCGACGCTGAGCCTTTCCTGGCAGAAGTCTGTCCTGTGGCATTCAATTTCGCGCCGCGCGGATGGGCATCCCTTGAAGGACAGTTACTGGCCATCAATACCAATCAGGCGCTGTTTTCCCTGCTCGGGACAAATTACGGCGGTGACGGTCGAACCACCTTTGGTTTACCGGATGCCCGGGGACGAACGGTTATCGGTGCAGGCCAGGGACCGGGACTCAGCAACTACCGTTTGGGCGCAACAGGCGGTGCTCAGGTGGTCACATTGAACGTGGCCCAGATGCCGTCCCACAATCACGTGGCAACCACCACTGTATCAATTGATACCACCATCAACGTCGACGCACAGATCAACGCCAATTCCGGCACGGCGAATCAAAGCAGTCCGAGCGGTAATTATCTGGCGATGGCACCGGGCAGCAATACCTTTTACCGCAGTTACTCTGCGACATTGCCCACGGTTAATATGCAAGCTGACAGTGTTCAGTTGTCGTTACCGGACACAGGGTCCGTTACGCCAAGTGCCAATGGGTCGACCACGGTTGGTATTAACGGCGGCAACCTGTCCCACGAGAATCGCTCCCCTTACCTGGGTGTTAACTGGGTCATTGCAACCGTAGGAGCCTACCCATCAAGAAGCTGATCCCCATACTGTTGCTGACTGTCAGTCCTGTGCTTTGTTCCGCGCAGGATTGGCAGGCTGCGCTTAGCGACGCGCATCAGTTGATGGCCGCAGGCAACGTTGACCAGGCCATGGCCGCCTATCAGGAACATGCTGAGCAAGGCAATCCGTTGGCGGAATTTGCCCTCGGCTGGCAACTTAAACTGAATGCCGAACAGGCAGCTGAAGATGAACGCCCGCCATTGCGCCGACAGGCTTGTCAGTGGTTTGAGAAAGCCAGTACACAGCATATTCCCGTTGCCATGCAGGAAACCGGACATTGCTATCGGGATCGTATTCTGCCCGATGATGCCCCCCTTGAAACTGCCCTGCTGGTGTATACCAATGCTGGTCAAAACGGTCTACCGGCAGCTTTTTGTGATGTAATGACTATCAGCGCTCGCCTGAACAAACCCTACACAGACGCGATGGCTCACTGCGAGGCGGTTGCCAGTCAGGGCGCCATTTATGCTCAGCGACAATTGATCGCGTTGTTTGCCGCCTCCAAGGACACCGCCCAACAAGCCCTTTACTGGCTGTCAGTCGCAGCACAGAAAAACGGCCCTGAAGCCTATCAGTACGGCATGACGTTGGCCCAGTCAGATCCGCCGTCACCGGAACAAGCATTGTACTGGCTGGAACACGCTGCCAGTCTCGGCTTTTTGCCCGCGTACCTGGAAACCGCCGCTCGCTATTTACAGAAAATTAAGCCCGACACGCCCGTCGAACAGGCATCCCAATGGTTAGCCAAAGCGTACGTCTGGTCGAACGCGTGGCAGCAACGGGTACCGTCGGACATCGAAAAACCAGACTGGATTGCCAATGTGCAGGCCTCCACTCCCGATGCCTGGCAGGATGAACTGAACGCCAAGGTAGCACAACATATTGCTAAGTTATCCGAACCATCAGGCTAATCTGCCCCACCCCTCATCGCCGACAAAAAACGTTTAGCCACCGGGATGGCTTTGTTACCATACTGACTTTCGCAGTAAAACCATCCAGGATGTTGCCATTTTCATGAAGATTGTATCCTTTAATATCAACGGCATTCGTGCGCGATTACACCAGTTACAGGCCCTCATCGATAAACATTCTCCCGATGTGATCGGCCTCCAGGAAATCAAAGTTGATAATCCCCAATTTCCACTTGAGGCTGTGCAGGCCATGGGATATCACGTTTACTATCATGGCCAAAAAGGCCACTACGGGGTTGCCATGCTGTGTAAGCAGGAAGCTGAAGCGGTACAATACGGCTTCCCCACCGACGACGAGGATGCGCAACGACGGATGATCATGGTCACGGTGCGTGATGAGCACAACCGGCCTGTACGTATTCTTAATGGCTACTTCCCACAGGGTGAAAACCAAGCCCACGAAATCAAATATCCTGCCAAGCGCAAGTTCTACCAGGACTTAATGACCTATTTGCAGGAATTTCATACACCGGACGATGCCATTGTCGTCATGGGTGACATGAACATCAGTCATACGGACCTGGACATCGGTATTGGTGAGCCGAATCGCAAACGTTGGCTGCAGACCGGAAAATGCAGCTTCCTGCCAGAAGAACGGGACTGGCTGAATCGACTCATGGATTGGGGCTTTGATGACAGTTTTCGACAACTGTATCCCGACACGACCGATCGCTACAGTTGGTTTGACTACCGTTCCCGTGGCTTTGACGATAACCGTGGCTTACGCATCGACTTGATCCTGGCAACGCCATCATTGCAAAAGCAGTTAACCGAAGCAGGCATCGACTACGAATTGCGGGGGCTTGAAAAGCCATCTGATCACGCACCAATCTGGGCCACCTATAAGGACGCATGATGGCACACACTGAAACCGCCCTCTCAGTGATTCAAATCCTCGGCTGGCTTGGTTTCGGGCTGATGTGCATTACGCTGTGGCGACACTTGCCGATGGCCCGGTTGCGGGAAGATAAAAAGGTCCAGCATCTGGTGTTCGGCACCGCCGCATCAGTGTTCGTGTTGTGGTTGTTCCGGGCCGGCATTCATCCCGGCTTGGACGTGCACTTTTTATGGCTGACGGCGTTGACATTGATCCTGGGGCTACGATTTGCCTTACTCAGTGCCTTGATTGCGCTGTTTGGCGTTACCCTGATCGGAAAAGAATCGTGGGCAATGTTCGGCATCAACAGCCTGCTCGGTGTCGCCTTACCCATTCTGTGCAGCTACTTTGTGTACTCGCTGTCATTTCACAAGTTGCCGCGCCACCTGATGGTGTATGTGTTTGTGTGTGCCTTTTTGCCCGGTGCGTTGATGATGGCACTAAAGATGTTCGCGTTGGGCGGGTACTACTTTGTCGATGGCGCTTATCGCTGGCAGGTAATCGTTGATAACTACCTGCAACTCATTCCCCTGATGCTGTTCCCGGAAGGCATGCTGAACGGGATGACGATGACCCTTCTGATCATCTACAAACCCACCTGGGTCTACACGTTTTACGACAAATATTATTTGCAGGACAAGTAACTAGGGCGTCTGCTGTGACGGCGCTTTCACCGTGGCATGCCAGACAATGGCTTGCCAACGCTGATCTCGCCAGACAAAAGTGCCACTGTTGAGGTAATAGTGTTCAATCCCCGGCGTGGCGACATCGTCCGCGGTCAGGGTAAACGTCAGTGTGGCGTAACTGTCGTTATGCACGCGGATGTTAATCTCCTCAGCGCCGTACCAGGTGGTTACCGCCGACGGGGCCAATGTTGGCGCCTCATTGACGCCGTCCATCAATGTCCCTTTATCGAAACGCGTCCCCCGGGAACTGGTGTATACCAGTTCGTCAGCCCAGAACCGTCCATGTTGTACCGGATCATTACGGCTGGCGCCATCAAGAAACTGCAGTAGTTGCTGTTGCAGTTGCTGCGCACTCGGCTCAGCGGCAGCAGCGCCTGATGTCCACAATGACATCGCAGCGAACATTAAAGCTGGATACGGCTTCATGGGTCTCTCCCTGGTCAGTAGCGTCTGCGGCTGTGCGCATCTGTGTTACAGCAATAAATCCCTGACGTTAGCCAAATCAGTTTTACCCTGAATGATTTCATCTGGCGTCAACCCACTGATTTCATGCGGAAATACCAACCATTCGTCACTTTCGTGAATAAAGTAATCTGGCACGATGTCGGTTTTGTTATTGGCCGGCTTGTAATAAGGACAGGCAATACGAACATCATGCGGCATGTTGCGACGGGACAACTTTTTGATTTGCTTGATCAGCGCATCGACGCTGCGTCCGGAATCAAACACATCATCCACGATCAACAACCCATCATCGGCATTGGCGTTTTCGATCAGATAGTGCAAACCGTGTACTTTAATTTCTTTCGACTGTTTGTCGATACCGTAGTAAGACGACGTACGCACCGCAATATGGTCAGTATCAACCTTTTTATAATCAAAATATTCCTGCACCGCGATGCCGATGGGTGCGCCACCGCGCCAGATGCCGACAATGAAATGTGGCCGGAAACCACTATCAAACACTTTTGCGGCCAACCGGAAGGAGTCTTCCAACAGTTGTTGGGCGGTGATATACGTTTTTTCCATAGGAGGAAGCCTCTCGCTGACAGTAACTTAAAGCGTTACCCGAAACTGCAATAAAACGCCATTATAGACAATCGCTTAGTCAATGTGTCACGCAAATGTCAAAAACCCGCGTGATTGACGGATTATTGTGCAATCACTCGTATTTGAGGGCCACCGCAGGCTGAACGCGCAGGGCTCGGTATGCTGGGTAAAGGGTGGCCAAAAAACACATTGCCAATAACAGCAAAACCGCGACAACAATCTGTCCGGGCCGCACATCGATGGGTAAGCCCTGGCCATTGGCGGCCAGCATAATCGGCGCGTCAAGCAACGCCAGCAGTGGATTTAACTGCCAGACCAGCAGTATTCCACCGGCCAAACCAATCAGGGTCCCTTTGAGACCATTGTACAGACCGCTGTACAGGAAAATTCGCACAATGTCCGTCGCGGTCATACCCTGGGTGCGCAGAATAGCCACATCGCCCTGTTTTTCAGTCACCACCATGACCAGCGCTGACAACGTATTAAACACCGCAACCGCAATGATCAGCATCAACATCAGCGCCATCATGTTTTTTTCCATTTTTACCGCATCAAACAACGGCCCTTGTCGGGTTCTCCAACTGTGAACGGGTAAACTCAACTGTTGTGACACAGTCTGGTAGTCAAACGCATCATACAGTGTCACGCGGGTCTGGCTGAGGGCTTGCTCAGGCTGGCGCATCAGCCGGGCAAGATCCTGTCGATGTAGCATCACGACTTTGTCATCCAATTCCGAGCCCATGTCATACACACCAACAACCTTAAATATGCGTTGGCTTGGCACCCGACCAAAGGGGGTATACACACTGACACCGGCCATCAGACGGATGCCATCACCGGGACGCACGTTTAACGTCGAGGCGAGACGCCGACCAATCACGACACCGTATTCACCCGGCTGCAACTGCTGCAAAGACCCCATCAACATGTTGTCAGAGATGGTTTGGTACGTTGTTGTATCGCCGGGTTCGATGCCTTGAAGCATCACACCCTGTAAATTGCTCGGTGACTGCACTACGCCCTCGCCTTCAATCATCGGGCTTACCGCCGCCACACCGGGTAATTCAGCCAACTGCTCAGCCTGCTGCGCATCGGCATCGCGGGTATCGACCATCAGATGAGGCGTCAGTCCGAGCAAGCGGGTTTTCAATTGTGCTTCAAATCCATTCATCACCGATAGCACCGTGATCAGCGCCATCAGGCCAAGCGCAATGCCAGCAACGGAAAACAGATTAATAAAGGCAATGAACCCGTGGCCCCGTTGTGCTTTTGCATAACGCAGTCCGATAAACGCTGAGAGGGATGACATCATGATGAAACAACCTGTCCGATGGTTTGGCAGTGCCGGGAAGACTCTGTTTGCGCCATGGGCGCCAGAGTACGATTTAGGCTTACGATGATGGCATAATACGTGTAAGCTAATCGTCAAACAAGCGGCGCAGGCGCCGTGTAATCGCAAACGGAGACGTGATGGATCCCAACACACTGGCGCAAAAGCAGGCCCAATTCCATGCCTTTTTCACCATTGAGCACCCTATCGGTGTAAATATGAAACCGGTTGATGCGACTGCCGTTCCCAGTGAGGCGACCCTCACCGACCATATGCCTTATGCATTTCGGATCTCTGCAGAGATGAACGCGCTGGAAACCCAGGCACTGCGGCCGCTGCGCAATCTGGGCGAACATGCCAGTGAATTGGTCGCATTTTTAAATCACCAATCACGCAAGATTGACCTGATGATGACCTACATTCTGCAGCAGCAGGATGAACACGAGTATCGCCATCGGGCTGTGGCGTTTGGCGGCGGCGGGGTCATCATTGAAACCCAACACCCTGTCGAGGTTGGCCAGTGGGCCGAACTGAAACTGTTTTTGACGGAAGAAGCTGCAGCGGTGTTTGCCTACGGTGAAGTAATTGCTTGTGTTGAAGCACAGGACAAGTACCATATATCGCTGATTTTTGGCCGCATCCGTGAAGAAGATCAGGAACTGCTGGTGCGCGCCAGTTTGCATTTACAGACACAGCAATTGCGTGCCCGTTCTAAACAGCAACAACACGACTCTGAGTAATGACACCGACGATTTTTTCGCCCGCCTTGCCCCGTAAAGGCGGTGACATACTGCATTGGGGAAACCTCCACGGCGGCAGCCTTTCCCTGTCCATCGCCCAGGCGGCGTTGAAACATTCAGGCGCCACCTTGTTGGTCACTGCCGATACACCGACCGCGCTCAAGCTGGAAAAAGAACTGGTATTTTTCCTGCGTGACAGTCAATTGCCGGTCAAACTGATGCCCGACTGGGAAACCCTGCCCTATGACACGTTTTCGCCCCATCAGGACATTGTGTCACAGCGTATGGAAACCCTGTATCACCTGACCCAGAATCAACACAGCGTGTTTATCGTGCCGGTCAATACGTTGTTGTTACGCATGGCACCCACCGATTATCTCGGCCGCTATGTGTTGTTGCTCAATACCGGGCAGCGATTGAATCAGGACGACTTCCGGCGCCAGTTGGAGCGGGCTGGCTATCTGAATGTAAATCAGGTCATGGGACACGGCGAATTTTCCATTCGGGGATCGATCATCGATCTGTTCCCGATGGGCAGCCAGCATCCCTACCGACTGGATTTATTTGACGATGAGGTTGACTCAATCCGCGTGTTTGACCCTGACACTCAGCGCTCCGGGGATACGGTCAACGGCATCAGTCTGCTGCCGGCCCGGGAGTTTCCAACCGACAGTGATGGGGTAAAACGCTTTCGCGAACAGTTTCTGGATCGCTTTGATGCCAGCAACAGCAAAGACAGTCTCTATCACCAGGTCAATAAAGGTATCATGCCCGGCGGTATAGAATACTACCTACCACTGTTTTTTGAGCAAACCGCCACCCTGTTTGATTACCTGCCAGATAACACACTGGTCATGACCCATGGTGATCTTGCCCATGCTTGTGAGTTTTACTGGGCCGATCTGCAGGAGCGTTACGAGCAACACCGCTACAATCCTGAACGTCCATTAATGCCACCGGCGGAGATATTTCTGCGTTTTGAAGAGTTGTTCGGCGCACTCAAACAATGGCCACGTATCCACGTGCAGTACGCCACCGTCGATGACAAGGCCGGACACACCAATTTCCCCACCGAAGCCATCGGTGACATTGCCATTAAGCATCAGAACAAAGTCCCCTCCGCGGCCCTGCAGGCTCGGGTAAAAACATGGCAGGACAACGGCACCAAAGTGATGTTTGTCGCCGAATCGCAGGGGCGTCGCGAGTCCTTGCTGGAACTGCTGGCCAAAATTGGCGTTAAGCCTGCCCCAATGGATAGCCTCGACACCTTGCTTGGCCATCATGAAAATGTGGGTATTTCACTGGGACTTATCGAACACAGTTTTGTCCTCAATAACAGTGACGGCGCACTGGCCCTTATCACGGAAACCGAGCTGCTGGGGCACAAAATCAGCCAACGACGGTTACGAGAGAAACGCCAGGCAACCGATGAGAGTGCGGTGATCCGCAATCTTGCAGAGCTTACCCAGGGACAACCGGTGGTACACCTGGACCACGGTGTGGGTCGCTACCTCGGCCTACAAACCCTTGATGCCGGCGGTGTGACGACCGAATACCTGACCATTGAATACGCCAAAGACGCAAAATTGTATGTACCGGTTTCGTCGCTGCACCTGATCAGCCGCTATACCGGTGGTGATGTGGATCACGCACCGCTTCACAATCTCGGCACGGACGCCTGGAGCAAAGCCAAACAGAAAGCCGCCGAGAAGGTACGCGATGTGGCCGCGCAGTTGCTGGATGTTTATGCCCGACGAGCGGCGAAACCCGGCTTTGCCTATGACATTAATTGGTCTGACTACCAGTCTTTTTCTGACAGCTTCCCGTTTGAAGAAACGGCCGACCAGCAACAGGCCATCAACGCCGTTATCCAGGACATGGGCAGCCCCAGTGCCATGGACAGGCTGGTGTGTGGTGACGTGGGTTTTGGCAAAACCGAAGTGGCGATGCGGGCCGCATTTCTGGCCGCCAATCAAGGCAAGCAAGTGGCCATTCTGGTTCCCACCACGTTGTTGGCACAACAGCATTTTGAGAACTTTCGAGACCGCTTTGCCGATTGGCCGTTCAGACTTGAAGTCATGTCCCGTTTTGCCAGCGCCAAGGCGCAAAAACAGGTCGTCGAAGGACTGGCAAACGGTCAGGTGGACATCGTGGTCGGCACCCACAAATTGCTACAGGATGACATCGCATTCAAGGATCTCGGCCTGGTGATCATCGACGAAGAACATCGCTTCGGTGTGCGACAAAAAGAAAAATTTAAAGCGTTGCGGGCGGATGTCGACATCCTGACCCTGACCGCAACCCCTATTCCCCGCACACTGAACATGGCCCTTAGTGGTATGCGTGATCTGAGTATCATTGCCACGCCGCCAGCCAAACGACTGGCAATCAAGACCTTTGTGCGGCAACGGGATGAGGCCCTGATCCGCGAAGCCATCATGCGCGAAATTTTACGCGGCGGTCAGGTTTACTTCCTGCACAATGAGGTTGAATCGATTGAAAAGACCGCCCGCGAGCTGGCCGACATCGTACCGGAAGCCCGCATTGCCATCGGTCATGGCCAGATGCGAGAGCGGGAACTGGAACAGGTGATGAGCGATTTTTACCATCAACGCTTTAATGTGTTGGTGTGCTCGACCATTATCGAAACAGGCATCGACGTGCCCAGTGCCAACACCATCATCATGGACCGCGCAGACCATCTGGGTCTGGCACAGTTACACCAGTTACGTGGACGGGTTGGACGCTCCCATCACCAGGCATACGCATACCTGCTGACGCCACACCCCAAGCGTATGACCAAGGACGCCGCCAAACGGTTAGATGCGATTGCTTCGCTGGAAGATCTCGGTGCCGGATTCGCACTGGCCACCCATGATTTGGAAATTCGTGGTGCCGGTGAGTTGTTGGGTGACGATCAAAGCGGGCAAATCGCTACGGTTGGCTTCAGCTTATACATGGACATGCTGGAGCAAGCGGTCGAGGCCCTCAAGGCGGGTAAAGAGCCGAGTTTGGATCGTGCTTTGGCACTGCAGACCGAAATCGAGCTGCGCTTGCCGGCGTTGTTGCCGGAAGACTATATCCCGGACGTAAATACCCGCTTATCACTGTACAAGAAGCTGGCCAGCTGTAAGACCCTGGATGACATCGATGAATTACAGGTAGAATTGATCGATCGCTTCGGGTTATTGCCCGAACCGGCCAAAAACCTGATCAAGGTCACCCAAATCAAGGTCAAAGCCAAAACAGTGGGTATCCACAAGATCGACGGCCATGGTCAGGGCGGCGTGATTGAATTTGCCGAGGATACGCCGGTTGATCCCGGTTATATCATTCGCCTGATTCAATCCAAGCCCAATACGTTTAAATTAGACGGCTCTCAGCGGATACGGTTTAATAAAACCACGGACTCACCGCAAACCCGGCTTAGCTGGGTGAGTGAACTACTCGATGAATTTCAACAACAGGTACGTGCCGCATGATGCATAGGTTGTTTACCCCCATCCTCAAACGGCCAGCAAGCTGGGTTGCCGGCGCGCTATTGCTGTCCCCGTTTGTCAGTGTGCAGGCACAGCAAAAAGAATGGTGGTTTGATGTTGAGGTACTGGTGTTTGAACGCACCCTCAACCCGAATGACATTCAGGAGCAATTTCCCGACGCTGTTACGACCGTATCAGTGGACGGATTACGAGACCTGTTGAAGGATTACCTTGTTCCGGACATCCATCCGGTACTGCGGACACTACCGACCTGTGACAGCACCGAAGAAGCGCTGATCTGGCCCGCCATTTCACTTCCGGATCTGTGGCAACCTGCTCTTGACGAACCAAATGCGGATCTGCCATCCAATCGGGAACCTGACGAGGTAGTGGCCACCGATGCGCTGATAGAGCGGTTAAACACCACCGACGCAACAGGCCAGCACCGGGACGGCATCATCGTCGGCGGCCCTCAGGTTGCCATGTCGCTGGCGCAGTGGACGGAACAGGTCAGCCAGACGTATCCGAAGGCCAGTACGACAGATTCGTCACTGAGCGTCCCAACCTTGCGCGACAAGCTGGGTTGCCTTGAAGAGAATGAACGGTGGCAATGGCCCCCGCTCAACCCACAACCTTCGCCACTGACCGATGTGCCGTCTGTACCGACCGTGATCGATGGGTTGGAGTGGCCGCATCTGCGACGAGACAGTTTACTGTCGGCGACATCGTTAAATTTTGCCAAGTTACGCCGCGATATTGATCGTCGAAACGGCATGCGCAGCTTATTACACCTCGGCTGGCGACAAGAAGTACAATTTGGTCAACAAAATGCCACCACCTACCGTTTGTACGGTGGGATTAACTACGCCCAGCAATACGCGCCGGATGGTCAATCCAGAGCAGTTTTACTGTCACCCACCGACATTGAACCGACACAGGACAACCCATCATTGTCGGGACCTTCGCTGGTAGAACAAATCCGCCAGCAACTGCAATCCCCCTGGCTGACATTACAGCTACCGGCCAAACAACACACTGACAGCACTGAAGACCTGTCTCCTGTCGCGCCGCTGTGGCAGCTAGACGGCGCCTTTCAGGTCTTTTTACGCAACATTAATGGTGTGCCCTATCTGCACATTAACAGTGAAATGGATTACCGATTGCCAGTGTTTGAAGCGGATACCGACGCACTGTCGATCGCCCCGCCAACGCGCCTGAAAACCTTCCCGTTCCAGCAATTACGGCGCATCATCAGTACCCAGGTACACTATTTTGATCATCCGCTGTTTGGAATGGTGGTGCAGCTGCGTCGCTATACTCCCCCACCACTGGACGAAGAAATGGAGGATACCCAGTGAGCATATATACCCGTCAGGGGGACAGTGGCAAAACCCGGATTTACGCCAAAGACACGCGAGTGGTCAACAAGGACGACGATGTTCTTGAGTGTTATGGCAGTCTGGATGAACTGAATGCGCAAATAGGCCTTTTGCTTAGCTTGTGGGATCACGCTGTCGCTGATCAGGACGCACGCAGATTACTCGAAGATGCACAGCGCCACTTGTTTGCCATCGGCTTTGGCATTTCTGATCAGGCGACCGTGCCTGATAATGCAGTGGTAGCCCTGGAACAACACATCGACAAGCTCACAGAGGCTCTGCCAGCACAGCGTCAGTTCATTCTGCCTGGCGGAACAGTGATGGCGTCCCACTGCCATGTTTGCAGAACCGTCGCCCGTCGTGCGGAACGCCGATTGGTTGCGTTGATGGCACACTATGATGTCGCGCCAACCAGCCTGCATTACCTGAACCGACTGTCTGACTACCTGTTTGTTCTGGCACGCTTCGCCAACCATTGCGCTGGCATTGCGGATACGCCGGTTTAACGGGTCACCAACACCACCGCCGTCACCACCAGCGCAACCAGCACATTTAATACCGCCCCTTCCCTGGCCATGGTGCCGATGGAAAACTTGCCGCTGGCATAGATAATCGCATTCGGTGCGGTAGCCACCGGCAACATGAAGGCGCAACTAGCGCTGATCGCCGCAGGCATCATCAACAACGCTGGGTCAATACCTACCGCCATGCCTGCACTGGCCAGGATTGGCATTAACAAGGTCGCTGTCGCCGTGTTGGAGGTGATTTCCGTCAGGAATGTCACGCAAAGGCACAGCACAAGGATCAATACCGGAAGCGGCAGGTCCGCAAGACCACTCAACCAGACGCCCATTTGCTCACTTAACCCGGATGCCCCGAAAGCTTTGGCGATACAAATACCTCCGGCAAACAACAACAGCATTCCCCAGGGAATATCACCGGCGCTTTGCCAGTCTAACAACCGTGGCCGTTTAACGGGTTTTTCCTTATCTTCCTGCTGCTGTGGTGTCTCACCATTAGGGACTAAAAACATCAACACCACACCCGCCAGTGCAATAGTACTGTCACCCACCATTGGCATATCAAACCACTCGGTCCAATAGGGCCTGAACACCCATGCCAGGGCGATAAGCCCGAACACCATCAATACCCGCTTTTCAGGTGCACGCCATGCGCCGGGTTCAGGTAACGGTGGTGCTTGCAACGTGCCCAGACCGCGGGACAACCACAACGCCATGATTGGAATGGCCAGCAACACGATGGGCAGGCCAGTTTTCATCCAGGTCAGAAAACTGATTTCCTGGCCGACACTTTCACTGTATACACTCATGAAAATAATGTTCGGTGGCGTACCAATCGGTGTCCCCACACCGCCCAGACTTGCCGCATAAGCAATGCCCAGCAGAATAGCGGTATTAATACGCGGACAATTCAGGTGTGCCAGTACCGCCAACCCGATGGGCAGCAACATTAATGTGGTGGCCGTATTCGAGATCCACATGCTTAACAGTGCCGACGTCAGCATAAAGGCCAACACCAGTCGTTTGGCACTGCTGGCGCCGGTCAGGCGCATCATATACACCGCCAGACGCGTGTGGACGTTTGAACGTTCCAGTGCTTTTGACAGCATAAACGCCCCCATCAGCAACAGGATCACGTGGGAACCCAACGCAGAAGCGGCTTGTTGATGGGTCAGTACACCGGCCATTGGAAATGCCGCAAAAGGGATCAGAGACGTGGCAGGGATTGGCAATGCTTCACTGACCCACAACACCGCCGTAAACAGGGTTATCGCTACCGTCAGCGCAATAGCCTGGGACTGGCCCATCAGCATCAATCCAGCAGCCACCAGGACACTGGCCAGCAGCGCGAACACAACGGTTAAAACATTGGCCCGTGTCATGGTTATTGTTCAGCGGATTGTTGGTTAAAGGCGCTCAGTTGTTCGCAGGCAGCTTTGTGCGCATAACTGTTGGTCAAACCGGCAAAGTCGGTTTGCGAAGGTTGTTTGCGCAGCCGCAACAAACGATCACTGGCCTCAAACCCCTTGGGCAAGCCATCCATCACCTGCACCGCACCCGCCTGATCATTGCAAACCAGCACCATATCGCAGCCAGCATCGAGGGCGAGTTCGGCACGTTGTGCGTAGCCACCGACGTGAACGGCACCCTGCATGGACAAATCATCAGAGAATACCACGCCGTCGAAATCAAGACGCTTGCGCAGAATATCGCGGATCCACACCTTACTGAACCCGGCTGGCAGCTTATCCACAGCAGGGTAAACCACGTGCGCAGGCATTACCGCATCCAGCAACCCCTGTTGATGAATTTCAGCAAAAATGCGCATGTCATACTGGAAAATCTCGCCTTCACTGCGCTGGTCTACCGGTAACGCGAAATGGGAATCTTCCTTGACGTTGCCGTGACCGGGGAAATGCTTGCCGGTCGCTTTCATGCCGGCTTTATGCATACCTTTAATAAACTGGCTTGCCAGTTGGACAATCACTTCCGGCTGCTGATGGAAACTGCGATCGCCAATCACATCGCTGACGCCATGAATGTCCAGCACCGGTGCAAAACTGATATCGATATCAAATGCCAACAATTCTGCGGCCATCAGCCAACCAAAGGTTGATGCATACTGTGAGGCAACATCCAGATCGCCGGCAGCCCGGCTATACAAGCTGCCCATCGCAGGAATGGCGCTGAAGCCTTCCCTGAAGCGTTGCACCCGCCCACCTTCATGATCCACCGCAATCAACACATCGTTGCGACTCGCTTCACGGATACTGCGCACCAGTTCGCGCAACTGCTGCTGATCATGATAGTTTCGGGTAAATAAGATGATCCCTCCAACCGAAGGGTGATCAAGCATGTCCTTTTCGTCAGCGCTCAATAGCTCAGCTGACACGTCCATCATTAGTGGGCCCATACATCCACGCAGTTATTGTTTTTGTTAGGGCGCCACTATACGACATGGGGACCACAGGGCGCAACACAGAGTCCCTTACAGTCGATCTGCGCAGCCTACCGGGCGATTCAGGCCTCAATCCAGGTCGGACGCTGAGTGGCGCTCATGGACCTGCAGTGCTTCTTCTCCCCAGGTACGGTTAACCCGACAGCCCCGTTGAACCGCGGGCCGTTCATCAATGGTCAACGCCCAGCGTTTAACATGGCGATAATCGTCCACCTGCAAAAAGGTCGCGGCATCATACAGCCGCCCCAACACCAGCGCCCCATACCAGGGCCAGATGGCAATATCGGCAATGGAGTATTCACTGCCCGCCATAAAGTCATTGTCGGCAAGGTGATTATCCAGCACCGACAATTGGCGTTTCACTTCCATGGTGAACCGATCAATCGGGTACTGCATCGGGTATGGCGCATAGTTGTAAAAGTGGCCGAATCCACCACCCAGGTAGGGCGCTGCACCCATCTGCCAAAACAACCAGTTCATGCATTCGGTCCTGCCCGTGGTATCGGATGGTATCAGTGCTTTACACTTCTCAGCCAGGTACAACAGGATCGCTCCAGATTCAAACACCCGGGTTGGTGGTGTGGTACTGTGATCCATCAACGCCGGTATTTTACTGTTCGGATTGGCCGCCACAAAACCACTGGAGAATTGCTCACTGTCGGCAATTTTGATCAGCCAGGCGTCATATTCTGCTTGCTGAAAACCTCTGGCGAGTAGCTCTTCGAGCATAATGGTCACTTTCTGCCCGTTGGGGGTAGCCAGTGAATAGAGCTGCAAAGGGTGCTTGCCAACCGGCAGGTCCCCGTCGTAACGGGCTCCGGCCGTAGGTCGGTTTATCCCTGCCCATTCCCCACCATTACCGGGTTCCCATTGCCAGACGTGTGCTGGCGTGTAAGTATCCTGTGACATGCGAGTTCCTGTTGTTTAACGTATCGATCATCAGACCGTCAGGTCCTTGTTGGTTATTCAGTTCCTTTCGCGCTAGCTTATATCAGCTTTTCCCCGTGCAGGGCGTGTTGTGTTCATCTATGCTAAGACCATGAACTGGTTACGACAACCCACCTCTTCGCTACTGCGCTGGTATGCGGTGTTTATTGCCGCGGCAGGACTGTTTTACGGTGCAATTCCACAATTTACCGTACAACTGTTTGCCGCCACCGACGTCCACCCCGACAGTCTGCATGTGTTCAGGGCCATCATGGGGCTTTACCTCGGCATCGCCCTTTTCCTGTTGCTGTGCTCGCGACACCACCGACATCATCGCCCAGGATTGCTGTGTGTGGTGCTGTTTATGTGGGGTCTGGCGGCTGGTCGCCTGCTGAGCATCATGATTGACCCGACCTGGCCGGTGTTCGCGCCTGTTGCTGCAACCATTGAAACGCTGCTCGGTCTTTACGCGCTGTTAATGGCACTGGCCTCCGACCGCAACACCGATTGATTCACTGCATACGTATGCATGCGCCATTCGGGTTACAAGCCTGTTAATCGTTTGTATGATTCGCCAACATTTTTCCTGTTTGCCGGTGTTTCATGCTGCCCTTTCAACGCCAACTGAGCCGCGGTTTTTACTGCACATTGAGTCTGCCATCCAGCGCTATGGGGCTGGCACTGTCCATTCAAATTGCCGCGTTGAGCTGGCTGCTGACGACCCAGTATGGACTGGATATTCACGATGTAGGCTGGGTATGGGCGGCAGGCCCTTTGGCCGGTATCGTCGGCCAGGTACTGATTGGGATCGTCAGCGACAATGTATGGCTATGGCACGGCAGGCGCCGGCCTTTTATCATTCTCGGCGGCATCGCTGCAGCCTTAAGTCTGCTGGCGCTACCGAATATCGACGTGATCAGCGCTTCGCTGGGGATCAACGGTTTTCTGGGTGTGGCGATCACCGTCGCCATTTTGCTCGATTTATCCATCAATATCAGTTTTAACCCTACCCGCTCGATCATCGCCGATGTCACACCGCCAACCCACGAAAGAACCCGGGCCTACACCTGGATGCAAACGGTCTCCGGCAGCTTCGCGGTGCTGGCCTATTTTATTGGCAGTTTCTGGGACAACTATGTCCTGATCTATCTGGGTGTCATACTGGTGCTGTTAATGTCGGTTATCCCACCGTTGTTGATCACCGAACCCCGCACCCTTTCTTCGCCCCGACAGCAGGACACAGTTCCGGCTTTCGGTGGCCTTGAAGGACTGATGATGATCCAGCCTCTATGGGGCTTTCTGCTCTATTCTGTTTACGCGATTGGTGCACGACTGCTGGGTTGGCAAGCAGATCACTACTGGATAGAAGGCCTGTGTCTGTTATTGACCATCGTGTTGATCATTCGCGCCCTGGTGCAACCGGAACAAATCCGTGCAGATGGAACCAACGTCAACGGGTTTAAAAAGGTCCTGGCAGCCCATGGTTTTACCTGGCTGGGTGTGCAATCGATGTTCGTGTACATGATTGCGTTTGTGAAATTTAACTTACCTGAGTTGGACGCGGTACAAACCGGTCAGGTCATGTCAATGAGCTTTTTGGTACTGACAGTGGTTTCTGCAGTGTTGCCGGTCATGCTACTTGAGCCGATGGCGAGACGGTTTGGACGGGTGAAGGTGCACACCGCGTGCATATTTTCTATGGCACTGGGCTATGGGCTACTTGCCATACTGGGCAACAGTAATATAGCCATCTACCTGTTAATGGGATTGCTCGGCGTAGGTTGGGCGGCAACGATTTCGCTACCGTTTGCCATCATGTCTCAGCGGGTCGCAGCGCACAAAATGGGTTTATTTATGGGGCTGTTCAACCTGTCGGTGGTATTGCCTCAACTGGTCGCCAGTGTCGGCATCGGCAAGATCATCCATCAGGTGCACGATAAACGCGTACTGTTCTGGTTGTGTGCAGGTGCGCTATTGTTGTCGGCGCTGGCCTGGTTGCGGGTCAATGAGCAACCCGCAACCAATGACCAGGCGCCGCGCGCCAGCTAACCTTGAGGTTGTTGTTCGTTGGCCCGTGCCAGCCATTGTGAACGCGCTTGCTCAAGATAGGGTTGAATGGGCTCACCTTGGGCCAGTGTCTCGGCAATGTGACGAATGTCGTTGTCACGTTGTTCGATAAGCTGCTCAGCTCTGGCGATCAGATCGGCGGCTTCCGGGAATTGCTCAGCCAACGACCCCAAATCCTGCAAGTTGTAGTACCGCTCCTCAAAAGCCGCCAGAAAATGCTGACGGCGGGCGCGGAATTGCATAAATTCACGCCCCTGCTCTCCAGACAACAAATCAATCTGTGTTTGGTCCAGGCCGGCCGCCCTTGCAATCTCCAGCGCTTTATCCTGTAAAGCACTAATCGCCTGGGTATCCTGTTGCATGACAGCAGCAAGCATCCGTTGTTCAAATTCCGGGTTGTCCAGTATATCAACGTAGCTGATAGCTGCCGCTGCTGGGGTTTGTTCCTGCTCTTCTGCAGGCTTCTGATCATGCAACCACCCCGCCAGACCTGTGGCTCCCAGTATTGCGCAAACCACCAATATGCGGCCGTTTTGTGTCATCTAACTTCTCCTTCATTGACCTCAAGGTGCCTTACACTTGTGGCGTGACAAAACGATGAACTTTCCATGAAACATTCTACTATTAATACCATGATCGCCGAAACCCTACCGATACCCCACCACCGACGCTGGCTGGAATTAGTTGGCCTGTTTATTGTGACTCCCATTGCCATGGTGGTGTGGGTTGATCAACTGCAAGGTTGGCTGATGCCCGTGCTGGTCACCGTCGGTATGGTCTGCTTTTGGCTGCTGTGGTCGGACACAACGTTCAAGCGCTTCAGGTTGTGGCGCACAGAGGCATTAGGTCATGACCTGCGGCGGATGCTGTGGCTGTTTGTTCCCGGCGCTGCGGTTCTCATGATCGGATGTTTATGGCTGACACCGGAACTTTTTCTCAGCCTGCCGACGCAACACACCACCTTCTGGTTGATGACACTGCTGCTCTATCCAATCATTTCCGTGTTGCCACAGGAAATCATTTTCCGAACCTACTTTTTTCACCGATACAAGCACATCTTGCCGGATAAACGACTACGACTGCTGATAAGTACCCTCAGCTTTGCCTTGGTACACGGTGTGTACGGCAACAGTGTTGCCATGCTGTTAAGTCTGTTGGGGGGAGTACTGTTTGGCTACCGCTACCTGCAAACCCGCTCAACCCTGATGGTGGTCATCGAGCACAGTGTGTGGGGCTCCTTTCTGTTTACCGTCGGTTTCGGGGTTTACCTGCTCAGTCAGTCTCCGGTATAAAAAAACGCACCCGAAGGTGCGTCTTTTATTCAATGAGTAGATGAACCTACAACGCAATTACGCCGAAGGCTTGGTGTTCTCGACCCGGCTTTTGAGTTTCTGCCCAGGGCGAAATGTCACCACGCGACGCGCTTTGATCGGAATGTCTTCACCGGTTTTAGGGTTACGACCCGGGCGTTCATTTTTCTGCCGCAGGTCAAAATTACCAAAACCCGACAGTTTTACCTGCTCGCCTTGCTCAAGGGCTTCACGCACTTCCTCAAAAAACGCCTCGACCAATTCCTTAGCGTCGCGTTTGTTCATACCCAGCTTTTCGAATAGATGTTCTGCCATGTCGGCTTTGGTTAACGCCATACCGTCAATCCCTCAATGTTGCCCCAAATTGACTGCTCAACTGGGCCAGAATGCCATCGACTACAGCCTGAATTTCATGTTCTTCAAGCGTTCTCGTTGTGTCCTGCAATGTCAGCGAAATTGCCAGGCTCTTGTCACCGTCCGCAATTCCCTTCCCTTGGTATACATCGAACAAGTTTAGGCCAACTAGTTGATTTCCGCCAAATTTTTCAATGCATGATAAAACATCGCCAACACTGACATCTTCCTTCACAACGATGGCAATGTCACGTCGATTGGACGGAAATTTTGAAATTTCTGCCGCTTGAGGCAGCTTTTTCAGGCCCAAACCGGCCAATTCCAGCTCAAACACGAACACTTTGCCGGTTAAGCCCAACGGTTTGGCGTGTTGTGGGTGAACCGCACCAACATAGCCCACCAGACGTTCGCCGTTGTAGATCGCAGCGGTTTGTCCCGGGTGTAGCGCATCATGCTCAGCAGCAACAAAATGGAATCGAGCGCTGTCAGCGGTCGCGGCCAAAATCGCCTGTACATCACCTTTGGCATCGAAAAAATCAACACTGACATCATCGCCATCCCAGTGCTCCGGGCTACGCAGACCGGTGATAACACCACCTATAACCGGCTCCTGACGCACGCCCATGGGCGCATCGGCATCAGGAAGGAAACGCAAGCCGGTTTCAAACAGGCGGACCCGACCTTGTTGACGTTTCTGGTTGTAGGATACCGATTGCAATAAGCCTGGCCAAACGCTCAGACGCATCACTGACATGTCGGACGAAATCGGGTGCGGCAGAACCATACCTTCCCGTCCGGGGAACAGACAGGCTTGCGCTTTCGGATCAACAAATGAATAGGTAATGGCTTCCTGATAATCGCGATCAACCAACACCTGCTTCAGGGCATCAACCGGCAACGCCTGTTCCTGATGGGTGGTCATTTTTAACCGTGCGGTCGGCGCCACTTCCGGAATATTATTGTAGCCATATACCCGCGCCACTTCTTCGATCAAATCCTCTTCGATGGCCAGATCGAAACGATAGGCTGGAATGGTGGTATGCCATTCTTCACCGTTCGCCTCAACACTCAAGCCCAGGCGGCGCAGAATATCGGTGACTGTATCGGGCGCAATGCCCAGACCCAACAAGCGCTGCAGGCGACTGTTACGCAGCACCACCTGGCGAGTCGCGGGAATGTGGCTTTCATCGACGGCCTCTACAATGGGGCCGGCTTCGCCACCAACGATATCCAGCAGCAGTTGTGTTGCCCGCTCCATCGCAGTACGTTGCAATTGGGGATCCACGCCACGCTCATAGCGGTGAGACGCATCGGTATGCAGACCGTATTGGCGCGCCTTACCACGGATCGCATCAGGGGCAAAAAATGCACTTTCCAGGAAAATATGCTGACTGTTTTCAGTGACACCGGATTCCAGTCCGCCGAAGATACCGGCCATGGCCAGCGCTTTGTTCTGATCAGCGATGAGCAATGTATTGTCCTGCAAGGTCACCGTTTCGCCGTCCAACAGGGTCAGCTTCTCACCCTGCTCGGCCATGCGTACCACCACATCGCCATCCAGCTTATCAAGATCAAATGCATGCATGGGATGACCCAGCTCCAACAGCACATAGTTAGTCACGTCAACGACCGGATCGATGCTGCGGACGCCTGCCCGGCGCAGTTTTTCCTGCATCCATAATGGCGACGTACGGCTTGGATTGATATTGCGGATAACCCGGCCCAGATAGCGAGGACAGGCATCAGGCGCCTGCAACGTAATGTTGCGGGTCTCATCGATGACCGGGGCAACCGGGTCAATGGTTGGTTCACACACTTCAAGCTGATTCAACACACCCACTTCTCGTGCAAGCCCACGCATGCCAAGGCAATCGGCGCGATTGGGGGTTAAATCCACTTCGATGGTGACATCGTCCAGCCCCAGGTATTCACGCAGGTCGGTACCTACCGGTGCATCAGCAGGCAACTCCATAATGCCGTCATGATCATCAGAAATACCCAACTCTGAAAAACTGCACAGCATGCCGAACGACGGCTGACCACGCAGTTTGGCTTTCTTGATTTTGAAATCGCCGGGCAATACGGCTCCCACCGTTGCAACAGCCACTTTAAGCCCCTGACGGCAATTCGGAGCGCCGCACACAATATCGAGCAACTCATCACCGCCAACAGACACTTTGGTGACCTGCAGCTTGTCGGCATCGGGGTGCTGACCGCACTCGACCACTTCGCCGACCAATACGCCACTGAACTCACCTGCAACCGGCTCGATGCCGTCAACCTCAAGACCGGCCATGCTCAGTTGCTCAGCCAGAGCCTGGCTGTCTATTGCAGGGTTAACCCACTCTCTTAACCACTTTTCACTGAATTTCATTGTTACGTAGATTCCGTTTTTAAGGCAGGTATGTTGCCGATACCCACCCAGGGACAGTGCCCTGAATTAATCGATAGTCGCTGCAGAAATCGCTTATTTGAACTGTTTCAAAAAGCGCAGATCGTTTTCAAAAAAGGCGCGTAAATCGTTCACGCCATAGCGAACCATGGTCAATCGCTCAACACCGATGCCAAAGGCAAAGCCGGTGTATTCCTCAGGGTCAATGTTTACCGCACGCAATACATTTGGATGGACCATGCCACAACCCAATACTTCCAACCAGGAACCGTCTTTCTGCATCACATCCACTTCAGCGGAAGGTTCCGTGAACGGGAAGTACGACGGACGGAAACGCACGGTCAATTCTTCTTCGAAGAAGTTGTTCAGGAAATCGTGCAGGATCCCTTTCAGCTCGGTGAAGGACACGTTTTTGTCAACCATCAGGCCTTCAACCTGGTGAAACATCGGCGTGTGGGTCTGATCATAGTCGTTACGGTATACACGTCCGGGGGAAATGATCCGCAGTGGCGGCTGTTCCACTTCCATGGTGCGAATTTGTACACCAGAGGTCTGGGTACGCAACATCACGTCGGGGTTAAAATAAAAGGTGTCGTGATCGGCCCGAGCCGGATGATTGTCGGGGATATTCAGCGCATCGAAATTATGGAAACCATCTTCCACTTCAGGTCCGGTTTTGGTTTCAAAACCCAACTCGGTGAAAAAGCTTTCAATGCGCTTAATGGTGCGGCTTACCGGGTGCAGCCCCCCCAAAGACAGTCCTCTGCCCGGCAACGTCACATCAATCTTCTCAGCCGCCAGTTTGGCATTCAATTCTTCACTGCGTAACGCATCTCCGCGGGCCTGGATCAGGGCCTGGATCTGTTGCTTGGCCTGATTGATTTTCTGTCCAGCAGCCGGGCGCTCTTCTGCAGAGAGTTTACCCAGCCCCTTGAGCAAGTCCGTTAGCTTGCCTTTTTTGCCCATGAATTCAACGCGCACGGCGTCGAGGGTGTTGCCGTCCTGCGCTTGATTGATTTGCGCTTGCGCCTGATTGATGATGGCATCAAGATCCATAGTGTCCCCAATATTGGATTAGGTCGGTGATTGGTCTTTGAGCGACCATCCCCTGAAAAAGTTAATCAAAAAAATCGACCGGCCATTCTACACAAAGTCGCACACTTTGGAAACGCGCAAAACCGCCCGATACGGCGGCAAATTCATCAATACGACGGATGAGAAAAACGCAAAGCGCCCCGAAAAAGGGGCGCTTTTTAGTGTCACGGTGTGGTCACTGGGTCAGAAGGTGTATCTGACACGAGCTGACACATTACGACCAGGTTGGGTATATTGCTCTAACGCCGTACCTTGTGCCTGACCAGCAATCCGCTCGTAAGGCACATATTCCTTGTCGAGCAGATTGTCGATCCCAAACGTCAGTTGCCAATCCTCGGTGCGATAGCTGGCAAAAACGTCCAGCACACCCCAGCCATGGCTTTTGATCAGGGCGTTGCCAGAACTATCGTCAGGCACATCGTTCATCGCTCTGGCAAAACGCAACGCACCTGTAAGTTGCCATTGTTGCCACTGTTGACTGAGCAGCACACTGCCCTGTAGCGGACTGATACTGGTCAGCGGTTGGTCTGTGTCGTTGTTTTCGCCGTCGCTGTACGCAAGATTCATCGTCACGGTCAGGTCTTGGCCAAGCCACCATTGACTCGACAACTCAACACCGTTAATGCGTGTCTGTGCAATGTTCTGGTACTGATAAATTAATGTATTAACGCCGGGAATATAGGTCGGTTCGGTACCCACCAAAGCAGTTTCAATAAAATTATCAAATTTGCTGTAGTAGGCTGCAACTTTCCAATGCACATCATCTCCGTACCATTGCACACCGGCTTCGACGGTTTCACTTTCCTCCGCATTCAGCGCCGGATTAGGCAGGATGCGATAAAACGGTTCAACGCCATGACTCTGATAGGCTTGGTCGTGGGGAGGAATTTTAAACCCTTGAACATACTGGATATAGGCCGACAACTGAGGATTAACGGTATAACGCACGGCCAGTTTGGGTGAAAAGGCCGTTTCGCGAATGTCCTGCATGGCAGCATTGTCGTACAAAGGGTCGTTAATGGCGTTCAGGGCATAATGATCCAAGCGTCCACCTAACACCCAACGCCATTGGCCCATGTTGATGGTATCCTGCAAAAATACCCCGGCCATGGTGGTATCAGCGCCGGGGAATGCTGCTTGGCGCTGACGTTCAAACACCAGGTTGCCCTCAGCATCCCGTTGGGTCTTCCAGCGGGGACGTCGTGTCTCATACACATCCAGGTCCAGGCCATACACCAAAGCATGAGACATCTGTTGTTGCTCGATATCCAGATTAAATACTCCCCTAAAACCAACAATGTCCTGCTCGAAGCGATAGTCATTGAAGTCCGTTGCACCGCCACTGGCGGCGCGTATCTGGTTGCTGTCCTGGGTATAGCGACTCACATACAGTTGCCCTTGCCAACCGTCCCACAACATCGCCGGTGCCGTTGAAGCATAGTCCAGACTCAAAGCGCTGCTAACGTCCTCATCATCGGTTTGGTTAGCGCCTGCTTCCAATACCTGCTCATTGGACTGAGTATAGTGATCCAACGTCACTTTGACGCTACGGTGTTTATCCAGCGAATAAGTCCCTTTGAGCAAAACACTGTCGGATCGCGCATCATAGTCAGGCAGGGTTTGAGAATAGTTCTGTGCAGCAGCGCTTTCCCGATGGGTTAATACCGCACTCAATTGCCAGTCATCCAATCTTACAGCGCCGGTAAGGTTAGCGTGACGCTGATTGTCCTGTCCGTCATAGCCCAACGACACCGCGCTGTGATGATCTTTATTGGTCAGGTAGTCAGCGGGATCTTTGGTGGTTACAACCACAATCCCACCGATACCATCGGAGCCATACAAAGATGATGCCGCCCCTTTGGCCACCTCAACCTGCTGTATGCCGTCGGTATCAAAGTAGCCCCGTCCGACCAGATAACCCCCACCTCCGGCATAGCCATCATTGCTGCGACGTCCATCTTTGATGTACACCAACCGGTTTCCACCGATGCCACGCACGGTCAGCGTTTGCGGTGACAAACCTGCGCCGGTTGAAGTTATGCTGGGGTCATAGCGAAACAACGACTGCAAATCATTGGCCATTTGATGCTCGATGGTGGAATCGTCGATTACCGAAACGCTGCCGACCACATCTTCTAACGGCTGGTCAATGCGTGCACCGGACACGACAAGGGTTTCACCGTCAAAATCATCCGCATGTGCACCACTGCACACCAATGCGACCGCTAACGCTACACCACCACGGTGAGTAAATTTCATGCAAGCTCCTAGTTGAGAATTATTATCATTTGCGTATTTCAGTGTAACCAGACCGAGTGAAAATGATCAAGTGAAACGATAACTATTTTCATTTGCATTTAGATCGGTATACTGTTTCCCCAACAACGGGCAATGAAAAGGAAATATGTGTGAAACAACTGCGAATGCTGCTGATGTCTCTGGGCTTGTTGGCACTACCAATGGTGGCGTGGGCTGACAGATTGGTGACGGCAGGTGGGACAATTACAGAAATCGTCTTCACGCTGGGCGCTGGCCAACAGGTTGTTGCCACCGATCAATCCAGCACCTACCCACGAGAAGCCACGCAACGGCCACGTATCGGTTATTATCGTGATCTTGCTGCTGAGGGGATCCTGGCGATGGACCCCCATCGTTTGTTAACCATTGAGGGTGCAGGTCGTCAACAGGTACTGGACCAGCTTGTCGCTGCCGGCGTTGAGGTCATTGTGTACCCGAAACCGCTCGACCCTGACGGCTTGTTTAGCCTTATCCGCCGCATCGGCAAGGATATCCATCGCACTGAACAGGCCCATGCACTGGTTCGTCAATTACAACAACAACTTCCGGCAGGATTGCCAATGGGCAATCACAAAGGTCTGTATTTGCTCAGTGCCAGCGATCGTGGACTGATTGCGGCAGGACAGGACACGGTACCTGCCTTGCTTTTCAGCTACGTTGGGATCCACAATGTTGCAGATACACACCAGGGTTTCAAAGCCATTAACCGCGAAGCCCTGCTCCTGGCCAACCCAGACTTTTTGGTCGTACCGGATCATATGGTTGCGAGCCTTGGCGGTCAGCAAGCGTTGTGCGACCTGCCCGTCCTTGCTCTGTTACCCGCGGCGCAACAATGCAACGTGCTGATCATGGATGGCCTGATATCACTGGGAATGACACCGCGCTTACCTGAGGGGATCAGCACCCTCAACGCTTTCGTCACGACACAGGCGTCATTACCGTGACGGGGCAAGTCCTGCACCTCGGCTCCCCTCGGTTGTCACTCACGCTGCGCTACTACGTTGCGTTGTGTGGCTTATTACTGGGTTGTGCGCTGTTATCGCTCGGATTCGGACCCGCCGGTTGGGACTGGCAATTGGCAATAGCCTGGTTGTACCCGTCCGGATTTGACCAGTTCAGTACACTGCAACACAACGTCGTCATGCACATTCGCTTACCCCGTTTTCTTCTGGCTGTGTGCATAGGAGCGTTACTTGCGCAAACCGGCGCAGCCACACAGGCGTTATGCAGAAACCCGCTGGCGGATCCCTCTATCATCGGGGTCAGTAGTGGCGCCGCCGTGTTTGCTGTCGCAACGATCGCGTTTGCCAATCGCCTGGGGTTTAGTGCCGACCTATGGCTACCGATCACCGCATTTTTTGGTGCATTGCTCACCACATTACTGGTTTATCACTTATCACGCAGAGGCGGTCATGTGCAGGTAACCACGCTGATTTTGGTCGGGGTCGCCGTCAATGCACTGGGTTTTGCACTGATTGGACTGATCAGTTTCTACGCCAATGACGGTGCGCTTCGGTTAATCAACTACTGGACCATGGGGTCGCTGGCCGGTGCCAGTTGGCATGGGCTTTTCAGCGCCCTCCCCCTGTTCCTCGTCGCCATCATCGGGTTGCTGCGATTACGCGAGCCTCTAAGTTTATTGCTGTTAGGTGAACATGAAGCGCGTAGCCTTGGCGTCAACATTGCACGTCTGAAATCCCATACGGTGTTGCTGGTTGCGTTAGGTGTCGGTGCCGCTGTCGCAGTCAGTGGCCTGATCGGATTTATCGGCTTGGTTGTGCCACACATGTGTCGTCTGCTCGTGGGTAGTCATCTCAGCGCACTGATGCCAATCAGTGTATTGACCGGGGCGGTTGTTATGCTGTTGGCAGATTGGCTGGCCCGGATTGTGGTCACTCCGGCAGAGCTGCCCATTGGTATTATTACAGCCTTTCTTGGCGCACCTTTGTTCATCTATTTGCTTCATCGCCAACAAGGAGTGCAGCATGCTTGAAGTTTGTGGTCTGAGTGTCACTCGTCATCATCGCACACTACTCAACAACATAAACGTCTGTTTTCGGCCCGGCGAACTGTGGGTCATATTGGGTGAAAACGGCGCAGGCAAATCCACCTTACTGAGTGCCATCAGCGGATTAACACCCTATGACGGCGAGGTACGTTTCCATCAGCGCGGTCTGGATAGGTGGGCAGATAAAGCATTAGCACAACAGCGCGCCTTTATGCAGCAGCAACACGCCTTGCCGTTCGGTTTCAGTTTGCCGGAACTGGTGGCGATGGGGCGCACCCCTCATGATGAAACGGCGGATCACCGTTGGCAGCAAGCATTGCATTATCTTGAAGCCTTACAACTGCTGAATCTGACCGATCGACACACAGACAACCTGTCAGGCGGAGAGCTGCAACGGGTCCATTTCGCCCGATGCCTGACACAGGTCAATGGTTTATCAGACGATTGCCAAGGCCGTTTACTGCTGCTGGACGAACCGACGTCAGCATTGGATTTACATCATCAGCATCGTGTCCTCAATCATACGAGGACGTTTGTTGATAAAGGCAATACGGCAGTCGTCATTCTGCACGACCTGAATCTGGCATCCTGTTACGCCGATCACATCATGCTACTGAAACAGGGAGAACTACTGGCCATGGGAAGCACTGCTGAAGTGTTGACCCAAAACACACTGATGGATGCCTATCACACACCGATGCACATCAGCCAACACCCTACCCTGAACCGCCCGATCATTTTTTCTGAACCACAGGAGTATCCTTATGCGAAAAACGGCACTGAATGAAGCCAAAACACTGGTACGTCGCTGTCGAACAGGCGTCGTGTCCAGCCTGTCTTACAACTTGCGTGGCTATCCGTTTGGATCCGTCACACCGTATTACACTGACAGTCGAGGTCGAGCATACTTTTTCATCAGTGATATTGCACAACACGCCAGAAACCTTACTCACGACAATAAAATGAGTCTGACGGTATTTCGCCAGGTTGACGACGCCGATCAGAACACCCAGGCCAGGGTAACGCTGGTAGGCGATGCACAACGCTTGACTGGAAAGGAACACGACGCAGCACTTGCAACCTACCTGCAGCACTTCCCTGATGCCAAGGAGTACAGCAAAGCCCACGATTTTTGCATGTGGCGTATGGAGATTGTGCGGGTACGGTATATTGGCGGTTTTGGCAAAATCTTCTGGCTGGAGCCCGAAGAATGGTGTGCTCTTGCGCCCGAATGGTCAATTGAAGATGCAAAACACATGATTGCACACATGAACGACGATCATGTTGACGCCTTGTCTCTGATCCTCAACCATCAGACCGGGCGTTCCGACCACAGCCCCACCATGGTCGACGTGATTGCGGAAGGTTGCTATATACGCACCGGCGATACAACCGTGTATATCCCTTTTGCCGAACCGTGTCTTTCAACCTCAGACGTTCGCAAGCAGTTGGTTCACCTGACCCAATCCGCGCGCGCTGCTCAAGGGCAAGCTATCGCTAGTTAAACAGGCAATACAGGTATCGGTTGCGGCCCCGACGAAGCCCTCCGTTGCAACCGGTACCTGCCAAATAAAACGGTTACCAAGTCAACGCTGGCAACACGTGCCAGGTCAATGTCAGGGTTGAACCCATCCAAAACAGATTGAGAAACATGCGTGCTGCCACGGGCCAACCTTGGCTGGAGAGCTTCAGTTGTTCCGTTACAATGACCACCGATGCCATGATACTGAACCACAGGGTAAACAGCAGATCCCATTTGCCCCGCAGCAGTGCAACGGCCAGGTCATGTACCGCACCACTGAGGGCGAAGGTTAGTAACAATGCCGGCGCATCGGGTATCCAGCGACGCAATGGCGCATAACTGTAACGTCCCAGATAGTAGCCCCATATCGGATTCCAGTAGCGCCAGAAACCCGCAAAACTGGATGCACCCAGGGAGCGATACAGCATATTGCCTAATGACCCCTTGCCCCCCAGCGGCACACCATTGCGTTGCTTTACATAAGCTCGCAATGTCAATGTACGTCGTGCTGCGATAATGCACTCCTCAAATGTATTCATTGTGCCCGCGGGTTTAGCCCGGTGACGGTAATACTTAGCTTGCCTGACACGCCTGCCACATTCCAGTCCAAGGTGTAACAAATCCTGAACCGGTTTGGGTTGTCGTGGGACGTTGGATCAGGGACACTGAAAAAGTAGCGATAACGCAGGAGTCCCGGATGCTGAATGACCAACATACTGGTTTAATGATCATTGATGTCCAAGGCGCCCTCGCCCACCGGGTCAATAACGCCGAACAATGCCTGACCAATATCAAAACCCTGATCGTAGGGGCTAAGCACCTGGGATTACCGATCATTCTGGTTGCCCATGAACCGGATAAGCTCGGCCCGGTGAACGACCATATTAGCCAATTGCTGCCGGATATCCCGCCACTCAACAAACACACCTTCAATGCCTGCGACAACCAGCAAGTACTGGAGCATGTCAACAGCGCCAACCGCAAACAGTGGTTGGTGTGTGGTATGGAAGCCCACGTTTGTGTGTATCAAAGTGCCAGAGGCCTGCAACAACATGGATTCGAGGTTGAGGTTGTTGCTGATGCCTGTGGCTCACGTCTTGGCGACGATCACCGTATTGCCATGCAACGTATGGCAAGGTTAGGGATCGGGGTGACCGGTGTTGAAATGTGTTTGTACGAATTGATGGGCGATGCCCGCCATCCAGCCTTCAAACCGCTGCTACCACACTTTAAGAGCCGCGGCTAAGGTGTTGTAACCGTCTTGTGCGCAGCGTCACTGTCTTCTATGGATTGATTCAGGTGTTCCAGGCGGGCTTTGAGGGCATCGACACGGTGTTGCAAACGCTGCTTTTGTTCCCCATCGGATGCCGTTTTTACGTCGCTTTGTAACTGCTGCAGTGTCTCAGTCAGCTCGGCTTTTTCCCGTTCCTGAGCCTCAGCCTGTTCCGCTTTATCAAACGCCAGTGTTTCAGCCGTCGGCGCCACCGTTTCCTGCTTTTTGCCGGCCTGCGAAGGCGGCAATATTTTTTGCTCGGGTGTCAATGGACGTTGGTTCATGAACCCGGGCGATACAATTTCAATACCGGCTCCGTGCAGGCTATCCAACACCTGACCGTACAGCGAAGAACGGGTAGAAATTAGCTGTTTGGCATCTTCCAGCAGCCCGGCAACCCGATAGGTCACCGAAAAATCGTTCAGCGCCAGAATATGCACAAAGGGTTCCTGAAGACCCGTGGCCGTGGCGGCGCCCATCAAACAGGTTTCGATTTGGCGGCGATCAACGTCATATCCCAACGACAATGTTGCCGAAATGATGGTGCCGGAACGACGAACTGTGGTGACCGGCTGACTGATACACACGGTGTTTGGCACGGCGATCAGTTCCCGCGACTCAGTCTGGATCTCCACATCGAACAGGCCGCGCTCCGAGATACGACCGGCATACTCGCCAATACGCACGTAGTCGCCGACCTGAAACGGCTTGGTGAATCGCAGCAACAACCCTGCCATCAGGTTGGACAACACGGTGGTAGAGGAAAAGGCCAGCATCCCGGAAATCAGAATACCCAACAGCCCTATCAATTGATTACGTGAGCTGTCCTGGATGGGTAACAGAAACAAAAGGGCCACCACCGCACACAATGTCAGTACCAACATGCTCAACTGTCGGGGAAATTTCTGTTCGTTGCCCATGTCGGGAAAGCGAGCAATCAGTAACCAGTGAGCCAGCCCGAGGACAGTGACAATACACACGACACCGATGATCAAGGGAAGATAGGTTTCAAGCGCTGTCAGCATGCACGACCCGTTTGGTTGTTGTCAGTGATAAACACAGCATAGGTGACTTTTTCAAGCGCTGAAACGAAAAACGGCGAGCATCCTGCTCGCCGTTTCCCGAAAGAACTTAAACTTAATGTTAAATATTAAGCCAGTGCGCCTTTGGCCGCTTCGACCAGTGCGCTGAATGCATTTTTGTCATGTACCGCGATGTCGGCCAGGATCTTACGATCGATTTCGACAGACGCTTTCTTCAGACCGTTGATGAAACGGCTGTAGGACATGCCATTTTGACGCGCAGCAGCGTTGATACGTGCAATCCACAGTTGACGGAATTGACGCTTACGCTGACGACGGTCACGGTATGCATATTGACCTGCTTTGGTTACTGCCTGGACAGCAACACGATAAACACGACTACGAGCACCGTAGTAACCTTTGGCTTGCTTCAGTACCTTTTTATGACGGGCACGTGCAATTACGCCACGTTTTACTCTTGCCATTATTCAGTCTCCTCTCTTACACGTAAGGCAGCATGCGTTGGATCAACGCTGTATCTGCATCATGGGCCAATTTCTTGCCACGCAAGTGACGTTTACGCTTAGAGCTCTTCTTGGTCAGAATGTGACGCAAGTGAGACTGTTTGCTCTTGAAACGACCAGACGCTGTTTTACGAAAGCGTTTGGCAGCTCCACGGTTGGTTTTCATTTTAGGCATTGCTAAAACTCCGCATTGGTTAGTTCACCACCTTGTTTGCAGTGCAAGGGGTGTTGTTTACAACGTGTAACTCGGTGAAACAGGGTGCAGACCGACGAATCGGCCCTGTTTACTTGTAAACCAGAGCTACTTCTTAATGGGTGCAAGCACCATGATCATTTGTCGACCTTCCACCTTACGGGGGAAAGACTCACAATTGGCAATGTCTTCCAACTCGGTTTTAACCCGGTTGAGCAGTTCAATGCCGATCTCTTGGTGCGCCATTTCACGTCCGCGGAAACGGATCGTGACTTTGGCTTTATCACCACCTTCTAAAAAGCGACGCAGGTTGCGCAGTTTGACCTGGTAGTCGCCTTCATCAGTGCCAGGGCGAAATTTAATCTCCTTGACCTGAATTTGCTTCTGCTTTTTCTTTTGCTCTTTTTGAGCCTTGCTTTTTTCGAACAGGAATTTGCCGTAGTCCATTACTTTACAGACAGGCGGCTCTGCATTCGGGCTAATTTCAACCAAGTCCAGGTTTGCTTCTTCCGCGGTGTCTATTGCTTCACTCAGTGTTACTACACCAATTTGTTCACCGTCTTTGCCAATCAAACGAACTTCACGTGATGTGATTTGATCGTTAATCCGGGCTTTATCGCCCTGAGCCTTATTGTTAGCGCCTTTAATATGCTATTCCTCCAAGCAATTTAACGTACAAGTACTTGAACACCAGCCTGGCGAACAAGCAAAAGGCGATGAAGGCATCCCCTTCACCGCGCAGAAATTCAATACTGTCGTACTGAACAGGAACGATACTCCATTCGTTCCCGATGTGCCCAGTGACGGGCACTAGCTAATCGTTTTCTCGGCAATTTCGCAACGAACCTTGTCAATAAAGGCTTCAATGCTCATGCTACCGAGGTCTTCACCTTTTCGTGTCCGCACTGCAACCTGGCCGGATTCCATCTCTTTATCACCGACAACCAGCAAATACGGCACACGGCGAAGTGTGTGCTCGCGGATTTTAAAGCCAATCTTCTCATTTCTCAAGTCAGAGTTTGCTCTAAATCCGTTTTCCTGCAGTTTTTCTTCCACCTGACGGGCATAATCGGCCTGTTTATCGGTGATATCCATCACCACCATCTGCACAGGTGCCAGCCACAACGGGAAAAAGCCGGCATATTCTTCGGTCAGGATACCGATAAAGCGTTCCAGTGAGCCCAATGTTGCACGGTGGATCATCACCGGGACTTTACGCTCACCGTCTTCAGCCACATAAGTGGAGCCGAGACGACCAGGCATTGAGAAGTCCAGTTGCACCGTACCGCACTGCCAGGCGCGGTCGAGACAATCATGCAGGGTAAATTCAATCTTAGGTCCGTAGAATGCTCCCTCACCCGGTTGATACTCGAAATCAATGTCATTGGCTTTCAGTGCATCGGCCAGGTTCTGTTCGGCTTTATCCCAGATTTCGTCGGAGCCCACGCGCTTTTCAGGGCGGGTAGACAGTTTCACCACGATCTTTTCAAAACCGAAATCTTTGTACACTTCGTACACCATCTGAATACAGCGGCTGACCTCATCCTGGATCTGCTCTTCGGTACAGAAGATGTGGGCATCATCCTGGGTAAACCCGCGCACGCGCATCAGGCCGTGCAATGCGCCAGACGGCTCATTACGGTGGCAGCATCCAAATTCAGCCATGCGCAGGGGCAGATCACGGTAGGATTTCAGGCCCTGGTTAAAAATTTGCACATGGCCCGGACAGTTCATCGGCTTGATCGCATACTCACGCTTTTCCGATTCTGTCGTAAACATGTTCTCGGCATATTTATCCCAGTGACCGGATTTCTCCCACAGTACACGGTCCATCATCAGCGGGCCTTTCACCTCACCAAATCCGAACTTGCGTTGTTTTACCCGAATGTATTTTTCCAATTCGGTGTAGATACTCCAGCCATCCTGATGCCAGAACACCATACCCGGTGCTTCTTCCTGCCAATGGAACAGATTCAGGGTTTTGCCGATTTTCCGGTGATCACGCTTTTCCGCTTCTTCTAGCCGTTGCAGGTAAGCTTTTAGCTGCTTTTTGTCGGCCCAGGCGGTGCCATAAATGCGTTGCAGCATTTTATTGTCACTGTTGCCGCGCCAATAGGCACCGGCCATTTTCTGGATCTTGAAGTGATGACAGAAACGCATATTTGGCACGTGCGGTCCACGGCACATGTCAACGTATTCTTCATGATGGTACAGACCCGGCTGATCATCTTTGCTGATGTTTTCGTCCAGGATCTCGATTTTGTAGCTTTCACCGCGCTCGGCAAAGGTATCCCGGGCCTGTTGCCAACTGACGGTTTTCTTGATCACGTCATAGTTGGTTTTGGCCAATTCGAGCATGCGTTTTTCCAGTGCCTGCAAATCCTCATCAGTGAGGCTGTGCTCCATGTCAACGTCATAATAGAAGCCGTTATCAATCACAGGACCAATGGCCATTTTGGTATCCGGCCAAAGCTGTTTGATGGCGTGGCCGAGCAAATGAGCGCAGGAATGGCGGATGATTTCCAACCCTTCATCGTTTTTGGCGGTGATGATTTCCAGTTTGGCATCCGATGTGATCATGTCACAGGCGTCTACCAGGGTACCGTCGACTTTGCCGGCAATGGTGGCTTTGGCGAGGCCAGGGCCGATATCGTTAGCGACATCCATCACGGAAACGGGGTGTTCAAACTGGCGTTGACTGCCATCAGGAAGGGTGATTGTTACCATCTTTTGTCCTTTTCACAGTGGTGACGCCTACCAAGCGCCACTTGCGTTATATGCCGACCGTGTATTATCACGTCGAGCGGTTACATCAATAAAAAAACACCCGGAGTTGGGTGCCTGAGATCATTTTGCTTTCGCGTTGGCTCTGCTACCATCAGAGCACCTGTGCATAATAGCGAAAAACGCCGTCGTGATGCAATTATTCCCCCGCCTGATCGTCACTTTATTAGTAGTGATATCTTCCCTCGCTCACGCAGACAACACTGAGTGGACGCTGAAACAGGACGAAAACGCGGTCAAAACCTATACCCGTAACGATCCGGTACTGGGCTTCCAGGTCAAAATAGAGACCTCGGTCAACGCGTCACCGTTAGCGCTGTTGCAGTTGTTGGATGATACCGACAACGGGCCTCGCTGGATTGCCAATGCACGCAAGATTGACATCATCGAATGGTTTGGACAGGCCGAGCGAACGGTGCATACCTATTTCAAATCGCCCTGGCCTTTCAATGATCGCGACATGGTCACCCACTCCACCGCCACCTGGCTTATTCCAGAGCGGCACGTGCGCATTCAGATCCGTGACGTCGGCGATCAACATGCGCTGCTACCCCATTACGTACGAATGCATGGGGTTAAGGGTCAATGGGATGCTCAGCTGGATGCACAAGGGCTGTTAAACATCCAGTACGTTGGCAGTGCCAATGCCGGCGGGATGTTGCCTGAATGGATTGCAAACAAAATGATGGCAACCTTTGCTCACCAGACCTTCGTCGCCCTGCGAGAAAATATTACCCGCCCGGTTTATCAGCAACAAATTACGGAATGATATAAGCACGGCCTCATTGATAGTGAATTCGACCAACGCGCGACAAAACGCTGTTCCATACTGAAATCAATCTTTCGGCAGCCATGGCGGTAACCATGTGGCATTTCATCAGTGAGCAAATCAGTGACAACGTCGGACACGACTTTATTTGTGACGACATCCGCGAAGTAAAGCAAGGCGACACCCACAAGGCGTACAAGATATCCGATGGCCGTCACCGCTATTTCATCAAGCTCAATGACAGCGGTCAGTTGGCCAACTTCAGCGCCGAAGCTGAAGGATTAAGTCACCTCAAAGCCTGCGAGGTGATGCGCGTACCAACGGTTATCTGTCACGGAGTAGTCGAAGATCACAGTTTTCTGGTGCTGGAACACATCACCATGCAAGACGGCGATAAAGACGATTGGTTCACCTTTGGGCAGCAACTGGCACTGTTGCACAAAAACCAGACTCAGGAAATGTACGGCTGGCAGGACGATAACTACATCGGACAAACTCCCCAACCCAATCAATGGCACAAAAAATGGGCGCGTTTTTTCGCCGAACAGCGTATCGGTTACATGCTGCAATTGTTGGCAGAGCGCGGAGAATCACTGCCTGACATCGATCGTTGTGTTGAAGCCACAGAGCGCCTGCTGCACGGTCACCAGCCAGTCGCCAGTCTCTTGCACGGCGATCTGTGGTCGGGAAATACCGGGTTTCATCAACATCAAGCGGTGTTGTTCGATCCTGCCATGTACTACGGTGATCGCGAGGCGGACATTGCCATGACAGAACTGTTTGGTAAATTTCCACAGGCATTTTATGACGGCTACAACGACCAATGGGCACTTGATGAGCACTATAGCTATCGCAAACCCGTGTACCAGCTTTATCATATTCTTAATCATGCGGTGATGTTTGGTGGCCAGTACCTGACATCTGCGAAGGCAACACTGAACACCCTTGATGCTTGAGTGGCGGCGTCGAAGCCGTTAACCTTTGCGTTTTTGTGAGCCGGAACATTCTCAGTATGGAAAACCCTGTTGCGCTGATCACGGGCAGTGCCAAACGTCTCGGCGCGGCCACTGCCCGCCACTTGCATCAACAAGGTTACGATGTTGTTGTGCATTGCCACCATTCCTTCGATGTCGCTAGCCGCCTGTGTGCGTCGTTAAATGACCAACGTCAGGACTCCGCAAAACTGCTGGTCGCTGACCTGTGCGACCCCAAAGCCTGGCAATCTCTGGCCGAAGACGCGGTAATGGCGTTTGGTCGCCTTGACGTGCTGGTGAATAATGCCTCGGCGTTCTACCCTACCCCGGTCGGCGACATAACAACCGACGACTGGCATATCCTGATGGGCAGCAATGCCCAGGGGCCCCTGTTCCTTAGTCAGTATTTACAAAAACATTTGGCCCGAAATCAGGGGGTTATTGTTAACATGGTGGATATCCATGCAGAGCGCCCTCTGGCAAGCCATACTGTATATTGCATGGCGAAAGCGGCACTGGTCGCCATGACGCGATCACTGGCGATAGAACTCGCCCCACAGGTAAGGGTCAATGGCGTTGCTCCGGGGGCCATTTTATGGCCTGAAGCTCCCTTATCTGAGCAAGACAAAGGCGACATATTGCAGCAAATCCCGCTGGGCAGCCTTGGCACACCCGACGACATTGCCCGCACCATCGCATTTCTGGTCGCGTCACCGTATATCACCGGTCAGATCATCGCGGTTGACGGTGGACGCAGTATAGCCAGTGCCAGTAAGGCCTGAGAGGTCACATTGGCGGAGGTGATTTATGCAGCTCAAACAAACCACTCTGAGTTGTCCTCACTGTGGTCACCCGATGCACGTATCGCTGGATTGCAGTAATGGCGATCAAGACTATTTTGAGGACTGTCCGAACTGTTGCTATCCGGTGCATCTGGCGATGCACATCGACGACATGCAGCACAAAGTGCAACTCACGGTCCTGTCTGACGACGAACAGGTTTACTGACACCCTAAGCAATTGTCTGCCATTGCTCAGTGTAGTGGCTATCGTCGGCTGCTCACCGGCATCGCCGCTACAAACACAGCTTGAGGATTATACCACCCGTTTGGCCCGGGTGCTGGAGACTACCGCCCCCGATTATGCCCCTCTGCCAACCAAGCAACGCTTTCCGCTACGCCAGGACATGCCTGTGTTCCCTGCGGATGTGCGTATCAATCTGCGTGAATTTTACGCCTTGCAACAATGTGCAGTAGCCGGCCTTATCGCCCAGCGCAATACCGCACTGGGTCACGCCCAGTTACCCTCAAGCCGGTTTGCATACCAGTTGCAAGTGATTGAAGGCCTTATCCAATGCCGGCAACAGCTTGAGCCATCGCCAGGGGATATACCGCTTGACGACTGGATAGCACAGAAGCAACAAAACTTGCCGTTACACTGGGCGCAATTGGTGCAACACAGTCAGGAAATAGCGATTCATTTTGACCGCGCTGAACAGGGGATCTCTGCAGACGACGATGATCGTCTGACGGCGGTAGCAAGCGCGTGGAAATATTTGTTAGCACTACCCAAAGCGACCACCATTGATGGTGAAGCCCTTGAACATCACCTGCAACAGCTGAAATTCGCACCTCTGCCTGCAAAGCTGCAATTCAATCACACACAACTGGGCACCCAATTGCCGGTGGTCACCGCCTGGCTTGAGCAACAACAATTGCCAGAACAATGCCGTTCACCTCAATTCGAACAAGGAGCACAGTACCTTGCCAATGTGTTTAAGCTGGTGTTTGTCCAACGTATTCAGCCGTTTGTCAGCACCATGAATCACTACCACTACACGTTGTTGCCGGTGTATCAACAACTACTCGATACCCCGACATTGAGCCCGGCATTTAAAGCCCGTATCCAGCACCAGTTGGATACCTTCAGTGCAGCGCAAAACGCGGTTCGTGCTCATATCGCCTACTGGCAGCAGTTCTTTGATGCCTGCGATTTGCACCCCGGTTAAGGGAGCTGCACATTTACGCCAGTTTCAGTTGCTGGCGCAGTTCATTCGCCGCAGGCGCGGTCAGATCGGCCAGTGTGTAGCTGTCCAGAACCGACAGGAATGCCTCCACCGCTTGTGCCAGTGCCCCTTTCAACCGACAGGCCGGTAATAACGTGCAGGCCGGTTTGTTGCAATCGATGATGGTCAGCGTGGACTCCATTACCCGTACAGCATCACCCAGACCAATGTCCTGTGCCGGCCGATTCAGGGTTATGCCGCCGCCTTTTCCCCGCTGGGTACGGATAAATCCTGCTTTTCCCAGGTGATGAACGATTTTATTGATGTTGTTTCTGGAAATGCCGTAAGTCTGGCAGACCGTATCGATGCTGGCATTCTGCCCCTCAGGTAACAGCGCCAGATACATTAATACGCGCAATCCGTAGTCTGTGTAACGGGTCAGTTGCATCATATGTCTCTTTGTTCTCTTGCATCCCCAAAAAGATACATTTAATATGCACCTTAGTAAACATACATATAACATGCATCTTATGGAGAGTGTCATGTCTGAACACAGGTTACTTCAATGCGCCAATGCCACCATGCTATTTAGCCTACTGGCATTTATCGCATCGGTTGTGCTGTCGTACCGTTTTGAATCACAGCTTCCCTTGCTGTTGGTAACCACCTTGCATGTCTCTCAGATGCTATTAGCGGGCGTGTTTAAAGTGGCATATGTGGTGCGTTTGGTGACACAAAAACAATTGGGTCTGGTGGTACGCTGAATGAAACGTTTGATCCCTATCCACGAGCCTGCGGCGCAACGATCAGGACTGGCGCTATGGAACCTGGCTTTTCGGCCGTTTTTTTTCGCAGGAAATGTGTTCACCATACTGGCGATGCTGTATTGGGTCAGCATTCTGGTGGGCTGGCACCTGCCCACCCCGTACGGTGGTGCCCTGTTCTGGCATGCCCATGAAATGCTGTTTGGTTTTGTGGTCGCCATCGTAGTAGGTTTTCTGCTCACTGCAGCCCAAACATGGACTGGGGTACCCGGCCTGCAAGGACCCTTGCTGGGCGGTCTGTGGGGGCTGTGGTGCCTGGCGCGTATTGCGATGGTGTTAAACGCCCCTGCAACCTTGGTAGTGTTCACGGATTTACTGTTCATTCCCCTGGCGGCAGGCTATCTGACCTATCAGGTTGTGCGCAGCCGAAACTGGCGTAATGGGGTGTTTTTACTGATACTGGGTGGTTTGTTTACGCTCAATCTGGTGTCTCACTGGAGTCTACGTCTGTCGGATCACGCACTGACCCAATGGGCGTTTCACACCACCGTGATGCTCATTACTGTGATAATGGTAGTTATCGGTGGTCGTGTAATACCGATGTTTACCGCCAATGGAATTGGGGAGCAAAGGACTCTCGCCTTGGCCCACCTTGAACGCGCTGTTTTTCTGCTCATCCCAATCCTACTGAGCCTGCAGATTGCCCAAATTTGGTTTGCGCAAGTGCAGCCATACCTGGGCTTTGTCCTGCTGTCGTGGGGCATTGCCAATGGCTGGCGCTGGTGGCGATGGCTGCACCGCCGGGCCTGGCGCGTCCCTTTGGTTGTTTCATTGCACCTTGCCTATGGCTTTATTCCGCTTGGATTGATGCTGTGGGGGGGAGCACTATTACTCCCCTACCTGCCAGTATCCGCGGGTCTCCATGCCCTTAGCGCCGGAGCAATGGGCAGTCTGATCCTTGCGATGATGAGCCGGGTCAGTCTGGGGCATACCGGGCGTGCGCTGCTGCCGCCGGGCAGCATGCCGTTTGCCTTCGCCGCTGTATGGTTGGCGGGGATTCTTCGCATCGTGGTGGCGATTTTTACCCTACCGTCCAGCCCACTGGTGTGGTTGGTGGTGGGCGGGTTATGGAGCCTGGGTTTCGGCCTGTTCCTGTGGTCTTACACGCGAATACTGTGGTCAGCCCGCGCCGATGGTCTGGCGGGCTAATCCTGCACCGCTATCGCCGCCAGCGCTTTGCGGTGGCGGTTGTCCAGCACCGTGTAGCACGGAAACAGCAAAAAGTAGGTAAAGCCAGCCAACGACAACCACTGGGCCGGCAGCACCCAGGCCAGTATCAATGACAGCAACGAGATGCACACAGCAACGACCCAAACGTGCACATCATAGCGGGCTTCGGTCACCTCATAGGGGCTCAGAGCAAGGGGCTCCTGGCGACGCAGGGCATAGCGATACAAACCAATAAAATTTAACCCCACACACAAAAATCCAATGCCATAAAAGGTGAACATGAAGCGGGCTTGTTCGAGGGTCTTGAGGGGAAAAATAAACGGCAAAGCCCCGTCAGACAGAAAGTGAAACAGACTCTGCATCATCAGGCGCAACGGGTAGATGTAGATCAGCACCAGAAACACCAGCAGGCTACTGAGGAAAATCGACATACCGTCTTCGAGGCCATAGCGTCGGCACCAGGTAGCATGGGCGTGCCAGATCCACACGATCACAGCAAAACTGGCGGCAAAAGCCGGGATGGTTTTCAGCGCCAGCACGAACTCTTCAAAGGACTGGGGAATGCTACCCACTGAAATCACCAGCATGGTCACGGCAAAGGCAAACGCCGCAGCGACGAAGGTCTCAATACGGTTCATCCCTTCACCGCGCATGGTGACGGATCCAGCCAGGTTGGGTTGAGGTGCGCTGTCAGCCATAACAATCCTTGATGGGCAATTTTTCACCACTTTACGATGGTCAATCCTGTGGCGCAAGCCAGTAGCGCTATTCCTCGCTGCGATTTGTCAACGTATCTAAAACACCAGGCTTTTGCCCTGACAGGGCGTTTGGGCGCGGATCTTTGCCACATCCCAGAGTTTTTGCGACAGTGCTTCGATGGCCCCGGCTTCGCCGTGCACCAGCACGACGGTTGGCTCACCTTTTATTTGCGTGACCCAATCGATCAATCCCTGTTGACCGGCGTGAGCGGAAAAACCACCAAGGGTCTCTATGTGCGCTTTAACCACATATTCCTCATCGTACAAACGCACTTTTTTGAGGCCATCTACCAGTAATCGTCCCAGCGTATCCTGGGCCTGATAGCCACAAAACAGAACCGTATTTTCTGCTTTCCAGATGCGCTGTTTAAAGTGATGCCGGATCCGCCCGCCGGTACACATCCCGCTACCGGCAATGATCAGGGCCCCTTTGACAATCTTGTTCACCGCAATGGACTCTTCCGGCGTGACCGCGAGAAACAGGCGTGGAATAAAGTCATCCAATATCGATTGAGCATCGGGCGCGGCTTTGGCGATGTCACTCTGATCGAGTGCCGAAAACCACTTGTCATAGACTTTGGTCACTTCAATCGCCATCGGACTATCGAGGATCACCTGCCACTGGTCGAGGATCCCCTCCTGATGCAACACGCCGAGGTAATACAGTAATTCCTGGGTCCGCCCTACCGCAAAGGCAGGGATCATGATATTGCCACCACGGGCTTCGGTCTCGGTAATGATGTTACGCAGCTCGGCCACGGTGTCGGGCAACGGCTTGTGATTGCGATCACCATAGGTACTTTCCATCACCACAACATCCGCCCGTTCAATGGTGGCCGGGTCTTTCATCAACACCGCATTACGGTTGCCCAGATCGCCGGAGAACACCAGGGTTTTGTCCTCGCCCTTTTCCTTCAGGTGCAATTCAACAATCGCCGAACCCAATATATGCCCCGCATCATGAAAGGTCAGCCAAGCCTGATTACCAACGCGTTTTTTGGTTTCATAGGGTACCGAGTGGCATAAGGACAACACGGTTTCCACATCCTCTTCACCGTATTGGGGCTCCAACGGATCTTTGCCTTTGCGCCCGCGGCGCAGGTTTTCACGCTCCAAGTCGCCCAGGTAAATACTGACCGCATCTTTGAGCATGACTTCCAGCAGATCCGCCGTGCCGGCAGCGCAAAAAATTGGCCCTCGAAAACCATCGTGCACCAGTTTAGGCAACATTCCGCTGTGATCGAGGTGTGCATGGGACAGCACGACGGCATCGATACCGGCGGGTGAAAAATCAAAGGTCTCGCGCTGCACCCGCTCTACATTGCTGCCGCCCTGATGCATGCCACAATCTAATAGTACAGTGCCGAGCGCCGGTGATCGCAGCTCATGGCAGGAACCGGTGACTTCTTGTGCTGCGCCTAGAAAAGTGAGTATTGCCACGGGGTGATCTCCATCCATTGTCGTGTTAATCAGTACAACACACCTCAGTGTGCAGTGACTTGCGCTACATCAAATCGATGTCAGCGCTCTGGCTCGATGTGAACTGTGACATCGAAAATATTGAACCGCTCGGCCAATGTACGCTCAATCTCGTCGGCGATGCCATGGGCCTGTTCCACCGATAACTGGGGATCAACACCCACGGTAATGTCAGCCACATAGCCTTTGCCCTGCTTGCGGGCACGCAGTTGTCGCACAGACTGCACCTCCTCGACCGCCGACACGGTATCGGAAACCCGTTGATGATTATCGAGCTGCTGATCGACCAAGGTAGGAATGGCCCGCATAAACAATCGATAGGCCAGGATCAGGATCAGCACAGACACCACAGTGGCAAACACCGTATCAAGCCAATAATAGCCCATCGCCGCCAGTTGCCAGCCGATCAGTACCGCCACACTGGTCAATACATCGCTAAAGGTGTGGCTGGCATCTGCAGACAGCAACGACGAGTCCAGGCGCTTGGCCCAGCGCTGCTCCCACAAACTCAGCGACAAATTTACCCCGAGTGCCAGCACCAGAATGATAAGGCCGGGCAGGTTTTGTTCCACCGGCTCACCGATGCGCTTCAGGGCATTAATAAATACCTCAATCGCCACCACCGACAGCAACACTGCCAGCCCAAACACCGCCAGTGATTCAAATTTCTGATGGCCGTAAGGATGATCATCGTCCGCCGGCTGCGCCGCCAGGTTGACGGCCAACCAGGCAAACACGTTGTTGACCAAATCGGTCAGGGAATGCAGCGCATCAGCTACCAGTGCTGCGGAACCGGTGATCAGGCCCACCACAAATTTCACCAACGCCAGCATTGCGTTAACACTACCTTCAATGATCAGCACCCGTTTAACTTGGCGACTCATGAAACCTCCTGTGCAAAAACCTTGTTGCTTTCCCCTCCACGAAACCATTGGTTACGCATTGGCAGACTCCGATGGCTTGTCACTGTCCTGTTTGATCCGAAGGCTGGTAAAGTTGTTGAGCTTGTCTTTCAACCGCTGGGTGTAGGTAATGAAGTTGGTCAGCGCCCCGGCATCTTCCCGTTTAGGGTCAACCAGCAACAGCAGTAAATTGCGATTAGCCTGATCGATGGAATGCTGTAATTCTTTGGCCGCCGATTTCAGGTTGGGTGGCTCCTCTTCGCGCATGGCATCGCCGATACGCTCAAAAAACGCCAGAGTCTGGCTGGACAACGTACGAACCAACAGCAATACATCGCTTTTCAGCTCAATGTAATGTTCATTAAGGACCTTTTTCGATTCATACAAATCGCTGATGGAATCATGGATCTGAAACAAGTAATCAAACTGATTGATCAATTTGATCAACTGCCGTGACTCTTCTTCGTCTTTGATCACGGTGACCACTTCCGAGAAATAGTGAATATGTTCGGCTTTAACAAAGTCGATGTATTCGATGCGTTTGCCTCCCGCTTCAAACACCCCGCGATAATTGGTTTCGATACTCAGGGTGACGATGTTGTAGTTTTCCTGCAGGAAGTCGAACAACGCCCCGGCACTGGCCTGCAACTTGTCTTGCACCTGTTCGAAGGGCTCCTCGGGATCAAACACCGGCAACGCCAGTCGCTCGAACTCCATCTTGCCCTCCCCCAGCATCATATCAATGAGGCGCTTAAACGGGTTGATCAACAGAATAAAGATAACGCTGGCAGACACATTGAACAGCAGGTGAATAAACGCCAGCGCGATGGCCGGTTCAACAGTGACATCCGCCAGATGGTGACCAAACAACAACAAAAAAGGTAACGCCAGCAGCACGCCACCGACATTAAACAGAAAGTGGCTCATGGCGACTTTTTTGGCTGCCACGTCCATGTTAAACACCGCAATGGTGGCGGTGGCGGTGGTGCCGATATTGGCCCCAAGCAGCAACGGCACAGCATTCTCCAGCCCCAGTAAGCCCTGTTGAGCAAACACGATCGCAAGGCCGGTAGTCACTGAACTGGACTGCACGATAGCGGTGAAAATACAGCCGACCAGAATACCGTATAGGGGATTTTGCGGTTCGGTTAACCATTCCACCAGCACAGGATTGGATTGTAGCGGTGCCAGGGTGTCAGCGATCAGATTAAGGCTGAAAAACACGAACCCAAAGTAAAAGATCGCCTTCCCAAAAATGGCCAGTTTACTGTGTAGCAACGACACCACAAAGCCAATCACAATCAATAGCGGCGCAAAGCTGGTCAGTTTAAACGCCACTAACTGGGCGGTAATGGTGGTGCCGACATTACTGCCAAACACAATGCCAATACTGTTTTTAAACGACAATACCCCGGCGTTCACCAGACTGATGGTGATCACCGAGGTGGCAGAGCTGGACTGGATCACCATGGTCACCAGTGCACCTATCAACAATCCAACCACCGGAATACGGGTTGCATTACTGAGTGATTTTCGAAAATGCTCGCCGGAAATGCGCTCAATTTCCTTGGAGAAGTTCTCCAAGCCAAAAATAAACAAAATGATGGCAGTGACTGCCGTCATAAACACGTGAATGTATTCCATACTCAGCTTTTCCAGCGCAATGAGACTGCATCAGATACCCTGACCTTTTTAACAGTGTAGACCCGAAAATGCTTTAAGATTCTGATATATATCAATCATTGCGCGAACAGAATCGCCGAATAACACACACCGTGTTGCTGCGCATAAACGCCAATTTGGCCGGTGTGGTTGAAGCAGAGAATACTCCCTGACGGGATTAGAGCCAGATGCAGGCTAGCATATCGTCACCATCTTCATCCATGCCCACTTCCTGAAACCCAAAGCTGGAATAGAAATCTTTTGCCACCGGATTGGCGGGGTTATAACAAATCTCAATACATTCAAGATGTGGAATTTTGCGGATCTGTTCAATGGCGAGTTTTAGTGCCACCCTGCCGAACCCTTGATTTTGGTATTGTTTATCCACCATAAAACGCCAAATCGACACTTTTTGCGCAGTTTCCTGAACCCACATGAAAAAACCAACAGGCTTACCTTCCAGGCAGATCGCTTTGCAGGTATGGCCTTGATTGTAGTGAGACTCGACCAGTGACCACATATTACAGGCGACGTATTGTTCTTGCTCCGGCGCGACATCTAAATCGCATACGGCTTCGTAATTAGAACGGGTAACTTCTTCCAATGAAATCTTCATATTACTCCTGAAAACTGAGGCGCTGCAGCCAAATCGCCAACGTGCTCGTTGTGTCAACGTTAAACCGGCCGATGAAAACGGTAAAATGAACATGCACAGTGCAATGTATATAGCTTCCATTTTTCAACGTAAAGGACTTTTATCGTTGCTGAAAAGGTTGGCCATTTACTGCATTGTCTTCGAAAGTTTGCCGGGTGAGTACCAAAGAAAACAACCGTTTTGCTAACCATGAGACATGGGCCATGCAACCCTGCTCGTTGCATGACCCAAAAACGACGTGCTTCCCGTTGTTTGCCTATACTACGCAGGTTTTGCCAAGGCCTTTTGGGCAAACTCACGAACCAGCAGGTACACCAGAATCGCCAGGGTCCCCGTGGTTAGTACCGCGACCAGCCAGGGCCACACAGTGATACCGCGGGCTCTGGCATCCCCTATCATCCAGCTACTGATAATCACGCAGGCTATGGCCAAATCCATCAGGATCTGTAGTGCAGCCGGGGAAGTAAAGCCAGCCTGCCAAATGGCAACATACCCCACCTCCATCATCAGCCACACACTGTAACCGCCGAACAAGGCCAACACGACACTTAGTAACACCACTCGTGGATTCATTGTTTTTCTCCTTAATGATTTCACTGTCAGTGTAGGCGTCCCAGTAATGATGACAATTACCTGTCAGGTAATTGCTGCAACGACGTCGGTCGATCAATACTGCGCATATAACAACAAAGCAGAGCCTTCCCCTATGCGCACAACGGCATGTGAATCTCGAGACCAATCCCCTTTTGCAGCCACCCTTAAAAAGTGGCGTAAAGCGCGCAAATTTTCTCAGCTTGAACTGTCACTGGAAGCGGGTATTTCCCAGCGCCATTTGAGCTTTCTGGAATCCGGTCGCTCACGCCCCGGTAAAGACACCATCATTCAGTTAACCGACGCCTTGAACATGCCGCTGAGGGATCGTAATCAGATGCTGAAAAGCGCAGGATTTGCAGCGCTCTACAAAGAACGCGCGCTGGATGATGCCACCATGGTCAGTGTAAAAAGTGCCCTGACCATGATGCTCGACCACCATGAGCCCTATCCTGCACTGGTGGTGGACCGAAACTGGAACCTGTACATGGCTAATGACGCCAGTAACAAACTGCTTGGGCTGATCGGCGAACCCGACCCAAGCCTGTTGGACGACGGGAAGCTGAACATTTATCGGCTGACCTTCAGTAACAAAGGCTTACGTCCCTTCATTACCAACTGGCCCACCATCGCAAACCCGCTGCTGCTTAGGTTACAGGCAGAAGTGAGCGACGATCCGCAAAACCGGTTTCTGGCCGATTTGCTACAAGAAGTACAAAGCCTCGCCCGCGAACACAGCTACACGGCGGCGGACATTTCTGCCACTGTCGCGCCGGTGCTAGGTATCTCAATGCAACTGGGCGATGTAAAGCTGAACCTGTTCAGTATGATTTCTGCATTCGGCACCGCGCTGGACGTGACCGCCTCGGAACTCAAAGTGGAAACCTTCTTTCCGGCCGATGAAGCCACCAAGGCATTTTTTCAGATTAAATAGCTAATAATCACGGTGCGCTGAGCGCCACTGAGAATGCAAATATAAAGGGAAAAAAGAGAAATGGTGCGTCCGAGTAGACTCTTTTTTAAGAATTAATCCACTGAATTATATATATTTTAATTAATCAATATTTAACAAGTACTTCCATGAGTACTGCTAAATACTTTTTCGCATATTATAAATTCAGATTACAATTTGCTTTGTCTTGCGAAAAAAACGAAACATCAAGGAATCACAATCCTGGTTACCTGTAGCGAGCTATTTTGCAGCAGCGTAATCGAAAGGTGCACATAAAGACAGCTTCGCAGAATCGAAATACTTGAAATGAAGTGGATCCGAGATTGGAAATTGTAACTAGTCTCATCGCTCGAAACCATGCCCCAGCCCAACCCGAGTTTAAAGGAACTCCTTTGCTAATAAAAAAGGCCGCTATGCGGCCTCTTTTAAAATCTTTCGATATAACTACTTTAGCCTAAATTGGGCTAAACGGCTCTAGCCATTTTGCCGTCACCCATTTCATCTTCATTAGACTGGCCAGCTAAATCTCTCGCAATTTTCTTCATTTCTGCATCTACGAAACGCTTTAGAACTCTTCGGATCAGTGGTTGATATCCGCTAAGTCCATTTGATTCAGCAATAAACTTAAGATCGTCAACAAGTCTTTGCTGTAGCCTTATTGATATAGGTTTTAGTCCGAGCTTTCCGTCAAGCTCTTTTGCTGTAACTCCATCGACCACTTTGGCAAATTCATCACTGTTGCCCAATAGGCCCTTTTCCCAATTCTCTGGGGTACCTGCAATCTTCTTAACTTTCATTTTGCTCATGTTTAAACCCTTTTGTTACAACGCTAATATTCTTCTTCTTGTGCGTTTCTATAATACTTGTCAATCCTACTTTGGCTTGTTGGCTCAAAAACAGTTTTTATTTCCAAGTATGTACCTCTATCTATGAAACAGATTAGTAACTTTCGTCCTGTGTCTGTCTCTGATACGAAATAATATGTTGGTGGATCTGTTTGGTGATCTTCGTTTTCGTCCAACAAATAACTATGTGTTCTGTTACAGAAGCACTCTTCTACCTCTGTTTCTTCGATGTTATGTTTGGTCCTGAGCTTAGCTCTTATGCTTGGAGTCATCCAAAACAAACTCACATCTCCTTTTGAGCAGGTTGCGGATTATACATCTTCAATCGGCCTTGTATATACATTCTGTAATACTATTTGTATATACATTCCTCCATTAGTTCAAGTTCTGTATGACCGAAAATGTAAAATAATGTTTTGATTGAAGGTTCTCTTGACTCCTAACCACATGAATATAAAGCATAATTTTCCATCCCTGACACTAGCGCCTTCCCATGAGCCGTTTAACATAAAGACTTCTATAAGTCAGTTAAAAATTGATTTAGGTAGACGGTGTAGAGCAAAGGCTGAGCCTTTGGCTCTTATATTGAAACCCGAAGATTTTTTGCTATCCCCCTTCTTGCTATGGCCCTGCTGAATAGCAGTTGCATGAGAAAACGATTTAAGCTGCAGATGTACTCAAAAGCCTTGGGCGGCGACACTTCGTTATGCGCCCGTAGACTTTTTTCCCCCTTACCAAAAATATTTACGTTATCTCGTACGGGGAGCTAGTGGACAAAGAACATGCTTCTATCCAATACTCTGTACGGAAACAAGTTGATGAACCGCTATCTGATGGCGCTAAGTCATAGGTTACGGGTTCATATTAATCGTTAATTTCCTCACTCTACAAAGAACAATTTCCCTCGCGTAGTGACCGGAGATTAATCATGGTTAACGTGCCTGTTTTTGACACCATGTAACCCAACAAAGCCCATTCGCTGAAGGAACATACAAAGCCTTGGCATAGTCCAGTCATTGCCCCAGGCAGTTTTATAACCCTTGGCTTCAAGCTGTTCTATCACGTACTTGTAAGGTGGCGCAGTGTACTTTGAATATCTGTCCACCAGCATCATAATTTCGAACAGGGTTTTCTGTCGATGATGGCTAAATTGCTCTCTGTTCATTATATCCTCGCGCGCGTATTGGTCTTAAAATTAACGATTTGCCTTCGCAAGGCCTATTTCCAGAAATATTTGCTGTGGTTTATGACTGCTATACATATGGTAAATATATAAAGGGGTAGCAGATTGAACCTTTTAAACGGCGCATTTTGTTCACAAAAGGAGCAAATTGATACTTTTAGTCCAAATTCCCTGCTAGAAAGAAGAGTCAAAGGTTTCACTACGCTACCTTTGTGTTGACTAAAGGTGTCACTTTGCAACCCTTTAAACGTAAGCTTTTCGGTTGGTGGTTGTATGAATCGGGATAGAGCTTTCCATTGCACTCATCAACCGGCAACCAGGTGAGAGCATACAAGTAGGTAAACCCGTTACGTGCTTTCTTGTGGCCCGACACAAAAATCCAGTCGTTATGTAACAATGCTGGAGCATTTCTCAAAATCGTGCTTTTCGTCCACCCCCATTGCTTCATAATCTTTGGTGCAAGAGACAAGTCACCATTGTTATGACCGTTATACTGACGACACAGATCCCAGAGTAATGCCTTTTGAACAGGCTGAAGATTTATATAATCGGGGTGATCATAGATAGCGTGCAGCGCCTTAAAGTACTGCATAGAGGCAAACGCTTTTCTACCATTGGGAAGCATCCCTTTTCTATTCGCCTTAGCCAACTTAATGTGCAGGGGCTTCACGCCCCCTCCCCCGTATTAAATTCAACAACGAACTGAGATATCACAGTGTGATTCTCTTGCACCTTGGCGATTAAATCATTTAAAGCGCTCAGAGAGCCGCACAGATCGTTTAATGGGCAATTCTGCTGTCTACTTGCAAACTGCAGCAATCCAGATAAGGAAACTACCTGGTTGACAGCCCTGGCCTGGTTATCCAAAACTGGAATCAAATCGCACTTCCTCATGCTGCCTCCTCTTGTCCATATCCGCTTCGTTGATTATGTGACAGGTAGTATCGGGCTACCCTACGATGCATTCTACCATCAGGGGTTATGACATCCTCCATAACGGACCTGATGGTGTAACCCAGTTGCTTTAATTCAAATATTCTGGGGGCTGGCGACATAAAGCCTAACTGGCGAAACTCCAGAGTATTGATAGATTGCTTCTTACGCAGATGTGATAGTATTTGCTGGCGTTGTGTCTCAGCGCTTGTGTCTTTTGAATCAAGTAAAGCAGCATTCTTTTGAACGGGGGTGCTGTTTTCCATTTTTCACCCTCCTACGCCGCCAACTGACTAAGCAAAGCATTTGCCGATGATTTACGGCGCTTAACCAGTTCTGCAACCAACGCTTTGATTTCTGTTTTTGACTGACCGGCGGCCATAGCCGTTATTACGGCATCAATCTCATGTTGAAGGAAACCAACGGCACGATCACCGAGTGAGATCGGTGGAGGTAATAGCTGCTCATTTAAACGTGTGTGAAAGGTTGAACGGGATATGCCCAAGCGCTTAATGACTTCAGGCTTTCGGTTGATAGTTGGATGGTCAATGTAGTTCATATCAGTCTTACTCTGTGTTGTTGTGACTGATATCGTATTATTCACATCACCACAAAGCGCACACCGCAACTGCGGTAAAAAAGATTAAACTGCGGTAATTTAAGAGTCGTCAAACCTACGCTTCGCCTCAGAAAAAAACTCTTCAAGTTTTCTCTTACTTGTTCCATGCGTATTAGGGTAATTTTCATTGATAGCCTCTATTATTTTGGCTTGAGATTTATAATTACCACTTTCGAGCAGCATTTTGACTAAAACATGCATGGTACGCCAAACACCATTTGTAAGGTCATTGCCACCTGTCGAGCTATCCGCAGGTTGCTGAATAGTTTCAAGTTCAAACCTTCTTACTTCACTGCTTGTAACTACTAGGTGACTTCTTTCTACTCTAAGGTTGAATGTTTTTAATGGGCAAAGCTCTAGTTGATACCAGTTGATTCCACATACTGGACTATCACTAAAGCCTTTGGCTAGTATATCTCCCGCTGAATCAGGCGACACAGCTAACAAACCACTAAATAGTGATTTACTAGCATCAATTTCGCAATAATGATTGACTTTAGTTAAAGCTCCATTACCTTCAATTTCTGGGTTTAGTTTATTGACTGATGTCAATTTTGAAACTGCACCTGCAAACTGAGAACTAAATAGAAATTTATACTTTTTTAAATTCAACACCTTTGCTTTGATGCACACTTGAAGTTCGCCAGTTTCTATCGCCTGTTCTATCTCTTCAATTCCAAACTTATGCTCTTTCCATCGCAGAGAAAGCGCTTCAATGCTAAACCATAATTTACCATCAAGCTTTGATTCTGCTGGACTTACTTTCTCTATATCAGAGGCACCTCTATAGGAGTTAACAAGTTCAGATAAGCTATCATCAAATTGACTGATTACCTCCAGTCCGTAGAAGTCATAAAACTCTAAAACATAGTTCAAAAATTGACTACGTAAGTCACCATTTTCATCCAAAATTTCAGGGTTCTCACGAACGGTACCGATCAAAAGCTCATTAACCCAGTTTGAGCCACTTAATTCCGATAGAGATCTTTTATGCTCTAGAAATCTAACAATCTCGAAAGTAAAATCTAATAGCCCAACACTCGGCTGCTCAGTTCGAACTCTTCTCGTAAAATCCTTTCGTTTCTTATTGAGTTCAAATTCCAGAGTATTGATGCAGTCATCAGTTTGCTCCTCAATACCATTAAGCGCTGACTTACTTTTCATAGAAAAGATGTGGAGTCTATCTCGCTTGAGATTCTCATATTCCAGCCTTAGGCCATCACTTAATTCTGCACTTTCAATAAACTCAGGTTCGAAGCCGACCACAACAGCTATAGAACTAACAAGTGAAAAACTTACCTTAATTCCATCTAATTCTTTGTTTAAATACACTTGAAACTCTCTATCATTAATCTTAGAACTCTATTTAAATGCAACTAACCTATACAAGCATTACCAACGGATCTATCTATTCCCAACAGGCTAAGCGAGCCAATTGACGACTTCTCTATATGCTCAGACCACCACTGCATCATTACCCTACGCCTTTCGAGGTAAGTTGCGCGATTGTAGGCGCTGCGGATCTGGTCACTGTCACTATGCGATAGTGCAGCCTCAATGACGTCTTTATCAAAGCCTTGTTCATTCAATGTGGTACTGGCCAGTGAGCGCATTCCATGCGCCACCAGCCGATTTTTAAACCCCATACGCTTTAAAGCAGTATTGGCCGTTTCCTTGTTAGCATGGCTGCGTGGATTTTTGTAAGATGGGAAAATGTACTCTCGGTGGCCGCTAAGTGGCTTCATCAATTCCAGCAAAGCTATCGCCTGTTCAGTCAACGGAATGCGATGCTCTCGCCCCATTTTCATTTTTTCAGCGGGAATAATCCAAAGGGCTTCTTTAAAGTCAATTTCTTCCCAGCGGGCTGTTACAGCCTCACCTGGCCTAGTCATAGTGTGCAATTGCCATTCAATCAGGCAACGGGTTTGAAACTTGATGTTGGCAAAGTTAAGCGCCTTCATAAGTTGCGGCAATTCAGCTGGTGCAAGGCTTGGCATGTTCTGCGTGGTGTTAGAGGGGATCATCTGTTTAATGCCAGCAAGCGGGTTGTGGTGAACAATGCCTGCGTTAACGGCAAAGGTCATTACGTTGTTCATGCGCTGCGACACCATACGCGCCATTTCAAAGCAGTCACGCCCTGTAATGCTGTTCAGGATTTCAATCGCTTTAGGTGCAGTCAGTTGCTCAATTGGCAGTTTGCCTACTTTGGGAAATACATGCTTTTCCAGTGAGCGCCACATTTTAGCCGCTGTACCTTCAGTGACTTTGGTACGGTGTAGTTCCATCCAACGCCCTGCGACCGCTTCAAAAGTGTTTTCCAGGGCCTCCCTCTTCTGGCGCGCTTGTTCATCCCTGTGTTCTTTAGGATCGATATTGCCCGCCAGCAAGGAGAGGTACTCTTTACGCTTTTCTCTAGCTGCAGCGAGACCTACAGCCGGATATTGGCCAATGCTGATATCTGTGCGCTTTTTGGTATAAGGTTTGTAGTAATTAAAGATCCAAAGCTTGGAACCATTAGGCTTGACCCGCAGCATCAATCCCTGACCGTCAAACAGGTTATAAACCTTACCGGCGGCTTTGGCACTATTGACTTGGGTAGTGTTGAGCGGAAGTGTCCGTCGAGCCATAGCAGTATCATCCGTAACGTGAATTAGAAATACTGCTAAAAATCTAGCTAAGAAATCAGGATACTGCCAATCAATATTGAACGATACTGGACGCTAATCAGGTATAAGACGTTTATTTAACTGGTCTGAAGAATGTTTTTGTACGTAAAGAAAAGTAGAAATGGTGCGTCCGAGTAGACTCGAACTACCGACCCCCACCATGTCAAGTTGACAGCCAAAACTGACATAAAACCTATTAAATACAGTATGTTAGATGTGATTTTTGCGGTGATTTCAACCGCGAAAAAAAGACAAAAGCGGAAATACAGAACCTTTTAGAATCAAAGGGTTACGATTTTAAAACTACTGTATAAGGGTCCGCCCAAGTGGAGGCTAAACGATGACACTACCATATCAAAACGCAACAGCCGGTGACAATGCGATCCGGGATATTCAGAAAATGCTCAAACAGTTTGGATGCACCAAGTTTGCCACCGGTGAGGATTTCGACACGGGCGAGCTGTTTGTTCAGTTTGAACACCGTGGACGCATGGTGTCACTAATTGCCAGCTCAAAAGGATATGCTGCAGCGTGGCTCAAGGAAAACCCATACAACAACCGAAGGAAAGGAACAAAGGCCGACCACGAAGCCAAAGCACTGGAGAAAGGCGGTACCGCCGTATATTCAATTTTACGGGATTGGGTAAAGGGCCAGGTCACTGCAATTGAAATCGGCATGCTGTCGTTTGAATCAGCGTTCCTAAGTCACATTTTACTTCCCAGTGGAAAGCGTGTTATTGAACACGTAGAGGAACAAAAGCTATTGGAAGGGAAATGAAACAGAAAGACTTTTACATTCGTGTTCTCGAATTTGCATGTAGCAAAACTGGGATATTCACATTGAGTGAGATTAGGGAGGAGTTTAGTCAGGAGTTTGAAAACATTGATGGATTGTGGGATGCCTTTAAACGGCAGATAATGAAAGAATCTATTTTAATGCTTCCAGAGAGTGGCCCAAGCGCATTTTCAAGAGATGTTCAAGACAGTAATAAGTGGGATTCTATTAAACTTCACGCCACTGTCGAGGACAGGATGCGCCTTTTGGAATACACTGAATTGCAAGAAGCAAGGCAGAGTTCTGAGCAGGCGCTTGGAATTGCCATTATAGCGATCGCTTTAAACGTGATTGGCCTGTTTTACACGATTATTTCTGGCTAACCCGCTCCCTGGGCGGGTCAACCCACTCCCAGGTTAAACCCTGCTCTATCATCGCCTGCTTTTGCTCTTGCAGAATGTCGTGAAGCGCAAACGGCATATACGCATCACGGTTAAAGTGGGTGGCCTTCCATGTGCCTTGGTGTTTTTCATAGCGCACGGTTTGAATGTGCTTACCGGATCGGTAGATGAAAAGTAACTTGGTTTGCATGTTGGCACTGGATAGATAAACAGTGCAGGAATGATACTGAGTTAGACTTCCCCGGGCAACTGCATTGACAGGACGTTACCACTTTCACTGATCGCGTTGGTAACAATCCACTCAAGACGCTGTATGCCGTTTTCCGGTATTGGCTTTACATCGCCACCAAATACACGCTTAATCTCGTCGTTGATGATGCTCAGCGCGTTATGCATTGCATTATCGGCGTCGACACCGGTTAACAGGTTGCTACCGTCAATGTCCGGACCGATCAACCACGCCCACTTGCCTGTTGTACCAATTTCGCGGTAACGACAATCAAGGCTCCACGTGTTGTCAAACATCATTACCAGGTCGATATAGGCGTCATACTGTCGATGCTTTCCGTCCAGTACGAAATGTGCGGCACCTTCTGATGGGGCCCCAGGCGAACCAATGGCCATATTTTACTCCCTTGTGATGAACCGTTGTGGGTTCATGTCTTTGGTGAAAATTCTAAAGTAGAAATCAGGTGTACCCTGCAGACCTGCAATGGTTGCGTTTTGCGCAATGCGGTATATCTGCTTTGCAGTTAACCCGTTGATACGTTGTGTATGAACAACGCCAGAACCGCTTGTGGTCGGCAATTGAATGGTATCAATCGTATTACCCTGGTAGTCCTGAATTGTGTACGACGGAGCTGTTGTGCATGTGTATGCGCCATCACCGTACACCTCAATAAAAACGCGCCCAACAGGCGCGGTAAAGTTGCGACGATCAATGTTTAGAAAGCCGCCATTACCCGCGTCCGGTCCAAAAGTCCACAAAGTGGTTTCTTTAAGCTTGTCGTTTGGAATAACGATAGAGTTGATTGAATCTTTGGGTGTCCTCAATAGTTCCATGTTGTAATCGAGCGTGGTACCACCACCATCGATCACGTAGTCATGGTCGTAGCTATTCGGATCATTGGCGACAATCGGCACACCGTCTACAACAATCCGGAATGTCTCGATGGTCGCATCAACATAAACAGCGTTCACCTCGTTGGCCGGCGTGTTGTTCTTTAGGTTTTGACTCATTTGCATGTAGCCGCCTTTGTGCCCAAAAGTGATCTCATCCGCACCAACAATACCGGCAAAGGTGATGTTAACGCCCTGGTCTGACGCTACGCCAGCACCATCAGAGACTCGCTGTGCTTGCTCGTAGTTGTTCTCAAAGTACACGCCATCGATAGTTATCCGAATGCCACCACCACGGCACATCATTCCGCTTTGCCAAGCCGTTTGACATACGCCACCATAGAGCTGGATGGCAACAAAATTTCCGGCATCGGCGGTATTATCAAAGCACCAGTTGTGCCAGTACCTTTCAGCACTGCAATGAAAGAATGAGATAGCGTTGACCGGCCCATCGTTTTGGTGAACGTACCAACCGTACGATTCATTGGCATCATTCCCTTCGGTGGGTGCATGCCGGTTAGCCGCTTGTCTGGCATATGAGTTGTAAAATGATGGGTTGTATGAATTTGAAATGTCAAAGGCAATTCTGTGGCCTATAGCATACACATTGTACATGGCGCAGCTTTCAAACCACCGGCGGATCTTTATGGCTGTATCAGCCATAGTACCATCGCTTTGCAAGCGAAAATCACGCAACACGGTGGACTTGTACCCGTTGGCGGTTCCGTACGCAGTATCGAAATTAAGCGTTACAGCGGTGTTTGTGTGATTTCTAAGGATTGACTCATCGCCGCACCCTTCTATCATGATCTCGCCGCCAACATCATGCGAGTCATATAGGTGCATCTCACCGCGATTGAGAGAGAGGATGCCACCATTTGCAATGGCGTAGTCGATACAGGCTTGGAGAGCAGCATCGTCAGCGCCACTGATGCCCTCATCCAGAAATTGGGCCCCAGCCTGTGCTGGACTGATCGTATTACCCATGGGTACGAACTGAAGCTTTAAACCGTTATCGAGAACAATCAAATCAAGTGCAGTAGTGGTGCCTGGCGTTGATCCGGATACTACGACGTATTTTGCAGCACCGAAGTCGAACACGTTGTTATAACCTGCTGTCTCGACGACATCATCAACAAGTAACGACGTATCAGCTATTGCTGATGCCAAATTCAGGTATTGCTTTCCACCGGTTGTTTTCACCACCGGGTTGACATTATCAGCGAGTTTTACGGCGTTGGTCGTGTCGTTGGCGTCCGCCTCCGCTGACGTTGGGAAGGCATAAAGATCATACGCCTGATCAATGTATGGAATGAAAAGTGCCCCCCCCGATGTTTTTGGAAAGCCTTCAACATTGATCTCGGCCCTGGCAATCGTAGTGGTTCCCTCGCTTGCCGTTGCCATTGATATTGCTGTTGTCGTCCCTGGGACATAAAACTTCAACCAATAGTTTGAGACACCAACATATTGAGGGATAGTAAATGCTATTGGATACCATGACATACGTTATTTACCTTTCTTTGGGCATAAAAAAACCCGCCAGTTGGCGGGTCTAATTCATATTTATTAGCGGTTAGTTGTTCTCTTTATCTTGAGATACTCCAGCAGCTGCAGCCCCCGGAAGCACCCTTGTGGCGTCCGAAGCTAGCCGCCCAGTATCAAGAGGCTTGATCGGTTGCGGAATAGTAATTGCGTTTTTCTCTGTGTTTGACACTTTCAACCCCTTGAAAAAGTCATACACCATTGAATTTTTTGTGATGCTTTTGTTCAGAGATTGAATTGCCTGGGCAGATGGACCAAGGCCCAGCTGAGTTCCCCTTGCTGGCTCTCGAATCTTCGCAATAGCCTGCAACCCTTTCAAAAATTCGCGCTCTTCCTTATCAAATAGAACACGTAATTTATCGCGCCCAAGCCGGTTGAGTGCTTTCGTCAGTTGTTTTTCTGACAGTGCAAACTTCCCACTCACATCCTTAAATGACTGATCTCGAATGTACTCTAGCGCATCAGCTCGAACAGAAGCCCATGCCTCGATAGCCTCTGGGCTCTCTTGATTCAACAGATAACGCTTTAACTGCTCAAGATCTGTAGAGCGCGTAGCTTTCGCTAGCACTGCGTCATTGAAAAACGTATCAGGGTTGTATTTATTACCAAGAATGTCGCGGACGAACTCTTTAGAACGTTGGTCGAACTTTGATGATTTTATTCTTGTCAGTGACTTTTCAAAATCACGCTTCATGGCTCGCGCCTGCTCGAATTCATCAACACCGGTCGCACTGAACACATCGTCATCGATGGCTTCTTTCAGTTGTGCCAGCTTTCTTTTCCCTACGCTGCTAAGGGAATCATAGTAAGAATTCAGATCTTGACGGATCCTCTCTGCGGTATTTGGGCTGATAGGTTTGCTTTTTTTGCCCTTCAAAGACACCCCGTGGTCACGCAGAATGCTGCGAACTGCACCGCGAAGCCCGCCTGTTACGCGGTCCGTGCCAGCCAAACTATCTACAGCACCTCTGAGAGCATTAAGCTCAACAATTGGATTGTCGCCGGCCAAATCCCTCGCAGCTGAGTACGCAGCACCAATTACACCGTCTTGCGCAATGGCATTCTGCTCAACGAAGTGGGTTACGGGGTTGTATGGCGTTGATGATGATGGTTTGCCAGTCATGCCAACTGCATCATCAACCTTACTCATCAGCGCATCGTCCTGTTCCTGAATGGCCTTTCGGACAATGCCGTCTTTTTTGACTAACTCCTGCTGAACCTGGAAATCTGTAGCGCTTCCTGTCATCTGTGCCCGCGTGGGCTCGATACCATACTGGTTAAACAGAGCTCTGCGTGCTTTTTGTTGCGCGTTGGTTGGTGAGCCTTTGGCGGCTTGCTCGGCTTGAGATACGAGATCATCAAACGTCAAGCCTGCGTCATCTAGTGCTTCGAGAAGATCTTTGGATGGTTCGCCTAACTTGTTAACTACTGGAACAGGTGAGCGAGTACCTTTGAATGATGTGACCAGCCGGCGGCCAAGGCGACTAAGCTGAGGAAAAACCAACTCAAGAGCACCCGCAACAGTGCCGCCCAGAATTGCTGCATCTTGGGTATCCCCGGTTCCCATACCCTCAGAGATAATCGCACCTTCAGTCGCTCCTAATCCTGTGGAAGCTGCCACGCGGCCTGCAGTACTTCCAATTTTACCTATCGCAGCACCAGGCACCATAAATGGCGCAGCCTGCCCTACAAACCTCCCTACAGTTTGGGTCACAGGGCGCTTCTTTTCAAGGTCAGAAAACGCTTGTTTTACGGTTTCATCTTCAGGATCCAGTAATCCAAACGTGGCGCCGCGAACCACATCCATCAAACCTCGGCCTGTTGCAATGGCGAGCGAATCAAAAACACCAAGGTTGTCGTTGATTGCCTCAAGTGCAACCTGCCTCTGCTCATCGGTTGGCCGCTGATACTCGGACTCCTTAAAGCCGCCAGAGTCAAGATCAATTACGCGACGGTTACCGTTTGGCGTTTTTTGTTCTGGTTTATCAATACCAAGATCAATTACCGGCATTTAATTTCTCCAACACTTCCTCGATGGTCATATCATATTCAACCGCTGTATCCTGAAGATCCGCAAGGGTGTACTGACCTTTTTCGGTATCAACTGTTTCATTAAAATCGAAGAAAAACTTGTCAGGGTCACCGCCTTTTTGAACGTATCGGTCAAACTGTTCTGATTCACGGTTCATAAACCAGTTTGCTCTGGAAAGCGAAGCAGCCCTTGCTCGGTTCGCCGATTGAGGATCGCTAAGTCGGCCAGAAATACCCTGTGTAACACCGAATTCAAAGTCTGTCGTTGGACCTTTGAACGCCTGTAATTGTTGCAGCGATTGTGACAGAAGTGCGGCTTCAAGAGCCCCTTCTTTCGATACATCAATACCCGGCATCAATCTGGCAATTTGCATTTTTGCGGCACCGGTTAACCCCTGATCAGCTTCCTCTACTAACTTCATCGCTTGACGCAATGGCAAGAAGTTTCGAGCGGCTCTTTGCCGACGTTCTGTGAACTCTTTTCGCATGTCTGATATGCGTTTCTCACGCAGTTTGACACGCTCAAGTTTGGCCGTCTGTTCAACCTCAGTTTCACGTTTTTGCGCTGGTGTTGATTGCACGGCACCAGGGACGTCAACACGAAACGCTTCCCCCGTATTTGGGTCGAAACTTGGGTAGTACACCTGGCCCGTTTCACTGTCTACTTGCGGGGCTGAGTTGCGCAAAGATACGTCATTTCTGCCTTTACCAATGCCAACTTGACGGGCAATATCTGCACCTTGTTTAATCCGATTGATCAGCGGTTCTACCTGGCCACTTTCAATCATTTTCAGCGCTTCTATGGATTCAACCGGATCTACTGGCTCACCACGGGCTTGAGCTTCCTGAAGCGCCTTAATGCGATTTTGAAGAGATAGCTTGGCGCCCTGAGTGTCACCAGATGAAAGTAACGGCATCAACTCCCCCATTCCGTAAGTGACTATGCTGCGAAGCCGCTCGCTGTCTCTTTCGCTAATGGTTGGGTTCTGCATGCGGTCAAGCTCTATTCTACTTGCCTGATTGCGTACACTCTGCTCTTCATTCCCTAGCGACTGTCCAGCTATGCGTACGCCATACATAGCCTCCTGTAGAGGCAATAAACGGTCGGCATGCTCACGCTGCTGCTTGGATGCTTTCAATCGCTCATTGTTGACCAACGTGTTCTGGTAAACATCAATGGCGCTTTTTACGTTAGGAGCCTGAACAGCCAACTGAATACGTGGATCAATCATAAATTACCCCAACCCGATGAATGAAAGGCCCTTATTGATCAGACCTTGCCCTGTATCACTGCCGAGAATGCTGCCACTTAGATCAAAGAGGTTTTGGTACCCTTGCGCCCTTGCGTTTTCTCCCCCGACAATCCCGCCTGCAAGCGCAGCACCTTGGCCGGTGAGCAAGTTACCCTGATTGATAGCGGTAGCCTGTCCGAAATTCAGAAGATCTCCGATGGACTGTTTCTGGTCTTGAATTAACGGGTATGCACTGGTTAGGAAATTCTTGGAAAGATCCAACGCCGTATCACCGGCTGACAACCGGCTTCTTGCTGCGGCGATTCTGGACGTGACATTGTTTGCATTATCCAGTGAAGCCTGAAAAATTGGATTGCCCTGCAAATACTCATACTGTTGATTTGGGTCAGTGAGAAAACCTGAAAGGTTCAAACCCTGTTCACCAATCTTCTTGAAAGGATCAAGTAATGAGGATGCTTTTTCACCGTATTCGACCTGTGTCTGTGCAGCTTCACGTGAGGCATCAGCCGCCGTCTTACCTGTCAATCTGTCAAAGAAACCCATCAGTTAAACCTCGTTATAATGACGTCATAGGCGACGCCGTGTTTCGTGTAGTGGTTCGCCAAGGTGCCGACAACCCTGGCTCCCATCTTCTTGTTAAATGCGATCACATTTGGGTAAAGCGTCGGGACAAGCCCATAAATAGGCACATCAACCATGTTCAATATCGCTTTCGCAAATGCTTCAGCGTGCGCCTTACGGTGTTCTGGTAGAACTTGAAAGTGACCCTCAACGCCGTCACGGTAAGGGTGAAAAATAGCGAGGCCAACAATCTCACCGTCAACATAAGCGCCAAGATAAACGTGATGCTCGTCCATGGGTGGCGGTGCGTCTCCGTTGTCTCCGGTGATGGCCTCATAAATGTCCGGGTGGTTCAGCACTTTTGATACCTCGCCAGCGTCTTGGACAGTGAGGATCCGCATGCTTAGTCGTTTGTGGTTAAGGTGCCGGAGATATTGACCTGAACATTGCCGGCCGTATCGGATCCTTCGACGGTTTGGCCCCCCTCGATGACCACCCCGATCAACTCCCGAGCCAACCACGACTTACCGGGCAATATGGTCTTTTTAGCCAGGTAATTGGTCGCAGATGACGCCGTACCGTTACCGAGCCGCCAGATTGTCACAGTTTCTGCAGCGCTGCCGGTATTGGTGAACACCGCGCTACCGATAAAAACGGCTGTGCCCTCTTCCGGCTCCAATATAGGCGCAGCAACAGCCGCCAGGGCCGTATCAATGGCCAGCGATTTCAATTGTGTTGTCATGGTTTACCTCAGACTATGGACCACTCACCATTCGCATAAACAAGCGTCTGGCTGTCGTATGGAAGTAGGAGCGAAGCACTATAATCACCGTCAACGATCGCTGTATCAGCAATGGCATAGACGTTAGTGCCGCGGCGTTTAATGATCACTGTCTCACCTTCATCAGGGAACGGGTTTAACCGCACGTTGATCACTGCCGTGTTTTCACAAATGATCACTTGGTTGCCGGCCGATTCAATGCTTGAACTGGTCGTGATGACCTCTAAATCTTCCTCGGCTGGCAATTGGATGGAAAGGCTTACATTATTACCGCCTTCCTCTTGCATGGTCGGTGCAGTTACCGGCTTTACTTGCTCAACATCCGGCGTGGACAAAAACAAACTTTCCAATACATCGGCATCACTCTGTTCAGGCAAAGGCCTGTCCAAGCTGTAGTGAAGAAGCTGAATAGCTGAATCAATCAAGCGCTGCAGCACTTCAAACAAGTCTTCATTGCCACCGGATCGGACCCATAATTGCCGTAGGATCGTGTTCATCTGCAGAAAGAAGTTCGTTACTTCTGGGTTTTTCTGCAGCTCCTTGGGGATCCGCAACTGAGGCGGCGGGTTCACTTTGGTCACTTGGCCACCAGGCGTAGATCGATGGATGCGGAATACAGAAAGATTGGGCAGGGCTCGGTAAACGTGAGGCGCACCATCATGTCACCAAACACTTTCATAGAGTCCCACTGCACTTCCTGCGACGTGATACCCAAGCGCCCTATCTCCAACCAGGTTTCATGCGCCCATGACTTACCGCCGTCAATGCTTGACTCAACCTGTATACGCGGATTCTCGTTTCCTTGGATAAGACCAGTCCCTGTTTCGATGACAAAGCGCATCGATGACATTCGCACCTTTTTACCCCGGTGCTGTTTACCAAATAACACGGCATTGATAGAGCTGGTTACCCGCCGGCGCTGGATTGCAGTGCTGTCGTACTCGTAACAATCAAGATCCAGCTTATACAAGTTGCCGTTTGTGGAATCTGCCAGGTAGTTAATCCCCTCGCAGTAGCAGGCTGACGTTGCATTAAACACGCCACCATCAAGACCGTAGGACAGTTCAAACCAACCGTTTTCTTCGAGATCGGTGTTCACCGCCAGAGTCTTATTCCCCGAAGGGAACGTGATGATGTAAAAGCGCTGGCGCTGGATTTTCAGACAATAGCCAATTGCATCATCAATAGTGGGCATTTCCTCAAGCGCGGTAATTATACCCGGTGATGTAATGTCCTTTGAGCCGGCTGTGTTCGCCTTGTAGATATGGCGGTCATGACCAACAAAATAGAAGTGATCAGCATCCTTAGCAATCGAGAAGCGAGCGCCGAGCCCTACTTCAATGATTTGGCCATCAAGGATCTCAATGGGCGGCTGACCGACACCTGAGTTATACCACTGTTCAATTGTCTTTTTACTGCAGCGGAATATGCGTTGATGAAAAACGAAGTCACGCACCAATTCATCAGGGTTGGTTTCAGCGCCAATCGCATCAAGACCACTGGCGGTGCTACCGTCACCTACGGCACTGACTGTGGTCAGGTCTTTCGACGTAAACAGGAATTGATTGTTGATAAAGTCTATGGACAGCACGTTTTGTATATCTGCGTCATTGACTAGCACAACCTTTTCACCATCGTACCAGTACACTTTTCCATGAGTATTGATAAAAAGGTTCAAACCATCATTGGCGAATATGCAACGCTCTGACCCTGGTATACTGCCCAATTTCACATTGTTGACCCCATCAACACGATACAGGGCTGTTCCTGACACCCGATAGCGCTTACCTTTCATCATGGTCAAGCCACGATCTATGCCAGTTACATTACTCACGGGCAGCAGTCCAGGGAACGGCATCAGCGTGTAGTTCTCTTTGCCGCCGGCATCAACCTGCTGATACAGGTTACGCGTTACCTGTGAGGCTAACGGACGGGACCGGCTTTTGTACGTTGGCCCCGTGATGTTGACCGGGAAAGACTGGTACATTATGGGTTCCAACCAAGATCGAGGGACAGAACACCGGAAAAGCGGATATCTTCTTCCGCATCATTCGCCGCTTCAATCGCTGAGTAAAAACGAGTGCTGTACAACTGGATGTTTTCCACTTCCTGTGTATGTGTGAACAGGTTCATAAGCGTTCCGAAGAGGTAAACGTTCGGGTACTTGCTCAACACATAGTTGGTCTGATTTGCTGCCGAGAGCGGCGTATTAACCGTTTTGTAATAGAGGTCAACCGGGTAAGCCTCGTCTGGCTCAATATCAAGTTCAATTTGATTGTTTGCTACGGTGTACACCAATGGTACGCCCTGCCCTGAACGTGGATTTAACTGTTCAGGTGTTACATACCCGAGCTGGAATTGCTCGCCACTAACTGTGATGTTTAAAGCCGTTAATCCTGAGTACTGCACCGGGAATGCCAAATACTTCTGGCCAACAGTCATCACTGCTGCTGACTTTTTCTCATCAGCATTCAGGATTAAGGGTTTTCCTTGCGGGTTGGCTTTCATGTCTGTTTCAGCCAGGGTGATGAAATCAGGGATAAGCAGATCCATATCGCCGCGGTGCGACCACTTGATCACAGATTTGACCAGTTCATCAAAGGTAGAAAGTGCCATGATTGCTCCAATAAAAAAGGGGGCATCAGCCCCCTTCTCAACTTACTGCGATGTTACTTGTCGCCACCTTCGTCACCGTCATTGGCGGTGGACTTGGTAGCGCCTTTAGCGGTGGGCTTGGTTTCTGATGCAGAAACCTTTTCCATCCACTTGCTGCTGAACGCGGCCTCAACGTCCTTCTTGGTTGCACCTTCCAGTGAGAAGACTTTACCTTCCTGGATGATGCGCCCACCATAGAAGCCGGTTTGCTTTGCTTTAACTCGCATACATCACCCCCTATGAAATGATGAAGCCAGACTGATAGTTTTCATAACCGTCAATCATGCTCAGTGGTTGCAGGAATGCGCTGTAAGTAATGCTTGGCGTGGTGCCCGCAAGGGTTAACGCCAGACGCAAATAGCGCTCGTTGTTGTGACCCAGCGGGATCACCAACTTTCCGCCAGCTTTCAACTCTGACGATGGGATCGCAGCACTTGCCAGGGTAGCGGCAGAGCTAAACGCACTGTTGTCATCAGTCTGAACACCAACGGTGTATGTTTCATCACCGGTGGTGGTGTCGGCATCAGACAAGCAGACAACAATCCCCATTGGTTCACCTTTACCAATGTCTCGGTCTGAGCCGAGATCAATGGTGTTGGTGGAATTACCAGTTGCCGTCAGGTTTTGATCAGCGGCAAATTGCAGTTGTGAATCAAGAAACATGATGCACCTCCTTACACTACACGAGCTTCGGTTTCGAGCAGGGCATCCACTGTACGCACAGGGATCATGCGCAGAGTGGTTTTCAGCTTGCCCTCTTCTTCCGAAGAACGAAGTTGAACGTTGGCTTTGTTTGCCGCCTGAATGTCCAGCATTTCCTTCACGGTGCGGTTTGCGTAGAACGCCAACTTAACACCAGACAATGAAGGGATACGATGGATAGCGCGAAGCATCAGATTGATCAGCTTCACAGTTCCGCCAGTTTCATCGGCGACCAGGTTAGAAACATCGATGTTTGCAATGCGCACAACGTAGCGCCAGTCCTTTACGACCAGGCCATTTTTCCACTTCCAGTGATCCATATAGGCACGGAAACGGTCGCCGTTCGCATCGAACGCATCACCAATACCCAGGTCTTCGTGAGAAACGCCTGCCTTAGTCCCTTTCGGGAAAACGCCGTGACAAGTACGCTGACCCCAACCCACCAGGTAGATCGAAGTATTGTCTGAACCGGTACCACCGGCATCAATGATGTTCTGCGCATTTGAAGCCGACAAATCGCCGTAGCGATTGGCAAGGCCAACAAATTCCTCGGGGTTCGACGCACTGCCGTAGAACAACGATGTTGCCATGCGCTGGTTCATCGCTTCCAGGAAGGCAATGTTTTCGTCAAAGCGGAATTGTTTGGCGTTCGCGTTCAGGTTAACCACATCGACATCAAGCTCACAACGGGCTTCAAGACTCGCTGCATGCTCGATCACCTGTGCGGTTTTCGATTTGCTGGATGGGACACCCATATTGGCCAAACGATAGTAAACGTCGGGCAGGCCGGTACGGATAGTGGTTTGTTCGCCAGTTGGCAAATTACCCTCTTTGAACAGCATATCATCGAGGATTTCGTTTTGTTGGGACAGGATTTCAACTGTCCGTGACACCTTGCCGTTTGGATCCAATTTCTTGGCGTGATCAGCGAGGGTGGCTACTGTATTACCTACTACAGCCATAATTTGTTACCCCTTATTCAGTAGAAAAGGTCGGCGTCTTCCTTCTTCTTTCCACCCGTAGGTGATGAAGAGGGCTTGGCGCCACGTGGTTTGATTTTTACTTTTTTCCTGACAGCGTCCGCTTTGGTTTTGGTTTTCTGGTACCGGACGGCATCAAGAATGGTGATGAAGTGATGCGCACGAAGGCTGGTTACTTCTTCCTGGCTGTAACCCTGGTCCTTCAAGTACTGCTGCATGTCTGCCATGTCCTGCTTGTACTGTTCGGTCACATTGCCATCTTTGTCACGCCAGTGTGGTTGCGCTTCCCACAGCTTTTGTGCTTCTTCAACCTTCTGCTCTTCGGATAGAGTTTCCTGACGTTCAGAATGCGCGGATTTGGCCTTTTCAAGCAATTGCTTGCGATTGTCGGCGGCCTCCTTCTGAATGATGTACTCTTCCGGATCATCTTCCTTCAGCGCTTCCAGATCCGTTTCATCATCCAGTTTGATGAGCGCTTCAAGCTGCGGGATGAGATCATCCAGCGCAGCGGCCTTGTCATTCAAGGCTTTGCGTTGATCGGCAAGCTCTGCGGTTTTTTTGCTGTAGTCCGATTGCATCATGCGCTCAGATTCAGCGGTGCTAGCCTGTTCCTTCCATTTACGGACTTCTTCAAGGCTTACTTCTTCACCGTCTAAATCCAAATACAGATCGTCGGCCTCTTCCTCTTCCCCATCCTCCTGCTCGTCATCAGTTCCAGTTTCGTCCTGGTTGTCTGAATCATCGCTTTCAGATGGTTCATCGGGCTGGTGATCACCGGTTTCATCGGTTGCCGCGTCATCCGCTGTTTGCTCTGACTGGTCCGAATCAGTTTCCGGTGGGTAGAACAAATCGCCAGGTTCAATTTCTTGATTATCTGGTGTATCGCTCATGATTAGTTTCCAGTAATTTTGTCTTTGAGAATTTCGAGCAATGAACGCTTAGCGTCCTGCCCTTCGTTCGCAATGCTTTCAAGCTCACCGACGATGGCGTTGACCGCCTTCATCTGTCGCCATATCTCATCGCGTTGTTTTGAGCGTTTGGATTGCTCAAATTCATGGATAAGCCGCGCCCTAACAACCGTCACAGCATTATTAAAGTGACGCAGCGCCAACTCTGCCCCTTCACCTTCAGCGGCGATGGCATGTAGATGTTCTTCGTGATCCATTGGTTAAACCTTGCTGCCTGGAATGTCTGCGTTGTGCGTCAGTTCGAGTTCGGTAAGGCGTATAGAGATGTCTTCCAATTGTTTACTGATTTTCGCCTGTAGCTCAGCGTCAAACTGTCGGGCATTTTCTGCCAGCTTCATTTTCTCAAGGTTGTCTTTAGCCCTAGCATCAATCAGTTTTGCTTCGGCTTTTATCATTTCCGATTCAGCAAGCGGGTTTTGCATCGACTGCAATTGCTCTTGAAGCAACAGTAATTGCTGATTCAGGATCTCGTTTTCCGCCTGCAGTCTTTCTGCCGGCTCTTCAGGATCGTTGAAGTAGTGTGAAATGTTTTTGACCTCAAGCGCCTTGAGCAGCTTCGCCCTGGCGTTGTATCGCTTCTTCTCGTCAACGAGTACTGAACCTTCAGCTTTTAACTGGTCTTGCATGGCAATGATGCCTGACATGCTTTCAACGACCTTGTCGTTGTCACCGGCACCCAAGCCAACCTCGGTAGAGGTCGTATGGTCGTACTTCCATCGACCTGGGTTTGTTGTAAGTTGCTTTCCGAGTACAGAGAACTCAACTTCACTATCCTGGCAACGCGACACCAACCAGGCGACGCCGCGGTATAATTTGCGATATCCGGTTTCAACAATGCACCGGGCGGCAAGTTGGATTTTCGCCCGAGACTCTTCCTGTACGCCTTCAAAGCGTGTTGCTGTCTCCTTATTCAGTTGATCAGCGTTAAGCCCCTGTGAGGCCATCTGAGTGCCTACGGTCTGACTTTTTAGCTTGTCCAGGTGTTGAAGGATCAACAGGGCTTTATCACCGATAAAGGGGATGGTGATCGGCGTTACGTGGTTGGCAATAGACTGACCATCTTCGTTGTTGACTCGCACGTGAGTGCCAATTTTTCTGGACAGTAGATCAACTTTGTTGACGTCCTTCGACACACCCAGTTTGGGGTTATTCACCGCCGTGTTGTTATCCAGCATATTGCGGGTTGTCGCGGTGTTTATTTCCGCGTAAGGCAACACTTCGGTGGCACGACCACGACCGTACAGCTTGTGCGGCTCTCGAATTGCCGAACCAACCGCATAGGGTACGTGGTCAAACACCTCTTCATCCAGGATGATATTACCTGAACGCTGGATCCGCATACGCTCGGCAATGCCGTCACCATCACGGTCAACCAACACATACAGATCCTTATATTCAACCTCCTCATTGGCCCATTCAGCGTTGTAATATGTATCGTCCTGCCCTTCTTCCGCGTCTCGGATCGTTTGCGTGGTGCTGGTAACCTGTTCACTGCCAGCGCACGGAAGAGAAGCGACAAGGCTTTTGCTGAATCCAAGCTCAACCAACTCACCACGTGTTTTGGTCGAGCGGTCGCCAACCAACTTGGCATCATCAAGCGACCTTGCACCGCTACTGAACAGGAAGTTACCGCTCGTTACGGGACAGATTCTGACCTGCTTGCGAATGGTAACCACTTTGAAGGTAACATCAATTTCACCGAGGCGTTCGCCTTCCTCTGCATCGATGTCCTTGACCTCAACGCCCGGGCGCTCCAATGATTTGTAGATCTCGGATAGCTCAGCTTCATCAATACCGGTGTACTTGTGTTCTTCAACCGATTTAGTTTCTACGTAGTAGTACTTCATGACCCCCATACGGAAGCGGTCACAGTCTTTGATGAAATCGTAATTTGCAGTAAAGGAATCTTCCTGACCACGGATCAACCAGTCCACGTACTTGGTTTTTCCCTCGGCCTCTAAGCGATCTGTCTCACTTTCTGGATTGGATGGCTCAAATTTGATGATCTCGTCACTGCACAAGATGGTGCGGATCAATGAAGGCATATCTGACTCAATCAGATCCGCCACATCATTTGAAACAAACTTAGAGCGGCCAGCTTCCTCAGTGCCATAAGGCTCACGACGTTCACGGCGCATTATCTCAGCGTTGTGTTGTTCGATACTGTCCTGAACCGTTTGAGCATCAGATTCGAGCGAATCAAGAATGCTGCTCAGTTCGTCGTCGGTCATTTTAGCCATTTACACGATACCTTGTATGTCCTGCTCTAACGGTGTGTTCCAGTCGTCTTCGTCTTTAGGTGATGGCGCCGGCAGTGTCATCATTACGGCGTCCGCCTCATTAGGTGATGCGATCTTGAGTCGCTTCATTTCCGACTTGCCAAGGATTTGGATTAATCCGTTACGGTTGCCTGGGTGTTTGGGGATGCTGCAAAGCTGGGTGCGTAACGCGTCCCAACTTTCAATGCCGTCGGTGTCAAAGCTGATCATTTCGTCCGGATTGACATACTCACCGCGCACAACGCACCGGTAGGTGTTGTAACAACGGTTTGCCAACTCGGTGTAATACTGCGCCCGGTTGTTCAGGAACGTGTCAGCGTATGACGCTGGGTTTTCATCCCGGCCGTTTTCTGGCTTCATATATAGGCGCTTGGCGTTATCCTGGGCTTTACCGGACAGTGAGCCCTTGAACATTTCGGCGCTTGTTCTGGTACCGGCCAAGTTGTCGCGCACCTGGCGCTTTAACCCGGTACCCATACCGTCGCCGTCCCAGCGAAACACATCAGCACCATCCGCCTTGGCGTTGTCGGTTGCCCAGTCGCAACACTCGTCAATTTCGCCCTTACTCTTGCGTTTCACCTTGCGGATGATTGAACCATGACGCAGAGAGTACGCAGCGGCATCACCACCGTCATCAAACGGATCGTGAGCAGCTATCTTGACCCCATGCGGCTCAAATGCTCGCTTGAGGTGCGGTAGCTTGTGAGCGTCCTTACAGGCATCTACCCACTCGGCTTTGATGATTGCGTTCTCTACTTCATCAAGGTACTTGCCGTGCCATTTGTGGTCATATTGGGACCTAGACATTTTGTCGTAGTCATCAAGTCGCTCCTGCTCCATACCGGAAGCGAGGAACCATGAGCGCGGCATATCCGTGTAGTTGAGCTCAACGACCATGATTAAGTCGTCCTCGTAGTACCCGGTACGTTCTAATTCAGCCTCTGCACGCTTTAACCATTGCTTGGCAATAGCTCCATCCCGGCGACCACGGTTCATCGTTATGATGATTTCAGGGAAGTCGATGTCTGCTTCAGCAAGCAAGGCGTCAATCTCTTCGAGTGTTGTGACCTTGTTGCCTGCCAATAACGCCTCAGTGTCCTTGGCGTTAAGTCGGACAGATGCGGTCAGGACGCGCAGGGTATTGGCGCTGATGTCCTCACCCTCTTCAATCCAGAGACCGTCAACCCCTGACAGTGTGGATTTAAGCGATGTGATGTTTCGGCTCAAGCCCCGGTAGAAGTTGCGACCTCCACTCTCGTGAGCAATGTATGACTTGGTGTCTGTGAACCCCTGGAACCCTAACCGGTCTATCTCGTCCAGCATTGTCCTGTGTACCGATTCCTCGATACTGTTTTGGTTCTCCCGAGCGCAACACCAAAGTGCGCCGGTGGACATATCAGACAGTACATAATCAGCAATGCCGGTCGACTTCGTTGAGCCACGACCGCCGACGATGATTTTTATTCGTTTTGGCTTCGTGAATACCGGGTGCAGTTTCTCAACATATTTGATGTTGACTTCATGCGTCATCGGGGCCGACTGGAATAAAGTTTATCGTTGTGGTGCTTTCTGTTTTAATGGCGCCGCCGTCTTTGCCGGTCAGCTCCTGGCGAACCTTTGTCCCTTCTTTGCGATTTATGACCTGGTTGGCAGTACCTATATCACCATCGTCCAATGATTTTTTGATGATGCTTTTAGCCTTCATCGTAGGACTGTCTTTAAGTACCTCTTTCCACTGCGAGAATTCTTCGTTTTGCTCGCAATAGTCATAAAAAGTACGAGGGGCCAAATTCGCATATACACAAGCCTCAGCGTCAGTGCACCCCCAAGAAAAAGCCTCTTCCAGTTTCCGCAGCACCTCAGCTGTTACTTTTCGTGGTCGTCCGACTTTTTTTTTAGTTGTTTTTGGTGCCGCCATTACTGCATCACCGCCGTGTAACGTGGGTAATCTGTCCACACTGTTGTGGTCGGATTGCTGACCGTAATGGTCATTGTGTCCATGTTGCTGCTAACAGTGCCGTCATTGACGATAAGGCCAAGCACGTATGTCCCGATAACGTTGGGGGTGATCGTTGGGTTTACCGTTGTTGGATTGGTGATGGTTGCGCTGTTACCCACTGGGGCTGACACGATTGACCAACTGTAAGTCAGAGGGTCAGTATCTGCGTCGGATGAAGCTGAGCCATCCAGTTGAACCTGAACGTTAACCGTTGCGTTCTGGTTTGCACCTGCGTTGGCTACCGGCGCCACGTTACCAGGTGTGTTGACGTTGACAGTTCTTGTAACCGTCGTTGCGTTGTTACCCGCCGCGTCCTGCACGTTGTAGGTGACAGTGTATGTGCCAGCAACTGAGGTGTTAACCACATCGCCACCAACGACGATGTTGGCAGTAATATCACCGTCCGTGTCGTCCGTCGCTGTCGCGCCTGGGTCTGTGTAGGTTTCGCCCACTGTGAGATTCAGAGGGTTCGCACCAAGCAGAGTGATCACAGGTGCGGTCGTGTCACCCACCGCGTTAACATTGACTGTGCGCGTTACTGTGGTGGCATTATTCCCGGCAGCGTCCTGGACATCATAGGTAACGTTGTATGTACCTACTGTGTTTGGATCCACAGTGTCACCAGCTACGACAATGTTTGCTGTAATGTCACCATCTGTGTCATCGGTAGCCGTTGCGCCGGGATCAACATAGGGATCACCTACCGTGAGGTTTAGCGGATTTGCACCTGTCAGCGTAATGACTGGTGGTGTTACGTCGCTACCTATGGCCGCGAAACTGGTGTACATCCGTGAACCAACGGTGTCCAAGTCTACGTCTGTCTTAAAGTGCAGTCCATCATTCACCCCACCGGTTAAATCGATGTCCCACAGGGATTGACCAATCTCAATGTTGGCGTTTGCCGCGGCTGCTGCAATCTGAGCGTCACGGATGGGGATCTTGCCTGTTGTGGTGCCGTTGCCGTCATAGTTGGCTGATTGCAGGTTGTTGATTGGGATGATGAAGGTCTTAACCCCGAAGTCGGCCATGATGTCGTTGGCGTACTCTTCCATCCGGGCCTGGTATTCCGTTGCGGTTGTGCCTACCGCGTTGTTGGCGTCACGACCACCACCGTTGTGGAATACCCATTCACAGCCACCTACCAATGCGATACGACGCGCTGCTGATTCGTACAGGTTCAACCCACCAACGCGGGTGGTGTTTGTCTTGCGCCAGCGGTCAATCTCTGTGCCGCCAAGGGCGCATGGGATGTAGCAAATAGGGATTTCGTTGTTGGCCAACCAGTGATGGCAGAAGCGAAGGATCCAACTACCACCGGTTGTCCCATCGTCGCTTACAGCATCGACCTGATTGGTTCCGCTGTCAGATGGGTCAATGAGGACTTTCCAATTGTCATCGTTCCCCAGCATGTAAGCTCGGATCCCACCGGCACTATCACTGAACACCTGGTTGTTTACACCACGGCCAGACATGTTCGATTGGCCTTCACCAACGATAACCATGCCAACGATCTGGTCAGACACGCTGCTTGATACAGCAACCTCATTTGAAAAACGGTATGCAACGGTATGAACACCGGTGGCAAGAGTGAAAGTGTCGGTCCATGTACCACCTGCCGGTGAAGCAACAGCCGTGACCCATGCGCCACCATCCACTTGTCGCTCAATCGTTGTCGGTGTACCCGTATACGTGCCATCAAGAGTGACTGAAGCGCCAGCACCGGCGCGTTGCCAGAAACGATACTGTGGCGAGTTGATAATAATCGTGCCGGCGGTTAATGGCGCGATGTCCAGGTTGTCAAACGAATGAAGCGTCCGGCCTGCCCGAATGCCAAAAACGGTTTGAGTATTGAAAGCCGCTTCTGTGTAGCTGGCTACTACAGACCCGCCTACAGTGACATCGATGTTATCGCCATCACAGACAGCACCGATCCGGTATGTGGAAGATGCATTGTATGCGGGTATTGTGTACGTACCGGTTAGTTGTGTAGCGCTTCCACCTTGGCGACGGTATACACGAATAAGGCCGTCTGAATCCCGCACCAAAACCTGAATGAAATTGTCTTGGTCCTGGTATCGCAAAGCAAGGCCACCAGTACCGGCAGAGTCACCGCCGTTTGCATTCCAATCAACTTCAATGGATGCGTTTGCACTTCCGAGGTTTTCAGATGCAACGGAACCGCCAGCGGGGATCGTTCCTGTTGCGACAGCCTGATTTGTGAGTATTTCCCACGTACCAGAAGACGCAACAAGGGGCGACGGTAACGGATCACCATCGGTACCTGTAAAATCAAAGGTCGACATCAATTAATCTGCTTTAGGGATTCGCGCCAATCCTGGATAGGCTGGTGCTGGAAAATGAATTGGACTTGGCCGGAGGGGATCCAGTCGTAGTCCTTTAATGTTGGAGCTGCGTCGTAGACGTGTTCAGCTCCGTTTTTGTCGATGGCGCTATGCGTGGCCCAGGCTGGAATGTTGATCCACAGCTCTGTCACTACGCGATAGCGTTTCATCGTTCATTAGTCGGGGATAACGTCACCGGCGCAGGTGATCTTCACTTCAACCTTGTGCTGACTACCGGACAGAACAAAAGCGTTCAGGTTATCGCGGATGGCCTGCCGGGTGAGTTCGTCATTGGTGGCGCAATACTCGTTGACCGCCATATCTTTCACAGCGCGAACCTGTTCGGTAACTCCGCAGCCACCCAATTGGGCGCAAACGGTAAAGATCAGGACCACAATGGCACCAATAGAACTACCAGCAATCGTCAGTTTTTGCTTGTTTGATTTCATTTTTTTTCCACCAAGATTTGAATCATTGCTTTCACCTCGTCCAAGGACTTTTCAATGCGCCTGACGTGCTGCTCATATTCGCCTTTGCTCACATAGGTTTCTGCAACGTGCAGTTTGTAATCTGAAAGGTCTTTCTTGACGCCGGACAGAAGCCAATTGAACAGTGCGTAGGCACCACCTAAACCACCGGCACCTACAAACGCCGTTACCAATTCACTTTCCATCCTCGCTCCTTACCACGTCGGCTTGATTAGCTCGAAGTGGACAAAATCATTGAATTCTTGATCCGCGTTTCTACCGTCGCGGTCCCAGTCCCCACCCCAGCGGACCAAATGTGAAATTTCACCCTCGTCGTACAGTCTCCGAGCCATCATGATCACTTGACCGGCAAAGCACGCCAGCGCGATCAGGTCGTTCCAATCAACGTTACCCAGTTCTATGAAGTAAGGAGCAGCATCGACGGCAAGAGATGGGTATTCGTTGTGCTTTCCATCTGGCCATTTAACGCGGCTCTTGTTTTCCGCATAGGCTTGGTTTTGCTCTTCTTTGCCACGGTGACCGCACAGAATTGAGTGATCGACCATGCCGATCAGCTCGTTGAATATCAGCTGCAAATCCTCGTGACAGGTTGCAAGCCGGTCGCGTGATGTTCTGGAATATGAAGGCATAAGAAAAAACCCGGCACTTGGCCGGGTCCACACACAGGGAAAGACACAATGAACGCCCAGGGAACGGGCATAAAAAAAGCCGCAATTGCTCCGGTGGGAACTTCTGCGACTTTACGAAATAATAGGCGATTTTCGGGGGTATTAAAACCCAAAATCTGGTGGGTTCGACGATTATCGCAACATTACTCGCCTTTCTGCCTCATTTAGCCAGTAGCCAGGATGGGCCTCCTTTCGTTCATAGAAGGTTTTAATCGCGGCTATGCACTCTGGCGGCAACGTGGCTATGAATTCGTCAAGCTCACGCAGGTGTGGTGGTACGAATATTTCTCTGTCAGTGGTGGTGGCCTGTCGCTTTTCGCTGGCTAGTGCATCGGTGGGTATATCCACACCCTGCAATTTATGCCCCCTGTCTTCCCCGCCACTGGTGTTCTTGGGTTTTCTGCGGTGCTTTTTTGTCTCAGACAATTTTCGCTGCCTGAATACGTGCATAATGCTGACGTTTCCACCCTCGTAGCAGTGTCGCCAGAAATCCCCCCACTCACGCAGTTCTTTTTGCGCGGCCGCAATCGTTCGCGGCGCTGACTTGTTCGAGGCGTTGTGCTTCGCTGATGTCATATCCTAAGAACTCCAATATTTCGTAAACGGTGGTAAATCCTGGCTCAGTCCTGCATGTTTCGTAGTTGTGAAGCGAGTTAACCGCAATGCCGTATTGCTTCGATAGACTCTCTTGTGTGTAACCCCTTTCGAGCCTAGCCCCACGGATAACTGCCCCACCCTTCATGCTGCTTGCCGCCTTTCCAGTTCCCGCCACTTGGCGCGGTAATGTTTTTTCAATTCAATCAGGTCGTCCCGGCTCCACTTTTTAGCCTCATGGGGACCTTCTAACCATTCGAGCTTGTCCGGGCCTAACTTCTTGGTGAGGTTGATCCGGTATTCAACCAGGTTGCCAGACTTGTGGTTGTTGCACGGGGCGCACTGTTTGTGGCAGTTTGATTCATCAAAGCGCAGCTCCGGGTGGCTCCCTACTGTCCGGTAGTGCCCTGCGTGGTATTGGCCAGGGTGGTATCGCCCGCAACTGATACAGGGCTCGTCAGCGTCCCGCAGACGGATGAACTTGTTGAACTCCACCTGCGCATCTTTCATCAACTGACCGTGGGTTTTAAGCGCCTGCTTACGTTGGCGTATCTCATTGCGTTTGCGCTTCTCTGTGTCCTTCTTGGCGACCGCCAGTGCGCACCGAGGGGAGCAAACCTTCTGCAAGGTGTTACCCGTGGTGAACCTGCCGCCGCAGGCTTTGCACGTCTTTGGCTTCACTGAACCAACTCGTAAGTTTGCTCAAAAATATCCGGCTTGCACGGGTAGTGCTCACCTTGTACACCCCGGATAATGTAGTCACCAGGTGCAGCATTCATTGTTCCTTCCAAGGTGGAAATTTTGAATACCTTGTTGTCTTTATCAACGTGTTGCTGATATTCGTCGAAAGAGCTGAACCACTTACTGAATGACGGATGTTTACCGGTGAAATTCAAGACCTCGCATAGGTTGTCACCGGTATATTGAATAGCTTCGATTTCAACTGGCTTTTTACGGTATTTCATAGACCCTCCGAGTGGAAAGTAGGCACACCCCACGGGCAGCGAGAAGGCAAATGCCCTAACCCACCACATAGGCTGCATTGGATTGGTTGGATGGACAGGATGATCATCACGCCACGTCCTTATTTCGCTTGCAGGGCCATGGAACATGGATCCCCATACTTTCTCCCATCGCTTTATTGATGATGTCGCAGATAACCACGTAGTCCTTGGTGCTGGCTTTAGTCGTTGATTGCTCTGCGGTGTAGGCGATTTGAGTTGGTCGCCAAATCAGCTCCTTGACCACTGACCCTGTCCATGGGATCTCAGCCCTACTGGTTACCTCATTCACAAACGATTTGACATCAAAGCCGTTTTCGTTGGCAGCATCAGCAACCATTTGGCACCACAGGTGTAATGAGTTGTTTTGCAGATCGGAACGCTGCTTTTCATTGTTGACTGTTACCTGCAACCATTTGTGATGTTCCCACTGAGCGATGATCATTTTGATGAATGCATTCAGTGTTTGCTGGCTATTTAAGGTGTGGACGTCGCGCTTGCTCATTTTTTCACATAACTCTTCGGTTTATTGTTACGGCGCTCCTGCTCATTTTCCATCGCTGCAGCCTCTTGCACGTCCATGCAATAGTACGTCCCGCCACAATCGTCCTCTCGGCGCTTCATGTAGGATGTGAGTGTGCAGCGGCCGTGCCGAAATTTGGCCGGGATCAACTTGAATACCCCTTTCATGATGGTTTCAGGATCCTTCACTTCCGGGCACTCGGTGAACAACACCAGATCACTGTCTGCCTCGATAGCACTTGAACCATACAGATGCTTCATAGCGAGGTGTGCGGCGGTATCCGCTTCCCGATTGGCCTGGGTAAGTAAAAGGATTGGTACGTTGACTTCTTTGGCCAGCTGCTTGAGACCACGGGTTATTGCGCCTATTGCCAGATCGTCACGCTCGGCTTTTGGTTTTTGCATCAAACCAAGGTAATCGACTGTGATCAGTCCGTGCTTGCCGTTTCGCTTAATCGCCGCTTTCACACGGCTGGCAATTTGCTGGAGTGCAAGCGCTGGGGTTTCGTCATAGTAAATCTGGTACCCATTGTTTTTGATGGCGTGTATAACCTGGTTCGCCCTTCCCCATTCCAGATCCGTCAACGCACCGAGTTGCAGGTTTTTAGGATCAACGCCACCGAGTACCCCAACGTAACGATCCATGATTTCCTGGGCGCTCATTTCCATGCTGAAAAACAGTGTTGGTAAGTGCTGGGCAATGCACCCATTGATGATTTGAGTGAACAGCGTTTTACCATGAGAGGGACGGCCACCGAGTGTGATCAGCCACCCAGGCTTAAACCCACCAATTTGATCATCAAGTGTTTTGATCCCGGTTTTGTATCCGACTGCATCGGGATCGTTTTTGCACCGGGCGTGCATGATGTCGACCCAGTCACCAATCTGTGTGTTGATGTGGGTAGGTTCATAGCTTCCGGTGGCTTCCAGCGAGTTGATATTGCGTTCTACAAACTGGGTTACATCGGCAACGCTCTGTCCTTCAAATATCTGCTCGACCATTTCCGAGCCTATGCGCTGCACTTCCCGTTCCTGGTATCGCTCAGCGACGATTTCACAGTATGCAAGGACATTTGATGCGCTCGGCGTGTTTTTGGCCAAGTTACCCAGGTACGCAATACCGCCAACTTCCTCAAGGTCTTCGCCCAGCGCGTCTGATACGGTGATCACGTCTATGTCGTTCATCGCCCCGATGTTGACCATGACTGTGAAGATCATCCGGTTTGAGGCGTTGTAGAACATTTCAGGGCGGATCATGTCGAACACTTCCCGCACTCGGCGATCAGCGGTGTCCACCATCAGGATTGCACCGAGTATGCTTTGCTCTGCCTCCATGCTCTGAGGCGGAACACGCAAGTGTTCTACTGGTTTGGTGTTGGCCATCATTCCGCGTCCCTCCACTCAGATTTGGCGAAGAACGTGCCAGGGAACATGCACCGGTAGTTGAAATACCGTGAGTTACTACCGTTGGTGCGCAGGTCTTCAAACACGGTGTCCGTGAATGCACACATGGCGTTGATGTCATCGATGAACCAATCAATGCCCTGTTTCGCAATGAGCTTGTCAGGGAAGTATTTCTTGAACGGTTGCTCACCGTCCTTGGTCTTGGCACCGTATCCGGCACCGACTGACTTCTTGCCGTCTCGCCAAACATCCCACCAGATGCCAAAGCATTCCTCGCGCTTGGCTCTGATTTGCGATAGCAAGTCATCAGGAAGCTGCCTACTCGCAGAGTTGGCTTCTTTGTTATTAATACATTCTTTGTTCTTTGGGACAGAGTTCGGGACAGGATTCGGGACAGAGTCGGCTTGTAGCCCCTGCTGTGACTGGGTTTCTTTCGGGACAGCTTTCGGGACAGCTTTCGGGACGTGTCCCGATTGAAATTTAACCCAATTTACCAGCGTAATTATCGTGAAGGCCCGCTTGCCCTTGCCTATCACCTGGTATTTGATTGCGCCATCCTGCACAAAGAAATCCAGCGCACGTTGCACAGCTTTCTTGGATGCGCTCACAGGGTCCTTAGAGCGCACAAAATCACTATAAAGGGTATAGACGCTGGTAGCCTTCGCTAAGCCTTCGTGAGTGACGTATAGTTGGCCTGGATTAAGCGTGACAGGCTGACCATGCACGGTGGTGTGGAATTCGCTGTGCTGGGCCTGTTTTAGCAGGTACTCAAACACAGGACATTTAACTGGATCGGTGAACCATTCTTGCTGCAGCATTTCACGGTAATTTAAAATGTAACCTTGGTTCACTCGCTTTTCCCGATAGTCATCAAGAAGGGCTACTTGCGACATAAGACCTCCGCTAAATCAGCGCTGGCCATAGCCTGGGCGTCACGGATGAATTGGCGGAACTGGAATTCATTGAACGCCACTACTCGCTTTTCTTCGTTCGGGTGCCCTATCTGCATGTAGACGATCCCACCGTCGGCGCGGCCAAAGGCGTAACCCTGGTGTTCTGACTTGTCAATTTTCGCTGTTTGGGTCATACTCTTTTCTCCTACGGAAACCCCGGACATAGCTCGCCAGCTGCCGGGGTTTTTCTTTTGTCTGCAATTCGCATTGGTGGTGGTGACTGATTGGTTACTGTGTCATCCAGAAAGCTTGCGCAAGCTATTCCAATCACCACCCCAATACGGCCTCCGAAGAGGCGCGGTCATTGGCAATCGTGGCGATACAACCACGGTCGTTCCGGTGACAGAGTCGACACACACTCTGGGAAGTGCTGGCAATTAAGCTGCTGCTTCCATCATAAGGTCATCATTTGCACTTATGTTTAAGTTCAAATAGCCGCGCCTTACGAAAACTACTCGGTCTGCGGTGCCCTCTGGTGTGTTTGTGAGGGTTGAGAAAGGCTGTTGTCCAGAAGGCCAGCTAACGTCCCGATTTCCTTCTTAGTCTCTGCACAGTCACCACCTGCGCATTCACCGCATTGGTGATACCCACTAGCAGTAATGGGCATCCCAATGGGTGCTGTCTCTCCAGCTGTCACCATTTATCGCTCACGGTAGGTTGCCGTAGTCCTGCGCAGCTCACGCGCCAGCTTGCATATTTGCCGTTACCCGTTGTCCTCGGGGCGAGAGAATCCCCTGTGCCGGTATTGAAAGCGCGGTACAACGGCGGCGCACATATGCCAGATGCAATTGATCTACTTAGTCTTGCCATCCCAAAATCAACAAACGAGCAAACTTACAGCAATACAGTAGCCAGACTACAAACCCAAAAATGCTCATTAGGGCCATGACTTCAAAGCCATCGAAGAAGCCAGACATTACGAATGCACCGACTAAAAACACGAGCGTAATTTCCACTTTATTTAGTAAACTCATAACCACTCCAAAACTGGTCAGTTAACTGACTAAACTGTGTAAGCCGCCAGATTCACGGATCAACACCATGGCGGTTACGGTGACGGTTAGGCACAACCAGGCAAGCTCTGTGATGTGGCGCTTTACCCAATCACGCACCAGCATGCGGCGATAGCCTTTGCGACGCTCAGCGGTAGTATTCACGCTTCACCACCTTGTAATGACGCATAGGTGCGCGTAGATCGGTTACCGTCTGCTTGTTGTTCCTGTAGAGAACCTGTGGTGGCTCAATAACAGTGCCGAACAACTGATCAAGCTTTGGCTTTGAATACACTGGCACTAATTGCATTCTTGAAGCTGACAAATCCCCAGCAAATGGATCTTCGCGGCGTACAATAACCGGATCTTCACCGGTAACAGTGATGACCCTAAGTCGTAACTCTTTTGCTCGTCGTCCGTTCATGCGACCTCCGGTGCGTGTTCGTCATTGGCGGCACTGCCACCAAAGAAGTGATTGAGTCGGTAATAGGTGGTGATGTGGGTTTTCATGCTGCCTCCTCAGTTTTGAGCTTTGGACTGCGTTTGATAGTGCGTAAGGCAGAAATGGCGACCTTACGTTGCTTACAGCCGGTCGCCTTTACCGTTGCCGTTCGCTGCGCCACGGAGATAACCTTGAATTCCTCATTCAAACCTTTGTGATAAACCCAGTCGCCAGGAAGAACTGGCCAAAAGTAGGCAAGTTGGCGATTGATTTCGGGAGCAAGCCATTTTGCGAGCATGCGCTTGATGTTCATGCCGCCTTACTCTCTTGGCTGGGCGGGAAGACGTCAGGACGCAGCTGCGAGCACAAAATAGCGCCACCTGTTAATTGCGAAATGTCAACGACGAAGCGATGCGAACACTTTTCAGCCTCATTGATCCATTTACTGACCAATTGCTGACTTACTTTTTTGCCGGACGCAGCTTCCAGCTTTCTGGCAAACTCGGACTGATTACCGTTCGCGACAATCTGAATAGCTTGTTTAAGGGCTTCCAGTTGGTTCATTTTCTTACCCACAACCAAAGTAGTATTTACTACTATAGTGGTGAATTTGGATACAAGCAAGATTGTTTGCTAAACTACAACTTAGTTTGTAAGTTGAGGGAAACAAATTGATGGGATTCTTTATCGTGCCGAACGTAGGCTCCCGGGTAAGGGAAGTTCGTAAGAAAGCTGGCTTGAGCCAGGAACAGCTTGCAGACATTGTTGGTGCCAGCCAGCAGACTATTGCCAAAATTGAATCAAGCCAGGAAGGTAAATCAAGCTACATTCGTGATATCGCCAAAGCGCTTGGCGTTAGCCTCGATTGGATTATGGATGGCGTTGTAAACGCTCAATCAGATGATGCAACACAAAATGTCGATGAATTCATTGATAACGCAACAGCGGCCCTCACAGACGCAATCAACAGCATGCGTGCTATCAACATTCAACAGGGAAAGTCGCCAGACGAATTTAACCCAGTGCTTCTAAAGCGCGCCTTTGGTGTATCGCTCAGAGGAAAGCTAACTGGTGACTATGTGACAGCAGCTCTCGGGCTACAGGACTTGAAAAAGGCAACATGATGAAATTTAAGTTTCGGGCTATTTCATTATTGATGGTTGTAGCTATTCCAGCGGTGCAGGCAGATGCCGAAACCAACTATTTTTGCACCTCTGACTTAGCAACAGGATTTAGCAACGAAGATGGTGTTTGGATCAAGGGTGGCTTCAAAGCTGATCAAAAGTATTTAGTTAGACGCTTAAAAGATAATGAGAAGTATGATTTTATCGAAAAGGATCGCACACATGCGGTTTTACGGATGGGTGGAACTGGGTTACCAAGCTATACGTGCTACATCAGTGTAGGTGGATACTATATATGTGATAGTGTTTTAGGGGAGTTTAAATTTTCTCCTGAAGCAGGTGCTTTTATAGCCACATACACTATAGGGTACTGGGAGGATAAAGAAGACACTGACAATACACCATATATAGAAATTGGCGTTTGCGCACCTATGTAACTAAGACGCCTTTTGCACCTTAACGGCCAGCTCCTTGGCTTTCTGCTTCAACACCAGGTATTCATCATAATTCTGATTGGCCAATGCCTGTTCTGATTCCAAGAAATACTGCACCGATTGCTTGAGCCTTTTGGTTTCAGCGCTCTCAAATTTTACGACATTCTCACCGTCAACCTGAGCGCCGGCCTTCTTAAAAAAATCTCGCTCAAACGAAAACGCCACTTTCACCAGCGCCAAGAACACCAGCAGTAAAACGAGCAAACCAAAGTAATACTGAATATCCATACCCACTACCTGTTAATTAACCAAGCCACTTTTGAACCAGTGGTTACATAAATTGACCTAAGAGCATGCAGCAACAAGACGCAAGAAACAGTCACGTTTATCATTACAACCCCAGTGCTGTAAAAGGGCCCTAAAACATCTGTGCCGATAGCAATCCGATCTGTGTACCTAAAAACTTGAAGGCAGGCCAATGCCATATAACCAACAAGCATCAAATCACTAGCTCTATCCCTAATAAGGTTTTTGGTTTTGATTACATGCAGCATGGCCGCAATAAATATCAGATCAGTGATCGCAAAAGACAGATACCAGGCGACGTTGATCAGGTGAAGGTATTCAGTGAAATGAAACAACGATTTGAGATAGATTTTCAGGATCTGGTGAAAGAGATCCAGTGCTACACCAGAAGCCACGATCAGCACAAACGCCGTATTGAATCGAACGAACATCACATAGAGGCATAACGCCAGGATATTCAACCCCAGCGTAAAGCCGTCTATAAAAACGAGATATTCAACTAGTCTATCCCACATAATCCCTTAGTCTGGCTTAGGTGGTTCTTCACCGCCGCCATTACCACCCTGTGTTGTTACCTGACACAGTATCGGGAACAGATCACAAAACGTGCTTGTGTCGTCCTCTGGTGTTGCTGCCGTAACATCCTGGGCAAGCATCACACCCGATACACCCAAACCAAAAACCAGTACCAAACCTTTTGCAATTTTGTTCTTCATGAGTCGTCTCCATTTGATTAGCTGCATTTATATACAGTCGATCAAATCTACCAGAGAACCGCTCAATCAAACCAACAAGGTTTGTTGTACCAATACAACGAATAATAACACCAAAAATTGTTGACAACAACTTTAGTTGTACTACTCTTACTACTATATTGGTAATTTGGTTGTGGTTTGGTGCTTTCCTTATTGGTCGTTTTCTTTACCGAGAAAGTCAATATTGCACACAAATCCGACAAAAGCAAAACCTGTTGCACATAAGCGACACAAAAAGTTAAGCGCTTTCATAGGAGAAAGATCGGATGAGTAATTTAGCAGAAAACAATTACAGCCCCTCACTGGTTGCTACGGCCCTGGTCGATAACATGACCCGCCCACGCAACGGCCTGTTGGTTGACGCTGAGAACGACAAAACCGGCAACGCTGGTGTTATCACCCTGAAAGGTGGTGTGACGTTGGTGTTCAGTGACTGCCTGGACGCGGATTTGACCTACGTAAAGGAAATCTGCGGACGTGATGGGCAGAGCCTGTGCGGTGACCCTTCCTGGCAATTTCTTCTTGATTCTGAGGACTGGCAGCAAGCCATGTGTGCGCTGTGGCAACAGCATGTTGCCGACTTACGCGGCAGTGACGAGCTTGCCATGGCCGAAGACGCCTACATGGAAAGCATCCCTTACTAAGAACAGGGCACCCGAAGGTGCCCCACCACAAACGGCTGGCACAACGTTTTTCGCGGAACCCAATGCCAGCCCAATGCACACAGGAGTGTAATCGATGAACGAAGTAACCACAATTGTCTATGGCGAATGCTACAGACGCTCAGAAACCGACCTGGTACATCAAATCTATCAGGCAAAGTCCAAGTTACGTTCACAGGGCGTGGACGTCGCCATTGCAGAACATTCCAGCACACCTACCGTGATGGACGTTCGCATAAAAGACCATGGAGACGTCATCCTTGATAAAACCTTCGAGGGTTTGCAAGGTCTGCGCAGTCTGCTCCACTCACTACATGAACTTGTAGTGATTTACCCTTCCGATGCACAGGGAAGTGCCTTTTCCCGGGAGGTGTCCAATGGGTAATCAAGACCAAGACAAAATCGCTTTCTGGAAGAGCGTTGAGAAAACCGATCCGAAGTACGTGAAATGGGGTCAGGTTTCTGGTCAAAACCGCGCCATGGTGGATGCCCAGTACAAGAAGCGGCTCATTACCAAAATGTTCGGCATGTACGGTCGCGGCTGGGGTATTGAAACCGGTTCGGAGGAGTACGAACGCACGCACTTTGAAAACCAGACATGCATCCTGCATTACCGCGCCGTAGCGTACTACGTTGCTGATTCGGAGCGTTGCACCTTCCCTATCGCTTCCAGCATCCGTGAGTCCTACGTTACCAAGGGTGGTAATGGCTACCTCAAAGTGGATGACGAAGCCGTCAAGAAGGTTCGTACAGACGCATTAACCAAAGGTTTCACCGACCTCGGATTCTGCGCCGACATCCATATGGGCCTGTTTGATGATCAGGACTATGTTGCCGGCGTAACCGCTCAATCCCAAATCGCTGCGGAAGAAGAGCGCGAAGCAGAACTCGAAAAGCAAAACAAAGACCTCAACGAGTGGTTCAAGAAGGAGCTGGAAGCTATCGAGCTGGTTGAGCGCCCAGTCGCAAAAATCTCAGTCATTAATCGCGTGATGGAAAAAGTCAAAACGCGCTGCGATGCAATGGGATTCAACTCGGAAAAGTACGTGTCCGTTTTAACTAAGAAACGCGCACAGATAAGCCAGCAGACCAACCAAGGCCAGGAGAGTAATCATGAAAGCATCAACTGAAAAAACAGAACTGGCACTTCGCCAAGCATCTACAGAAGTCACAGACTTTGTATCTTCCATCCAGGCTGAGGTTGAAGAAATCGAATCTCAGTACAGCTCCATTGTACCGGATGCTAGCAGTAAGGAAGGTTACGACCACTGTAAGCAGGTTCGCCGTGACGTACTGCCAGTGAAAACAGCTCTTGAGAATGCTCGTAAAACGTTGAAAGCGCCAATTCTCGAAGCTGGGAAGCTGGTTGATAGTTCGTTAAAACCGCTAATCGACCGCCTTGAAGCGGTGTATGCGCCTTTCGTAAAGGCATGCCAAGACGTCGACAACGCCAAAAAGCGAGCCGAGGAAGAACGTAAGGCCAAAATTCAGGCCGAGTTCGACCACATGAACGGCATCTTAATGAAGGCGATTGGTGAAAGCTCTTCGGTGATAGAAGCCCTTATCGATGATTTGACCAATATGAGTATCGATCCTGACACATTCCAGGACCGGACCGAAGAAGCGGCAAAACTCCATTTTGAGGTCACCAGTAAGCTGTCCGATCTACTGGTTGACGCCATCAATCGTGAAGAACGTGAAACCATGCTACGTGAGCAAGAACAAGCGCATCACGACGCACATAAAACGGCATCACCAGACGTATGGCAGGAATATGCCGAGCAAAGAAAAGGGTCAATTGATGATCTCATGCCTAAAAAACCAATTCGCACTCTCGGCGCGCACGAAGTCCACGTGATCAGCGCTTTCGTGGCCGCTATCTCTCAGCCTGATTCCAAGCAATTCAACGACGAACTGAACAAGCGTACTGCTGCTTACTTCAAGCAACACGGCGTACAGGAGGCTGCGTGAACACACATGGCGTCCTAGTCAATTTTGGCAAGCACAAAGGCCAACCTATCACCCAGGTTCCTGTTAGCTACCTACGGTGGATGATTAACGAAAACGCGCCAATGGCTGAGGTTGCCAGAGCTGAGTTTGAACGACGCGGCGACACCATGCCAAAGGTTGAGTTGTCAGGTCATGCAATCGACAACGCCTCTATTCGCGTTCTTCGCATCTGGCACGAGACTAAACACGAAGACGAAGGGCTTTATTCATGGCTTCAACGGGTAACCCTTGAGGCGCTTGAGTTGGGTGAAGTCAAAAACGGAAAAATTCACCACATGGGAATGAAATTCGTCATTGAAAAAGGTGAGGAATTCCCAGTGCTTAAAACGATTATGAGGAAGAAGTAATGGCTTCTAAAGGCGTAAACAAAGTGATCCTTGTTGGCAATCTCGGTCAGGATCCAGAAGTCCGGTGCACGACCAACGGCAACGCAGTGGCCAATTTGAGTATTGCTACCAGTGAAAGCTGGAAAGATCAGCAAGGACAGTTCCAAGAGCGCACAGAGTGGCACCGCCTGACCATGTACCGCCGTTTGGCGGAAGTGGCCGGTGAGTACCTGCGCAAAGGCTCACAGATTTACGTGGAAGGCAAATTGCAGACCCGTAAATGGCAAGACCAGCAAGGCCAAGACCGGTACACCACTGAGATCATCGTAGACAGCATGCAAATGCTGGGTGGTCGCGAGCAAAGCGGTGGGCAGTCTGCGCCGGCGGGAAACCAACCCCAACGGGGAAAGCCACCGGCGAGCAATGGCTATCAGCAAGCGCGGAATGGGCAGCAAGGCAACAACCAGCCGATAGCTGAGCCCGACTTCGACTTTGATCAAGACATTCCCTTTTAATTCCTGTGGGCCTTACCCCGGTTAAGCGGTCCGGGGCTTTTTTTTGAGGATATGACAATGGACGAACAATATTTCTTTGCACTACTGCGTGAGGCGCATAAGCAGGGGTATCTCAACGCTATGGCAGATTCAGCAAGCGATTCTGAATGGAACGATAGTGACAGCGACTTTGATGATTGGATTGCTGAGGTAATCGCTCAGCGCCAAGTGGGTGACCTGGCTATTGAGTTGCCCGGCAAGCTGGGTTAACGCGGGAGGATGTGACCATGGTGATTATTCCAGAGAGAAAAACGGTGCTTCTTCTCGTGCCAAAGGCAGCAAGCAAAAGCTTGAAGGCTGCTGTGTTGGCGAGGTATCCGAGTGCGTTCATGCTCTACCGCCACATGGAAGCTGACGGTATCCCAAAAGGCTACGACACTTGGACAAAGATCGGTGTTATCAGAAACCCAATCGACAGGCTGTGGTCACTGTTCAATTTCCTAAAGACATTGAGTGGCCCATATGATGCTGATTACATCGAAAGAATGCGGCACAGTGTCGCTAATGTGAGCTTTTCTGATTGGGTGCTGGGCAATAACGAAGTGTTTACCAGTCCTTACGCGGTGGGCTCAGTGCAACCAGAATACATGGTCAACCACGCCATTCCTGAAAACAGAAAGTCTCAGCACTTCTACCTCAGACCTGATCTTGGTACCAAGGTTTATCCGTTCGAGCGCTTGGGTCAATTATCACGTGACTTGGATCTGGTTAGCGTTCCGCACATCAATAGAGCGCCAAAGGCGAATTCGTACGATCTGACTTTCGAGGCACAACAGCACATCCAGAAGTACTTCGCGTGGGACTTTGAGTATCACGCACAACTAACCGAAGCTGTAGCGGCCTGAGGAGAAATGACCATGTTTGCAGTATTTGGAGTAACTACCGAATCAATCAACAAGGCAGCCAGGAAGAAGATGGAAGGCTTTATGGTTGAGCGTGAATTCGGCGGCAAGAAAAAGCGTGTGATGCCAGACCGTAATGAATGGGAAGCCGCGCATGAAGTGGCAGAACTGGTTCACACACCCCATGAACACAGGTAAGGCAGCATAATGGCAATCTTGATTAACTCAAAAACCGCACAGGACGAAAAGGACCGTTGGGGTACACGGTGGGACTGCTTCTACGATGCAATGGCGCTCACCGGTTACCGCTTCATTCTGGATGTGTGTGCAGAAGAACAGACCGCCAAGTGCGGGCGGTTTATCTCACCCAGTGAAAATGCATTAAGTGTCGACTGGGTTGAACGGGCGCATTGGTTACAGACCATGTTCACGCGCAACACCCCATCCATTGGGGGCGCAGTATACAGCCCTGCAGCATGGTGCAACCCACCCTTTACTCAGAAAGAGGCGTTCTTGTCGCGTGCATTTGACTGCGCTCGCCGTGGGCTTCCTGTTGTTTGCCTTACACCCTACGACCGTTCTACGAACTGGTGGCGCGATCATGTTCGCGGCAAAGCGACCCGCGTGTTTATCCCTGATGGCCGGTACAATTTCCTGAAGGTGGACGGCAAAACAAAGAAAACCGGTGTGAACTTCCTTTCCTGCTTCATTGAATACGGGGTTGGTGCCGGTGCGATGGAAACACAGTACATCGACTTCGTGCGCGGTGTTTATCGGAGGGTAGCAGCGTGAACAAGATCTGCATGCCAAAGGCTTGCGTTAGTTGCATCCACTTCAACCCCATTGGCCGGGACTTTGATAGCACTCACCAGGTAACCAATGAATTTAGCAGCGCTGTTGCCTACGGCGCCCGGATACCTTTTGGCATTTGCTCAATGTATGGGGTTGAGTGTTTCTCAACGCAGATATGTAACAGATATTCGGCAGAAGAACTGATTGAGGTAGTCGATGTAACCAACCGTTCGGAACCTCGTGAACCGATTCAAGAGTCAATTTTTTAATAGGGGGAGTGATTGTGGGATATGCAAACTGTGGAACCGACAGCCAGGGCCGTGCAATTGGCTATGCGATACCCGCCACCTGTGACCACCCTGGGTGCAACAAGAAGATTGACCGTGGCTTGGATTATGTCTGTGGCCGAATGCATGGCGAAGATGAATACAGCTGCGAAAAGTACTTCTGTCACGAGCACAAAGCTAACCACCTTCAGGATTTGCTGGGCGACATACAGACAGTATGCGATGGGTGCCAAACGGAACTGCTCGAATCCGGTGAATGGGTGGATGACGATGGGCTACTGGTTTATATGTCGCAAGCAACGAGTGTCGAGGAGGAATGATTGTGAACAGAACAATTCAAGCAGCAGAAATCATGCTCTCAACTGGTGGTTGGTATACCGCTGGGAAATTGGGTGCGGAAATGGGTATCAGCGCACCAAGCGCCAGTGGCCTGCTATTCAACATACGCCAAAGTAAAAAGTACCAAATCGAAGTAACCGAACTCCCCAACAGAAAGGTCAGGGTTAAAGCAATCTCTGGCAGGACCATGACCAATGCTGATGCATGGCGCCTAGCGTTATTTGGTAAAGCCGCATGAACTACCTAGCCCCCGGTGCCGAAAGCCGTGAACGTGTTGATCTAATGCTCTCACAGGTACGAGTACAGAGTGTGCCCATGCGTAATGCTCTGTATGAACACCTGGTGCATGGGGCTAGTGAATCAGATGTGGTGTTTAGGTTTGAGGTAGACCTATCCAATTTCAGGCGGACATTGAGCAGGGTTAACGAGTTCATGGCCGTGGTTGAGAAATTTAAAGAAATGGACTGGGCGCATCTGCGTGCCAGGGTAGCGTGAGGTGACAAAATGAAACTCGAAGGCAAGTGTTGCAAGCCAGCAAACGAGACAGAATACGAATTGATGAAAGCTGTGGCGGTTGCGGCGGGGTATAATAAATGGCCTTATGGCCAAGGATTTTCTAACAATTGGCCGTGCTGTGTTACGTCGAGTGGTTTATTTTGCAATGGTTGTGAACCTATAGAAATCACCCTGCACGATTGGGTGTTCAAATCCACCCATAAAGACACCGGTGAGCTGGTTGTGCCGGAGTGGGCTGATCATGTTTTCCTGTGCCTTGGTAGTTTTGGTTGTGGAGATTCGAATAAAATGGCGCCGGTCAAATCGATTGGTTATGTTCCAGAACCGCTCAAGGTAAATAAATTAGTAACAATCATCACCCGACAGCCCGAAACAGAACAATCATGGCACGAGCGCGGTGAGTTTCCGCCTCCGCAAACGTACTGTCAAGTAAGACTGACAGGAATATGGATGAATTGCTTTGCCGTTGGCCCAGACGATTTAGGCGGTTTCGTTTATCGCATAGACGGTGGCTACGATGTAATGAATAGACAAGAATGCTTCCGCCCAATCCCCGAAAAATCACCACGCGACAAAGGTATTGAGGAATTGTCAAAAATCTTCTATGAAGCCGGTGGTGAACCAAATGATAAATCGTTCGGCGCAATCTACGACGCAATGAAATCCGGCAAGCTTGATCCACCAACAGCACACAACGTGCCAGAGTAGAGTGAGGTGAGGTATGAAATTTGAAAGCAAGTTTGGTATTGGTGAAATTGTTTGCCGAGATGTAATGAAGAGTGACGAATTGTATAGCTCTGAGTTGTACGAGGTTGTTTCTATTTCATTTGGCAAGGACGGCAGACAAGTTATCAGTTGCCTGCACGCACAAACACAGAGAATCATTCACTTTGACCCTGTTGACATTGAAGGTGACCCAGACTTTGACCAGTCGTCTGGCAAGTATATCTATCGGGAACAAGCCAATGACCAATAGCAGCAGCCCATATTGGCACTATAAGTGGCCCCCATGGCCTTGTGTCGTCATTGTATCCAGTGGGCAGAGCATGGCGTCGAGACGATATCCGCCCATTGGTTATGAGAAGCGATGGGATAGTGTTGCCGGCATCCAAAGACTGGACCAAGTTTCAGATGTTGAGCGCAAGCTGGAGCGCATAACTAACAACCAATACTGGCAAATTATCGGCAGAATTTTTGATGCCACAGGTGTGGAGGTGTAACCCAATGACCAATAACAAAGAGATATTCCGATGTAAGGTTGATGGAGTGCTGCCGGGTAATTGGACTATAGGTGGTCGAGCTGTTTTCGCAGCGTGTAATTACAACTGTGTTGGGGACAACAGTAAATGTCACGCGCCAGCCGAATACAAATGCAAGCACAAGGTGAATGGCAATGAGTAAATACACACCAGTAACACAAAGTGAATTCCATGAATTCCTTGATAAATACGATGGCAAACTGACAGTGGATGTAACCACCATGTGCGAACCGCCAACGTGTTCATTCAACGACTTCACGCTTGGAAACTGGCCAGACAGTGTCGTTGCCCGGTGCAGCGTTTTCCACGATGACGAGTATTACACATCTGGGTTGGATGATTATGCACCCTCACCTGTTTTCAACGGAAAGCTGGAATCGTCGTGGAAGGTTCTGACAAAACTGCTCCCGGTTACCAAGGTGAATGACAATGACCAGTGAACAAGAGCGGGCAATAGACCAGATGGCAGAACTGATTGCTGACGACCTAATAAAGCAATGCAGCTTGTTGATAAAGGGGCGATTGCAAAAGTGGGCCAAAGAAACAAGAAAACAGTTGAAGGATAAGCCACCCGGCAGACCACAAACGCCACCACGACCACCAACAATGCCATGCGGAGTACAGCAATGACCAATGAAGACTACCATAGCATGAGTGATTCTGAGATTAACGGATTGGTTTTTGTTAAATCAAACCCGAAGTTTGAGTTTGCTGAGTATAACGAAGAGCATGACGAGCTTTATTGGTGTGATGCAGCAGGTCAAAATGATTTTACATTTAAAACACCATGTTATTGCAACAACCCATCAGACGCATGGCCAATTATTGTTGAGAATAAAATCAGCATTTGGTCACAAGGTTCAAACTCAAAATTATGGTGCGCTTTTTGGCATAGTGAGGAAGGGCTGCGGCACGTATCTACAAACCCCCTGCGCGCCGCAATGATTGTTTACCTGATGATGCAGGAGAAACCCAGTGACCACAATTAACGAACAACAATACCAGCGCTACTGCGCTGTTGTGGGTGGCGCGCCGACTGACGCTTTCGGCGCGGGGAAAGCATCTGGTGATTATTATGGAAAGTTCGCCACGCACGAAAATGGAATTCTAACTCGCTTTTGGGCTGTTTGGGATGGTGAGTCTTGGCAGGCGTGTGACGAATGCGAAGAAGACGTTACGCTGCTGTCCGACATCAAAACACATATCGCAATGTATGAAGAAAATCAGAGGTTGCGTGAATCAAATGCGAAGCTGCGCGACCGCATCGATAAAGCCCTCGAACACCTCTATGCTGACAGCGACGAGAGCGCGTATAACGCAACATGCGCTTTGGAGGCATCATGACTACCCACAACGTAGAAGACAAATCCCAAAAAGAGCTGGTCGAAATCGTGAAGATTCAGGAAGAAGAATTTGCCAAGCTACAGCGCGAAAATTATGCAAAAGACGCAAAACTTTCAGAAATGCATCGCTTGATAGAAAAAATATCGCGGCTGCTCGCTGAGGAAGTTGATAAATACGGAGGTCAGGAATGTGAATTCCGCCACGAAATCGACGAACTGCAACAGGAACTACAAGCAGAGCGGCAACGGGTGTTGGTTCTAGCCAATGTTGTAGAAAGCGCGATTGAATGCATGTTTTCAGGGTGTGACTATAATGCGCTTGATATTCAGGAGGCATGTGAAGAGGCCGGAATCATTGTGCTCACCAAATACGACCCCTCTACACACGGTGATAATGACGTTGACGCTGAGAAAGGCGACCCGTGGTACGAGTATTCAATGTGGTTTGCTAGGTTGTCCAACCAACTACGCCAACAGGCTAAGGATGCGGCATGACTATCGCACTTACCCCTCAAGAGTATGCCGCAGAAGTCTGGAAAGGTGGTATTACCGGCAAAACTGTCCTTAACTGGATCAAGAAAGGTAAAATGCCACCGGGTACGCGGGTAGAGATCACCCCAACCGGCCGGCACTTGATCTACATTGAAGAAGTGGAAAAGACCAAGGTTCAGGAACTGGTCGAGCAAATGAAGGCTAAAGCGAAGGCAGCGTAATGGCTCCACGGAAAAAGAAAGTCGACAATCAGGATATGCCCACCGGACTGTCACCGGTTAAAAAGCGTGGTGTAACTCGTTTCAGATATCGCTACCCGACCGGCAAAGACTTCTGGTTTCCGCCAGGAACAAACCGGATGGACGCTGTTGAGGCTGCACGGCTATTCAATGCAGAGTACCGTAATCCATCCCTGAAAGCGCTTGAGCAGTCCGACAAGTACAACAGACCCCTATCCTACTGGCTACCGAAAGTGATCAAGCGTGTGCAGCGTGAGGAATCGCTAAGCAAGCGTGTATTTGATGCCTTCATCAGTAATTGCGACAAACTGCTTGAGCAGCAAGGCAACACCTACAGCAAAGCGATCACGCTCGAAACGGTAAACGACTTCCTTGATGAATTTGCCGCCGGCGCAAGTGCGGAAGCCTACAACCGGAAAATCAGTTTCTTACGCAAGGTGTTCAGTTACCTGGTTGATATGTCGGCCATGGAAAAGAACTGGGCAGACGATAAGAAGCCACGCAAATTGGAAGCCAAGAAGCGTCGCAGGCTAAAGCTGGAAGACTTTCAGCGGATCCACAGCGTAGCGCCAGACTTTTTAAAGATCGCCATGGAGCTGGCCATACAGACAACCCACGCGACATTGGAGGTTAGCCGGTTAAAATACCGGGATTGTCGCTACCTGAAACAGCCAGAGATCATAGATGGTGTTTTGGTTTACGGCTATATGCGGATCCACCGTCAGAAAGTGCAAACCAAAGAATCATCGCGGGTTGAGATACCTATCACCCAGGCCCTGAAAAACATCATTGAACAAAGCCGATCGGACAAAGTGCTTAGTCCGTACATCGTTCATCGTATCGGGCGTTATCCGAATCAAATAGGCGAAGGTTGCGATCACCCAACACAAGTATCGAGCAAATACATCAGCAAAGCGTTTTCAAAGGTCCGTGATGAATTGGGTGTGCGCGAGAACTTAAAAAAGGAGGAGCGTCCAACGTTTCATGAGATACGGGCGCTTTCTATTCACCTGTTCACAAAAGCAGGAATGGATCCACAGTCACGGGCAGCGCACGCGGATGCGAAATCAACCAAGGTTTATCAGGAAAACCACGTTGAATGGGTACGTGTTCCAGCCGGGGAATTGAAGGTTTTTTGAATACTGTATTAGGGTCCCGATAGGGTCCGGATAGGGTCCGCTTTTTAAGCGGTCGGCTACAAGCCAGGAAAAGTGGTGCGTCCGAGTAGACTCGAACTACCGACCCCCACCATGTCAAGGTGGTGCTCTAACCAACTGAGCTACGGACGCACTGAATAGACATCACTTCATTGCTGAAGCGGCGCGTATAATATACGCCCTACACAGACGGTTCAAGGGAAAAATCACCCTTGCCGGTTTGATTGCTGACAAAACCGCCAAGGTGGACTAAAAACAATCAGCCTGGCTCTGCACCACCAACCAAAGTAACCATATATAGTTACATTTGACTTTGTAACCACATAAGGTTACTTTTAAACAGTCATCATGCAGAGACCACTATGACAGCATCGAATACCCTGTTTGCCGTATTGACCGGCGACATAGTTGAATCAACCACCCTGTCACGTGAGGGTTTCACTCGCGTGACAACGCAGCTCAATCGCACTCTGGCATCGATTGAACAAGGCTTCCACGCTGAAAGCCTGGTGTTTCGTGGCGACAGTTTTCAGGTCAAACTGCCAGATGCAACACAGGCAGTGGCTGTGGCGACCCATCTCAGACTTAGCCTGAAATCGGTGGCCAGTGATTGTCGTATCAGCATCGGTATCGGCAACGTCGACAACCCTGCAGCACCACTGGCCAATGCCACGGGTTCAGCCTTTATCGCCTCGGGCAAAGGTCTGGATAATATGCATAAAGAAAGATTGCAATTGCATACCAACAGTCTCACTCAGGCTACCGTGCTTATCGTCCGTTGTCTTGATGTACTCCTTACCCAGGCCACCGTCCGTCAAGCACAAGCCTTAGCGGTTTACTTCACAGACACTTCACGGCAACATCAATCTGTGGCAGACGCACTGGGCACCTCCAGGGTCAATGTCACCAAACTCCTGAACCAGTCAAACTATGGTTTGATTGAAGACATGCTGAACTATTGTTCCACCACATTGGGAGCCCTCGGGGATGACAGATAGTGTTTTGTTAACCGGACTGATACTGAGCCATATCATTGCCGACTTTTACCTTCAGCCACGCAGTTGGATTGCGTCACGCAATACCCGACATTTCCGCAGCCCGGCGTTGGTTTGGCATGCCGGTGTACACGCCGCGCTGGCTTCGGTGTGGCTAATCAGCTATGAGGTCATTCAATTTGGCTGGGATGATGTGTTTCCTGCGCTCGTCCTGGCTCTGCTGATCGGAGTGACCCACTATGTCACCGATGTGATTAAGTCCTACCTGCCAGACCAGACCCGCTACTTCCTGCTCGATCAGGCCGCCCACCTGTTGATCATCCTACTGGTGTGGTTGGACTTTACCCAGAATTACGCAACCCTGGGGGCGATTCTGGCCGACGGCTTATCGGTTAAAACACTGGTACTGCTGATTGCTTATTTGCTGATCCTGCGTCCTTGTGCGGTCATGATCACCCTGCTGTTGCGTCAGTGGGACCCTCAGTTTTCCAATGACGCAGAAACCCCTTACAGCCTGATGGCTGCCGGTGAGCACATTGGCTACCTTGAACGGGTGCTGGTACTGACGTTTTTGTTTACCCAGCAATACGCCGGGATCGGGTTCTTGCTGGCCGCAAAATCCATTTTCCGGTTTGGCGACCTGCGCAGCAAAAACGATCGCAAACTGACCGAATACGTAATGTATGGCACCCTGCTGAGCATGGTGCTTACCGTGATGATTGGCTTTACCGCCATGTTACTCAGCGGCCTCCCCATCAGATAAACGGCAGCGGTTTCAATCGGGAAACAACCTCATCGTTGTGAACAGCCTGCATAAAGGCCTCTCCCAAGCGGTCGGACTCACTCAGTACGGTTTGCCAGTAGCGGATCCGCGTGTCAGCGTCGAGGTTTTCAAAATCTTTTCTGTCCGGGATCTTGGCGTACGGCAACCGCGCTACAAAGTCATCCGATGGTACAACCATCACTACCTTGTCATAGCTTTGTTGATGGGGACGTCGATAACCCAGCGATTTGTCAAACCATCCCGGGATAGGACGCTTGTAGAAATGGGGATACAACACCAGGCCATCCTGGGGACCAAATTGCAGGTCGAAGTGGTAGTCAACAATGCCACCGTCCCGGTACATGCCTTTAGGTGCACCATTGATGTCGGGCACCCCCTCGATGACAATTGGAATGGAGCCCGAGGCCATCAGTGCCGAGGCAAGGTTTGCTTTACTGAGCGGTACAAACTGGCTCGACATCCCGGCGGGATCCGTCACCGACAATTGACTGTCCGGTGCATGAAAAAATACCCGATCGTAAAACCGTTGTAACCAGCGACGGTTCAGCGCGTTGGCACCGGCACTGGCCAGCAAACCGGCCATCTGCAGAGGTTTTGCTTCAAAGCGGGTTAACCCTTTGCAACGGGCGACGATAAAATGGGCTTTGATCACGGGATTATTAATGATGTCATCCACGCCCTGGTCACCCAACACATAGTCGAGCAACTCCAGTCCCTTCAGGGTAATTTCACGGGCATCCGGCTTGGCCGAATAGACGGTGTGAGAATAGCGATCGGCGAGGCGATTGATTGCGGCCAGTGGATCAGATTGGGCAAAACAGGCAAATCGAAACGCGCCGGCCGACGAGCCAATGACGTTTAGGGGACGCTGACGTCCGCGAAAAAATTCGGGAAACACGACCCGATCAAGACCGGCCAGTACGAACCACTTCGGACCGCCAGATGCCCCCAGCACATAATCAAACAATTCGGGTCCGAATCCGTCTCGCTGAAGTCGCGACATGGCTTCTGGACCAGCATAAAAATCCAGCACGTTGTCATTCCAAGGTTTTCGTCAGGGCCGCTAATGTAGCAACCTCAAATCAGTTTGCAACACACCCAGAATAATCACGGTATATAAACCCTGTGAATAAGCCTATTGCTGATATAACACACTCATCGCACCGGCTGGATCGGCAACAACCCTGTAGCGACTGTTACCCATGCACTTCTCTATCGTCACACAGTGCCCGCCGGATTGTTCAACCCGCTGTATAGCCTGGGCTAAATCATCCACCACGAAATACGGTAACCACATCCTGATTCGTTCCCCTGGCATGACACACGCCGGCCACTGGCGAATCACTGCCAGGCAGCTTCATGGCATAATCGTTGTAATCGCCCATCCCAACATTCTCTACCTGCCATCCCAGTACCTGAGTGTAGAACGCACTGACCCCGTCGGCATCGTCAACGGTCAGATCCATCCATGCCATTTTGCCTTGTTGATGTTCGTTCATGATCGATCTCCTGATCTGTGGGTAACTTGCCCGATCTTAGGGTAGTTCATCCACAGGAAAGGATTGCCGAAATACCGACCAATCCATTTTAATCTTTATATTTCATTGAGTTACAGACTTTCCAGACAGTACTCAACAAGGTTATCCACAGTTTTAGTGGATAACCCCACTGTGCAACGAGCGTTTTTTTTACCTATTGACTTGCGCCAAGAAGCCCGCAAAATAGGGTTATACGGTTTCCAAGGATGTAAGATGCCAAAACAAACACTCGCCGTTCTGCCGGATCGTTTTACGATCCACAGTTTACCGGTCAGCGCAGAAATTCCGCAGCAGGTGCTCAACTCATCCCTTTACTTCATCGGTAAAACCCATGAAGAACTGTCCATTGTGGTACCGGAAGCCGTGCACATTGAATCCGAAGAGAGTGACTCCGACTGGCGTGTACTAGAGGTCCTTGGGCCACTGCAACTGTCGATGGTCGGCATCATGGCGCAAATCGGCAACGTGCTGGCCAGCGCCAAAGTCAGCATTTTCATTGTCTCCACGTTTGAAACTGACTTCTTTCTGGTTAAACAGAAAGATCTCGACACAGCGACACAAGCGTTGGAACACGATGGCTACAAAGTCATTCTGTGACCTCTCACCTGTCCAGGCTGGCCGATACAGCGCCTGAGGCCTACAAGGCCCACATAGACATTGCCAGTCCGGCTCACGGTACAACGGTTGAGCTCTCTCAGGCGCATTCTGCGCTGTTTTCTGCACAGCTTTGTGGCGATGGTGTCGCCCTGCGTCTAACCGGTTCGACTCTGGTAGCGCCATTTGACGCCACCGTCACCTTCATCGCTGAAGCGGGCACTGAAGTGTGTCTGCGCAGTCAGCAAGGGGTACAACTGATGATGTCTCTGCAACCGGATCCTGAGGCGCTGCACGGCCAGGGCGTTCGTTGCCAGGTCGGCAAAGGACAACAGGTATCACAGGGGCAAGTGCTGATCAGCGTTGATCTGCCCAGCGTCAACCGAACACTACAAAACCCGCTATGGACACTGACTGTGCCTAACAGCATGCGCATGCAAACTGTGGTGCCCCATTACGGACAAGTCCAGCAGGGACAAGACAAGGTATTGTCCCTGTATCTCTGACCGTCAAATCAACGCCTGATACCTTTGCGCTGATTTGCACATCTGGTTATAGTTGCCGCTATTCTGTTACCCCAATCAAGGAACAACCATCACTATGACCACCCTGTACGGCATCAAGAACTGCGACACGATTAAAAAAGCCCGCAAATGGCTTGCGGATAACAACATCGAACATGTGTTTCATGACTATCGTCAGGACGGACTGGAAGAAAGCTGGTTACGTGAAACAGAGGCCGCATTAGGGTGGGAAGCGCTGCTCAATAAGCGCGGGACCACGTTTCGTCAACTAGATGAGGCCGACAAGCAGGATCTCAACCGCGATAAAGCCATCGCGTTGATGCTGGCAAATCCGGCGATGATCAAGCGCCCGGTACTGATCCATCAGGGCCAGTATCTGCTGGGGTTTAAAGCACCTGAATACGCGGCAGTGTTGTCATGACCGACAGTGTACTTGGCCTTGCAAAAGCGCTGATCAACCGTCGCTCAGTCACCCCTGACGATGCCGGTTGTCAGACCCTGATGGCAGACCGTCTGGCGCCGCTGGATTTTAACATTGAAAGCATGGTGTTCGATGACACCACCAACCTGTGGGCACGACGGGGCACTGACGGTCCGGTATTCTGTTTTGCCGGCCACACTGATGTGGTGCCGAGCGGGCCTGAGCAGGATTGGCAAACCCCGCCATTCGAAGCCACCGAGATTGATGGCTATCTGCACGGTCGCGGTGCCGCCGACATGAAAGGCAGCCTGGCGGCGATGCTGGTTGCCACCGAGCGCTTTGTGGCCAAACACCCGGATCACAAAGGCAGTATTGCTTTTCTGATCACCAGCGATGAAGAAGGCCCGTTTATCAACGGTACTACCCGGGTCATTGATACCCTGGAAGCGCGGCAGGAAAAAATCACCTGGTGTGTGGTCGGTGAACCGTCCAGCACCGCACGTGTCGGCGATGTGGTCAAAAACGGACGACGGGGTTCGCTTACCGGTGCCTTGACGGTAAAAGGAATACAAGGCCATGTGGCCTACCCTCACCTGGCCAGAAACCCGGTTCATCAAGCCAGCGCCGCATTAGCCGAATTGGCGCAGACCCACTGGGATGATGGCAATATTTTCTTCCCGCCGACCAGTTTCCAGATTTCCAACATTCACGCCGGAACCGGAGCAGGTAATGTGATCCCCGGCCAGTTGGATGTGTTGTTTAATTTCCGTTTCTCCGCCGAAGTCACCGACCAGGCGCTGATCAAACGGGTTTATGAGGTACTCGACCGCCACGCGCTGGAGTACGATATCGACTGGACGTTCAACGGCCAGCCCTTTCTGACCGATCATGGCAAGCTACTGGATGCCACCCAGCGGGCGATTGAAGAAGTAACCGGCCATTGCACCGAATTATCCACCGCCGGTGGCACCTCCGACGGACGCTTTATCGCGCCTACCGGGGCCGAAGTCATTGAACTGGGGCCGGTCAATGCCACCATACACAAGGTTAACGAACAGGTTAAAATCGACGACCTTGAGCAATTGGCACTGATGTACGAACGTATTATGGAGCATTTACTGTGCTGACCACGCGACAGTGGCTCGGGCTGGATTGCACGCACGTGGTCAATGTCGACCAGCGCCACCGTCTTCACCCAAAGGCCGCACAGGCATTCAGCGCCTTACAACAGGCGGCACAGGATGACGGTGTCGATTGCCAGTTGGTCAGTGGTTTCAGGGACTTTCACCACCAGGCCCGGATCTGGAATAACAAATGGCTGGGCATTACCGTGATCAGGGATCTGAACGACAATCCGGTCAGCGCCAGTGATCTCACCGACGTCGAAAAACTGCACCACATTCTGACCTTTTCCGCCTTGCCCGGCGGCAGCCGACACCATTGGGGCACAGACATGGATGTGTTTGACCGCCAGCAGGTCACACAACGTAATCATGACTTTCAGTTGATCAGTGCGGAGTATGACACTGATGGCCCCTGTGCAACACTCAACCAATGGTTGACTGAACATGCAGCGCAGTTTGGATTCACCCGCCCCTATCAAACCTATACCGGTGGTGTCGCCGTGGAACCCTGGCACCTGAGTTATTCACCGGTTGCGCAGCAGATCGAAGGGTTACTCGACGTTCAGCCTCTGGCCGATGCCATTGCTGAGCAAGATATCGCGGGTAAAGCCTGTATACTGGCGCACATCGAGGCGTTGTTCTCGCGTTACACACTCAATCAGGGAGACACACCATGAGCGTCTGGATGATAGTGGGGATCATTGCATTGGTACTGGGCCTGGTGGTCGGCAACCTTTTGCTGCTGAGGGATTCGAGTAAATTCCCGATCCCGAAAGGCTTCGACAAAAACCAACCAAACCCCAAACCCGCCTGGGATGATGACGATGACTGGCCCAAGCGGCCGGCCAAAAAGTCAGATCAATCAGACGATCAAACACCGTGAACATCGTGTTGCTGGTCAACCGCGACCTTGCCAGTGTGGTTGCGCTCAACCACCTGTTGCCACAATTGCAAGAACACCGCTTGTTCGGCGTGCTCAGCGAACGGGTTGGCCGTTCTGGAGCCCGCCACCCGGCACTGGCCACACTGGCGTTCTATGAACAGACCCTGCTCAACCAATTGCTTTCACCGGCAAACGGCAGCAGAAGCCAGTTGTTGAATATGGATCAGCTGTCCGATCACTACCCTTTAGAATGGCTGGACATTCAGGCCATCAACACGCCCCAGGCCCACCAACAATTAACTAACGTCACGCCTCAGCTATTGCTCAGTATCCGTTTCGGGCAAATACTGCAGCCCGCCACCATTGCCCTGGCTGAGCATGGTGTACTGAATCTGCACTCGGGCATTTTGCCTGACTACCGTGGCGTGATGGCGACGTTCTGGTCGATGTTGCACCAGGCCAGCCATATTGGCACCACAGTGCACTGGATTGAAAACGCCGGTATCGACACCGGCGCGGTGTTAGCGGTCGATCGTCAGCCACTCAATCAGCACAATAGCTATCTGGAGAATGTGTTGTCACTGTATCCACCAGGGGTCAACCGCCTGTGTCAGGTCGTCGCTCAGTTGGCGAAAGGTAAGCAACCGGATAGTATTCAACAGGACCCATCGGCAGGCCAGTATTTCAGCTTACCTGACGATGATGCCCTGCAAAGGTTCAGCGCCGCGGGTCACCGCTGGGTAGACCCACAGCACATTGCAGAGATTTATCAGCAGTTTCTGATCAGCTAATGGCTAGCCGGCATCACTGTAGCGTACGGCAGTACCGCAAATACTGACCATCAGCATACTGCCGTTCTGACCCACAACCTCATAATCGATATCGATACCGACCACAGCATTCGCGCCTAACAGATTGGCTTCCTGGGTCAGTTCCTGAAATGCAATCTTGCGTGCTTTGGTCAGTTCATCTTCGTAAGACCCCGAACGGCCCCCGACGATGTCACGAATAGACGCAAAAATGTCTTTAAACACATTTGCCCCCATGACGGCCTCTCCGACCACGACGCCGAGGTACTTTTCAATTTTTTTGCCATCCAGTGTGGGGGTTGTTGTTACCAACATAGGGTCTCTCCTTGATTAGCAGGCGGCCAGTCCAAGGCCTTCCCGCAAACGGTTTATCAACTGTTCTGCCTCGCCCGGGCCATAGGGTTTGGCTGAAATATTTCCCCAAACAGGTTTCGGCCAAACCGGATCGTCTCGAAAGCGTGCAATATGGTGTATGTGCAACTGAGGCACCATATTGCCCAGCGCAGCGACGTTTAACTTATCAGGCTGACATAGACTCTGCAATTGCAAGCTCAGTTGTGCCGACTCTTGCCATAACTGGTGCTGTTGTTGCTCTGACAAGTCAATGATTTCGGTAATCCCCCCAACCCTTGGCACCAGAATACACCAGGGGAACTGAACGTCATTCATCAACAACACACGGCACAGCGGCAGGTCACCCACCAACAGGGTATCCGCTGCGAGTTGAGGATGGAGTGTAAAGTCAGGCATGATTTATGGCTCCAATCGGGTTGGCACCACCGTCAACAGCGCCCGTTGGCCCAGTGCCACATTGGCATTGGGGAACACGATAGCCTCGCCATCCTGTGTTGCACGATAGACCGCCCCCGACTCTTCAGCCAACACATCGCCTTGCTTATAATCGGTGAAATTAGGGGTATCATCGTCGAAATTCAATCGAAAATCTTCTTTCGTGCGATTGATCACCTGATTAACCCGATAGACCAAAAAGCGCTCATCAAAGGCCGGCAAGGTAACGGGTTGACCGCTGACCAGTCGTGTCAGACTGTCTTTAGCGGCGGCAAAGCGCTGCATGTCGTTTTCGCCGAAAGGACGGACTTTGCCCAGTTCCACGGTAAACGCGTGGGCGTTAAAACGGGTCGATGAAAAGTAACTGAAGGTAGTGGTCGGACTCTCAGACAACAGGATCGTAGTGACGCCGCACGCGCCCAGAAAACGGATTTGTTCGATGCTGTGCTGACGGTCATGCAACAAGGGATAGACCGCAAACTTATCATTTTTCGATGCCCGAATTGCGGTGTGCAGATCGTAGTGATAGCGCGTTCGGTTGCCTTCAGGCGCACTGGCATAAAAGGCTTCCACCGCGTCTTCCAACTGTTTGGCACGACGACGTTCGGCGTTCACCAGTCCAGGCGCTTCACTGTGCGCGCCACTGAACAGACGATTCATGTTTTCTTCCACAAAGCGCTGCGCAATGTCCATGGCTGGCAGGTTACCGAACAGAAACAACACACGATGAGCAAGGTTGAGCTTGCCGGTCAGGATCCCGTCCACCATCTCGTCGCAGATCTCAATAGGTGCCGTCTCATTGCCGTGCACGCCACAGGACAACACGATATCTTTATCCCCCGGCTGGGCAGGCGTAAATGCAATGATCCCCTCGGCACTGATGTCGACCTGTGTGCCATTGTTAAGGGTAAACTGTAAAGGGCTGGAAAAATCATCCGGGGTGGTGCGAGAACGCGCCAGAAAACCACCCTGTTGTTGCAGTGACTGTTCAATCATAGTGAACCCATTCTAGAAGTTATTATTTGTTCGAATGCCCTACCCTGCGGTATGGGCGATGACGGCCGCAGCGTTAGCCGGTGCGATGAACATGCGCCAGCGAAGAGCCGACACTCAGATCCTGATGATACAGCTCGATAAACTCTGCTTCCGGCACGGCACGGGAAAACAGATAACCCTGCCCGGTACGCAATCCTGAGTCCCTCAGCACGTGTAGCTGCTCCAGATCCTCAATCCCTTCCGCGACGATTTCGCACTCCATCGATGCAGCAATCAATTGCGCCGCCTGAACAATCGCCATATTAACAGGATTTTCATTCAGGCCCATGACAAAGGTCTTGTCGATTTTCAGGGTATCAATCGACAAGTCACGGATATAAGCCAGGTTTGAGTAACCTTTGCCAAAATCATCCACGGCAATGCGTGCCCCCAGGGCTTTGGCCTGGGACAGCTGACGCTTTACCATCAGTGAATTTGACAGCGCGATGTCTTCGGTCAGCTCCAGTTCGAAACTGGACAGATCGATTCCGTAAGACTCACTGAGCTGGCGCAGTGTCGGTATGAAGTTGACATCATACAATTGGGTCGGTGACATGTTCAGCGACAGCGGCACGTCGATGCCCTGCGCGCGAAAACGTAGGGCATGTTTAAATGCCTGGGTCATTGTCCAATAGCCCAGCTCATTCATCATGTTGTACGATTCAGCCGCTTCAATGAGTGCGCCCGGAAACAACACCCCATCCATCGGATGGTTCCAGCGCAGCAAACATTCAGCACCGGTGATTTTCAGATCCCGCAGGCGCACCTTGGGCTGAAAATAAAGCTCCAGCTCGTCACGTTGCATGGCCCGCTGCAGGTCGGCTTTCAGCGCCAATGCCCGACCGCCACGCACTTTGTCTTCCAGGCGCGCGATACACAGGTTGTCATAACGGTTTTCTTTGGCTTGCTTCAATGCGCCTTCGGCACGGGACAGCAACTTTATGATGTCACCGTTTTCCGGCGCATTGGGCACAGCGCCCACATTGAAGTCGGCCAGAAAAGCATGATCCTGACAATAAATCGGCGCTTTGAAGTGTTCGACAAGATGGTTGTAGTGATGTCGTAGCTGACGTTCGCCATGCCAGCCGGGGATCAGCAATCCGAATATATCGCCGCTGACGCGACCTAACAGCGCATCGTGGCCAAACAGCCGTTGGATGCGGTTGGCAATTTCCAGCAGGATACGATCACCCACTTCATGACCAAAGCTGGTACTGACATCGGAAAACCGCACCACATCAATCAATAGCAGTGACGCCCGGCGATTCCGTTGCAAATAACCGTCAATGCGATCCACAAACGCATAGCGGTTAGGTATGGTGACCAGCGTACGGTGACTTTCGCCCATGACGGTGATACAGCTCCTCATCAATCTTCATGCGGCCTGACGCCCGGCTAACGAGCGTCTCGAAGGGGGCGAATTTTAGCCGTTTTGACTGAACAAAAAAAGCCCAAATTTTCATTTGGGCTTTTATGCATTCAAAGTGACGTTAAACGACCATTTATTTCAGTATTACGCCATTTTTATTCAACTTTACAAGAACTTAGCTTCCAGATTCTATCCACATAATCCTGAATAGAACGATCCGATGTAAACTTACCCATACGGGCGGTGTTCAGGATTGCTTTTCGTGCCCAGCCTTTGCTGTCCTGATAAGCACTGTCCAGGGCCTTGTGGGCATCTGAGTAAGACGCAAAATCTGCCAGCACCAGGTACGGGTCGCCACCGTCGAGCAGTGAATGCTTCAATGAGGCCAGTGCACCGGGTTTTCCGGGGGTGAAATAATCCGTTTCCAACCAATCCAGAATGGCTTTCAACTCTTTGTTTTCATAGTAATAATCATAAGGGTTGTAGCCATTGGCTTTGAGCGCCTGAACCTCTTCTACGGTGAGTCCAAAGATGTAGATATTGTCATCGCCCACTTCCTCGGCAATTTCAATATTCGCGCCGTCCAACGTACCAATGGTTAATGCGCCATTGAGCGCCAGTTTCATATTACCGGTGCCCGAAGCTTCCTTACCTGCGGTGGAAATCTGCTCCGAAACGTCGGCCGCCGGGATCATTTTCTCCGCCAGACTGACACGGTAGTTGGGCAGGAAAACCACTTTAAGCTTCTGGTTTACGCGGGGATCATTGTTGATTTTGTCTGCCACCTTGTTAATGGCGTAAATGATATCCTTGGCCAGTTTGTAGCCAGGCGCCGCTTTGGCACCGAACAGGAATACCCGCGGCGTCATTGCATAACCAGGGTTTTCTAACAGTCGGCGATACAAGGCCAGAATGTGCAACAGATTAAGGTGTTGACGCTTATATTCATGCAGACGCTTAATCTGGACGTCGAAAATGGCGTTAGGATCCACCTCTACTCCGGTCAACGCTTTGATGTCGGCTGCCAGATCCACCTTGTTCTGATGCTTGATTTGCATAAACGCCTTCTGGAACTTTGCATCGTCGGCAAAATCTGCCAGACCTTGCAGTTTGTCCAGTTGCACCGGCCAATCCTGGCCGATCTTACTGTCGATCAGTTCAGACAAGCGCGGATTACACGCTTTCAACCAACGACGGGGGGTGATGCCATTGGTAACATTGGTCAGTTTACCTGGCCACAGTTGGTCAAATTCGGGAAACAGGTTCTGTTTCACCAGTCGCGAATGGATTTCCGCCACACCATTCACCGCAAACGAGCCTATCACCGACAGGTTACCCATGCGGACCATCTTGTCATTGCCTTCCTCGATGATCGACAGCTTGCTCTTAATGGCGTTGTCATTCGGCCATACCTTATCCACTTCATCCAGGAACCGGTGATTGATTTCGTAGATGATTTCCAGGTGACGGGGCAGGATCTTCTCAAACATCCGCGCCGGCCATTTTTCCAATGCTTCTGGCAACAAGGTGTGATTGGTGTACGCGAAGGTTTGGGTACAGATTTCCCACGCGCTGTCCCAGTCCATCTCAGCCCTGTCGACCAAAATCCGCATTAATTCGGGGATCGCAATGGCCGGGTGCGTATCGTTAAGCTGAATAACCACCTGATCGGCGAAGCGCTCCCAGTTGTCGCCATGGGCCCGTTTGTAGCGGCGGATGATGTCCTTGAGCGAACAGGCACAGAAGAAATACTGCTGGATCAAACGCAGCTCTTTACCCGCTTCCGTTTCATCGTTGGGATACAACACTTTGGAGATGGTCTCTGCCTGCACATTCTCTTTCTGCGCATCGACATAGCCGCCGGCGTTAAACACGTCCCAGTTAAAATAGTCAGACGCCTGAGATTCCCACAGACGCAACACGTTGACCGTCTTGCCGCCATAGCCAACCACCGGAATGTCCCACGGAACACCTTTTACAATGGTACCCGGGTGCCATTCCTTCTGGATCCGGCCTTTGTCGCCATATTTGGTTTCTACATAACCGTACAACGGAATTTCCTGAATTGACTCCGGTCGGCAAATTTCCCAGGGGTTGCCGTAGTCACGCCAGCTGTCCGGACGTTCGATTTGTGCACCACTTTTGATTTCCTGACGGAACAAACCGTGCTCATAGTGCAGGCCATACCCGACTGCAGGTAAATCCATGGTGGCCAGAGAGTCAATAAAACACGCCGCCAGACGACCAAGACCGCCATTACCCAGCGCCATATCCGGTTCTTCTTCCATGATGTCGGTCAGCGAAACACCGAGTTCTTTCAACGCCTGATCGGTGGTTTCAAACAGACCCAGATTGTGCAGATTATTCGACATCAATCGTCCCATCAGGAACTCGGCGGAAAAATAGTGTACCGCGCGGGTATCGTTCAGGTAGTGGGCACGCTGTGTCTTGCGCAATCCTTCCAGAACCTGCTCCTGCACGGCCGCACAGGTCGCTTTCCACCAAGCGTGGTTATTGGCCTTGTTTTCGTCGGTACCAAGGGTGCAATGAAGGTGCTGGACGATCGATGCTTTGATCGTTTTACTGTCCAGGGATTGAGGTTGTGCCGTGTTCTTGGCTCGGGGTGATTTGGTCGCCATTTTCCCTCCTAAAACCATCAGGCGGAACATTGCCGCCTGAATTATGTAATTAACTTTCAGTATTCTATCAACCTACTGACAGTTTTAGCAGGAAAAGTGGCACTTTGTTGTTATTTTATTGTTAATAGTTGATTATTATTTAACCTATCGAACTCAAACCTGTTATTTATTTACATTTTATTAACATTAAAAGATCATTCTGATTACAAACCGGCTCCGGCGAACACATCGGATACCAGTTGTTGCGCTTCTGTGAGCAAATCCTGTAAGTGAGTTTCACCTTTGAAGCTTTCCGCATAGATCTTGTACACGTCTTCGGTGCCGGAAGGACGGGCTGCAAACCAACCGCTTTGGGTACTGACTTTCACCCCGCCAATCGCTGCATCATTACCCGGTGCATGGGTCTGGATGGCCGTAATCGGTTCACCCGCCAGGGCTGTTGAGGTGATCACGCTCTTGTCCATTTTGCTCAGCACCTGTTTCTGTGCATAAGATGCACTGACATCGATACGACGATAATGGGGTTCACCAAATTCGCCGATCAGGTCCTGGTAATGCTGGCCGGGGTCCCGGCCAGTGACAGCGGTGATTTCGGCCGCCAGTAAACACAGAATAATGCCATCTTTATCGGTCGCCCATGGCTGTCCATTGCGACGCAGGAAGATACCACCGGCACTTTCTTCGCCGGAAAAACCTATCTGTGAGTGCAGCATGCCTTGCACAAACCACTTAAAGCCAACCGGCATCTCGGCCATAGGGCGGCCCAGTTTGTTGGCAACCCGATCAATCATACTGCTGGATACCAGCGTCTTTCCTATTTTGAGATCATCGCGCCAGTCAGGGCGATGCCGATACAGGTAGTTGATCGCGACAGCAAGGTAATGGTTCGGGTTCATCAGTCCAGCCGTGGGTGTCACGATACCGTGGCGGTCAAAGTCGGCATCGTTGCCAAACGCCAGATCGAAACGATCCCGCAGCCCAATCAGGCCTGCCATGGCATAAGGAGAAGAGCAATCCATACGGATTTTGCCATCCTTGTCGCGATGCATGAAACTGAAGCGCTGATCCAGTTGGCGATTAACCACCTCAATGTTTAACCCGTAGCGATCGGCAATACGATCCCAATACGCCAGGCCTGCACCACCGAGCGGATCCGTGCCCAGGCGCAAATTGGCATCGCGGATGGCTTGCATGTCGACGACCTGATCCAGCTCGGCAATGTATTGCTCGGCGAAATCCACTTCGGTTACCCATTCGCTGGCCATCGCACCGGCAAAGTCGATTCGCTTCACGTCGCGGTTTTTCGCCGCCATCAGGGCATTGGCACGGGTTTGGATTGCGGTTGTCACATCGCTGTCAGCGGGACCGCCGTGGGGTGGATTGTATTTGAACCCACCGTCCTCGGGCGGATTATGGGATGGCGTTATCACCACGCCATCAGCCAATGCCTGTGCATGGTCACGATTGTGCGACAGGATCGCATGGGAAATGGCCGGTGTGGGTGTGTATCCCTGCTCAGCTTGCACATGCAACGCGACCTTGTTGGCACACAGCACTTCAACACAGGTAACGAACGCCGGCTCCGACAACGCATGGGTATCCATGCCCACCATTAATGGTCCGGTGATCCCCTGTTGTTGACGGTACTCTGCCAGGGCCTGACAAATCGCCGCGATGTGCATATCGGTGAAGGTACCGTTTAACGCACTGCCACGGTGACCTGAGGTGCCAAAGCTGACTTGCTGATTCGGCGAACTGACATCAGGAACAGTGCTGTAATAGGCACTGACTAATCGCGCAACATTTACCAGTTGTTCGGGGCTGGCCAGCTGTCCGGCCTGTGGATGAAGAGCCATAACGTTCCTTTTTTTCGGTACGGTTGTTCACAGGCCACAGCGATGCCACGGGGCAACTGCCTGCACACTAAGTGTTAGGCGGCAAACAACGCCGTCAATCGTTGCGCATCCGACTGGGGATAACCCAGTGCTTCAGCAACCTCGTTGAGCATGGCAACCTTCTTGGCGGTATTATTGTTGGTCACCACCCAATAGTGGGTTCCCGGCACCTGCTTAGGGTTAGTACTGCTGCCAGACTCCAGCAAGGCTTCCTTACTGGTAGCGAAATACAGACGATTGCGGCCTTTCACCGACAGTACATTATCAAACCGCTCAGGATGTGCCTGATGTAACGCGGCCAGAATTTGCAGGAAATGCTCAACCCGGCTTTGTGGCTCCTGATCCTGGTGGGCATTCAGAATGGCGAACACGCCCTCACCTTCCACTGGCGCAACAGGTGCTTTATGCGACGCCGTCGTTACCGCAGGGGATGACGTCTGCGCGGTAGTTTCAGGTTGCGCATCGGACGCCTCAACCGCGGGCACTTCGGCGTTTTCATCGCCAAGCAACAGGCGACGCAAGATTTGCGATGCACTTTCGCCAATATGCTGGGTCTGAGAGGCAATATAAGCGTACAACTGGTCATCGATTTCAATGTGTTTCATGCATTTATCCAAGGTGATTTTGCGACTGTGATCTGAGGTCATTATAAGGCCTCATCCCCGACCGAAAACCCCCCTTTATGATCTTTTTCACCCGAGACGATTGATCGCTCAATCCTTGCACTACGTTTAAGGCCTTATACCCCCGTATAGCTATGCTGGCATCACAATTTGATCCTGATCGGCTACAGTTAACACATATCCGGCAGTAGGAAGGACACTATGCAGCCTCACATACAATCTGCAATAGAGCGCGTCGCACAGCGTTTGCTCGGTAAAGAACAACACATTAAGCTGGCCATCAGTTGCCTGCTGGCCAATGGTCACCTGCTCATTGAAGATCTCCCCGGCATGGGCAAAACCACCCTGTCTAACGCACTGGCTAACGTATTGGGCCTGGATTTTTCGCGCATTCAGTTCACCTCCGATCTGTTGCCAGCGGACATGCTGGGTCTGAACATTTTTGACAGTCAGACCCAAACGTTTCGCTTTCACCCTGGCCCGATTTTCAGTCAGGTGGTGTTGGCCGATGAGATCAATCGAGCCAGCCCGAAAACCCAAAGTGCCCTGCTCGAAGCGATGGAAGAAAAGCAGGTCAGCCTGGATGGTCATACCCATACCCTGCCGTCACCGTTTTTTGTCATTGGTACCCAAAACCCACTGCATCAATCAGGCACTTACCCCTTACCCGAATCGCAACTCGACCGCTTCTTGATGCGCATCCAAATTGGCTACCCTGACTGGAAAGCCGAAAAACAGATGTTGCTTGATCCCCAGGGTGAACTGGCGCCGTTGGCTGCGGTCATGACGCTGGATGAATTGATTGACCTGCAGCGCCAGGTCAACCAGGTGCATGCCAGTGATGCGATACTGGACTACGTGCTACGACTGGTGACCTACAGTCGCGAAAGCGACCAGTTTCCCAATCCCCTGTCGCCACGAGCCAGCAAAGCGCTGTTGCAAGCCAGCCGAAGCTGGGCGCTGATTGCCGGACGGGATCACGTCCTGCCAGAAGATGTGCAGGCGATCCTTCCTGCCGTTGCCGAACACCGGCTGCGTAACAGCCTCAGTGAGTTCAGCGAAACCACCAGTCTGAGCGACAAGTTACTGGCGGCTGTGGATCCACTGGCAGCCTGAGTCAGTGATGATCAATGCACTCCAGCAACGGCTGAACCAACATTGGCAGGCTCGCATCGGCCGCTGGCTGGACCGACGGATTCCGCCAGCGCGAAGCCACCAATTGGATCACCGCAATATTTTCATTTTCCCGTCCAGGCTGGGCGGACTGTTCCTGCTATTGTGCTTCGGTTTGTTCCTGCTCGGTACCAACTACCAGAACAACCTGATGTTGATGCTGTGCTATTTCCTGCTGGCGCTGATGCTGGTGACACTGTTCAGCAGCTATCAGAATTTCGCGCGTTTGCAGGTCCACCTGGGCAAAACCCAGGACTGCTTTGCCGGTGACGTAGCCCACATTGCAGTATGGTTGAATCAACCACAGGGGGATTCACTGCCGGCACTCGGTATTATTTCCATGCGGCAGCAGCCTGATGGCGAAGAATGCGCTGTCACCTTAACGCCCTCCTCCAGCCATGGCACCTTAAGCATTGATGCACCGCACCGAGGCCCCTTGCCGCTGAAACGTGTCACTCTTAGCTGCGAATACCCGCTGGGTCTGTTTCATTGTTGGACGCACCTCGCCTTTGATCATGATGTGATGGTTTATCCGCGCCCGGTTCCCAGCCCTGTAACACTGCATGGCAAGCCACAGGAAGGCGGTCCCAACAGCAGCACGGACAAGGCTGGCCAGGATGAATTTCATCACTTACGCGAATATCAACGGGGCGAGCCGCTCAACCACGTGGCCTGGAAACAGGTTGCCAAGGGTCAGGGCATGTTCAGCAAACACTTTGTCAGTGAACAGGGCGCCCCGGTGTGGCTTAACCTGATGCCCTGCACCACAGAGCAGCTGGAACAGCGCTTGGGACAATTATGCTACCAGATCAGAGAATTGACCCAGGCGCAACAATCCTTTGGCCTTGATCTGGGCAAACACCAGATTACACCTGACTGCGGCCTTGACCATCAACGCCGCTGCTTGCGGGCGCTGGCAGAGTTTCAATTGTGATCGGCGCACCGGCCAACACCCAGGACCAACTGAGCCAGCTACTGCTCAGTGCAGCCTTTGTGATGATCAGTATCGGCTTGTTTGAGCCGATCATGGGCTGGATCCTGGTCTTGATGGCGTGTGCAGTGGTGATCCGTGCTGCCTACGCGCTGGGTGTGCAATCTCAAACGGTGTCAATGACCACTGTCAATCTGCTCGCGCTGCTGGCGGGACTGGTACTGGCCTATTTCAGTGTTCAACTTGGCCTGCTGGTCGCAATGGTCAATCTGCTGGCCATGGCTTGTGCCCTGAAGCTGATGCTGATGCGACGGCGCAAGGATTTTCGCCAATTGATAGTCAGTGCGCTGTTTCTGCTGGGGTGTGGGTTTATCTTTCACCAATCCATGGCCATGAGTGGCTACTTTAGCCTGTGTCTGGGGGTCATTTTACTCGCCATGATGGCCCGACACGGACCACAACTCACGTTGCCACAACTGACCGGCGGATTGGGCCGTCTGTTGCTACAAGCGCTACCGATCGCCGTACTGGCATTTATGGTGATGCCACGTTTAGGGCCTTTCTGGCAGATGCCAACCGCCAAGTCCACCGAAACCGGGCTGGCGGATCGGATGAAGCCCGGCGACATCGCACAGTTGTCCCAATCCTCGGCGCTCGCGTTCAGAGCCAGCTTTACCGACAATATCCCGCCCCCCAATCAGCGCTACTGGCGGGCGCTGGTGATGGAACAGTTTGATGGCCAGGAATGGCAGATTGCGCCGCGCAGAAAGTGGGAGGAAGAACAACTGCGCCTGCAGAACAAAGCATTTGTACCCGCGCCTCAAGGCCCCGGCGCAGCGTATCAGGTGATTGCAGAACCGAGCTACCAACACTACCTGTTCAGTCTGGATGTTTCCGTGGTCAGCGATCCTGGTGTACGCAAACGGGTATGGCCTGGTACGGCTTACCAGCTCAGAAGCCGCGATCCGGTGGCTAGTAAAATGCAGTATGACTTGGTTTATTACCCACAGACCCCCCTCAATCAAACCAATTATTCCCTTGATCGCCAGTTGAACTTGCAGGTGCCGCGACAGGGCAATCCCCGCACCCGTGAATGGGTTGCTAAATTGCAACAGCAGAGCACGTCTGCGCGTATGTTGATTGACAATATTCAGCGCTATTTTCAGCAACAGGGGTTTGAATACACGTTGCGACCTGCGCTGATGCCAAATGATCCGGTCGACCGCTTTTTGTTCGACAATCAGGCAGGTTTCTGCGCCCACTATGCCAGTGCACTGGCTTTTGCCTTGCGACTGGCCGACATTCCAGCCCGGGTGGTCGCCGGCTATCAGGGCGGAGAAGTGCGTGGTGACGACTATGTCAGTATCTACCAGTATGACGCCCATGCCTGGGTTGAAGCCTGGCTTGATGACCAGGGTTGGGTACGGCTTGACCCGACCGCCTGGGTAGCACCCAGCCGGATCCTGTACGGACTGGAGCGGGCCGTGGCCGAAGAAGGCACCTTTCTGGCCGATGATCCGCTGTCCCTGGCACGCCTGAAAGACTATGCCTGGCTTAATCAGGTGCGCTTATTACTCGCTGACATGGATTTCTTGTGGAGTCAGTGGGTACTGGGCTTTGATGCAAATCGTCAGCGAGATTTGTTCAAATCGTTGCTCGGAAAACTGACCGCGTTTAACCTCAGTCTGGTCGGTGTGGTGTCGGTACTGCTGGTAACGATATTGCTGGCGGTGTATTTCATTCCTAAGCGCGCGCCACGGCGCCCTCTATGGCAAAAACGTTACCATCAGGCGTTGGCACTGTTAGAGCCAGTCTGGCCCCGGCCACGCCATTACGGGCCCGATGACTATGTCAGACACGTCAATCAGACCGCCCCCGCAGATATTGCCGGCCCGTTTAATCAACTGACCCAGTTGTATATGTACCTTGCTTACCAACGACCATCAGCGGCTTCACAGCGTGACACCGACACCCGCATGAATCGCGCGTACTTACGCCTCAAGCGTGCGCTCGGGCAGCATCGGCCGCCCGCAAGTGCACGGTGATTTCTTCGCGATCGTGGTACAGGTGCTTGGCCTGAATTCGTGCGGTCTTGCGATGTTCTGTTAACACGTCCCGTATGATCTGCAGCGCCGTTTGCACGCTGTCGTAGCGCTTCTTCATCGGCAACTTGAGGTTAAAGATGGCTTCCTGGCAACGTCCGATTGCCACCCACCGGGCCATCAACTCTGCCACCCGCTGAGGTTGTTCAATCATATCGCAGATCAACCAGTTGACCGGTTGGGGGGGCGAAAACTTAAACCCATCCTCCGCATGATAACTTACCAGGCCAGTGGCCATCAGGGCTTCGTCCATCGCGCCGTTATCAACCGCGTAAACCGAGATTTCCCGCTTGACCATCTGATAGGTCCAGCCACCGGGACAGGCACCGAGATCCACTGCCGTCATCCCCGGACGCAGGCGCTCAGGCCATTGTGCCGCGGGAATAAAAGCATGCAGGGCTTCTTCAAGTTTCAATGTGGAACGGCTGGGAGCGTCACTGGGAAATTTTAACCGTTGGATCCCCATCACATTTGGGCATCGCTGTCCGGCCAGTGAATAGCCCCAGTAAACCGTGTCTGATTGGGTGAAAAACGCGTGCATGCGCGCCTTGTCAGTGCGTTCTTTGGCGGTCAGGTGACCTTTCTTGCGTAACGCTTGTCTCAGCGGCACGGTAAATTTACGGCAGAACTTAGCCAGCTCCCGCCCTTCAGTGGTGTCCGGAAACTCAACCACCACCTCCCCCGCCAGCGGCCAGTCATCAACCGCCGCCAGCAACGGACCAATGCGGTCCGACGGGTCCAGCGCTGTGAGCTGCGCCACACAAACAAACAGCTGACGGGCAAAAATCAACTCCCTAACTGCAATGCGCTCGGCAAACGTCTGTGCGTCCTCGTCTTGATAACAACAGAACTGCACGAAACCGCTGTTCCTGACAAACTGGCTGTAGCCGTATAGGCCCTGCTCGGCAGCACGGGTTTCGATTTCCTGTGCGGTGTCCGATTCAAACCCGGCGCGGCAATAGGCCACAAGGCTATTCATGATCTTGCCCCTTCCACACAGCGCACAATGCCATTAGCCAGCCCGCCATCAGACATAGCCCCCCAAAGGGGGTTACCGGGCCAAACCAGCTTTGCTGGGTCAGGCACAACGCGTACAGGCTTCCGCTGAACAGCACAATGCCGACAATGACACTGTACCCGGCGCGCCTTAACCACACGCTGGCATGATGACGGTACAGCAGGTAAATCCCCAACAACAAAAGGCTGTGGTACATCTGATAGCGCACCGCGGTTTCAAATACCCCTTGCAGTCGCTCATCAAGTACGCTGCGAAGAGCATGGGCACCAAAGGCGCCCAGAATGACGGACAACAGACCACTGAGCAGGCCAAACCGCAGGATCATGTTCATGACAATTGCTCCTTAATGAACGTGGCGGTCCACTCGGCGGCGGTGTCGATGTGTTGTGCCTGGGTATGGCCAGAAGCCTTACGTGGCTTAAAACTGTGATCACCGTCAGGCAGGAAACGCGTGTTCACCTGCTTGCTTAACCCATAGCTGGCAATTTCCTGCTGATGGCCGAACGTATCTCGCTCTCCCTGCACAATCAACAGGGGTTTCGCCATGTCCTGCAGGTGTTCGGTACGTAACTTTTCCGGCTTACCGGGAGGATGAAACGGATAGCCAAAACATATCCCGCCCCTTGCCTGGCAATCCGGTAGCAAGATGCTGGCCATGCGCCCACCCATGGATTTGCCGCCGATAAACAGTGGCAGTTTTGCATCCAGTTGCTCACCTAGGTCAGCCAGCACCTGTTCGAAGTGGGCCAACAAGACCTTGGCCGGATTCGGTGGTCGACGGCGGTTTTGTTGCTTTGCCTCGGCCATGTACGGAAAGTCAAAACGCAACACATTGATGCCACGGCCGGCCAGCGCTTTGGCCATCGTATGCAAAAACTCATGTTCCATGCCGGCTCCGGCACCGTGGGCAAACACAAAATTAGCCACCGGTTCAGCGGCGTTATTAACCAAGTAATTCATTTTCCTGCTCTTCTCTGACCTGTGCCAGCAGCCAGTCACGAAATGCCACAATCTTACCCAGTTCAGCCTGGGATTGATGACACACCAGATAATAGGCATTCCGCGACACCAGTTTTTCTTCAAAAGGACACACCAGGCGCCCGGCAACAATTTCAGGACGTGCCAGCACACTGTGACCCAACGCAATCCCCTGCCCTAATGCGGCCGCCTGAAGGACTAACATTGAGTGACTGAATATTGGCCCTTGCTCGACATTGATCCCCGGTACGTGAAAATGCCGTACCCAGTTTTTCCACGCCTCCCGGCTGGAATCGTGCAGCAGCATGTGGTGGCGAAGATCATCCAGTGAGTCCAGCGGTTTGTCACCCTGAAACAGCAATGGAGAACACACCGGCGTGAGGTATTCGGTATGTAGTTTGTCGGCTTGCAATCCGCTCCACTTGCCGCGGCCATAATAGATCGCAACATCAATATCGTCCCCCAGAAAGCCCTCGTCAAAATCCACCGCTTTGATGCGCACGTCGATTTCCGGGTGTAACAAACTGAAAGTATTGATACGGGGTACCAGCCACTGGATCGCCAGACTGGGTGGCAACGCCACGGTGATCGCCCCCTTTGCCCCTCGGGCCAACAGGCGCTCGGTCGCGTCCTGCAAGGCGATAAAAATATCTTTGAGGTCGAGGTAATAACTCTGTCCCTCTTCGGTCAGCAGCAAGGTACGGTTGCGACGCAAAAACAATTTCATCGACAGAAACTCTTCCAGCGCCTTGATTTGGTGACTCACTGCGGCCTGGGTCACAAACAACTCTTCCGCCGCGCGGGTGAAACTCAAGTGCCGGGCTGCCGCTTCGAAAGCTTTTAGTGCATTTAAAGGGGGTAATCGTCGACTCATTGTTTGGTTTACCGGTTAAGCGAATAAAAGGCCCTCAAGGCCTGCGCGAAAGGTGTGTGACACACCGATGAACTATACATTAGTTTTTCTAATTATCAATGCATACATTTTGTCATTTTTAGCGCGCCTGATAATCGTTTAATATTTACCCACGATGAAGTTAAACCTCTACCAATAAAGGTTTTTTTACATCGATATTGGTAACAAAACGTTAACCAATTAACATTTTTGAAATAATTTAATCTTTAGGTAATCACAATGAAAAACGTACGAAAAATATCATTAGGCAGTGTTTTTGCAATACTATTCAGCCAAGGTGCATTAGCAGCGCCAGAAACGCTGACAGCGGTGCATATTCATTCAATCCTGCAAGACGGTCTGCAGACAGAATTGCAGCAGATTGAAGCCGTCGATCTGCACCAGGATCTTTACAAAGAACTGCAAAACCTCGATTTGCAACTGCAAACCCGTGAAATGGTCGCCATGGTGAGCCGCGAAATCACTGAACAGGGCTTCGACACGACTCAGGCAGAATAACCCCTGCGGCATTACCTAAAGTCTGTTTCTGTTCGACGGGCAGGCACTCCCTGCCCGTCAACAACAGACATCGTTATCGTGCGCTGGTATCCAGCGGCTCGAAGCCTTTGATCAAATCATCAAGCGCTTTCATTTGCTGTAGATACGGCTCCAGCTTGGCCAATGGCAATGCACACGGGCCATCACATTTTGCCTGTTCGGGATCCGGGTGAGCCTCAATGAACAGCCCCGCTAACCCCAGAGCCATACCACTGCGTGCCAACTGTGCCGCCTGAGCACGGCGACCATCGGCTGAATCCGCGCGTCCACCGGGCCGTTGCAAGGCATGGGTTGCATCAAAAATCACCGGTGCAAACTGTTTCATATCATCCATACCCAGCATATCCACCACCAGGTTGTTGTAACCAAAGCTGCTGCCCCGTTCACACAGAATAACCTGCTCGTTTCCAGCTTCGCTGAATTTGGTCATGATATGACGCATTTCATGAGGGGCCAGAAACTGTGGTTTTTTCACATTGATGACCGCCCCGGTTTTCGCCATCGCCACCACCAAGTCTGTCTGACGGGCGAGAAACGCTGGTAACTGGATAACGTCCACCACCTCAGCAACAGGTGCAGCCTGATGAGGCTCATGTACATCGGTGATCAGTGGTACATCGAAAGTTGACTTAATTTCTTCGAAGATGCGCAAGCCTTCTTCCATACCCGGACCGCGATAGCTGTGCACAGACGAACGGTTGGCCTTATCAAACGACGCCTTAAAAACATAGGGGATGCCAAGCTTATCAGTCACTTGCTTGTAGTGTTCGGCAATCTGCATGGCCAGGTCACGGGACTCAAGCACATTCATTCCACCAAACAAAACAAATGGCAACTGGTTGCCGACGGACAACCCCCTAACATTAATAACCGTGTTATTACTCATGGTACTTCCATTGTGGTCAAAGATGGTATCAGGGGCATAGCATACCAGTTGTGGCAACCGGTACGCAGCAGTTTGGGCGCTAAAAAATGCCCTTTAGTGCAAGACTGGTGTTGGTAACGCGTCCCAATGGCGCAATTGCAATTTAAGCAAATAAGCGCTGGGGTCTTGTGGACACTCACGGATAAAGTAACGATAGTCTGCCATTGCCACCCTGGCATTGGTCAGACGATGCAACAAATAGCCACGATCACGCCGCTCATAGGGATCGTCGGGACTGAGGGTCAGCAGCAGTTCGACAGCATGCAGGGCCTTTTCATGCTGATCCGCATCGAGGTATGCCCCTTTGAGGTTATGCAAAAGCCGTTCAATCATTTGTTGTGCGGAGGCGACACAGAGGATGTCGTCATCCAGCTCGTCAACGTCGTCACCGAGCATGGATTGATACAGGGTTTCCAATTCTGACCAGCTTAAGGTGTTACCGGTTAGCGGATCGATGTATTGAATATCGTCTTCACTCCACTGATGGCGCAGTAAAAAATGCCCGGGAAAGTGTATTCCTTCGACATCAAACCCGCACTGCTGGGCAAAGTGACGGTACAAAATTGCCAGCGCCACCGGCACGCCGCAGCGCCGGGTGACGACGCAATGCATCAGGTTCGCCTGGGCATTGAGGCGACTATGACGGTCCAGCGCGAACAGGCAATCCTGATAAAAACCATGATGAAACTGTTGCAAGCGCTGTGCTTCGCTGGCTTGGGGGTCGACGCCGCGTAGTACCGTTTCAGCCATCGTCGCGATGTCACTCAGACAGCGGTTGACGTTAACATTGGGATCAAACTGTTTGGCCAGCCACAGGCTTGCAGCAAGGACATTGCCATCGGCGAGCCATTGTTTGAATTCTGTCATTGGGGTCCGGCCTCCAGGCCGATCGGCCAGTTCAGCATCAGCCGAACAAGATGGGCTGTTTGGTCACTGCGACCTTGGCGATAATCACCAACCAGGTCAGGGCACCGACAAAACCGATCCAGCGCATGGGAGTTGAGCGTGCCCACTTCAACGCCCACATGCCCATCAGAATGTAACATACCAAACCGACGACTTTCTCGGTCAGCCAGCCGTTAACCAGCGGGTACTGGGCAATCAGAACACACAACACAACGGCGCTGATCAGCAACAAAGTGTCAATGACGTGGGGTAACACCCGCATCCATTTCTTTTGCAGCAAGCCATTGTTTTGCAGAGTGAGGAAAAAACGAAAGATAAAAAACAGCGCACTGGTGGCAACCAGTGTCAGATGAAGGTGCTTCACCATCATGTACATCGTTGCAGTCCTTGTTCGTAGTCGGGTGACTTTTATTATTGGCAGGCGCAACTGTACTGTCATTTGTCGCCAAAATCGAGACTTTAACGGCTAAAAAAAGCTAACTGGCTGAGCTAATGTGAGTTTTATTTCAGTGCTGCAGGTTCGCATTCCTGATAACGCTGCTGAATCTCTTCAAAGGCGTCAGACTCACGCAACAGAATGTCCACCAGTGACGGATCGAACTGCTTACCACGCTGGCTACGAAACACATCCAGAACCTTGTCCAACGGCCAGGCTTCTTTGTGGTGTAGTTTACTGCGCAATGCATCGTACACATCGGCAATCGCAGTAATCCGGCTGAAAATATGAATGTCTTCACCTTTTAAGCCCCGGGGGTAGCCATTGCCATCCCAGTGTTCGTGATGATCCCGGGCCACTTTGGCTGCCGCTTTGATGATGGGCCGCTTGGAATCCTTCAGCAGGTTATAGCCGAATTCTGCATGGTTCTGCATCACTTCCCGCTCCGAATCATCGAGGCTGCCGGCTTTGGTAAATATCTTGCTGGGGATCTTGAGTTTGCCGATGTCATGCAGGGGCACAGCCAGTTTGAGCATTTCGACCTGCTCGCGGCTCAGGCCATACGCTTCGGCCAGCAACACGCACATGTCGACCATACGTTGAATGTGCTTGCCGTCACTGAAATGCTTTTCCATTGCCTGCCCCAGACGCACAACAATTTCGCGCTGGGTGTCTTCAATATCTTTGGTCAGCAACACGTTATCAAACGCGATCTGCACATTCTGACTGAACAGTTCAAGCAAGTGCTTGTCCATTGCCGTGAGTTTGCGCGGCAAGCCTGACATATACAGCAGCGAACCATGCGTCGACTTGCCCTGACAATAGGCCACCAGGTATTCATCTTCGTAGACCTGACTGCGCTCCGCCAGCGCCCGGTGACAGGCAGCCAGCTTCTCGCCGGTCACCGCTTCCTGCAACGGGCGACCTTCCAGCTCTGCGTACTCGCCTTTACCGGTAAAGACAAAAAACTCGCGCGGGTTTTCTTCATCAATGGGATGAGGACCGGCCACAGCGGAGGTAATGTAAGCTGCGTCTTTGGTGCCGCCCAGTAGCGACGACAACTGCTGTACGATCCCCTCGATAAAGCCTTCAAGAGAATGAATACTGAACAAATCTGCCGACGCTGAGATGATTTTTTCCAAACCCTGACGGTTTTCCTCAATCACAATGATGTCACGGTAGGAACGCAGGGTGGCGATCACCACGGTAAACAGTTTCTGCGCGGTTAGCTCGGTTTTGGACTTATAGTCATTGATGTCGTAGTTAAGGATAACGTCGCGCTCTGGCGCCTGTCCGGGCTGGCCGGTGCGCAGAATAATGCGGGTAAAGTGATTGTGCAGGGTGTTGCGGACGTATTCGGCCACCTGTAATCCGGCATCATCGGTTTCCATCACCACATCGAGCAGAACGATGGCAATGTCATCGTGGTCTTTAAAGCACTGTTTGGCTTCCGCACCGCTGTAGGCACAGACAAACTCGAGGCGTTTATCCTGGAATGTAAAGTCGCTCAACGCCAGTTTGGTCACCGCGTGAACCTCGGGTTCATCATCGACGATCAGAACCTTCCAGGTTCCCTTTTCTTCCGGGAGCTCTTCTTCCGTGTCTTCTGCAAACAAAAAATCGTCAGACATGCCCTTCTCCACTGTTATCTGGGCTGACTCAACCCCAACGTTGATGTGTACAAAATAGCCCTAACGGACTGGAATATCAACGGTTTTTCTGAGCCATACTGATACGATACAGACCCGCCAGGTCACGTTCGCTGCGACACTTTTCCAGCCCGGCTTGTGCCATCAACGCCTGCACCGCCTGATGCTGTTCAAACCCATGTTCAATCATCAGCCATCCCTGTGGGGCCAGATACTGTGGTGCCTGTTTGCAGATAAGCCGTATATCATCCAGCCCGTCATCCCCGGCCGTGAGTGCTGAGCGTGGCTCAAAGCGCACGTCACCTTGTTGCAGCCAGAGGCTCTGTTCTTCTACATACGGTGGGTTGCTGACAATCAGATCAAAGGCCTGCTGCTCAATCCCATCAAACCAGTGACTGCGCTGCACGGTCACATTGTTGAGCTGATGGCGCGCACGATTGTGCTCGGCCAATGCTACCGCTTCATCAACCACATCCACTGCCACAATTTGCCATTGCGGTCGTTCACTGGCCAGAGCCAATGCAATGGCGCCGGTCCCGGTGCCCAAATCCAGTACCCTGGCATTTTCCGGCACAGGGCACGCCAACGCGGCCTCAACCAGCACTTCGGTGTCGGGGCGAGGGATCAGAGTCGAGGGGTTGACGGTCAGTTCCAGGCTCCAGAACTCTCGTTTGCCAAGTAAGTGAGCCACCGGCGTGCCGGCCTTACGGGATTGGATGCTTGCCTGAAAAGCACGGGCTTGTTGTTCGGACAGGGCTTTGTCCGGCCAGGTGTAGAGATAGGTCTCTGAACAGTCGAGGCAATGACACAGTAACACCCTGGCATCAAGCTTTGCTGATTCACTACCGGCCAGTTCAGCAGTGGCCCAGTCTAGCCACTGCGACAGTGTGCTTAGAGGCGTAAAAGCCATCGATTACTCGTCAGCCAGCGACGCCAGCAAATCGGCCTGGTGTTCTTGACGGATAGGTTCAAGGATGGCGTTCAGATCACCGGCGACAATTTCATCCAAGCGGTACAAGGTCAGGTTGATACGGTGATCGGTGACCCGCCCCTGAGGGTAGTTGTAGGTACGGATACGCTCTGAACGATCGCCACTGGCAACCAGGTTGCGTCGGGTCGAAGTTTCTTCTGCCTGGCGTTTTTCTTCTTCCAGTTGATTCAGACGAGACTGCAACACCGACATCGCTTTGGCGCGGTTTTTGTGCTGTGAACGCTCGTCCTGACACTCCACCACAATACCCGTCGGCATGTGGGTAATACGGATCGCTGAGTCGGTTTTGTTAACGTGCTGCCCACCGGCGCCTGACGCCCGGAAGGTATCAATTTTCAAATCTGCTTTATTGATTTCAATCGCTTCCGACTCAGGAATTTCAGGCATCACCACCACGGTACAGGCCGAGGTATGAATACGCCCCTGGGATTCAGTTTCTGGTACACGCTGAACACGGTGACCACCGGACTCAAATTTCAAAACACCGTAGGCGCCATCCCCCATCACATTGGCGATGACTTCCTTGAAGCCACCGTGCTCCCCTTCATTGGCCGTCACCACTTCAACTCGCCAGCCCTGATTTTCAGCAAACCGGCTATACATACGGAACAGGTCACCGGCAAAAATGGCCGCTTCATCCCCGCCCGCACCGGCACGGATCTCGATAAAACAGTTGTTGTCATCGTTCGGGTCCCGTGGCAACAGTAAGATTTGCAGGTCTGTTTCCAGGCTGTCGATCTGCGCTTTGGCGGCTTTGATTTCTTCCTGTGCCATCTCGCGCATGTCTGCATCATCTTCCTGCAGCATTTCCTGGGCAGATTGCAGATCCGACTGCGCCTGTTGATAGTCGCGAAACGCTTTGACCACATCCTCCAACTGGGCATATTCCTTAGACAACGCACGAAACTTGTCCTGGTTGGCAATGGTGTCCGCATCCCCCAGCAACGCCTGCACTTCCTCGAAGCGTTCTTCCAGGGTTTGTAATTTGCGTACGACAGATTCTTTCATAGGTTTCCTGTTCACAAGAGTTCGGGCCATTGAACACCGCGTTGGCGGTTGGCCAGAGTATAGGCTAATTCTCGGTATTGCTGAGGTCGATCCCAAGGGCGTCGATCAGTAGTGCCAGTTGGGCATCGTCTTGGCTTTCGGCGGCTTGCTTAAGCGCCCTGGTGGGAGCATGCATCAATCTATTTGTGAGCTTGTTGGCCAATTCAACCACAACCTCTTCCGGAGCCTTGCCGTCTGCTAACTGATTTAATGCACGGGTTTGTAACTGTTCACGCAGGGCCAGGTTCTGTTGGCGATATTCCTTCAGCACATCAATATTATGCTGAGCCTGACGCCATTGAACGTAGCTCTGGGCATGCTCCAGTACCAGCTGTTCCGCTTCCTGGGCGGCATTTTGCCGATTCGCCACATTCTTTTCAACGATTTGCTGCAGATCATCCACGGTATACAGATAAGCATCGTCAAGCTCACCCACTTCCCCTTCGATATCGCGGGGAACCGCCAGGTCAACCAGGAAGATAGGCTGATGACGCCGTTGTTTCAGTGCCCGTTCCACCATCCCTTTGCCCAGAATCGGCAACTGGCTGGCGGTGGAGCTGATCACGATGTCAGCTTCATGCAGATGATGAGGTATTTGCGCCAGGGTGATCACATCGCCATTGAACGACGCGGCAATGGCTTCTGCCCGCGCCAGTGTACGATTGGCGACCGTCATTTTGGCCACGCCCTGCTCATTCAGATGACGGGCGACCAGCTCAATGGTTTCCCCCGCGCCAATCAACAGTACGCGGGTTTTACTCAACGACGAGAAAATGTGTTTGGCCAACTGCACAGAAGCAAACGCCACCGACACAGCATTTGCACCAATGTCGGTTTCGCTACGGACCTTTTTCGCCACGGCAAAGGTTTGCTGGAACAGGCGCTCAAAGTCACCACTGATATTGCCGGCATGTTTGGCACTGGTATAGGCCTGCTTTATCTGGCCCAGGATCTGGGGCTCTCCCAGAACCAGCGAGTCCAGTCCACACGCAACCCGCATCAGGTGTTGTACTGCCTGGGTATCGCCATGGCGATAACTGTTGCTGGCCAGTTGTGCGGGGTCGACCTTATGATAGGACGCCAACCAGTGGCTGACCGAGTCGCCGTCAAGCTGGTCACCATGTACATAGATTTCGGTTCGATTGCAGGTCGACAGGATCACCGACTCACGTATTCCCATGTCGGTCTTCAGGGCACTCAGGGCCTCCATGACCTGTTCGGGAGAGAACGCCACTTTTTCTCGCAGCTCGACGGGCGCGGTGTTGTGGTTTATACCAAAGGCGATAAGACTCATGAAATCGGTGTACGGCTGCTCAGTTAACACGGACGGGTATCGGCTGCGCATTGTACGCAAAAGGCAAAACTATTGAAAGCACCAGCGGATGTGTGTTCCCATTAGCGCCATTGAAGTTGACTCGGATTTTCCATGCACGCGTTTCGTCTGGCCATCATCACCCTGGTCATCAATCTGCTCGCGGCCTGTGCACAGCGGCCCCCGCCACAAGTGCTTGATCAGCCACTGCACCAGCAACAATTGGCATCCATCATAAATTGGCAACTAAACGGTCGTCTGGCGTTTAAAAGCCCCGAAGACAAGTTTTCGGCGACCCTGAACTGGCAGCAGCAAAATCAACAGTTTGAACTGGCCCTCACCTCTTTCATTGGCTCAACGCTGATGGAAATGAGCGGTCAGCCTGGCCTTGTCACCCTTGATGTAGACGACCAGCGCTACCTGGATAGCAACGCCAGCGCGCTGTTGCGCCGCATTACCGGCTGGCAGATCCCGGTCAACCAGTTGCCCCAGTGGATCAAGGGCCAGGCGCTGGCCAATGACATGGTGGAATATGACGAATTTGGTCGAATCCAGCGTTTACTGCCGGGTTGCAGCGAGTGTGCCCAATGGGAAATCCGCTACAACGGCTTCCAACGGGTGGGCGAAGTATGGTTACCCGGCGATATTCGTTTGGTTAATCTCGACGATCCCCGCAACAGTATCAAAATACGGGTGAATGAATGGCGGATGCGATGACCTGGTGGCCCAGTCCGGCCAAACTCAACCTGTTTCTGCACATTACCGGTCGTCGCGATGACGGCTATCACACCTTGCAGTCACTGTTCCAACTGCTCAACTACGGCGATCAATTGGCCTTCGAGATCACTGACGATGGCACCATCACACTGCAAAACCCGATTGACGGTGTTGCCAGCGAGGACAACCTCATCTGGCGCGCGGCGCGATTACTGCAGCAGCATTGCGATTGCCGTCACGGCGCCAATATCTACCTGAAAAAAGTGTTACCGATGGGCGGTGGTATTGGTGGCGGTTCGTCGAATGCTGCCACCGTTCTGGTAGCCCTGAATACCCTGTGGAACTGTGGTCTGGATGACGACATGCTGGCAGCGCTGGGATTGCAACTGGGCGCGGATGTACCGATTTTTGTCCGTGGGCATACCGCATTTGCCGAAGGGGTCGGCGAAATCATTACGCCGGTGGAATTACCCCGTAACTACTACCTGGTGGTGTATCCCGGCGTGTCGATTGCCACCGCTGACATCTTTGGTGACCCTGATCTTTGTCGTAGTACAGCCAAGATCCGTACCCAGGACTACCGATTCGAGACCACCCGCAACGATTGTCAGCCGATTGCGCTTAAACGGCATCCCAAAGTTGCAAAAATATTACGTGGGTTGTTAGAATACGCGCCGTCTCGCATGACCGGCACTGGTGCCTGTTTGTTTGGCGTGTTTGAAAACGAAAATGATGCAAATCACGCGCTCAAGGCGCTACCCGAGGGTTGCACCGGGTTTGTGGCATCAGGGGTGAATCGCTCCCCGTTATTGAACACCCGTGATAACGTCACCGGCGCGTAAAACATGATGTAGACTATGCTTAGTGAAGCAGATTGACAGAATTCGGATGGGGTATAGCCAAGCGGTAAGGCAGCGGGTTTTGATCCCGCCATTCGTTGGTTCAAATCCAGCTACCCCAGCCACCTCAACAAACCCAACGCACCGAGGATCATTCTTGTGCCGGACATGAAGCTTTTTGCTGGTAATGCTGTACCAGAACTCGCCCAGAAAGTTGCCGAACGACTTTATACCAAATTAGGCCACGCCAGTGTTGGCCGCTTCAGTGACGGCGAAATCAGCGTCGAAATACATGAAAACGTCCGTGGATCGGACGTTTTTATTATCCAGTCGACCTGTGCTCCTACCAATGACAACCTGATGGAACTGATTGTTATGATTGATGCGCTGCGTCGCGCATCAGCCGGACGTATCACTGCGGTAATCCCTTACTTCGGATATGCCCGTCAGGACCGTCGTGTACGTTCTGCACGTGTGCCCATCACTGCCAAAGTGGTTGCCGACTTCCTGTCCAACGTGGGCGTCGATCGGGTACTGACCATCGATTTGCACGCTGAGCAGATCCAGGGCTTCTTCGATGTACCGGTGGACAATGCCTTCGGCACCCCAATCCTGATGGACGATATGCGTCGTCGTGACTTCGACAACCCAGTCGTGGTTTCACCGGATATCGGTGGTGTGGTTCGTGCACGGGCGATGGCCAAATTGCTCAACGATACTGACCTGGCCATCATCGACAAACGTCGTCCCAAAGCCAACGTCGCACAAGTCATGCACATCATCGGTGACGTGCAGGATCGTGACTGCATCATTGTTGATGACATGATTGATACCGGTGGCACGCTGGGTAAAGCGGCCGAAGCGTTGAAGCAGCACGGTGCGAAAAACGTCTACGCCTATGCGACACACGCCATTTTCTCCGGCAACGCGGCAGAGAACCTGAAAAACTCCGTCATTGATGAGATCATCGTGACCGACAGTATTCCTCTGCGCCCCGAGATCAAAGCCTTGTCCAAGGTCAAGCAGCTGACATTGTCGAACATGCTGGCAGAGGCGATTCGCCGGGTCAGCAATGAGGAATCCATCTCGGCCATGTTCGAGTATTGATCCCCACTGACGGTGTTAACTGAACCGTACCTGAAAGCCGCTGATATTCAGCGGCTTTTTGCTGTTTAGGCCTCGCTTTTTTACCATCACCGTGCTTGAATGCCAGCAACACGTATAAAAAACAGCCTGACAGGAACGAATATGAAGTATGCACTGTTGTTGTCTGTGTTAGCCCTGGTTGCATGCAGCGGTAACACAACCCCACAAGCCGAGTCACAACCCACCCCACCACCGGTTGAAGCCAGCGAGGAGGCAAAAATGATCACCGTAACAGGCACGATTGTGTTCAAAAACCTGGAAGGCGGCTTTATCGGCTTTGATGCCAATAACGGCAAAAAATACATGCCGCGGGGATTAGCAAAAGAGCACCGCAAGCCCGGCCTGGTGCTGGAAATCACGGGTGAAGTACTCGACGTCCTGACTTTTCAACAATACGGTGAAGTACTGAAGGTCAAAGACGTCAAGGTGATTGACGATTCTAAGGTCGGACAACAGTCAAACCACTACTGAGCAGTGATTTAACTCACCTCCGCCTGATATTGCTGACGATAGCGTTTGGTCAGTCGGGCGGAGCGCCATTGATCCATCAGCAACGTTAAAAACGCAGAAGCCCCTTTGTGCGGACGTTTACCCAGCCCTAATCGGCGCAATGCGCGTTTCACCAGTGCCATGGTCGCCAGACCGCTCATCGTTTTGTCTTTCCAGCCCACCCGAGGGATGAATCCTTCGATGTCGTCGCCCTGCTGCCAACGGGCCGGCAAATCCGGGGTCATGGCCAGCGCACTGGCCATGCCTGCCATCACCACACCCTGACCAATCACGGCTTCGGCGGTGGTTTTGCGGCTGATCCCGCCAGTGGTCATCACCGGCAACGTCGTAGCAGCAGCGATCTGCTCGGCAAATTCCAGGAAATACGCTTCGCGGGCCAATGTGCGTTTGTCGGCAGTACGCCCCTGCATGGCTGGCGCTTCGTAGCTACCGCCGGACAATTCAATCAAATCGACGCCTTGTGTTTCGAGCAGTTTAACCACCGCCAGCGCATCATCAACATCAAACCCGCCGCGCTGGAAATCAGCCGAATTAAGCTTCACCGTGACGGCGAAATCTGCCCTCACAACGCTGCGGATCCCGGCAACAATGCGCAGTAGCAAACGTGCACGGTTTTCCAGACTGCCACCCCATTGATCGCTGCGCTTATTGGTCAGTGGCGACAAAAACTGCGCCAGCAAATAGCCGTGCGCGGCATGAACCTGAACACCATCGAAACCCGCCTGCTGCGCACGCTGGGCGGTGGTCACAAACCGTTCTATCACTTCTTCAATGTCGGCCTCGGTCATCGGCTTGGGTTGGGTAAACATGCCCGAATGCTTGCCCATGTTCAGGGCCACATCTGAAGGCGACCACACCCGGCCGCCCATCCGTTTGAACACCTGACGACCCGGATGGTTGATTTGCATCCACGCACGGGTGCCCTGCTGACGGGCGTGCTCGGCCCAGGCTTTAAACGGTTCAATGGGTGTGTCTTTTTCCAGCGCCACGCCGCCGGGGCCGGTCATGGCGAGGTGATCGACCATCACATTGCCGGTGATAATGGTGCCCACCCCACCCTTCGCCCAGGCATCGTACAGGGTAAACAATGCTTGTCCGGGCAATTGCTGGCGTTCAGCCATGTTTTCTTCCATCGCGGCTTTGACCAGACGGTTTTTCACCGTCTGACCGCACGGCAAGGTATAGGTAGTAAAGAGTGGTGATGACATAAACACCTCTTGTTTGTAGGAATGGATTGCACTATAACCTTAAAGTCAACTTTAAGGTCAAGCATGATGAAAATCGGACAACTCGCGGAACAAAGTGGTGTACCGGCCAGCACCATTCGTTATTACGAAAAACAAGGCCTGATGCCCGCCACTAAGCGGGGCGCCAATGGCTATCGCAGCTACGACCAGAGCGCGCTGGACAGATTGCAACTGATCCGTTTCAGCCAGAACCTGGGCTTTTCGCTGCACGAAATGCCACGCCTGATGGATACCGGTGATGGCGTCGATCATGAGCGGGTCATGGCCCGCCTGGAGGAAAAACAACAGGAACTGGCCACCCTGATTAGTCAGCTACAACACAAGCACCATCATATGCAGGCATTGATCCAGCAACTCAAGGATGTCTGGCAGCAGGGCCAGTGTATGCAGCCTGAACAAGTGGGTGAATTGCTGCAAAAAATGCAGTCACAGTGAACTTATTCTCCCCCTGCACGTCTTAGTAATGCTCAGAGTTTGAGCAAACAGCGCAAGAGCCCCACTTGCCCACTCGCACAGTCGGTAAAGTGTGGTAAACTGCCAGCGTACTTTAACGTACCCAGTTTCCTGGGGCTGATTTTGGATTCGACAGGATTCTTGAAGCCTGAGGTGCATGCAGAGGAGCGGTTGGCCTCTTTAAAAAGCCGCACTTAAATAGTCGCAAACGACGAAAACTACGCACTAGCCGCTTAATACCCGGCATAGGCCCTTCCACTTCAGCCGTTGTCTGCTCGTGAAGGTTCGGAAGGTCATACTAGTAGACTAGCGAGGGAAACTTGTCTGAGGTTGAACCGCGAAATAGTATCAGGCCAGCTACAAGGAAATCCTGTTTGTCGGAGTTCCAAGTAGTTAAATAGAAGACAAACTAAGCATGTAGTACCAACGGTAGACGCTTTCTGGACGCGGGTTCGAGTCCCGCCAGCTCCACCAATAACAAACCCTGTGCCGCAAGGCATGGGGTTTTTTATTGGTTGCAGTTTGAGAACGAGAACCCGCAGGGTTCGACCACATTGTCCGGAACAATGTGGAACATCGTCGCAACGCGGCGATGGCCCGAAGGGCGAAATACAGGGAAGTATTTCGTAATCCCGCCAGCTCCACCAAATAAATAAGCCACCCATCGGGTGGCTTTTTTATTTGTGTGGAATTTAGACGAGAACCCGCAGGGGTGAGACTCCGGTCTTCGTAGAAGATTTTGGGTGACTTAACGTCACCCAAAAAGGACTCGAACGCCAGCACAGGAGGTGCTGGCTGGCTCACGGCCACATGGATGTGTTATTACTCTCTGTTTCAGAATTTCATAAATTTAGGACCACCCATCGGTGGTGAACGACGTGCCGTAGATGGCGCGGCTGGTAGACTGGAACAAGGACGTTTTCGTGCTACCAGGAAGTCAAAGCCGAGCAATCCCGCCAGCGGCTTGCCAAAGGCAAGCTTGGGTGTATGGGCGCCGCATACTGACCATCGGGTGGCTTCTTTATTTGTGTGGAATTTAGACGAGAACCCGCAGGGGTGAGACTCCGGTCTTCGTAGAAGATTTTGGGTGACTTAACGTCACCCAAAAAGGACTCGAACGCCAGCACAGGAGGTGCTGGCTGGCTCACGGCCACATAGATGTGTTATTACTCTCTGTTTCAGAATTTCATAAATTTAGGACCACCCATCGGTGGTGAACGACGTGCCGTAGATGGCGCGGCTGGTAGACTGGAACAAGGACGTTTTCGTGCTACCAGGAAGTCAAAGCCGAGCAATCCCGCCAGCGGCTTGCCAAAGGCAAGCTTGGGTGTATGGGCGCCGCATACTGACCATCGGGTGGCTTTTTTATTTGTGTGGAATTTAGACGAGAACCCGCAGGGGTGAGACTCCGGTCTTCGTAGAAGATTTTGGGTGACTTAACGTCACCCGACAAGGACTCGAACGCCAGCACAGGACGTGCTGGCTGGCTCACGGCCACATGGATGTGTTGTTACTCTCTGTTTCAGAATTTCATAAATTTAGGACCACCCATCGGTGGTGAACGACGCGCCTTGGATGGCGCAGCTGGCAGACTGGAACAAGGACGTGTTCTTGTAACCTGGCAGCCCGAGCCGAGCAGTCAGCTCCACATTTAAGCAAAAACCATTTCACTCCCCAACCCCCTCCCAAAGCACAGAATTACCGCTTTCGGTCAATATAATTACCAAAAATTATACTTTTGACTAAACTTTATTCAGCGACCGGCCGTATACAGCTATGTTACACGTCGTGGAGCGAGGATCATGATTGTAAAATTCAGTAATCAGAATGTGTTACAACGTCGTCTCACCGTACCGTCCGAGGGGCAGTACAACCGCTGGCGCTTTATCAAATTTGTGCTGGCGTTTCTGGTGATGATCACCGGCGTCTCCAGCACCGTTGTTGCCCTGTTCGGCTTGGCCGATGGCTTTGACCGTATTGCAGTGGCCTCTGCCATTGTTGGGGTTGCGCTGTACTGGTTAGGCCGGCTCGAAATTCGACAACTGGATCGCGACAGCGACGAACATTCGACCATTGACTGAGACGTCACCATACGAGCCCTCAGATCAGAGGGCTCAATGGCTGCTCACAAAGAAGTGCTCCAGCGCACGTGATAACTGCAGCAGCGGTTGAACATGCTCTGGTGGCACCGCGCCCATTTTAACCGCACTGCCCGGCATGCCCCACACCACACTGGTTGCTTCATCCTGCGCATAGGTCAGGGCGCGGTTTTCACGCATGGTAAGCAACCCCGCGGCACCGTCCTTACCCATACCGGTCAGAATGATCCCGGCAGCCTGCTTACCACAGGCACGAGAAACGGAATCAAACAGCACGTCAACACTGGGCCGGTGACGACTGACCGGGGGATCATCCTGTATATGGATTTCAAGGCCTCCGGGTTTTCGCAGCACTTCCATATGACGACCACCGGGGGCCACATACGCCATGCCCTGATACACCTTCTCGCCATCAGTGGCTTCTTTCACCGTTATCGGCAACAGTCCATTCAGCCGGTTAGCAAATGAAGCGGTGAAGCCGGCGGGTAAATGCAAGGTTATCAATAACGCCTCAACACCACTGAACCGCACCCCTTTGAGCATACTGGTTACCGCCTCAAGGCCCCCCGTCGAGCCACCAATCGCACAGATTTTACGTGCCAGTGTTTGCCGCACAGGCTTCTCAGATGGCGGCGAAACGACGGGTGTCGATGCAGCTGGCTGGGCACTCAGGCGCTGCTGGACGGCGCTGAGTGTTGCACCGGACACCCGGGCGGCCTGCAACACCTTTTCCGTGATCACCTCCCGGTAATGGTCAATGTTGCGGTCCAGATCATGGGGCTTTTCAACAAAATCCACCGCGCCAAGCTCCAGCGCCTGGAGGGTAACTCCGGAGCCCGCGGAGGTCAGGGTTGAAATCATTACCACCGGTGTAGGCCTTAAGCGCATCAGGTTGCGCAGAAAAGTGATGCCGTTCATGCGTGGCATTTCAACGTCGAGCGTAATGACATCAGGCTCGGTTTGCTTGATCACATCGCGAGCTTCATGGGGATCTTCAGCAATACCCACCACGGTTAATTGCGGATGGCTGTCCAACAGGTCCCGTAACACGGTCTGGATCAGTTTCGAGTCATCAACGATGACAACGCGGTAGACTTTGCTCATCAGTCAAACAACTCTACATCACCCGGCTTGACGACCGGTGTGGCCAGTTTCGCCCGATAGCTGACCTCACGCTGAGTGATGGTATCGTTATGCATGTGCTCAAGCTTTTTCATCAACACCTGACCGGTCTGAGGAAAGAACTTCACCTTGCGGGGATACTTGTCACCCAAATCCGAGCTGATCAGACGAAACCCTTCCAGGGTTAAAAACTTGTGTAAAAAAGCGATATTGCTTTTACCGATGTCGGTCATGATCCTGATCACCTGGGCGCCGCCAAAGGCTTTAAACTTCAGGTTTTCCCGTTTGGCACCCACCTTGTACATATCGTTGAGCATCCGCTCCATCGCCACATCACCGTAACGAAACGACTCACTCTGCAAATCGGCCCCTTTGCCACCGGGTAGCATGAAATGATTCATGCCGCCCACACCGGCTTTCAAATCATAAACGCACACAGAGATGCATGAACCCAACACCGTAGAGATGCATTCATCATTTCTGGTCACATAGTATTCACCCGGTAAGATCTTGGCAGAAACGTAGTGTCCGTGCCGATCCCAGAACCGGTTAATGTGCACAAACTGGGGCAAACACTCATTAACACCCACGTTAGCCCTCCTCTCGCTTGCGATAGACATTTTTACCAATATTCTCAAACCGCGTATTGGCCTGCTGCAACGACTCTGAGTGGCCCAGCATCAGGATCCCCCTGGGCAACAAACAATCGGCAAATTGATTAATGATGCGTTGTTTTTGCGGTCCGTCGAAGTAGATCAGAACATTACGGCAAAAGATAAACTGGTACTGAGGTTTGGCTTGCCACGGATGGATCAGGTTGAGTTGTTTAAACGTGATCAGCTGCCGATAGGCCTTCTTGACCCGACAAAAGCCTTCCCGACTGCCGGTGCCTTTTTCAAAGAATTTGCGTTTCACGGCGGTGTCATACATCGCAATGTCTTCCAGTTTATAAATCCCCTGGCTCGCTCGCTCCAGCACATCGGTGTCAAGATCGGTGGCAGTGATCGACAGTGGCAATCTGCGCCGTTGGCAGATGTCCCAGGCATTTACGATGATACTGTAGGGCTCTTGCCCGGAACTGCACCCCGCAGACCATATCGCCACGCTCTGGCTTGGCAGTTCAGACAACGCCTGTTTCAAAAACGCAAAGTGGTGAGGCTCCCGTTCAAACGCAGTAACGTTGGTCGTGATGGCATTGATAAACGCTTTGAACTCACCCGTATCTGACCCAACAAGGCGTACATAGTCATCAAAACTGGTTATCTTCAGCGCCCGCAACCGTTTCGCCAGACGGGCGTAAAACATCTCGTACTTATCATCCGATACCTGAATACCGGAATACTCATTCGCTTTGGCACGCAGCGCATTGAAGTGCCGCCGGGTAAAATCATATTCCCGAAGCCGTTCGGTACCGGTCATCCGTCAGCCTCTTCAACGCACGCAAGCCAGGGTTCACCGCCAAGCATCCGCAGTTGTTCCCGCAGCGCCCCCTGCACCCCAAAAACGCGGCATGTGCTACCTTGTTCATCAATCCATTTCTGCAGCGCAACCAACCACTGAAAACCGCTGGAATCGATGCTGGTTACCTCACGCATATCGACTTTCAGGTCGCCATTGTGGTGGGATAAGTAGGCCTGCCAGTCGCGATGCACAGCCTCAATCACCGGCACCGTCAGCGTTGGGGGCAATGACGGTTGCGCCATTTGTGCTCCGGCGTCGTCATTGGACAGCTCTGCTTGAGGCGCCTCGTTGGTCAATTCGTCCGGTGGTGACGGGCCGACTTCATCACCACTGTCGGCGTCTGCCACCACGGAAGCTTGTGTCTCAGCCGGCTCATCTCCTCCTTGCTCGTCGGGCGCATCCAGCCACTCAAGAGGATCATGCCCCAACCGATCCTGCTCAGGCACATCGCGCTTGTTCTTGCTCATCGGCCTCCTCCTGTACCTGCAACATGGTTTTTGCCAGCCGTCGAAAGACGTCACAACTCTGGCTCTTGGGAGCATAACCAAACACTGACTGGCCATGCCCGGGGCATTCCGCTAATACGGCCCTTTCCTGCACCACCAGCGGCAATAATCGCTCCCCCAGATAGTGCTGAAGCCGGGTCCGTGCCTGACGGCATATTTTGCGCGACTGGTATCGGTTGATCACCACCCACTTGCGTTCAAAGCGCCCCAGCACGCGCTCATAGCGCTGTAACTGCTTTAACATTGCCGACAGACCACTTAAGCCCAAATAATCGGCCGTTACCGGCACCAGCAGCTCGGTGGATGCCGCAATACCGTTAACCACCAGAAAACCGTTCGACGGCGGGCAATCAATCATTACAATATCGAACTCACCGCTGAGGGGCTGAAGAAGGCTTTTAAGTCGCAATCCTCTGCCCTTTTTCATCTGCACCGACTCAAGACGGAACAAATGCTGACCCGCAGCCACCAGTTGCAAGCCGTTTTCAACCTCGATACAGGCCTCTGATAACGTACAATCCCCTTGCAATGCGCTGTCCAGTGACAGCGTCGGCGGGTCAAAAATCCCCAGGGACTGACTCAGGTGAGCCTGAGGGTCAAGATCTATGGCCAACACCCGCAGGCCCTTGGCCCGAAAGGCCGCGGCCAGGTTGACACATACCGTGGTCTTGCCCACACCCCCCTTCTGATTAACACAGCCTATGATCCGCATAGCGGCTCATCGGTCAGACTGGCCAGCGTTGAACGCACGTCACTGACATTGGAAATCCGTAACAGCGCCGGTACATCAAGCAGCACCATCAGTTGATCGTCGACTTTGTACAAACCTGCAACCATTTGCTGAGGAAGCTGTTCCAGCACCGGCGCGGGCCGGATAGATTGTTGCTTAATGCTGGCAACATCACTGACGGAATCCACCACCAACCCGACCAGGAAATCCCGCTCGCCCTGAGGCGCATTGACCACCACCACCACGGTTTTATCAGTTAGCGGCGGCTGCTTGCCATGGAACAAAATGCGCAAATCCAGTACCGGCACCATCTGATCCCTGAAATCAATGATCCCTATCCACTGGGCAGGCGAGTCAGGCAGTTTGCGCAGCCCGGTCAAGACCCGGATTTCCTGCACCCGCGTAATGTGAATGCCGAAAATATCCTGCCCTACGGACACATTCAGGATCTGGATGTGTTCACTGTGTTCCTGCATCACTCAGAACTCTTCCCATTCTTCGTCATTGTTCATGTCCACACCGGCCTTTTTCGTCGCTGGCGGCGCCGCGGGCTTGGGTGTGGTGGCAGGTTGCCGGCTGACCACTTTGGGCTTGGCCGCTACCGGAGCCACCGCTGGTGCACTCGTCTGCCCTTCTTCCACCGTAAAAAACGCAATCCGGTCGACCATCTCATCCACCTGCTGCACAGAAGACTGGCTGGCCGCGGATGCCTGCTCTGCCAACGCCGCATTCTGCTGGGTGATGTCGTCAAGCTCAGCAACTGCCTGGTTAACCTGGCCGATGCCACTGGCCTGTTCATTGGTGGCATTGGCGATATCAGCAATCAGGGCAGATAGTTGATCAACATTGGTGAGAATATCCCGCAATGATTCACCGCAACGATTAACCAAATCACTACCGGCACCCACTTTCACCGAACTGTCGTCAATCAGGCCTTTGATCTCACGGGCTGATGTGGCCGAGCGCTGGGCCAGGTTACGCACTTCATTGGCCACCACTGCGAAGCCCCGTCCCTGTTCACCCGCACGGGCAGCCTCGACTGATGCGTTCAGTGCCAACAGGTTCGTTTGGAAAGCAATTTCGTCGATTACGCCGATAATGGCGCTGATCTTGTTGGAACTTTCAGTGATCTCCCCCATCGCCTGAACCGCTTCAGTGACAATCAATTCCCCTTGATTGGCCTGCTGACGGGCTTTCTCAGCAGCAGAATTCGCGGTGGTTGCATTATCGGCGGTACTGCGCACATTGCCAGTCAGTTGCTCCAGACTTGCCGCCGTTTCTTCCAGGTTGGAGGCCTGTTTCTCGGTACGTTCAGACAATTGATCATTACCCAGTGACAACTCATGATTGGCTGAACGAATCGAATCTGCACTGGTTTTAATACTGCCAATCACACTGCTCAGGTGCTGGGTTGTGTTGTTCAGTGCGGTTTTAACATCGCCGAACATGCCCTGGTAATCATTGGTGATGGTCACCCGCATGTCACCCTGGGCAACTTGCTGTAGCGCGTCATTGATATCACGCACGAAGGCATTAACCGTTTGCGAAAGCTCATTAAGGCCATTCGACACATTGAGGAAGAAGCCTTCTTTGTTGTCTGTTCGGATCAGCGCACCCAACTGGCCCTGACTGACACTGGACACCAGCTTCTGAACTTCAGACTCGGTTTCATGTTGCGCGGTGACATCCGCCCATTCCACCACGGTGCCGAGCCGTTGATTGTCTTCATCAACCACCGGCGTCGCAATCAGCGTGAAACGACGCTGACCGACCTGGATTTGGGTGCGGTAAGGCCGCTCCAGTTTGGCCAGCATGCCACGCTGATGAGACGGGTCTTTGTGGAATTTGTCGATGTTCTCACCGATTAAGCGATCGGGATCAAACTGTGGCAGCTCTTTGCGTAAATCATTCGCAGCGGCGCGCAGCATGGTTTGTACCGCTTCATTCATGTACACGATATCGAGATCACCGTCAGCCACCATCACATTGGTGGTGACACTGTCCAGTGCCGCTCTGATGCGGGCATTCTCCTTAGCCTGGTGCTCCGCCGCACGCTGCTGCGTCACGTCTTCCCACTCCAGCGTGGTGCCCAGACGATTGCCCTCTTCATCCACCACCGGATTGGCCGTCAGCGCAAAATGAATATTGCCAACCTGGATCTGGGTGCGGTAAGTGTCCTTTAACGCCGTGAGTAATTTGCGTTGATGACTGGGATCTTTGTGGAAGATATCGATGTTTTTACCAATCAGATTTTCCGGATCGAAATCATCGCGGATCAAACGGAAGGTCGACAGGTTGTCGCGCATCATGTCGCGCATACTTTCATTAAAGTAAATGATGTTGCAGTCATTGTCGGCCAGCATGACGTTGGTACTGACATTGTCGAGCGCCACCTTCATGCGGGCGTTTTCTTGTGCCTGGATTTTTTGCTGACGCTGTAACGTCAAATCGTGCCATTCCACCATGGTGCCTTCTCGCTGGCCCTGTCCATCAAACAACGGGGTAACCACCAGACCGAAGGCCAACCCGGCCACTTCAATCTCTGCACGGTACACATCCCTGAGTTCACTGATCAGGCGGCGTTGGTGAGACGGGTTAACGTGAAACACATCGATATTGGTGCCAATCAGGGTGGCGGTATTGAACTCTGGCAAGCTCTGACGCAAAGCAGTCTCGTGGGATTTCAACATGGTCAGCAGCGAGGCATTGACCGATTGAATACGCAAATCATTGTCCGCCACCATCACATTCGTGGTCAGGCTGGCAAAGGACCGCTCGATGCGGCCTTTATCCGCTTCCAGTTGCGCCAGTTTCCTTTGCCAGTCTTCGCCATCGGCGCTGCGGGCAGCAAATTGTTGTCGCAACCCCCAGCCCATCAGGATAGCCGTTAGCAGGTGGGCGGCCACGGCGATGATCACCATCGGATCGTGCTGCCACTGGCCAGCGGTTATCGCTGCGCTGACAACCACCAGCACCGCAGCAATAACGTAGTACATCGAGACATTGTGTTTCATGTTCTTCCCCTTAGCTAGCATGGCGCTCGCTATCGTCAACATCGAGCACGGTGTCGATGTCGAGCAATACCGTCATGTTTGAATTGACGTCCATTAGTCCATACACAAAGCGTTCGTTAATGTTTAAATTAAATCGATCAGCGCTACGTACATCGCTCCCGGAAACTTCAATCACATCCTGGATCTGATCCACAATCATCGCCAATGTTCTGCTGCCCTGAGGATGCTCGACATTGAGCACCAGGATCACCGTTTCCCCATCGGGCTGTTTCGCTGACAAGCCCAGCCTCAGGCGTAAATCAATCACCGGTACAATCGCACCACGCAGATTGATCAGCCCTTGCACAAAAGGCGATGAATACGGGATGCGGGTGGTTGACTCCCACACCCGGATTTCCAAAACCCGCAGAATGTCGACCGCATAATCGAGTTTTCCCAAACGGAAACTCAGCCACTCCCGTACATCAGAGCCGCCAGTTGGCTCCTCGTCCAATACAGCCATTTCTTTCGCATCGCCCATCAGTGCACCTTAACCCGTTGAATCAACGCACCGACATCCAGGATCAGTGCTACCGTTCCATCCCCCAGAATGGTTGCCCCGGACAGTTCATCAACGCGCTTGTAGTTGGCTTCCAGTGACTTCACTACCACCTGTTGATGATTGGCCAACTCATCCACCATCAAACCACACTGGCGATTGTCACTTTCCACCACCACGATTAGCGGATCCCCTTCAAAGGATGACTCACGCGGACAATGAAAGGTTTTTGCCAGGTCAAGGACCGGAATAAATTCTCCCCGCCACTTGAACGACACATCCTTTCCTTCCACCTGATTGATCTTGTCCTGGGGGACCTGAATCGACTCAATAATGGAAAGCATCGGGATCACATAGGTTTCGCCATGCACCTTGACCAATTGGCCATCGAGAATCGACAGGGTTAACGGCAGACGAATGGAAAAGGTGGTACCTTTGCCCAGGGTGCTGCGCACATCAATGTGCCCGCCCAGGCCCTGAATGTTACGTTTGACCACGTCCATGCCAACGCCACGGCCGGACAAGTCGGTCACCTGCTCGGCGGTAGAGAAGCCGGGCGCGAAGATCAATTCATGCACGGCCTGTTCATTGAGCACCGAACTGGCTGAGATAAGGCCTTTTTCAATCGCTTTTTTGCGCAGTTTATCGGCGTTCAGGCCAGCCCCGTCATCCGACACTTCAATCACAATATTGCCCACCTGGTGAAAGGCTTTGAGGGTCAGCACGCCGGTGCGGGGTTTACCGTTTTCTTCCCGCACGTCGGGGCGTTCAATGCCATGGTCGATGCTGTTGCGTACCAGATGCACCAGCGGGTCGGTCAACTCCTCAATTACGGTTTTGTCTACTTCGGTGGTCTCACCGACGATATCGACGCGAATTTCCTTGCCCAGGGATTTACAGATATCCCGCACCATGCGTGGAAAGCGACTGAAGCAAAAATCAATTGGCAACATACGGATTTGCATGACGCCATCCTGCAAGTCGCGGGTATGCCGCTCCAGCTGCCCGAGGCCTTGTTGCAATCGTTGTAACTCCGGGTACTGATCCAGATCAGAAAAGGTACTGAGCATCGACTGGGTGATCACCAGCTCACCAAGCAGATTGATCAAACTGTCGATTTTGGCCAAATCAACCCGAATGGATTGTTGGGTACGCTTGGGCGTCTCTTTGGCGGGCGTAGTTGCACTTGCGGTTGCTTCATTCTGCGCTGTGGCTGGCGCAGCAGGTGCTTCTGCTGGCGCCGGTAACGGGCTAACGGGCGCTACAGAGGGTATCGCGGGTGTCAGCGGCGTGAAGATCAGTTCGGCTTCATCCTCCAGCCACATAAACACATCGGCCAGATCCTGGCGAGCCACCGGCGCACTGGCATCCAGGGTTATGTGCCACTGCAAATGCAGCGCTGTCGGCTCAAGCTCGGACAGCGAAGGAATGGCGTTGGTATTGACCTCAACCGTGATAGTGCCCAATTCAGCCAACTCTTCGATATAGCGTAAAGGCTCATTACCGGTTTTCAGCACATCGCGTTCGGGTATAAAGGTAATCTGCCATTGAAGGGAACTGTCCTCGTCAATGGCCGATGCAGCTTGCGCTGGCGCGGTTGCCGCTGAGGATGACAACAACCCCTCCAGCGTGTGGCGGACACTGTCAACTTTCTGGCCATCAATTTCATCACCATACTGGTAATGACTGACCAGCGAACGCAAGGTATCCAGGCAGGAGAAAAGACAATCGACAATGTCCTGGTCCATACTGCGCTCACCGTTTCGCAGCGAGTCCAGCAAGGTTTCCATGACGTGGGTGAATTCCGCCAGACGGGTCATGCCAAAGGTCGCACTGCCCCCCTTCAACGAGTGAGCAGAGCGGAAAATATCGTGGATAACCTCATTGTCGACGTTCGGTAACGCAATCGACAGCAAATGCTGCTCGATGGCATCAATTGCCTCGGCACTTTCTTCAAAGAACACATTTCTGAACCGCTCCATCGGATCTGTCATGAGTTAGCTCACAATAAACGCTTTTATTTGAGCACTTTACTGACAACAGCCGTCAACTTAGCCGGATCAAACGGTTTGACAATCCAGCCCGTCGCACCGGCGGCTTTGCCTTCCTGTTTTTTGTCCAGGCCCGACTCAGTGGTCAACATCAGGATTGGTGTAAATCGATATTTTTCGTTGGCGCGCAGACGCTTGATCAGCTCAATACCGTCCATTACCGGCATGTTGACGTCAGAAATGACCAAGTCGTAATGGTCAGCAGATGCTTTGTCCAACCCTTCCTGGCCGTTTTCAGCCTCATCGACCTCATGCCCCTGCTCACGCAGTGTGAAGCTCACCATCGAACGCATTGATACCGAATCATCAACGGTTAGTATTTTTCCCATTCCGTCCATCCTCCTTGGCAGAATTGACTTGTCATACCAAAAGGTAGCACAGCATTTATAACTTGCTGCAAAACCGCGAAATTTGCGTGTTGGTCAATAATTGCTATGTTTCAAAGAGACAGGATCTGCGCTGCAGAGCGCCTTTCATTTGAAGAAAAACATGACAGTCAAGGATGGTAACGGTGAAACCAAAGGTACTGATTGCCGACAGTGATGATGACCTGACGGACGTGCTCAATCTCATGTTCGAGGACGAATTTGCGCTTACCGTGGTCGACTCCGGTCAACAAGCGCTGGACACCCTGAAGCAACAACACTTCACGTTTATCATCCTCGAGTTGGAATTGCCGGACATGTCGGGCACCCAAATCTGTGAGCGGATAAGGGAAATGCCTGCCGATTCGCGGCCCCACATTGTGATCCTCACTGCCCGCACCAGCGATGAGGACATCAAAGCCGCTTACGCATTGGGTGTGGGCGATTACATCATCAAACCGTTCAATGTGGTGGCGTTCCACCAACGCATTCTGCGCTTTCTGCGCGACATCGAAACCATCAATGCATTGGAACAACACGACCGCAAAACCCAGAGTCTTGCCCATACGGCAATGAAACAAGCCGCTTCCTACGGCAGCGGGCTGGAGTTGATTGCCCGGCTCAATCAATACAACAACATTGAGCAGCTCATGCAGGAAGTGGGCAGGAGTATGCTGTCTCAGGGGTTTAATTGCGCCCTGGAATTGCGCAACAACCAGCAAGCCTACCATTTCGACATTGATAACCACCATTGCAGTAAAAATGAAATGAAAGTCTTTGAGTTACTGCGCGACAAAGGGCGAATTTACAGTTTCGGCAAACGCACCATTTTCAATGATCCACACACCTCAATATTGGTGAAAAACATGCCCGTTTCGGGCACCATGTCTTACGATGCCATCATCGATCTACTGGCTAAGTTGGTGCCCGCGATCAGCAGCCGCTTTATCGCGCTGAGTCAATACCAGACGTTGCTGGATACCCAGCGCTCGCTGCAAACCGCGATCAGCACGGTCAGTTCCGAATTGCTGCGCCTCAAGGAGGAGCGCCAGACCACCATCAGTGATATCGCCGCAGCCATCAACCTGAGCTTCCATGAACTCGAGTTTACGGAAATCCAGGAACAGTTTTTCCTGGAACTGATCGAGAAAAAGCTCAATACCGACAGTACCGATGAAGCGTTCAACCAGATCCTTACCACACTGCGGGACACTGCAGCCGGACTGACCGTGGATGAGCCGCTCAACACCGTTGAAACCGATACCACCGTCAGCAGTGACGACATTGAGCTGTTCTGAGCCTGTTTTTCACCGTGTCGGGTGGATGATCATTGTGACTGGGGGCTGATCCCCTTATACTGGTTTGAGTCTTGTGTACGTCCTGACGGAGCTGGACGCCCATGCCGTATTCCACACACATACGTTGGCTAAGCTTTTTAACCCTCACGATCTGCCTGTACGTAGGTAACCTCCTGTGGGTACTACCAAGCACCCTGCCGGCCAATCTCATCGCACTGACCTTGGTGCTCGACTGGGCCCTGTGGGTTCCCGTTACGTATTATCTATTGTTAGTCAGGCACCGGCTTGCCCCAGCCATGCTGACCCGGCTGTTGTTTGCCATAGGTCTGCTGGCTGCCTTCTGGCAAGCGCCACAACAAAGCCTGCTCAGTGAGTATGCGCCCATCTACCGAATGGCGTTGCTTTGCGTGGCCGGCGGATGGTTGCTGTTAAGTGCATGGCGCTTATACCTCGGTATGCGCCACAGTCGACACCTGCAGGGCGAATCACGCATCGAACACGTCGCCCGACGCGTCGCAGGAAAGAACTCGCCACTGTTTGCTAACCTGCTGGCACAGGAATGGCTGACCTGGTACTACGCCATTATGGGCTGGCGTCTTAACACAGCGTGTGATCAGGTAACACGGTTTAGTTACCATCAGAAAAGCGGCCATTCCGGCATGTTGATTGGCATTGCGGTGTTTCATCTGCCCAGCCTTGTGTTCAGTCACATTATTTTTGCCAACCTGTTCCCGCTACTGGCCTGGCTGCTCACCATCGGACATGTCTACACCTTACAGTTTACCCTTGCTCAGGCGATGGCCGTACGACACCGCCCCATTATCCTCAGTGACCATGGGCTGACCATTCGCTGTGGGCTGCTGTTTGATACCTTTATCCCCTGGCAGGCTATCCGCTCCGTCGAGTCGCTCGCAGGGCGCGACAACCAGTCCACACCCGGCGTGCTACAGGCCAGTATGTTTGGTCATGCCAATGTTGCCATCAAACTCACAGGCAACACCCGACTCAGCGTGTTTGCCGGACTATGTAAAACGGTACACACCGTGCATGTCGGCGTTGATCAACGGGGCGAATTTTTGCAGGCCTGCCAGCACCAACAGCACAACCTCTCTGAGCAGTGAGCAGTGCTATGCTTGTGGGCGGATAACGCCACTCAACATCCATCGGTTTAAAAGGGACTCATATGCGTGCAGCGATACTTATGACACTCAGTGCAGCTTGGATCATCAGTTTGCTGCTCACCTGGTGGTGGCCGCCGTTTCGTTGGTTTCTGTGGATCATGGCGCTGTTATCCGTCGTGGCGTTGTACGACATTTTACAAACCCGGCATGCGTTGTGGCGCAACTTCCCGATCATCGGGCGGGGCCGTTGGGTGATGGAGTTTTTCCGCCCCTTTCTGCGCCAATACTTCTTTGAGTCGGAAACCAGTGGTGTCCCCATTAATCGCATGTTTCGTTCGGTGATCTACCAGCGGGCCAAGGGTGAAATGGACAGCTTGCCCTACGGTACCCGCCTGGATACCCGGGCACTCGGATACGAATGGATAGGCCATTCACTGTCGGCCATTCACTATGACAGAAGCGCGAAAGCACCGCGGGTGATCATCGGCGGTCCTGACTGTCAGCAACCCTATGCCGCGAGCATTTTCAACATCTCGGCGATGAGTTTCGGTGCACTGAGCGCCAACGCCATCCGCGCCCTGAACCTCGGTGCCAAGCAAGGCAATTTTTACCACAACACCGGCGAAGGCAGCGTCAGCCCCTACCACCTTGAGCATGGTGGTGATCTGGTCTGGCAGATCGGTACCGGCTATTTTGGCTGTCGGGATAACGAGGGCCGTTTCGATCCTGACGCATTTGCCACAACCGCCAAACTGCCATCGGTAAAAATGATCGAAATTAAGTTGTCTCAGGGGGCAAAGCCCGGTCATGGCGGTATTTTACCGGCCGACAAGAACACCGCAGAAATCGCCCGTATACGCCTGGTCGAGCCGGGGACCCGTGTTGACTCTCCACCGGCCCACAGCAGCTTTCACACCCCGCTGCAGATGGTTAAATTTATCGCTCAGTTGCGGGAACTCAGTGGTGGCAAGCCAATAGGTTTCAAACTGTGTATCGGCCGCAAAAGCGAGTTTGTCGGGATCTGCAAGGCCATTCACGAAACGGGCATTTTACCGGATTTTATCACTGTGGATGGCGGCGAAGGTGGCACCGGCGCTGCACCGCTGGAATATTCCAATTCAGTGGGTATGCCCTTGTCCGATGCTCTGGTGTTCGTTACCGATACGCTGACCGGATTTGGTTTGCGTAAACACATCAAAGTCATTGCCAGTGGTAAAACCTTTACCGGCTTTCACCTGGTCAAGCATTTCGCGTTAGGGGCGGATGTGTGCAACAGCGCACGAGGCATGATGGTCGCGCTGGGTTGCGTACAATCGCTGGTGTGCAATACCAACGAATGTCCCACCGGTATTGCGACTCAGGACCAGAGTCTGGCTAAAGGCCTGGTGGTGTCCAATAAGGCCCAGCGGGTGTGTCGCTACCATGGTGAAACAGTACACGCCACGATGGACATTATCTCCTCTGCCGGACTGAGAAACCCAAGTCAGTTGAACCGCAGTCATGTGTTCCGTCGGGTCACAGAAACCGAGGTAAAGCGGCTGGATGAAATCTATCCGTCGGTGGCTGAAGGCTGCCTGCTCAGGGATGATTACCCGGATTGCTTCAGTCAGGCCATGAGTGAGTCATCCGCGCACTATTTCACGCCGGCCAAGTACATCATTGAATGTTACAGTGGTCTGGAGGAAATGCCGGAAGATCACGAACGGGTCTCCTGAGGGGCTTTTTTGACGATTGGCAGGCTGATAACAAAGCGGGTCCCCTCACCCAGTTGACTGTCACACTCAATGTTGCCGCCCAGCTGATGGACCACCTGGTTGTAAATGATGTGCATTCCCAGGCCAGAACCGAACTTATCTTCCAGGGTAGTGAAGAACGGATCAAAGATTTGCGCGCGCACCGAGGGTGTCATTCCTTTACCGTCATCGCTGAATAACATCACCAACGTCTCTCCCTTAACGTGTAAATCAATCCGCATGGTGCCGGCATGGTCCGGCTCAAAGGCGTGTTTGAGGGCATTGTCCACCAGTTGCGTGGTGATTTGGGTAAACGCCGCAGGAGACGCATACAGGGAAATTGCGTCTTTACAACTGAACACGATCTTGTGCGGCGTTCCATGGGTTCGGGAGCGCAGCGATAACAGCATATCCTCAAAATACCGCACCAGGTCAAATGTGCGCTTATTGTCGTCGTCACTGTCAACCGCAACCTGCTTGAAACTGCCAATCAACTGAGTCGCGCGAGCCAAATTCTGATTGATCATTTCTGCGCTTTGCAGGACTTTATCATAGGCATCCTGAAACACCGACCGACTGAGCTTCCCTTGGTTGATTTTCTGATAGATCACATCCATGGTGCTTTCCAACGTCGACGCGGCCGTTACGCAAATTCCCAGCGGTGTATTGATCTGATGGGCAACCCCCGCCACCAGACGGCCCAGTGCGGCATGCTTTTCGGTCTCAACCAGTTGCTGTTGGGTGCGCTTCAGGGTATCCAGCGAAGTCATGACCTGATGGGTTTTCTGCTCCAACTCAGCCGTACGCCGGGCAACCTTTTCCTCCAACGCCAGGTTCAACCCCTGCACCTCTTGCTGAGCGGCGCGCAATCTGTCATTCGAGCGTTCAAGCTCGGTGACATGCTGCTGAATTTGCGCGTAGATATCATTCAATGCGTCGACCACCGGCCGAAACTCATTGTTCTTGTCGTAATGAACCTTCGATAAAACCACTTTGTCGTCGTCACTGTAGGCAATTGAGCCGTGCAGGGTCGATACAAGGTGATCAAAGGGACTGAACAGCCAGCGAAACAATCCAAGCATCAAAAACAGAAACAATATCGCCATTGCTATCGCCCCAGCCGCCGTTAACCACGTCACCCGATCAACCTCGGCCTGCACAAAATCACTGGGTAACAACGTACCGATCAAAAACCCGTGTTCGGTCACCTGATAAAACACGTATTGGGGCTTTTCTTTGGCATCGATAATGATGGGTTCAGGTAATCTTCCGAACTGATGCCCTTCGAGCTTCAACAGTGGTGCCAGCCACGGCAACGCGTCAGCTGACAACAGGATACCGGATTCTGCCAGCGGATAACTCAACACCCTTTCAGAGGGTATATGGATCAGAAAAGGCGTGGCATCATGGGATACTTTGACGTCTTCCAGAAAACGGGTCATTTCATCCAAAGACCAGTCCACCGTTGCCATCCCCAACGGCGCTCCCTGAGTGTCCAGCATCACGGCATCCACGGTCATCATCAACGAAAACGTGGCGGCATCATCCCGGTACGGTGAGGTCCAGAACACCGGCCGATAACGGGTTTGATTTTTCCCCCACTGATTATCGGGGGCCATCCGATACCACGGCTGATTCAGGTAATCGTAGGCTGGCGTGTTCAGATCCCAGGTAAAGGTTACCTCTGAACCTTCCCGAAACACATACGGGCCAAACCAACGTTGATTAGGATCCATCGTAAAAGGTTCGTACCACAAGCCCCCACCAATGGCCTGGGGGAAGCTCTCGAAATAACGCAGTAACTGGTTTTTTGCATACGAAGTCACGGTGGCGATTGGCAAATCGTCATTCACCCGCATCTGATGCAGCGCTTCGCCCACCAACGCGATATCAGTCGCTTTTTGTTCCATCAGCTCAACCAGATTATCGATATTGCTGATACTGTTGGTAAAGCTGGCGCGCAGCTCGTTGTCTTTGAAGCGATACAGGGCGGTTTTGTATTCCACCGCGTTGAACATCTGCAGACAGGCGTAGGCGATCAACTGGAACAGCAGCACAAACACCAAAATCCGCCCTTTGATGCCTAGTCCTTTTGGTGAGGTTATCTGTCTGATCCGACTCACTGTCCTATCGCCACCGAAGAATCACTCGCTGTTGTAGGTTGGGTTAATTTGTTTCTCTTCAACACGTTATACAGTCAGTCGCGGCTAATCGCAATGTGTGAAACCAGTATAGTCAACAGGTTACAAATGTCCCCGTCAGGGCGGCTCAGGATCATCACTTATACTAACGTCGAGAAAAGGTATCACCCGCCGCGCGTTTGGTATGATTTAACATACCTTTATATGCGTGACCATCCCTTAAAACTGACTGGTTGGTCCAGTTCTTTGCTATACTGCCGCCGCTTTTTTTGTGGCCCATGGATGGATGTGCGTTCATTAACAGAAGGTTGTATTCACTGCATGGCGTTTGTAGTCCCATCAGGTTCTCTGGCAGCATTGCTGACCAATTTACTGGTATGTCTGTTGTTTTTATCCCTGTACCGGCGTAGCGAAAATGCCACGGCCTTGCTGTATTGGGCAGCATCCTGTGGACTGTTCGTGGTCGGTGGCTTGTGCTATGCCGTACACGTTACGTTGCAGCCTGAATTCTCCGCCTTCAAACTGATCGGCATCGCCAGTCTGATCACGTCTTCGGCTTGTCTTTTCCTCGGTATCCGTTGTTTTGAAGCGGGTACATGCCCGGCTAACAATGTATTTTTCCTGTTACTGGTTGCGGGCGGCTCCCTATCCCTTTACCTGTTGCTAAAAGCGGTGCTGGGTTCGGCTGACGGAATGGCGTCGCTCATTATGGCACTGTTTTTTATCCTCAGTGCGCAGCGCCTTAAAACGGATGCGTGCCAGTTTACGTCCGGTCGATGGGTTTTGCGCGTCCTGCTGCAACTGCATGCTGCGGTGATGATCTGCCAGGGACTCACATTGTTAAGATTACCGCAGGGAGCCTACTACACAACCGATCACCCTCTGATCCAGCCGGTATTACTGACCCACCTGATGCTGACCATTGCCACAGCATTGGTTTTGCCGCTGATCCATAGCATGCGCCAGAACGCAGTGTGGCAGAAGCTCGCCAGCATTGATGATTTAACCCAATGTCTCAATCGTCGCGCCTTCCTGTCGAAGGCTGCACAGCAGTCAGCAAGCCTCGCCACGCTGGAGAAACCGGTCACGGTGTTGATGCTGGATGTGGATCATTTCAAACGCATTAATGATTGCTACGGGCACCTGGTGGGTGACCGCGTGCTGCAACAGGTGGGCCGGGCGATCAGCAAAGCCTTACCTGACTCTGCGCTGTTTGGTCGCCTTGGCGGTGAGGAGTTTGCGGTATTCCTGCCTCTGACTCAACAAGCAGCTGAGCAGGTAGTGAATTGCTTGCACAACGCTGTACGACAGCACCCAATGCGGCATCAGGGCAGTACCATTGCGGTGACCATCAGTGTTGGCGCCGCGTCAGCCAACCATGGTCAGGTACCGTTTGAGACTCTGTTAGCGATGGCAGATGATGCGTTGTATGGCGTAAAAGATGCTGGCAGAGACGGCTCACAGTTTGCCAATCCAGAGGATAATAAACCCAAGCCTCTGTGCATCATCAACGGCTGACAGTCTTCGGTCAGGTTTGCTGATCCATCAACGCTTCGGCGAGAAAATCCATCACCAGCCGTAACCGGCGGCTGGTGTGAAGCTCCCGGTGAACCACCAGCCACAATTCAGTCTCAAAAGCCGGCATATCCTGTAGGACACGGACGACTGACGGCTCCCTGTCGCCGATAGCTTCGGTCATAAAGCCGATACCGACACCGTGCTTGACCATTTCCCATTGCACCAGATGGCTTTCAACCACCACCGGGAAATTGTCGCGCGTCACGGCACAACGACGTTCATTTAACGCATCAATCAACAAATCGCTGTGATCAAAAGCCAGAAAATCGCAATCGGTTAAATCATCGATACTGCGCACAGGATGCTGCTTCAGGTACTCTCGCCCGGCATACAGGTGGGCTCGAAAGTCGCCGATTTTACGGGCAATCAGTTCAGGCTGGGTCGGACGATAGGCACGCAGTGCCAGATCCGCTTCCCGCGACAACAGATCACTGCTGGCGTTACTGGCGATAACCTCCACCGTTATCCCCGGCGCATGTTGACGCAATGCGGCAATGATCGGTGGTAGCTCGAAAGCGGCAGCGACCTCGGTCGCGCTGATACTGACATGCCCTTCCAGTCGTTCACTGCGACCTCCGGCTGCCAATGCCAGCGCCCTGGCCGATTGCTGCATGCCATCCACATGGGCAAACAAGGCATTGCCGTCAGCCGTCAACCGTAGACCCCGTGAAGAGCGTTCAAACAGCGTCACGCCGAGCGCCTGCTCTAACTGGGTGATCTTGCGCCCCAGGGTTGGCTGGGTGAGGCTCAGTTGCCGTGCTGCGGCCGAAAAAGACCCCGCTTTCGCCGTGACCCAAAATGCCTGCGCATGGTTCCAGTCAAAGTCACCTTCCCGACTAGCCATACAAAAATTAACACCTGCTAACAAATTACCGCTGTTCAATATACATATTTGTATAGTTAAAATCGACCCTATCAACCTTAAAGGTGCCCGGCACCTATCATGGAGAGGGACAACACATGCTGAGCAAAACCGCGCGCTTCTGGGATAAAATAGCGCCGCGATATGCGGCCAGACCGGTGGATGATTTAGCCGGCTACCAAGCCAAACTGGCAATATCCGAGGGTTATCTGAGCCCGGAAACGTCGTTGCTGGAGCTTGGTTGTGGCACAGGGTCAACCGCCCTGCACCATGCCCCGAAGGTAAAACACCTGGTCGCGACTGATTTTTCTCCCAGCATGCTGGCGATTGCCAAACAGAAGGCAGCACAGCAGAACTGTTCCAATATTACCTTTGAATGTGCAGATGCCAGCACCTTTCAACCCGATTGCCGGTTTGATGTGATCATGGCACACAGTCTGTTGCATCTGGTGGAGGGCAAGGAAACCCTCATTGCTCGCATCTACGACTGGCTGCCGCCTGGCGGGGTGTTTATTTCCAACACCCCCTGCATTGCTGACATCATGCCGATTTTTCGCTGGATTGGGCCACTGGGAGAATGGCTCGGATTACTGCCGAAACTCCGCGTGTTCAGTGCATCTGAATTGAAAAGCGCCCTGCAAGCCGCAGGTTTTGTCATCGAGTCCGAGTTTCAACCTACCTCGCGCAAAGCGCTTTATCTGGTGTGCCGAAAACCCTACGCTGTCTAGTTAGCAGGCTGCGGTATCAACCGCAGCGTATGCTGGATATCCTGAGGCAACAGCGGCGTTGATTGATGTCGGGCAAAATCATCAAACCCGGCGCGATAAAAGTCAGACAGCGGATGCCCGGACTGCCCGCCAGGTAGCACCAGTATCGCCTTATCGAGATCACCGGGACGCACAAATAACCGTTGCGAGGCACCGAATGTCGGCGCCTGCACCGCCGGCACAAAGCTATCCCCAAAACTGTCCACCACGGGCATGTTCAGATGTTCACCCAACCACGGGATCTGGGCCGCAAAGGGATGGGTGATCGCAAGGGCATTTACCGTTCCCCAGCGTAGGTTGTTCAGGGTCGGGTCGTTACCGTGCTGGGCCTGCAGCTCATTCATGGCCTGCTCAAACTTAGCCAGCAAGAAACCTTGCCAGTCGGTTTGTGGCAATCGTAACCAGTCCTCAGGCCGTTGTTGCAACAATTGTCGCACGGCAGGTTCGACATGACGCATCAGTGGCCGAAACGATACTCCCTCGGCATTCACTGTCGACGCCAATGGCGACATCAGCGCCGCAATCACATTAGCACGGAAACGCCGCACCAGCGTGTACCCAACGGAGTCGGCACAGGCACAGCCCTGCCAGTCCATGACCTGTTGTCGGGCGACGTCATGTTTATCTGGCGACTGTTCCAGTACATCGAGCAATACACTGTGCCAGTAGCGCATGAACCGCGCTTCGTTATCAAGCTGAATGGCATAGAAGCGTTGTTCATCAAATTGCTCGGCTTCAAACAAGCGGTCTCTGATCTGCGAAGCCCGGGCACCGACGGCATAGCCGCCGTCACCGAAACGGGCTAGATCGGCAGTGGAAATTACCCGCGCGTTGGCAGTCCATAAACGGCCATGCTCAGGGTTCAGCACCACCGGAAGATCGGTTTCCTGATGTACCCACAGCGGACTGAGTTGGTCTGAATCAATGGCCTGATCACTGGGCAATGGCCGCGCGGTTACCGCACCGCCGGGGGTCCAGGCAGCGTTGCCGCTGGCATCCACCAGCAACGCATTTTGTACCGGGATCCCCATCTGCTGAACTACCGGTATTGCATCTTCTACCCGCTGTAGCGTATCGAGTTGAACAATGTCCAAATCCACCGCATAAGGCATGTGTGCGGTCCAACGTAACGCGTAGCGACTTCCCTGCACTGACTTGACCGGTCCGGCATCACTTAATTCAATGGCGAAACGGTGTGAGCCTTCGGTGCTGATAATCTCCTCTTCCACCACCGTGGTCTGGGTGTCTTCATCGAGCAGTACCCAGTCAGTGTTGTCCAGGTTGGAATTGGTAAAACCCCAGGCAATGTATCCATTCGTCCCGACCACAATACCGGGCATACCGGGCAAGGACACACCTGTCAGGCTGACCGGTTGCTCCTGTTGACGATAATTCAGTTGTGTCCGGTACCAGATAAGCGGTACCCGCAGTCCCAGATGCATGTCATTGGCCAGCATTGCGCTGTCACTGTTGGTACGCGCACCGGTCACCGCCCAATTGTTGCTGCCGATATCGGGCGGCTCAGATAATACCATCGCCGTCATCTGCGCGCCGGGTGGCAAAGAAGGAATATCAACAGACTGTGCCTGCTCACTGCCATCCAGAGCAGCCTGGTACGGACTGGGCTGCAACAGAAAATCAACCATCTGTGGGCCAAAATGGCGGGCAACCCGTGTCAACGCGAGATCCCGCAGCACCTGATTGTGTTGCAAGTCCATGTACATACTGTAGGCAACCAACACGCTATCCAGGGGTTGCCAGTGGGGTACCTGAGCGCCGAGCAGCCAGTATTCAAATGGCTTTGTGGTCATGGCCGCGATGGCATCATTCACCCCTTGTGCATATTGCACCAGAAGTTGCTGCTGCCAGTCGGGCAAGCCTTTAACCGTTGCCATTGCCCGCTGCTCAAATTGATGAAAACGGGCGCGCTTATCCATCGCCAGAGCTGCATCCCCGACCCACTCGGACAAACGCCCCGCCGCCGAGCGGCGTTGCAAATCCATCTGAAATAAGCGGTCCTGCGCATGGGCAAAACCTAGGGCATAGGCTGCATCGGTGCGACTCTCAGCCTTGATGACTGCCTGACCAAGCACATCCCGTGACAGGCTGACCGGCGCCTGAATAGCACCGCTATGCACCTGACCATCCAATTGGGGCAAGCTGCCATAGAGGGTCAGCCAGGCCGCCCCTGACAGAACCACCGACAACAGTAAAACGGTGAGTATGATGCGTAACGGCCATTTCATGCGGCAGCCCCTTTTTTTACTGATATGACAAACACTTGTAATAAACTCAGTAAACCGAGGAAACGCTTAGCTGTCAATGTTACAAGGCGTGCTGCTGATAAATGTCAGGAACATAACGTTCCATGAATGTGTCAGGCTTTGATAGTGGGGTAAAACCGTGTTTGGCATACAAACCATGGGCGTCACTGGTGGCCAGGGTGATACGCCGTAATCCTTGCAGATCAGGGTGACAAGCCACCGCATCCATGAGCTGTGAGGCGATCCCCTGCCCGCGAAATTGTGGCCATACGATCACGTCCACCAGATTGGCAAAGGTCGCATAATCGGTGATCAAGCGACAAAAGCCAGTCTGTACGTGAGTAGAGGAACAGAACGCGCCGAAACACAACGAATGTTGTAACGCGCGCTCTACTGTCTGAAACGGTATGCCCTTCGCCCAGGTGCTATGGTGATGCAGAAAAGCATGGATTTTGTCGACATCCATCAGCTCATAACCGGTTTGAATGATGATCTCTGACGGTTGCACTATTCGCCATCCTTGCCGGTCAACACACGGGTCATAAACACACTGTTAGGATCCAGTTTGTAGTGACTGAACGGACCACAGGGGCTAAATCCATATTTGGCATACATCGCCCTTGCTGGGGCGAAAAACGCCATCGAGCCCGTTTCCAGACTTAACCGTTTTATCCCCCGTTTACTGGCGTGGTCAATCAGGTTTTCCAGTAGCGCGCTCGCCACGCCCTGCCCTCTGGCATGTTCAGCGGTACGCATCGATTTGATTTCGGCGTGTTCACCAGACAGGGATTTGAGTGCAGCGCACCCCAACAGCGTGCCATGGCGACGGGCGACCCAGAAGGTAATATCCGGTTGCTGCAAACCTGAAATATCCAGCGCATGGACACTTTCGGGTGGTGACGTTTCCCGCATGTCGGCCAAGTGGCCTTCTAACAAAGCCCGTACATCGGGCTGATCCACCGGTTCAATATGTATATCCATTACATCACTCCTGCGCCGTATTATTGGAGCAGTTTACTCCCTGTTCAGGGTTCTGCAAAGGCCTTGCCGCGGGTGTTGAGTGCTGTGGCAGTGCACAAAAAAACCGGGCTTGTGCCCGGTTTTTTTGTCAATACGAGGTGATTAACCTGTAAGGTCGTCAAAAAACTTCTTCACACCATCGAAAAAGCCTTTTTCCTTGGGACGGTACTTGGCTGCTTCGTCACCTTTTCCCATGGAGGTCTCCAGCTCTTCGAGCAACTCTTTCTGACGGGCATTGAGGTTTACCGGCGTTTCCACCACTACCTTGCACATCAAGTCACCGACGCTGCCACTGCGCACCGATTTTACCCCTTTCCCACGCAGTCGGAACATTCGCCCGGTCTGTGTTTCCGGGGTAATCTTCAGTTTTACTTTTCCATCCAGGGTCGGCACTTCAATTTCACCACCGAGGGCTGCACGGGTAAAGCTCAGCGGCACCTCACAGTAGAGGTTATTGGCATCGCGCACGAAGATCGGGTGCTCTTTAACGTGTACCTGCACATACAGATCCCCTGCCGGTGCACCGTTTTCGCCGGCTTCACCTTCGCCGGACAAACGAATACGGTCGCCGGTGTCGACACCTGCGGGTACTTTGACAGACAGGGTTTTGGTTTTTTCTTTGCGTCCCTGACCATGACAACTGTTACACGGATCGGAGATGATTTTGCCCCGTCCGGAACAGGTAGGACAGGTTTGCTGAACCGCAAAGAAGCCCTGACGCATTTGCACCTGGCCATTGCCGTGACAGGTTGGACAGGTCGTTGGTGAAGAGCCTTTTTTCGCGCCTGAACCGTCGCACACGTCACATTCGACCAGCGTCGGTACACGAATTTCGACGTTTTTGCCCCGTACCGCCTCTTCCAGGCTTAGCTCCAGGTTGTAGCGCAGGTCCGCACCCTGACGGGCCCGCGATTGACGTCCCCGTCCGCCGCCAAAAATATCGCCGAACACATCGCCAAAGATGTCGCCAAAGTCTGCACCAGCACCGCCGTAGCCACCGCCACGGTTAGGATCAACACCGGCATGACCGTATTGATCATAAGCAGCACGTTTTTGCGAGTCGGTGAGGATTTCGTAGGCTTCCTGAACCTCTTTGAACTTTTCTTCCATGGCCTTATCGCCCTGAGTACGATCAGGGTGATATTTCATGGCGAGGCGTTTGTAGGCCTTTTTGATATCGCGCTCGCTGGCGCTTTTATCCACGCCCAGCACTTCATAATAGTCTCGCTTCGACATATCGCTCGCTTACCTTGCAGTCTGTGGCTGCCCCAAGGGCAGTCTGGTACATCTCATTCATTTAACCCGTAACAACAAGGGCGCAAACAGGAAAATCCGGCTGCGCCCAAGTTCGCGCCTGCGGGTTAGACAGGCGCCATGGTAGAGAAAAAGGCCGGGCCTTATTTCTTGTCGTCTTTCACTTCCTCGAACTCGGCATCAACAACGTCGTCGTCTTTGCCAGCGCTGTCGCCAGATTCAGCACCGGAAGCTTGCTCAGCGCCGCCTTGGGCAGCTTTCGCCTGGGCAATTTCCATCAATTTGGCAGACGCTTCCATCAATGCCTGAGTCTTGGCTTCGATGGCTTCTTTGTCTTCACCTTTGATGGCGCTTTCCAGTTCTTCAATGGCCGCATCGATCTTGGCTTTTTCGTCCGCAGGCAATTCATCACCGGCTTCCTCAACCTGCTTACGAGTCGCATGGATCATGCCGTCAGCCTGGTTGCGCGCCTGGATCATTTGCTCGAACTTGGCGTCAGCGTCTTTGTTCGCTTCGGCGTCCTGGACCATCTTCTCGATTTCGTCCTCGCTCAGACCAGAAGACGCCTGAATAGTGATCTTCTGCTCTTTGCCAGTATCCTTATCTTTCGCAGATACGTGCAGGATACCGTCAGCATCGATGTCAAAGGTAACTTCAATCTGTGGTACACCGCGCTGTGCAGGGCGAATACCTTCCAGGTTGAACTGACCCAGAGACTTGTTGCCGGTGGCTTGCTTACGCTCACCCTGCAACACGTGTACGGTTACTGCCGACTGATTGTCTTCAGCCGTTGAGAAGGTCTGAGACTTCTTGGTCGGAATCGTGGTGTTCTTCTCGATCAGCGCCGTCATTACACCGCCCATGGTTTCAATACCCAGAGACAGTGGTGTTACGTCCAGTAGCAGTACGTCTTTTACATCACCGGCCAATACACCGCCCTGGATAGCTGCACCAACAGCAACTGCTTCATCAGGGTTAACGTCTTTACGCGGCTCTTTACCGAAGAACTCCGTCACATACTTCTGTACCAGCGGCATACGCGTCTGGCCACCGACCAGAATAATGTCGTGCACATCACCGACCGACAGATCAGCATCGGCCAACGCCTGCTTCACTGGCTCCAGAGATTGCTTGACCATGTCTTCCACCAGTGACTCCAACTTGGCGCGGGTCAGCTTGATGGTCAAGTGTTTAGGGCCTGACGCATCAGCAGTGATGTAAGGCAAGTTCACTTCCGTCTGCTGTGCAGACGACAGCTCGATCTTGGCTTTCTCACCGGCTTCTTTCAGTCGCTGCATCGCCAGCGGATCTTTGCGCAGATCGACACCCTGGTCCTTCTTGAATTCATCAACCAGGTAAGTGATTACACGGTTATCGAAGTCTTCACCACCCAAGTGGGTATCACCGTTGGTGGCCAGAACTTCAAAGGTGTGCTCGCCTTCCACTTCATCGATTTCAATGATGGAAATATCGAAGGTACCGCCACCGAGGTCATAAACCGCCACGATGTTGTCACCTTTTTTCTTGTCCATGCCGTAGGCCAACGCCGCCGCAGTGGGCTCGTTGATGATACGTTTCACTTCCAGACCGGCAATACGACCAGCATCTTTGGTTGCCTGACGCTGAGAGTCGTTGAAGTAAGCAGGAACAGTGATTACTGCACCGGTCACTGGCTCACCAAGGAAATCCTCAGCGGTCTTCTTCATCTTTTTCAACACTTCAGCGGAAACCTGTGGTGGTGCCATTTTTTCGCCTTTGGCGCCCACCCATGCATCACCGTTGTCAGCCTTGACGATTTCGTAAGGCATGATGTCGATGTCGCGCTGTACTTCTTTGTCTTCAAAACGACGGCCAATCAAACGCTTGATGGCAAACAGTGTGTTTTGCGGGTTCGTTACCGCCTGACGTTTCGCAGGTGCACCGACCAACGTCTCGCCGTCGTTCGTGTATGCGATGATTGAGGGAGTGGTACGATCGCCTTCTGCGTTTTCGATCACTCGCGCCTTGTCGCCTTCCAATACTGCGACACATGAATTCGTTGTACCTAAATCGATACCAATGATTTTACCCATTTGCGTGTCTCCAAAAAATTCGGTTCAAAATAATGTCTGTACTCTTTGTGGGGTTTTTTACGGGGTTTTCAACCATCTCGTGAAAAAAATTCCCGTCCCCACCGGTGTTTTTACGCTTCGGTGTCGACGCCGCCTTCCGGTGCCCGAGACACCATCACCATGGCCGGGCGCAGCAAACGTCCGTTAATCTCATAGCCTTTTTGCATCACTGCCATCACCGTATTGGGCGCGCAGTCTGCGCTCTCCTGAAGAGACATCGCCTGATGCAATTCCGGATTGAACATTTCACCCTGAGGATCGATGGCTTTCAGACCAAACTTGTCGATGGTGCTGATAAACGATTTAAGGGTAATGTCGACACCTTCAACCAACGGCTTGATCGCTTCATTGTCCTGGTCAGCCATTTGCACAGCACGCTCCAGGTTATCAATCACGGTGAGCAATTCGCCGGCGAAACGCTCCAATGCGAACTTACGTGCCTTCTCCACTTCAGTGTCTGCGCGGCGACGGGCATTTTCCATCTCCGCACGGGCACGTAATACGCTGTCTTTCTGCTCTTCTACAGTGGCTTCAGCTTTGGCCAGCGCCGCTTCCAATTCTGCAATACGCAGTTGTTCGGCACTTTGCTCTGTCTCAACCTGTTCCTGCACGTCAGCCCCTTGGGCCTCAACGTTCGCATCCGGTGATTGCGGCTGCTGATCGTTACTCATGCGCTACTCCATCTCGTTTTGATTCATGGGGGGTATGTGTTGTTGAGCCTAGTTATGGGGTTGGATTTTTCAGCTTCAAGGCTAAAAACCCCAGTTTTTTCACGGAGATTTCATTTTTTTGTCATCAGGCCTCACTAAGCGCCTCTTTCACTCCTCTGCACTTCACTGTAAAGTGTTGAAATTACGCTTATTTAGAGGTTTCCATGTTCAGCGTCTGGACCGTAGCTGCGGTAGTGCTCGGATACCTATGCATGTTGTTTCTGGTCGCTTTCTGGGGCGACCGCAAAGGGGCAACGCACCGGCAGCATCCTATCGTGTACAGCCTTGCGCTCGGCGTGCAATGCACGTCATGGGCCTTTTTTGGTACTACAACCCAGGCCGCCCTGTATGGCTGGGCCGTGGTGCCTACTTACCTGGGCATTGCGCTGGTGATGGTGTTTGGTTTCAGCGCCTTACGCCGTATCAGCCAGATATGCCAGCGTCACAACATCAGTTCACTGGCCGACTTCATCGGCCTGCAATACCAGAAATCCCACTTACTGGCGGCACTGGTGACGGTGTTATGCTTCTTTGGGGTTGTGCCCTATATCGCACTGCAGTTAGGAGCGGTCAGTCGCAGCTTTGCGCTGATCACCTCTGCCGATGATCCCTGGCCGGGCAACATCGGCATTTATGTCACTGCACTGATGGCATTGTTCGCGATCCTGTTCGGTACGCGCTCCATGTCACTGACCGACAAGCACCCCGGTCTGATGCTGACCATTGCGTTTGAGTCTGTGGTCAAACTGGCGGCCCTGGTGATCGTCGGCCTGTTTGTGTGCTACAGCTTGTTTGACGGGGTGTTTGACTTGCTGGGCAAAGCGCAGCTTAACCAACACGCCCGCACCATCATAACCGCTGACAGTGGTATCGGTGTGTTTATTAGCCACGTGCTGCTCGGCATTGCCGGGATGTTCTGCCTGCCAAGACAGTTTCACATCAACTTCATCGAAAACAACGGTGACGAAGAGCTACGTCATGCCCGCTGGTTGTTCCCGGGCTATTTGCTGGCCATGAGCCTGTTCGTGTTGCCACTGGCGCTGGCAGGCCACCTGCTGTTTGCGCCCGGTACTGTGAGCACCGATATCTATACCCTGGCGCTGCCCGTTGCGGCAGACAGCCCGATGGTCACCCTGATTGGTTTTCTGGGCGGCTTGTCCGCTGCCACCAGCATGGTCATTGTCGCAACACTGGCGGTCGGGATCATGATTTCAAATAACCTGGTCACACCATTGTGGCTGACGGTTAACTTGCGCACACGACGTCAGCATACCCTCAAACCTGCCAGCCTGCTGCTTATCCGGCGCATTACCGTGGTACTGGTGCTGGGGATTGCGTACCTCTATCACGTCGATGTCAGCCAGAGTGCGCCGCTGGTTAAAAGTGGCATCATTGCTGCTGCTCTGTTGGCCCAGACCCTGCCCATCATTCTGCTGGGGTTGTACTGGCAACGGGGACACCGCATTGCCGCCCAGGTATCCTTGCTGGCCGGCGCAGTCTGTTGGTTTTACTGGTTGCTGTGGCCCAGCATCAAATCCAGCTATTATTTCGATCCGCCGCCTACCGACTGGGCGCTGGGTCTTGGTTTTATGTTGAGCTTACTGGTCAACACCGCGTGTTTTGTGGTGTTGTCGGTGTTGCTTTCCTGGCGCCGACCGGCGAGTGCTTATCCGGGCCTGGACGCCGGCCCGCAACACTACCGCGCGATCAAAATCAACGCCCTGCTCGCCCTGACCGACAAGGTGTTAAACCCCACCGCCCAGCGCAACCTCGATCAATGGGTGCAACCGGACAACAACCAGGGCTACGCAAGTCCGGCACTGCTGGAACGGGCAGAACGAGAACTGGCCTCTCAGGTGGGGCGTGCCAGTGCCCGCATTCTGCTTTCCGCGGTGGCCGAAAAAGATCAGGTCGCCCTGCCTGAACTGGTTGAACTGGTTGAAGAAGCCAGTCAAACCTTCCAGTTTAACCATGAGCTGTTGCAATCTTCAGTGGAACATATCCAGCAAGGGATCAGCGTGGTTGACCGTGACATGACCCTGCTGGCATGGAATCAACGTTATGTGGAGATGTTCGATTACCCACGGGATTTTATCAAAGTCGGTCTGACCATTCGTGAACTACTGACCTTTAACGCACAACGCGGCATGCTCGGTGATGTGAAAGATCTCGACCAGGAGATCGACAAACGGATTGCCTACCTGAAACAGGGCAGCCGCTACAAATACCTGCGACACCAGCAAGACGGACGGGTGATCGAGCTTAACGGCAGTCCATTGCCGGGCGGCGGTTTTGTAACCACTTACAGTGACATTACCGAATACATCACCATCCAGCGTCAGTTACAGGACGCCAAAACCCACCTGGAAGAGCGGGTCGCCCAGCGCACCGACGAGCTGCAGCGCACCAACGCCCTTCTGGCGGATGCCAAACAGGCGGCGGATGCCGCCAATGACAGCAAAACCAAGTTTCTGGCCGCCGCAGGCCATGATCTGATGCAACCCTTTAATGCCGCCAGCCTGTTTGCATCGCTGATTGCCCAGCGGGCACAAAACACCGACATCAAAGACCTCAGTGCCAACCTGATCCAATCCCTCAACAGTGCTGAAGAGCTTTTGTCGATGCTGCTGGATATGACCCGGCTGGAGTCTGGGGCGCTGGTACCACAAATACAGTCCTTCGCCGCAACGGATATCCTCTCACCGCTGGTCGAAGAGTTCCGCTTGATCGCGGCGCAAAAAGGGCTGTGTCTGGAAGCGGTACCAACCTCAGTCTGGATACGCTCAGATAAGAAGCTGTTACGACGAGTACTGCAAAACCTGTTGTCTAATGCAATTCGCTACACTGCAACGGGCAAAGTCCTGATTGGTGTGCGCCGTCGCCCCACCACGGTGGAATTTCAGGTCCTCGATTCAGGCCCGGGCATTGCTGAACGGGATCAGAAAGCGATTTTCAAAGAATTCAATCAGTTGCATCCACAACAGGGCAAGTCCGGACTGGGCCTGGGACTGACCATTGTTGACCGAATCGCTGCACTGCTCGGCCATCCCCTTCGCTTGCACAGCCAGGTCAATGTCGGCACCTTGTTCGCCGTCAGTGTGCCACGCAGTGAAGCCCAAACGACGGTGTCGCAGGCCGTTGTGGTAAGAAGTGATAGCGGCGACAAACAATGGCTTTCAGGTGTGCATATACTGGTGTGCGACAACGAACCCCAGACCCTGAACGCGGTGTCAGCACTGTTGCAGGAATGGGGGGCTCAGGTAACCGCCATCAGCGGAGTTGAAGAAGCACAACAGCTAGCCGGCGCGCCCGATCTGATGTTGTTGGATTACCACCTGCATCACGGCCAGACCGGCGTTGAGGTTGCGGATGTGATCCGCCGGAAATTTAATTTACCGGTGCCCGGCATCCTCAACTCAGCGGATCGCACAGAATCGATCCGCAGTGCCGCGACCAATGCGGATCTGCATTATTTACCCAAACCCTTGAAACCCGCAGCATTTAAGCGCCTGTGTAAGCAATTGGCGTTAAGCGAAAACAACGCATATGCTGAATAAGTATCATCAGCCCAGGTAGGTCAACCATGTTATTGTCGCACATCATGACCACACGCCTGGTGACCGTCACCATGGACGATCGCCTGACGGTGGTCAAAGAAATCTTTGACAAAGCTTCCATTCACCACGTACTGGTTGTGGACGGTGAGGTGCTGACCGGGGTGATTTCCGATCGGGATCTGCTCAAGGCCATCAGCTATAACGTGACCAGCAAACAGGCGACGGCCAAGGATTTAGCCACATTGAACAAACGGGCACATCACATCATGACCCGAAATGTGATCACGCTGACCGCCAACGCGACCATTTTTGATGCCGTCAGTACCTTTAACCGACACACGATCTCGTGTATTCCGATCATTGACCGCCATTGTCACCCTATCGGCATCGTCAGCTGGCGGGACATCATGAAGGCGTTGGAAAAACTGCGTAAATCCAAACAGGCACCCGCCGTCTGACCCTAGCCGTCAAACGAATCAATCGCCTGATACAACTGACTGATGGCATGGCGTTCATGTTCGTGCAGGGCCGGATGCCAGATGTCAAAGATCAGAATATCCCGCTGCTCGTGACTGTCATTCCAGGCTTCGTGCTCGATGCTGTCATCAAACACCAGTAATCGTCCAGGTTGCCACTGACGGGTTTCATTGCCGACCCGCAAACGACAGCCACCTGGCACGGTAAGGGGCAGATGACAGATCAGCCGGGTGTTAAAAAAGCCATGATGGGGCGGAATATGCCCGCCGCCGACCAGACGAGAAAACAACACCATCGGATCCCTGCCCGGCACCTCGGCCAACGGCACTTTCGCCAATGCGCGCAAGGTGTGAGGGCAGCATTCCGCATACGGACTGACCGGTTGTCCGTCTTTGACCAGAAACAATGCCTGCCAGCGGTTGCTGTCTAGCAAACTATGCACATGCCCGGTCGGCCCCTGCTGGTGTTTTTGCATGTAAGGTTCAAAGCCATCGTCATCCACTAAACCTTGCAGCTCGGTGTGGATCAGCGGTGTGGATGCCATCAGCTCGTCTGCCCAGGCAAAATGGTCAGTGGGATAAAACTGCCGATGAGGCAATCCCGGGTAGTAGAAAGCCCTCGGCTTAGAGTGATAAATCTCCGCCTCTCCGCGCAACAATCGCAAGGCTTGCTGAAACCGGGGCAAGGTATTGGTGGCAGTGTCTATCGACGCATCAATATGCCGCACCATCGCTGCAGCAATACGCTGATACCGCTCAGAGACGCGCTGAATCGCTGCGCGCAGATCCGTGGGTAAATCACCTGGCTTGGGGCTGACTGCCAGCGCCGAGCGGTAACATTGCATGGCCAGACGAGGTTGATCGCAATCGTAATAGATGTCGCCTTTGAGGATCAGCACGGTCAGCTCGTGAGGTGACAGTGCCAGCGCGTCATCGAGTGCTTTTAGCGCTGCATCCGTGTCGCCGCAGCCTCGACAGGCAACCGCCAGTGACAGACACACCGCCACTGAGCGGGTTTGTTGCTGGTATTCTTCACTGATGGCAGTGCGCGCTGCCTGATAGTGCCCTTGCTGGAGCAATTGCACCACCTGGGGGGAAACGGACGTTGTCATTCAGGCCCTGAGATACGAAACCACATACAGGTGGTCGATTAAATCAGTAAAGCTGCCTTTCACCCACCCCGTTGGTCACGCCAAACCGTCAGTTGGCTGATTTGTCTTCCAATCACAGCGACTCAGGACGGTTCGTTGGCATCGGCGCCCATGGCTTGTTTGAACAGCACCCCCGCCTGGGTGCGGTTTATCACATTCAACTTGCGCAGAATGGCTGAGCCGTGTTGTTTAATGGTGGTCTCTTTGACGCCCAGTTCATAGGCAATCTGTTTGTTGAGCAAGCCGTCTGCCATCATCTTCAGCACCGTAAACTGGTGAGGGGTCAACTGGGCCAGTTTGCGGGCAAAATCCGCGCGCTGCTGTTCGTTGTCATCCACCGATGTCATGTCCATGTCGGCGGGCACCCACTGTTCTCCATCGAGTACCTGCTCAACCGCCGCTGCAATCGCCGGCAACGGCGTGGATTTAGGAATATACCCACTGGCACCCAGGGCAATGGCCCGATGGATCAGTTGTGGGCGCTCTTCAGCCGACACAATCACGACCAAAACATCGGGATAGGCATTGCGCAGTGTTGTCAGCCCAACCAAACCGTCGTTCCCCGGCATGTTCAAATCCAGGAAAATCAATTCAACATCCGGATGTTGGGCAAGCAGCGCTATGGTGTCCTGCAGGGAACAGGACTCGGCAATCTCAGCCGTGATCACCTGCCCGACCGCCTGTTTAAGGGCGATTCGGAACAAGGGGTGATCATCCGCTACGATGGCGCGCACAGAAGCTGTGGTCATAACCGCATTACCGCTCTAAGTGAGGTTGTCATCGTTGGCATAATACCATGGTTTTGACAAAAAAAAGGCGGCTTACGCCGCCTTCATGCTGGAGGTGGATCAGAAGGTATAACCCACTGTCACCTGGAACGTACGCGGATCGCCATAGTAGCCAATCAGGGTGTTATCGCCGCCCAATCCTGGCGTGTATTTGCTGATGTCGGTCGGATCAGTCGGATCCGGCGTGACGAACTGGTAACCACCGACCAGATACTCTTCATCAGTCAGGTTTTTGGCGTGCACACCCACCTGCCAATGGCCATCATCGCTGTACCAAACCGCACTTAGGTTCAGCAGTCCATAACCGTCCTGATTCAACAGGTTGTCCTGCTCAAACAGACTGTAGTCATCACGGTAGCTATAGTTGGCACTCAACACCATCTCACCGACCGACACATCAACCAGGTATTTGGCGGCAATGTTAGCGGTGTAATCCGGCGTATTGGAGATGGAGAAACGGTCAGCAATGTTGATTGGGCCATTCGCCGTTTGCTCAATGACTTCCTCAAACTCACCATCAATGAAGCCCAGTGCGATATCAAAGGTCAAATCATCGGTAGCCGCCCAGGTAATTTCTGCTTCAACCCCTTTGGCATTCGACTCACCCACGTTGCCCAGATATTGGTTCAGGTCTGTGGCACTGTCCCCCGGCAACACCGAAATGTACTGGCGGTCTTTGTGGTCGAGCTGGAACAGGGTAATGTTGGTGCGCAGACTGTCATTCCAGTCCGCCTTCAGACCCACTTCGAAGGAATCCACCACTTCCGGGTCAACCGCCGGCTCGTTTTCGGTTGCACGGGGATTGAAGGTACCGGATTTAAACCCTTGGCTGTAACTGGCGAACAACATCATGTCATTGTTGACCTGATATTCAACACCAATGCGCGGGGTCAGGCGACTCCAGCTCTTTTTGGCCGGTGCGTCCAGCACGCCATCACCATCGGTGTCGGTGCCCAGCACCTGAGGAACCAGTTGGCCGTCGGGACGGGTATAACCGGGCACCCAGCCGGACTCAGGATACACATTGTCGAAGATCAGACCGTTGTACACGGTTGCCTGCTTTTCTTCATCGGTATATCGCGCACCCAGGGTAAGACTGAGCTTGTCGGTAACGTCAAAAGACGCCTGCGCATAGGCAGCAATACTCTCACTGTTGTTGCAACCGGACACTTCACGGGTCAGGCCCGGCGTACCGAACGCAGCCCGTCCCAGGAAGCCCAGGATGGCTTCAAACTGACCGCAGGATTCGCCGTCGTAGTAATACAAACCGCTGACCAGCTTGAAGTTATCGCCCAGATAATTGGCCTGCAGTTCGTGAGTGGTATTTTCATCGTCATAGATGGCAGGTACGTCGAAAATATCAATCGCCGTGTTATCAAAGTCGATGTTGGTAGGCGAGTAGCTTTCCCGTGACGAACCAATGTATTTAAGGGTCAAATTATCGCTGACATCCCAGGATGCCAACAGGCTTATCCCTTCCAGTTCCACCTTGTTCCAGGTTGGCAAACTGGTGTAAGAATCAAACTTACTGTCTGGCACCGGCGCATCGGTCAACAGACTGGGCAACAACCGATAGCCGCCTTTGGCATTGGATTTATCGTCAGTTTTGTCCCATGCCAGACGGAAGAACAGGTCGTCACGGGGCGTGAATTCGAGGGTGATACGGGCAGCGGTAAGGTCTTTGTTGTAGTTTTCACGATCCTGACCGTCCAGTGCGGACTGCAAAAAGTCGCCATAACCATCACGATTCAGGTTGGCGTAACCAAACCCGACGTACAGGGTATCTTCTACCAGCGGGTACTGGCCGGTGACTTTCACGTTTTTCTGACCGTAATTGCCCACCGTCGCGCGCAACGTCAGGCTCGGGTCGCCGGACATGGGCTTGGTGACATATTTAACGGCACCACCGATGGTATTTTTACCGTACAGGGTGCCCTGAGGACCGCGCAGCACTTCAATGCGCTGAACATCCAGTAAGTCCAGTACCGCGCCCTGAGGACGGGCAACATAAACGTCATCAATGTAGATGCCCACACCCGGCTCGTAGCCCCACAACGGATCCTGCTGACCCACACCGCGAATGAAGGCGGTTAAGGTTGAGTTGGTACCACGGCTGGTTTGCAAGGTGGTGTTGGGTGAATACTGCGCCACTTCGGTGAGCACCGATGTGCCTACCTCTTCCAGTTTCGCTGCGCCCAAGGACGTGATCGCAACAGGCACTTCCTGCAGCGATTCAACACTTTTACGTGCGGTAACTTCGATACGCTCCAATCCTTTGGAAGGTTGGTCTGCAGCAGCATCGGTTTGCTGTGCCATGGCGTTTGAAGCAAAAGTCAGTGCCGAGGCCACGGCCAGTGCACAAGGGCGAATGTGGTAGGTACGTGCTTTCATAGTTATGTCCCTAGTTTTAACGATTATTGTTGTTTTTGTGTCTATCGCGGTCAGGAACTACTCTAATCGACTTTGTCACTGCCTGCCTCTGTACCATAGTACTATGGGCAAAAAACCGCGCTGAATGCATAGTTTGCGCTATCGTAATCTGGTGTGTTTGTCTGCGGTCACAGGCAATGGTGGGAAGCAATTCCCGCCGTGTATAACAACAAGGATTACACCATGCTCAGTTTAATTGGCTTAGTGGGCGGCCTGGCGCTGTTGATCGTTCTGACGATTCGCGGAATGAATCTGTTCATCGCTGCACCCCTTTGCGCACTGCTGGTCGCGTTGACCAGCGGACTGCCGGTTTTTATCGGCGACAACAATTTCGTAGAAACCTACATGCAAGGTTTCTCGGGCTTTATTGCCGCGTGGTTCTTCATGTTTTTGCTTGGCTCTTTGTTTGGCAAATTCATGGAAGACACCGGTGCGGCAGATGCAGTAGCACGCTGGATCATCGAACGCCTCGGACGACAGCACGCCGTCGTTGCAGTGGTTCTGGCCTGTGCCATTCTGACCTATGGTGGCGTCAGTGTGTTCGTGGTGGCCTTTTCGGTATATCCCATGGCACTGAGTCTGTTCAAAGATGCCAACCTGCCGCGCCGATTTATCCCCGCAGCCCTCGCGTTTGGCTCGGTGACCTTTACCATGACGTCCGCCGGTTCACCAGAAATCCAAAACTGGATCCCAATCAAATACCTGGGAACCTCGCCTTTTGCCGCCTGGGAAGTCAGTCTGGTGGTGGCCATCTTCATGGCATCCTTTGGCTATTGGTGGATGAAGCGCATGATCAATAAAGCGCTGGCCAATGGCGAACGATTTGACCACCGTGAGGAAGATCCGGAAATACCCGAGCGTGACCTGCCCCACCCCATTACCGGTATTATTCCGCTGTTGGTGGTGTTGTGTTTGTCGTTCCTGCTGCATGAGCAGTTGGCACAATTGGCCCTGATTGTTGCCCTTGGCGGCGGCGTCATCGCATTGATGGTGATCAACCGCCGCCATTTTCACAACATGCAGCGTGCCATCAGTGCGGGTACCACCGGCGCTCTGGTTGCGATCGGTAATACCGCCGCCGTGGTGGGATTCGGTACCATCGCCAAATCCACTGCCGCGTTTCAGGATGCGGTGACACTGATGACACAAATTCCCGGCAATGAATTGATCGGCGCTGCCATCGCTGTCAGCGTGATCGCCGGCCTGACCGGCTCCGCCTCCGGAGGACAAGCCATTGCTCTGCCTCTGGTGGGTCCGCACTACATGGATCAGGGTGTCGATCCGGAACAACTGCACCGCATCGTTTCTATTTCGTCCGGTGCGCTGGACTCGTTGCCACACAATGGCTACGTGGTAACCACCATCAGAGCCATCTGCCATGAAACCCATCAACGGGCCTATTGGGCCGTGGGTGCCCTGACCGTCGTCGTACCGGTGATGGGACTGGTAATGGCCATTGCCTTGTTTAACTGGTTCTAGGAGAGACCTCATGCGTCGAAGCCTTACTCTGATTTCCCTTGCCACTGTCGCCTCGTTTGCCCACGGTGGGTTGCCGTCGCTTAACCTCGACACCAACGCGCTCACGGTGTCAGGGCTGTCAAGCGGTGGCTACATGGCCAACCAGTTCCACATCGCCCACAGCGACTGGGTTGCCGGCGCCGGGCTGATTGCCTCCGGGGCATATTACTGCGGCCAGAATGACATCAAGGTGGCATTATCAGAATGTGTTAACCAGGCACCTGAGGACAGCGCATTAACCGCGCTCAACCAGCAAGTCGACGGGTTTGTTGCCGCCGGTCTGGTCGCCCCACTGTCGCACCTGAAAAACAGCCGGGTGTGGATCCTACACGGCACCGAGGACACCCGGGTTGCTGGTGCGGTGACCGAACGCCTGGTGCAGCAATACCAACAATGGGTAGACGCCGACAATCTGGTCTACATCAATGACAAGCCCTTTGCACATCACTTCCCGACCCTGACTAAGGGCGGCGACTGCGCGACATCCGCAGCGCCCTTTATCGGCCAATGTGATTACGACGCAGCTGGCGAGATGCTGTCTTTCCTGCTTGAGAAGGCCTCACCACCGTCAGGCCCGGCCACCGGCAAACTGTACACCATCGATCAACAACAGCGCGGCAAGGAAAGTGCCGAGAGCCTGGCCGATGAAGGGTTTGTGTATGTGCCCACCCAATGTGAAAAAGGCCAGGCCTGCCAGGTGCATGTCAGTTTTCACGGCTGCAACCAGAACGCCGAAGCGGTAAATGATACCTATGCAACCCAAACCGGCCTCAATCGTTGGGCCGACAGCAACAACCTTGTGGTGCTTTACCCGCAAACCAAAAAGTCTATGTTCATGCCCCTCAATCCCCAGGCCTGCTGGGACTGGTGGGGCTACACGGATGAGCACTACGCCACTCAAAAAGGTCAACAAATTCAAGCCGTTGCCAACATAGTCAACAGCTTAACTACGGATTAAGGATGCACATGCAAAACAAAACCATTCTGGTCACCGGCGGTGCCAATGGCATCGGTTTGGGGATTGCCCGCTACCTTGGCCAGCAGGGCCATCGCCTGATCATTGTCGATATCGACGAAAACGCTGCGCAGCAGGCTGCCGACGAATTAAAACAAGAAGGGATCAGTGCCATCGCCAAAGGGGTTGATGTGTGCGATGCCGAACAAATCGAAGCGCTACCCGCCGCACTGGGCGACTGGCAGGTCGATGTGTTGATCAACAACGCCGGTATCCAACACGTGTCACGACTGGAAGACTTTCCGGCCCAGACCTGGAAGCGATTGATTGATGTCATGCTGGTAGGCCCCGCCCTGCTCAGCAAAGCGTTCTTACCCGGCATGCGCGCACGTAACTTTGGGCGCATCATCAATGTGGGCTCTTTGCACTCTGTGGTCGCCTCGCCCTACAAGACCGCGTACGTTGCCGCCAAGCACGGCTTGCTTGGGTTTGCCAAAACCCTGGCACTGGAAACCGGTGATGTTAACGTGACGGTGAACACCCTGTGTCCCGCGTACGTAAAAACCCGCCTTGTTGAACAGCAAATCAAAGCGCAAGCGATCGAAAATGGCATCAGCGAAGAAGAGGTGATCAATAAAATCATGCTCGAACCGATGCCGAAAAAATCCTTTATCGACATTGAAGAACTGGCTGCCACCGCAGCATTTCTGATCTCTGATGCCGCCCGCAACATGACCGCACAAGCCCTGGTCATCGACGGAGGCTGGACAGCCCGCTAGCGCCCTGAGGCATGAACACGGAAGTTCATGACATTCAGCAATGGCCATGTTTATACTAGCGTCAGATTGCTCGAGCGAAGGACAAAATCCACCCATGTCATCAGCCTTACCCTTGCTGACCGTGCGTACCTGCACCCTTTTGTTACCCCAATGCACATGCCAGGAGCCCCTTGCCCATGCGCTATGAACATGTGGGACTGATTGGCAAACCTGCCCATCCGGGCGCCAATATCAGTTTGCAGGCCATCTTCGCGTACCTGCAGGATAAAGGCTGCAACGTATTGGTCGAAGATCGCATTGCCGGTGAGCTAAACGGTGGAAAATGCCAGCCAATGACACTGGATGCCATCGGTCAACAGGCGGATCTGGCCATCGTGGTAGGCGGTGACGGCAATATGCTCGGCGCGGCACGGGAACTGGCCCGGCATGATGTCGCCGTGGTCGGTGTTAACCGCGGGAATCTGGGCTTTCTAACCGACATTAACCCGGACGATTTTGCCCGCCAACTGGACCTTATCTTCGACGGCGAGTCGATGATCGAACAGCGCTTTATTCTGGAAGTGGATGTGCTGCGCGATGGCGCCGTCATGAGCACCAATTCGGCGGTGAATGAAGTGGTCCTCCACCACGGCAAAGTCGCGCACATGATGGAGTTTGAGGTCTACATTGACGAAAACTTCGTGTTCAGCCAACGCTCCGATGGGCTGATAGTCGCGACGCCGACCGGTTCGACGGCCTACTCCTTGTCGGGTGGCGGCCCTATCCTGACCCCCAACCTGGACGCCCTTGCATTGGTGCCGATGTTCCCCCACACCCTGAGCAGCCGCCCGATTGTGGTGGATGCCAACAGCCAGATCCGGATGAAAGTCTCGGCCGAAAATACTGACAACCTGCAGGTCAGCTGTGACAGCCACATTGTGCTGACCGTTCTGCCCGGTGATGAAGTCAGGATCCGCAAAAACCTTGACCGCCTGACCCTGATCCACCCGAAAGATTACAACTACTTCAACGTGTTACGCACAAAGCTGGGCTGGGGCTCGAAACTGTACTGAGATTGTCAAATACACCCGCTATCCGGGTTTAAAGAGACAATGGGTATTGCAGAGGCTGTTACAAACCCATTTGCAATCGTTCGCGTGTATCAATCTGTGCCGAGATACAGGCTGATAAAGGCCACAGAATCAACGACGCCATGAACAACAATGTTGGGCCACAGATTCTTTTTGAGCAACAGGTAGGTGAGTCCAAAAGCCACTGCAATCATGCCTGTCATAATGAAGCCGCGTATCCCTTGGTAACCGTAATGCCCGTACCCGAAAATAAGCGCCGGAACGACAATCGCGATTACCGTCGCCAGCCATGAATTGGGTAAGGCTTCCTGGATCCGCGCCACCAAATAACCACGGAAAAACATTTCTTCGCCAAACGCCGCGGATACCCAAATAATGGTCAACCACATCATCAATTTTGGCAGGTTATCTCTTACCTCTCCAAATCTCGCTTCTACTCCCTCGGATACCTCTAACAACACAGATATCTGGAAGTATTTAGCGATCAACATGACGGAGCCAACCGCAATTGCAAAGGCTAAAAACACCAACATTGCCTGGGGTAGTACCATAAGCTTTGACTTAATCCCCGGCAGCGGTTTTAAACCGTATTGAGCCCATGATTTACCACTGCGGCGCATGTACAGTGACAGCAAAATAAGGGTTGATATCAGCGTAATCGGACCCGCATATTTCCATGTCCACATTGTTATCAACGCTTTGCTGGCCAATGAAAAAACAACAAAGACCAGAATTTCGAGCACGACAAATGTACGACCTGATAACGTCATATAAAAAACCTCTCTGATGACTAAAAAGACAGGATGCAGGCGAGGCGCATCCCTGTTGACGCTCACTCGTGGGTTGACGGTGCCAGCATGTTCGACACCGCCTTTAGGCCCTTGCTGTTGGCAGGGCTAGCGCTTGATTAACAAGTAACTGGCAATACTTGACTGCAAAAGCACTAACACCCGCGTAATATGCATAGACAATGTCATCCCGATGACACCAACAAGGAAGGTGACGGGGAACCAATACCAATCGATATCGATCGCTAAATGTGGTGCAAACGCATGGATTATGGGGTCGACAACGGGCGTCACGATAAACGCCAATGACCCGATGAAGAGCAGACAAGACAAGGCAAAATATGTGGCACTCAACGGCAAGTGCAAAACACTGTAAAAAGCGGCTTTCCAGCCTTGAGGCGATTTCACTGTGCTTAACATAGTTTCCCAAGGTTTTCTGACCACTTTACCCAAACCGCTCGCCTGATTTGGCCGTCTCGGCATGCGCACTCCCAATAGGGTGTTGATCAATTGCCCCTCGATCAGCGCGAGGTAAGACTGTGACCGCAGGAACAAACTCAGCAAAGGCAAACCGACGACAACAACAGATAACACGACTGCGGGCAAACCAAACAGCACTGCCCAGGCGAAATACATAACGCTCAGTGGCAGTGAGACAAAAAAGTAACCCAACGCTTTGTAGTCTTTTACACAGAACAAGGGCTCAAAGAACCCATTGAATCTTGGTCTTTCAACGTCTTTACCATGCAAAAAGCGCTGGACCTCAGATTCCATCTGAATGTATTGGGCAGCAATGTCGGCGGGCTTTCCATAATCAGCAATAAGCGAATCTATCTGTGCTGATGCGTCGCCAGACAGGCCCTCGAGCAAATGGCTCTCCGCATCATATATTGCGTCTTGTATCAGCCCCGCGGGTTGACCCTGCAAGGCCGTTCTTAGTTCAGACAAATACGCCTGAATTTGTACGTGATGTTTAGTCATTGTTTTCACTCAAACCTACGATGTTATTCACTTGTTCCTGGGTCGCACGCCACGTCCTGAGCCATTGCTCAAATACCTTTTGACCCAAAGGCGAAATGCTAAAATATTTTCTTGGTGGCCCGCTGGCTGACAGTTTGACTTCACATTCAAGCAACCCCCGGGCGTGCAGGTTTCGCAGTACGGGATAGATAGCGCCTTGTTTGGCGTTTTTTTCTTGCTGTAAAGCCTTGGCAATTTCATAACCGTACATGGGCGCTTTTGAACGGCTGATAACAGCAAGTAGCATCAACGCAACCGTTCCGGCATTGAGCTCTTTTTGAAACTTTTTCGCTTGCTGCTCCAGCATGTCAGCATCATTGATGTGGTGAATTTTGTTCGTCATTGCCAATAGTATTCAGTTAACACTAGTGACACCTTAACACTAGTGATAACTGAACACTAGTTAGTTTCTCGTGCTAACACGTTTCTAAATGTAACAAGCTAAGGTGAACGCCCTGCTAGCGGCTCGAAACTGATGGGCGTGTTAAACGTTTAAGGGACTGCAGCGTCAGTTGTGGCGGTACTTGTGTCAGTGGTATGCGATACATAAAAGCAGCTACGTTTCATCAGGTGCGACTTTCTGATCGCGTATCATTGAAATGAGTGACTGAAGCGTTAAAACAACAACAAAATGACAGGCGCCTCTTTACAGCGCACAAAATATGTATATATTTACAGTTACTGTATATATCAACAGGATTCTGTATGTTAGCGCATTTGTCGGTTCGTGATTTTGCCATCGTAAAACACCTGGACATTGACCTCCAAACCGGGTTGACCACCATAACCGGTGAAACCGGTGCCGGTAAATCTATCGCCATTGATGCTCTGGGGCTGTGCCTTGGCGAGCGGGCTGAAGCGACCATGGTACGCAAAGGCGCCAGCAAAGCAGAGGTTGTCGCCACCTTCAACCTCACCGCCCTGCCCAATGCCAGACAATGGGTGAATAACCATGAACTGGACGATGGCGACGATGTGATCATACGCCGTATCATTTCCGCCGAAGGCCGCTCCAAAGCCTTTGTAAACGGGGTACCCGTGCCGTTACAACAGCTCAAAGGGCTTGGTGCCCTGCTCGTTAGTGTGCACGGCCAGCACGCCCATCATCAGTTGCTCAAAAGTGACCATCAGTTGCAATTGGTCGACCATGTCGCGGCGCACCCGGATAAACTCACCGCGGTCAGTGATACCTATCGGGCGTTACAAGCCGCCCAACGGGAGCTGGAACACCTGCAGGCATCACATCAACAACGGGCAGATCGTCGTCAGCTGCTGGAGTATCAGGTGCAGGAGCTGGACGCCTTCGCTTTGCAAGAAGACGAGTTCGCCCAGTTGGAAACCGAGCACCGCCGCCTGAGCCACAGCCAAACCCTGCTCGAACAGGCACAGATCAGCGCCTATCAGTTATACGAAGCCGACGAATTTAATGCCTTGGCTGCCGTGCAGAGCAGCCTGGACAAAATCAGCGATCTGCAGGAACACGACGCCAGTTTATCGCCGATTGTGTCGTTGCTGAATGAAGCCGCCATCAACATCGATGAAGCAGCGCAACAGTTGCGTCATTACGCAGATCACCTGGAAATCGATCCGATGCGAATGCAGCAGGTTGAAGCCCGTTATTCTCAGGCGATGGAATTTGCCCGCAAGCATCAGGTAGCACCGGAGCAGTTGTATGCATGCCATCAACAGTTGGTTGCCGAACTGGCGAGCTTGCAACAGGATGACGACGCCCTGACCCAACGTCAGCAAGATGTTGAACGACTAAAACTTGCCTATGTGGATGCCGCCAAAACCCTCAGTGAATCCCGTCGTCAGGCGGCCACAACCTTTGCCAACGAGGTACAAACGCTGGTTCGCACCATGAACATGCAGCAGGCGGCTTTCGAGGTCGCGGTAGACTTCTGCCCGGATCAATCCCCGGGCCTGCACGGTATGGACCGGGTTGCCTTTATGGTCACTACGAACGCCGGACAAGCTGCTGATCGGATGGAAAAAGTGGTCTCCGGTGGTGAGCTCTCACGCATTGGCCTGGCCATTCAGGTCATCACGTCCGATCAACAACAGGTCCCTTCGCTGATCTTCGATGAAGTCGATACCGGCATTTCCGGTGCGACCGCTTCGGTGGTCGGCAAGCTGCTAAGGCAATTGGGTGAGCAGGCACAAGTTTTGTGTGTCACCCACTTACCGCAAGTGGCAGCCTGTGGCCATCAACAAATGTTTGTTGCCAAGTTCAGTGACAGCGAGACGACCGAAACCCACATGATGACACTGGATGAAACGAAACGGGTTGAAGAGCTGGCCCGGCTGTTGGCCGGTGACAAATTGACCGACTCCGCGCTGGCCAACGCCAGGGAGTTACTGAACAACGGCTAAATCGGTTGAAGCCCGGCAGACAACAGGTTAGGATGCCTGCGGTCGGTTGCCGGGCTGAAGTATGCGCTCGCGGCATCGAACCTTTGTGGCATTTACCTGTCTATCCGTGAAGAATGTTCGTAGTTGATAAAATAACAATGAAGTTAAAAAATATTTGTCTCGCCCTTGTCCTGTCTGTTTCATTGTCTGGTTGCGCTGATTGGATCTACCGTATCGATATTCCCCAAGGCAATTTTCTGGATGAAAAAGACGTCAAGCAGCTGCGCATTGGCATGAACAAAGAGCAGGTGACCTATGTACTGGGTAACCCGGTGATCCAGGACAGTTTCGATCAGGACACCTGGTACTATGTGTATGAGATCAAGCGCGGGATGAGTAAGCGCGGCAAGGATTTCCGTAAAGAGCTGGTGATCTCCTTCGAAGATGGCGTGCTGACCCAGGTCACCGGTGATTTTGAATTGTCAGAAGACTTCAACACACCACTCGACCAATAACGACGATATTGCACAAAAAAGGCGCCTGTTGGCGCCTTTTTTAGTCCTCAGTTCAGTCACCGTATTGTGACAATACATCGTCAAGGAAGCTGCGTGCTGCATCGGTGTCGGTACGATAATTAAAATCGTTGCCCACACAGTTGCCGTTTTTGGCCCAGCCAAATGACGTTACCGCCACCACCATGTTGCTGTCTTTGAAAAAAGTCGGGCCGCCACTGTCACCGTAACAGGTACCGCCACCGATACCCGGGTTATTTGAAAACTTGGCGCTAGCCTCACCACTGCCACTCAGGTAGCTGTTTACTTCCAACAACCGCACAGTGCCGCGATAACGCTCATAGTCATTCATTTGAGTCGGTGGCAACGTGCCCTGACGGCCATAACCCACCGCGACAAAAGACTGACGGTCACGCCCGCGCAGGTTTTCCAGGAAGTCCATTGGTGGCAGGCTGGCGAAACCATTAGACGGATAATAGGGTTCTGACAGGATCACCACACCGATGTCATAGGTGGCTGGAAATTCACCATAGTCGGTCCAGTTTGGATGAGCAATCACCGTTTCAGTGGCCATCCACTCATTGTCAAACCACCCTTGCAAGCTCGGATAATCGCCAATCCCGGCCAATGCGTCATTGTTAAACCGTACGTAGGTCAAATCATTGGTGTTCCCGGCTTCTGACACACAGTGCGCTGCGGTCAACATCACCCGGGGAGCAATCATGGTACCGGTACAACTGAAAAAGCCGACCCCATTTTGAACAAACAGCAAGGTACCCACATTGGGGTGCTCATTTCCGTCGGGCTGGCCCCAGGTCACCGCTGTGGCATGGCCTGCCAGCAAACTCAACGCTCCAGCGAACATCAATCTGATCATGTTTTTCATGCTTTGTTCCCGTTTGTTGTTGGTTAAACTGCCTTAAAACCATAGACGGGAGGTAAGAAAACGCCAAACAATGACACAAGGAAGAGCGATAGAGGTGTCACAGCATCGTGACAGAGGGTAAAAAAAAAGCGCGGTAGCAACCGCGCCAAAAAAGTTAGGAAAGATACGTGAATGTTGTCTATGTCCGTCACAACAGTATCAACAGGGATCTCATCGCTTCACGGGGCAAATGAGGTGAAACATTCAACAGTTGAAATTACACAGTAAATCCACTGCTGACTCAACGGCATTGCGATCAACCCCCAAAATCACGGGATCAAACGCGTCATTCAGCGGTACAAATTTATCATTCCACAATACTGTGCATACATACAGCATTACTGTATGGTAGATATCGATATCATTCACGCAAACAGGAGCTAGCATGGCGATCGTGATCCAGTACGTTGTTGAACACAAAGGGGTAGAAAAATTGGTGACCACCGATAAAAAGGCAGCCGATCAATACGACAAGATGCTCGACATTGCAGACAACCTGGCCCAATACCTTGAAGCCAAGGGAATCAAACTTGACCCTCAGTCGATGGAAGAAATGACCGTGATGATGGCGAAGAATAAAACCGCCATCGGCAAGCTGTTCAAAGGCACCCCCGCCGAAACCCTGCTCAGCGACGACAGCGCTGAGGTCGTTGAGATGAAACAGGCATAAGCAGGTACTATTTGGGGGGTGTATCCCCCTATCCCCTGTCAGGCTTAAGCATTGAAGGTCGGTTGAGTGCCAGTAGTGGACATTTATGTCGGGTCGCCGACAGCGACCAGAGGGCGCAGTGCGACGCCCTCTGGACTCCCCGCAGCCCGTATCGCGAAAGACGTTCAACAGCTAGCCAGGCAAGGTGTCACCGCACCCAAAAATGAATCCCGCATCTTCGCTACTGCCTCGACCTCCTGTCTCGGCTGCCACCTTGCTGTTCTGGCTATCTGCTGAACTTCGCTAGAGCGGGCAGTAAGGCTCTGAATATGCAGTGGAGATGAGTGTTGGCTAAGTGCCAGTAGTGGACGGTGGTTAAAGCAAAAGTGAATGGGGGCTTTGCGTGAATAGCAGACTGTTAACGCCCTAATCAGCCGAGCCGCTGTTAGGCGTCGGCTGCATTTGATTGTTATGTTTCATTTTTAACCTTTGTACCAATTGTCATAAACCACAGTGACAAAAATGCGAATACAGCATATTTAGTAACCCGAATATAAAAGCCTGTTGGATTATTTTCCAAAGTGTACAAATTTCCACGACGCAAAAAAGATTCGTTTTCGAGTAACTCGATTAGGCTGCTGCAATTAAATATAACTAGTAGTAAACAGATTACTCTAACAAACCATATAGCGAAAACATTTGCTTCAATTAGGACTAAACCAAATCTCTTTTTCATATTCTCGTTCCTTAAGACTTCAATTCATCCTGAAACATAACGCCTCGCATAACGGGCTAATAAAGCTTGGCTATAATTGGTGAGGCACGAACCAAGCCAAGCTTTATTAGTCCATGCGTTAATGCGTTTGTTATATAGCATTGTACTCATGATTAAGTAACCCTAACTTTAAATCGTTGCACCAATTGCCACCTAATTTAAAGTTATCTCGAATTGTACCTTCATGAGTAAAGCCCAAAGCTTTTAGTAAATTAAATGACGGGGAATTACCTTCAGTGACAGTTGCGATCACTTTATGGAAGTTACATTGATTAAATGCATATTCAATAACGGCTATAGTTGACTCTTTGCCATACCCCTTGCCTTGAAATTTTGGACTTAGCAAGAAGCCAAGTTCAGCTTGTTGATATGGTTCCCACTCAGGATAAAAGCCAGTTACGCCAATTTTATTCCCAGTTGCTTGTTCAATGATTGTTAAAGTTAACCATTGATTTGAAGTCTTTCTCCATTCACCTAAGCGAGAATTAAATCGTTCATTTATTTCAGATTCGGTAAATGGATCGCTGACATATTTGAGTACATCGCTTGATTGATGAAGTTCCTCAAAAAGTTCCCAGTCATCTTTACTAATTGGTTTTAAAGTTAACCTTTGGGTTTCAATTTGCACTGGCTTTCCTTTGCTATATAACGCCCTAATCAGCCGAGCCGCTGTTAGGCGTCGGCTGCATTTGATTGTTATGTTTCATTTTTAACCTTTGTACCAATTGTCATAAACCACAGTGACAAAAATGCGAATACAGCATATTTAGTAACCCGAATATAAAAGCCTGTTGGATTATTTTCCAAAGTGTACAAATTTCCACGACGCAAAAAAGATTCGTTTTCGAGTAACTCGATTAGGCTGCTGCAATTAAATATAACTAGTAGTAAACAGATTACTCTAACAAACCATATAGCGAAAACATTTGCTTCAATTAGGACTAAACCAAATCTCTTTTTCATATTCTCGTTCCTTAAGACTTCAATTCATCCTGAAACATAACACTTTTATAAGGGGCCCGCGCAGTTTGCGGGTCCCTTGCCGCGCTTTTCAGCGGCAACTTGCTTGATGAACTTGTTATGTTTCATTTGTCGTCTTTGACCGGTCCTAGTAAGAGCGTCCAGAAATCACTGTTTAACCTCACGTATAGCCGAGGAAACTTCTTCTCTAATAATGGGTTAATTAGTATTAGCAACATGTCTTTAATACACCATAAAATCAACAAGCCACAGATTGCAAAAATGTAAAGAGGGTGACGCCTGTAGTCCGTGTATCCTGAGCTAAAAAGATGCCAAGACCACAAGCAACCTACTACTGCAAAAGCTATGATCAAAAGGTTAGTTAATATTTTTTTGTTCATATCCTTGTAGTCAATTTTCCTACTGAAACATAACAGTGTATTACTGCGAATTCACGGTATGCCCGTCTCAGAGACACTTCGATGTTCACAGTTTTGTATTAGTTAACCCAATACTAGCAATGGGTTAGCATGCATTGCTACTCTCACGTTGCCATCGAGATTTTGTGGAAAGTGAGAATCAAGGTTTATATAGGTCCCTGTAAATCTGTACTCCCTTAAAAATAGCGAGGCAATTCAAGTAGTTATTCACATCCAACCAGTTGAAAGCGAGAATTCCGCTGCGTGAAAGCGAGAATATTATTAGCAAATTTTCGGTTTTTCATTATAACTGTATATATATACACTTTTTTAGTGGGCGCAATTTTATGTCTGCGTTTATTGAATCAGTACGAGCAGCGTTGAGGACAAAACGTTACAGCCTACAGACAGAAAAATCCTATCTGGCATGGATTAGGAGCTTTATTCGATTTCATGACTTGAAGCACCCTACTGACCTATTCAATGAAGAAATTGAGCAGTTCCTCAGTCATCTAGCCATGAACAGACAAGTCAGTGCGGCAACACAAAACCAAGCCCTGTGTGCTCTCATTTTTATGTACAAGCACGTAGTCAAACGAGAAATTACAGGGTTGAAGTACTCATTCACAAAAAAGCCCAGAAGAATGCCAACTGTTTTGGACGTCCAAGAAGTCAGTACCATCATTGGATTTATGAAAGGCAAGTATCGACTGATTGCGGCGTTGCTATACGGGTCTGGCTTAAGGATCAATGAGGCTCTACGCCTCAGAATCAAAGATATCGATTTTACTAACAAAACCGTATTTGTGTTTCGTGGCAAAGGTGGAAAAGACAGGTACACCTTATTGCCCCAAAAGCTGGTCGAGCCAATCAAACAACAAATCGAAGTATCAAAGAAGGTTCATAAACGTGACCTTGAAGATGGGTTTGGTTTGACATCGCTGCCACCAAGTTTGATTAGAAAATATGGTAATGCGGCTAAAGATACCGCTTGGCAATATCTGTTTACTTCTTCCACTCGTTGCGAGCATCCTCATGACGGTTATGTTTGCCGGCATCATATTCACCAAACCGCATTCAGGAAAAATCTTCGCACGGCAGTTGTTGCAAGTGGTATTAACAAACGTGTCACTGCTCACACATTTAGGCATTCTTTTGCGACTCAGTTATTACTCGGTGGGACAGATATTAGAACAGTACAAGATTTACTTGGTCACAGTGATGTAAGAACGACTGAAATTTATACCCATGTCATTGGATCCCGTTTCAGCGGAACTGCAAGCCCCTTGGACAATCTCGCTTACTAGTTAGGCAGTCGTCAGCAAAGTTGTTCAACGATTCTGTCAATCGGCACCTTTAATCAGTTCTCAAAATTTGGGCTGGTCGGGTTTGGAAATCGTCAAGTGGACAAACCAGAAATTGAACGACCGCTAATTGCCTGAAGCAGACCATCACCAATGAATAAATCAATGTCTGCAATTCGCTCTTCTGCCTACCAGAGTACCCCTTTAGGCGGCCTTGTGCCTATATTGGACCGTGATTAACACTAAAGTGAATGGACGCTTTGGTTGAATAGCTGGCTTTTAACGCCCCTATAAGGAGCATTTGCTGGCCTGCGAAATTCGAGGTTCCGCATGCGAGGAGTTGTCCCAGTGAGCGCAGCGAGTGAGCTTGATCGCTTTGTTAGCTACCATGCGATGTTAAACACATCTTTTGCAAAGGCCAAAGAACGTAAAAATAAACAATGCCAGATATGCCGTTTACTAGGCCAATCATTGCAGGTAACTGTGTTTCAAAGTTAAGCGTTCCGGTTGTCGCAGGGGCAATTACGAACTTAGCTATCGCCATAAACTAGGCCAAAGCGCTCATTGTGAGTAGAAGAAAACCTAACAAAAATCTTTTAAATCCAATTTCACTGAATCGCGAAAAAAGACTAATTAAATATCGTAAAACAACTGCACTTGCCGCAAGCCCCAAAAGCATAGTGCCCGGAGAACCAACTATAATCGTCGTAATATAAATGAACTCGTTCTGAAAGAAATCTTGAAAGGCTAATGCGCATACAAAAGCCGTAACGACTGACAAGAACTGATACGCCTTAAGCTGTTTAATCTCCATGACTTTCCTTGTGGTAGATAACGCGTTTCTAAGGGAGCCGGAGCATTCCAGTGAGCGAAACGAGCGACTTAAGCAAATTGTTAGTGGGCAATGATAACATGAGCCTCCTTAGTAGAGCTTTCCGGGGGACCATAGCGTTTAGTTACATCTGCGCCCTTTGTGAATGGTGTCTCTTCTAAAATTGGCTTTACAACCAAAAATAGGCGATCTGCATCGGGCCCATACATGTATAGAAAGCCATCACTGCCATCTACTGCAATTTCATTGCCGTCATACTCACCTACACCTGATTTTGTTATTGCCTTTTCCAATTTATCTTCGAGAGCAAAAAGACGTGTGAGGTCTTTTGACCCATAGTTATAAAAGTGAACGATGACTGCTTGCTCTTGAGCAAAAACAGAAAAGCTAGCTGAGGTTAGTAGTATAAAAATCAGTAAAGAACGCACTTTATATCCCCTAACAGCGTATTTCTGCCATTTCGCGGTATGCCCGTTTCACCACCACTTCGACGTCCACAGCTATCTATTAATTATCCCAATAGTAGCAATGGGTTAGCATGCGTTGCTACTCTCGCGTTGCCGTCGAGATTCTGTGGAAAGTGAGTAGAATATCAGCAACGTCTAAAACGGCGTGATTGAATGTCTGCTCTTTGTTTGAAAACCGATCTGTCAAAGTTGAACTAATCAACGTCCACTACTCGCTCTTTATTCCCTTTCACATTACAGGTAGAGAGGTAGCTAAACCAACGTATCAAACGAAACGCTTACAACGTCCTTCCCTGCAAAAAGTTTCGTCGGAAAAATTTACAGGTTTTTAGACTTCTAATATTTTTTCCATATATATCAATATCTTAAAAATGGCCCAGCAATTGCTTATTAAATTATGTTTAACGCCGTCGTCCGGGTAGTCAACGGGTTAATTAATGGATTAGTGAAAAATTGAGAAGAGAGTAGTCGTTATGAATCTGTTTAAAAATGTAAAAGGCTTATTAGCTGCGGGCGTACTGGCTTTTGGCACACTGCCAGCACACGCTTCTATCATCACCCTCGACAGTGGATGGCAAAGTTTTTCGTTTGATGACGTTGGTTCTGCATGGAGCCAGACATTCGAATTCACCCTGACCGATACCGCTTGGTTCTCTGTCACTGACGCTTACCTGTCAGGTGATCAGTTTGAGTTCTTCGTTAACGGTGCTTATATCGGTGTTACTTCTGCACCTACCTCGCAAGGCGACCAAATCAGCAATAACTTTGATGGCGCTTTCGCTGATAGCCGTTGGAGTTCAGCGGAAATCATGCTGACTGCAGGCAGCTATGTGGTTTCAGGTTCAACCGTGCTGTCACCATACGGTTCTGGCGGCGCTGCCGTTCAACTGAGCAGCCAATCCATGGGCGGTCCGGTATTTACCGACCCTACGCGGGTTTCTGAACCCGGCACAGCCGCAATGTTGTTTTTGGCGGTAGCTGGCTTGTTCCTGCGCAACCGCAAGCACGCTGCGCGATAACATCGGGAAGCCCTCGGCACCTGAGCCCAGAGAAGGCTATTTGCCCTCTCCAAAATTAGTAAGAACATAAAAAAGCGCGGTACATGACCGCGCTTTTTTTGTTTTCGTTCCCAACCGCTGAATCAGTCTGCGCGCAGGTGATCGGCGACCAAAAAGGCCATTTCCAATACCTGATCCGCATTCAGACGGGGATCGCACTGGGTGCGGTAAGCCTCGGCCAAATCGTCATCGCTGATTTGATATGCGCCACCGGTACATTCGGTCACATGCTGACCAGTCATCTCCAAATGAATACCACCAGGGTGGGTTCCTTCGGCTCGGTGGGCAGCGAAGAACTGCTGTATTTCGCGCAAGATGTCGTCAAAGTTACGGGTTTTATACCCACTTGACGCCTTTTTGGTGTTGCCGTGCATGGGGTCGGAACTCCACACCACCTTGCGGCCTTCGGCTTTCACCCGGCGCAACAGACGTGGCAGATTGTCTTCCAGGTTATCGGCGCCCATGCGCGTGATCAGGGTCAGTCGCCCTGCTTCGTTATTCGGGTTGAGGGCATCAATCAGACGGATCAAGTCGTCGTCCTGCATGCTTGGCCCCACCTTGACACCAATCGGGTTGTGGATGCCGCGGAAGAATTCAACGTGGGCATGATCCAACTGACGGGTACGCTCACCAATCCAGACCATGTGCGCCGAACAGTTATACGGTTTACCGGTCAGGGTATCAATCCGGGTCAACGCCTGCTCATAATTGAGCAAAAGCGCTTCATGGCTGGTAAACAGGCTGGTTTCATGCAAGGTCGGGGTATTCTTGGCATTGATGCCGATCACGTCCATGAATGACAACGTATCCTGCAGGCGACGGGCCATGTCCTGGTAACGATCCTTGAGAGGATTGTTCTCCACAAATGCCATGTTCCAGCGATTCACCTGATGGAGATCCGCCAGGCCCCCCTGTGCGAACGCACGCAACAGGTTCAGCGTAGCCGCGCTGCGGTGATAGGCATCCAGCAGGCGATTCGGATCCGGGCGGCGCGCCGCTTCGGTGAATTCAAAACTGTTGATGATGTCGCCGCGATAACTTGGCAATGTAACCCCGTTAATGGTTTCAAGGTCTGAAGAGCGAGGCTTGGCATACTGGCCTGCCATGCGAGCGACCTTGGTGACCGGGCAACGGCCTGCAAAGGTCAGTACGATGGCCATTTGCAACAACACCTTAAAGGTGTCGCGAATTTTCGGCGCGTTAAACTCGCTAAACGACTCCGCGCAGTCTCCCCCTTGCAGCAAAAAACCGTTACCTTCCGCAACATCGCCCAGTTGACGAAACAGCTCTCGGGTTTCCTCGGCAAAAACCAACGGAGGATAACTCTTGAGGGTTGCTTCAACGTCGGCCAGGCGGGCCGGATCGTCATATTGAGGTTGTTGCAGGATTGGCTTACTACGCCAACTGTCTACTTGCCACTGGCTCACTGTGATTCCTTGTTCGAATGGGTTGAAATGGAGGAGTTTAAACGGCTTGTCGGCCGCACCTTGAACTTACGACCTTAACCGGCAAATTTCAACGCAATTTACGGCTTTTCTAGACTTGTTTGAAATAACCTATGCGCACAAACACCTTCGTGGGCAATAACATCACAGTCAAAGGCGCGGCTCAGGGTCTTTGCAGACATGACGTCGTGGGGCTCGCCACTGGCCAGTACTTGTCCATCACGCAGCACCAAAACCTTGTCAGCATAGGCCTCACACAGGCTTAAATCGTGATGACTGACGACCACCAGGTTGCCTTTTCCGGCCAGCCATTGCAGCAGGTGAAACAGTAAATGCTGATGACGAAAATCCAGTCCCAATGTGGGTTCATCCAGCAATACCAGTCCCTCACCGGCCATCAGTGCAGGCCAGATGGATAACAACACACGACACACATGCACGCGACGGGCTTCGCCGCCGGACAACTGATTTAATGGCCGGGCCAAAAATGGCCCTATCTCAGTGGCATCGAGCAAGGCTTCCGGCAAGGTATGGGATGAAAAGAACTGCAACGCATCGGCGGCGGTCAAGGCGAACACACTGGGCGGCTGCTGCAACAGCAGTGCGCGCTGACGGGCCAACTCGGACAGCGCATACCCATCGACATCCGTGCCGTTCCACAACACCCTTCCGTGACTGAGCGGCAGCAACCCCGCCATGCTGTGCAGTAAGGTGCTTTTACCGGCACCATTGGGGCCAATGACATGCACCATCTGGCCTGCCTGCCAGGTCATTGATAATGGCGCTAAGCGTGACGCGACTGCGGCCTCCTGCAGTTGTAAACCGTTCATCGTGCTTGTCCTGCCTGACGCATCAAGGCCCACAGGAACAACGGACCGCCCACCGTCGCAGTGATCATGGACACCGGTAATGTCAATGTCATCACTCCGGTAGACAACCAGCCCACCCATACCATCAACAGCGCGCCGCACAGCGCCGACATCGGCAGAATAATTCGGTTGTCATAACCGAGCCATTGACGCAAAAAATGAGGCACGAGCAGGCCGACAAACGCAATCGAGCCAGCGATCGAGACGGCAACGCCCACCAACACCGCACTGCACAACAACGCGGTGGCGCTGAAGCGGTGCACGTTGAGACCGGCCAGCTGCGCCTCTTTGCTCCCCAGGTATAACCAATTTAACGGTTTACCCTGCCCCAGCAAATAGCCCACACACAGCACCACCACCGGAAGGGCAATCGACAACACCGGCCAGTTGGCCTGATGCAGCGAGCCCATCAGCCAGAACAATAAGTTGCGCATGGATTCAGCATCTGAAAACAGGTGCAGCCAGGCCACAATGGCGCCGCACAAGGTGGAGATGGCGATACCAGCGAGGATCACTGTGTTGCCACCGTCAGGGGCACGACGGGCCAGGCGGTAGATCAGCAGGGTTGAGGTCATCGCGCCAACAAAACAAAACAGTGGTAGGCCGTATTGCAGGGCATGAAATGCCACGCCCTGACCAATCAACAGGTACAGGGCCGCACACAGGCTGGCGCCGCTGGTGATCCCGATAATGCCCGGATCGGCCAAGGGATTTCTGAGCAGCACTTGCAGCACCGCGCTGCTTAACGACAGCGCGGCCCCGACGATCAACGCGGTTAACAATTGCGGCAACCGCAATTCCAGCAGAATTTGCTGATCCAGCGCTGACAATGGCCAGCCATTAAGCCCCTGCAAAAGGGTAAACGTGGCACTGGCCAGCATCAACATCAGGGTTATGAACAGCAGCCGCGCGTGTGCTGTCACTGTTGTGCCTGGATGCGGTCCAACAACCCTTCGCTGGCCTGCTCAATCAAATCCAGCACATATTCGAAGCCCCGCTGGCCACCATAATAGGGATCGGGTACTTCAGCATCGGCATCACCGGTGAAGGCCAGAAACAGATCGACCTTGTGGTGCAAGTGTTCAGGACAAGCCGCGAGCAAATCTTCACGGTTGCTGTGGTCCATGGCAATGATGTAGTCAAACACTTCGAAGTCATTCGGATCGACACGGCGACACTGCACGCCGGAAAAGTCGTAGCCCCTCTGCTCGCCGACTTCACGGCTGCGAGCATCTGGCGGGCTACCAACGTGATAGCCAGCGGTACCGGCGGAATCGATGGTCAAGGTCATGCCACGTTGCCGGGCTTTGTGTCTGAACACGGCCTCTGCCGTCGGTGAGCGACAAATGTTTCCCAGGCACACAAACAACACGGCCGGTTGTTGAGCTGGCATAAAACCTCCTTCAGTGAATTAATGGGTGGCATTCTGCCATGAATGCCGTAAAAACCATGTTGTCGACCTGCGACCGGCCGACAAGACATGTTATTCTAACGGCCTGTCTTTCGTCGTCTAGCAAAAATAGGAACAGACTTTGAATTTATTGATGTTAAGCAGCTCCCGGGCCGGTACCGAAGACTACCTGGCTTCCGCCCGGCCGATGATTGAGCAGCACCTGGATGAGGTGCGTGATGTGGTCTTTATTCCCTATGCCGGTGTCACCCTGAACTGGGATGACTACACCGACAAGGTGCAACAGGCATTGCCTACGCTGAACATTACCGGCATTCATACCTACGCCGACCCGGTAGACGCGCTTCAAGACGCCAAGGCGGTATTGGTGGGCGGTGGCAACACCTTTCACCTGCTGCACACCCTGTATGAAAACAGTCTCATTGAGCCACTCAGGCAGCGTGTCGCTGACGGGCTTCCCTACGTTGGCTGGAGTGCCGGCTCTAACATCTGCGGGTTATCAATCCGTACCACCAATGACATGCCCATCATCGAACCGGCCAGCTTCACTGCATTGGCACTGGTACCGTTTCAGATCAACCCTCATTACAGTGACTATCAGCCGCCCGGGCACAATGGTGAAACCCGCGCCGAGCGGATTGCGGAATTCTGTGCGCTGAACCCAACCACCCCGGTAATTGGCATTCGCGAGGGCACAGGGCTATTGCGCAAGGGCAATACACTGCAACTGACCGGCCCGTTACCGGGTGTGGTGTTCAAAGGGACTGAGGTTTCTGAACTGTCGGCAGGTAGCAATCTGGACCACTACCTGACTGAAACGGCCTAAGCCCGCAACCAGTCGAGGTCGTTCAGATAGCTGGCGGCCTCGGCAGTACTACTGACATGGGGTACATGACCCAGACAAGGGGCAGGCAACAATTCATGTAATGTGTCGATGTTGTCCTGATGGTACAACATGGTCGGATCCACATCGTTGGCAATCCAGCCTGCCAGTGTCAGCCCATCCTGACGAATCGCTTCCGCGGTCAGTACCGCATGATTCAGACACCCCAGCTTCATGCCGACCACCATGATCACCGGCAATTGCCGTGCAATGGCCAGATCGGAAAGGTAGCCATTACCTGACAACGGCAGTCGCCAGCCACCGGCACCTTCAACCCAGACAATATCCGTTTGCAGCGCACACAGGGCATCCAATCCGTCCACCAAGGTCGGCATGTCAATCGTCACCCCCTGCCGTCTGGCGGCCAGGTGAGGCGCCACCGGATCGGCAAACGCAATGGGGTTAACCGCATCATAGGCCAGTTCCGGCTGACAATGGCGCTGCAAGCTCAGCGCATCGCTGTTGCGCAAGCCTTGGGGCGTTTGCTCGCATCCCGCTGACACCGGTTTATAACCGACACTGGTGATCCCTTGCGCTGCCGCGGCCTGCATCAATGCACAGGTAACCCAGGTTTTACCCGCATCGGTATCGGTACCGGTGATGAAATACGCTGTTGCCATGCCTAATCTGCCTTTTTAAACCGAAGTGCGGTGACGCAATAACTCAAAGGTAATCCCCGCTGTGTGCCATAACGGGCCTCATAAACAGAGGCCAGGCGGCGGAAGTCCTGTCGACTCATCGGTGCAGATCGCTGCACGGTGACCACATTTGCCCCCACGTCTTTGACCGAATGCAACAGTGAAAACAACGTGTCATGGTAGGTAACAAAACGTTGTTCAGTGGCGGATACACGTAGGCCCACATTCCTGGCGGCATTCAGCCAGCGTTGGAAAGAGAGAAAGCGATTGACCGGTGCCACCACGCCGAGCTGTTCGCAGCTGTCACGCAGCTCCTTAAAAGAGCCTTGGGTCATCATCGCATACACGCCACTGCCGCCGGCGCGCAGCACTCTTTGCGCCTGAGCCAGTACCACTTCAGGTTGTTGACACCATTGCAACGCCATACTGGAAAAGACACCGTCAAACTGGCCTTCTGCGAACGGCAGTTGCTCTGCATCGCCCCGCTGCCAATGTATGACGTCACTGCGCTGGCGAGCTACCGCCAGCATTCCGTCGGCCAAATCCACCCCGGTGACGAGATTGGCCTTGGTCAGTAACTCACAGGTTTCCCGGCCGGTGCCACACCCCACATCCAACACATGCTCCATTCCGCTTGGCAAGTGTGTCATCGCCCAGCGGGCAATGTCGTGTTGCACCTGGGCGACACCATCGTAGTGTTGTGCCGCGCGACTGAACTGCTCGGCAATGTGCTGTTTGCTCACATCCTCGGAATCACTCATCACAACTTGCGCAAAGGTCATAAGGGACTTCCTTTGGGCAAGGCCACCACCAGTGCATCAACCAGTGCTTCTATATCACGGGTCTGATGACTGGCTGACAGTGTAATGCGCAGACGCTCGGTGCCTTTGGGGACCGTTGGGCTACGCATCCCCACGACCCACAACCCCAGCTCGCGCAGACGGGCGCTGGCCTGCATGACGCGGTCGTTGCTGCCCAGCACCAGCGGCTGGATCGCACTACCTGATGGCATCAGTGACAGGTTGTGTTCGTCGGCAAGGTGGCGGAACAACGACACATTGCTGGCCAACTGCTGACGACGTTGTCGGGCATCGTCAGACTGGATACTGGCCAGCGTCGCCATCGCCTGGGCAGGCGGTATCGCGGTGGAGTAGACATAGTGGCGGGCAAAATTGATCAGGCTGTCAATCACCGTCTGGCTGCCTGCAATGAAGGCCCCGGCAGTGCCGATGGCTTTACCGAATGTCCCCATTACGACCGGCACGTCGGCCTGACTCAGGTTGTAAGCTTCCACCACCCCCAGGCCATTTTCACCCAGCACACCAAAGCCATGGGCATCATCCAGCATCAACCAGTGTTCATGGGCCTTGGCCAATGCCACCAGCTCATTCACCGGCGCTTCATCACCGTCCATACTGAACACCGATTCGCTGGCAATCAGGGTATCTTGCGGCGCTCCAGACAACCGTCGCTTCAGATCCGCCATGTCATTGTGGGCGAAGCGACTAAACTGGGCCTCACTCGACAAGGCGCCATCAATAAACGACGCATGCATGTATTTATCGGCCAGCAACAAACTGTCTTTGTGGCCCAGCACATGGCAAATCGCCTGATTGGCGGCACAGCCCGACCCGAACACCACCACCGCGTCGCGGTTCAGGGCACTGGCCAGATGCTGTTCGAGGGCATGATGGGCTTCGGTGTATCCACACACCAGGGCTGATGCGCCGCTCCCGGCGCCATACTGGCTCATGCCTTTCAACCAGGCTTCGAGCACCTCCGGCGACTGGCGCATGCCCAGATAGTCATTGCTGGCAAAATTCAGGTACGGGATGTTGTCCACGTACAGCAATGCCCCGGCACTGCTCTGCACACAATGGCGCTGACGCAATAAGCCGTCTGCAGCACGCTTGTCCAACGCGCTCTGAAGATGCGCAAAGGCCATGTTCAGTCCACGCTGGCCGGCACCGGTGTCACCGGCTTGCTGGCATCATAGAACAGCGCATCGTCATTGCGTTGTTCAATTTCTTCCAGCAATGCTGCTTCATGGGCCTCATCGGAATACTCGCGGGTTTTCTCGGTATTGATCCCCAGTTTACGGAACAGCACCACGTCTTCGTGGGTATCCGGGTTTGAGGTGGTGAGCAATTTACAGCCGTAGAAAATCGAATTTGCACCGGCCATGAAACACAGCGCCTGCATCTGTTCGTTCATCGCTTCACGGCCCGCCGACAAGCGTACGTGGGACTTGGGCATCATGATGCGGGCAACAGCAATGGTGCGAATGAATTCAAAGGGGTCCAGATCATCAATGTTGTCCAGCGGTGTACCCTGAACCTTAACCAACATGTTGATTGGTACACTTTCGGGGTGCCGCTCCAGGTTGGCTAACTGCAGCAACAAACCGGACCGGTCGTTGGCTTTTTCACCCATCCCAACGATACCGCCAGAGCAGACGTTCATGCCGGCATCCCTGACATTCTGCAGGGTATCCAGACGGTCCTGATAGGTGCGGGTGGTGATGATATCCCCGTAATAGTCAGGTGAAGTATCCAGGTTGTGGTTGTAGTAATCCAACCCTGCCTGCTTTAAGGCGACCGCCTGGTCACGGGTCAACATGCCCAGTGTCATACAGGTTTCCAGACCGAGCTTCTTCACCTCTCGCACCATTTCCAGTACGTAGGGCATGTCACGCTCTTTGGGGTTACGCCAGGCTGCGCCCATACAGAATCGGGTCGATCCGGTTTGTTTGGCTTCTTTGGCGCGCTCAATCACTTTGGCGACTTCAAGCAAGCGTTCTTTTTCCAGTCCGGTGTCGTAGCGTGCACTTTGCGGACAGTATTTGCAGTCTTCGGGACAGGCGCCGGTTTTGATCGACAACAATGTGCTGACCTGCACTTCATTGGGATTAAAATGTTGGCGATGGACGCTTTGTGCCTGGAACACCAAATCGTTAAACGGCATGGCAAACAATGCATTCACTTCTTCGAGCGTCCAGTCGTGACGGACGCTACCGTACTGTGTAGGGTTCACAGACATGTTGGGGGGATCCTTTACTTACTCTTAATGGTGGCTTAGTCTACGGGGCCTAACTCCATTGTCAATCAAAGCAGACCAGCAAACTTTACAAGTGAGCATTTTTTGAGCATACCTAGTGAACAACGCCTCGCCTTTGATCAGGCGCATATCTGGCATCCGTACACCTCAGCCATTAACCCACTGCCCTGCTATGAAGTGCGCCGGGCCGAAGGTGTCTACCTCGAACTGGCCGATGGCCGCCAATTGGTCGATGGCATGTCATCCTGGTGGGCAGCCATTCACGGCTACAATCACCCACGTCTGAACAAGGCCGTCTCAACACAATTGGAGGACATGGCCCACGTCATGTTTGGTGGCATTACCCATGCCCCCGCGATTGATTTGTGCGACCAACTACTCAACATGGCCCCCAGCGGACTCAACCGCGTGTTTCTGGCCGACTCAGGTTCGGTGTCGGTGGAAGTGGCGATGAAAATGGCGTTGCAGTATTGGGCCTGCCAGGGGGCACCTGAAAAACACCTGTTTGTGACCCCGCGTAACGGCTATCACGGCGATACGTTCGCCGCTATGTCAGTGTGTGATCCGGTCAACGGCATGCACAGTCTGTTTCAGAACGCCCTGCCCCAGCAGGTGTTCGCTCCCGCGCCGCAGACCCGATTCGACCAACCCTGGAATGAAGACGACATTGCACCGCTGGAAGAGTTGTTACAGGCCCATCAGCATCAGGTCGCGGCGGTTATCCTCGAGCCGATTGTACAGGGCGCCGGCGGCATGCGAATATACCACCCTGAGTACCTGCACCGCGCCCGGCAACTGTGCGATCAATACAACGCCCTGCTGATCTGTGATGAGATTGCCACCGGTTTTGGTCGTACCGGCAAGCTGTTTGCGTGTGAACATGCCAACATCAGCCCGGATATCCTGTGTGTCGGCAAAGCATTGACCGGTGGTTATATGACCCTGGCAGCCACCTTGTGCAGCGAAGATGTGGCGCTGGGTGTTTGTCAGGGACAACCCGGTGTGTTCATGCATGGCCCTACCTATATGGGAAATCCACTGGCTTGTGCGGTCGCGGGCGCGAGCCTGTCACTGATCAATCAGGGCGACTGGAAACACCAGGTCAGTGCCATTGAAGCGCAACTGCAACACTCCCTGCCCCGCTGTCTGACGCTGCCAGGGGTAGCGGATGTCCGGGTGCTGGGTGCGATCGGTGTGGTGGAGACCAAACAAGCGGTCGATGTGGCCGCGTTGCAGCGCCAGTTTGTTGACGCCGGCGTATGGATACGCCCGTTTGGTAAACTGGTGTACATCATGCCGCCCTACATCATCAAGCCTGAGCAGTTACAGCAGCTGTGTGACACTATTTACACGGTATTGAGCAAACTGTAAAAGCGATGTCAGGGTGCGGCTGTTCCAAGGGCCTGGATCCCATAGTAGATCCAGGTCAGGGCAACGGCCGACACCACCAGCAAAATGAACATGTTGACGCCGAGGAAATCCTGCTTTCTGCGACTACGTTGGCGCTTGAGCACAATCACCAATACCGAAATCGCCACACACACTGCCAGCAAAATCACCAGATAGCCACTGAGTCCCCCGACCCAGCCGGTGCGGCCTTCCATGCCCCAGAAGGTCTGCACACCAGAAATAAGTTCAGGCCGTGCATAGTGAAAGACCACCATGGCAACCACGAATACTACCCACGCGACAATATTGATCCCGACCACGAAGCGGTAGAATCCATCGTTGCTGCGCGGTGTTTGGCGTCTGTCGACACCGTCCCACTCAGGTTCTTCACTCATAATGTGCCTGTCCGACTGATTTTTACTTGTTTCTGCCTGTCAGCTAAGTAAGATTACACACCTTATTCAGATAGTCGAGTACGTTGCCTGGTTAGCAAGTTATGCCCAGCGTGCCGATAGCCGAAAAAATGTCGTCCGATTGCCGTATTTTGGTTTTCCCGAGTGGCCGTGCAACGGACCTGCTGTAGTGAAACGTGTGGAGAAAATTGATGGCCCATGCCCCTGTGGTTGATGTGTTGGCTGGCAAGTTCGCGATTGGCGAACAAGTCGAGGTAAAAGGATGGGTACGTACCCGTCGTGACAGTAAAGCAGGATTGTCGTTCGTTGCATTGCACGACGGCAGCTGCTTCGATCCTGTACAAGTCATTGCCTTGAATTCGCTGCCCAATTACGCCGACGTTCAGCGACTGACCACAGGGTGTTCACTGGCCGTTACCGGCACGGTGAAAGCGTCTCAGGGTCAGGGCCAGGCGGTGGAAATTGAAGCCACAGCCATTGAAGTACTGGGTTGGGTTGAAAACCCGGACACCTATCCGATGGCCGCCAAACGTCACAGCATCGAATATTTGCGCGAACACGCACACCTGCGCGCGCGCACCAATGTGATTGGCGCGGTTACTCGCGTTCGCAACTGCCTTTCCCAGGCCATTCATCGCTTCTTTCATGAGCGCGGTTACTTCTGGATCAGCACCCCGATCCTGACCGCCAGTGATACCGAAGGTGCCGGTGAAATGTTCCGTGTATCAACTCTGGACATGATGAACATTCCCAAAACCGAGCAAGGTGAGGTGGATTACAGCCAGGACTTTTTCGGCAAGGAAACCTACCTGACGGTATCCGGCCAGTTGAACGTTGAAACTTACTGTACAGCGATGTCCAAAGTGTACACGTTCGGCCCAACCTTCCGGGCCGAGAACTCCAACACCAGTCGCCATTTGGCCGAATTCTGGATGATCGAGCCGGAAGTGGCGTTTGCCGACCTGAACGACATTGCCGGCCTGGCAGAGGACATGCTGAAGTACGTGTTTAAAGCGGTGCTGGATGAGCGTGCCGACGACATGGCGTTTTTTGCCCAACGGATCAACAAAGACGCCATCAGCCGTCTGCAACAGGTTATCGAGCAAGATTTTGTGCGCATGGATTACACCGATGCCATCGACATCCTTAAAGCCAGCGGCAAACAATTTGAGTTCCCGGTGGAATGGGGTGTTGACCTGTCATCCGAGCATGAACGTTACCTGGCCGAAGAGCACGTGGGTGCACCCATCATCATGCAGAACTACCCCAAAGACATAAAAGCCTTCTACATGCGCATCAACGACGATGGCAAAACCGTTGCCGCCATGGATGTGCTGGCGCCCGGCATTGGCGAAATCATTGGTGGCTCCCAGCGTGAGGAACGCCTTGACGTGTTCGATCAACGTCTCGAAGACATGGGCCTGAACAAAGAAGACTATGCCTGGTACCGTGACTTGCGTCGCTACGGCACCGTGCCACATTCCGGTTTCGGCCTCGGTTTTGAGCGTCTGGTCGCTTACGTTACCGGCATGCAGAACGTGCGGGATGTGATCCCCTTCCCGCGAACACCGGGCAATGCAAACTACTAAGTGTTACGTTAGAAAACGTCGGCATCGCCGGCGTTTTTTTTGCCCGCACAAAGAGTGGGAAGGTCAGATGAATATTGTGTATGCTGTAAACATCGGTGGTTTCGGCGCACAAGGCTCGCAGTGAACATTCCTCAGACTCAGCCCGGCACATTAGACGCCTCTCGCATGGTGTGTAAAGAGTGCGGGCACACTGTTGACGTTCCGCCACTGGCACATAAACAACGCGCCCTGTGCCCTCATTGCCAGCACGTGCTGGTCAGCCACCACCTGCACAGCGAACAGCGCATGCTGGCCTTCGGCCTCGCCGGACTGGTACTGCTGGTACTGGCCATCCCCTTCGATTTCATCTTGTTCAGCAACCGCGGGCAGGAAAACACCATTCACGTGCTGTCCGGGGTGACGATCCTGCTGGAGCAAGGCAACCCGCTGCTGGCGCTGGTATTGTTTCTGGCCATCGTATTGTTACCCGCCGCCATTCTGGCCAGTCTGGTCGTGCTGCTGTGGCCCCGCAAACGTCCGTTGCCCGAGAGAGCCAGCAGCCTGTTGGTGCGTGTGGTTGAACGTTTGCTGCCCTGGAGCATGGCGGAAATTTTCGTGGTCGGGGTGCTGGTCAGTCTGATCAAGATCAGTGAGCTGGCGGAAGTGCACCTGGGGTTCTCGTTTTATGCCTATGTGGGTTTTACCCTTTGCGGTACATTGACCGTGATCCATCTGGACATTCTGCGCCTGCGACAACGGCTGGCCATCCCCCAGGTCACCACAACCATTAACCGTAGCCACAGTGTGCAAACCACCTGGGCGTTACTGCTAACTGCGTTGTTTCTGTATATTCCAGCCAATACCCTGCCAATCATGCATACCCGTGTACTGGGTCAGGACGAACCCAGCACCATTTTAGGCGGCGTTGTGACGTTGTGGAAAATGGGCTCATACCCGATTGCGCTGGTGATCTTCGTCGCCAGCGTGCTGGTGCCAATCGCAAAATTGATTGTTCTGGCGTGGTTGAATTACACTGTTCAAAATGGCAGCACTGGCTGGCAGCGAGAACGTATCCTCGGTTATCGCATCACAGAGTTCATTGGCCGTTGGTCGATGGTTGACGTGTTTGTGGTGGCGCTGTTGGTTAGTCTGGTGCAACTGGGGAACAGTATGAGTGTTTTACCCGGTCCGGCAGCGCTGGCATTCTGCGGCGTGGTGCTGTTTACTATGCTGGCGGCCAGAAGCTTTGATCAACGGCTCATTTTTAAAGGACATTCTCACCACGCATGACGGATCAGCAAACATCGCCCTCTCCCGCTATCGTACAAAACAGTCAATCCGTGTCCTGGGCATGGCTGGTGCCGATGGTCGCTCTGCTGATAGGTGCCTGGATGGTCTACTACCAGTGGTCAAAAACCGGACCGACAATCACGATTGAATTCCCTCGCGCGACCGGTATTGAGGTTGAAAAAACCAAGATAAAGACCCGCGACGTCGACATTGGCGTGGTGAAAAAAATCGAACTCAAGCCCGACCTGACCGGTGTCATTGTCAGCGCACAAATCGCCGCAAACGCTGAACACCTGTTACGGGAAGACAGCAATTTCTGGCTGGTAACGCCGCGGGTATCCCTCAGTGGTATTTCCGGCCTGAGCACGCTGTTGTCGGGCCCTTATATCGCAATGGAGCCGAGTGAAAGCGGCGTTGAGAGCTTTTCATTCAAGGCCCTTGAAGACCCGCCGGTAACGCCGAACGGTACGCCGGGCCTGCATGTGACCCTCAACAGCGATGACGAGTTTGCTTTTAAAGAAGGTGACCCGGTGATCTACAAAGGGTTGAAAGTGGGTGAATTTGAAGACATCTACTTTAACCTGGAAGAACGGGTGGTGTATTACAACGTGTTCATTGAAGCCCCCTACCACCGTCTGGTCACTGACACGACCAAATTCTGGAATATCAGCGGCGTACAGTTTGAACTGGAAGCGACCGGGCTCCGGGTGCAGACCGGTAGCCTGGAAACCCTGCTGACCAATGGCGTGACCTTCGGCGTCCCGGAAGGGCTGCCGCAGGGCAAGCAAATCACCCAACGGGCCTATTTCGATATCTTTCCCAGCTATGATGATGCGGTTAACCACCGCTTTAAGGCGGCTGCTCAGTATGTGCTGTTGATCGACGATACCGTGCGCGGTCTCAAGGTCGGCGCACCGGTAGAATACCGTGGGCTGGTCATCGGCGAAGTCAGAGACATCAACCCGGTGGGTAGCCAGGACGGCAACATCATGCACGATGGGTATGCCATTCCGGTGGTCATCGCCATTCAGCCCAGTCGCGTTGACCGGCCAGACAATGACGACGGTGTAAACCAGGTCAGAGATCAAATCAGCACCTGGGTATCACAAGGGCTGCGGGCCTCGTTAAAAATGGGCAATTTGCTGACCAGTGCCCTGTATGTCGATTTGCAACATTATGACGATGTCGAACCGGCGGAATTAGGCCAGTACAAAGGTTTTGAGACAATCCCCGTACGCCCCAATGATTTGGCCCAGATCACCGAGAAAGTCAGTGTGTTACTGGATAAAATGAACGCCCTGCCGTTACAACAGCTGACCGGCAGCATTGATCAGACCCTTGGTAGCGTTCAGCTGGCGCTGGAACAGTTAAGCAGCACTGCCGCACAGCTTGAAGGCGTGCTGGCTGAGGTCGAATCCGAGCAGTTGGCCGGCCAGTTGCGCCAAACCCTTGATGGTGTTCAGCAACTGACCAATGATTTAGCAAATGGTTCTGACAACCAGGAGTCGTTGATGCGAACGTTGGCTGAAATTCGCCAGACGTTCAAATCCCTGCAACCGCTGCTGCACAAACTGAACCAGGCGCCCAATCGCCTGATCTTTGATGGCGGAGACTCAACCATCCGCGAACCCCGAGGAAAATCCCCCAGTAAGGAAGACAATCCATGATGCTGCGCCGACTTGTAATGCTGTGCCTGGTGCTCCTGCTCAGCGGTTGCATGAGCCAACCCAGTGCACCGATGCGTTATTTTGTGCTCGACGAAGCACTCCCTCACGCAGAGTATGCCCGTACTCAGGAACACCATCGGCTGGTGCTGCAGCCATTGCGTCTGGCCAACTACTTGTCTCAGCCGAACCTGCCCATGCGACTGAGCTCTCATGAAGTGTACTATTCACCCAACCATAGCTGGGCAGAGCCCCTGTCGAAAGGCTTTGCCAAGGCGCTGTTACATGATTTAAACGCAGCAATGTCATCCCCCTGGGTTGCCCTTTCCTACCGCGATCCGGCTGCAGATAACGACACCGTGCAGTTGTTGGTGGAGCTGGATCACTTCGTTGCAACCGAAGACGGAAACTGCATCGTCGATGGCGTGTTCTGGTTGCAATCTGCGCAGGGAGACGTTTTGCTGAAACGAGGCTTCCACTACCAGGACGAGCTCGCTCAAGGCGGGTTTGATAACGCCATCACCCAATTACGTCAGTCCGTAACGCGACTGGCCCGCGACATCACCCTGGCCCTGGATCAGCAAACGGGTAACAATGATGGCCATTAAGCAATGGTTTATTGATTACATTCACACCGGCGTACACGCCCAGCAGGATGACGAGACGCGGCGCCAAATCACCGTCGCCAACCTGTTCTCGCTACTCGGCTGGTCAATCACCCTGGCCATGGGCGCCGCCGCCATCTGGCGTTACAACTACCCTCTGGCAGCCATACTGCTGACTGCCAGTGCCCTGTTCTATTCGTCACACTTTGTTTTCAAAATCAAACGGATCCATTCCCCCCACAAGATCTCCAGTAAACTCCTGCTGGGATGTTTACTGGTCCTGATGGTGTTTCTGATCTTCACCGGCGGACACCAGAAAACAGGGCCTTTGTGGATATATATCCTGCCCCCGGTGGTGTTCTTCTTTTCCGGATTGCGCAGAGGGGTCTATCTGTTGTCAGGCTTTGTGCTATTGATCGCTCTGCTGTTGTTCAGCCCGCTGGAAAATATTCTGCTGGTCAGTTACGCCATCGAGTTTAAAACCCGCTTTCTGTATTCCTTTCTGACCGTTTCTCTGTTGTTCGCGCTTTACGAATACTCCCGTCAACAGTCCTACCGTGACATACAGCGTCTGAGTCAGGAATTTGAACGCCAGGCCCGTCACGATCCACTCACCGACCTGCCCAATCGACGCGGCATGGTAGAGCACCTCGAATACGAATTCGAAAGGGCTAAACGTAGCCGACAAGACATGACCGTGATGTTGTGCGACATCGATTTTTTCAAGCGCATCAACGACAACTATGGCCACGATACTGGCGATCATATGCTGCAACAGATCGCTCGGGTATTTGAAAATGCACTGCGTGGGCAGGACATTGTGTCACGTTGGGGCGGCGAAGAGTTTCTGTTTCTGTTGCCCGAAACCAACGCCCATGATGCTTTTATCCTGGCAGAGAAAGTCCGCAAACGGGTTGCCAGCCACCTGTTTTCACATCAGAACGTGCAGCTCAATATGACCATCAGTATTGGCATATCGGAGGTCAGTCAGTCCGTGACCATTGATCAGGCGATTAATCTGGCCGATCATTTTCTCTACCAGGCCAAGACTGCAGGCCGTAACCGCACCATGCCCTGCAGCGAACACTTGTCACAGTAATACCCGCAAGCTCGTTGCGGCCTAGTAAACACTGCACTTTGTGAGACCCCATTCACTGTACCAAAGTGCTAAGGACAATATCTTTCCCACCTCCTACCCTTGATTAACATTTTATTAACAAGGGAGAGTCACGATGAAACGCTATTGCCGTTCATCCCTAGGGGCAGCCTGTTTACTGCTGGCCATAATTAGCGGAGCAACACATGCCGGTAGCTGGCAAAACAACCAAAGCCTTGGCGGTTTTAACCGCGTCCACATCTACACACCGGATACCACCTCAGCGATAGGTAACGGACGCGCACTGTTGGTCGTACTGCATGGCTGTACCCAGTCGATTGATGCCTTTCTCACTGCCAACCTGGAGGACGCTGCTGAGCAGTACGGCATGGTGATTGCTGTACCCGACGCTATGAATAAAGCCGGCTTTAGTTGCTGGTCTTACTGGCAAGGCACCAAGTCTCGTACAGCCGGGGACTACAAAAACCTCATTTCGCTGGCGACCACTCTGACCAATAATACCGGTTACAACATTGATGCTGATCAGGTTTATATCGCCGGACTTTCCTCCGGTGCGGCATTTGCCAATACTACTGCCTGCCTCGCGCCAGACGTTTTCGCGGGCATGGGGATCAGTGCAGGACCAAGCATCGGCACCAGCTCCAGTGGCGCCATCGGCACCTGCGAGTCTGCCAATGTCACCAGCCGCTGCCTGAGTTATGCGGGCAGCTACGCCAGTCACTTTGACAGCCAAATCGCGTCTATCGCCCATGGTGATGCCGACACCACGGTAGACACCTGCTACAACCGCCAGAATGCATCAGGGATGGCCGGTGTGTATGGCGTAACAGAGATACCCGGCAGCACGGTGCTGAACCAGGACGGCGGCAGCGCGGAGCAAATCCTGTGGCAGGACAGTCGGGTTTCCATGCTTTGGCTCAACGGCGTTGATCACGCCTGGTCCGGTGGCCAGGGCGCCAGCGGATCCTACATCAGTGGTACCGGCATCAACTATGCCAGTTACCTGGGACAGTTTTTTGCCGATAATAATCCGCGCGTGGATCGCAATCAGGCCCCGGCTATTGCTGGATTAAACGCATCGGAAAACAACAGCACCCTGACCATCAACGGCACGGTCAGCGATCCCGATGGACAGGTTGTGCAAGTGGACATCAACATCAGCGACACAATGGGCAATCACTGGGACTACTCAACCCAGTCATTCACCAACCAGACCTTCACTATCGTTACCGGCGCTTTGGCCGACGATTTGTACCAGGTTGACGCGTTTGCCACCGACGATAACGGCGCAATGTCGGCGCTGAGTACGACCTTTGCACGCATTGGACCACCGCCGCCAGCGACCGCACCACAGATGTCTGATGTGCTGGTCGCGGTCGATGGACAATGCGCCACCGTCAGTGGCTCGGTCATTGATGTGAATCAGGATCTGGTATCCGTCGACGTCACCTTCAGTACTGCAACCACAAGTGCGGACATTCAGGGGGCGCAATTCACGGCTCAGGCCTGTAACTTGCCGGGTGGCAGCCAGACTGCCGTGGTGACAGCCTCTGACGCGACCAATCTGAGCAGTGCAACTACCCTCAGCTTCGACATCGATGCGGGTCAGGTGGCGACCCTCGATCAGCACATCAGTGCGGGTCGATTGGATTACACGAATTATGCCAATTGTTACCTGGAATACAGCACCGCAGCATTCAAGCTCAATGAGATCACAGCCAGTGGCGGACTGTGCCAATGGCAGGACAATGATGCTTCCTGTGTTGGCCCGACTCAGAATTGCAGCACTGGCGGTGGCAGTGGTGGCGGAGGCTCCGGCGGCGGTACTCAACCGTGCGAAGCAATCGAAACCTACAACTACTACCATAAGACCGCAGGCCGCGCTTACAGCACTGGCAATCCCTACGCCCCGGACTACTTTGCCAACGGCAGTGATGAGGCTATGGCCGGTTCAACCTGGGGACTGACATCATTGTACTCCACTGATGACAGCACCTGGTATGTAGGAAGTTGTCCGCTTTGACGCAGACTTAATGAAAAAACACCATGGGTCGGCGCAGGCCGTCGATCCATGAAAATTTTCACGTTTAAGGCCCGAATTAAGCCATTTTTTTTTCGTTAAACCACTCTCTACACTGCACTCCTCGTTTAATCACTGGGGGTATGCAGTGCATACATTGGAATTCTTTCACGACGCGGTTTGCGGCTGGTGCTATTTGCAATCACCTCGCCTTCGAGAGGTGGTCACATCACTCGATGACAACATAACCGTCATTCACCGTAGCTTTGTATTACAGCGGAACCGTCAGGAAATGATTGCCCGCTTTGGTTCCATGGAACGGGCCAAATCCGACATTCTCGGCCATTGGCAGCAGTGTAAATTACACGCAGAACAGCCAGAACGTATCAATATCGACGGCATGCGCAAAGCCTCCTTCGAATACCCCAGTGGTTATGCAGCAGCGTTAGCCGCCAAAGCGGCGGAACACCTTGGTGGACAAAAAGGTCACTGGGACTATTTTGATCGGGTACAAACCGCTCACCTACGAGACAACCTCAACATCGCTAATCACACAGTGCTTGAGTGCCTGGCTGAAGACATGGGCCATAACCGCCTGCGGTTTCGTGAACTGATGCGCAGTGAGGCGGTGCGCGAAGCTGTCGACCAAGACAATGCCCGTGCCAAATCCATCGGTGTACTGACCATTCCATCAATACTGGTTAACGGTACGCGATTGATTTCCCAAACACTGACCAGCGAACAATTAACCGCTGTACTTACCCACCTATTCACCGAATCCCCGGCAGGAGAGCGCCATGAAACTGTTTAATCCCATTCTGTTAGGCCTTATTGTTTACTGCTCAGCAACCTCAGCGACAACCACGCCCGACGTCGGCAACAGTCCATGGGGTAAGAACGATGAACTCGGTCGCCTCAATATGATGACGGCCGAGGGACGTGCGACGCTGATGGCAAACACCGATTGGCAACAGGTTTACGATCTGGCGGTTGACTATTATGTCGGCATGCCCAGTTGGCAAGCTGCCGGCGACCCCCACTACCAGTTCTGGATGACACATACGCCCAACGGTGCCATCGTCGACAATGTTCTGCAACAAGGTACAGCCGTAAACCAACATGTCAGCTACAGTGGCAGTGCGTTTTCGATGTATACCCATACCGGTACGCATATCGACGCGTTAAGCCATTTTGGCTTGAACGGTAAGATCTATAACCACTTTTCAGCAGTGACGCACCTCGGTGACAAAGGGTGGCAGAAAGCTGGTGCAGAAACCCTGCCACCAATCATTGCCAGGGGTGTCCTGGTTGATATCCCAGCCAGCAAATCGCTAACCCAGTTACCCGACAACTACCGCATCTCAGCAGAAGATATAAAGACCGCACTGGCGAAGCAGAATACTCGTGTTCTAAACGGCGATGTCGTTTTGATACGCACCGGACGGATGCGTCAGTTCGAGCAGCCAAGCGTCTACATGAACAATGCGCCTGGGCTTGGGATGTCAGCGGCAAAATACCTTGCAGAAGAGGCGGGCGCGATGGTGCTTGGCGCTGACAATCTGAGTTTCGAAGCCTTCCCTGCTGAAATCAACGGAAACTATGTACCGGTGCACACCTACCTGCTTGCCCAAAAGGGCATTCCGATCATCGAGCTCGCGTACCTGGAGGAACTGGCTAAAGACAAAGTATACGAATTCGCCTTTGTCGCCGCATCGCTGAAACTGCGTGGTGCCGATGCGTCCCCTTTTCGGCCTATTGCGGTGCCGCTCACTCACTCAGGAGAATAACCATGGAATTACTGGAAGCCTTGCATTGGCGGTATGCCACCCGCACATTTCGCCGAGAGGTGGTCGACAACGAGACCGTTCAGGAGCTGTTGGAAACCATGCGACTGGCGCCGTCGTCCTACGGCCTGCAACCCTACCGTGTAATTGTGGTTGAGGATCATGCTCGACGTGCTTCTTTGCTGCCGCATCTCATGGGCCAGGACAAAGCTGTTGACTGCTCTCACCTGCTGGTCATCGCGACCCTAAACCACATTGATGAGGCATTTATTGAACGCTATTTTGAGCATGCCAACGATGTGCGTGGTCTCGACAACCCCATTCACCCGGGATTTATCCAGCATGTGAAAGACGCAATTCTGAGTCTATCCCCGACTCAACGACAGCGTTGGGCGGAACAGCAAGCCTATATTGCACTGGGTCAATTGACAACGGCCTGTGCATTACTCGGCATCGATGCCTGTCCGATGGGCGGCTTTGATCCAGCAGGGGTCGACAGGGTGTTAGGACTTGAAACGCAAGGTGTGCACAGCACTGTTTTATGTCCCATCGGCTACCGTCACGAAAGCGACACTGAAGCCACTTTACCCAAAGTGCGTATTCCGCTCGACGAATTCACCTGGAGCGTATCGTGACCTTCGCGCTACTGGCCTTCATCGCGGGGACACTGATTGCATTTCAGGCAAGCGTGAACAGCCAGTTGGGTGTGGTACTGAACAATCCCACGTTGGCCACCGCCGTGGTGTTTTGTCTTAGTGCAACGGTGTCAGTGTTGGCTGTTGGCGTCTCCGGCAGCGACATCCCCACCTTGCAACACCTTCGCAATGTGCCGTGGTTTTTATGGCTGGGTGGATTGATGAGTGCCTTAGGGGTGGGGTTGTTTTACTACCTCATCCCAAAGATGGGGGTTGGGTTAATGATGTCCTATGCCCTCACCGGTCAGCTTTTACTGGCCATGCTGGTCAGCCACTTCGGGTGGTTTGGCCTGCCCGTATTGCCATTATCACCAACCCGGATTGTCGGCCTGATGGCCATGATAACCGGCATTATTTTGATCAATCGGTAGCATCGTATGAACCACAAACTGCAACGTAACATCAACAACTTGCAAACTCTTTGGCATGCTTACGGGGCGTCCAGCCTGGGAAACCTGTTGCTTTCTCACCAATGGCCAAACAAAATATGGATGTCGGAACAGGCAAGAACCGATACACCAGCCACCCTGAGCCAATTGCTTACCTTACTCAAGCTGCACCCACAGCACGTGTTGAGTGTTTGGTGCCCGGAGGACAATAAAAACCTGACCAACGCCCTGCCACTGCAACCCCAAACACAATTAACGGCAATGGCACTATCACTGGACGAGCAGGCACAATCCGAGACTGAAACTATCGCCGTCAATTCAACAACGACATCACTGCAGCGGATGAGCAGTCCGCGCCAACAGTCGGACTGGTGCACGCTGTGCAGTGCAGGGTTTGGTTATCAGGTGTCTGTCCGCGCGATTACCAATGCATGTCGTCATCATAATGCTGAGCTACTTGCCCTGACAGACCACAGCATACCTGTCGCCACAGCACTGGTGCTGCGCACAGGGAAAACTCTGGGCATTCATCAAGTCGCGGTCCCGCCTGAACACCGGGGAAAAGGCTATGCTAAAACCTTGATGCAGCATATTGTATGGCAAGCCGCGCAACAATCCGTCAACCTGCTCGTTCTGCAGGCTTCTGATATGGGACGCTCGCTGTATCAGAGCATGGGGTTTGAATCACTGGCAACGATAAACCACTACTCGTTGTGACCCTCAGTGCACGGCGTTTTTTTTAAGGAGGTCCAATGCACCGAATATCGATAGAACAATGGCGTATGTTTATCGCTGTCGTTGATTGTGGAGGGTTTGCCCAGGCAGGCGATGCCCTGTATAAAACGCAATCTACTGTCAGTCACAGTGTACGCAAACTGGAACAAACCATTGGCAAAGGGCTGTTTGAAGTGCAGGGGCGTCGGGCGGTGCTAACCCCTTTCGGTGAAAGTTTGCTCCCTGCTGCCCGCGCATTAGTGTCTCAGGCCGATTCACTCGAACACGAGGCAATCTCCCATCGCCAGTCAGTGAACGCAACATTGTCGATCGCGATAGACAGTCTGTATCCCCGCCCCACGCTCTATGGCGCGCTGGCCCGTTTCAAAGACTGTTATCCTGACATTAATGTGCAAGTGCATGAAACCGTATTGTCCCGTACCGCTGAACTGCTTGAAGATGGCACCGTTGTTTTGGGGATAGCCAGTGCCATGCCCAAAAACGTGATCACTCAACTCATCACCACGGTCGATTTGATTGCCGTTGCGGCAGCAACGTCCCCGCTGCACAGCAACAGGCGGTTAACACTGCCTGATCTCGAGCAGGAATGTCAGGTAGTGATCCGAGACGCTGGACTGCGCGCCAACATGAACTCTGGTTGGTTGGGTAGTCACCGGCGGGTGACGGTGTCGAATGTTGCAGAACTCTCGCAAGCCCTCGCGCAGGGTATCGGTTTTGGTTGGCTTCCGGTGTGGGCTCAACAAGCGCAACCCCTTGTGGAGCCACTGCCACTCTCTCAGGGATTGATACGGACGGTTGCCTTGCAGCTCGGCATTCAAGAGCATATGGCTGATGATGAGCGTTTGATGCTGCTACAAAAATTGCTCCTGGAGCCTACCGATGGCCACAGCATGCGGTGAAACCGTTCAATCATGCAATCGAGCATTATCACGCATAGTTACTTCCTGAATCATCCGCTTTAAGTCGATATCAGGGGGGCAAATGATGCCCGCAACTGGGCCCCAAGTACCGAAGGCGCTATACCGATTTCCAATCCACGGCGTCCGCCGCTGACATAAAACGTTTCCAACTTGTTGGCACTGCTGTCGATATAACACGACATGTGTTTTTTCTGCCCCAGCGGACTGACACCGCCGAGGACATATCCTGTCATGCGCTCGACGTCTGCGGGGATTGCCATACTGGCCTTTTTGACACCCGCCGCTTTGGCAATCGCTTTCAGATCCAGGGTATGGGTCACCGGCACAATAGCCATCGCATACTGCTCGCCGGACAAGGCCACAATCAGGGTTTTAAATACTGTGTCAGGCGCCAGGTTAAGCTTGTCCGCAGCCTCCTGACCGTACGATGCGCCTTCGGAATCATGGTTGTATTCCAGCAACGTGTGGGGAAGTTTACGCTTTCTGAGCAAGGTCACTGCGGGCGTCATGAGCTCACTTTACTGTCATTGTCGTTGTACAGCATGGTAACGGGATAAATGCCAAATGTCAGCGGTACAACGTGCTTGCAAAGCAATGTTGGTTGATAAATGATAGCCGCCCCGATGTGCCCAATCATTTGCAAGGATCCGAATGTACATTCCCAGAAATCTGACCATGGACGGCGACGGTGTGGTCGCTGACTTTATCGCCGCGTATGGCTTTGGCATCATGGTGAGTAGCGATCTTGTGGCCACTCACCTACCCCTGCAATATGCACCATCAAAAGGAGAACTGGGCACCCTGTACGGTCATTTCGCCCGCGCGAATCCACACTGGAAAGCCCTTGATAGCGCCAAGGTACTGATCATCTTCAATGGCCCCCATGCGTACATTTCACCCCGCTGGTATGCCAACAAACCAGCGGTTCCGACCTGGAACTATGCGGCCGTTCATTGCACGGGAACGCTCTCGCTACTGGATGACGACAGCAATCATGATGCTATGAGCGCACTGATCAAACAGTACGAGCCGGAATTGCTCGACGATGCTGATATAATGCCTGCCGATTACCGCGACAAACTCAGCAAAGCGGTGGTCGGATTCAGCGTAGCGCTGGACAGTATCCAGGGCAAAGAGAAACTGGGCCAGCACCGTAAACCCGAAGACCAGAAAGGGGTCTTCGCAGCATTGCAGCAAAGCAATCACCTCGATGCAAAGGCACTGGCAGCGTATATGCAGCAGCGACAGATTGGGATTGGCCTGTAATCGCAGTTTCTGCCAAGTCCTTCCTCCTACGGGTTTAAATAAAAAAGCCCCGCTAAACAGCGGGGCTTTATAACCAATGAATCCGGCTTGAAGTACCGGGAGGGATTACGGAATACTTCCTGTATTCCGCCCTACGGGCCACCGCTTTCGCGGTGTTCCACAGCGTTCCCGAAGCTGTGCATGAACCTTAGGTTTCGAACCGTAGGGTCCGAACCAAATCCTCACCCTCCGGGTTTAAATAAAAAAGCCCCGCTAAACAGCGGGGCTTTATAACCAATGAATCCGGCTTGAAGTACCGGGAGGGATTACGGAATACTTCCTGTATTCCGCCCTACGGGCCACCGCTTTCGCGGTGTTCCACAGCGTTCCCGAAGCTGTGCATGAACCTTAGGTTTCGAACCGTAGGGTTCGAACCAAATCCTCACCCTCCGGGTTTAAATAAAAAAGCCCCGCTAAACAGCGGGGCTTTATAACCAATGAATCCGGCTTGAAGTACCGGGAGGGATTACGGAATACTTCCTGTATTCCGCCCTACGGGCCACCGCTTTCGCGGTGTTCCACAGCGTTCCCGACGCTGTGGTCGAACCGTAGGGTCCGAACCAAATCCTCACCCTCCGGGTTTAAATAAAAAAGCCCCGCTAAACAGCGGGGCTTTTTTATTTAAATATGGCGGAGAGGGAGGGATTCGAACCCTCGGTAGGCGTTAACCTACACACACTTTCCAGGCGTGCTCCTTCAGCCACTCAGACACCTCTCCGGAAAACAGCTTCGATGTTCGTCGAAGCGCGGCGTATATTAGGGAAATCCCTGCAGGGAATCAAGGGAAAAACCGCTTTCCCTGCCTATTTGCTGATTTTTACAGCAAATCAGGCATTTCCCTTCACTTTTAACTTATTTTGCGCCGAAAAATCCAACATACGGTTCAACGGGATAAGGGCTTTTTCCCGCAGCTGCGCATCGACAAATATCTCGTGGCCGCTGTTGTCGGTTAAGGCGTCATGAATGGCTACCAGCCCGTTCATCGCCATCCAGGGGCAATGGGCACAGCTTTTACACGTCGCGCCGTTACCACCGGTGGGGGCTTCCAGAAACGTTTTGCTCGGTTCCAGTTGCTGCATCTTGTAGAAGATACCGCGGTCAGTTGCGACAATGAATTTGTCATTCGGCATCGTACGCGACGCATTGATCAGTTGGGTCGTTGAACCCACCGCATCGGCCATATCCACCACACTGGCGGGTGATTCCGGATGCACCAGAATCGCAGCATCAGGATGCAGGTGTTTCATGTCAGACAACGCTTTGGCAGAGAATTCATCATGCACAATACATTCACCCTGCCACATCAACATGTCTGCACCGGTCTGCTTGGCAATGTAGTTGCCCAGATGGCGATCAGGACCCCAGATGATTTTCTCACCCATTGCATCCAGGTGCTCAACCACTTCCAACGCAATGCTGGACGTCACTACCCAATCGGCGCGGGCTTTCACCGCCGCTGAGGTGTTGGCATACACCACAACCGTATGGTCTGGGTGCGCATCACAAAATGCACTGAACTTATCAATCGGGCAGCCCAGATCCAAAGAACAGGTTGCTTCCAGTGTCGGCATCAACACGGTTTTTTCCGGGCTGAGGATCTTTGCTGTTTCCCCCATGAACCGCACGCCTGCAACGATCAACGTATCAGCATCACAATCACGCCCATAACGCGCCATTTCCAGCGAATCAGAAATACAGCCACCGGTTTCCTCAGCAAGGGCCTGGATTTCAGGATCGGTGTAATAGTGCGCGACCAGCGTCGCGTTGCGTGCTTTTAGCAATTGTTTAATGCGCTGAACATAGTCCTGCTTTTGCACGTCGCTCAGTGCGACAGGTTTGGCAGGAAACGGATATTCGATGGCATCGACACGTAACGTTTGAACCATGTGATTCTCTTTGGTTTACCCGGACTTCAGTAAAGGGGCGCAATTATACCTAAGCCGTCATCAAAATTACACATTTCACACAATAGACAAGGGTGGAACGCTGAAGTTGCGCGCTAAGGTGTCTGTACACGGCTTTGAAACACCATGCTCGGGTTACGAAGGCTGCATGGGATTGGTTGGTGTAACGTGCTGGATTACTCGTATCATCCTGATACTCGCCTTTCAAGCCGTCACTGCGTGCTCAACAGTATTCGGATATCTTTGCGTTTTTTGATCTTTCAGCAACCAACAGTTGCAACACGTCCCTGTGGCTGCTTTCCAGCCACATCGTCCACGATGTGTCGTTCAGTGCTCTCAGCGTAATTACCGATTACGCTTCGCTCGCCGCACTTCACCCAGGCATTTTTGTCGAACGAGCTGTTTCTCATCCTGCACGACGCTAGGATGATTCAATGAAATACAAAAGATACAAAAAACGAGGTATAAAAAAGATGGTGGGGTCAAACGCCGGTCGCCGAAGGCGATGTGCAGTGATAGGTAATCACTGTGCAAGGCGTTTACGCCAACACATGGATGTGTTGGCTGGGTGCGGTATCAGGGATGAGTTAATGCCGCGTTTGTCAAAGACACATCAACAACGTGCTGGATTACTCGTATCATCCTGATACTCGCCCTTCGGGCCATTGCTGCGCAATGTTAAAACGTGTTCCATACACGTTTTTCGAACGAGCTGTTTCTCATCCTGCACGACGCTAGGATGATTCAATGAAATACAAAAGATACAAAAAACGAGGTATAAAAAAGATGGTGGGTCGTGCTGGATTCGAACCAGCGACCAATTGATTAAAAGTCAACTGCTCTACCAACTGAGCTAACGACCCATCTAGATTGGACGTTGCGATTAGGGGAGAAAATGGTGGGTCGTGCTGGATTCGAACCAGCGACCAATTGATTAAAAGTCAACTGCTCTACCAACTGAGCTAACGACCCTTTTTCTCTTTCGTCCCTTGCGGCAACGGGCGCATATAATACTTATTTATCGAGGTCGTGCAACCTAAAAATTCCCTTTCTTTACGACTTTGTGACTGTTTGCTGCTTTTGTAGGCACCAACGCACAGCTTTTAACCGTTTATCACAATTTCGTAACCTGGCCATGACATTGCACGTCTGTTCATGGCCAGTATTACATCAGTCCGCCAGGCTCTTGAGACGCGCTTCAGCTAACTTACGCGACGCGGAATCCGGGTACTCAGCAATGACCTGTTCAAACAATTGTTTGGCGCGGGCCAGATTATTACGCTTTTGTGCCACAACACCGAGTTTAAACATGGCGTCAGGGCGCTTATTCGAATCAGCATAACCGTCAACCAATTGTCCAAACTGCTGTCCGGCGCCTGCCCAGTCCTGTTGATTAAACAACAGCTGGCCAAGCCAGTAATGGGCGTTGGGGGTGTAACTGCTGCCGGGATACTGCTGCAAGAACTGTTGAAAGGCGGGTACTGCCTCATTGTATTTCTTGTCACGCAAAATCAGATTCACGGCCGCATCATAGGCTGCTGTTTCATCGGGATGTTCAGCAGCGCCAACACCACTGTCGACCATCTGCGCATCATTCGCGACTGGCTGTGTCTCAGGAGCAGACGACGTAGCCGGCACATTCACTGCCGCACTGGCAGGTTGCGTCATGATGGCTTCAATACGTTTATCGATTTCCAGATACAGCTCGCGCTGACGTTCGAGGATTTGTTCGAGTTGATAGTTGTGAACTTCCAATGTGCCGCGCAATTCATTGACTTCATCCTGCATCATATCCAACTGTTGTTGAATACGGTGCTGAGCTTGTTCACGGCTCTCTATGATGCGTTCAATGGTTGCGATACGTTCATCGGCACTGACACCGTTCAGGTCCGTTACAGGCGCAGGAGCCGCATAAACTGCGGCTCCTGACATCATTAACAGACTGAACGCAAAACTGCGATAAGTCTTCATTCTACGGCTTATTGATAAACAAGCACGCCACGACGGTTTTTAGCGAATGCAGCTTCTGTGCTTCCCATAACCGCCGGTTTCTCTTCACCGTAAGACACTACGGAAATCTGTGAGGTGCTTACACCCGCGTTTTGCAGGTAAGTCGCAACGGCTTTGGCACGACGCTCACCCAACGCGATGTTGTATTCTGGCGTTCCACGGCTGTCACAGTGACCTTCAATCACAACAGACTGGCTGGGGTTCTTGATCAGGAAGTCTGCGTGCGCATCCAATACAGCCGTTGCATCAGAACGGATGTTGGAACGGTCGAACTCAAAGTAAACCACCTGGTTGTTTTGCAACGCATCCATGGCTTGCTGGCGTTGCTGTTCAGCAACTTCGCGCGCTTTCATCGCTTCTGCCTGAGCCGCTTGTTCAGCCTGCTCGCGAGCCATGCGGTCTTGCTCAGCTTGAGCAGCGGCAGCACGGTTTGCTTCCTCAGCAGAAATCTGGTCATCGTTAGTTGATGAACACGCCATCAGAGTGACCACAGGTAGTGCGATAAGCATGCCTTTAAACACTTTAGAAAGTTGCATCCTCTTTCATCCTTATAGTTATCGAAGTTCTATTCGGTTATTAACTTAGTTTATAGCAAAAACGGCGACCAACTTGGCGATTTTACCTGGCCGTTCGAGGCAGGCAACCGCGCTTTAAAACGTCCGTCCAGAGATACCAGCGACAATACCTGGGTCCCCTGGTGCAAAGTACTGTAAATGATCATGCTGCCATTGGGGGAAATACTGGGTGATTCATCCAGAAATGTGCGCGTCAGCACCAACATCCCACCAGACTCCATGTCTTGTTTAGCAATATGATAGTTGCCTCGTGTACGGTTGACCAAGACCATTTCTCGTCCGTCAGGGCTTACCGTAGCTCCAAGATTCATTTCTCCTTCAAAAGTCAGACGTCTGACTTTTCCACTTGCTAAATTTACGCGATAAATCTGCGCTTTACCACCCCGTTCTGAACTAAAAATCAAGCTCTTACCGTCAGGTGTCCATGCAGGCTCAGTATCAATTGCCCGGTTTTTTGTCACCCGACGCAATTGTTTAGACGCAATATCCATCACATAAATTTCAGGGTTGCCGTCTTTTGACAACACCATCGCCAACTGACGACCGTCCGGTGAGAACACCGGCGCACCGTTAATGCCTGGAAAATCGGTCATGCGCGTACGTTGCATGGTATAAATGTTCTGAATGTAGATTTGCGGCCTGCGGTTTTCAAAACTGACATACGCCAGTTGCTTTCCATCGGGTGACCAGGATGGCGACATCAATGGCTCTTTGGAACGCAGCAATACCGCTTCATTGGCGCCATCGTAATCCGCCACTACAAGCTGATAGGGAAATTCGTACTTTTCACGGTCACGCACAATGACATAGGCAATCTGGGTCAGAAAAGCCCCTCGCTCACCGGTGAGCTTTTCATACACCGTATCACTGATTTGATGGGCCTGATTGCGAAAACCGCGCTCACTGATCTCGGAGGTCCAGGCATCCAAAATGTGATCACGATTGGTGATCAGGCGGCCATTGCTAAGGATTTGTGTTTCCCCCCCGGTGATCTGCCCACGGATCACATCAATCAATTCCACTGACACTCGATATCGGCCAGGACCCGCTTCCTCAATACTGCCAACAACAACGGCTTCAACACCGGACGACGCCCAGGCGCTGTAATCCACTTCGCTGTCAGTACTGGGGTATTGGGGCATCATGGATGCATCCATCGGGTTGAACTTACCGCTGCGGGCCAAATCTGCAGAAACCACATTCGCAATACGTTCCGGCAGGATCCCCTGTCCCTTCCATTTAAACGGCACAACGGCAATGGGCCGCGCGCTGTCGATACCTTCGGTAATCACAATTTCCAGGGTCGCGCGTGCACTAAAGGACGCCCATCCCAGGCTGACTAATAACAAGGTGCGAAATAGTGTTTTCATGAGCCTCACAAATCAGGTTTAAACGTTACGTTTATGTCTTTTAATTCTTGGTAGACGTCGGGTTCCGACGACATGGGTAATTTTCCGGCTTTCAGGATCGCATTCTCGGTTGCACGACAGACATAAGGGTCGCCGCCCAACACTTTCACCTGTACGACAAACCCTGTGGTGGCGAGCTTGATGTTAACGCGGCAGGACTTGCCTCTCATACTGTCGTCCATCAACAAGCGGCTACTGATCGCCTGATAAATCAGCGCTCTGTATTTGTCTTTTTCTGACAACACATAACGTTGACGACGTTGGGCCTGCGCGGCACGTTCCTGCGCCATTTTCTCTTGCATGATGCGCTCTTGCTCTGCACGTTCACGGGCCTCTGCGGCCTTTTTCTGCGCTTCACGCTCACGCTTTTTGCGCTCAGCCTCTTCCCGCTGGCGTTGCTTTTCGGCTTCCTCACGTCGCTTCTGCTCGGCCTTTTTCCGCTCTGCTTCGCGCCGCTCTGCCTCTATCTTCTCGCGACGTTTTTTCTCTGCCGCTGCTTTTGCCCGAGCCTGTCGCTGACGCTCCTGTTCAGCCGCACGACGTTTGGCCTGCTCCTGACGCAGCACTTCTTGCCGGGCAGCTTCGATACTATCTCGACGTTTCTGCAATTGCTGTTCCACAACAGCCTGATCGACAGCAACGGCCTGGATCGGCTGAACGTCTGGTGCAGTGATTTCAGGCACGTGGGCAGGAAACTCGATACTGACCAGCAACATCCCGCCCAATGCCAGGTGCAGCGCAACCGACTTCCACACCGGAGACGTCAACATGCCGGTGGACAAATTAGTCTTCATCCGTCGCTGGCGTCTCTGTCATGAGGCCAACCGACGGTGCGCCAGCGCGTTGCAGGAATACCATCAGCTGCACCACATACTCATAGGGTACTTTTCCGTCGCCTTTTACCATCACTGGTGTGTCAGGATCATTCTTCAACTGAGCGGCTACAATCGCCGCCAAATCTACCGGCGACATCGGTTCGTCCTGGGTATCACCGACATTCAGGTAATACTGTCCGTCAGCATCCACCGATGCAATGATCGGTGGTTTGCTATCCTCTGACAACGCCTGCGCTTCTGCCTTGGGTAGTTCAACCTTTACCCCCTGCGTTACCAGTGGTGCTGTCACCATGAAGATGATCAGCAACACCAACATCACATCAATGTAAGGCACCACATTAATTTCAGAGACCGGACGGCGGCGTTTACGGGTATACATGGCGATCCACCCTTAGCTTTGCATCGTGTCACTGCGCTGCGACAGTGATTGGCGGTGCAGGATACTGGAGAATTCTTCCATGAAATTGCCGTAATGGTTTTCCAGCTTCTCCACCTGATGGCTGAAGCGGTTGTAAGCAATAACCGCCGGAATCGCTGCAAACAGACCCATCGCGGTGGCAATCAGCGCTTCGGCGATCCCCGGAGCAACCATTGCCAGTGTGGCTTGCTGCACCTCGCCCAATGCGATAAACGCGTTCATGATCCCCCACACCGTGCCAAACAAGCCGATGTACGGCGAAATGGAACCGGCGGTGGCCAGAAACGGTAAACGGTTTTCGAGACTGTCCACCTCACGGGATAACGCAATACGCATGGCTCTGTAAGTACCATCCATCACGGCATCGGCCGGCGTACTGGGGCTCTTACGCAAACGTACAAATTCCTTAAAACCCGCACAGAACAGACTGGCCATACCATGCACAGACTGCCGGGCAGACAACTCCTGATAGAGCCGATTCAGATCGACCCCTGACCAGAATTTGTCTTCAAATTTCTTCATTTCACTCTGCGCACCTTTGAGCACCTTGCTGCGCTGGAAAATAAACGCCCAGGACACAACCGAAGTGGCAAGCAATAACAACATTACCAGCTGCACTAGCAGACTGGCTTGCAGAAACAAGTCAATAAATGAGAGTTCAGACGACACGCGAGATTTCCCCTAAAATAGCAGCCGGAATACCCATCGGCCGCATGGCGGACAGGTTAACGCAAGCCACATGTATTTGCGCACTTACCAAACATTGATCGTTGGCATTTATAATTTTTTGATCGAACACGAGGCTTGCTCGCTTCAATTCTACTACCTGGCTTTCAATTCTCAACCGTTCATTGAAGCGGGCAGCACGATGGTTATCCATCCTGACCTGTTTGACGACAAAGCCGATGTTTTGTTCCAACAAGGTGTCCTGTTCGATACCCAGGTCGCGTAGCCATTCTGTGCGGGCCCGTTCCAGAAACTTGAGGTAATTGGCATAATACACAATACCGCCTGCGTCAGTATCTTCGTAATACACGCGCACAAAAAACTGATGAGTAGACACAGATTCTCCCGGATACAGTGCGTTCGGATCAGTCGTACAATCCCGATATACGCATAATTATGCTCTTATGTCCTTTACAACACGCCAGCAACAACAATCGACATGGCTAGCTTAGCATAGAATAATCAAGGTTTTAGCCCATATTCTAACCATCAAAGCGGTGTTTTGACGCAGATTTTTGCTGCCTTATCGCAAAATGCCTGTGCATGACTATTCAATAAACTGAATAGCCGATTAAGCAATTAGATCTTTTAACAAATGATAAACAATTGGAATATAAACAAACTTGTATATTATTGATTTTATGGCATTTTATTGATTTTCTTTCAGCAACCCCAAACTCATCCGACCTATTATGGATAAGTTTTTCTAATACTTAATAGCAAAATTTCTCAATTGTGCTCCGACCAGAAATCACTACAATAGCCAGCGTTTTCTGAGCACCGATAGATTTATCGACCAAGGCTGAGAAGCAGTTGTCAATTCTCCTGTTGACAGTTTTTGTTCCCTGGAATGAATTTTTTCCTTCCTTCAACACTTGTTGCTTTGCCCGCGTTTTACGCGGGCTTTTTTTTGCCTGCTGTTTCGTGTCAGTTGCTGTGGAGCGTTAGTCTTGCGGGGTATAATCAAGCCCAAAATGAATGAAAGCTCGCTGTGTGGCGATACGACCACGGGGGGTACGCTGTAAAAATCCCTGCTGGATCAGAAACGGTTCAATGACATCTTCAATGGTGTCCTTTTCCTCTCCGATGGCGGCTGCCAGGTTATCCAATCCGACCGGTCCGCCCATAAACTTGTCGATGATGGCCATCAACAATTTGCGATCCATGTAATCGAAGCCTTCCTTGTCAACATCGAGCATATCCAGCGCCAATGCCGCAATGTCATCACCGATTCGGCCATTCGCTCTGACTTCGGCATAATCCCGCACACGGCGCAACAACCGATTGGCGATACGCGGCGTGCCTCGCGCCCGACGGGCAATTTCTGCAGCACCTTGCTGATCCATGCTCAGATTCAGGTAATCGGCACTGCGCTGAATGATCTGGGTCAGATCCTTCACATTGTAGAATTCCAGTCGCTGGACGATGCCAAAGCGATCCCGCAATGGCGAGGTCAATGAGCCAGCGCGCGTAGTGGCGCCAACCAGCGTAAACGGCGGTAAATCGAGTTTAATAGAGCGCGCTGCGGGGCCTTCGCCAATCATAATATCCAGTTGATAGTCTTCCATGGCGGGGTACAACACCTCTTCTACCACCGGGCTCAAGCGGTGTATTTCGTCAATGAACAACACATCGTTGGCCTCCAGATTGGTCAGCAGCGCGGCCAAATCGCCAGCTTTCTCCAATACCGGACCGGAGGTAGTTTTAATGTTCACGCCCATTTCATTGGCAACGATATTGGCCAGTGTGGTTTTGCCCAATCCCGGCGGCCCAAAAATCAGCAAATGATCGAGTGCATCGTCGCGCTGCTTCGCAGCTTGGATAAAGATTTCCATTTGCTCACAGACATGATCCTGACCGGTGTAGTCGGCCAGCAATTTGGGCCGGATAGCACGGTCTATTATTTCATCTTCCTGGCTGGCAGAGGGTTGGATCAGACGATCAGCTTCAATCATGGGTGTTATTCAATCCAGTAGTAACCGTGTATTTTTATACAGTAATTTCGAAGCGCTGTACAGCGTTGCAGGTTAGCCTAACGAACGCAATGCTTCACGGATCAAGGTCTCGCTGGTCATGCCTTGCTGGTAGATCCCATTTAGCATCTTGCTGGCCTGTTGCGGCTTATACCCGAGGGCAACCAACGCACTGAGCGCCTCTTCTTTGCTGTCATTTGCCACCACCGTGGGCGAGCTGTCACCCGTAGGCTCAGCATCCACCCAGGTCGGCGCACCGGCACCCGCCTCACTCAATGCTTTCAGGCGGTCACGCATTTCCACCAACAACCGCTCGGCGGTTTTTTTGCCGACGCCAGGCAGCCTCACCAGTCCGGACACATCTTCGTGACTGACACATTGGATGAACTGCGCTGCCGACATACCAGACAAAATGGTTAATGCCAGTTTGGGTCCTACCCCGTTAACCTTGATCAGCTCACGAAACAAACTGCGCTCCGCTTTGTCGGCAAAACCAAACAGCAACTGTGCATCCTCGCGCACCACAAAATGGGTGTAGACTGTTGCCACCTGGCCGACATCCGGCAACTGATAAAAGCTGGTCATCGGCAGCTGGATTTCGTAGCCAACACCACCCGCATCGATCAGGATCTCAGGCGGTTGTTTTTCTAATAATGTACCGTGGATCAGTCCTATCATACTCTGCTACTCCTGCTGCAACGTCAGCGTCGTAATCGCCCGCGGACGGTTTTTCTCGCCTGACCCGCCATGCTGATCAGGCTTTGTCGCGTATGTCCATGACACAACGCAACGGCCAGTGCGTCTGCCGCATCTGCCTGGGGGGTAGCGGGCAATGACAATAAATGGGTGATCATGTGTTGTACCTGGGCTTTTTCAGCGCCCCCTTTTCCCACTACGGCTTGTTTGATTTGCCGCGCTGAATATTCCGACACCGGCAGATCATATTGGGTCGCAGCGACAATTGCCGCGCCCCGCGCCTGGCCGAGTTTCAGTGCTGAGTCAGGATTTTTGGCCATGAACACCTGTTCAATGGCAAATTCGGTCGGATTGAACTGTTCAATGATCTCTCTCACGCCGAGGAATATCTGACGCAAACGACCCGCCAGTTCATCACCGCTGACCCGGATACAACCGCTGCCCAGGTATTCAAAACGACTCCCCTGGCCTCGAATAACGCCATAGCCGGTAATTCGGGAGCCCGGATCAATGCCTAAAATGATGCTCAATCATTCTGTCCTATTGTTCGAGTTGTGCCAAAACATCGTCGCTGATATCCGCATTCGAGTACACTTCCTGCACATCATCGATGTCCTCCAACACATCCACCAAGGTCAACAATGTAGCGGCTTCGTCAGCATTGAGCGAGGCTTTGGTCGATGGCACCATAGTAACCTGAGCATGGACACAGTCAGCGCCAGCGCTGTCCAGTGCGTCCTTAACCGCGCCAAAGTCGGCAGGCGTGGTCAGTACCTGAACACCCTCGCTGTCCAACCTCACATCTTCTGCACCGGCTTCAAGCGCCACTTCCATCACATCCTCTTCACTGACCTCGGGGGCCATCTGGATAACACCACGCTTATCAAACAGGTAACTCACTGAACCATCCGTCCCGAGGTTACCACCGTGCTTGTTAAATGCATGACGTACTGCGCTAACGGTACGGTTGCGGTTGTCGGTCATGGTTTCCACCATCACCGCTGTACCGCCGGGCCCATAGCCTTCGTAGACCACGGTTTCCATATTGTCGCCATCGAGATTACCCGCCCCACGGGCAATGGCATTATCAATGGTATCGCGTTTCATGTTATTGGACAGGGCTTTGTCGACCGCTGCGCGCAAGCGGGGATTGGTGGACACATCCTCGCCGCCTTCACGGGCAGCCACGACCAACTCCCGGATCAGCTTAGTAAACACCTTGCCACGCTTGGCATCCTGAGCGGCTTTGCGGTGTTTGATATTGGCCCATTTACTGTGACCAGCCATTTACACCTCCAGTTAAGGTTGCGGGATAGACGGCACCCAGTGCTCAATCGCCCTGGCATTGGTATCTGACCAGCAGCGTTGCCGGGCTTCATCTTTGCCCAGCCACACATAGTCTGAATGCTCGGTCAGCACCGGCTCAAAAGGTCGAGGTACGCACAGAGTAAACAAATATTCAGTGTTGGTCACCGTACCGGGTGGGTATCGGTGCAACCATTGAGAGCGAATGGTGTACTGGCTGACGCTGCGACAGTCATGCAAGGCAAGCCCGCTGGCCTGGCAGTCCAGACCGGTTTCTTCCAACACTTCCCGTAGCGCGGTTTGGTGGGGATGTTCGTCGGCCTCCAGCGTACCGGTAACGGATTGCCAAAAAGCGGGATCATCCAAACGCTGCAGCAGTAACACCTGCCCGGCGGTGGTGTGGATCACCACCAGCACGGACTCAGGTCGTTTAAAACTCACTCGGCGTCTTTTTCGTCTTTGCTGACGGTACGGATGGCAAGTTCCTGTAACTGTTCCGGATTGGCAAATCCGGGAGCATCGGTCAACGGACACGCCGCGGTGGTTGTTTTCGGGAAGGCCATGACATCACGAATGGAGGTTGCACCGGTCATCAGCATCACCAGACGATCCAGGCCAAACGCCAGGCCGGCATGAGGTGGCGCACCGAACTTGAGTGCTTCGAGCAAAAAGCCAAACTTCACTTCAGCTTCCTCGTCTGAAATACCCAGTAAACGGAACACTGCTGCCTGCATGGCCGGTTCGTGGATACGCACCGAACCACCACCCAGCTCAACTCCGTTCAATACCATGTCATAGGCATTGGAAATCGCGTTGGCGGGATCGGCAGCCAGTTGCTCCGGGGTCATGTCGCGAGGCGCGGTGAACGGATGGTGCAACGCATAGAAACGGCCATCATCTTCTTCGAACATCGGGAAATCGACAACCCATAGAGGCTTCCAGTCGCCTTCCAACAGGTCCAGGTCTTCACCCAGCTTAAGGCGCAATGCCCCCAGCGCTTCAGACACAACGGTTGCGCTATCAGCACCAAATAACAGAATGTCACCGTCTTCGGCACCGGTGCGCTCAAGCAAGGCCATGGCGGCCGCGTCAGGCAGGAACTTCAGGATTGGTGATTGCAAGCCGTCCATACCGTCGGCCTTGGCATTCACTTTCAACCAAGCCAATCCTTTGGCTCCGTAAATACCGACAAACTTGCCATAATCGTCGATCTGCTTGCGGGACAGGCTGGCACCGCCGGGTACCTTGATCACAGCTACGCGGCCTTTGGGATCATTGGCCGGGCCGGCAAAGACTTTAAATTCAACGTCTTTCAGGATATCGGCCACATCGACCAGTTCGAGGGGATTACGCAGATCCGGTTTGTCACTGCCAAAACGGCGCATCGCTTCCGCGTACGTCATGCGCGGGAATTCACCCAGATCAACACCAAGCATTTTATTGAACAAATCCCGCGCCAAACCTTCAGTGATGGCCATCACACCGTCAGCATCCAGGAACGTGGTTTCCAAGTCAATTTGGGTGAACTCAGGCTGGCGATCGGCACGCAGGTCTTCATCACGGAAGCACTTGACGATCTGATAGTAACGATCCATGCCAGACATCATCAGCAACTGCTTAAACAGCTGCGGCGACTGGGGCAACGCAAAAAACTGACCTTTGTGGGTACGGCTTGGTACCAGATAATCCCGAGCACCTTCCGGTGTTGCTTTGGTCAGTATCGGTGTTTCAATGTCCAGGAACCCTTCCCCTTCGAGGTACTGCCGCACAGCACTGGTGACCCGGGCGCGGAATTTCAGCCGTTCGGTCATCAGCGGGCGACGCAGATCCAGATAGCGGTATTTCAAGCGCTGTTCTTCGGAGTTTTCCTGATTCCAATCCAATGGCAGTACTGCTGACGTGTTGAGTACCTTCAGACCTTTGCCCAGGATTTCGATCTCACCGGTAGACATGTCTTTATTCACCTGGCCTTCAGGACGCGCACGGACCAAACCGGTAATTTGTACACAGTATTCATGTCGTACCGCATTGGCAGCGTCAAACACATCGGCCAGATCAGGATCGTAAACGACCTGCACGATACCTTCACGATCACGCAGATCAAGGAAGATTACGCCTCCCAAATCACGTCGCTTGTTAACCCAGCCACATAATGTGACTTCCTGTCCGATATAAGTTGCGTCGATGTTGCCGCAATAATTTGTGCGCATGAAAAAACAGCCTCTGCATCGGGTCGTTGATGGCGATGGCGCGACCCTAGAATATGGTTAATAGAAAAGCCGCATAGTATAAACAAAACCGCTGCAATACCAAATAGCCCAACAGGGTTATTGATACCCACATGCTCAGAAAATAACCACTTCAGTACAGCTTGTAGCATCGCCGTGTCGCACAAAAGCGGGTTCCAAAGCGGCGGTGACAAAAACACCAGATAATTAGGTGCAATAATTCTTTTATGGATATTTTTTTACACGACCATACAGCGGATTCATTACTTTTTATTTTTCAATGCATTAGAGAATAACCAAGCCATCATGCGGTCATATTATTAGCCTTTAAACCAAAAAGCTTATGAGGTTTTAATTTTGCTAAGCTCAATTTCTTGAACTAAAGTCCAGCAGAACTACTAAGGTAAATAATTATAACTTCATGCGCTAAGTGGGTTTTCCCACAACAGGGCTCCTAGGGACGGTGTTGTCGTTCTGTTCTATCCCCGATGTTGAAGCCATAAAACGAAACGAAAACCGCAGTGCGTTTTTCGTGTGTATTGGACCAAAACAAGTAAGGATAACACCATGTCAGGACTCGTTTCGATGGCGCAGCAGTTCAGCGGACTTCCGATTAAGTCATTGATCGCCGCGCCCCTCAAAGCAGCCGCCGATGCCAATGGTATGATGGCTCGGACACAAACCCAATTTATGCTCAGTACCTGTTTCGAAAAAGGCAGCAGTGATACTGATCCTCTTAAACCGATCATGATCACGTTTACCGTGACCCGATCCATCATCAAGTCAGACGGTACCCCAGCCACACCACCGACGGCTGAAGTCACGTTCACCTTGCCGCTACTGACGATCATACCGCTCAACTCGTTGGCCGTTGACAATGTGACGGTAAATTTTGAAATGGAAGTGAAAAGCAGTACCTCGACTGACAATGAGACCAGCAGTGAACAGGAGACGGCAGCGAAGGCTGATATTACGGCCAAATACAACGCAGGCTTGTTCTCTGTTGAAGTGCACGGCTCCGTGTCCCACAACAGCAAAACGACGTCTTCAGAGAAACAGCATTACGAAGCGTCCAACCAGGCCAAATACGAGATCAATGTGCATGCCGGTCAACTGCCGTTACCCAAGGGTGTCACGACCATCATTGACGCCTTTACCAAAAACATTGACCCCATTATGTTGAAACCGGACGGTACTACCCCACCGCCTCCATAGCAAACAGGCGACGTGCAGCAGGCAAGGTGTGAAACACAGCGCCTGCTGTACGGGGCTCGCCACCCGATGGAATGCACTACGCTACCGGGCAGAGGAAAGCACCCACTATGATAAAGTTTCAAGCATTGATGCAGGCCATTCACCAGAGCATTCAGGCCGCCAGTAAGGCAGTGGAATCGGAGGGAATGCGCCACGTTGAGAGCTTTTTCGAAAAAGTAAAAACCGAAAAAGACTCAACCCAAGAGGATGACAAGGACAGCGCGTCGGCACCGTCAATTGGACGGGTTACCCATCGCCCCAAAATGGTCGCTATGGAGTTCCCACGACGCACTGCCGAGGGTGTTGAAACAGTGGTTGCTCATGTGCCACTGATCACTCTGACCCCAATCAGCACGGCCAAGGTCAAAGAAGTGAAATTCACTACTCACCTGGATATTGCCAACGATGACAACGGTGAAGATCTGCTGGTGACTTTTTCTCCCGGCGCACGGAAAAACCTGTTTGGTCGCAGCACAAACGGTGTCAAAACCACCAATACGATGTTGGAAATCACCCTTACCGGAGGAGAAACCCCGGAAGGACTGCAACAAGTCATTGATGGTTATGAACGGGCGCTACGGGCGCAGATCCCCGGATAACTGGCGTTTGCAACGAGATCCGCGATAAGGAGCCCTTACTATGGCTGACACACCTTCATCCAGCCACCTGGCGAAGCAATTTTCCGGCGTCCCGCTGAAAGCGCTGATGGGCGCGCCACTGAAAGCGGCCAGTGATGCCAATGGCATGTTGGCCCGTTCACAAACCCAGTTTTTACTCAGCACCTGCTTTGATGTTGATGAGAATAAACCGGGTTACATGATCCCCCGCATGATTAGCTTTACCCTGAGTCGACAGGTTCTGGCCAGCGACGGTAGTCATAAAACCACTGAATCGATGGATTTTGTCGTGCCGTTGATGGCGATCATCCCCATCAACTCGCTCGCTATAGAGACACTGAAGGTGTCTTTTGAAATGGATGTAAAAAGCACCACCGAATACAGCCAGGAATCATCACAAAGCCACAAGGATGCCAGCGATGATGATATTTCCCGTCCCTATCGTGGCCATCAATACAGCACCGAAGTTCACGGCAGCCTGCGTACCAGCGGGAAAGGAAAAACGTCATCGGCAGTGCGCTACGTCATAGAATTAACCGCAGGTCAGTTGCCGTTACCGAAAGGCATTACCACCATCCTTGATGTGTTCAGCAAGAACCTGACCCCCATCCCCAGTAAAACAGAGGACAGTCAATGAACATTCAGACCCAAATTCCTTGTCCCGATTGTGGCACACCGATACCGGTTGACGGTGCAATGTTGCTGACCGGCACCCGATTCAGTTGTCCAAACCCACAATGCCATTGTGCCATTGCCTTAAACAGCAACGACCGTCAGGTTGTCGCCAATGCCTTCGAGCAATTCAGCTACCTGCGAGAACGGGCCCAACACATGGCGTCCGGTCATTAACGTCTCGACGTTTGTCTTACGCAGACGCCGCTTCCTGTTTGAAGTCGGAAGATTGTAAGTCGTGTTTTTTCATCAGCTTATGCATGTCGGTCCGATTGCGACCCGCTAATTCAGCTGCGCGGGTGACGTTACCATCGGTCATTTTCAGCAATTTGAGCAAGTAGCTTTGTTCAAATGCATCGCGCGCCTCGGTCAATGTCGGCCAGCGCTGTTCTGACGAGGACAATGCCTGTTCAACCAGGTGCGCGGGGATCACTGCGGTTTGCGTGAGTGCCACACACTGTTCAACCACGTTAACCAGTTGACGCACATTACCCGGCCACGGGGCTGTGACCAGCAGTTGCATGGCATCATCGGAAAATTTGCTGACTTTAACGCCATGACGCTCTGCACTTTGCTGCAGCAGATGTCGGGCCAGCAACGGAATGTCTTCTGAGCGCTCGTGCAGACTTGGCAAGCTCAGGTTGACCACGTTCAGACGATAGTACAAGTCTTCGCGAAAATTCTGATTGGCCATTTCTTTGGCCAGGTCTTTGTGGGTAGCAGAGATAATCCGCACATTCACCGGGATCTGCTTAGAGCTACCCACCGGGCGGATTTTCTGCTCTTGTAAGGCCCGCAACAGCTTCACCTGCAGGGTGATGGGCATGTCACCAATTTCATCCAGAAATAAGGTGCCGCCATCGGCTTCACGGAACAAGCCCTGGTGCTCATGCACAGCCCCCGTAAATGCCCCTTTGGTATGGCCAAACAGTTCTGATTCGAGCAGGTTTTCCGGCAACGCGCCACAATTGATCGCCACAAACGGCTTGTCTGCCCGATCGCTGGCATTGTGCAGGGCATTGGCCAACAACTCCTTACCAGTTCCACTGGCTCCGGTGATGAGCACACTGACATCCCGTTGTGCGACGCGGTAGGCCTGGTCAAGCAACTGCTCCATTTCCAGCGAGCGAGTGATAATGTTCTGACACCAACTGCTGTTTTGCGTACCGCTGCTTTGACTCAAGGCACGGTCCAGCAGGGCACGCAAATTGTCATGATCAATCGGCTTGGTCAAAAAACCAAACACACCCCGTTGCGTGGCTTCAACCGCATCCTCAATGGTGCCGTGCGCCGTCATCAGGATGACCGGAATGTCTTTGCGCTGGGCCATGATTTCCTCAAACAGACTCAATCCGTCTAAACCCGGCATACGCAAGTCACTGAGCACGGCATCAAAAGTCTGCGTATTGAGGATTTTCAACGCCTCTTTGCCGTCCTGAGCAGAAACCACCTGATAACCTTCCCCTTCGAGACGTATTGTCATCAGGCGTAACAAGCTATCGTCGTCATCAACCAACAGGATCTTGGGCAAGGTTTGACTGTGTTTGCTCATGGCTCGATCCCCTCTCTTTTTTCCATCATGGATGCTTCAATTTTCAAAAACTGTTCGATTTGCGCTTGTTGCTGCTTCAGACGCTCTTCCTGTGCTGATAGTTTGCCCTTAAGCTCTTCGATTTCCCGGGACTGACGAGCGTTGATACGGGTCAAAATGGTCAGCGCGGATTCATATTCCAGTGATTCCTGACTGGTCGAATACACCAGCCCGTGAAAGAACCTCTGCCAATCCCCTGACAGACTCTGCAACAGACCGTCGAGTTGATTTTGTGCGCGCAGACGATCCTGGTAGGGCGTTCCCCTGCCCTGACTGAGCAACACTTTTTTCAATGTCAGCGCTGGGCTATCGCCCGACAGGCGTTCTATATGCTGCTTACGTTCACGCCAACTCAGCTCGTTGTTCTGAAACCAGAACGTCACCCAGTCCATCAACGCACATTGCTTGTCAGCGGCCACATCCACACATAAATGTTGCTCTGATACCTGCGTTGCCGGAGGCGTATTAAAGGTGCCAAAAGGTGATTGAAATGACGCACATCCTGACACTGCCAGTGTTGCTGCGCACAACCCTACAACACGCAATTTCATCGATATTCTCCATTGGCCGGCAAACAAACCCGGACACAAAAATCGGCCCCTTCAACTTCAACGATTTCGGCACTGCCGTGCATCATGCGGGCACAGTCAGCGACGATCGACAAGCCGAGGCCGGAACCCGTAACGCGGTCATTGCGACGATTTTCTCCGCGCTTGAACGGTTCAAAAAGCTGTTCCCATTGTTCTTTCGGCACGCGCTGACCACGGTTGCCAACATCCAGGACAACCATGTCACGTAACGCATACAGGTGAATATGAATCGGTCGACCGACGGACCCGTGCGCCAGGGCATTGGACAACAAATTGTCCAGAATACGCCGGTACAGATTCGGATCCACGTACACCCTGTCAAGCTCAATGTCCTGCTCCACCTGATGATCATTCTGCTGGATCGCTAATGCATTATCACTCAGTACGTCATTCACCAATGCACTGGGATCGATCTGTTGATACACAGGCTTGGCCTGCTGCAGCAACAGGTTGTAATCGAGTAATTGCTCAATCAGCAGATTGAGACGCTCCGTACTGTTGTTCAGTAATGACAGTACTTCCTGCTGTTGATTGTTCAATCGTCCAACCACCTGCTCACTTAACAACGAGCAGCCTTCTTTGATACTGGCCAGCGGCGTTTTCAGTTCATGGGATGCATGTCTGAGCAACGCGTGACGCAGGTGCTCCAGTTGGGTGAGACGGTCCGCCAACCAGTGCAGTTTATGCTCAAGTTCAATCAGCTCTTTGGGACCCGATTGAGAAATGCCCGGCAATGTTTCGTCCTGTCGGGCAATCGCACCGATCACGCGCTCGATTTTTGCTACCGGTGCAAGGATTAACTGGCTGGCAAAGACCATCAGTATCAGTGATACCGTCACCAGCAAGCCTGTTGACCATGCCTGGGTTTGTTGTACTGACGAGACATATTGCTGTTGTTGTTGAATACGGGTATCGAGTAACGAATCGACATCGTCCTGCAATGTGGACAAAGAACGACGGAACTCTGCCAGTTGCGCATCGAGTAACAATTCATCGCTGGGCTTTGGGTTGGCGATAAACCAATTCAGACGCTTATCAACGTCGATGCATACAGTCCGTTGTGGCAATTCCGTGCACACGCTGTCCAGTAGGGTGCGCAGACGATGAATCGACGTGGTGGCCAGCTCCACCAGTTCAGGCTTATTGAGCACAAAGTGTTGTCGAAGGACCCGTTCAATATCGATGGAGATCCCTTTGATGGTGCTGACATCGCGCACCATACCAACCGAAAACTGCGCTTCGCTGGCAGCAATTTCGCTCATTTTGCTCAACGTATTCTGGCTGTGCCATAGCAATACGCCCAACGGCACCAATGCCAGCATAAAGCTGCCTAGCGTGAGTTGTCTTAACGAACCAATACGCACCCGGATCCCTCTTTTGCTCATCCGTGCCAACGTCGACAATGCCCCCTGCAGTGACATTGCACGCTTGCTACGCCGAATAAGGCCATGATAGCGCAAATGAGAGGAAGGCGTCGTCACAAGAATACCGCCGGGCGAACTCAGAATGCCCGCTGTGTAATGAGATCAGAGTCGGAAACTTCGTCAATGCTCAATTTGCCGTCTCCGTTTTTATCGATTTTACCAAAAACCGCGAGCAGATTCGGATCAGCAACCGCTTCCTTAATACTGATGAAGCCGTCTTTGTCCTGATCCAAACCGGAAAAGCTGATGGTGGGTGCAGCAGTTGCAGGCATAGCCACACCAGCGCTCAGTAGTACGGCATAGTGTAAACCCCTTTGCATGATTCTCTCCCTGCATTGACCCAGGCGCATTGCGCCAGAAAAAAAATAGGCATCCCTGCCAAAGTTGGTGTCACTCATAATGAGTAGCCCCAGGGACAGCACGTTAGTTGCAAACGCCATCGCAGCCAATAACAAAACCGTTATTTGTGTTGTCCACTGTGAAGCCCGCTATCCATAAACCTTAGGAACCAGAAAGGTTGGGTTCACAACAACCCCTATTACACGTCCCGTGCCACAATTATATTTTCCTTTTATTTCAAAAGGTTAAATTGATTTATTGGGGGAAATGAGAAAAACACAAGGCATAAACCGCGATTCACCCGCAATAATGTACCCAATAACAGACATCAACAAGCGTGATTATAAAATATTTATACAAATCAATACGTTAAAAAGTATCTATTTTGCGACACCTTATGGTGGGAACGTCTTATTTTGGCGACAGTGCTATGGTTTTGCGGCCAGTTTGCTTTGAATGTAGGCGCTGTGTGGGACATACAATAAATCAGCGATTTTGCGGATCAGGTGTTCTTCCAGCGGGGCCAGGTGCGCATCAGCATAGGCAATGTGCCAGAGGCTTTCGAGAATGGCGCGTTTCTGATCACCATCACAGTGTTGATTAATCACACGGGTAAACTGAACGAAATCAGCCGCGTGTGCCGCTTCTTTCTGCGCCATCGAAATAAGGGTTTCCAGTTCATCAGCCGCCAAGGCTGTGTGCTGTTGCAAACGCTGACGGCATACCGACCATTCCTGTTCGTGCTGCTCATCGTCGGCTCTGAGGATTTCAAACAATAAACAAGCCGTTGCAACATCCACGGAATGCCCTTTGTTGTGCTCCGATGTATCGGACAACTGTTGTTGAAACCAATCTGCCAATTGTTTGAACATAGTAAAAACCCTCCTCGCCTTGTAAACATGATGGCTTGTGGGGGAAAACGCAACCGAAGCAGCGACCAGCGCGCGATAAAACGCGGGCGGTTACGGTACGGTTTCCACAGCCATGCTTTGCAGGCTGGAAGTAACCTGTTTAGCAGCCTGCCACGCGCTTTGCACCGATGCGCCTAAGCTCCAGTCACCGGCGGCAATAAGTCGCTGCTGCTGACTGACAAGAATGCCGGGAGGTTGCTCCGTAGAAAGGGGACGAGCCAGACGCCACAGATGCCGGTAATGATGCAACACTGACGGAACAGGCTGTTGGCAGATATCCGTTAACGCCTCCAGTCCGGCGCGGATAAGGCCTCCCTCGTCCAAATCCACATGTTGCTGACTGAATTCGTGATTGAAATACAGCGTCCATACATTGCCATCACCATCGCGCCCAGGCTTGTCGCTGTTATTGACCAAACACTGAAGTACCGGGTGCTTTGCCCTGACCAATGGGCCTGGTAACGACAGCGGAGCATCGAAAGCAAGGGCCAGAGCCCAACACGCTTGCCATTGCTGCTCCCCAACAAACATGCCAGGGGCATTGTCATGCAATAAGGCATGGGTCTGTGGCCAGGGCGCGGTGCAAACAACAGCGTCGAAGACACCGTATTTGTTGTGATCGTCATCCCACAGCAACCAACCACTGTCTAACGGTTGAAGATGAGACACTCTGACACCGGTGTGCAATTGGATCCCCTGAGTCAATGATTTGCACACCTGATTCATGGCAGGAACAAACACATACTGGGGTACGTCTCGGTCCGCCTTAAAGCCGTTGGCATCCCAGGTCAGCGGTTTAGCAGGCCAAGACTGGGCCAGTCCCTGGTCACACCATAGCTGCATCTGGTGATTAAAGTCCGCATCGGTGGCCGGCACGACCGGCGCCCCCATGTCCACGCTTCCCCACGACAAACGTTTGTGGGTACAACGGCCACCACGGCCTCTGGACTTTTCAAACAGTACAACCTGATGGCCTTGTGCGTTGGCTTGATGGGCACATAAACTGCCGGTCATCCCGGCACCAATGATGGCAATTTTCATTCAGCTTCCCAGACTAATCAGCAATGGCCTGTATACGGGCTACCGCGCAATGCGATCACCTTCATCTGTGGTGATTGCACCGCATCAAAACGCACTACACAAAGATTGACGGTTAAATTCCGGTAATATTATTTACCTTTCCAAGGTATTCAGTTATGCTCATATCCAGTTCCCGAGTCGTGCCCTACACAAGGCACTTTGAGACAAGGATGTCGTTTTTTCTCGGAACTCAGATAGGCGAACCCGGCGGTAACGGTTTTACTTCAAAATCTCCCTGCCACTCGCCGTTCTCCAGATACCAATCCAGATACATCGCCAATACCTGATGCTCTGAAGGCCCCTGGTGGTCTTTCAACCAACGATGCAAACGGATGACCTGAAACAGCATATCCCCTTTAACTTCCGGGCTAAGCTCGGGTGCTTCAATCGCGGTCATCACTTTATGCAGCATCAGATATGCCAGTCTCGGCATCCGAGTGCGAGTCTCCTCATCCGCATTTCGCAATAGGGTATCGAACAGGTGATTGACCACAGTCGCCGGCGACAGCCCGTTTGTGGTTGCTTGTCGCTGCAGCGCCAGGCGATTCAGGCGCTCGGTATTGAGCAGCAAGTCCAGAACATAGCCGGCCAGTGATTCCGCTGCGCTGTCTGGATCAAACACCACCCCGGTGCGCCCATGGAAGCTTTCCCGGTCACGAGACTCACCGTAGGCTTTGGGCGGGATCAATGCGGATATGTGCGCCGGTAACTGCAGATAATCAGGCGTCAGCAGTGCCAGTAGTGCGTTCATTGCCTCGACCTGACGCGCCGGTTGAACGGCCTTTTGTTGTGGTGCCGGTTGCCCCGGAGCGGGCTTGACCCAGTATCCATATTCAACGCCGCCGATCAGTTTTGCGACTGCCGCAATCTGGTAGCGGCTCAGCAGGTAAATCGGCGCAAGCCGCTCCTCCAGTGAAGACAGCGACTGCTCCGGCGGCAGCGCATTCAGTCCGAATCGACGCAATGCGATTTCACGCACACGGTTCAAGTGCTGCAATTCGGCCACTGGTGCTGCACCATTGTCCCACAAGTGACCATGAGGATTAGCCGCGCCCGCTGGACGCGCATCGGGGTCGGAAATAAAGCGATACCCCTGTGACAGAGTCTGTGCAATCTGCTGTTCCAGGTATTGGGCCTCATTCAGAGCGGGTGGCAAATCCTGATAACCGTAAGCAATCACACGCTTGTCCCATGCACCAATTCCCAAATCGTAGGCCTCATCCAACAGGATCCGGCCATCGTCAATACGCAGTTTCGGGTGAGGATAGTCCATGACTGATGCGCGGTTTTGTTCGCTGGCGGCGAAGTTATGGGCAATCCCCAAGGTATGCCCCACTTCGTGAGCTGACAACTGGCGGATACGGTTTAATGCCATCTGTTGTTGCGCTTCGGTGGACTGGTTGCCATCGACAAACGGGCTGGTCAGCCCCAGCGCAATAAGGTAGTCCTGGCGCACCCGCAGCGAACCGAGAGTGACATGACCTTTGATGATTTCTCCGCTACGGGGGTCGATAACCGAACTGCCGTAGGACCAGCCCCGGGTGGCACGGTGAACCCATTGGATGACGTTATAGCGCACATCCATCGGGTCGGCATCATCAGGTAGCACCTTGACCACAAACGCCCCTTTGTACCCTATCGCCTCAAAGGCCTGGTCCCACCAGCGGGCGCCATCTAACAGCGCGGTTCTGACTGGCTCAGGAACACCCGGGTCGAGGTAGTACACGATAGGTTCAACCGGCGCACTGATCTCAGCTTCTGGATTTTGCTTGCGCAAGCGGTGACGGGGAATAAAACGCACATCCATGCTGTCCTCCAGAGGAACTGCATAATCCTTATAACCCAGTGCCCAATAACCAGACATCGGATGGAACGCGCGAGGCTGATAGCCGTCATCCGGCAGGCGTACAAAGGAATGATGCATGTGCACAGTCAGGCTGTCCGGTGATGGCGCCACCTGTTTCACATATTCGCCGGCTTTGCTGCCACCGAAGGTGATCAGCGCTTCCAATTCTGTGTTGTCGACAAACGCCTTGGTGCGCGCTAAAAACACACCGCTGCGGGTAGGGTCGGGTTTAAAATTGCCTTGCTTGGTTGCGTCCAGTTGAGTAGCAACACCGTGAATATCTGACAGCAAAAAAGCCGTGTAGTCGACCAGCAACGCACCGCCTGATTCCGCCACAATCGGCAGACCGGCGATGACTGAAGACGCAAAGGCTTCGTCGATACTGGCCCGTTCAGCGGCATTGTCGGACACCGCACGGTAGTGGGTGTTTTTCTGACGGAGAAGAACATTGGCGCCAAACCGTTCAAACTGAACGATGCGGGTTTCACCCAACTGGCCCCGGTCGAGCCCGATATCGTTGGACCCCAAACCTCGGGGTAAACTGCTCTGAAACAAGAGTGGCGTGTCCAGTGCGTCGATATGTAAATACACCTTGCCATCGGACGGGTTGTAATACAGATCAATGAATCCCTGCTGCTCAGTCAGTGCATTCTGCTGGGCAAATTCACTCACCGTAGGTAGCGCCAACGCGACGCTACTGATGAACCATAAAACAACGCCAACCCATCGGCTCATGTGACTTTCCTCGTGTGTTTTTTTGCCAATTTAGCAGAAGAAGTCGTTCCAGATCACGTCAAATTGCATACAATTCTTGATAGAGCTGTTGAAAACAAGGCAACACCCTGTCCGCCAAATGGGCATAGGATACGTCCTTATGACCGTATAACCAGGCGGCCATGTTGGCATTCTTGGCAGCCGCCAGATCGTAGTAATAGTCACCAATGTAAACAATCTCCTGACAGGGGATCTGCCAGCGTCTGGCAATCTGCAGCAGCGCCTGGGGATGAGGTTTGGGTAATGCGTCTTCGCGGGTCAGCACACAATCAATTGGCACACTGCAGCCAGCCATTTTTGTTGCTGTCGCCTGGCGGTTATTGCGGGTGACAATCGCCACAGGAATATCACGCTGACGCAATAACGACAGTACATCATCAGCAAAGGGCATCCAGTGGGCTTGCTGCGCATCCAGCAGTTCATGGCGGGCAATTTCAGCCGTCGCAGCACTGCGCTGTGGCTCAGCAAGACTGGCAACGTAATGCAGGATATCCTGCCCCTGCGGGCATCCGACCGCCGCTCGCATCGCGGCGAAATCTAACGATGACTGCACCAGTGTTCCGTCTAAATCAAATATATAGCCTCGCATGCCCCTCTCCGCTCTCCGTATTTACCCTTGCCTTTTTGCCTACCAATGAGTACTTTGTGCAGCACTTTTCAGGATCAAATCTCAACGGTTAAAACAACAGGAATTACCATGCTTAGTGAGCAACAACTCGCCACCATGCTGCAATTGCAGGACAAGATGAACAAAAAAGTAAATCCTGCCTGGCTGACCGCCGGTTATCAGTATTTACGTGCAGCGATGATCGAGTCTGTTGAAGGCATCGAGCATCATGGCTGGAAATGGTGGAAAGCTCAACACAAAGACCTGCCACAACTGCAAATGGAACTGGTCGACATCTGGCACTTCGCGCTATCCGCGATCATCATCGATTTTGACGGTGACATTCAGCGCTCTGCTGACACCATTGCCGACGAGTTAGCCAAGGGTACTGACATTGTCACTTTTGATGGTCAGAACTATGACTTCAGCCAACAGACCCTGTTGGACAACCTAGAACTGATGGCCGGACTTTGTGCAGCGAAACGCTTCAGCGTTCCGTTGTTTATGCATATCGTTACGCAGGCAGACATGAACGCCGACAGCCTGTTCCAACAATATGTTGGAAAGAACGTGCTCAACTTCTTCCGTCAGGATCACGGTTATAAGGACGGTAGCTACATCAAAATCTGGCACGGCCGGGAAGACAACGAACATCTGGTCGAAGTGCTCAATAGCCTGGACAGTGGCAGCAGCGATTACTCCCAGGCCGTATATGATGGCCTGCAGGCGCGCTACCCTGAATAACCAACGCTGTGTACACAGATGCTTTTTCGCCACTGCACTGGTAGGATAAAATCCAGTGCAGCGGGTCCCAGACCCGTCTAGCAAGGATGCCAACCCGGAGACGTACAATGCAATGCTGGCAACGATTGGGCATTTCACCGACCCAAGACAAAACACTGATTGAAAAAGCCTACCGGGATGCCCTGGCGGGTATTGATGCGCTGCAACACCCTCAAGACATCGATGCCTTGGTTCAGGCCCGCGATGAGGCACTGGTGCAGGCCGATGCTTTGTCGCAGACCAAAGCCACAGCAGATAACACGACCACACAATCGAAACGCTGGACCCTGAACCTTGTCGTCTGGGGTGCCGTCGTCGTCAGTCTCGGCTTTATCATGTTTCGCTTTTCCAGCCATGTCAGTGAAACGGTGGCCGGAAGGGATACCGTCGACCCGGCCCTGGCACAACAACGGCAAGCCTGCAACAGTCTGGAATTGCCGGTCCCGGGAGATGCACTGGATAGCTGCATAGCACTGGCTGACAGCGGTGACGTTGACGCCCAAAAACGGCTTGCCTGGCTGTACACCCAGGAAGGCGAAACCCAGGACTGGCAACAAGTGTTTGACTGGCTGCAAAAAGCCAAACACCATGACAAGCTTTCTCGCCTGATCTCAAGCGTACTGCTGTTTGTCAAAGGGGAATCCGAAGAAGACAAAGTGGCTGGCGAGCAAGGTATCATGCAACTGAGTCACGAGGGTTTTGCGCCAGCGGATGCCTATCTTGGTGTCATGTACTTTCTGGATCGTAACACCCAACCGCGCTTCGCCAACCCGTTATGGATGCTGGAAAAAGCCCATGATGCTGACCCGTCGCTGGTGACCGTGTTTGAACTGGTCAGGATCTATTCCAACGGTTTTGCCGGGCCCGCCAATCTGGACAAGGCACGCCAGGTTTTACAACAAGCGGCAAAACGAACCTATCCTGACAATGCTAATGATGTGGCATGGTTTCTTGCCACCATGGATCGCAACCCATTGACCCCCCCTGAGTACCCACTGACATTGATCAAACCCGTGATTGAGTCGCCCGAATACGCAGACAACTTTGCCTACGTTGATACGCTGGCCGCAGCCTATGCAGCAACCGGAGAATTCGACAAAGCCGAGCAAATCCAGCATCGCGCTATCGCGCTGCTCAAAGAGGCAGGGGAAGATGAGCAGTGGTATGCCGATCAGTCAGAAACCTTCACCGAGCGACTGAGCCAATATCAGAATGGTGAGCGCCCTGTGTACTATCATTTTGAACTCGACAGGGACGAGTTTTTCGATAACCTCAAGGGCAATATCGAAAACTGGTTGCTGGACAAGCTGGGCGACCAGGGCTAGGTTGAGATTGCGTCCGACGCTGTTTTTGCGTAGTTTTAACAGACCTTGTTAATGAGGACAGCATGATGGGCACCGTGGCCGATAAAGACAGCTTTTCCAGCCTGCGCGAGTTTTATCCCTATTACCTGCAGGAACATAAGAATAAAACCTGCCGCCGACTGCACGTTGTCGGTAGCTTTCTTGTGCTTGGCATTCTTGCCTATGCGCTGGCAACCCAACAGTACGTTTATCTGTGGCTGATGCCGCTGGCCGGATACGGCTTCGCCTGGGTGGGGCATTTCTTCTTTGAAAAGAACAAGCCGGCGACCTTCAAATACCCCTTGTACTCCTTTGTGTGCGACTGGATCATGCTCAAAGACATTTTGCTCCGTAAAGTTCCCTGGTAGAACGGCACCAACGTCTTCTGCGCTATACTCAGCTTTATTGTTGTCATCGCCCTGAACAGGGTTCACAAGGAGCAGTGAATGAGCGCATTGCAAGCTCTACCATCATTTGTGTTGGCGTTGTTCTTTGTCGCCCTCGCAGCATGCAGCACAAAACCGCTGGAACATATCACCCAGTCAAATCTGGCCCCATCCCCCACATCCGCGTTACACGGCCGTTTTTTTGGTACTACCACACTCCTGATCAGCGACGGTGAAACCCACATCATGGTGGATGGCTTTTTCACCCGGCACAGTAAGTGGCACACCGTCATCAATGGCATCCAATCCGATCGCTGGCACATCGCCCAAGGGCTGCTAAAGGGCAAGGTGACAACCCTTGACTGGTTGCTGATCTCCCATGCCCATTTCGATCATGCGCTGGATGCAGACAATACCGCGACCATGACCAATGCGACAGTGATAGGTTCACAGCAATCCCTGCAACACATAACCCGTGCCCCAACACGACAGATGCAGCCTCACTTTCCGCTACACGACAGCAAATTCGATATTTACAGTTTTGATTCCGGTCATATCCAGAAGAAACCTTTCTCTCAATGGATTGAAAACACTTACGTTTGGGCTGCTCGAGGCAGTGCATTTGCCGACCCGGGAACCGTGTACAGTTTCCTGCTGACGCACCCTCAAGGTAACCTCCTGATCGTTCCCAGTGCGCGTTTTCCGGACACAATCAAACTCCCCGTTGCCGCGGATACCGTGTTTCTGGGCATTGGATTAGTCGGTAAACTTGAAGATTCAGACATCGAAGAATTATGGCAACATGCTGTCGTCAATACCTGCGCCAGGCAGGTCATTCCCATTCACTGGGACGACTTTACCCATCCTATTGCGCCGAATATTCCGCCAACTCAGCCGCCGTTTGATGACCTCGCGCACACCTTCAAAATCCTGCAGCAACTGTCTGAACGGGATGGCATCCCGATCATCTTTCCCCCCGCCTATCGACCATTTGCTGTTATCCCGGAGACAAAGCCTTTCTCCTCGTCCGACAACGTTTGTCTGCAGGTTCAAAGGCAAGATAAAATGACCAACGCTGAAACATAAGCGCGGTATTAACGGCGCAGCCTGGCCAACTGATCGATGATGGCTTGTGCTACATCTGCGGATGAGAAGCAGTTCTGGCCGGTAATAATGCGCTCTAACGCTTGTACGTGGAGGGTTATCCGGGCGCCATATTTTGGCCCCAATTGATCATCAGTTTGCCACGCCCCGTCCATCTGATCCCCCGGTTTGCTACCTAAACTGACAGTCCCAATACCGATTCAGGAACAACAATGAAAAACAATCGAAATGCTATGGCATGGTCAGGGCTGATGGTCGCAATCGGCCTGAGTGTGGCGGGTTACTTTGTCAGCCAAACCTTGTACAAATCAAAAATTGCGGTCAATGTGGCAGAAGTAAAAGGCCTGGCGGAGCGCACTGTACGCGCCACTCAAGCCATCTGGAAACTGGACTTCACCGTCAGTGCCGATGCCACGACCCCACTGGAAGGGCTGTACAGAGAAGCCGAAGCCCGCCAACAGGCGATCCGGGACTATCTGCTGCAAGCAGGGTTCACCAGCTCAGACATCACCATTGGCGTCATCGACTATGCCGTGCGGGAATACCGCAACAACAATCAGGTGCTGGTTGAACGGCAACACAGCCTGACCGGGTCGCTGGAAGTCAATTCAGCTGACGTGGGCCGTGTTGCCGATGTACGGGCGGGGGTAAACAGCCTGATTGCCAAAGGGATCCCCCTGAACAATCATGCACCCCGCTATCTGTTCACGGCATTAAACGCCATCAAGCCGGACATGCTCAGAGAAGCCACCCAAAATGCACGTATTGCCGCTAATGAGTTCGCCAGCATGGCTGACGTCAAGGTGGGTGGCATTCAACATGCCCGCCAGGGCAACTTCAGTATCCGCGATACCGGGGAACAATACGGCGATGACCGCAAAATTGAAAAAGACGTGCGGGTTGTTACCAGTATCACCTTCTACATGACAGAGTAATTGCGCCTAAAGTTGTTCAGGCTGTGGTCGATAACACCGATAACGGGAGGATTGTGCATGGACATTGTGCACCAACTCACATCGGTCGACCACGACTACCTGCAACAGCGCCAACAAACGGTGACAGCTTCTGCTGCCGGTTCGCCTGCGCTGTCGTCATCGTCGACACCCGCTCCTGTTGCATTGACCTACACGCCGGAACAACAGGTGAAGCTGCGCCTGATAGCATCACTGCATGAGGAGGCTTCCCCCGCCTTGCACCATGCTCTGTTAAACGCCCTCGCGGATACGCTTCAGGAAACCACCCTGTCCGCTCCCGAACGACAAGCAGACCCCAGTGCGATGGTACGGGTAAAAGAACACCTGTATGAATACGAAAAGTTACACTACAGCACACAACTTGAAGCGCGGCACAGTGATGGGCAGGAACACAGCCTATCCCTGTCGTTAACCTTTGAACGGGAACTGATGTACTCGCGGGAATTGACCATGAGCCTGGCGGCGTTCAAAGATCCGCTGATCGTGAATCTCGGCCACAACAGTGCATTGTTTGGTCCAGGCCAGACACGGTTTGATCTGGATGCTGATGGCATCGACGAACAGCTACCGAGGCTAAACCGAGACGTGTGGTATCTTGCCCGGGACAACAACAATAACGGTTTCATCGACAATGGCAGCGAGCTGTTTGGCGCCCTGAGTGGCGACGGTTTTGCCGAGCTCGGCACCTTGGACAGTGATAACAACGGCCTGGTCGATCAGCGTGATAGCCAGTTTAACACCCTAAAACTGTGGCGCAGCCAGGCGCCATTGAGGTCGTTAGATGATGCCGGGATCAGTGCAATTTCCACCCATGCAACATCCACCCCGTTTACCTTTACCGATCAATCAGCAAACCCACTGGCGGCATTGCGCAAAACCGCGGTATTCATTACCGATGACTTGCAATTGGGCGGGGTTCATCAGGTGGACTTTGTCGTATAACGCGCCAACAGCTTAACCGCGGACGGAATATCCATCGGTTTGTGGAACAGGAACCCCTGACCGTATCGGGCCCCCAGGGCGAGCACAATGTCCCGCTGCACGGTATCTTCAATCCCCTCAACCACCACTTCCATATTCAACGAGTTGGCCAGGGAGATGATCGCGGTGGTGATCGACTGTGACGTTTCCGACTGTTCCAGCGTGCTGACAAAAGAGCGATCAATTTTGACCACATCAATGGGTAACTGATGCAGGTAACTCAACGAAGAATACCCGGTGCCGAAATCATCCAGGATCACCCGCTGACCGGTTTTTTTCACCTCATGGAGGATGAAATTCGCTTTGCCCAGATGATTGATCAATGCCCTCTCGGTGATTTCTATGTTCAGCGCGCCGGGGGGAATACGGTGCTTTTTCAACGTTGCAGTGAAAAAATTCAGAAAGTCTTCCGCGGCGATGGAGTTACTCGACAGATTGATATTGAGGTACGGCAGTGGCTGCATTGACGGCAACCAGCTGGCCAACAACTCGCAGGCTTTTACCAGCATAAAACGGTCGATATCAATGATTTGCCCCGACTTTTCAGCGATTTCGATGAAATCTGCCGGACTCACCACCCCCTTGCTTGGATGGGCCCAACGGATCAGGGTTTCAAACCCGACCACAGCCTGGGTATCCAGATTAACGATCGGCTGCAAGTAACATTCAAATTGATCTGCTTTTATCGCTTCGGCCAACTCCTGCTCAATGATCAAGGTGTCTTTGACGTGTTGATCGGTGATCTGATGATGAAACACAAAGCAACCTTTGCCCTGCTGTTTGGCCTGATACATGGCGTCATCGGCACAGCGCAACATGTCGGAAGGCAACAAGGTGTCAGTGACAAACTCATTGGCATGTACGATACCGATGGACGTGGATGCCGGCACGCGGTATTCCCCTGCCGGTAAAGAACCGCCCAACGCCTCTATGATGCGGGTCGACAATTGGGCGGCACCGCTCATGTCTTCCACATCTTCCAGCAGGATAGCAAATTCGTCGCCACCGAAGCGGGCCAGGGTGTCTTCCTTGCGCAGGCATTGTTTGACGGTCTCACCCACGGACTTGAGCAGCTTATCGCCTACGTGATGGCCATAGGTATCGTTCACCAGTTTGAACCTGTCCAGATCCAGGAACAGAATGCAGGTCAGCTTCTGCGCCCGACGGGCATCTTTTTCCAGCGCATGGCTGAGTCGGTCAATAAACAGCGCCCGATTTGGCAGCCCGGTCAACTCGTCATGCAACGCCAGATGTTGCAATAAGGTTTCGTCGTTCTTGCGTTTGATGGCAATGCTGATTTTCTGCGCCACATAGCACAGCGCTTCCTGGGATTTTTCCGAGAATGGGGCTCGTCGCCGGGTATTTTGCACCACCACCACACCGCGGATCTGGTTATCGATCATCAGCGGTACCCCCATCCAGGCATAGGGCAACGCACTGTTGCCAGATATCCCCCAGCGGTCGGCGAGTTGCCCCAGCGTCTCAACATCATACAGCTGTGGGTGCTGCTCGGCGAACACCGTTTGCGCCAGCCGTTGGGTCAACGTCTGTTCGGCAATACAATGCTCAAAGGTGTGGCCGGCATCAGGCGCATAAGAATAAGGGCAGATGAAATGCTCACCGTTGTCGTCAGACTGGACGATGTACATTGAATCGGATGGAATGAGATCCGACAGAATGTGGTGCAACTTGATGTAAAAATCGTTCAAATCGGCCGACAAATGCACCAGCTCGGTAATATCGAACAAGGCCTTCTGCAGACGCTTCACATCCTCCAGCGCGTGAATGGTGGTTTCCAGTTTCCTTACGTTCTGCAAGCTTGCATACTTGCTGGCAATCACCGACGCGATGGCCTGTAACGTAGACACGTGATGAGGTGTATAGAAACCCTGTTGGGAATGCTCGGAATCGATCACCCCGACCAACTGCCCTTCAAACAGGATTGGTACGGCAAGCTCCGACTGACGTTGTTTGTCATCCACAATATAGTCAGACTCTCCCGACAGATCGTCAACCAGGACAGTCGTTTTTGAGGCCGCACAGCGCCCGACAATACCCTCTCCGATGTCGAGTAAGATGGGATCAAGTATGATTTTACCGTTGGGGTTTTTGTCACCATAGGCAGCGGTTTGCACCAGCTTGCCGGTGTTTTCGTCATACAGGTAAACGATGCAATCCTCAAACCCCAATTGGCCGATCACGCGCTCGGTCAGAAACCATGCGATGTCTTCAATGGAATGCATTTCCAGGGTTGAGGTGACAAACTGGATCAGCGCACCGAGGTATTGGTTGGATTGGGTGAGTGACTCAAGGGTCGGTGCCTGGGGCGCGTAATGCCCGGAGCTAAGCAGATTGGTTAACCGCTCAGTGGTCATGACAATGGCCTCTTAGCAAAAGACCAAGGTGTTCGATGTTTCCTCAATGCATCCACGAGTTATGCCCCATTACGCACTACACAAAGCAAAACATCCGATGTTCAGGGAAGTGGTTAGCTGTTGGACCTACCTTTGAGCATATCTATAACGATGGAATGTCGCAACTCCACTGATGCAAAAACCCACACTGAGGTCGGTTTCCCAGCTGACCTCGTATCACAGCCGTAACTCTCAACAGCGGTTCAGCGGACCTGCCATCGCCCATGCACGCCACCAATGACTGCCGTCAATAGGGCCACCAGCAAGCCAGTTGATAGGGTCAGCTGGACAGGTATTGTCACCGCATCAAACCCGTTGCCTAGCTCCAGGTATTGCTGATCCAGTAATATCAGCGCCAACAAAAAACCCAGCACTCCCAGTGCCGCGCCCAACATAGCGTCCAGCATAGCCTGTCCTCGCCGAAGGGTGATCGGATTGGATTGTGGATGATAAGTCGCCACCGACAGTCGCCAGGCCCCGATCACGCCCACAATGAAAAACCCGGCGAGCAGTACCACCCACCAACCCATACGCTCGGTTGATATACCCGGTGTGCCATACGCATAGAATTGCTCAACGCTGGCCACTTGCACCGCACGTCCCAGTTTGTGACTGAACACTTGCTGAAGATGGCGGTGCATATTGGCGGACAGCTGAGGCAAGTACAAAGCCTGAATACCTCCCTGCCCTAACGCAGTTTGTAACGGTACAACCGGCCCCCACAACTCGTTGTCAAAATGGGGATAGCTGGCACTGAACACGCCAACGACTTGCCAGTGCTGATCGGCAATGGTGTAACGATGTCCGATGGCCGATTGCGGGACGTCTTGTAACACCTGTTGCCCCACCACCAATTCCCGCGCCTGGGGATCGAACCAGCGTCCGGACAACAGTTTTACACCGTGCAACTCGCGGGCAATCGCAGGCACACCGCGCAACATCAGCGTTGGTGTTGACGAAGCCATTGGCTCAGCAGCCAGCTCGGTAACCGTTTCTGCAGATATGGGCATCTGCGGCGCCAGGTGATACAGGTAGTCCAGCAGGGTTTGTGTGTCAGATGGGCTGAATTGACTGTCCGCTTCCGCGCTTGCCCCATCCTCAGTGACAATGCTCAGACCATTGTCGAGCGGGATCGGCAGCGCTTTGTTGAGCCCTTTGATCACAGCCAGTTGGAATGACAGCACAAACCCCATCAGGATGCACCACAAGATGATCCCCAGCGTGGACGGTTGCCACACACGGCTCCACCTTCCGGACGTATCCATTGCTTCCCGGTAATTTTCCCTGTTCATCGATGTCTCCTGTACTGCACCCTGGTTGATCAAGATTGGAATTTGAGCGCATCAATGGGCTCAAGGTTGGCGGCCTTAAATGCCGGTGTGAAACCGAACAGCACGCCAATCACTACCGAAAATCCCATTGAAAACAGCACGATCCAAACCGGAATGACCGGACTGGGAAATTGAGCAAAAAAGGCGATGAGTTCAGACAGTACATACCCCAGTGCAATACCCGTCACGCCGCCATACAACGACAGGATCACCGCTTCGAGCAAAAACTGTAGCAATAACATTTTGCGCGGCGCGCCGAGCGCCTTGGCAATACCGATTTCACGGGTCCGTTCGGTCACCGACATGATCATGGTGTTCATGATCCCGATGCCGCCGACAATCATTGAAATGCTCACGATGCCACCGAGAACAATGGTGATGGTTTGGGTGATGCTCTTAAACGAGTCCATGAACTGATCGGCGGTCAGGATCTCGAAATCATCCTCTTCGCCCTTTTTCAGACCGTGGTTTTTGCGCAACAACATGCGGATCCGTTGCTGCACTGCCTGCATTTTTTCCATGTCCAGCACTTGCATCTGAAACCAGAAAGACGGAGAGATTTCAAATTCGGTCAGGCTGATGGCGGTATTGAAAGGGATCAGGATCAGATCATCCTGGTTCATACCCAGATTTTTGCCCCGTTTGTCCAACACCCCGATGATCCGGAACCACTCGTTTTCAATTTGCAGGTATTCCCCGGTGGGATCGTCCGGTAGGGCTAAATCCTTGACCACCTGATGGCCGACCACCGCCACTTTTCGACGATATGCGTCGTCGGCCGTGGTAATAAAGCGCCCCTTGTCCGGATAGCGTAAAAACAGCTCCTTCCAGGTCGCCGTTGTACCCCGAACATCGGTGTTGATGACTTTGCCCTGGTAGCCAGCCTGGGCACTGTAACGACCCACCACAGTAATTTCCGGGGTGATGGCATCGATGCCCTGAACGTTGTCACGAATAATGTCCAGATCACTGGCGCGCAAAGTTGCGTACTTGCCACGTAGCTGGGCCTGGTAATCAAATACCGGCTGAATGGTCAGCGAGTTGGCGCCAAAGCCTTCGAACTGTCCGCTCACCTTGCTACTGAAGCCCTGGATCACCGAGACGACGGCGATCATGGCGCCGACGCTGACCGCAATGCCCAGCGATGACAGCAAACTGCGCAGCGCATAGGCGTTGATCGAGCGTACTGCGGTGAACAGGGTATCCATGTACATAGCGGTCATTACACCACCCTCCCATCTTGCAATGTGATCATCCGTTGACTGTGGCGCGCAACCTGATCTTCATGGGTGATCACGATCAGGCTGTTGCCGTCTTTATGCAGCTGTTCAAACAACTCCAGGATCATTGCCGAGTTCTCTGAATCAAGGTTACCGGTCGGCTCGTCCGCCAGGATCAACTCCGGTTTCTTGACCAACGCCCTGGCAATGGCCACCCGTTGCTGTTGTCCGCCCGACAGCTGACAGGGCAGATTGCGCGCCTTGTCACCCAACCCAACCCGCTCCAGTGCTTCCATCGCGATGGCTTTTCGCGCTCCCCGAGGGGTTTGGTTGTACATCAGCGGCGTCATGACATTTTCCAGTGCCGAGAGCTTGGGAAACAACGAGTAGTTCTGGAAAATAAAGCCGATAAAGCGCAATCGCATGTCCGACAACTGTTCCTGGGAATACGCCTGATACACATCGGTGCCCTTAAACCGGTAAGCGCCGCCGCTGGCCCTGTCGAGACAGCCGATCAGGTTCATCAGGGTTGATTTGCCCGAGCCTGATGGCCCGACCATCGACACGTACTCGCCCTGATAAACCGTCAGTGACAGATCATCCAGCACTTTTTGGGCGATTTCACCGTTGTCATAGACCTTGTCGATGTGCTGCAGTTGAACCAGCGGCAAGGCCCGTGTGATATCAAATCCCATTGGTGGTTACCCGCGCGCCGTCATACAGGTTTTTGAGGGTCTTGTAGGGACCGGTGACGTACACATCACCGACCTTCAGACCGTCATTGACCACCTGAAACTCCTCGTTGGCATCCCCCAGCACCACCTCACGCTGGGCCACCTTGTCGCCATCAAGCACAAAGATGGTTCCGATATCCGACGCCATGTCCGACGCGTACAGGATCGCCTGGATAGGAATACTCATTTGCGCTTCAAAGCGTTGATAGGTGATTTCTGCACGCAGGGTCATGTCCGACTTGATGTGTGTGATCGGCTCTTCCAGTGCAGCCACCACTTTGTATTTGAGCGGCTTGTTGGCCTGTTTAGGCTCAGCCAGCAAACTGATCCGCTCAATGGTGGCACGGTACGCCTTGTCCGGTTCAGCAATCACCGTGATCTGGGTGGCCAGGCCCTCTTTGACGTGGGTAATGTCATTTTCATCCACGTACAGGTTGGCGTATACCTGATTGGTGTCGACCAGTTTGACCAGCTCCGAACCGGCAACATTGCTGACCCCGGCGATGGCCGTTTCACCAATCTTGATCGGAATATTCACCACCAACCCATCAATGGGGCTGCGAATGATGGTTTTGTTGAGGTTCTCTGCCGATTCATTGAGGCGATACTCAATCAGCAGCGCCTCTTTTTTGGCAATCTCGATGTTGATTTTGGAAATCGACAGATCCTGCTCCAGGATGTCCAGGCTCTCCTCGCTGACCAGTTGCTTGTCGACCAGCTGACGACGGTTCTCCACCTGCTCGCGGAGCTTCTGGTATTCCACGATAGAGCGCTCAATCGACAAGCGCTTGATGCTCAGGTTAGCGCGCTGCTGTTCAACGTTGGCTTGCAGGGTCGATGAGTCCAGCTCCAGGATCGGTTGTCCCTGGGCGACACGCTCACCTTCCTGCACCAGGATCGATTTGACCCGCCCGGTCAGCTCAGAGCGCAGGATGATTTCCTGTGCATAACCTAGCTTGCCCGAGGCAAGTATGGTCTTGTTAAACTGTCCCACATCCACCTGGGAGGTTTCGATGTTGTAGACGTCGTTGTTTTGCTGTCCCCGATTGAACAGAAAGACCCCAGCTATCACGCTGGCCACAACTGCCAGACGCGCATAGCGATTATTCAGTATGGCCGGTTTCATAGCAGTATCACTCCCGCCCAGATGCCGTAAATGATCAGAAACGGCAAAAAGGTCACCAGTAAGGATTTTGGCAATGCCACGTCAGCGGTTTTGGCAAACATCAGCGCAATGATCACCAGACTCCACAACAACGTGACATCCAGACTATTGAGCATCGTCGCCCAGGGACTGTCGGCGCTGTGATGAAAAAACAGGTTGTTGAGCGACGCCAGATTGACCCCTTCGATGGACATGTAACGCAGGTCCTGATCGGAGAAGTAAAACAGCGTGATCAGCATCAACAGGGTGGTCGGCAACGTCGACCACGACGAAATGGCAAACCAGTGGGTAATATTGAGACGACTCTTCTTGACCCAATTGGTCGCGATGGACATATACACCGAGCGGATCAACAACAGGATGCAAATCGCCAGTGAGCCGGAGAACAGGTTCACATAGAACATCATGTCGGCTGACAGGGTCGCCATGTTTTCTTCCATCGCTTCCCGGGTCATGTGCTCGTTGTCGTCCAGTGCATTGGTGATCATCTGCTCTTTGAGCCAGCTAAAGTCGACGTTGTCGTAGTACTTGCCCCACAACAGGGCGAACACCACCAGCAACATCAGTAACGGCAGCAGGCTGGCCCGTCGGCGGTTGATGATATTGTCCACTTCGGCCTGAGGTGCCACCAACACATTGAGTGCGGTATTAACCAATTGCATCATCCTGTCCTCCATGGCGGGCGATGATTTTTGCTTTGCGGATCTGGTGCAGACCCAGCAACACAAAAAACACGAAATTGATGTAGATCGGTGTCCACAGCGACACCATCACCGAATTGGAATTACCGATCAGAAAGTACATCACCACATTGATCACGAACGAGATCGCTAAGCCGGTAACACCGATGATCAGAAAAGTATTGTTGTTTTTCATAACGTGCCTGTTCCTTTTTCGTTGTCTGAAGTGGCCTCGCCTAACCCGCCGAGGTCGCCTACGTAGTTATCAATGTTCAAATCTGCACCGCTCAACAGCTGTGCAATGCGTTGCGGAGCAATCTGCTGCTGCAGATAACCCGACAGTAAGTAAGAAAAAATGATTTCCTGGTTTAAATCGAAGCCCAGTCGGTTGTGGCACAGGTGCAGCAAGCTGATCACCCGCAGGGCGGTCTGGTTGGTGACCACACCGTTGTCGTCGCGCACGATCAGATGATTAAACCGTGGCAGCAGCGACTCGAACAAAGCGCAATACACCTCACCTACCCCATCTGGCAGCATTCGGGCACTGTCCTTGTAGCTGGTCTTGGTATCCAGAAAGTGATGAAACTTCGGTGCCGAACGCTGTGCATTGTCGGCACATTGCTGCAAGGTCTGTTCATCGATGTCGAAGAAACGCACCCACTGCTGACGCACAAAGTACAGCAGGTAGTAGCTGTCCTCGTCGGTCAGCGCGGATGACAGCAATAAATCCGACAGCAGCAATCGGGCGAACAACTTCAGTACCTGACTGGAAGGGTTGTGCTTGAAAAGGGCCAGTACGCCACGACAAAACGCATCGTTAAACGCCAGGTTGTGGGCGAACGTGGTCTGCGACTCATACAATTCAGGATCTTCGTTGTGCCATTCCACACTGAAATCCCCCGACGGTCGGGTCGCAGCCGGATCCGCCCCCATGCGCTGATGTAAACGCACCGAGTACTCCCCCAGCTCATTCTTCAGACCCATCCGTGCCATATGGCTGTCGCGATACTCCTGACTCAGTTGGGCCAGATACTCCTCGGCCAGCGCGGACAGGGATGCTTCATCGCCCCGGATCTTAAGGTAAATGTGGTACCCACCTTCGGAATAGCGCATAAAATCGAGACTGACACTGGCCGCCTGCCGGTGTTCAGCCAGCTTACTGATCAGATGGCTTAGCACATGGTCTCCGGCTGGCTCCGGCGTATCACCGGTGTAGGTCGCATAGTAAAAGCGAAACACCAGGTAAGGCTGTTGTAAGGTCAACTCAGTCATGGGTCCCCCGGCTTTTGTCGACTAAAAAGCAGATGCAGGCAGGAAACTCCGACACCTTACCGGTTTGCAGGTAATCCGAGACTTCATCGTCAAAGAAATTGCACGAATGATACACCTCAAAACCCAGCAGCGGCGCCGCTGTCAGCATGGTGGTCAGCATGACGCCCGCATCAAAATTGGTGTAACGGTACGCGGTGTTCAGGTATTTGCTCTCTACCCGGTCGAAGGCTTCATTGATGATCACCGCACCTACCGCACCTTGGGGTATGTCAATGTTGCGATCATGCAGCTTTTGCAGCATTGCTTCCGCGCCCAGTTGGCTATCCACAAATACCTGTTCGAGGCTGCCATTGGGGTTGTAGTTGTAGACCCCTTGTTGCAGACCGGGAATGTCAAATGCGGCCAGGTACAAGGTCTGCGACGCCATGCTGCCGGCAGAGGGTGAAATGCGGAAACCCACATCCCAGTCATTCATGATCTCTTCCACGTGCCGCCCGCTACACAACATCAATAGTTCTTCAACCCGACGCTGGGTGGTGCGGTCTTGGATAACCGGGGTGTCGTTACCCGCCACATGGCGTGCATAGGGCGTGGCGAAACAGTCCGGCAACATGTCAATCTTGTCGATGGCAAACACCGGGCGGTTTTTCACCGTTTTATAGGCACCTGACACGGTTTTTTTGTTGTTGTCGCTGTAATGCTGCTGATGGCCTTTGGGCACGATCTGGTAAGGCTTGTGGTTGGTGTTTTCATGATAGAACCAGCTTAACGGTGCCTGTTTGGTGACCCCGGTCGCGATCACCAGATTGTTGTCCAGGGCTTCGTTCCGTTCAGGAAAGCAATGAGAACACTCAAATTGCTTGTAGATCGGGTGTTTGACGAATTCCAGGCTGTCCACGTCCATCACTTCAACGGTGTCGGTAATGGTGATCGGAATGAATTTGGTCAGTAGCGCCCACAGATAATGGGTTAAGCGCTGGGCCGCGATATTGATCGCCGCAGGGCCAAACTGATGGTCCTCGGTGTGATTGATCAACTTGTTGGCGATGTCCGCACATTCCGTGCAGGCGGAAATGTCAAAATCAACCGCCGGGCCAATCTGGATAAACCGATCACTCAGCGCGCCGTTGATCATCCACGACCCTGCAGCTTTCACTTCATCACTGAGGTTCATCACCTGCTCCGCGGTGGCCTCATTGAACAGGCTCAGGGTCAGGTTATAAGCGCCTTTGGCCAGTGCGCCAGAAGCCAGATAGCGGTCCAGTGGCTGATGCACGATATCAACCGTAAATGTCTCGTCACTCATGTGACTGGCTACGTCCGGATGCAACAGACTATCGGTGGTGGTGACAACGGTAATATGACCCAACCCCAGAGCTTTCAGGTTAGGGAGTAACAGGCCCACAAACTGGCTGTCGGTCAGGATCAACAAGCGGCTGTTTTGCAGTTTTTCCAGGCTTTCAAACCGGTTGACCGTGGTTTCGGTCACATCCACATAACGGCTGAAAAACTGCAGGGTGGAGGCATATTTACGCGCCACCTCGGGGGTGAGGCTGACGTTTGCATAGTCGCCGTTTTCGATCACACCTTTTAAGTACAGCAAGGAGATGGCTTCATCGATGATGTGGGGTGAAAACTGACTCAACAAACCTTTGATTTCATCGGTGTTGCGACGGCCATCCAGCAGCGGGATCAGGTGCGGCATCAGCAGCTCGACAGAGCGCCCTTTGAACACCGTTTCTGTGTGCCCGCCAAGGACCAGAAACAGGTTGTTATTGGCATAGAATTTCAGGTAGTCCTCTGACATTTTCGGGATGTAAGGCACCTTCATTTGTGGATCATTGGCCATCGTTTGTGAGAGTGAAGAATGGGCAGCCATGATGTTCTCCTGTTGGGTAAAAAGGTTGATTAAGCAAACGCGTGTGACGGTTGGGCAGGCCCAGCCGGTGCAGTGGGTTCAAGCACCATGTCAAAACCCGCATCAGTAGCACCGGTCTGATCCATCAGGTAGTGACAGATGGTGAACGACAGCTGTGCTTCTTTGTTGACGTCAACGCCGATACGGTTATTCAGCATGTGCAGCAAATTGGGCAAGATGACCAATGACGTAAACGGCGCCACACGGATCTGGCTGAGGCTGGCATATTTATCCTGCTGGCCCTGCACATGGTCGGTGAAATCCGACGTCAGCAGGCCCGCGGCCTCATTGTCTCGGGCTTTGCGGATGATCCGTTGCAAACTGGCAATCCAGCGCCGCCTAATATCACCAAGCGCAGGATCCCTGGCTTCAAACGGCGCGGAGGTGCCCGGCGCAGCAAACACTGCACTTAGCTGGGCTTTGTTGGCCTGGTAGCGGGCCAGTAACCGGGCGCCTAAATCTGGCTGGAACGGCGCTAACTGGTCACGCCAGAAACGGGCATACCCGTTTAATACCGTGACCACTTCCTCGGCGCTGAAGCCCAGCGTCATGACCGTTTCATGGATCAGCCACAGCGCCACATACTCGGCTTTCACACCGCCACGCTGGCTCACCTCCAGGATGTCCAGTGCCAGTGCAGAACTGTCCATAAAGTGCTGCTCAATGTCTGGCATCAATGCGACGCCACCGTACTTGCTGTATTCCGGCTGGTACGTGTCGGCTTCAATCCGGTCCAGCTGCACGGCCGCCCCTTCTGCCTGCGCTGCCTGCCAGTGTGCACTGGCCGTGCGCAGGGCATCATCAAGCTGCGCTTTACAGGCGAGATCGGGGCATAACACCCGCACCCGCAGATGGAAGCCGTTGTCGTGATAACGGATAAAGAAGTAAGGTGCGCCGTCAATGCGCTGTTGTGCGTCGGCAAAAAACGGCTTAACCACCCCATCAAGGTAATTGCGTACGCCGTCTTCAAATACGCTAACGGACAAAGTGGGCTCAAATTTGAAGAACACCTTCAGGTATAACCAGGTTTGATCAGACACGTTTTTGCTCCCAGTAGGTGATGGCCTGCTGAGCTTTTTGTTGCGCGACCACCCGATCGGTGGCCTCACGGCAGGCATGGTGTTGATAGATAAAGGCGGCGAAGCTGATCTCATCAAGCATCGAGATCCCCAGCCGGTTGTAGTTCTGGTGCATGATAGTCAGCCCCTGCATGGCAAGGATCTCCCAGCTTTGCTGGCTGAGTGGTGTGGCAGCCAGAATAGCGGCAATTTGCGCGATAGCCTGTTCGAACAATCGCCCCAGCTCAGCATCGATGTTGCGCACGGCAGCGATGGCGCTGTCGCGCTGATCAACCACGGCATTGAAGAAAGCCACATTGGCCTGGTAGTACGCGAAGCTGTCGGACAAATCCTGACGGGTAATGCCAAACAGGGCTGACCAGGTCTGCATCACGTACATACCCAGAGCAGCTTTTTCCGTACAGCAGTGACTGATCAGTGACAGGCTCTCCAGCGCAAACAGATTGCTGATGGTGGCCCGGTCACGGTAGTCATCCACCCGCTGCAAAATGGCTGTGCACAAGGCTGAATCAATACTGAGGATTGATTGCACCGCCTGGAAACAGGTTTCACTGCCGTACACCACCTCTTCGCCGGTATCGAACATCGGTCCGAATAAGAAGGTACCCGGTGGGTGCAGGTTGGCCTCACCGGTTTTGTGGCGCAGGCGTTCCATCATGGGGGTCAGGACCATCTCGCCGCTGAAGCAGACCGGGTTGTGCACGGTGTAATCGTCAATGATAGCCCGCAGTGCAGCCTCCACTTGGTGCATCTGTGCCTCCCGGGTGACCCAGAATTGCAACCGCAGATGGTTGCCCCCCTGCGAGTAGCGCAGCCAGGTGAAATGGCTTACGTCGGCCGTCCCCTGGACGAAATCCTGCAACCGCGGGATCAAGGTGCGAATGATGGCATCACCGGCATGGTCGTATTCCAGCTCATCGACATCACGCTTGAAATACAACAGGCCAACCAGCCAGCGACCATGTCGGTTCAGATCAACTTGCATACGCCACCTGCCGATTAAATTCGATTTGCAGTTCAGCGGCCACACCTGACTCGCCATGGGTGACAAAGCTGCTACTGACGCTGGGCAAAGCTTCTTCAAACTGAATCGAATTGACCGTACCTTTGGCCAGCAAGCGAGCCAGATCTTTGACCGTAAAGATGTTTTCGAAGTCGAAATAGATAGGCTTATGACCAATCTTGTTCTGACTGAAAATGTTATCCGTCGGACTGCCCGCTTCCCGTTTGATGCGAATAAAGCACTCACGGGGCAAGCCCTGGGCCTTGTGCCACAAATACAGGGTCTTAAACAGCTGATAGGGCGGCGTGGTACTTTTCAGCTCAGGAAAGGCATCAATGTCCACACACCAGGTTTCACGTTGGATCACCAGGTTCCCAACCTGCAGACGGGGGTAATGACGCACCCGTTGCGGTTGCTCGGTGGTGGTGACAAACGGCAGGATATTTTCCCTGAATTCAATCGGCTTAACCCGCTCGGCGTGATAGCCATAGGGTGTCGAGTCGAGGAACAGACGATGATAAGCCGGCAAAGCCATACCGTGGAAAAAGCCCATGTAAAGCGGTGTGAATGCCTGGCCGTTGGCAGAAAACTGCAGGGCATCCTTTTCCGGGCAATGACGGATACTGATGTCATTGGCTGACAACACCTGCTCCGGTCCAACACTGGCTTTTTCGCCAGGCAGCTCCACCAGGGTCTGGGTGGTCAGGGGGTGAACCTGGGCATTGTGGTTGAGGGTCGACAGCACTTCTTTAAATTCACCGCCCTCGGCACAGGATAACTGCGCCACCCGCGCCTGGATCTGATCACTCAGCCCATGGTTTTCATACAGCTGACAATAGCGGGTGAAGAACCGTCCATAGCCCGGCAGGGTGTAATTGAGTACCACGTTGAAGTCACCGGCCTGCAATTGCTCCAGGGAGTCTGCCGTGACCTGCAGGTGCAAGGTCACCGACTTGTCTGCCACGTCGGTCAGGCGGTTGTGAAACTCCCTGACCATCCGTTGCATGGAGGCCTTGTTGATGGAGCACACTTTGCTGTCACCGGACTGGTCGATTTCATCCAGCAAGCGCTGCATGTAGGCCAGGCTTTTGTCGTTAACCAACGCCGCTTTTTTGTACACGTCGCGGTCTTCGTAGTTGCCTCCGAAAATCGCATTGGAGAACAACTGGCATAAATCGTTGATGTCGTCGCACGTGCCCCCTTCGCCAAAGGTATTGACGAAAATGTCCTTGAACATCACGTGATTGAGGCCACCTTCATCCCGGTTGTAAATACAATCCAGGAACAGACTGACGTCTTCGGCAATGCTCTGGTAGAACTTCTGCCCCAACCGGAACTGGCCGGATTCACTGTAAGTGTCCTCGATAAACACGTTGTCGCTGTCGGCAATGCGGTACTTGGGCCCGAGGATACCGTTGACGATTTGCAGCGCTTCTTTGGCAAAACGCTTGCGTTTGAACAGTTCCAGTTCAGCGAACTGACGCTCGATATCAAGCAACTTGCTAAGGCTGGCGATCAGGGCATCCACCTCATCGGACACCTTGTCCGGCATCTGGGTAATCAGCTGACTCAGGCGGGCCTGTTGATCGGTATTGATATCGAATTCGCGGATCAGCATACCCGAACGGATCAGGCTCTCCAGCAGCCCTTCGACCTCAGCGGGTGCCACCTCCCCTGCCATTCCGGACTCACACACGGCGCTGACCAGATCGGGCATCAGATAGTGGCGCTGATGCTCATAGGCATGCGCAACCGCGGCAATGATCGGCACCACAGCACCTTTACGGAAACGGGTATAGGGTGGAAAGCCACCCACTTCCCGGGGTTGCAGAAACTTGGCCTGGTTTTGTTCAAACGACAAGGTCTGGTTCAGGCGTACCGGCACATGACGCAGCACCGCCGGGTGTTCGCTGATGGCCTTGTTCAGGCGATCCACCACCATGTGATTCAGAAACGCCTTGGTTTTGTTGTGACCAGGCTGGTAGTCCACATCCACCACCACGTCCTGCTGCTCGTCAAACTGGCCCAATGCAATCGGCCCGAAACGTCCAAACGGGCTGGTTTTGGTGGCCATACGCATCAGGTAGCGGCTGACCGTCAGCGCGGTCTGACGTTGCTGTTTCTTCCACTTACCCGGCTCGGTACTCAGCAACCGCTCGACCTGGCCGGTGAAAGATGGCTGTGCCACCTGCAGGGTCTTGAGAAAGTCGCTGTCAGAGGAATGGCTCTGCAGGTTACAACAAGCCTGCTCGTGTTCCTCCTCAAACACGCCTTCGGCTGCACTCTGATACCGGCCGAGCTTGCGGATACGGGCACAAAATTGCAGAACCTGACGACGGTCACGCTGGCTAAGCACGTTAAGGGTTTCCAACTCGGTGCTTTTGGGCAGCTTGAGGTTGTATAGCGCCCGCTTAATGGCCACCAGCGAGGATTTTGTCTCGCCGTCATGACGACCGATTTCATCAAACAGCAACTGCTCACACACCGGCCCTTTGTTTTCGTGCAGCCACGTCAGGGTGTCATGGTAGCGATCCAGCCACTGGGTGGTCTGTTTCAGTTTCAACTGCTGCACAACGTTTTGTGCTTTTCCCGCCAGTCTGAACAGGACATAAGGTGATGGTTTCCACATGAGAGTACCGTCCTTAAAAGTAGTAGGAGGGTGAGCCATGCATGCTCACCATGAGGTTGAAAACGAATTTGAACAGCTCGACAAAAATCACCAGGATGTAGGCGCCGGTCCATGCAAAAGAGACGATGGAGTAGATCACGTACTTGACCTTGATAAAGGGATCGTCGGACAACTGTTGCTGCAACGTCAGATCCGGCGCCACGTCTTTGCCGAACAGCGATTTCACGCTGTTTTTCAGGTAGCGAAAGGCGTCCCGTCTGAGGTTGGGTTTCTCCAGCCAGTCGGCCAGGATCCAGTAGCCGTCCATGCGGATCACGAAGGGGTTCAGGCTGACGATGAAGGACGACAGAGAAATCCCCGAATAGGCCAGCGCCACGGTACTGGCGATGCCGGGTTCCAGCACATAGAACAGCCACATCGCCACGCCGAAGAACACGATGTCCACCATCGGTCCGGCAAAGGACACGAACATGCGCTTGTACTTGTCGCTGATCACATAGCTGTCAGTGGTTTCGGTGAAAAAGATCGGCAGACAGCCCCATAACAGCCCAACCCCAAAGCCCTGGGTTCGAGCCCCAGCCATCCGACAGGCCAAGGCATGGGCCAGCTCATGGGTGGACAATTCGACCAGGTAGATGATCGGCAACAGCAGCAAAAACACATCCTGGTAGGAAAACGTCATCTGCTTGATGGGCGACAGCAAACCGCCCCCCTCAGGAATGGTGAACAAGCCAATGATCCCCATCACGAAAAAGCCCAGAAACAAGCCTTTGGTCAGCGGATTGAGCCACCAGGCTTTGTACTCAATGATGGCGTCCAGTAACTCGTCGGCATTGAACACCGAGCTGTACACCCCGAGGCGTTCACGCTTATTACTCTTGTCCGGACGTTTGCCGTCGTCTACCCAGGTGTCATCCGCAATCAGGCGGTTGTTAAAGCACAGGGTCAGGAAGCTGAGCAGTTTTTCCTTGCTGAAATTAAACCCGAAGTCTTCGTTGATGACCTTCTGTAGCTGTTTGACGGTGTAGTCACCGGTCAACAGCTCCAACACCTTGACGCCACTGGCGCCGGTCATGATGTAAAAGCTGTTGCTGTTGTCTTTCACCACATAGCGGGCATTGTTACGCCCGGCATCGCCTTCGCTGTAGCGCGAGATGGCGATGCCTTCCGCCGCTCTGGGCCGGTAGGCCTCCAGATCAATGTCATCCACAGAAATGGCCGGATTAAGCGTGGTCATGGGATGCCTCCGGTGCGGGACAGTAATGACCAATCACAAACCCATTCAGCACGCTGCCGTTGAAACCATCCAATCCCAACCAGCTCTCCACCTTACCCTGCACCAGACTACCGGTTGCACAGCAGGCAAGACCCAGAGACGCACCCGACAGGTACATACGTTGGATTTGCACGCCATCTTCGAGCAGCATGTAACGATAGCCACGTTCGCCATAACGCTCGGTGCTGGCTTTGATGGAACCGACTTGCAATAGCAAGACCGGTGACTCGATAAACTCGGCCTGGAAACAATACTGCTTGAGAAAATCATCGATATTGTGCCGCGATTCGGCGCGGATCAGTTTCAGGCTGTGACTGAATTCATCGTACAGATAGGCACCTGGAGCAACACCGGTGACATTTTTGATCAACAGCACCAACCGGCAACAGGTCACGTGGCCGTTCCACTGGCTAAGTGTTTGGTGTGGCAAGGCACCCGGCGTACTCGCCTTCTCGCTGCTGTCAATCGGATACGCGAGTTTGAGAAAGTGTGACAGCTCGGTGATGTCCAGCGGCTTGTCGGCGTATTTGCGGGTACTGCGACGGGTCAGAAAGGTATCCAGGCAATTCATTCCCGGTACCTCTGCCTGTGTCACTGCCGGTAACGCAACCTCGTCGAGGATCCGTTCGTCGGTATAGATGTCATAAATCCATGCCACTGCGTCTTGGGTGGTCAGTTCGGCATCGCTGTAGAACTGGCTGCCGTGACGAAAATTTTTGGTGTTTTCATGCAGGTACATACCCGGATTTGCTTGATGTTCGTCTTGTAAAAAGAAGTTGTCCATGGGCTCGTCCTCACTTGCTGGCGCGTTGTGCCGCCGGCGCAGAATGGCGGCGGGTGAATGCATCAAATGCCTGGCCGGTCGCCTGACTGCCAAAGTGGCAGGTGCGGCACCATTCCATTGGCGGAACAAACTCGCGATCTTCAGCCATGTACAGGGTGTCGAGGTTGACTTCACGACCCATGGCGATAGGCGGGTTTTGACCAAAAATGAACCGTGTGACTTCTTCGTACAGGTAGCTGACGGTCATTTCCTGAATGCTGGGTAGGTTGCCTTTGAATTCAAATCCGCGGTTGTTATTCAGAAAATGCTGCTTGGCCTCGATGCTGTCGTGCTGCTTGGTGTGAGACGCCAGTCGGTCAGTCAGGCACTGATAGCAAGCCGTGACGCCGGGAATGATGGTCGGCCCCAAGGTGATCTTATGGGCAAAGTTGTTAACCTGCGTCCAGGGCATTTCCAGCCGCACTGCCAGGGCATTAATGTCCAATAACAGTTGCGGAAAGCTGCGACCGGTGGCGACCACCAGAAAATCATGATGCTGCACATGGGGTGCGGCACCATAGACATCAAACACATGGGGTAGCACGCTCAGGCTCAGACTCTGGCTGTCCAGCCCTTCCAACTGCTCAATCAAGGCAATGTCAGTGTCCAGGACCGGGCACACGGTGAGGTGTCCGATGGGCAGTGACATCATCATGCCGGCAGCTTTCACGCCCACCTGCCCTGACACGATCATCATCACATTGCAATTGCGCGACAACTCGAGGTTGGCCGGGTTTTTCTGTTTCAGTTTTTCCCGCCATTGATCGCGGGCATCGATATAATTCTGTTCAATCATGGCTGCTGCTCCTTAGGCAAACGGTTGAGGCCAGGGGTTGAGTTTCTCCAGGGGCTGAACGTCAAACCCAAGGTTGGCCGGGGTGCTGTACAGCCGCGGCGTCTTGCTGTATTTCATGTTGTAATTGGTGGTCAACGGCATCAGTTGCGGGATGATCACCCGCACCACGTACAGGCCGATTTCCTGTAACTGAGGGATGGTCATGTCCGCCACGATGAGATCCAGGTTGTACCGGTGACAACGTTCAATCAGCTCCTGCAGCATGTGATGTTCGTCCCTGACATCGATACTGGCGGTATCTTCCAGCGCAATGGAGTCTGGATTTTTCATCAGAAAATCAAACACATGCTCGTTTTTCTTGTCACCGTAGAAGACCGCACCATCGGTCAGGCGGGTAAACGACGCAAAGTCGTTGGGATCAAACAATTTGGGTTTACGCACCAGGTGCTCCAGCGCGGTGCGGGAAGAACAGGCTTCGTCCATCACCCGGATCATGGCGTCTTCCATGTTGAAGCGGGTCGCCGCCATCACCAGCAGATTCAGATCGCTGTTCGGGGCTTTTTGCAGTGCATAGACCGTGGGCAGGCCATAGTCCATGGTGGCATCGTAAAAGGTTTGCTCAATGCCGGACGCCTGGATGCTGTGCAAACGTTGCCAGAATTCAGGGTTGGTACAGCCGCTGTAGTCGATTTGTTTGAGCGGCAGGCTTTGCAACCAGGTAATTGACAGCGCATCCCGCTCCATCACTTCAAGGGCGCCGGATACCACTGCTCGCTCATAGTTGCCGGCAATGGCACTGCCGGTGGAAATCGGCACGGTGAACGCCTCGGCACTGTAAGAAAAGGGCGTGCTGATGTACACGCTGGAAAACGGTACCCATACGTCCTTGCCTGCGGTCAGTGAATAGCATTTGTACCAACGCATGTTCTGATCACGGCGGGGCCGGAAATGAGAACCAGCCGGATTGGCATATTCCTCATCACTACCGATGGGAAAGCTATCCAGATCAACCGCCTTATCGCCCAGCTCATCGGCGGTGGTCACCACCACCTTGCTGCTGTCATAAGAAATGTTGCAGTAGCGCTCCAGTGCCTCACAGATGGCTTTGGCTTTGGCATACTCGCGGGTGGTTGATGAACCGGACCCGGCCATCGGCAAACCGTCCTGGTTCTGCAGTTCGATGTGCGGCAGGGCTTTATCCAAGGCACTGAGCATGGAGGTATACACCAACACTTCAGGGTTGCCTCCTTCCAGGCGGATTTCATTGGGTGGTGCGATTAATCCGGTCCGGGCACCGATCAGGTGCGCGGTCCGTTGTAAGATTTCGTCAGCTGACAAGTACCCGTTTTTCATGTGCGTGACTCCGGTCGAATGATTAGGAATAGAAGACTTCTTTCGGGGTGCGGCTCCAGCGGGAGCACACAGGACAATTGGGGTTTTTCAGGGTGTTGGACAAAGGTGCCCACTCCCCCGCAGCCAGACTGAAGCAACCACCCTGGCGCAACAGTGAATCAGGCGCCCACAAAGAAGCGATCAGGGATGCAATCTGTTGAGACTGCTGTTGTGGCGATTGCGCGGATGGCGCGGTCAACGCAAACGAAAAGCTGAAATACTGGGTTTGCGCTTTGGCACACGCCAGACAAGCAGTCTGGTTAAACAACACCAGGGGGCCAACCAAGGTGTCGTTTGCATTGGCAGTAACATGCAACAATGGCAACGTTTCGCGCTGCAGCTGTTTGTTCAGTTCCAGGCAACGGGACGAGATAAACGTGTCCGAGATAGCGATAACCAGAGGATTGTCATCGTCCTCAAGGGTGTCAGATACGCCGTCTTTGCTGGCCTGTTCGATAGTCATAGTGCGCAGTTGCACCCCGCGCGCCTTCAGCGCGTCAAGGGATGCCAGACAGGCAATGGTGTCATCGACGATAGATACGTTACCGTCGATGACGAGAATCAGTACGTTGGTTGCTGCCAGCTGCGTGTTTGTGTCGTTTACCGTTTGCATGTTGTATTCCTGCATTTGCTTGTGTTTGTTTTGTCATGAAGACAAGATCGATTTCTGCTCACCATGAGAGTGACCTCCCATCCCAAATCAAATCATTGGTGCCCTGCAGTTAGACCAATGGTGAAAGCATCGGATCGCTACATGATCCCCTGCCCAATCGACCCAGTGACTAATAGCTACCGATTACTTCAATGCTGCACTGCTGCACAGACAGCTGAAGCAGCACGCGCATGACGCACTTGAGGTACCGGCACTGGAAGCTGAACTCGAACTACTGGCAGAAGACACCGCGGCGGCGAAAGCTGACGCATTCAGACGCTCATCCAGCTCATCTGCAAACAAATCCAAATCATCTGATTTCAATTCGCCCAGGTTCGGTTGTTCAACGGCTTTTTCACTATTAGATTTCATGACGTTGACCAATTAGTTGGCAGCGATTGACGCTGAGCACAGGCAGCTGAAGCTACATGCACAGGACGCACTGGACGTTCCGCCACAAGATGCTGAACTGATACAGGTGGATGAAGACACGGTGCCCGCCACAGCGGCGGCATTCATGCGGTCATCAAGCTCATCCGCAAACAGATCCAGATCAACAGATTCCTGGGTTTGGTTCAGTTGGTTGTTTTGTTCATTTTTCATGATGTATTTCCTTCAATAATTGATTAAATGTTGTTTACTGCAGGGCTGAGGTAGCGGTACACGCACAAGCGATACAACCGAAGCTACACAGGCAACCCGAAGTACTGAATGACGTTCCTGAACCCAGCGTTGATGCACAACCGGCAACGGCGGCAGTGGCGTTGAGTTTGGGATCCAACTCTGAGGCAAACAGGTCAAGCTCATCGCTTGCTTCCAGGTTGGTATCATTTACAGACACAGTGTTGTTTTGATCTTTCATATAAATTCCTATTTCATTTACAGTGAAAGTTGATTTATAAACGTGTTTTAAAGCTGTATTTTTCCACCTCCAAATTGTGTTTACCGGTACATCAACAGGCTTCACCCGCAGGCTTTTTCGTTAGGTGAATATTTCATCCTATCGCCATTCAATTGCATCGCTATGCAATTGCTTTATCGAGTAAATCGATATCCTTTATTTGTGTGCCAGCACAACAGCGCGGGCTGACTGGGTGTTACCTGTTGCGCAACCGGAATAACAAAGTTGTATGTATCGAAAGTTGCGTTTCCTCGTAAAAGGCAGGTTCAGTAAACACCGTTTTTGACATTCAGGTATGAGGTAAAAAAGAGGCTTGCGTGAGTAAGGTGCAGGCAGATTATTAGGTTGCTCCCTCACACAAAATCTGTTTATTATTGGTGTTAGGAAAGTGTTATGTCCCTTTAAACCGTGGGCTTGAGGGGAGACATTTCAAATGAGAAAATGATGCCTGATTCAACCAGCAACAAAAGGCCAGCCATGCAGGTTGGCGATTATTTTATTTACCCGGAACTGTCCGTGTTGCAAACCGAATCCGGTGATGTCATTGAAATGGAATGCATGGCCATCGACGTGCTCAGTTACATGGCCAGTCGCTGCGGTGAAGTGATATCTATCGATGAGCTGATGGAGCAGGTCTGGACCGGTAAAATAGTCACCCATAGCACTGTCAGACGGATCATTAGTTTAATCAGAAAAGCCTTTAATGATGACGTAAAGTCGCCCAACTACATCCAGAACATCCCTAAAAGGGGATATGTTCTTATCGCGCAAGTTACCCATTTAACCGAAACCAATAGCCGCGCGAAAACCAATAAGGTAGATATACCTACCTTACATAAACATCCGTCGTCAGTATCACCACCGCCGGTGGAAGGTGAGCGTCCCCGTTGGCGTCAACAACATCTGGCCTTTGTGATCACACTGGTGGCCATCGCCTGCCTGGCGCTGCTGCTATTTACTACCCCGGTGCAATGGCAAACCGAACGGGACGTTACGCCGGTGATCAGTGTCAAAGGCGCCGAGAAGGACGTTGATTATTCCGAAACGCTGGGAAAAATGCTGTATGCCCATAAAGGCGAAGGTGATCCCTATTGGCAGCTATTCAGCTTTGACAACGCCAACAACCTGTCCCGACAGCTCACCACCGGGCCTTATGACAGCACCCGGCCGCAGTTTTCACCCGACGGCAGCAAAATTGCTTTTTTACGCGCGCAAACCAGCCAGTTTTCGATCATCGTTGCATCACTGAGCGCCGAGGGTGAGCTGACAGAGATGGACGCGGTGTACGACTCCCCGCTGCCGATTGGCAATATCATCTGGAATGAATACGGTGACAGCTTGATTTTCACCGCTACCGATGAGCGCTACATGTATTCGGTGTTCAGTCTCAACCTGAAAGACGGTTCGGTGAACCGTTTGACCCTGCCGGCCACCAACAGCGGCGGCGATTACTTGGTGGCGCTCAGCACCGACAAACAATATCTCGCCGTGGCGCGCCTGGCCGGCAATGAAACTGAAATCATCGGTTACCGTTTGGAAGGGTTTTCGCCCGCCTTTTTCAAAAAGGTTAATGCGATCGTCAAATCGTTGAGTTGGCATCAACAAGGGTTGCTTTACCTGAAAGGCAACACCATTTTCAGCATTGCCGAAGAGTATGACTGGGAAGAACGGGTCTGGCATGAAGGCAATAACCTGATCAGCCAGTTCCGCGCGGTCGGCGGACGGGTGTTTGCCATTCAGGGCGATCTGAGCAACAGTGAGATACGCCAGTTTACCAACCCCTACATGCAGCAAGACCTGAACAGCGATGATCTCACCATCAGCTCGCCACAACGGGACTTTTCCGGTGCCTATTCCCACACCAGTGAGCGCATCTACTTTTTGTCCCACCGCAGTGGCTTGCGGCAAATTTGGCAATGGGACGCTCAAACCGGCTATCAACAGTTGACCGACCTTAGCAACTACCAACAAATCGACAATCTGCAAGCCGCTTATCACGGTGAGTATCTGACCGGTACCATTGGCCGCCAACTGTTTATCCTTGATGTGCAAGACCGGAAACTAGACTACCTGTCACCGGACAACCACTATGTATCCCGTCCGGTCTGGTCGCTGGATGGCCAGTACATTTACTACATCAATCAATACTTGGGTGAACACGAACTGTGGCGAGTGAATACCCAAACGGGTCAGGTGACACGGTTGGATAAAAACATGACATCCATCCTGCCCTACAAAGGGGACGATGTGTTTATCGGTCACGACAACCAAGCGGCATTTATCTATACCCTCAGCAGCGGTGAACGGGACATGATTGACCACAACATCCCCCTGCAGATGAACGTGTCCTGGCAGCGCGTCAATCAGCATTTGTACTGGACACAACGCTCGGCCAGCGGCACCGACCTGATGCGCCTGGACTTGGCCACTCTGGACATCGAGCAACAACAAGCACCGGTGAGCGGTTTAAACCATCGCTTTTCAATAAAGCCGGATGAGTCACACATCCTGTTTAACGTCTCTTCAGCGCCACAAACCAATGTGGTAGAACTGCATTAGGTCAGCTGGAAACAGCTTATGTCTCCAACTGACCTGATGAGAGTTTCGTAGCGCTATAACGGCTTCATACAGCAATACCGGTGCTACTGGCCCTTGTCATTACCCGGACGGTCTTCAAAATCGGGGAAAATGCACTCAGGGAATGGGTGACAGATCATGGTGTGATCACGGGTCGGATCAACGGTGTTCAACGTTTCACTGTCAGACGTTTTAGCCTGAGAAAAGGACACGGAACCCGCCAGCATCATCACGCCAACCCACGCCAGTTTTTTGCTCATTTTTGTCATGTTCATCGTCATTTCTCCAGTTGTTCTTGATGGTTATCACACGATCCGATGCACAGGACAGTTAGCGCAAACAGGAGCATGTAACCGTTATTGGTGTTACCGCGCTGTTGCAGCCTTCACTGCGCTAGCGGTGATTTAAATCTGGTTCAGGCCAGGCAGAAAGTAAACGCTCGGCGAGTGAGGTCTTTGTTATATTGTTGCAGCGTGATTTTTTACCATATTTTTCATGTAGTTAACTTTAAATTTAAAAGTGTTAGGTCTGTGTGATTTGGTCAAATCACCGCAAAACAGTGGCACCTTCATGACAATTGTCATCCAAGGTCATGACGTTTGTGACTGCGATTACAATCGCTAACCCGCAATACTGCAGTCTCAATCCAACAGCACAGTGGGACTGCCCCAATGACAACAACCCCGTTATCCCTTGAACAGCAGCGCAATCAGTTCAAACAAAGCCGCTTCATCGCGATGCCGTTGGCAGGTACGCTGGTGTGGGCACTGATCGGACTCAGCGCGCCCTTTATGGATGCCATCGCCCAGACCTGGAGCTTGTATCTGGGCACGGGTGCCATCTTTTACCTTGGCGCAGGCCTGTCGTACCTGACCGGCGAGCGCTTTTTCGCCAAAGAGCGCAAAAATACCGACTTTGACAGGCTGTTTTTTGTCGGCATGATAATGTCACTGATGGTGTTTGCCATTGCCCTGCCCGTCGCCGCCATCGATCACACCACCGTCCCTCTCAGTCTGGGGATCCTGACCGGGCTGATGTGGATGCCGTTATCCTGGGCGATTGAACATTGGGTGGGTTACTTTCACACCACACTCCGCACACTGGGGATCGTCGTGGTCTGGTATGCCTTTCCCGATGCCCGTGTCGAAGCCATAAGCGCGGTCATTGTCTCGGTGTATGCGGTTTCTTTGGTGGTGTTGGAGCGCCGCTATCGCCAGGTTAATCAGGCACGCAGCGGTTCCCCCCAACAACCCATCGTCACGGCAAATCCGTCATGAACCCGGTCGCACTGGTGGCCGTTTATGTGTTGCTCAGTGAAGGGCTGTTTGCCCTGTTCCCTAACGCCATGGGGGGTGGTTATTCACCCATCGACATCGTTGCGATTGCAGGTATAGTGGTGCTGGCAGTGACTGTATGCTGGGCTTCGGTCGCGCACCGATGCTGTTTGGATTTAACAAGGATTAAGACAAGCGATGACAAACACGATGACCATCCCGTTGCTGGCTGAAGGACGCAAAAAGAAGTGGTCATACAGCTCACTGGTGTTTTCGCTGTTTTACTTCGTGCCGTTGTTTGCTGCGCCGCTACCTGACTCCGTAGCACTGCTGACAATACTGGCAGGCTACGTACTGTTCATTGCCCTGTATGTGACGAGCATCCATCAGCCATTGCAGCGCCTGCCCTATTGGGTCGTTGCATTGCTGCTGCTGGCCACCCTGAACAGTATCAACACCCACGGTGGTGCGGTGATGTTTGGCTACATCGCCTTTATCGTGGGCTACTACTACCGGGTAAGGACCGCTGTGTTATTGACCGCCCTGATGGCCGCGGTGGTGATTACCATCCAGATGACTGCCTATGCTGATCAGGTTGTCTTCGCCACCATTGCCACAGCCAATATGCTGGTGCTGATTGGCTTTGGCATGATGGAACGCAAGGAAACCCTGCACCAACTGCGCGAAGCCCGTCATGCGGCGTCGATGGGAACTCTGAGTGCCATTGCCGAGCGGGAGCGCATTGGTCGCGACCTGCACGATGTCGCTGGACATGCCCTGAGCAGCATTTCACTCAAGGCACAGTTAGCCGACAAATTGCTGGAAAAAGGCCGCATTGACGAGGCTCGTGCAGAAGCCCGTGCCCTGGCACAGTTGTCCCAGTCACTGCTCAGTGAAATCCGTCAGACCGTCAGTGGCATCAAACAACTTTCTCTGCATGAAGAGATTGAAAAAGCATTGGCCAAATTGCGTGAAAATGGTTTTGAAGTCAGCGCCGAGGTAGACCATGACGCGGTCAGTGCGCTGTCAGTGTTGCAGGAAACCCACCTGGCCCTGATCATCAAAGAAGGGGTTACCAATGTGCTGCGCCACAGTCGCGGCAAACAGGTGACCCTGACACTGCACGCCGAACACGGGCAACTTCTGCTGACAATAACCGATGATGGTAAGACCTACACGGTGCAGGAAGGGAATGGTCTGAGCGGGATCCGCGAGCGTGCGGCGCTGATCAACGCTGACATTGCATTCGACTGGGGGCAACAAACCCGACTCAATATTTCACTGCCGATGGAGCGTAGCGTTATATGACCACACTGTTGATCGTTGAAGACCAGGCCCTGGTGCGTGACGCCATTGCCGCACTGCTCGATCTGGAAGACGGCTTTACGGTGGTTGGCAAGTGTGCCAACGGCAAACAAGCATTGACCTGGTTGCGCGAACAGCCTGTACCAGACATCGTCCTGACAGACATCGAAATGCCGCAAATGTCAGGCCTGGAGCTGGTACAACACATCGCCAAGCAGGGGCTGCCCTGCATCAGCGTGTTTATGACCACCTTCGCCAAACCCGGCTACATCAAGCGCGCCATGGCCCTTGGCGCCAAAGGCTTTATCCTCAAAGAAGCCGACAGTGACTATCTGATCAGCGCCCTGCAACGTATCTCAGGCGGACAACGTGTCATCGACCCGGAGCTCGCACTGATGGCGCTGGATGACACCAACCCGTTGTCTGACAAAGAACAACAGGCTCTTAAGCTGGCCAGCGACGGACTCAAAACCAATGACATCGCACAGCAGTTGTTCTTATCCCAGGGCACGGTACGCAACTACCTGTCAGAAGCGATCAGCAAACTGGATGCCACCAACCGGGTGGATGCCGCCCGCATCGCCCGCCAGAAAGGCTGGTTGTAGCGCACCTCGAGCCGACGATTCGCTGGCGTTCACTCGGTTCACGGCATTTCAAACCGAAAAAATGTTTTCAGTCGCGATTCTTTTTTAGCCCGCAATGCGTCTTATGCATATAGACCTATGTTGCGGAGAGAATAAATGCTGACTTACCAACGGTTTTCACCGGTATTTCCCCACGGAAAGTTAACCGAAGTGTTTGATAACATTTGGTTCATTCAAGGAAGTTGGGATATGCCCGTGGTACTTAAACCACGCATATCGCGCTCAATGGTGGTGATCCGCTGTGAGGACGGGGCGTTGACCCTGATCAATAGCATGCGCCTGTCAGAGGAAGCCTTGTCCGAGTTGGAGGCACTGGGACCGATCAAGCATGTTATCCGGCTGGCCGCCATGCATGGCGCCGACGATAGATTTTACAAAGCTCGCTACAATGCCAAGGTTTATGCGCTGGCAGGCACCGGCTATCATAAGGGGCTGTCGGCGAACGTTGACGATAAAACCACTTACTTTCAGCCCGATATCTGGTTTGACGAGGACACGCCGCTACCGGTCGGGGAGGCATACACCTGGGTGATGAGAAGCAGTAAGCTTGCCGAGGCCTGTATCCTGTTAAAGCGAGACCGTGGCATTTTATTGTCCGGAGATATGCTGCATAACACCCCCCAACCTGATGCTTTCACCAATCTGCGGGCAAGGCTGATGATGCGGGTATGTGGCCTGACAAAAGCCTGTAATGTTGGGGTCGGATGGTGGATGATGAATCAACCCAGTGGTGATGAACTACGAGCCATCCTGTCACTACCATTCCAACACGTATTGCCCGTCCATGGTGAACCGGTCATCGGTAATGCAAAAGCGCGCTATCGTGATGCCATTGAAACCTATGCAGCAAAGGCGGACGCCAAAAATTGGCATTCCCCGCTCAAATCGCCAACCTGCTGAACAAGGAGATAAGGGTGAAAAACCTTAAACAACCCAACACCATTCGCCATGAGCAGGACTTTGTCGATCTGTTGGCAGAAGTTAGGCCCACGCTTCATCGCTATTGCACCCGACTAACCGGCTCGGTTTTTGATGGTGAAGACTTGGTACAGCAGGTCCTCACCAAAGCATTTGACCGTCTGCATGACAGTCTGCCAATCACAAACCCGCAAAGCTGGCTGTTTACAATTGCCCATAACAGCCTGATTGATCAACACCGTGCCAGACAAGCCCGTCCGGAAGGGCATCTCGCCGAAGCGCAAAACATGCCTGAAACGCCTTTGCAGCAAGGGCTCGATGATCTGGATTGGCTGATGTCACTGCCGCCTATGCAACGCAGTGTGCTGGTACTCAACAATGGTTTTGGTTACAGCGCAAAACAATGCGCCGAGCTGTGTCACACAACAGAAGTCGCCATAAAGTCCGCTCTCGCTCGGGCCAGACAGCACCTCAAGGCTTACCAACCCGCAAGTAAAGCCCCTGCGCTGTCATCCGCTGACGATGTGCGACTGCGTTTGTATACCGACCTTTTCAATCAACGTGAGTTTGACGCCCTGTTGGCGCTGACGCTGGACGAAGTCAAACTGGATATGGTGGCCAAAGCCCAGATGTCAGGCCGAGAAGACATTCGTTTCTATTTTAACAACTACAACGGCCTGGACACCTGGCACGCTGAACCCGGCAGAGTGAATGGACAACCGGCCATGCTGATGTTTGAACCACAGGTAAGCCGGACACAGCCCCAATACGTGGTGTTGGTTGAACACGAAGGGGAAGCGCTGAAACGCATACAGGACTTCCGTTATGCTCGCTACGTAATGGATTCCGCTGACTGGCAACCGTTGAATGCACTCACACAGGAGTCCCTGACATGACCAACGTCTCTTCACCCCGCCTTCAGATGGCTGCGGAAGTCGGCCTTGTGCTGTGCGCATTTTTTGGCACTCGATTTGCCCTGCGCCTGTTGGATATAAGTTACAGCGGTCCGATCGGTACCGTTGTTGCACTGGGCGCCATTTACTTGCTGTATCGCTATCGTACAGGACTGTTTAGCCCCATTGGCCTGAGAACACACCCAGGGGCAGGCCCTGCGGCTTTGAGCATTGTGCTCACCGTCGCCGTGACAATCCTGCTGGCAACGGTGATATTGCCTTACCTAAAAACCCTCACAGGATATGTGCCCTCCGATGCGCCTGGTCGGTTTGACTACATCAAAGGCAACGCTACGGCTTTGGTCCTCAGTGTGGTGGGCATCGCCTGGTTTGCCGCCGCATTTGGCGAAGAAGTGCTTTTCCGCGGCTTTCTGATGACCCGGTTAGCTGTCCTTCTGGGCGACTCCTTTACTGCCAGAAGTGTAGCTGTGGCAGGACAGGCACTGTTGTTCGCTATGCTACACGGTTCGGTGTTGGCCAATCAGTTGTTTGCAGGCCTGATCGCCCTCGCCTACGGCATCATTTACTTTACTCTGGCGAAACGTTCTTTGTGGCCATTGATCGTCGCTCATGCCATTCCGGATACGATTTCGTTTATCCAGATGTACGCTGCCCAGCGCTAACGGATTACGAAACTGACCGGCACTCAGATGACATAGATCAGACAACCAAGGCCTGGTGAACATGCTGCATCGTCTTGCGTAGCTCGGTGGTCACCCAGTGGCGCAAATTACAGATATCCGGCCGCTGGGCTTTTTCTTCGGGGCAGACAAAGTAGTAGCCGTATTTCATTTTTACCGCCCGACCCACTTGTTTGAACAGCTGCATATTGAGCATATCCAGCTCCACCAGACTTGCGCGGGCAATGGCAATACCCTGCCCGGCCGCTGTGGCCTGAAGGGTAATGTCTGAACGACTGAAGCCCTGATCTGCACGTCCGTCAGGCACCGCCAGCCCCTGAGTGCGCAGCCAGCCTCGCCAGGAACTCTCATCATTGCCCTGCTCTGTGACCAGATCCAGTAACCACGGATACTGCTGCAAGCGCTCTGGGTGGGCAATGATGTCTCGATCGGTCACCAGTGCATTGCTGGCAACAGGAAACACCCACTCATCACAAATGTACGTCATGTGCAGGCCAGGCACCTCGGTATCGGTCAGGCGAATCGCGGTATCGATGCCCTCGTAACGCAGATCGAGAATATTGTCATCCGTAAGCACCGACAGTGGTTGATCGGGATAGGCCTGATTGTAGTCACCGAGCTTTGGCAGCAACCATTTGGTTGCCAGCGAGGAGATAGTCGTCACGCTCAGCGGGCTGTCGACGGAGGCGCTGAGACGTTCAAAGGCACTGGCAATCTCGGCCAGGTTCAGGCGCGTATGATGATACAGCTTTTCGCCCAATGGCGTGATCTTCAGGTGCCGGGTGGAGCGTTCAATCAGGGTAACACCGGCAATCCCCTCAAGCTGCTTAATGCGGTGACTCACCGCACTTTGGGTCAGATTCAGATGTAATGCAGCACGGCTGAAACTGCCTTTGTCGACGACGGCGTGAAAAACCTGCAAGCAGGTTAAGGTTGCTGGGTGCAGTGACAAATTCGCTCCATTTATCTCATTTACTAATAACTAGATAAAATATTATCACTTGTTTTGCGTCTTGTACGCGGTAATTTATCGCCATTATTTTTGACTGGCGATGCGCCTGCCAACAACCAGAAAAAGGGATAGTAATGAGGTTTACCCTGAAGCAACAGACTGTATTTGAAATCACCATTGTGCTGGGTGTGATGCTACTGGTGAAAGACGTCAGTGATCGACTCGCGCTCATTGGCGCGGGCTCCATCGCCATGTGGTGTGGCATCATTGTGGCCACGCTATTTATGAGAAAACACAATATAACCTGGCGCCAGCGCGGTCTTGCCCTGCCCGAGAACAAACGCGCCTGGCTGAAAGCCTTTGGCTACGCGCTGGTGATCATCGTCGCCTCACTGGTATTTATGGGCGGCATCTTGCCACTGATCACCAATGCACTGGGACTGACCATCCCGGAAAGCTCCACAGACCGGTTTGAATTTTTCCTCGGCAACGTCTGGCTGTTTTTGGCTTACCTTGTGGTTGTGATTTGGCTCGGTGCAGCCCTCGGTGAAGAACTGTTGATGCGCGGCTTTTTACTTAACAGCCTGCTCACCCTGTTCGGCGACAACAAAGCGGGTATTGCTGCCGCCATTACTGTGCATGCGCTAATCTTCGGCCTGCTGCATATATCCCAGGGTATTCCAGGCATTATCGGCACCGGTGTCGTGGCGGTTATTCTGGGGTCAGTGTACCTGTACACCAAGCGCCAGCTTTTCCCATTGATCCTCGCCCATGGTTTGATCAACTCCATCAGCCTGACAGCCTATTTTGTGACTGACGGAAAGCTAACCTGAAGTGACAAAACCCCGTTTGCATGATTCACTGCACTAAAAAAGGCCCTGTTCAGGGCCTTTTTTGATCGTGAGGCGATATCTAGCCTGCACACTTCTTGCCACGACAAGGCTTGTCGTTCCCACCACCATCGGCGGCGGTGACCGTCACTTGTTGCCACGGCGTCCAGGCTGAGCCGCCTGAGGTGTTGACCGCCCGCACGCGGTAGCGGAAGGAGCCTTCGCCACTCAAATCCACATAGCTTTGGGTTTCCGCATCCAATACAGCAACCACTTGCAGCGACTGCCAGCGGCCATTTTTATGCTGCTTTTCCCGCTCAACTTCAAAGCCGGTTTCATTGTCACTGGCATCCGTCCAGCTTAGACTCGCGGTGCCGTCCTGACCATCAACGACTTGTAGGTTTTGCGGTGCCGCAGGTGGTGTGACCGGGGGCGGCGCAGCGTCGGTGGTGGCGCAGGCCGCAGCCGATGCAACCGTGACATTGCCACTGATATCCCGTGCGCTCACCGCATAGCAGTACTCAGTTTGCGGCTGTAAATTGCTGGCCGTGTAGGTGGCACTGGACTGCCAGGAGCTGTCAACACATCCTTGGCCATCAGCACTACAGCTGAAATGGTAGCTGACCGTACCGCCCTGATCATCCACCGCGGTTACCGCCGTCATGGTGATGTCATAGGGGCCTGTGGCGACCGGCAACTGGGCGAAGCTCATGGGGTTCGGATCCGGCGGCGTGGTGTCGGCCACACCAACGGTCACCTGGCCATTCAGGTAGTAGTGGCCCTGACTACCGTAATCAGAGGCATAGATACCCTCACTGCCGAACACCTCCAGCACATACAGCCCCTGTGCCAGCGTGGTACTCAATACGACATTGGTTTCGTAATCATCGGTAGCCTCGGCGATCAGGGCGCCGCTGGCATCGTACAGACGCAAACCAATATCCAGATTGGCACCACGACGGGTGCTGCGGGTAAAGGCATCCCACGCCGGTGTGGCGCGAAATTCCGCCGGGCCACTGCCGGCACTGAACTGGAACCAGTCACTGTCACTGATCTGTACAGTGCCTTTGTTGTCTGTCAGTGTATTGCCCGGATCCAGCTCACGGTTTGACGCGCTGAACTGACCGTTTGCATCCAGCACCAGTGCCACCGGCGTAGCGCTTGTTCCTTCACTGTCGGCGCTATCGCCCAGCTTGCCGGTGATAATGGCAATATCATCCTGGAGCTGGTTGGCATCGGGATATTCGCCGCGGCTCCATTGGGTGACGTTTTTCGCGTAACCGACACCCATGATCGGTGCCCAGCTGGACGGCTCATTGTCGGCGCCCAAACCGCGGAAATAACTCACCGTAGAGGTACCGTCGTGACTCAGACCAAAGTTGTGGCCCATTTCATGGGAGCCCGCTTCAGCCATGTAAGTTGATGCGCCACTGCCAAGGCGGTTGTAGTACACCAACGCGGGTTGATAATAGGTATAGTTGCTACGCCCCCAGACACCCACATAGGCCACACCACCCGCGCCCTGGCTGGGCATGGCGTTACCGTTGGCATCGGTGTCTTTGGTAAACAACAGCCAGCCGGTGTTCGGCCCGAAGCTGCTCGGCGCCTCGGTGGTCACGTTAACGTCAAAGGCAGCAAAATCATCGGCAATACGGGTCCAGATTTCATGAATACGCGCACGTTCAGTGGCATTAAAGTCAAAGGGATTACCGTCCAGATCATAGGGCTCGGCATCATAGCTGGCACCGCCACCCCAGGCCCGTTGGCTAATAAGGCCGCCGTTAAAATCGAGGAAAATGGTGTTGGATGAACCGGGATTGCTGTGCAAGCGGAATACATCCACCGGCGGCAGTGTGGCCTCGGCAGTATCCGCGCTGGCATCGATGGGCTCCACCAACCCTTCTTCGATGTAGAACAGCTCACCGCTGTCATCCACATCCATCAGCAACAGGTCGATGGCAGGGATCCCCAACGACGACAGCTTGGACAATACGTGTTCCTGAATGCGCGGCGGCAATTTGCTCAGGTTTTGCTTCAGTCGCCCTTCGGGCATGTTTTCCAGTGCCTGAGGCGGCAGGCTGGCAGGTGCGCCATTGCCCTGGTTGGCGAATACAAGGTTGCTGGCAGAGACGCCCATACAACCCACAAGCAGTGCCAATCTGGCGTGTTTAAACGATTTCATTCAGTGCTCCAAATTAATACAGCAAGGTCATTTGGAACGGAACGACAGTCAGCCATGCCCTCAAGACAGGCTTCCCGGCAATCCCGCTATCATAGCGCCAAGCGCCTTAGACCGGTGACTTTGCGCCCCACCCTTTCGAATGGTTTGCCAATACCACGTTGTGTGATGGCTAAAGCCTAACAGAGGAAAAACCGTTGTCGGGTATGTGTGGGTTGAGGTTTGTGTGCGGGGCAATACCTAGTTGCAAAACGGCGACACTTTTTACCTTGCGAGTCAAAAGTGTGAGACAGCCTTGCAGAAAAGACTGTCTCACATTGTCCACTGATTACGACGGCGACTGTTGCGCCATGTGATGCCAGTGGTCCGGATGCTGAACCCAGCGGTACTTAGACCGGTTCCACACACTCATGGTCGGCTCAGGAAACTCCGGATCGCTGAAACAGCCCATACCTATGCCGGTCATGCCGGCGAAGATCTGTGGTTTCATCATCACCGTGGCACCGCAACTGGGACAAAAGTACAGGGTATTCTGGTTGCCATTGCTGACCTCAAACTGATACGTGTGGCTGGTGCCGCTGATGTCCACGACCTGCGGATCGCTGAAATAGGTAATGGCCCCAAACGGCGTTCCACTTCTACGCTGACAGTTTTTACAATTACACACCAGAGATACCGCAGGATCGCCCGCAACGGTGACCCGTAGCTGACCACACAGACAGCGGGCTTCTCGTTGGATCGGTGTTTTCATGGTCATTCTCCTAGTGTTGGTCAAAGCGCGACTTGGCGGGAGATGCGCTGATGATATCAGGCGCCACGTGACGACGAGGACGCAGGATGTTGAGCGGCACAAGCTTGGAAACCCGGGCCTGATACTCTCGGTAGGTATCGCCAAATTGTCGGATCAGATCCCGCTCCTCGAAATAAATACCGATGAACACATATACCGTCCAGATAGCCGCCAATAGCAGGTGTCCTGTGGTCATGTGTGGTGTTGACCACATCACCATCAATACCCCCACATACATCGGGTGACGGGAATATTTGTACAGAGCAGGCGTAGAAAATTGATCGTCGCTTGCCTGCAGCCCTCTGAATTCAAACCAGGCTTGCTGCAGGCCAAACAAACGCCAATGACTGATCATAAAGGTTGCCCACAATACCAATCCGCCGCCGACAAGAAACGACACCACCATTGCCACTTTCGCAACACCGTCGACGGACCAGATCACGCCTGGCTGTGGCTGCCAACCAATGTACATCCAGCACAATATGAGACAGGTACCCAGCACAAACGTACTACGCTCTGCACTGGCCGGGATCACACGCATCAGCAACTGTTTGATCCCCAACCGCGCCATCACACTGTGATGCACGGAGAAGGCCAGCAGCAAGATAACATTGCTTAGCCAAGGCGCTACAGCCGGAACCGAGAACACAACCGCGCCGTCGTCCACGGTTTTGAACTGGCTCAGCAACGGCACCCACTCTGCGAGAAATCCCGCGCCCAGAAACAACACCAGGTAGGTAAAGGTTGCCAGGAAAAACAGATAGGTAGCAACGCTGTACCCAAGTTTAAAGAACTTCATGATGATCTCCTCAAGTCATGGTTAATGTGGCCACCTTGAACGACAGCCTTGATATGACGCACCGGATTGCCGTGCTCTCGCGCCATTTGTTCAATTTGCGCAAACATTCGCGACTGCACGTCTATCGGGTGAGTAACCGGCCCCATGTGCCCTACCCCGTCGATGACGTTGACTCGCGCCTGAGCAAACTGCAGTGCAACAACCTCAGTCATGCGCCTGGCATGGGCGTTGGTGTGTTGCCCCACCAACAGCGAAAATGGGCCGGTATACCGCACCGTACTCAGCAGCCCTTCGGGCTGGTTGTAATAAGCCTCAATAAAATCCTGATAAACAACCGGCGCGTAGCGCGCCAGTGAGACACGCACCCGCTGTGGCAGTTGCTGCCAGACGTCAGCTCCGTGCCAGAAATTCACAAAAGTTTCCATGCCCACCTCTGCGTGGGTTTCTTTTACCAACGCTGCCAGGGCAAGCAGATCTGCGAGCAACTCCAGATCATGTGCTTCCCCCTTGTCTTTCAGTAACACTGGGGTGACCGGTTCGAACAAGGTGACACTGTTGATCCGCTCGGGGATGACGCGCAGAATTTCCAGCGCGACTGATGCGCCGAAGGAGTGCGCGAGTAAATGCACCTGCCCGGCCAGGGAATCAATGGTTTCCAGGACCGGCACAGCCCGCTGGCTGAGTGTTGATTCATAGTCAATGCGTTGCGTGTCTTGCTCGCCATAACCTTGCAGGGTCGGTGCAACGACGCGGCGTTTGCCGCCGGCCAACTGACTCAACGGCGCCCAGATTCCCCCATTACTGGCCGAACCGTGGATTGCGACAACCGGGCTGGCTGCGCAATGGGGCGGAACGATAGGTGAAGTTTGCATATCAATGTTCCCTGTCGGGCTTGCTTCGATACGCTAATTATTCCAACTGAGCGCGGGTTTTCTTGCAGAAAGTCTGGGGAATTATGTAGAAATTTGGGGAAAAACGGGTTACAGGCTCAGCCGTGAAAAAGAAGATTGCAACAAGGTGCGGATTTTGCCAGCGCCAAAGGGCAGTGCCTTAAAAAAATAGCCACTGTCGATGTGCGGATGACGTTGCCGGGCCCGTGCAACCCACTTGGTTGCAGACGCCATGTCCTTGTTCATTTCAAACAGTGCGGCAGCCAACAAGTCCATCACCGCAATGGCTTCCGGTTGCAAAGCGGCTTTTTCGGCCCAGAAACAGGCATTTTCAATATCCTCGTCGGCCAAATAGGAAAACGCGCGTATACCGTAAAACCCGTACAAAAACGGATCGATGGGACTTAGCGACACGGCCTGGGCTGAATGATCATAGGAGCGTTGTTCGCTGCGAGTCATTAGGGTTGCCAAACCACAGGCATAGTATCCGTGGGCGTAATTGGGGTTCAGGGTCGTCGCCCGCTCCAGCCAGGCAATGCTGTTGTCGGTCTCCCCCTTCAGCCAATAGGTGCGCCCCATGACAAAATTGGCCAAGGGATCCAACCGATCCAATTCAATACTCTTCTGGGCACTGTCAATGGACGCGTTCATCGACGCCTGCCGGTCGACCCCAGCGTACTGGTTAAAGGCGTTCTGAAACTCGGCGGCTGACAGCCCGGCATGGGCCCTGGCAAATCGGGGTTCCAGTTGTACCGCCCGTTTAAACAACGCGGTGGCTTTTTGATTGTCGAGTGGCGTGAAACGATATAAGTGCATGGTTGCCAGGTGGTAGGCCTCCCAGGCATCCAGGTTTTCAACCGCTTTGAGCTGAGCCAGATGGGCCTCATTGTCTGAGATTTGCAGCTCAAGGACACCGATGAGGGTTTTGGTCAGCTCGTTACGGGACTGGTTGATATCGTCCCGCCCGACCGTGGTGCCATCGGCATACAGTACTGCCCCTGTCTGGGTATCAGTCAACTCATAATGCAGTGTCATCGTGGTTGCGGTCAGGGTGATAAAACCGGACAGGCAATAGCGTACATCGGTCAACTTGCACAGATCATTGAGGCTTGTGTGGCCCTGGGCAACCAGAAATGCACTGGAACGGGAGATCACTTTTAACCAGCGCAGCCGCGACAAACCGGTGATCAGATCATGGGCCAGACCTTGGGGCAAAATTGATGGTTCACTGTTGGCGGACAACGCAAACGGCAGCACAATGATTGACGGGCGTTGATCATCACTGCCCAGCTTCACGGCGCTATCCATATTGGGGGCAGCAATTTGCGTGCTGGTCGGTTGTGCATCGATGTGGCCGACGAACCTGAAGCCAATGCCATGTACCGTTTTGATCAACCGCTGACGTTTTCCATCATCGCCCACCGCCTGACGGGCACTTTTGATGCGACTGGAAATAGCCGCATCCGACATCACCCTGCCGTTCCAAACACCGTCAACAAGATCCTGTTTGGTCACCACTTTGTGACGGTTCTCGATCAGGGTATGCAACACCGCAAACACCTGCCGCTCAACCTTGATTGGAATGCCGTTTTTACACAGCTGGTAATTGTCGGTGTCGAGCCGGTATTGCTCAAAAGTCACGATCATAAGTATGCGTAGCCGCAATGTTAGTGAAAATCACTGTCTGATGATTATCCAGACTTATTGAGCCTAATCAGCATTGAAGAAAAATACAACAGCCACAAGGTTTTACGTCAGGGACACGAGCGCTAGTGCCCGTCAATACAGGGAGCTAGTCATCGCGGCAGGAAGCCATTTCGCAACGGGACTCAGTCAGGGCTTGTACAAAATAGGCTAGCTGGTGCTGCTCGGCGTAATCATTAAACGCGTGCATCAACAAATCAAAATGCTTCGAGCCTTTGGCAATCGCAAAATACGCATTGACGTCATGCAACTTGCTGGCGGTTATCTCCGCAGGAAACACGATGCCGTTTTGTTGTTTAATGTGCAGCACATTCGACTGGTAGGAAATCAGCGCATCGCTGCGCCCTTTCATGAACAACTGAAGGGCAGCCTCGGCGGTGGGCAAATCGATAAATCGGTAGTTTTGCTCTATCAGTTGGTTCCGCGTGCCGTCGTAATCAAATCCCCGGATTGCGGCAATGGTGGTGACCTCTTTGACATTACCGTGACGATAGAGGTTGATCACCAGTTGCTTGAGCGGCGGCTCAACAAATGCTACATGTGGCTTGAGTGCTCTGGTGTGTTTAACATTGACGGTAAAATCGACCTCGGCATGTTCTACCAGACGGTACATTCGTATCGGTAACGCACACACCACTTCAAGCTTGATGTTGTAATCGGAGAGTACCTTGCGCGCAACGTCGATGTTCTCGCCCACGCACTGCCCGGTGCTCTTATTGATGTAAGCACTTGGAGGAAACAGTGATGCGCCCAGTGTCACCGTTTGTTGCTCGGCAAACGCCTGCGACATCATTGACAGCAAACAAACACACACAATACTCAAACGCTTTTTCATCGGCTATGGCGGTAAACAAAAAGATCAGGGTTATTAGCTATAGTTGAACACGGCGGTTTTGGTTCAATTTTCACGGGGCATACCGGTAAAAACTACTCTTCTGGCGGATCAATACCCAGCTTTGCCATTACGAGGTCAGTGATATTCGATCGCTCTTCCGCAAAAAGCAGGACATCCAACCCTGCCGCCCCAGAGCTGAACACAAATTGGAATCCGTGCGCTTCGGCAACATCCCGAATCGCCTCTCCAACTTTTTCTACGGCAGGTGCAAGGAGCTGATTACGCTTTTTCAATAGTGCGGCCTCGGCTTCAACTTTAAATGTCTGAATATTCTCCTGAAGACTTTGCAACTCACGCTCTTTGTCAGCCCTTGCAGCCTCATTCATGGATGCGGCATTATTTTTAAAATCTGCGGCCTTGGCTTGAAACGCTTCGTATTTGTACTGGAGCTGCCTCTGCAGCTGCCCTTCATATTCCTTGAGTTGAGATTCTATCACCCTGGCTTCAGGCAAACGCGAGAGAATGTATTCCGCGTTGGTGTAGCCAATCTTGAGGTTGTGGGCGTGGAGGGTAAAAGAGAACACGATGGTCAACAGCGCGAGTGCACGATTTTTATTCACTTTTCTAATTTCCCTACTGAATTGTCGGGCCTGACTGACACAGGCTTTAACCACACTATAGACCGATTATCAGAAAAGGATTTGCAATAGGGCCGAAAAGTTTTGCGCGGCAGCCCACCTGAGTCAGAACGCCCGCGTATTTATGACCGGCTATTCTCCCGTTTCTCTTGGCAATTCGTACACAGCAGGCAACAAAAAGGTTAACGTTGAACGGATGACATTCTCAGAACCACTTGCTAACCTTCCGGGCACATGAAGCGCTACCGACATACCACCTTTGCCTGACAATACCCACTGTTTAAACTGCGACACAATACTCCCCCATGGTGCAAAATTCTGTGCTGGGTGTGGACAAAGTACAACCCCCACAGAACGGTCCTTCTCAGGGTTCGTCAGACAATCAATTCATGAATTCCTGGATATCGATGGAAGGTTCGCTTTTACACTCAGGACGTTGTTCCTCAAACCAGGCCTGGCGGCATATGAGATCAGCCAGGGCAAACGAGTAAGGTACACGCCAGCGCTACGCCTCTACCTGGTCGCCAGCCTTCTGTTCTTTCTGATTTTTGCCAGCTTCCAAAACATCTACGCTGCCAACTCAGCGGTCGACGTGTATTCGCGTGCGATGCTGGTGCTGTTCCCCCTCTATGCGTTGTTGATTAACTGTTTTTTTTGGAAGAGTTTTTACCTGGCTAATTTGGTGTTTTCGATGCACATACACAGCGTTGCATACGCAGTGCTAATGATCATTGGTCCGTTGGAGGCGATGGAGTCTAAGAGTGAAATGTTTGTTTTCATTCAGGCCATTCCCGCCACCTACTTTGCCTGGTATTTACTAAAAGCATTCAAGGTTATGTTCCGAGAGCCATGGTGGAAAACCATCATCAAGACCATGGGCGTATATTTCATCTACATGGCGGCCATGGGTGTCGTATTTGACGTTGTGCTGAGCTGATGACACAGAGCAAATTCGTAGCTGTCGCTATGCGACAATGTCCAAGGTAATGCTACCCACGGAATGCTTATTGAGATTTGGGGAAAAGAGAGAAGTTGGTCGGTGTGAGAGGATTTGAACCTCCGCCCCCTGACACCCCATGACTAGCAATAAAAAAGCATTTTGTATATTTTTCATATAGTTACACTATGATTTTATAATCATAAAGCAATGAAAAAGTTGAATCTCCGTTTAAACTGGAAAATTAGGAAAATCAGTAACCTAGAGCTTATAGTCACAGTATCAACTACTGTATAAAGGTGTAGACTATAAAAGTATTACTACCTCTTGAAAGGCCAAGGTTATTGACTACTTGGCCAGTGTAGTTGTATGAATTCTATCCAATCCCAAATACTGAAAAAGAGACTTATAGGACTATACAGAATACACGCGACTGCCGATAGCAAGAAAACACCTATAACCCATGGGTACAAAACTTCCTGCCACCTGTGTTCAATTGGCTTGAAAAAATCATTCTTCAACCACCACATGAACATCAATGCGGGCATGGCAAAAAGAGTACTCCCGACCAAAAAGATAGCTAATCCAACTTGGCCCACATGAAGATATGCATATAGTGAGAAACCTGTAACAAACAGCCAGCATCCCAAAAGAAAACTTGAAGGCAGCTTTAAGACAAATCGGACTTTACGAATGGCAGTATTGATTGTTTCAATATGTTCTTGATTGCGCCAAAAATAATACATCGCAGAAGCGGTCACAAAAAAGAATATAGCTAATAGACTAGTAAGCTTCTGAGCAATTAGGCTGTCTAACCTCAAAATACTATCTAAGCCTTCTACACTGTCTTTTGCCTTTATTAATTGTTGAACTGGCTCCCAAACATATATTTGCGCAGACAAATAGCCCGTTACTAAGATTAGTAATGAAATGCCTAACCTATAGAACCACTTAAAGCGCTCCCAAAATGCTACAGCGACCTTAACTGTTTGATTATGAAAATTCATCAATCGCCAAACCCACAATCCATACCTATGGATAAATTAAATTATGCTTAGCATACAAGAATTGCGCAACACCGTGAGAGTTCACCAACCCATGAAAAAATATTGAGTACCAATTATTTGGAGTTTCAAATTTTCTATCATATTTAGATAGTGCGCTGTCTAAGCAGCGTTCAAAGTCTGCTAAAGAAGCTAAATGTTCATCTGGTAAAGTGTGAATGCTCAAACTTGGATCTTTAACGAGCGAATCCCATTGCCCCTCTAACCAACCAATTAACCCTGAAGGTAATATGACTTTTTCTGCATGAAACTTGATACTTTCAATTTCAGGGTGATTAGGCACTACAAACTTAATTTTAATTTTTGCCATTGGAAATGTTGGATCTTGAGATATTTCACAAGATATAAGCCTTTGATTCAAAACATTGTCATAATACGGATGTAATACTCTCTTGTTCCCATCCTTAAAGTTAGTGCGTCTTTTTACATTGCAATCGCAAGCGGGCACTAAATTTTTTGAATAAACAGCAAATTCTGGGTAATCCTCTTTTGGAAATAAATGATCTAGTGTTCCAGTGCCCAAAGAGCCGCACATTGGACAAACAATAGGTGATGATTTTCTTAGATCTTCTATAAACTTTAAGTCTTTCGGTGGCGACTTGTAGTTCTTCTTTAAACCATCCGCCAGAACGTCGGATATGTTGACTGGCGCAACGTTGAACGCATTGCCACTATTTGTGTGATAATTCAGATATCCATTGAGAATATTTTGCAACTCGTTTTTTAGATAAGGGTAACTAGTTTCACCTAAGAGGTCGTTGTTGGAATTTTCTGTAGTTTTTTGACTATCGTCTGTTGTTGGTAGAGGAAGCTTTTTCAAAACTAAGCCTCCATCATACGTTTTAATCGCATCAAGGCTGATAGTGATATCTCATTACCAAACTGTTGCTCTACCTCAGCGAATTTTTTGCCTTTTACTTTATCGTAGAGTTTTTCTGATAGCCGTATTTCAGTATCTTCTTGAAAAACAAACTGAGAAATAGAATCTACGGTTGCACCGAATGTTGGAAGTCTTGGTCTGTCGGCGACAACTCTATCTTCTAACATCGACAAAACTACAACCTGTTCATTTGGCACTTCACGTACAAAATATGCGGAATGTGTTGCGATAAGGGCTTGAGATCCAGTTTTTTCAAGCAGGAAGTCAAGTAGTCCGATAAAATCCACAATCATGTTTGGGTGCATATGTGTTTCAGGCTCATCCATCATGACAAACGTGCCATTTTCTATATACAGGCACGACAACAACGCGAACTTTACAAAAGTTAATTGCCCGCTGCTCAACGGATAGAAGCTTTCTCCCTTCTTAACTTTCGGATCACGTGCAGAATCAACATTAGCCCACCAATTGAGAGTATCCTGTTCTCCGCCTCCATGCAGAAAACGCTCTAATGAAAGAAATCTGTCAGATTTTAACTGTACGCATACTTCTTTCGGATCTAATCCTGTTTCGGCCAGCGCTTTTAAAAACAGCTCTACACGAGAATTCCCACCGATTTCATCGGAACTTCTGGCTAGCTGTACCAAGCAATCCCCTACGTTGTGGGTGCCTTTTCGCGTAAGCACTAATCGCCGATAGAACAGTTTTTGTGTTGCTTTATTCTCTGGCGGGAAGGTGTTGGACGTTTCTCCTGGTGTTGCAATAGCAATAATGCGATTTATTTTGGGCCGACGTCCCTCGCTATCTACAAGAGACAATCCCTTGTCCTTGCGTTGCAGTGCACCTCTGCAAAATGCTTTTAATGATTCACTTTTCCCAACGCCATTCTTACCAATCACTACACAGATTCTTTTGGGCACAATACTGTCGTGATTGTATCGAAGTGCCAATTGATGAGGTTCATTGAAACCTTCAAGCTGAAACTTCAGGTCGAGCGAGCTTGAAATACCAACCTCAGTTTGCAGTTCCTCTCCAGCTAAAATACTACCTGCGTTATGAAAGGCGAAATATGGTTCAGAATTTCGCATAAAACCAAGTTTAAACACTTCAGTATCAATGGCTTTTTTTACCCACTTTGCATCTGTATCTTTATATTGAGAAAGATCATTTACTGAGCGTAAAAATAGCTCGCTTCCATCACGCCCAAACTCGCCGTAAAGGTCTCTGTAGCTTTGCATGTCAGGTAACAATGTAAAAAAAGGAGGAAGACCTTCTTGGTCGACGACCTCATTGTTAGACTTTTTCAGGTGTTCTGATAACGTTTCTTTTTGTTCATAAAATAGAAGTTCCTCTTTCTCTTCCATTTTATCAGGAGCCATAAAACCAATTAACATCGAGCCTTCCATTGGCTTATGTTTTTCAGATATACAAACCTTGAATTCACACCTGATTTTATACCCGAAGTCGTTCCACGACGTTTCCGCAGGTGAAATTATGACTTGCCCAGGTAATGGCACGTGTTCAGCTGTTTTATTCAGGCTAAATAAAACTTGAAGCAGTTCCATATAGCTTCCTTGTTTGTATTTGTCTTAATTGACTAGTGAGGATGAAATCGTTTGTGCTAACCAATTTTGAAGTAATTTAGCTTTATCAATTTGCGCATTAAGTGATTCACAAATTTCAAACAATTCATCTATTTTGGCTACTATCCTTTGCTGTTCAAACAGAGGAGGCAAAGGACAAAGCAGGTTATTCACAGCATCCTTAGTGATAGTTTGCGTCGATGTACCATTCGCAAAGCTTTTGACATAATCGTAATTGCCATTCAAGTATTTAAATATGTATTTACTATTTGCAAGTGAAACCCTAAGTAGAAACAGATTCATAGCCAAAGACATTGGTTGGCCTCTATCGTCCACATAAAATGTAGAACCAGGATCACCAATTTTGTTCATAATTATGTCATTAGGGTAAAGCTTCGACTTCTCAAGGAAGTGATACGCCTTTTCAGAAATGTACTTATACTCCGAATAGTTTTTCTTACTAAAATTTGTCGTTCTTAGCATTATTGCAAAATCTTTTTGATCTAAAAGCTGAACATTCTCTTTTAATATTTTGTAACCACCGTTGGCGTGATAATCACTAATTGTTTCAAGGACGTCTCCAACTCTGCACCAGATCCAACCATTTGGAAGCTCATATGGGAGTTCAGATTTAGCGATTGGAGTTAGCGCTTTCTGCCTCTTAATTTTCTTATCTTTTATTAATTGCTCTTTCTCAGCTGCTATTCGTTCTAGCAGTTTTGAAGCGGGTTCGTCGTTAGGGTCTTGTTTCACCAGTTTTCCCATCACTGCAAGTTGCAGGACGGTTTGTTTTAACTGGTCGATGCTGTCTTCGGTTGTGAATAGTGTGTCGAAGTGTTCGCTGATCCGCTCCCAGCTTTCATTTAATTCATCAGCGTCTTTGGCATTGGTAAGTGTCGACAGTAGTGTTTCCACAAGTGTTTTGTGCGCTTCGAAACTCGCTTCGGTTTGTGATTCGAGTTGATCGCAAATTCCCATCAACTCTTTGACCTTCGTCGCTATTCGAACTTGCTCTTCACGCGGTGGAACAGGAAAAGTCAAAGGGTTTAATTTTTCTAGTGATATGTTCGCAATATTAGTAGTTTGACTTGCACTTCCAATTAAGGTTTCTCTAGCATATGGAGTCCTTAAGAATAGCATCACATAATCAGGTAATAGTTTTCTTGGCCTGAGTACACTCAAGAAACCGCCAAAGCTCGAATTAATAGGAATAAAGTCTGCGAAAGCTACTTTGCCCACTAACTCCCTACTATTAGCCATAGACATTACAATGTCATTTTTTAAGAGATATTGGTCATCTCTCTTTACAAATGATTTATTAACATATATCAGGTCATCCCAATCAATAACGTCCTGAACATTAGCAGTCCTTAGACATGCAATGTTATCCTCGTTTGAGTCACTTTCCTTAGCGCTGGCAGGAAAAGTAATACCTCTTACAATGTCAACGACATTTCCAAGTCGCTCAAATTTCCATGTTTTGGGAATATCAAAAGGAAAATCGTCTATTGATATTGATTCTAGCTTCTTAGCTTTTTTCAGCTTTTTCTCTTTTATTAGCCGTATTTTTTCTTCTTCTATCTGCTCAAGCAATATTTGAACGGGTTCTTCTGTTGTATATTGAGGAACCAACTTCCCTCGAACTGCCAATTCAAGAATCAACTCTCTAAGTTTCTTAATCCCATATAACTCAAGCTTATTGGAAGTCCCCCTACCCGATGCTGACTTTCGTTTTATCGCCGTCGTCCAAATATCCAGGTTTTCAGTAATAACGCTTTCAACTGACATTAGCAGTCGCCCTCGCCGTTTGACGATAGTGCCGCTGCAAGAATACCTTTAAGTTGACTGCGCAACTCTTGAATTTCACCTTGTTGACTTTGATATTGTTGCAATAATTCATCGGGGTCGTGGCTTATCTGTTCGCCCACGTGTGGGTTCTTGATATCCAAATTGAAGTTACGCTCGATGACTTCACTGATGGGAACTTTCCAAGCTTGCTCGTTTTCAACACGGCTGGCAAATCCGTCTTCTTCATTGCCCCACCAATCCATTTCAGCCTGAAATTCTTCAAACTTCATTGGCTTGGTTTTGGAATAGTTTTTCACGCCTTCAGGGTACGGATGCTCATAAAACCAAATGTCTTTGGTAGGTTGTCCTTTAGTAAAGAACAGCAGGTTGGTTTTAATGCTGGTATACGGGTTAAACACGCCATTAGGTAAACGCACAATCGTGTGAAGGTTACATTCTTCCGTCAGTAGCTTTTTGATCTTGGTTTTAACGCCCTCACCGAACAAAGTGCCATCAGGCAATACAACCGCCGCACGACCACCATCCTTTAATACTTCGATAATCAACTGCAAGAACAAGTCGGCTGTTTCACGGGTTTGCATCTCAGACGGGAAGTTTTTCTCAATACCGTCTTCTTCAGTGCCGCCAAACGGCGGGTTGGTGACAATGACATCAAAATCAGCTTCCCAGCTCGATAAGGGTCTGTTTAATGTATTGTCGTGCTTGATTTGCACCGGTACTTCAATGCCGTGCAGCATCATATTGGTGGTTGCCAGTAAGTGCGGTAACTGCTTCTTTTCAACACCGTGAATTTGTTTTTGCAGCGTCTGATGGTCACTACCAGTTTTCACATAGTTGGTTTTAATGTGATCAACACTACACGCCAGAAATCCGCCTGTGCCGCAAGCTGGGTCAAATACTTGTTCCCCAAGTTTGGGGTCTACCCGATTCACCATAAAGCGTGTCACGGCCCGTGGTGTGTAGAATTCCCCAGCATTTCCTGCGCTTTGCAGATCACGCAGGATCTGCTCGTAAATATCACCGAATAAGTGGCGTTCTTTGGAATCGGTGAAGTCGACTTCGTTTAGTTTGTTGATGACCTGACGCAGCAGTGTGCCGTTTTTCATGTAGTTAAAGGCATCACTGAAGGCTTCACGTACCACAAACCCTCGTGGGTTCTTGTCAATTGGCGCTGTCAGGTTTTTCAGAGTGGGAAACAAATCGTCATTGATAAACTCTAGCAACTCGTCACCGGTAATGCCCTGGTCATCGGCGGCCCAGTTGCGCCACAAATACTTTTCAGGAATGGGCTCACGATAATCATCTATTTCAAGCTCAAGCTCTTCTTCCTGTGCATCAAATATTTTGAGGAAAAGCAGCCAGGACATTTGGCCTAATCGCTGGGCATCGCCATCAACTCCTGCGTCTTTACGCATAATGTCCTGAATGGATTTAATGACTGTACTAACTGACATAAAAACTCTCTTATTTTTATTTGGTTTAGGCCGTGAATGCGCTACGCACTTTTATCGGTTGTGCTGTATATGGCCTGTTCTAATTCTGTGATTGCCTGGTCGTATTCTTTACGACCACCAAAGCCACCTTTGACAATTTCCTTAACCGAGCCGATGTCCGTAAACGGTTGTACTTTGATGGTGTCAAACTTTTCGACTTCCAGTACGCCAGTGTCGGCATATTTGTCCAGAAGCTTATCCAACACCAGCTGGGCCTGCTCCGAATACTTGGTGAAGTAGTTGCGCTTTTTAACGTTGTTAGCACGTTCTTTACGCGTTAGAGGTGGCTGGTCAAATGCAACATGGCAAATCATGTCAAACGGGTCGATGCCTTCGCCTACTTCCTGTTCAAGTGCTTCCCAGATGATGCCTTCGCCTGCCAGTTCATCGATGATGGTTTGCTTTCTTTCGCTGGCATTCCACTTACGAATAAAGTCATCCAACGAGGCAAATTGCTGAGATAAGGTTTTGCGGGTGTAGTCTTTAAATGACTCAGTAACCAACTTACCGTCTGTATCATAATACTGGACACGCTCGGCCACTTTACTCACTGTTACGCCATTAACATGGTACTTTCGGACCTCACCACCTTCATCATCACCGCCCGTTGTCCAGTCGCCTTCATCGATGGGGCCAGAATCATCAGGGAAGCCATCTGGTTCATCATGTCCTCGCCCGTCTTCATTATCGTTATCTGTGTCAACGATAATTTCGTCAAAACCTGAATCAGGATCATTAATGTCATCCGGTTTGGTTTGGATGATTTTCTCTGGAATGCCGTCAAAGCGCTCATCAGCAAACAGTTCGGTGGCCTTTTTGAAATCTAAAATGGTAAACCAGAGTTTGCCGTAGCGGTCATCGATGCGGGTACCACGACCAATGATTTGTTTGAACTTGGTCATGGACTGAATATTCTGGTCCAGCACCACCAGCTTACAAGTTTTGGCGTCGACACCAGTAGTCATTAGTTCTGAGGTCGTTGCGATCACAGGATAGGCTTTTTTGGGGTTAATGAAGTTATCCAGTTGAGCCTTACCCACTTCATCATCGCCGGTGATTTTCATCACGTACTTGTCGTTCTTCGCCACCTGCTCTGAGTTACAGTTAACCAGTGCGCGGCGCATACGTTCTGCATGGTGGATGTCGTTACAAAACACAATGGTTTTGGCCATTGTGTCGGTGCGCTTAAGGTAGTTGGTAATGGTTTGCGCTACCAACTGCGTGCGCTCATCAATGACCATAGTGCGGTCAAAGTCTTTTTGGTTGTAGACACGGTCCTCGATTTCATTGCCGTGTTTGTCTACCTGCCCCTTGGTTGGGCGCCAGCCCTGTAGGTCAACATCGATGTCCACTCGCACCACTTTGTATGGTGCAAGAAAACCATCCTCTATGCCTTCTTTAAGCGAGTACATATAAACCGGGGCACCGAAATAATCGATGTTGCTGACTTCATCCGTTTCTTTGGGCGTTGCGGTTAAGCCAATCTGTGTTGCTGCACTGAAGTACTCAAGGATTTCGCGCCACGCGCTGTCTTCAGCGGCACTTCCGCGGTGACACTCGTCAATGATGATCAGGTCAAAGAAGTCTGGGTCGACCTGTTTATAGGCTTTTTGTTGCTCTTCTGGCCCTGTCAACGCCTGATATAACGCAAGGTGGACTTCATAGGCAGGGTCAATCTTTCTGCCTGTGATCTTCGTCATTGCCTGCCCGAAGGGCTGGAAGTCGTTTATACGTGTTTGGTCAACCAATACGTTACGGTCAGCCAGGAATAAGATGCGCTTCTTTGCTTTGGCTTTCCAAAGACGCCAGATGATTTGAAATGCTGTATAGGTTTTACCCGTACCGGTTGCCATGACCAGCAATATGCGATCATTGCCAGCGGATACCGCTTCGACGGTTTTATTGATGGCCTGCAGTTGATAGTAACGCGGGGATTTACCGCTACCATCGTCATAATAATCCTGGGTCACGATGGGCAACTGAGTTTCAGTAAAGCCTTTATATGCAGAGTACTTTGCCCAAAGCTCGGCTGGTGAAGGGAAATCATCGAGTGAAATTTCCGACTCTAGCTGATTTGGATTGGTTTTGTCATGAAAAATGAAGCCGTCGCCGTTGCTGGCAAACACAAACGGCACATCCAGTAATCGGGCATAGTCTAAGCCTTGCTGAAGACCTTTACCCACTTCATGCTTATTGGCTTTTGCTTCTATGACTGCCAATGGTATCGATGGTTTGTGGTAAAGAACGATGTCAGCTGATTTTACCGTTTTTCGCGCTGCCGCCATACCGCGCACAATCACCTTACCGTCGCGCAGCTTCACTTCCTGGCGGATCTGGGTCATATCATCCCAGCCGGCTTTTTTAACCGCAGGCAACAAAAACTTGGTGATGATGTCGGTTTCTGATAACGCTTTTTTATTGATTGGCGACATGACTTAATCCGTTAATTGTTGTCGAAACTTTTTTTGATCAGAGGTTTCGCTTTTTCTAGGTCATCTGTGTCTCTTATGACAACTTCAAGATCACCTGTTCCCCAGTGGCCTTTGTTAGTGACATCTCGTGTAAATCCTTTTTCCAATTCCATTTCAGATGGGTTTAGCTTTAAATACATCACTAACCGCTCATCTTTTTTCTGCGGTAATACGTGAAAACTAGCAAAATTCTTTATGCGCTTAAACGCCGTATATAACTTGAGTTCTTTACGCTGTGCATCATCACCCAGAGATGCGCAAAAGTCACACGCTTGTTCATATAGCTCAATTAATCGTTCACTCGCCATTTCTAAAGCAACCTCATGGCTCTTGTCTGATTGCTTAGATACCTGAGCTTTCGATGGCGGTTCTGCTGTGGAGGGTTCAGTAAATTTCGTAATTGATTTTTGCGCCGACTTTAACTGACTTACCGTTTGTGAGTTGATCAATTCGAGCAACAGCAAATCATCACCAAAGTACTTGTATCTCATTAGCTCGATATTTCTATCGATCTGCTTTATTGCATGCTCGTCATATTTGTTGAAATCGCTTGCGATACAGATTAACCGAGAGCCACTCCACTCAATATCTTCTGCGGCTTTGTTACCCAACATTTTCATCACCAACAATTGAAAATCTGCGGTATGATCAAGAAGCCAATCTAAGTAAAACAAGCCCTGATTAATAACATTTTCGTTGGAATGACGTTTGTATTCGACGATCACTGGGCAACCGTTCTCATCTATGCCTAAACTGTCGATCCGACCGCTTGTTATGGCATATTCTGAAGCAAGAAAACGCACGCCTAGGGTCGCTTCCATATTGTTTTCAATGACTTTTTGGAGTTCTTTCTCTAGCTTTGCGAACTGGGAAATCAATTCAATAATCGGTTCACCAATACCTCCTAGTTTAAACAGCTTTACATCACTCATTACTTGTCCTTGTCATGCTTTTTACCCCTCCAAACTAGCATAGCCTTCCGAGTACTATCCTAATATCGAGTAGACTCTAACCAATCTAACAATTTGGCGTGTGAAATATACGAAAATCAACAGAGTAGCGGTTTTTTATCTAGTGATATATTGTTTACGTATACTTTTCAAACAGGGAGCGTTGTCGTGCGATTAGTCATTCTCGTTATTGTTTTACTAATACAAGGCTGTGTAGTGAAAGTCGGAGATCATACACCTCGCGTTAAGACAATTGTGAGTAGTTTTGCGGCCACTAACGCTTCGAAACTAAGAACCTACCAACTTGTGCCTAGCCAACAAGGCGTATCTGAACATGATCTGCAATTCTTGGAGTTTTCCAAATATATACATAGATTAATGAAGCTGAATGGTTATACATCCGCCAATCCAGAAGAAATACCGCAGATTGTCATATTCGTCGGTTACGGAATAGGCGAACCAGAAGAATCATATAGCACTTACAGCATGCCGATACTTGGCGCCACTCCAACAGGAAACTATTCATTAATAACGCAATCGACAAGTACAGGAAGCACGACTTACTCTAATTCAACAATATCGCAACAAACTTCACTGGGTATTACTGGTTTCATACCTCATGTGCGGAAAACAGTTACTTATGCCAAGCATCTCGAACTGTATGCTGTAGATGTTTCAGCTTACCTAGAATCTAGTAAAATTATTCCTGTTTGGGAGACGAAGGTTGTCAGCACAGGACGCCCTTGGGATTTGAGAAACATTTTTCCCTATCTCGTTGCAGCTTCTAGCAAGTACTTAGCAAAAGGAAGTGGGAAAAGCGTTGAGGTGGTCGTAAGAGAGGACAACCTCGTGAAGAGATACGTAGAAGGTTTAGAGTCGTCTATACCTAATTGAAGATTGTTCATTCTGGCCAGTATGAGAGAGTGAGCAGCGGTATTCGCAGTATAATTTGAGCCATAGGTAATCGCTCAAATAGCAATGAACGACAAATCTTGGATGATTTGGCTGGTCAATGCGCCATGGATGGCATTGAAAAAAGTACGCTATGGATCCTTTTTTAGTGCGAGGATTTACTCCGGGCATCCTGCCCTCCGGCCTTCGGCCCGTTGCTTCGCAACGTTCAATTTCGTTCCAGACGAAATAGTACTCCGCACATCCTGTGCTCCGCCCTACGGGCCATCGTCGCAAAGCTCCGATGTTCCAAAACGCTCCCGGCGTTTTGGTGAACTCCGACTTCTCGCTCAACGATGACCGCTCACGCGCTCATGTCTCCGGTAATACTACCAGTAGTGGATGCTTGTAAAATTGGGGAAAGAAGAGAGATTGGTCGGTGTGAGAGGGTGAAGAGCGGTATTCGCAGAATAATTTGAGCAATAGGTAATTGCTCAAATAGCAATGAACGACAAATCGTGGATGATTTGGCTGGTCAATGCGCCATGGATGGCATTGAAAAAAGTGCGCTATGGATGTTTATTTAGTGAGAGGATTTACTCCGGGCATCCTGCCCTCCGGCCTTCGGCCCGTTGCTTCGCAACGTTCAATTTCGTTCCAGACGAATTAGTACTCCGCACATCCTGTGCTCCGCCCTACGGGCCATCGTCGCAAAGCTCCGATGTTCCAAAACGCTCCCGGCGTTTTGGTGAACCTCGACGTGGCCGCTTCGCGTCCATGTCGGAGGTAATGCTACCTGCGGAAATTCTTATTAAGATTTGGGGAAAAGAGAGAAGTTGGTCGGTGTGAGAGTTTTACTCCGCACATCCTGTGCTCCGCCCTACGGGCCATCGTCGCACGGCTCCGATGTTCCAAAACGCTCCCGGCGTTTTGGTGAACCTCGACGTGACCGCTCACGCGCTCATGTCTCCGGTAATACTACCAGTAGTGGATGTTTGTAAAATTGGGGAAAGAAGAGAGATTGGTCGGTGTGAGAGGATTTGAACCTCCGACCCCTGACACCCCATGACAGTGCGCTACCAGGCTGCGCTACACACCGACCGAAAGAGGCGACAAGGATACTGATTTTTTGCCGCTTTGCAATCGCAAATCGTCTCCTTTTGTGCCGTTTGCTGGTTGTTTGTGCAATTTCGTCAACCCTCAGGCCGATTTTTCTGCGCTGGCCCGTCGTGGCGTGGTGCCGCGCCATCCCTTGAACGCTTTGATGAACGCGCTGGCGTCGCTGTAGCCGAGACGTTCGGCAACCGTGGAGACCGACTCACCGCTGTCCAGTGCGTCCTCGGCCAGACGGCAAAGCACCTGTTGTTTGAGTGCGGCAAAGGTGGTGTGTTGCTGTTTTAGTTGACGACACAGGGTACGCTGCGACAGGTGCATACGCTCGGCTACCGCCGCCCTGTCCAGGTTGGGCTGTTCGCGCAGCAATCGGATGACTTTATCTCGGGCAGAGATGTCTGACAGCGCCGCCAGATCCGCATTGAGAATGGCAACCATACTGTTGGCCACCACCCCGTTGGCGTGTTGCAGTGCCCCGGATAAACGCTGGCGGTCGAAGATCAGCGCATTGCAACTCTGCCCGTCCCGCACCGGTTGTCCGGCAAGCCGTTGCAGCTTTTCGACAACCTGCGGTTCGGCCCGGTAATCCAGACTCATCTGCACAAGGGGCGTTTGCCCTTCACTGATCTGTGCGGCGATACTGGCAATGCTGGCCAATACCGCTTCCACCCGCACCGCCCGGGCCACCTGATAATGGGGGATATACACCAACGCGGTATGCGCTCCCTCATGACTAACGGTGATTTCGCCGCCCTCACCCACCAGCGGATAATAACGCTGTACGTAGTGCAGCGCCTGACCCAGGGTGTCCAGGCTGAGCAACAGATGGCCCAGGGTCCCCAGATCGGTGGGTTTAAGCTGGGCGCCGAAATCCACCCCCAAACTTGGGCCAAGGGCATCCGCCAGCGCCCCCCAGGCACGGTCCTGATCAACCAGCAATACCCGCTGGTTATGGCTTTGATTGACAGTCATATCAAACCCGGCCTGCTGGGCAAAGCGCAGCAATGCAGCGGCATAATACGCAGTAACGGTTTTCATCGATGGCACAAATTAACCATAAAGTCGCCACATATTAACCGTGACCGTGGGCGTTGCCAACGTACAATGTTAATTCTTTGTTAGCAGTTGAGAACCACACACATGGCAACATGCCCTTACGCATTGATCGGCGCCGGCCCGATGGGACTGGCCACGGCCCGCCAGTTGAGCAAACACGACATCCCCTTCGAAGGGTTTGAGCTGCACGCCAGCGTGGGCGGATTGTGGGACATCAAAAACCCCCATAGCACCATGTACGAAAGTGCGCACCTGATCTCGTCCAAGCGCATGACCGAGTTCAGCGAATTTCCGATGGCTGACACCGTGCCCATGTACCCCAGTCACCGTGATGTGTGCCAGTACTTTAACGACTATGCCGATACCTTCGGGCTGCGCAAGCACTACCGCTTCAGCACCCGCGTGACCGATGTACGTCCCCTCGACAACGGCAACTGGCAGGTCAGCTGGCAAGACGATGAGGGTGAGCACAGCGGCGAGTATGCCGGCGTTCTGATCGCCAACGGCAATCTGCACACCCCCAACCAACCGGCCCTGCCCGGTCAGTTTGACGGTGAGCTGATGCACGCCAATGCCTATCGCCATGCGCGGATTTTCGAGGGTAAGCGGGTGCTGATTGTTGGCTGTGGTAACAGTGCCTGTGACATCGCGGTAGATGCAGTGCACTATGCCGACAGCGTTGATTTGAGCGTGCGCCGGGGCTACTACTTCCTGCCCAAGTTTGTGCTCGGCCGCCCCATCGACACCCTCGGCGGTGCCGTCAAGCTGCCACGTAAACTGAAGCAGCTGATCGACGGGTTCATCATCAAATGTCTGGTTGGCAAACCCAGCGACTACGGGCTACCAGACCCGGATTACAAGCTGTACGAGTCGCACCCGGTGATCAACTCGCTGGCGCTGCACCACATGGGGCACGGCGATATCCAGCCCCGTGGTGATATTCAGTCAGTTGACGGCAAGACCGTTACCTTCAGTGATGGTAGTCAGGCAGACTATGATCTGATCCTGCAGGCCACCGGCTACAAACTCGATTTCCCGTTTATCGACAAGCAAACCCTCAACTGGGGCGAGCATGCGCCGGACTTATACCTGAACATTTTTCACCCTCATCATGACAATCTGTTTGTGATGGGCATGATTGAGGCCACCGGCCTGGGCTGGCAGGGCCGCGCCGATCAGGCTGAACTGGTGGCGCTGTACCTCAAAGCCCAGCAACAGAACAACCAGTCATTGCTCAACTGGTTCAATCAACAGCGTCAGGCCAATCACCTGGATACCAGTGGCGGTATGGACTACCTGCCGCTGGCGCGAATGGCCTACTATGTGCAGAAAGACGCTTATCTTGAAGCGTTGCATTCACGAATTTCACACCTGAAACAGGAACTTCAGCATGCTGGATGAGGTAACCATCCGCTTTGATCCCAACGCCCAGTTGGTCCTCAACATCATGCTGGCGTTGATGATGTTCGGCGTGGCCCTGACCCTGCAGGTGCGCGATTTCACCCGAGTGGTGCGCAAACCCGCCGCGCCGGTGATTGGCCTCATCTGTCAGTTTGTGTTGCTGCCCGCCCTGACCTGCGCCCTCACGATGGCCCTAGAGGTTCCCGCCAGTATGGCGCTGGGCATGATGTTGGTGGCTGCCTGTCCCGGTGGCAGTTTCTCCAATCTGATCACCTTTATCGCACGGGGCAACGTGGCTACCTCGGTGACCATGACCGCGGTATCGAGCCTGGCCGCGGTGATACTGACGCCGCTCAATTTCGCTTTTTATGCCTGGCTAAACCCGGCCACCCGCGCCTTGCTGACCGACATCGCCCTGTCGCCCTGGCAGGTGCTGTCACTGGTGTTTCTGGTGCTTGGCGTACCGCTGCTGATCGGCATGTGGGTCGGCCATAAATTCCCTCAATTTGCCAGCCGTTCGGAAACCCCGATGCGACGGATTTCGCTGGGCCTGTTCGCGCTGTTGGTAGGGCTGGCCTTTGCCAACAACATGAGCCTGTTCACCCAGCACTGGCACCATTTTGTCGGCTATGTCATCGCACAAAATGCCATCGCCCTGCTGCTCGGCTACGGCGCTGCGCGACTGGCAAGGCTGAAACAAAATGATGTACGGGCCCTGACCTTTGAGGTGGGAATCCAGAATTCCGGTCTTGGCCTGGTGCTGATGTTCACCTTTATGCCCGATCTGGGTGGCGCGATGATCATCACCGCCTTCTGGGGCGTGTGGCACCTGGTGTCCGGCGGTTCTCTGGCCTGGCTGTGGAGCCGTCGCCCCCACCCGGCAGGAGACAGCGCATGAAACGAATCCTGGTCACTGGCGCCGGCGGCTACATCGGACAACAACTGGCCTCGGCGCTGAGTCAGAATCCTGATTGTGCGGTATACGGGGTGGATATCCGTCCTCCCGCCGGCCTGCAGACCTTTCAATGCACCACCATGGACATTCGTGATCCGGCACTGATCGATTTGGTCGGTAACCTTAACATCACCCACATCGTGCACCTGGCATCGATTGTCAATCCCGGCCAGGATGAAGCGCTGGAATACGACATCGACGTCAACGGTACCCAAAACGTGCTGGCCGCCTGTAGGGCGCACAAGGTTGAACACCTGACCGTTACCTCCAGTGGCGCCGCCTACGGCTATCATGCCGATAACCCCGAGTGGCTGACCGAGCAACACCCGCTACGCGGTAACGAGGCCTTTTCCTATTCCCGGCACAAACGCATGGTGGAAGACATGCTCAACCACTTCAGCCAGCAGCAGGACACCACCGGGGTATTGATCATGCGCCCCTGTACCGTGCTGGGCAGTAATACCCAAAACCGCATTACCGCGCTGTTTCGAGCCAAACGGCTGCTGGCAGTCGGCCAGTCCCGTTCGCCGTTTGTGTTTATCTGGGATCAGGATGTGGTCGGTGCGCTCAAAAGTGGCGTGCTGAACAACAAAACCGGCGCCTACAACCTGGCCGGTGATGGCGCGCTGGATGTCAACGATCTGGCCCGTATCACCCAAAAACCGGTACTACGAGTCCCGAAAGCCCTGTTAAGCGGTGTGTTGTGGCTGGGTAAGCGACTGGGGCTGAGCCAGGCCGGCCCGGAACAAATCATGTTTTTGCAGTACCGTCCGGTGCTGTGCAACCACAAATTGAAAACCGAGTTCGGCTACACGCCGCAGAAAAGCTCGCGGGAAGCGTTTGAGCATTTCTATTTTGGTGCGCAGCGATGAATGGCCATGTGATCATCACCGGTGCCGCCAGCGGCATCGGCTGGGCGCTGGCACAGGTTTACTGGCAACAGGGTTATCACCTGCACCTGATTGACCGCGATGGTGAACGGCTTTTAGCCCGTCAGCAAGCTTACCGCGAGCGTATGGAGGTCTATCCGCTCGACTTGCTCGATGACGGCGCCTGCGACACGTTCTGCCAACAATTTCTGGCCCGTGACCTGCCTCTGGCCCGGCTGATCAATAACGCCGGGATCACCCACCGTTCCAAAGCCAGCCTCACCGAGCTGACGGTGTTTGACCGGGTCATGCAACTGAACTGGCATGTGCCGGTACTGCTGACCCAGCGCTTGTTGCCCGCACTGCAACAGGCCAAAGGTAAGGTGATCACCCTGGGCAGCATGGCGTCACTGATGCCGGTGCCTGGCCGTGCCGCCTACTGCGCCAGCAAAGCCGCAGTATCCCAGCATTTTGAAACCTGGCGGCCGGAGCTACGCCATCTGGGCATTGGCCTGTTGATGGTCTACCCCAGCTTCGTCAATACCGACATCGAGCAAAATGCCCTCGGCCAGCACGGTGACGGCGCATCCCATCCCCGTTCCACCATCGGCAAAGCCATCACCGCCGATGACATGGCCGCTGCCATCTACCGCGCCGACCAGCAAAATGTACGACGCTGGTTAAGCCCGGTGCTGTCCCCCCGTGTGGGGCTGTGGTTGTGGCGCATCTTCCCCCGCCTGTTTGAACGCTTAAGCTGGCAACGGTTTCGCGGGGAATGGTCATGAGTTGGGAATGGATTTTGTTCGGGGTGTTTATCTGGTTCAGCTTCAGCACCGAAGTGGCGACCGGCTTTGGCAGCATCATCATCGCCCTGGCCTTGGGAGCGCTGTTCCTGCCCATCGGCGACATGTTGCCGGTACTGGTAACCCTCAACAGTGTGATGAACCTGGTGATCCTGTCCAAGCTGTACCGGGACATTCACCAACCCACATTACTTAAACGCATATTGCCGTTGATGCTGGGTGGCATGGCGATTGGCATTGTGGCGGTGCCTTATTTGCCCGAGCGGGAAATGAAGATCGGTTTTGCCCTGTTGGTGCTGTGGTTCGCCGGCCGCTCGTTGTGGCAGTCTTACCGGCCCTCGTCCCCCTCAACGGCGAAACGTGGCAGCACTGGCTGGATTGGTCTTGCCGGGGTGACCCATGGCCTGTACGCCTCCGGTGGTCCGCTGCTGGTGCTCGGGCTGGCCTCAACAACCCTCGACAAAGCCCGCTTTCGTGCCACGTTGCTGGCCACCTGGTGCACGCTAAACCTGTGTTACACCGCATACTTTGCCATCAATGGCCAGTTGCTTGACCACGCCAGCCACATCGTGGCGATGCTACCGGTGCTGGGGTTGGCGGCGCTATGCGGGCACTGGTTACATCACAGGGTCAATGAACAGCAGTTTAAAACCCTGGTGTTCTGGGTGTTGTTGATGTGCGGCGCGATCATGCTGTTCAACGCCGCAAGATAGGGTATCAGGGGTTTTTGTCGTCGGCCGAGATGCGGCTGGCGATCGCCCCATCCTGATCTTTGTACTTGGCATCCACCCGCGCGTTATAAGGCTTGGCAGCCGGGCCAGACAGTGTTTCAAAACTCAGCGCGCCAATTTTCATTTTCGGGCGCAGCGCCAAGGGCAGTTTGCCGGAATTGAAAAACTCCAGCACGATATTGCCAGACCAACCGGGGTCAATCCGATGGGCAGTCACGTGCACCATCAGGCCCAATCGAGCCAGTGACGAACGGCCATCCAGCCAGCCAACCATGTGATCGGGCAAGGTCACCGACTCCAGCGTTACCGCCAGGGCCAGCTCACCGGGGTGCAAAAAGAACGCTTTACCATCGGGCAGAATGATCTCTTCACTCATCACTGAATTAAGCTGCTCCTGTACCTCTGCTTTAGGACCACTCAGGTCAATGTACGGCGCGGCGTGATCCTGAAACACACGGAATTTGTTGCCCAGACGGATGTCCACCGTCAGGCCACTGATGTCTTCTTCACTGGGTGCCGGGTTAATGGCGATGGTGCCTTCTTTGAGGTACTTAACAATGTCGGTGTCACATAAGCGCATGATCGGTTCAACTCGGTTGCAGCGGGACTGTGGGGCGTAAGTGCGGCCAATTATTACCCCGCACCATAAGAAGTCAACGTTTTTCCATCAGATCAATGCCCAGATCGTCGCCCAGCCCCAAATCCAGCGCCAGTGTCCGGCTGACCTGCCGGGCACAGTCACGATACGCCTGACTGACAGGATGATCAGGTTGGCTGACCAACAGCGGCGTGCCACCGTCGGCATGTTCGCGCACACTGATGTCCAGTGGCAATTGCCCGACACAGGCCACCCCTTCCCGCTCGGCCAGCGACATGCCGCCGTGCTGGCTGAAAATGGCGTGTTTGTCGCCACAGGACGGGCACTGGAAATAACTCATGTTTTCGACAATCCCCAACACCGGAATGTTGACCTTATTGAACATTGCGATGCCTTTGCGGGCATCGGCCAGCGCCAGATCCTGCGGGGTGGTCACAATCAATGCACCGGTGACCGGAATTTGCTGCGCCAGGGTCAACTGAATATCGCCGGTGCCGGGTGGCAGGTCCACCAGCAGGTAATCCAGCGCCGGCCACAGGGTGTCCTGCGCCAGTTGCTGCAACGCACGGCTGGCCATCGGCCCGCGCCAGATAGACGCCTTATCGGGGGGCACCAGATAACCAATGGAATTGGCCACTACCCCATGGCGGGACAGTGGGTGCAGATGCTTGCCGTCGTCACTGCCGGGATGGTCGTCCGGGTTGCCCAGCATGATCGGCACCGACGGTCCGTAAATGTCGGCATCCAGAATGCCAACCCGCGCCCCTTCCTGCATCAGCGCGAAGGCCAGGTTGACACAGGTGGCCGACTTACCCACACCGCCTTTGCCAGAGCCCACCGCAATCACATTGCGTACCCGGTTGAGACGCTTATGCTGGGTCTGCTTGGCCTGTATATCGGTCTCAATCGTCAGTGGCGCGGTTATCCCCGCCTGGGCGGCCTGCTGCTGCACCTGAGGGTGAAGGGTCTGGGCTGCGAACGGCAAACGCACGGTAATGCCATCACCGTGTTGCTGACAACACGCGACAGCCTCCTGTTCGGTGATGGCGAAGGTAGTGGCAAGGATCTCGGCCAAAGGCCCGAGGCTATTGTCTTTGTTGGATCGGGAAAAAATCACCGGCGGTCACCTAAAATGTCATAAATGCTGATGCAAAATGGGCCCAGTTCGGCTACCATTTGCGTCCTTTTTTTAACCGTATAACATCACACAGGGTTCCATGACTCAGCAGCAACGCAAAATTCTGGTTACCAGCGCCTTACCCTATGCTAATGGCTCCATTCACCTGGGCCATTTATTAGAGCACATTCAAACAGATATCTGGGCGAGATTCCAACGAATGCGCGGTCACCAGTGTTACAGCGTGTGCGCCGACGATGCCCATGGCACCCCGGTCATGCTCAAAGCCCAGGAGCTGGGGATCACACCGGAAGAGATGGTGTCCCGCACCCGTGCCGAGCATCATCAGGATCTGCTGGATTTCCACGTAGAGTACGACAACTACTACGTGACCCACTCGGAAGAAAACCGCGAACTGTGTGAAGACATCTACAACAAGCTGGATGCCGCCGGGTATATTTCCAAACGCACCATCAGCCAGCTGTTTGACCCGGAAAAGCAAATGTTCCTGCCAGACCGGTTCGTCAAAGGTACCTGCCCCAGCTGCGGCGCGGAAGATCAGAACGGTGACAGCTGTGATGTGTGCAGCGCGACCTACAGCCCGACCGAAATGAAAAACCCACGTTCGGTGGTTTCCGGTGCGACACCGGTGCTGAAAGACTCCGAACACTTCTTCTTCGACCTGCCCAAATTTGAAGGCATGCTCAAAGACTGGCTGACCAGCGGCGCCCTGCAAGGCGAAATTGCCAACAAGCTGCAGGAGTGGTTTGAAGAAGGCCTGCAACAATGGGACATCAGCCGTGACGCACCCTATTTCGGTTTCGAGATCCCCGGCGCGCCGAACAAATTTTTCTACGTATGGGTGGATGCGCCGGTAGGCTACATGGCCAGCTTCAAGCATTTCTGTAATGCCAACAACGTTGATTTTGATGCGTTCTGGAAAGCCGACTCCGATGCCGAGCTGTACCACTTCATCGGCAAAGACATTACCTATTTCCATTGCCTGTTCTGGCCAGCGATGCTCGAAGGCGCAGGTCTGCGTAAGCCCACCGGGGTTAACGTGCACGGGTTTGTCACCGTCAACGGTGCCAAGATGTCCAAGTCACGCGGTACCTTCATCAAAGGCCGCACCTACCTTGAGCACCTGAACCCGGAATACCTGCGCTACTACTTCGCCGCCAAACTGGGCGCTGGTGTAACCGACATCGACCTTAATTTCGATGATTTCGTACAGAAGGTTAACTCTGATCTGGTCGGCAAAGTGGTCAACATCGCCAGCCGCTGCGCCGGTTTTATCAGCAAACGCTTTGACGGCACCCTGTCTGAAGATATCGCCGAGCCTGCCCTGCTGGCCGAATTCCAACAGGCCGCAGACGGTATTGCCGAGGCCTTCGAGAAGCGTCAGTACAACCGTGCGGTGCGCGACATCATGGCGCTGGCGGATAAAGCCAACCAGTACATCGATGCCCAGGCACCCTGGGTCACCATCAAAGACGACGACAAACAAAAACTGACCCACGATGTGTGTTCATTGGGGATCAATCTGTTCCGCATTCTGATGGTGTACCTCAAGCCAGTGCTGCCCAAGCTGGCCGAGCAAGCCGAAGGCTTCCTCAACGACACGCTGAACTGGGACAGTGCCCAGCAGGTACTGACCGGACACGGTATCAATAAATTCAAGGCCCTGATGCAGCGGGTCGACAGCGACAAAGTGAACGCCATGATCGAAGATTCCAAGGAAAACCTGGAGCCAACCTCCAGCATTGATCCCAACAGCCCGTTGGCCAAAGACCCCATCGGCGAAACGATCGCCTTTGATGACTTTGCCAAAGTCGATTTGCGCATCGCCAGGATTGCCAAGGCGGAACACGTCGAAGGCGCAGACAAACTGCTGCGTCTGCAACTGGATCTGGGCGGCGAAACCCGTCAGGTTTTCGCCGGGATTAAATCCGCTTATGCCCCGGAAGATCTGGAAGGCAAGCTGACCGTAATGGTGGCCAACCTGGCACCACGCAAAATGCGCTTTGGCCTGTCAGAAGGCATGGTGTTGGCAGCTGGCCCCGGAGGCAAAGACTTGTGGATCATGGAGCCCCATGAAGGCGCCCAGCCGGGAATGAAGGTTAAGTGATCGTATCCGCTACAAAAAAAGGCGCCTGGAAGGCGCCTTTTTTATTTGCTACCTGCGTCGGTTATTTCACTTTCATGATCCCAACCAACACACAAATCACGCCGCCGGCCATTCCGGCCCAGGCTTCAATGGGTGTGTCGCCATCGAAGGTGCGCGACAACTGGGCACTGGCCGAGTCATACACGTCATAACCCCACATAGCCAGCGCCACACCAACGATGATCAAAACGATGCCGATGATTTTATTGTTCATTATTATTGTGCTCCAAATTGCGTAACGCTAACCACGGTATACTCAGCCTCGCTGTAACGCAAGCGTGATACATACCAACTCGGCATTCACTGTTTAATTTGTAACCTGTGTCCCGATTTGGCTGCCGTTCACCCCGTCACGGTTGCGCCTTGCATTTTGTTGCACTACAAATCAAACATTACCTTGGGGCGTAACGGACGACACCCTGTCGCGACCACTGTTACCCTGAAGGAGCCCTATGAACCTGTTTGCCTTGCTGTGCGGCGTCATCATTGCAGCCGCGATTGTAAAAGGACTGCATCACTGTCCCGGTGAACGTGCCACCCGACTGTATGCTGCGCTGTTAGCAACCTTTCCTTTGTATTACTGGGCCTTTGCGCTGTACGCCGGTGACAGCATGGTGCTGTTGGATGAAATGGTCATCGGCATCGGTTTTTTCGCCCTTGCCTATGTGGCGATCACGTTACGAAAGCTGGACGGCCTGATCATTCTTGCTTGCGGGTTTATTGTGCATGGCGTGTACGATTTGATCCATCCCACCTTGTTTGTGAATCCCGGTACGCCACTGTGGTGGCCGGAGTTCTGCGCCGCGGTGGACACAGCCATCGGTGTATATTTACTGCATTGGGCCATCACCGCCACCGACAAACACATGGCGTAAACGCACAAAAAAAGGCGCCGTAGCGCCTTTTTGCTGCTGTGCCTGATCAACGACTGATTAGCGCGCCGATTTTGCTCATCAAATCTTTGCTGGTGCGCTCCATCTGGGCAATCATTTCCAACAGTTTGTGATCCAGGTTGTCGCCGGCTTTGTTCAGCACCGCGCGGGCATGTTCCACCAGTTTATGCTGGGCTTGTTCCATGCCGCGCAGGTCGGCATCACCGGCTTTCTTGGCACCGAAACTTTGCGCCCAACGAACCAACTCAGATTGGGCCGGGTCGATAATCGCGTTAGGATTGCGTTCGCCATTACCCACCACGCCGTCATACACCAGGCGCTTAATGTCCATGTTTTCAACCTGGGCACTGACCAGTGCGGTGCGACCGGCGGTACGACCAATGGTTTTGGCCATGGACGTTGACATGCCAATCACCTCACTGACCTTGTCTTTGACTTCACTGGTTTTTTCTACCAACACCCGTGACTGGGAAGACACTTCGTTGATGTTGGATTCGATATTACGGGTTCCCTCTTCGATCTTTTCCACCAGGTTATTGATTTCCTGGGTGGACTCAGAGGAACGCATGGCCAGATTACGCACTTCCTCAGCAACCACGGCGAAGCCACGACCACTCTCACCCGCCCGCGCGGCTTCGATGGCGGCGTTCAGGGCCAGCAAGTTGGTCTGTTCAGCAATGGAATTAATCACGCCGACGAAACTGCTGATGCTGCTGGCCAGGCCAGACAGTTCTCCGGCATGCTTCACACCAGTGGCAGCAATCTGATCGATATTGGTCAGGCCCTGTACCGCCTCATCCAGCATCCCAGACGAACCGGTGAACAGCTCTGACGCCGCTTCTACGCGCTCACTTTCGCTGTTTAGCTGCGCAGTTGTGTGGCTGAGTGAGTCTTTGATCTGACTGAACAGCTGTTGACCATCCAGCATCATTTCACTGACAATTTGGTATTCGGATTGCTCGGTATCCTGTTGCGAGGCATGTGCTTTTGCTTCGCTGAGCTGCCCTTCCAACTCCTGTATGCGGGCCTGTAAGGCTTTGTTGTCTTCCCCCAACTCACGAATTTTGCGTTGGTCTTCTTCGTTGACTTTGTTCCACCACATGGTTCTGTTCCCAGTTACAGATAAAAACGAGTAATGCCAAATGTGACTTGGCGCGTGTTAAACCCTGTTGCATTGGTGTTGTTTATTCTGAGCATATTCTGATCGCAAACGTTGCTAGCTGGCGCAGTGAGCCCGATCAAAAAACGACAACATTGTTAAGCACGCTCTAGAGTTATCGACCATTTTTGAAATTACAGCAAACTTTTTTTCAGCCCGGGTGGCTCTGTTCGCGCATGCTGGCACCCACGGCAGAGAAGTTTGGCTTGGGCCGCCATTTGGGGCGAACAAGGGACAAGGGCCTGACACGCTTCTTGGCCACAATCAGGTATGACGAAGCTAACAGGGGTAAATAGCGTTTACACCACAACTGCCAGCGCCCCTCGATGGGGATCTTGCGTTCGAAAAACAGTTCGGAAAATACCAGCGGATGGGTTTCGAGCACTTCAAATCCGAGCAAATTCAGCCAATCTTTAAGCCGTACACTGCTGAAAAAACGCGCGTCATGGAGGATCTGGCGAGGATTAACCGGCAGGTACTTCAACAAACCGGCCAGACTGAACGGGTTAAATCCACTGATCACCAAATAGCCGTTGGGCAATAATACCCGCTCTGCCTCACGCAGGATTTGATGGGGATCCTGGGCAAAGTCCAGCTCATGGGCCAGTAGTACCGCATCCACACTGCGTTTCTGCAGTGGAAATTCACTGGCATTGCCTACTGCTGATACATAGGGTGCAGGCTCATCGGCCATGCGGATGACCTGTTTGATGGGACAACCTTTGACGGTCACCTGACAGCTCAAATCCCCAACGCACAGCAAGTAATAGCCGAACATCTGGCGGCAAATGTCACTCAGCGCCAGCTCGGTCGCCTGACGAAGCTGATCGCCAGCAGGCAATTCCTGCCACTGTCGGGGATAGCGAGGTCGTTTTCCAAGTAACGCAGGTTTCATTGATGTACCGGGTTTGGTTGCGGTCCGAGTGTCGAATTCTTATAGTACAGCAACTACGTTTGTTCACAACGGCAAGGCGATGACCCAAGCGATTCACATCACCCCTATCCCCGCATTCAATGATAATTACATCTGGTGTTTGCACACTGATAAAGACGCGGTGGTTGTCGACCCGGGAGATCCGGACGCGGTGGAAACTTTTTTGCAGCGCCGGGGACTGGTATTGTCAGGGATCCTGATCACCCATCATCATTGGGATCATACCGATGGCCTGCCGGCCTTGGGTCAGCGTTGGCCGGATGCGCCTGTGTTTGGCCCGGATAACCCGACCATTGATGGCATTACCCACACGGTTGGCGACGGTGACACTGTCACATTGGCGGGTTTATCGTTGTCTCTGGATGTCATTGCCGTACCCGGACACACCCTGGATCACATCGCTTATGTTTCAGATCTCGGTGTTTTTTGCGGCGATACTCTGTTCAGTGCCGGCTGTGGCCGATTGTTTGAAGGAACGGCGCAACAAATGCATGATTCTTTGCAGCGCCTGATGCAACTCAACGACGACATGGCGGTCTATTGTACCCACGAGTACACCGCCGCCAATGTCCGGTTTGCATTAATGGTCGAGCCGCAAAACGCTGATTTACAGGCCTTTTCCCGTTGGGTTTCAGACCAGCGGGCGAAGCCGGCACCGACCTTGCCCTCGACCATCGGCCGTGAGAAGCGGATCAATCCGTTCGTGCGCGTCACCCAGCCGACCGTGCTGGACAGTGTCAAACAGCATTGTCAGTTGGCAGATGAGGCACCGGCATCGGTGTTTGCCGCGCTTAGAAAGTGGAAAGATACTGCATAAAACGTACAATAGCGGTCAATAGACCAATAACAATAACGGGAACACTATGAGAATCTGGATGTGCCTTACGGCCGTCAGCCTGTTAAGCGGTTGTCAGTTAACGCCGCAACAAGCCGATATCGAGCGACAGCAAGAACATGAGCATCAGGTCGCTGCGACGGTCACCGCACAATGCCACCCGGGGGCTACAGACACCCCTCCACCGTCAGAACGACCCGATGACTACCTGACCTGTGACAACGTACATGAGGGCACCATACCGGTTTCCCACCCCGTTGAAGAGGTTGAAGTCGCGATAGAAACGGCGCCCCCTGTGCCCCTTGAAATCGTTGATGTGTGGGAGCGAGTCCGCCAGCAGTTAACCTTTGCGGTGCCCGACAACCGACGGGTGAATGTTCAGCGAGACTGGTATTTGCGTCACCCCGATTACATGCAGCGGGTGGCCAAACGTGCCCGCCCGTTCATGCACCTGATTGTTGAGATGCTGGAACAGGAGAACATGCCACTGGAGCTGGCCCTGCTGCCTATCGTCGAAAGTGCCTTCGATCCCTTTGCTTACTCCCATGGTCGCGCAGCGGGCATGTGGCAATTTATCCCCGGCACCGGCAAACGCTTCGGCATGAAGCAGACCTGGTGGTATGACGGCCGTCGGGATGTGATTGCATCCACCGAAGGCGCCATCGCCTACCTGCGCTACCTGCTCAACATGTTCGACGGTAATTGGTTACACGCCCTGGCCGCATACAACAGTGGCGAAGGACGGGTCCTGCGGGCAATCCGTAAAAACAAGCGAGCGGGCAAGGATACCGATTTCTGGTCACTGGATTTACCCCGCGAAACCCGTGCCTATGTGCCCAAGCTGTTGGCATTGAGCGACATTCTGGCCAACCATGAGAAGTATGCCTTTGCCTGGCCACACATCGACAACCAGCCGGTCGTGGCTACAGTGGACATTGGCAGCCAGTTGGATCTGGCATTGGCCGCCGACATGGCCGGCCTGACACTCAAAGAGCTGCACGCGCTGAATCCGGGCTTCAACCGCTGGGCCACCGATCCCGACGGCCCTCACCGACTGCTGGTACCCCTGGATAGGGTGAGCCGGTTCAATGACGCGCTGGCCAAAACGGACAAACAACAGCGACTCAACTGGGTACGTCACAAGGTGCGCAATGGCGACAGCCTGTTAAAGCTGGCCAAGGAATATCACACCACGGTGGATGTGATTCAGCAGGTCAATGAAATGCGCGGCAACATGATCCGGGTCGGCGATCACTTGCTGGTGCCGGTGGCACTCAAATCCCTCGACAGCTATGCCCTGTCCCAAGAGCAGCGCCTGGCCGCCACCCAAAGCACGTCGCATGGCCGTCACAAACTGACCCACCGGGTTGTCAGCGGTGACACCATGTGGGATCTGAGTCGCGAATTTAACGTTGGCGTACGGGAACTGGCGCGCTGGAACGGCATGGCCCCAACCGACCCGTTACACCCGGGAAAAACCCTGGTGATCTGGGTCGACAAGGTCAGTGATGCCCAGCGAGACAACGCCGTGATGCGCAGCCTGACCTACACCGTCAGACGTGGCGATTCACTGGCCCGTATCGCCGGGAAATTTAACGTACGGGTAAGCGATATTCAGCGCTGGAATCAGATTGACCCGAAAAAGTACTTACAGCCCGGCCAGAAGCTTAAACTGTACGTTGATGTAACCCGGACCTGATCACCTCAACATGCTGCGCTTCAATCGCCAGAACCTGAATAACAGCCACGAAGGACCGTGGCTGCTGCTTGACCTAGTGATGCTGGGTCTGTTGGTGATCAACCTACTGTGGCTTATTCTGGACATGCTGTACGCCAGTCGTGCAATCTATGACACCCTGGCGATCCATTGGCCGGCTTTCGTCGATGCCTACCAGCCCATTCATGACAATTTTGCCCTTATTGATTTGATTTTTATCGGCATCTTTCTGAGTGAATTCTGTTTACGCTGGGTAGTGTCCATCGTGCGCAAAGAATACCTGCGCTGGTATTTTTTCCCGTTTATCCATTGGTACGATCTGGTGGGCTGTATTCCGGCCAGTGGCGCCCGTATCTTCCGCTTTTTGCGCATATTCTCGATCCTGTATCGCTTGCACAAATACCAGATCATTGATTTACGCAGCACCCGACTGTTCCGCTTCATGGCGTTTTACTACGACGTATTCGTCGAAGAACTCAGCGATCGCATCGTAGTGAAAGTGCTCAGCGATGCGCAAAAAGACATCGCCTCCGGCTCACCGCTGTTGGAAGACATCACCCGCCAGGTGCTCGCGCCCCGGCAACGGATCCTGTGTGAATGGCTGGCGGCCATGATGGAGCATATGGGTTCGTCAATAGCCGACGCCGAGCACGGCGCAACGGTGCGTGAACACGTGCAATCGAGCGTGGGCAAGGCGGTCCGCGACAACCCCAACATCAGCACCCTGAAGCTGGTGCCGGTACTGGGCGGTACCATCGAACGTACCCTTGAGTCCAGCGTAACTGACATCGTCACCCAGTCCCTGATCAACCTGCTCAAAGATGTGACGCCGGATAAAATTGAACATTTCATCGACAACGGCCTGAACCGCTTCACGACCGAAGAGCAGGCCCTGGAAGATGAAGTGCTGTTGGTGGTGAATGAGTGTCTGGAGCTGCTCAAATCCCATGTCTCGACCCAGCGCTGGAAAAGCGCGTTTGAAACACAAAACTGATCAGGGATGTGCCACGGTGTCGTGCACCGGCACCATATCAAAATCCTGCAACAACCCGTTTAACACGCCACTTTGCTGCAAACGCGCAAAGGCTTGTTCCAGCGCCTTGATGGCGTCGGGGTTAGAATCGCGGTTGACGGCATAAAACAGATCCAGCCTGGCCACCTGCTCCCCCCGTTGCAAGGTAGCAATGTCTTCTGGGTATTCCCGTTTCAGTCGCTGAACCATGTTTTCCGCCATAAAGCCCTGTTCGGCTCTGCCGCGCACCAGCATACCCAGCGCCTGCTCCGCTTTGGTCACGTACACTGCTGAGCGTTCATGCAGCAGCTGCTGCTCAGCCAGACGTTCAATCAAGCCGCCATCGCGCAGGATCACCTGTCGCAACGGCCGCCCCTCAACAGACGCCGCCTTGGGGCTGTACCAGGCAAACACTTCAATGCCATGAAGCGGACCTATCCAGTGAAAGTCGTTATCCCGCGCCTGGTTCCTGGCGGTAGAAAACACCATACTGTTAGGCTGTTCAGTGGCAAACCGGATCGCCCGTGGCCAGGGCAATAATGACAGGGTGTAGGTATGTCCGGCTTCACGCATCATGGCGTCAATCAATGCCACGGCAAAACCGTCATACCCATCATTGGCAGCATAGCTGTAAGGGGGGAAATGTTCGGTGTAGAGTTTCCAGTGTTGCGCACACGCAGCCATGGACCAGCACAGCATGATCGCCACACCCCACACGCGTATTGTCCAACGGCTGAACAAAAACTACACCCCAACAATCATCGGATTGTTAGAGTGTATACCAGTTCCTGATCAAAGGACTAATTTAGGCCTCAGGCTTTGCGCCAGGTCGTCCCCTGAGGACCATCCTCCAGGACCACGCCCATTGCCGTTAACGCGTCTCTTGCCTCATCCGCGGCGGCCCAGTCTTTGTTGGCCCGTGCGTTGTTGCGTTTTTCGATTAACGCTTCAACCTGCGCGGCTTCATCGCTGTCGCCCTGTAAAAACTGTGCGGGGCTTTGCTGAAGCAGGCCCAGCACACAGCCGAGGTACAGCAGAATGCCAGCAAGCCGGGCCGCGGTTTCGGTTTCTTGTGCCTGTTTGGCACGGTTCAAGTCCCGGGCCAAATCAAACAACACAGAAAACGCTTCCGGCGTGTTGAAATCGTCATCCATCGCGGCATTGAAACGGGTCAGGTACTCCCCCATGTCACCAAGGGCCACGTCCGCAGGCACAACATCGCGCAGCGCCGTGTATAAGCGCTCTAGCGCAGCACGGGACTGACGGATATTGTCTTCGCTGTAATTCAGCTGACTACGGTAGTGGGCCGACATCAGGAAGTAACGGATGGTCTCGGCATCGTACACCTTCAACACATCACGCAGGGTGAAGAAGTTGCCCAGCGATTTGGACATCTTCTCCTGATTGACCTGCACCATTCCGGTGTGCACCCAGTAGTTAACATAGGGCGTGTCAAAGGCACAGCACGACTGCGCCACTTCATTTTCATGGTGCGGGAATATCAGATCAGAACCGCCGCCGTGGATGTCAAAGTGAACCCCCAGGTGCTTGCTGTTCATGGCGGAACACTCGATGTGCCAGCCTGGGCGACCATTGCCCCAGGGAGACTCCCAATAAGGCTCATCCGGCTTGGCAGATTTCCACAGCACAAAATCCAGCGCATCGCGCTTATCCTGAGAGGTCTCGACCCGGGCGCCAGCATTCAGTTGCTCCAGATCCTGGCGGCTGAGTTTGCCATAGGCGTCATAGGAGCTGACATCAAACAGCACATCACCGCTATCAGCCTGGTAGGCGTGTCCCTTGTCCATCAGGCGTTGAATCACGTCGATGATCTCCGCCATGTGGGTGGTTACCCGCGGCTCAATGTCAGGCTCGAGCAAGTTAATCGCGGCAAAATCTTCATGCATCATGGCGATGGTACGCGCGGTCAGCTGATCGGTGGTTTCCCCGTTCTGATTGGCGCGCTGAATGATTTTGTCATCCACATCGGTGATGTTACGCACATAGTTGACCGCATAACCCCGGTGACGCAGGTAGCGCACCATGGTGTCAAAACTCAGATAGGTACGCGCGTGCCCCATGTGACAGACGTCATACACCGTGATACCACACACATACAAACCCACTTTGCCTTCTTCAATTGGCGTAAACGGGATTTTGGTGTGTGTCAGGGTGTTGTAGATCTGTAACATGGTATCTTTTTCCTTAAATGAATACGTCGACTGCACAATGCAGCAGCGTGGGATTCTAGCACTGCCCTGCCGTGACTTAAATATGTCTTCACAATTGAGCACGCCACAGGCTGCACAATGGCAGTGGGATCGGTTACACTGCGCCCTTATATTTCTTCGTATCAAGGACACTACCCATGGTTACTCTCATTACCAACTACGGTGATATCACCCTGAAGCTGTTTGCCGACAAGGCGCCCAAGACTGTCGAAAACTTTCTGCAGTATGCCCGCGATGGTTTTTACGACAACACCATTTTCCACCGCGTCATTGACGGGTTTATGGTTCAGGGTGGTGGTTTCGCACCGGGTATGGAGCAAAAGCCCACCCGTGATCCGATTGCCAATGAAGCCAACAACGGCGTGTCCAACGCAACCGGCACCATCGCCATGGCGCGTACCAATGATCCACACTCCGCCACCGCCCAGTTTTTTATCAACGTGAATGACAATACCTTCCTGGATTTTCGCAGTGAAAGCATGGATGGCTGGGGCTATTGCGCCTTCGGAGAAGTGACTGACGGGATGGACGTGGTCAACAAGATAAAAGACGTACGCACCGGCAGCGCCGGTTTCCATCAGGACGTACCGGTGGAAGACGTGATCATCGAGCGCGTTGAAATCAGCGAATAAGTCAACCTGACGGGCGCCCGCCGTGGCGCCCTTTTGATGATACCCAGCATGCCATACACACTGTTCATTTCCGATTTGCACCTGAGTTCCGATCGTGAAGACATCACCGCCTGTTTTGACGCCTTTGTGCACAGCGACGAAGCCCGTCAGGCAGAAGCGCTGTACATTCTCGGCGATCTGTTTGAATACTGGGTCGGAGATGATGACGACACGCCTTTTCAGCGCCATATTGCTGCATTGATCAAACGCCTGGCCGACACCATGCCGGTGTACTTTATTCATGGCAATCGCGACTTCATGATTGGCCAGCGCTATGCCCGCCAAAGCGGCATGACACTGCTGCCGGAGCAACAGGTGATTGATTTGTACGGCACACCGACCCTGATCTGTCATGGTGATGAGTGGTGTACCGATGACGTTGAGTACCAACAATACCGGGCCCGGATCAGAGACGGTTGGCTATCCAAGGTATTGCGATGCCTGCCATTGTTTGTGCGCCGCTGGCTGGGCAACCGTATTCGTCAAAAAAGTCTGGCCCGCCAACAACACAATCCGCTGGACATCATGATCATGGACGTCACCCCCGAGGCCGTAGCCACTGATCTGCGCCGTCACCAGGTAACCCAGACCATCCATGGTCATACCCACCGACCGGCGGTTCACCGTTTCGAGCTGGATGGAAAGCCGGCAGTACGTGTGGTGCTGGGCGATTGGTACGAACAAGGCAGTGTGTTGCGGGTCGATAACACCGGATTCGCACTGCAAAGTCGCCCATTTGTCACAAACTGACTGGCTGTTCAGGTATTCTTAGACGCCCGTCGTTCTGTCATCATTCCTCAATAAATCTGACACTTAGCCGCCATCTACACGTCATGGTTCTGTCAGCCCGTGGTCATATTGGCTCTCTACCCTTGAGGCGATTTTTTTGTGGCACTGCCACCTTAATCGCGACTCAATCAACGGGAATCCACTATGAAACTACAACGGATGGTCAGCAGCTCATTAGCGCTGGCCGTATCAACGTCACTTTATGCTGGCGTGTTACCAGAACACCAATCCAATAACGACTGGTACACCGAGGCTCAAACCCACATCGCCGCCAAACTGGACACCAATAACCAGTTCAAGGCCAAAAATGTGATCCTTTTCGTCGGCGATGGTATGGGTATCTCCACCCTGACTGCCGCACGTATTTTGCAGGGACAGCAAAATGGCCATAACGGTGAGGAGAACCTGCTCAGCTTTGAACAGTTCCCCCATACCGCACTGGTAAAAACCTACAACGTTGATGCGCAGACACCGGACTCTGCCGGCACCATGACCGCAATGATGTCAGGCCTGAAAACCGACGTGGGTGTGATTGGCGTTGACGAAGACATTCAACGGGGCAACTGCGCGACCGTAGCCGGCAATGAAGTGACCACGGCGTTGGAACTGGCCGAGATCCGTGGTTTGTCGACCGGCATCATTTCAACCGCACGTATTACCCATGCCACACCGGCTGCAACCTATGCAAAGTCGGCTGACCGCAACTGGGAAGACATCTCCGACATGCCACAGGATGCCGTTGATGGTGGCTGCGTGGACATTGCCGACCAGTTGGTGAACTTCGAAACCTACCTTGAGCAGCGCATGCCTGGCGTTGACGTCAATGGCATTGAAGTGGCCTTTGGTGGCGGTCGACGCCATTTTCTGCCCAAAGACGCAGCCTATAACAGTGCTGATGCCGCGAGCAGCGTTGAAGGGGATCGTACCGATAACCGCGACCTGACCGCAGAGTGGCAGGAACGCTATCCGACCGGCACCTATGTAATGGACCAGGCAGGTTTTGATGCCATTGACCCAGACACCACCTCCCATGCTTTCGGCCTGTTTAATGAGTCCCATATGCAATACGAAGCCGACCGCGCCAACGATATCGCCGGTGAACCCTCGTTGAGCGAAATGACCGAAAAAGCCATCGACATTCTGGATAACAACAATAACGGCTTTTTCCTGATGGTGGAGTCTGGTCGCATCGACCACGGTCACCATGCCGGCAGCGCCTACGGCGCATTGACTGACACCATCGAGCTGTCTAATGCGGTGGCCAAAGCGGCGGCAATGACCGACCCCAGTGAGACGCTGATCCTGGTAACCGCTGACCATGGTCACGTGTTCACCATCGCCGGTTACCCCAAGCGCGGCAATCCGATCCTTGGCAAAGTGGTTTCGGTAGGTAGCGAAGAACCCAGCCTGGCCGCCGACGGTATGCCCTACACCACCCTGGGTTACACCAACGGTCTGGGTTATCGGGATTTGGGCGACGAAACCAATGCCGATGCCAGCTATGCCGACGCCCCCAACACCGGACGTATGGATTTAAGCGGTGTCGACACCACTACCAGCGGCTATCACCAGGAAGCCTTGGTACCGATGGGCTCTGAGTCACATTCCGGTGAAGACATTTCACTGCACGCCATGGGCCCCGGTGCTCAGCTGGCACAAGGTGTGGTGGAGCAAAGCACCGTCTACCACCTGATCAATCAAGCCCTCGGTCTGGTCGAAGAATAAGGATAACGTCATGAAACATGCAACATTGAATAAGCTTTTTGTCGGCCTGTCCCTGGCCTTGTCTCTGACGGCCTGTTCCGGCGACGATGGTGACACAGGTCCTGCGGGTGCCAACGGCAGCCCCGGTACCAACGCACTCATCGACCAAACTGCCCTGGCGGTGGGTAACGAAAACTGCCCCAACGGTGGTTTGCAAATCGATTCCGGGCTAGATAGCAACGCCGATGGCGTGCTGGGCAGCAGTGAAATCACTGAAACCCAGTACCTGTGTACTCCAGGGATTACCCAGGTGACCGCCGCGCAAATCCGCAACAACACCAGCAACCCCTGGTACAGCGACGCAGCACAGCAGGTGGAAGCCGCCAAAGATCGCTGGATGGAGGCCACCCAGGGCGCTACTGCCGCGACAGCACGTGCGGCCACGGCAGCAGCGGCAAAAGCCGCGGCCAGCAAAGGGGCGGCCAAAAATGTGATCCTGTTCGTGGGTGATGGGATGGGGATTTCCACCGTCACGGCGGCACGCATTCTGGCTGGCCAAATGCAAGGCCTGCAGGGTGAAGAGTATCAGCTTAGCTTTGAGAAATTCCCTTTCGCCGGTCTGGCCAAAACCTACAACGTTGACGCCCAGACCCCTGACTCCGCCGGTACCATGACCGCGATGATGAGCGGCGTGAAAACCGACGTCGGGGTGATTGGCGTGGATGCGGACATTGAGCGCGGTGAGTGTAGCACCGTGGCCGGAAATGAACTGGTGACCAGCCTTGAGCTGGCGGAAATTGCCGGTAAGTCTACCGGTATCATCTCGACTGCACGGATCACCCATGCCACACCGGCAGCGACGTACGCCAAGTCAGCCGATCGCAACTGGGAAGACATCTCCGACATGCCTCAAGAAGCGATTGACGCCGGCTGTACCGACATCGCGGCTCAACTGGTCAACTTCGAAGCCAACCTTGAAGCGCGCTATGACGGTCTGGACGTGGATGGCATTGAAGTGGTGATGGGCGGTGGTCGTCGTCACTTCCTGCCCAAAGACGCCGCGTTCAACAGTAACGATGCCGTCTCCAGCGTGGAAGGTGATCGCACCGACAACCGGGACCTGACCGCAGAATGGCAGGCAACTTACCCGAATGGCCAGTACGTGTACGACCAGGCCAGCTTCAATGCGCTGGATCTCGACAACGTAGAACGGGTATTCGGTTTGTTCAACGAGTCGCACATGCAGTATGAAGCGGACCGCGCCAATGATGTGGCTGGCGAGCCATCACTGACTGAGATGACCGAAGCCGCAATCAGTGTGCTGGACAACAACGATGAAGGCTTCTTCCTGATGGTGGAATCGGGTCGTATCGACCATGGCCATCACGCCGGCAGTGCTTACGGCGCCCTGACAGACACCATCGAGTTTGCCAGTGCGATTGAAAAAGCGGCGCAGATGACCAACAGCGAAGACACCCTGATCATTGTCACCGCTGACCATGGCCACGTGTTCACCATTGCCGGATACCCCAAGCGGGGCAACCCCATTCTGGGCAAAGTGGTCGGTGTTGGCAGTGATGAGCCCAGCCTGGCCGCCGACGGTATGCCCTACACCACCCTGGGTTACACCAATGGCCTGGGTTATCGCAATCTGGGGGATGAAACCAATGCCGATGCCAGCTACGCAGCAGACCCGGTCAGCGGGCGGATGGATTTGACCGGTGTGGACACCACCACCCCTGGCTATCACCAGGAAGCCCTGGTGCCACTGTCCAGCGAAACCCATTCCGGTGAAGACGTGGGGATTTTTGCCCAGGGACCCGGTTCGTTCATGGTCAATGGCACCAATGAGCAGAACATGCTGTTCCACATCATCAATCACAGCGCCAACCTGGTCGAAAAGGCCGACGCGGCACTGCAATAACACCGTCAGAAAAACAGGCACCGAGATCGGTGCCTGTTTTGTTGTATCTGGAGAACCCCATGAAACACTGTGTCATTTTACTGCTCAGCCTGTTGCCGCTCGCCGCCAACGCGCTGTGCCAATCGTCCACATTGATGGCCACCTATGAAATCGAACGTCAGCACGGTACCCAACCGCCCACCTTGGATACCCTGGTATTGGTCCGCCATGGCGATAACGTGCTGCATATCCACCCGAATGCGGGGCTCAGTGAAGGCTTCCACCGCACCGCCACCGGTGCCATTCAGGTGATCCGTCACTTTGATCAACACCAGCGCAGCATTGAATATGCCCCGAACGAAAAAGTGCACGGACGCCAGGAAGCGGATTGGTCTTTACGCTACCAATTGATCAGCAATGATTTACTCAATCACTTGCCCGTCAATGAAACCCAGGGGCAAGGCTGTGAACGCCAGCAAATCCGCCAACGAGTAACCGACAGCGAGCGCACAACGCTGCACTGGCAACCTGAACAGCAACGGATGTCTGCACTGTCGGTGGTACGTGAGAATTATCGTGAACGCTGGACCCTGAAAGCTGTCAGCACCGATGCGCAGGCCATTCAGCAGGCTTTCGAACAACGGCTGGGCTATCAGACTACCGACTATGCCGATATCGGTGATGATCATACCGATCCGTTTTTACTCAGGATGGTTAATCTGGGCTTTATCGAAGCCGGTGCCTCCGGATTTTATAATGCCGATGGCAAGGCGTTGGAAGGGCATCACCAGCACTGATGCTTATAAGGCTCAGAGAGTGGTCGGAACGCCGGAATGGAATTTAAAATCGCTGTCCGGCGCACTGATCAATTCAGCTTCAACCTGGCCAAACAGTGCAACGCGCGCAGTGATGTCCTCACCGGCAATGTCCTGGGCAAGACTGAGGTAGTCCTGATAGTGGCGGGCTTCGGAGCGCAGTAACGAAACATAGAAGTCACCCAGGCGTTTGTCCACGTGCGGCGCCAGTGCGGCAAACCGCTCGCAGGAGCGCGCCTCGATGTACGCGCCACAAATGAGCTTATCCACCAGGGTCTGGGGTTCATGGGTTTTGACGTGCCGTAACAACCCTTTGGCGTAGCGGCTGGAGGTTATGTTTTGATAGGCAATGCCGTACTCGTGCATGATTTCCAGCACCTGATAAAAGTGATGCAGCTCTTCTTTGATCAACAGCACCATCTTATCGATAAGCTCCTGGCTGTATGGCTTGTCTGCTTTGGGGATCATCGACTTGTTGAGGCGGTTTTTCTCGACCAGTGAACGCCAATCGCCCTCCTGGCGATAAGTGTAGTCTTCGAACGGCTTCAGCCACTGCAGCAATGCCTGCCCACTGTCTGCATCCACCGCATACTTGCGGATCAGGTACATGGCAGACTGGGCCGCTTTAAGCTCACAAACCAAATGATCAATCAATACCACGGGCAAGCGATCGGGCTTTACCGCTTCATCCAGCCACGCCTGCGGTGTGCGGCAGTGAAGAAACTGGTGAATGGGCGCTATCAGAGAATTGATGTGATCGGACATAAAGCTGGATTCCGCGCTGGCAATTAATGACTCCGCCGCTTGGGTGTCGGCGTAACGGGGGCGTATTTTGCCATGTTTGTGTGCATTCGCCCAGTGACAGCGCAAGGGTTAGCGCATCGCGCAATAAAACTGTTGATCTTTTCACCAACCTGCAACACACTGCTTGTTAACGAGTTGTTAACACAGCTCATCGACGTGGTAGTGAGCCATCCAAGGAGTACGCTTTATGATTCTGAGTCACCTGCTGGGTATCTATACCCATCCCAAAGAAGAATGGCAAAGCATCGATGAAAAACACGAAAGTTATACCCAGAGCCTGAGTCACATCGCCATCATCGCCCTGATCCCGGCGCTGGTCAGTTATTACGCCAGTGCACATCTGGGCTGGAGCATTGGTGCAGGCGACCTGATCAAGCTGTCGTCTGAAACCGCCCTCACCTTGTCAGTAGGCATGTATTTCGGGCTGCTGGCAGGGGTGGTGGCTTTGGCCGTCATGATCCACGAGCTGGCCAAGATTTTTGACACCCAACCTACCTATACCCAATCACTGGAACTGGCAGCCTACACCGCTACACCGCTGTTCATGGTTGGTTTCGCCGCCTTCTATCCAGCGCTGTGGTTCGTGATGATGATCGGTTTTGTGGGCCTGAGTTACTCGATTTACCTGCTCTATTCCGGTGTGCCCATTCTGATGCACATTCCTGAAGACAAAGGCTTTATCTATGCCAGCTCGGTGGTAACCTGTGGCCTGATCCTGCTGGTTATCCTAATGGTCAGTTCTATCATTGTGTGGAGCTGGATTGGTGAACCGGTATTTGTTCACTAGTACTGTTACGACCACTAAAAAGGCCGCTGAGTAGCGGCCTTTTTTCTTACGCGATGCTTGTGAATTACAAGCCGTCAGCGTTTTCAGACAGGTACTTGGCAACACCTTCCGGGCTGGCATCCATACCTTTCTGACCGTTTTGCCAACCAGCAGGACACACTTCACCGTGCTCCTGGTGGAACGCCAACGCGTCAACCATGCGCAGCATTTCGTCAACGTTACGGCCCAGTGGCAAATCGTTGACGACCTGGTGACGCACCATGCCTTCTTCGTCGATCAGGAAAGAACCACGGAAGGCAACGCCTGCATCAGGATGCTCAACGTCATAGGCCTGACAGATTTCGTGCTTCACGTCAGCAACCAGGGTGTAGTTGACCGGGCCGATACCACCGTCGTTCACGGCAGTGTTACGCCATGCGTTGTGGCTGAACTGAGAATCGATGGAAACACCGATCACTTCAACACCACGCTTCTTGAATTCTTCAAAACGCTTATCAAACGCGATCAGTTCTGAAGGACATACAAAGGTAAAGTCCAACGGATAAAAGAAAACGACCGCTTTTTTGCCTTTAATGGCATCGCTTAATGTGAATTCATCGACGATTTCTCCGTTGCCCAATACAGCAGCGGCAGTGAAATCAGGCGCAGGACGTCCAACTAATACACTCATTATTTTCTCCCATTATTGTCTTAAAGGCTGAGCGAGTTGAGGGGCGCGACAACAGCGCGCCCCTTTATCGCCTTGGATATGGGTACGGACTGAAAAAAACCAATGATTTCACTCAACTTTTTTTGCAGGTCCCCGATGCAGCACAAAATGCCTCTACTCGTCCATCAACAAGAAACGTTTTTTGCTTGCGTTATGTACAAATAACAATTATTATCATTTGCACTATTAGAGGAGTTTAGCTGAATGTACGTTTGTTTGTGCCATGGCATTACCGACCGCGCCATCAAGAAAGCTGTCACCGAACAAGGTGTCGGCAGCGTGCGTGAGCTCAAAGAGCAACTCGGTGTTGGCAGCCAGTGTGGCCGCTGTGTGCAAATGGCCCAACAGATCATCGACACCACCATTATCGATGAATCCTTGTTCAAAGAAGTCAGTTAATCCTCAACGTTAAAGACAAAAAAAGCGCCTTAAAGGCGCTTTTTTCGTTTCTAACCGTGTGTTTATTCACTGTCCTGCGCGGCTGCTTCGTCGGAAGCGTACTTTTGCGCCGTTTCTTTGATCAGCGGCTGCAGTTCACCCTGCTGGAACATTTCCAGAATGATGTCACAGCCACCCACAAGCTCGCCATCTACCCACAGTTGTGGGAAGGTTGGCCAGTTGGCAAACTTTGGTAGCTCAGCACGGATGTCAGGGTTCTGCAAAATATCAACATAAGCAAACTGTTCGCCGCACGCCATCAACGCCTGTGACGCCTGGCTGGAAAAACCGCAACTTGGCAGTTTGGGTGACCCTTTCATGTAGATCAGAATAGGGTTCTCGGCAATCTGCTGCTTGATTTTATCGACCGTTTCCATAAATCGGGATTCTCTTGGTTAACCGTGGTGAAAAGATGGTGCCAAGTGTACCTTTTTCAAGGGCCGAAACCAACGGAAGTCGCCTCGGGTGCCCACAAATGCCGGGCACCGGCAACAAATTTCCAAGAATGTCACGCTGGCACCTTGAGAAAATTTTCAGTGCTCCCATATAGTTAATGCAAAAGGGTACTAAAAAAACCCGACCGGGAGCCTTTCATCCCGGCTTTTTGTCGTCTAGCATTTGAGGCCTGACCCGCTTGATAGGTCTAATGCATCAACTAACGGAGATACAACATGGCTTTTGAACTACCTGCGCTGCCTTACGAGAAAAACGCTCTGGAGCCGCACATTTCTGCAGAGACCCTTGAATACCACTACGGTAAGCACCACGCGACCTACGTGACCAAGCTCAACGGCCTGGTTGAAGGCACCGACATGGAAAACATGAGCCTGGAAGATATCGTTAAGAATTCCGACGGTGGTGTGTTCAACAATGCTGCACAAATCTGGAACCACACCTTCTACTGGCACAGCCTGAGCCCCAACGGTGGTGGCCAGCCAAGTGGTGCTTTGGCCGATGCGATCAATGCCAAGTGGGGTTCTTTCGACGATTTTAAGGCCGCTTTCAACGACAAAGCGGTCAACAACTTCGGCTCCAGCTGGACCTGGCTGGTAAAAACGGCGGATGGCAGCCTGGATATCGTAAACACCAGCAATGCTGCGACCCCATTGACTGACGCCGGCGTCACCCCGCTGATGACAGTTGACCTGTGGGAACACGCCTACTACATTGATTACCGTAACCTGCGTCCTAAGTACCTGGAAGGTTTCTGGGCATTGGTTAACTGGGACTTCGCCGCGCAAAACTTCGCCGGCTAGTCTCCTTTACGCCTGAGAAAACGCCCTCCTGTGAGGGCGTTTTTTTTGTCTTTTTTCAGCGTGTTGGGTGATTTCCCCTTGTCCCCAGCGCAATTCATCGCAAATCATCACCCATTATCAACTTTTATTCTAAATCTCCTGCACATAGGTGAAAAAAACTGTCTAACCTTAGTAGTGACTCTCCCACGTTTTTCTCTTCAGGAGTGTGAAATGGGTATTTTTGAACACTATCAACAACGTTATGAGGCGCACAAAGAAGAAGAATACAGCATTCAGGAATTCCTCGACATTTGTAAGCAGGATCCCAGCGCCTATGCCAATGCTGCAGAACGACTACTGGAGGCCATTGGTAAACCCGAAATGGTCGACACCTCACAAAATCCGACCCTTAGCCGGATATTTTCCAACCGGGTAATTGCCCGCTACCCAGCATTCAATGACTTCTATGGCATGGAAGAGTCCATCGAACAGATTGTGTCCTACTTGCGTCATGCTGCGCAGGGATTGGAAGAGAAAAAACAAATTCTGTACCTGCTCGGCCCGGTGGGTGGCGGTAAGTCTTCGCTGGCGGAGAAGCTCAAAGAGCTGATGCAGAAAGTACCGATCTATGTGCTCAAGGGCTCACCGGTCAATGACCATCCCTTCAGCCTGTTTGACGCCAACGAAGATGGCGCCATTCTGGAAAAAGAATACGGTATTCCGCGCCGGTACCTGAAAACCATCATGTCGCCCTGGGCACGCAAACGCCTGCATGAATTTAACGGTGATATCAGCAAGTTCCGGGTGGTGAAACTCTATCCTTCGGTGTTGGATCAACTGGGCATTGCCAAAACCGAACCCGGCGATGAAAACAATCAGGATATTTCCGCACTGGTGGGCAAAGTCGACATTCGTCGCCTCGAAGAATTTGCCCAGAATGACCCCGATGCCTACAGCTACTCTGGTTCGCTGTGCAAAGCCAACCAAGGCCTGATGGAGTTTGTCGAGATGTTCAAAGCACCCATCAAGGTGCTACACCCGCTGCTTACCGCGACCCAGGAAGGTAACTACAACCCCACCGAAGGCTTCTCTGCCCTGCCCTTCGATGGTTTGATCCTGGCCCATTCCAATGAGTCGGAATGGCAAAGTTTCCGCAACAATAAGAACAACGAGGCGTTTCTCGATCGTGTCTATATCGTTAAAGTCCCCTATTGCTTACGGGTAACCGAAGAGATCCACATTTATGAGAAACTGCTGCAAAGCAGTGAGCTCAGCGGTGCGCCCTGCGCACCCGATACCCTGGAGTCGCTGGCACAGTTTTCGGTCCTGTCACGTCTGAAGGAGCCAGAAAACTCGAGCATTTACTCTAAGATGCGGGTCTATAATGGCGAAAGCCTCAAAGACACCGATCCCAAAGCCAAGTCCTATCAGGAATACCGAGATTACGCCGGTGTGGATGAGGGCATGAATGGCCTGTCGACCCGCTTTGCGTTCAAAATCCTGTCTCGGGTGTTTAACTTCGATCACCAGGAAGTGGCTGCCAACCCTGTTCACCTGTTTTATGTGCTGGAACAGCAGATTGAACGTGAGCAATTCCCCTCCGAATTGGCGGACCGCTACAAGGAACACCTGAAAGGCTATCTGATCCCCAAATATGTGGAGTTTATTGGTAAAGAAATCCAGACCGCCTATCTGGAAAGCTACTCCGAATACGGTCAGAACCTGTTTGACCGTTATGTGACCTATGCCGACTTCTGGATCCAGGATCAGGAATACCGCGATCCGGAAACAGGTCAACTGTTTGATCGCGAAGCGCTTAATGGTGAACTGGAGAAAATTGAGAAGCCTGCCGGGATCAGTAATCCGAAAGATTTCCGCAACGAAATCGTTAACTTTGTGCTTCGTGCCCGGGCCAACAATAAAGGCAAAAACCCTGCCTGGACCAGCTACGAGAAGCTGCGCACAGTGATCGAGAAGAAAATGTTCTCTAATACCGAAGACTTGCTGCCGGTCATTTCTTTCAATGCCAAAGGCTCTGCTGAGGATCAGAAAAAACACGACGACTTCGTCAAACGCATGACCGAGAAAGGCTATACCAAGAAACAAGTACGACTGTTGTGTGAATGGTACCTGCGGGTACGAAAGTCATCGTAATCCGATGAGAGGCTAGCAGTATGGCTCACTTTATCGATCGGCGTTTAAACACCAAAGGCAAAAGCACTGTCAATCGGCAGCGCTTTTTGCGCCGCTATAAACAGCAAATCAAAGATGCGGTATCGGATGCCATCAGCAAGCGCAGTGTCACCGATGTGGATACCGGCGAGCAAATCAGCATTCCCACCCGCGACATTTCCGAACCCATATTCCACACCGGCAAAGGTGGCAAACGGGAAATGGTTCACCCTGGCAACGATCAGTTTGCCAAGGGAGATAAAATTAAGCGCCCGGAAGGTGGTGGTCAGGGACAAGGCAGCGGAGATGGAGACGCCAGTGACAGCGGCGAAGGCGAAGACGATTTTGTGTTTCAGATCTCCAAGGACGAATACCTGGATTTGCTGTTTGAAGACTTGGCCCTGCCCAACCTGAAAAAAAATCAGCTCGACAAAATGGTTCAGTACCAGACCTACCGTGCCGGCTATCAGACCGACGGTGTACCCAGCAACCTCGATATCGTGCGTTCGCTGAAAGGCTCCATGGCACGGCGTATTGCCCTGACCAGCGGCAAGAAAAAGAAACTGGCGGAACTGGAAGCCAAGCTTGAAGAACTGCGCAACGATACCCACGAGCACCCGCTGGAAATCGACGAGCTGGAAGCCGAAATTGCTGAGCTGAAACGTCGCATCAAAGCGGTGCCGTTTATCGATACCTTTGACCTTCGCTTTCGCAATTACGAAAAGCGTGCGGTACCGACCAGCAAGGCGGTCATGTTCTGTCTGATGGACGTGTCCGGCTCTATGGATCAGGCCACCAAAGACATGGCCAAACGCTTCTATATCCTGTTGTACCTGTTTTTAACCCGTACCTATAAAAACGTCGAAGTGATCTACATTCGTCACCATACCCAGGCCAAAGAAGTTGATGAGCAGGAGTTTTTCTACAGCCAGGAAACGGGCGGCACCATTGTGTCCAGTGCCCTGCACCTGATGCACGACATCATCAAACAACGCTTTCCTTCTGACCAATGGAATATCTATGCCGCGCAGGCCTCCGATGGTGACAACTGGGCCGACGATTCTCCCCAGTGCAGTCAGTTGTTGCATCAACAACTCCTGCCGCTGGTCCGCTATTACGCGTACATCGAGATCACCGAACGCCAGCACCAAAGCCTGTGGCGGGAATACCTCAAACTCAAGGAGATGCATGACAACTTCGCCATGAAGCACATTCGCGCCGTGGAAGACATCTATCCGGTATTCAGGGAGCTGTTTCAGAAAAGCCTCGAACGGCAACGACAAGGAGCTGCATGATGGGTGCTAAAAAAAAGCCAGCAGTGCTGAGTGACGGCCCTGACTGGACATTCGATCTGCTTGAACAGTACGAAAAAGAGATTGACCGGGTGGCCAAACACTACCGCCTGGACACCTATCGCAACCAGATTGAAGTGATCACCGCAGAACAGATGATGGATGCCTACGCCAGCGTGGGCATGCCAATCCATTATGCCCACTGGTCCTATGGCAAGAAATTCATCTCTACCGAGCAACACTACCGTCGCGGCCAAATGGGCCTTGCTTACGAAATCGTGATCAATTCCGATCCCTGTATCGCCTACCTGATGGAAGAAAATACCATCACCATGCAGGCACTGGTGATGGCCCATGCCTGCTATGGGCATAACTCGTTTTTCAAAAACAATTACCTGTTTAAAACCTGGACCGATGCCGGTTCCATCATCGACTACCTGGTGTTTGCCAAAAATTACGTCGCCAAGTGTGAGCAAAAACATGGGGTCAGCGAGGTGGAAGCCATCATGGACTCCTGTCACGCCCTGATGAACTACGGTGTTGACCGCTACAAACGGCCCCAGAAAATATCCTTGCAGGAAGAACGGGAGCGCCAGGAAGAGCGTGAACGCTACCTGCAGTCTCAGGTTAATGACTTGTGGCGCACCCTGCCGGAAATTCAGAAATCAACCGAACACAGCCGCAAGCGTTTTCCACCCGAGCCACAGGAGAATGTGCTGTATTTCATCGAAAAGAATGCGCCGCTGCTGGAGCCCTGGCAACGGGAACTGGTGCGCATCGTGCGCAAAATTTCCCAGTACTTCTATCCGCAAAAGCAAACCCAGGTAATGAACGAGGGTTGGGCCTGTTTCTGGCACTACCACATTCTCAATCACCTGTATGACGAGGGCCGTGTTACCGATCGTTTTATCATGGAGTTTTTGCACAGCCATACCAATGTAGTGTCTCAGCAGGACTACAACAGCCCTTATTACAACGGCATCAACCCCTACGCCCTGGGTTACAGCATGTTTATGGACATCAAACGGGTCTGTGAAGCCCCCACCGACGAGGATAAATACTGGTTGCCTGACGTGGCCGGCAGTGACTGGCTGGATACCGTGCACTTCGCGATGCAGAACTTCAAGGACGAAAGCTTTATCAGCCAGTTTCTGTCACCCAAAGTGATGCGCGATTTTCGCCTGTTTGCCATCGACGATGACGACGAGCAGGCGTTCTTAAATGTTTCAGCCATCCATGATGAACAGGGTTATCGGCATATTCGCGAAACCTTATCTGCCCAATACAACCTGAGTAACCTTGAACCCAATATTCAGGTCTACGACGTCGATGTCAGGGGCAACCGCTCCCTCACCTTACGCTACATCCCGCACAATCGCATTCCGCTGGCAGACAGTCACAACGAAGTCCTCAAACACCTGCATCGCTTGTGGGGATTCGGGGTCAAGCTGGAACAGGAGAATGCCGATGGCTCGATTGAGCTGATTGGCCAGTGTCCGGATATTGATTAACTGTCCGTTGCTCGCTTCTGCGCGCATTCGCGGGGTAAATCACGTCCTTTGCGCAGCCGAGGACAGCAGCATAAGGTTCTGATAGGCTGGATAAAAATCCCCTCTTTCAGGAACCGAATTGACATGGCGAAACACAAATTACTGCTCTCACTGGCAATAATAGCGACGTGCTTTTTTTCACCCCTGGCCAGCGCATCACAGGACTTTAAAGGGCCATCCCCGTGGCCGGAGATCCGTAAAGCCCGCATCAACCAATTGTTACCGGCAGCGATGACCCGCGCCGGGATGGATGCATGGCTGGTGATCTGTCGGGAAAACAACAACGATCCCCTCGCCGCCCATGTGGGCTGTGAAAACGCCGGCCAGACAGCGGTTTTTCTGTTTTATCGCAAAGACAGCGCCTTTCACACCGTGGCCTTTTCGCCGCTCGGCGAAGCAAAAGCCCTGTCCGAGCAGGGCCTGTTGCAGCAGGTAATACCGGTCGAACGCAGTGGTTCGGCGATCGAACAGGCCGCGGCGTTTATTAAACCGCTGGACTTGGGCAGCATCGCCATCAATACATCGCCAACCAATGCACAGGCTGATGGCCTGAGTCATACGCAGTATCAGGCACTGACCCAAGCCCTTGGCCCGTTGATGAGCAATCGGCTAACCTCAGCCACGGATCTGGTGTTCCACTGGCTATCCGTCAAGCTCCCTGAAGAAGTGGCCATCATGCGCCAGGCCGCAGCGCTGACCGCCCAGTGGCAAATTGAAGCCTATCAACAGGTGATCCCCGGCGTGACCACTGACGCCGACGTTGCGCGGTTTCTGAAACAAAAAATGGCTCAGGCGGGCGTTAGCGATGCCTGGGCGCCGGATCAAAACCCCAATGTTAATTCAGGCGCGGATCGCGGCCATGCACACCCAACCAACAAAATCATACAACCGGGTGACGTGATCCAGACAGACTTTGGCATCCGCGTGTTCGACCGCTGGGTGACTGATATCCAACGCTTTGCCTACGTGTTAAAGCCTGGAGAAACCCAACCACCTGAGCATATCGCCAACTACTGGACACAAGCAAAACGCGGTCGCGAAGCGGCGTTTGATGCCATGAAACCGGGGGTCAGAGGGATAGATGTGGATGCGGCACAACGGGCGGTACTGGCCAGCAATGGCTCCATCCCGGTGATGTGGAGTACCGGACATCCGGTTGGCTATGAAGCCCATGATACCGGTCCCAACCTGGGCGGTGCCCGGGCCGTCAGTGTTCGCCCCGCCGCCACCAAACAATTGGCCACAGGCATGACCTTTGCGTTTGATGGCTTTTATAGCTGGCATCTGGATGACGGCCAGACCAAAACCATCTCGGTTGAAGAAATGGTGGTGATAAACGATACCGGTGCGGAGTATCTTATTCCGCCCCAACAGGCACTGGTATTGATCCGTGCGGATTAACCCCACAATCGCAGGCATTGGGCGTATTCAACCTTGCCAATAAAAAGCTGCTGGCGTAGGTTACCCGCACATTTCAATCAAGGAAGAACACCATGAAACGATTTCTTTTGGCGCTACCACTGTTGTTTAGCACCACCAGTGGGGCGCTGACACTCGAGCAGCACCCACAGGTTAGCCGGGTAAACAGCTGTTTCAGCGGAATGACTGCCAGTTTCGAGCGTTGGGTCAGCACGATGGAGAAACGCAAACCCGGTTTTGATCGCAGCCGTTTTCCGTTCACCCAGGCTCAATTTGATGCCTACAAAGATACACTGGACTGTGAAACCTTTGTGTATCAGGTCGATGGCATCGCGATCACCGGCTGGCAGGTATCCCCAAAACAAGCCTCCCAAGACAAGCCATTACCCGCGGTGATCTACAACCGTGGTGGTAATGGTCGCTATGGCCAATGGGTGTTTGGCAGTGTGATGCACTCGCTGATGCCTCTGGCCGAAGCCGGTTACGCAGTCATTGCCACCAATCTGCGTCCTGATCCCCGTGACATGAAGCACTACGTTGCCAATGGTGACTATGACGAGTTTGGCGGCGCAGAGCATCAGGATGTGTTAGCGCTCTGGTCTATTGTGCAGTCCTGGTCCGGCGTTGATGCGGATCGAACCGGCACGGTCGGCAGCAGTCGCGGCGCGATGCAAAGTTTTATGCTGGCGCGGGATGTCCCGTCGTTAAAAACCCTGGTTTCGATCAGCGGTGCCACCGACATCAGTGCGATTGCCAAGGCCCGTCCTAAATTCAAGAAAATGCTGCAACGTCGAATTCCCGACTTTGAGCAATCTCCCAACACAGCACTGAACAAGCGCTCTGCGGTAACCTGGGTTGATCAACTGCCAAAACCCTTGCCCGTGCTGCTTATCCACGCCAAAGACGATGATCGGGTCCCCTTTGACACCGCCGTTGCCATGACACAGGCGTTAACGGCCCACGGTCAGCCCCATCAGTTAATGGCGTTTGAGGACGGTGGCCATAATCTGGGTAAACATCGTGACGACGCGCAACAGGCAATATTGGCCTGGCTGGCCGAGTACCTGTAAGAGCTGACTGGCCCGAAAGGGGCGAGAAAAACGGTCGCATATACCAACAAAAAAGGGCGCTGATGCGCCCTTTTTCATCGCTTACCCGATAACACTATAGTGCGGCTGCCAGGCGAGTGCCCTGATCAATTGCCCGTTTGGCGTCCAGCTCAGCAGCCACATCCGCGCCTCCGATCAGATCAAAGGGTGTTGTCAGGCCATCCGCCAGTTCACGCAATGGCTCCTGACCGGCGCAAATCACCACATTATCAACCGGTAAACAACGGATTTCACCATCGTACTGAATGTGCAGGCCATCATCGTCAATGCGCACGTATTCAACCCCCGGCAACATGGTGACACCTTTGGCCAGCAAACCGGCACGGTGCGCCCAACCGGTGGTTTTACCCAGGCCCGCGCCCACTTTGGTGGACTTACGTTGTAGCAGGAAGATCTCCCGCGGTGAAGGCTCCGGCTGAGGCGTCATGCCCTCAATACCGCCACGGGCAGTGAACGTCATATCAATGCCCCATTCACGCATGAACGCAGGAATGTCCTGACTTGGGGTCTCCTTGCCATGGCTCAGGTATTCACTGACATCAAAGCCAATACCACCAGCGCCAATCACCGCGACCCGTTGACCAACAGGTGCCTTGTCGCGTATTACATCCAGGTAGCTGAGCACTTTCGGATGATCAATGCCCGGAATGGCCGGGGTACGCGGCGTAATACCGGTCGCAATCAACACATGATCATAGCCCCCTTCATTCAACTGCTGGGCAGTGACGCGGGTGTTAAGCCGGACATCGACCCGATGCAGGTCTAACTGCCGGGCGAAATAACGCAGGGTTTCGTTGAATTCTTCTTTGCCCGGGATCTGTTTGGCAATATTAAACTGCCCACCAATCTCACCGCTGGCTTCAAATAAGGTCACGGTGTGACCTCGCTGGGCCAGGGTAACCGCACTGGCGAGTCCCGCAGGTCCGGCGCCTACCACTGCAATGTGTTTGGGTGTGGTAGTCGGCTGAATCACCAGCTCGGTTTCATGACAAGCCCGAGGGTTGACCAGACAACTGGTCATCTTGCCGTTAAACACATGATCCAGACAGGCCTGATTACAGCCGATACAGGTATTGATTTCATCCGCCCGGCCTTGCTCTGCTTTTTCGACAAACGCAGGGTCGGCCAGAAAAGGCCGCGCCATCGATACCATGTCAGCATCACCACGGGCCAATACCTGCTCCGCCACTTCCGGGGTATTGATCCGGTTTGAGGTGATCACCGGTACCGACAACGCTTGCCGGAATTTGGCCGTGACCCAGGTGAATGCCGCGCGCGGTACTTTGGTGGCGATCGTCGGGATACGGGCTTCGTGCCAGCCAATACCGGTATTGATAATGGTTGCGCCGGCCTTTTCAATCGCCTGGCCGAGTTCAATCACTTCCTCGGCGGTTGAGCCGCCTTCGACCAGATCCAGCATCGACAAGCGATAGATAATGATGAAGTGTTCACCGACGGCTTCACGCACCCGTCGCACCACTTCAATCGGCAAGCGAATACGGTTTTGATAATCCCCACCCCACTCGTCATCCCGATGGTTAGTACGCTGGGCAATAAACTGATTGAGGAAGTAGCCCTCTGATCCCATGATTTCGACGCCATCATAACCGGCCCGTTGCGCCTGGGTTGCAGCAAACACGAAATCATCGATCTGCTTTTCAATCTCGTCACCGCTCAGTGCCCGGGGTTTATACGGGTTAATTGGCGCCTGAATGGCAGACGGCGCGACCGGGTGTGGGTTGTAGGCATAGCGGCCAGTATGCAGGATCTGCAAACAAATCTTGCCGTCATGGGCGTGCACCGCATCGGTCACTTCTTTGTGTTCAGCCACCGCTTTATCGCTGTCGAGACGGCGGGTAACCGGGTGGGTCGCACCTTCGTCATTCGGACCAATGCCGCCGGTCACAATCAGCCCAACGCCGCCTTTGGCCCGTTCGGCATAGTAGGCCGCCATGCGCTTATGGCCATTGGGCGCCTCTTCAAGGCCGGTGTGCATGGAGCCCATCAACACGCGGTTTTTCAAGGTGGTGAAGCCCAGATCCAACGGCTGGAAAAGGTGCGGATACACTGTGTGTCCCTGGGGAGATGTCGACATCTTATGACTCCTCTTTGTTCTCAGCCTGACGGGCTGCTGCGCTGCTCATCAAGCTGGATTTATTCAATAGTGGGGCGTACTCAGGCATACGCTTTTGTTGCTGTGCCGCCATGGCTTCCTGAATGTCCGGCATCTGGAACATGCCAGATTGCCAGGTTGCCATGTAGGTCAAGCTGTCAGAAACGGAGTGGTCGCGGCTGTAGTTGAGCATTTCCTTACACCCGGAAACCGCCATCGGGGAATTGGCTGCAATGGCACCGGCAATGGCCATGACACCTTCAAGCATTGCCTGTTGAGACGCAAATACCTGATTGACAAAACCATGCTGCAACGCTTCTTTGGCACCGAAGTTGCGACCGGTATACGCCAGCTCTCGCACCAGTCCCTGGGGCAGCAAATGGGGCAATCGCTGCAGTGTACCGACATCGGCGGTCATGCCAATCTGGGTTTCCTTGATGGTGAAGAACGCGTCTTCAGTGCAGTAACGACTGTCACAGGCACACAACATATCCACCGCGCCACCGATGGCACCACCGTGCACCGCCGCCAACACAGGGATACGCACGTCTTCCAGCGCATTAAAGCTGTCCTGCAGCTCCAACACACTGCGGCGCATACGCTCGGCACGACGGGCCGGTTCGCCTTTAAAATCAGCGCCCATCTGGGCAAACACCGCCAGATCCATGCCGGCACTGAAGTGCTTGCCGGTGGAGGAAATCACAATCACCCGGGCCAATGCATGGTGGTCAATCGCCCGCACTACGCGGGGCAACTCCTGCCAGAAAGCCGGCCCCATGCTGTTCAGCGCTTCTGGACGGTTCAGCACGATATGCGCAATGTCCTGCTGAACAGACAGTTCGAGGCTTTCATAACGACAGTCGCGAGGATCTTGCATGGGGTTCTCCTGTGATAAAACGCATGGCAACGGCGCCACTCCTTAAAACTAGACAACGTCAAGATAAAAGCAAATGTTGACGGTGTCAAGATATGTGCTAGGGTGTGGCCATGAACCAGACGAAATCCAAATATCACCATGGCGACCTGCGCCAGAGCCTGATTGAAGCGGCTTCCCGTATGATTAACGAGGAAGGGATTGAAGGTTTGTCGTTGCGTAAGCTGGCTGACCGAGTCGGCGTGTCCAGAACCGCGCCCTATCACCACTTTGCCGATAAGAATGCGTTGCTGTGCGCGATTGCCGCCGAGGGCTTCAGACGCTGGCACAACGAAGCCCAGCGTATTCTGTCACAAACCGATCTGCCACCTCACACCCGTTATCGCCAGTTTGCCCAGGGCTACATCCACTACGCAACCCGTTATCCTGAGCTGTACGACCTGATGTTCGGTCGTACCATCTGGAAACAGGCATCTGCCACCGAAGACCTCAAAGCCGTCGCCTACCCCAGTTTTCAGCACCAGGTGGACATCACACGACAATGGCAAGCCGAGGGGCTGCTGCCCAACTCACTGGACAGTTTGCGACTGGCCCAGGTCACCTGGGGCACCCTGCATGGATTGGCCCGCTTGGTCATTGATGGCATTTATGCCGACAGCAGCCACATTGACGAGATGGTCGATACCCTGGTGGATCTGGTGTGTCCGCCAGTAAAATCCTTACGCTGACAGCATCGGTAGTCCCTGCTTTGTGTCCGTTCAATCTCGCCTTTTACCCATTGCTACTGCAGCCAGCAATAAAACAACCAAAACCAGACATTCCCCTGTTCCTTCAGGAACCTCAGTGTCAGCCAACCTACGTCAAAGGCACCACTCGCTTCACCGCAAGGCTTGAACAGCCCGGACAACTACTGAAGCTGCTCGAGGAAGGTGCAAACGACCTGGATGACGAACTGCTGTGGCAATACATCACACTGCCAGAAGGGCTCATTTCTCCCCCTGAAACAATGCAAGCACTGCTATTTGAGGTCCAACTCCACATTGACGGCAGCTGTGCCATTGTTGCCTTCGCACATGACCGCGATGAAATGTACATCTGTGACCCGCTGACATGGAACGAAAAAACGGGGCTGCACCAACACCGGATTTAGTGCCCAGTTCAGGCTTAACAGGGATTGGCGCAGCAGAAGCTAACTGTGTTCACAGCAACAGAAGTGATCCAAATCCTGGCTACCAGCATATAGAACTGGGTTTATCTGAGGAGGATTACCATGACGGCAGCAGCCATTGCGACAAACGAACCACACATTCAGCGCAGTCAATCTGCGGTTCGCACAGCCACCAGCCACACTTCTCAGGACGTTGTTTTCTCCACAGGCACCGACTTTACCCTTCGCAACCTGCTGCCCAGTTCCAGCGCGTTTTTCGGTATACCTCAGGATCAGCGTATAGATACCAGCGTCACCTCATTGCTCGATCATCAAACCCCTGAGGCTGTGATCACCGAATTGAAGCTGGCGCTGCGCAAGGAAATTCCCTGGCGCGGCATTGTTGCGTTCAACACCCCCTCAGGCACGGTATGGAAAGATACCTTTGTGCGCCCGATGTTTCGCAAAGACCGCATGATTGGGGCCCAATGGTTGCTATCATCACCGGACGACGATGTGCTCAACAATGCCAGAGCGGTGTATCAGGGATCGGTTAAAACCTCAATGACAAGCGCGATTGCCATCGCCACTGTCCTGGCGCTGCTGATTGCCGCGGTGTTTTTCGTTGACTGGCTGTCTGTTGCATTTATTGTTGCCGCCCTTGTTTGCGGGTACTGGGCTCGTCAGCACTTACCCCTGTTTGACAATCAAAACAGTGGCGAACGGGACGCGGAACACTTCCCCCTGCAACGTAGTGTGTATGCAACATCGCAGGCCACCGCAGTGCTGGACTACGAGCTTGCCCTGAAAGAAGGTGCGCTCTATGCGGCCATGTCACGGATTGATGCAGGTACAGATGATTTGGCAGAAGCACTGGGGGAAACCAAACATAATGCGGAGCAACTGGCCAGTGCCGCGGAGCAGTTGTCAGCATCTGCGGAGCAGGTGTCGACCGCCTCCCATCAAATGACGCAGGCCATGGATGAAATCAGTTCGTCTACTGAGGCCTCGTCCCTGGCCACGAAAGAAACGCGGGAGAAAATCAACGCTTCCGCCAATCTGGTTGATGAAGCGTCCGACAGCATGAGCTCGTTGGCAGACTACATCAAACACAGTGCCGAAGCGACGCAAACTCTTGTTGAGAAAAGCGAGTCAGCCCGTCAGTTCAGCCAGAAGATTGACAAAATCGCCGAACAAACCAACTTGTTGGCCCTAAACGCCGCGATTGAAGCAGCAAGGGCTGGCGAAAGTGGTCGGGGTTTCTCTGTGGTCGCCGATGAAGTCAGAGCCTTATCACAAAGCACACAGGATGCCGTGGATGAAATCGAGGAGACCATTACCGCCATCGCTGAATCGATCAAAGCCTGGCAAGATGAAATGCTCAATCAGGTAGAAACCGCCGAAAAATGTAGCGATTATGCCGATCGCTCGAAAAAAGAAATGGTGCAGATGCGTAAGGACGTGTCCGAAATCACCGAACAAATGGAGCAAATCGCAGCGGCGTCCACCGAAACCCAACAGGCGCTGACAGAGGTCAATCAGGCCATACAGGAAAGCAAAGATGCGACCCGGGAAATCAGTAAACTGTCTGCTCAAACCTTCGAAAACGTGAACAGCGTGGGCCATCGTATCCGCGAATTCCGTTCCATTACCTCGGCATTTGAGGACGACGATTAAACCGAATTCAGAACGGTTTTCGGGCGTCTTAACTCGTCCGTCGTTCGCCACAGATGGGGTGCTCAGTCCTCGAGGTGGCAGGGCTACCCCTTTCTCCTCAACCACTGAGGCAACGCCGCGATGCCTTGCAACACTGAACCAAGCAGCAGTGCAATCATGGCTGCCATGGTCCAGCTACGATCAATATCGTAGGCAGCGGGTTCCGTCACAAAGGCCACCAACAACAAAGGCAATGCCGTAACCTGTAGCAACGCCCCCATGTGTTGGAATTTTTGCAGGCCGGGATCACTACTGGGCGAAATACATACCGCCATCAGGTTGATCAGACTGCCAAGCAGCAGGTAAATGTGTGACGCACGGAACATCATTCGTTGCCCTTCGTCTCCGGCATAGGCTTCTGGAAACACCTGTTTCATGTAAAAACCGGTAACCAGAAACAACACCAGAAATAGTCCGCCGGCAACGGCTTGAATGCGTCTCATCACTGCGCTCCCTGAACACTGGTCTCTTTTGTAGCAGACCCACCATCACGATGCTCAAACGCGTCCAGTGCTTGCTGCATACGCTGCACCTGCTGTGACGTAAAGCTTTGCTTGCTCACCCCCAGATAGACCGGCGTCTGACTGACAATCAGCGGGTGTCGGCGCAAGGCGTCATAGCGGGGATCCTGGCTGGCCATATGTTCAAAATAGCGCCGCTCGATAAAAAAACCGTCCAACCGCTCCCTGACCAGTAAATCAATGTACACATCAATTTCATGAAAGGTCGAGAAATGCCGCTTAAACGCTTGATTTTCTGTCATTTTACGCGCGAAGTCCTGGCCGAGGTAAATACCGCGTTGCACCCCCAGTTGCAGGTCAGACAATTCGATATCATCAAAACTGTTGATCGGCTTGCGGACGTTGGGTGCAGTGACAAGAATGATTTTTTCAATGTGGGTCGGCCCGACAAACGACAAGAAGGTCTCTCGCTGCGGCAAGCGGGTTAAGGTGAACATCATGTCGATATCACCGGCCTCAATCAATGCCAGCGCGCGGCCGAAAGGTAACTCGACATACTTTGCCGCGCAATCGATGGCTGACAACAGCGCCTGGCCGCGCTGAATGTCCAATCCCTGCCATTCACCGTCATTAAAATAGGTATAGGGAGGAAACTCCACAACCCTGACGGTTTTCTCACACGGGGAGTCTGCCCAGCTTTGACTGGTTACCCACAATAGAGCCACCAACACGGTCCACTTCATGTCTGTCGACCACCGCTTCGCACAGATCGGAATCCTGCCACATTCATCTTATGGTTAGGTTAGCTGATGCCACCCACAAACACCATGATTATTGGCACATCCTGACTACTCCATCGGCGCGTTTTTGCGTTCTGTAGCCGGTAAATCCAGCGCAATCTCTTTTAACCGGTAGGTCAGATCACGGATCGGAAATGGTCGCTTGTTGGCAAGCACAATCACGGTCAGATTGTCATCCGTGTAACGATGCAGGTTGGCCAGAAAGCCATTCATCGACCCGCCATGGCGGGTCAACGTACCAGGGGTCGGGTGTTCACTGCCGCGCTGATAGGGTTGGATACGAAAGCCGTACCCATAGTTGCCCCGCTCGGCACTGGCGGGCGTAAATAACGCCTGTTGACTGGCTTTGCTCAGAAACGCCTCATCCGCTAATGCCTGTTCCCAGCGGTATAAATCATCAAGGGTGCTGTAGATATCCCCGGAGCCCAGCGCATAAGACATGATGTTTTCGTCATGCCGGGTACCAAACCAACCACTGCGATAGCCGTTGGCGCGCAAAGGCAATCGACTGTCATGGCGTTCGACACCGGTACTGGTCAAACCTAACGGCTGAGCGATGTAGCGGGCAATCAGACTGACGTAGTCCTGACCGGTAACGTTTTCGGCCGCAATCGCCGCCAGATGATAATTGAGGTTTGAATAGCGGTATTGCTGGCCCGGCGCAAAGTCAGGCGTAGCGGTGTTGATGATAGCCAGAATGTCTTGCGAAGACACCCCTTTGTCCTCGAACGTCACTAAACGTTCCAGATGGCTTGGCAGTCCAGTTTGGTGCTTGAGCAAATAATGCAGGGTAAGGCCTTCGGCGATGGCCGGTGCGAGATCAGGTATGTAGTCTAGCAGCGGCGCATGCAGATCGATGCGATTGTCCTGTGCCAGACGCAGGATCAGTACGGCGGTAAACGACTTGGTCAGCGAGCCGATCAGAAATGGCGTGTCGACGGAATTGGCGCGCTCACTGTCAAGATCCGCCAGTCCATACGCCTTGCGTAACAACACATTGCCTTGGTGAACGACCAGCACAGCGCCACGAAAATCGTGCTCTGCCACGGCCAGTTGAACCTGCTGGTCAAGTCGCTGGGCTTTGCTTTCCTGAGCCTCACAAACCGAATAAATCTGCACCGACACCACCCATAGTAATGCCGCGAGTCGTCTTCTTATCATCCCTGCCTCACACGTCGGTAAAACAGTAACCTAACGGACCCACAAATCAGCGCAAGGCCCTATGGGTTCAGTCACGTAAAACAAGCGATAAAACGGCCTGTCAGGGACGGGACTATTGATCGCTACGGATCATGTCGGCGGCTTTCTCGGCAATCATAATGCACGGCGCATTGGTGTTACCACCAATCAGGGTTGGCATGACCGACGCATCGACCACACGAAGACCACTGACACCCTTGACCCGCAATTGGGGGTCGACCACCGTCTCCGGATCACTCACCTGCCCCATTCGACAGGTGCCGACCGGGTGATAGATGGTTTCGGCCCGCTTGCGCACGAAGGCCAGAATGTCATCATCGGTCTCAGCATCCGGTCCCGGACCAATTTCCCAGCCCTGATAGGGCTCAAACGCGGGCGAGCGGAGGATTTCGCGGGCTTTACGGACACCGTCTACCATGACTTTCTGATCATCCGGATGGCTCAGATAACGGGGATCAATGTAAGCCGGTACGCTGGGATCAGCACTTTGCAGTCGAATTTCACCACGGCTTTTGGGGTATAGGCAGCAAACATGCACACCATAGCCATAGCCAAATGCCGTTGAGCGGCCATGATTGAGCAGGATCGCAGGTAAAAAGTGGTATTGAATGTCTGCCAACGCGCCGGCATGACGGGTTTTCACAAAACCGCCGGCTTCGGCAATGTTGGAGCTGAAAGGGCCACTGCGCTTAAACAGATAGTCAAACGCGGCTTTTATGTACATCGGCAGAGCACCCAGCGCGACGGCATAGCCTTTTTTGGCCTTGCAACGGTACTGAACGATGGCATCGAGGTGATCCTGCAGGTTTTGCCCGACACCCGGCAAGTCCACCACCGGTTCAATACCGTGCGCTTTGAGATGCTCGGCAGGGCCGATACCACTGAGCATCAGCAACTGAGGCGAATTGATCGCGCCGCCACACAGCAGCACTTCCTTAAATGCCGACAACTCGCGGAACACACCGTTTTCGGTCACTCTGACACCGGTTGCAACGCCGTCTGTGATCAACACCTTTTCAACCAGTGTATCGGTCATTACGGTCAGATTTGACCGTGACAGCACAGGCTTGAGGTAGGCTTTCGCCGCCGAACAGCGCTGGCCATTGTGCTGGGTAACCTGATAAAAACCCACACCTTCCCGATCGGGGCCGTTGAAGTCCTCAACCGCCTTTTCACCTGCCTGCTGGGCAGCCTCAAGGAACACCGTTGATAATTCGTTCTGATGACGCAGGTCTTCGACACTCAGAGGCCCATTACCACCATGCCATTCATTTTCACCGTGCTGCTGACGCTCGGACTTCTTGAAGTAGGGTAAAACATCGTTCCAGCCCCATCCAGTGGCGCCCAGAGAGGCCCATTGATCATAATCCTGTTGAGCGCCACGAATGTAACACATGGCATTGATGGAACTTGAACCGCCCAAGGTCTTGCCCCGGGGCCACCACAGTTCGCGGCCGTCAAGCTCCTGCTGCGGCGCAGTGGTATAGTCCCAGTTAACATGGCCTACCCGCGGCAACAGCGACAAACCGAAAGGAATATGGATAAACGGATGGCGATCACGGCCACCGGCTTCAATCAAACAAACCTGAACTTTCGGATCTTCCGACAAACGGGCAGCTAAGGTTGCCCCCGATGAGCCGGCGCCGACCACGATGTAATCAAAGGTTGCCAATGAACGGTTTTGCATGGATTGTCTCAACATCTGTCCAACAGACCAACAGCATCCCTTGCCGACACGCCTGCTCTATGCCCGACACTACCTGTCGGACCAAGCACCAGAACTCATCTGATGTCATACCAGTTGAGTGTACAAAAAAAATCCGCCACTGGGAATCAATCCCGCAAGCTATTGTCACCCGAAGATTGTTGTGCTTGACTGTCTAACCAGACTGACACTAACACGGCCCCCCTGCAATGCCCGACTCCTGGCCTCTGTGGCTAAAGCGCATATTGGCAAAATGGTTTATCCGTCGGGGTAAACTTGCCCATGTCGATTACACGGCGGATGAAATTACCGCGCTGATAAAACCGCACTTCCCGGCCCACTTCAACTTTGCAGTCCCTTCGGGGACAGGCCAGTTGACGTTGATGGACTGTGACATTGCGATGCACACCGGTGATCAGCACATCGACGTGCAGATGTTCGCTGCGGTGGATATCCGGGTCATGAACACGGATGTGTATCGTGCCCATATCATCGCCCATTTGCGGGCTAAACCCCATTATATCAGTGATCAACACAGTGTCGCCCTGCACAGTCTGGATGTGGCCGATATCCGCCTGGTCAATGACAGCTACAGCCTGGTGCGTGATACCACTGACCTGCTCAGTCAATTTGTGCCCAAGCCTTTGCAAAACCTGGTCGGTGGAACGGTGAAAACAGCGCTGGGACTGTTAACCGGCGGTGGTTCGGATACGCTGCTACGCTACCTTGAACTGTACCTCAGCGGCAGTAAACAACGCATTCTGGATTATCATCGCCCGCAGTTAGAACGATTGATTGATGACGTGATGCAGGACAACACCCTGTCCTACGCCCTTGACCCCGAGGACTGGGAAGAGCGTCTGTTCATTGAGCATGGCGAATCGGTGGTTGTTGAAGACGGTGTTCTGCGCTTTCGGTTTGCACCGGTTTGACGTAATGCATGACTTTGCTGGAAAAGCGCGCCTTAAACCCTTTATTGACCGCAATCGGTGAACAGGAATCGGTTTTTTGCGCCAGCGTAATGACCACGTCGGCGTTCCCATCCACACTGGTTTTGAAATACTGACGCAGATACACCCCAGGAGAGAAATCAAACCCGGCGGCCCTGAAAAAGCGCAAATCCTGTGCATTGTCCACCATGCTGCGGCTGAACTCGATACAGTGTTCCTGTTGATAAAACGGGATCCCATTCAATGTGGTCGGAGTCAGATAGTCGTAATGCAAACTGCCGGCATTATCTTCCAGTCGCTCTGCATGTACCGCCAGCAACAAGTCCTCATGCTGATAACCGGTCACACTGATGGCAAAAGGTTGGTGCTCAAACAAGCTGGTATAGTGGTGCTCACCAAGCCCGTTAAACTGGCCGGGCACGGGCAACTGAATGCCGACGCCGTGATTGACCGCAATCCGTTCTGGCGACGTGTCCAGATAATCGAAGGGTGTGGGGGTATCGGGTGGCTGGGCGAGTGCCGTCGTTAACCACAGTCCACCAAGCAAAGGCAGCAACCGCAAGAGCAACTCCGAAACAAGGATTCAGGCCAAGCCTACCCCAACCAACCTGAACTTGCACTGACTGGACTGTAACGAAATGTATGAAAAACAATACCCTGTTATTTAAACAGCCGGTGTTGTTCGGGCTCTTCATGGAACGGCTCATCATCCACAATCGACAGATGGTCCCGTCGCACGTTTTCCCCGATGTCTTCGATGTTCAATGAGGGATCATCAATACAGCGCTCCAGCATATCCAGCGACTCGACGAAGTAGTCAGACATTTTCTCCAGCGATTTGACGTGTTTACTGCAACACACCAGCCCGACGTTGGCCACACCGTCATAGGTTATCAGCGTAATGTTGACGCCACCGCCAGGGGTCATGGTACTGATCGGATAACACGCCAACAGCTTGGCATCTTTCAGGTAACGGGTTTCCGTCGGGCCCGGCACATTGGAAATCAGAATATTGGCAATCGGCTTCACCCAATCGGATATCCGCAACCATTCAAACAGCAGCGCAAATGACTGGATCACGATGGTATAAGCACTGAACGCAGTAGGCCGGGAACGCTTGGCGGCGCGTTTCACAATGCGGTGATTTTCGATGATCTGACGCAAACGCAGATAGGGATCGGTTTTACCGTGTGCCAGCCTGACCGGCACGATAGCAATCTTGTTACCGCCCACCTGTTCACCGGGTTTGCGCAGGTTGATCGGCATATTGGTGTACAGCGCTTTATCAAAACGATGACCAAAGTCGCGCAGAAACCGGTGCACGCCAATGTCAAAACAACACAACAGAATTTCATTGGCAGACGCGCGGGCCCGTTTGCTGAGGCGCTTTATACGGGCAAAATCGAGATCCACCGTGCTCACCACCCGCCCCTTTTTTACCTGCCCGGTCAGTAAGGTCTTGGTGCCCGAAAACGGGATCGGCATGTAATGCTGGTTGATATACAGTAACTTGAGCAATAAGCGGAAGAAAATCCACACCAGGTCGACGGTCACCAGCACCATCATCAGCAAACCGCCGAACACTGACTTGAGCAGACCCGGCTTGGGGCGCTGGCGGCGCTTGCGCTCAGTGGCCCACACCGGTACAAACCCTTCGGTTTGGGGTTCCGGCAGATACCCTGCCTGAAACCAGCGGATCAAGGTCGCACCATCGCCGTACATATGATGCACTTTGGCGTAAATCACAAAGGTATTGGACTTGCCGTCTTCAATAAAATGAAACTGCCACAGCGGCTTGTCCCGGTCGAGCCAGACTTCGTGCAGCCCGGCGATGTACTGGTGCAAGGCGAACTTGTCGTGCAAATCATCAATTCGGTGGTACTGAACATGGTATTCCATGTCCATTTTTTGCACCGGAACCAATTTCAGCGGGTAACCCAGAAAGGCTTTTACCCGACAGTTAAACGGTGAATTGGCGCTGGCGAAGTTTTGCATTTCCAGATAAAGGTCGTGCACATAGGCGTCCGCAGAATTTTCGGGCTTCTCCAACAGTTGCAGACTGGCAACGTGTTTGGGGTTGTCCTGGGACTCAGTGATCCAGAACGTCTTATCCAGAAAGCTGATTTTCTTGCTCAATGTCCAATCCCTTTTACTTAACTAAATATGCTCACGCCACCGTGTAGATGGCGACTTGGTTTATGCTTCCAGTTCCCGCCACACATCAGCCACAGCTAACGACTGACCGGCAATCGCATCTTGCAGGTGGTGTAACTCGCCTTCGGGCAACCGCATGTGCGGCAAAATGGCAAACAGAATACTCGCCAATGCGCGGTACACCTGGATCTCATCTTGTGTGTTTTGTCCCTTCAATGCAGCGTAGCTGGCCGATTGGGTATAGACCAACCCAATCAGTTCCATCATCTGCTGACACTGTGCCCGTGATACATCAAGCTGCCCCTGGGCGGCAAACCCTTCCAGCAACCCCAGAATACAACGCTCCTGCTGAGCAAGTTGCTGGCGAAAGGGTTTGGCCAGTGCCGGGTACTTATCCAACAGGTCTGCGGGGTTATGAAATAAAAACTGGAACAGCTGCCCTTTTTCAAGCAACAAATACAGAAAGTAAAAAAAGTCTTCCAGACTGAGGGGGTGACGGTCCGCAGCGCGCAACAATTTGCTCATTTGTTCGCTGTACAACTCATACAGCGCAGACACAATGACTTCTTTGCCTTTGAAGTGGTAGTAGAGATTGCCCGGACTGATGTCCAGTTCAAGGGCGATATCGACACTGCTGACATTAGCCTCCCCGTGCTGATTAAACAGCGCAAGTGAGGTCACCAAAATCCGTTCTGCCGTCTTCATAATAGTTGTCGATAACTGGCATGAATAAACGTATCATTTCACATTGTGTACACTTTGTACAAGGTCTTGAATTAACTCATTGCAAGGGGCAAGGACGATGATACGAGTGCTGTTCAACAAGAAAGGTGGTGTGGGTAAATCAAGCCTCGCTGTAAACCTTGCCGCCATTGCGGCCAGTCGGGGCAAGCGAACACTGTTGGTGGATTTGGACACCCAGTGCAACAGCACGGCCTACCTGAATGCCCTGCAACCTGAGGGTGACAGTACCATCGCAGACCTGTTTGAACAGACCATCACCTTCCACCTGCATCGCCGCAAAGCCAAAGAGTTCTGTCACACCACCAGCATCAAGCACCTGGACATTATTCCCGGCAGTCAGCGCCTCAGTGAGCTGGAAAGTGAACTGGACAGCCGCCACAAAATTTACAAACTGCGTGAGGCATTGGCAGACATGGCCGACGATTATGATCACATCTACATTGATACTGCGCCGGCATTAAACTTCTACAGCATGTCAGCATTGATCGCTGCTCAGCGCTGCCTGATCCCGATTGATTGTGATGATTTCGCCCGCCAGGGACTGTACGCCCTGCAGCAGAAAATTGCCGAAATTCGTGAAGACCATAATCCGCAACTGGCGGTTGAAGGGATCATTGCCAACCAGTTTATGCAACAGGCCAATTTGCCCCGCCAAATCATTGATGAATTAATTGAGGAAGGTTATCCGGTGATACCGCACTACGTGAATCAGTCGGTGAAAATGCGCGAATCCCATCAGGCCAAGCAGCCACTGATTGCGTTAGCACCCCGTCATAAACTGACCCAGAGCCTGGTGGCGATTTACGACCATCTCAATCCATAGCAGCGCGACAGGTCAGCAAAGCGGCTTACACCGGTTGAACAGGACGGGATCAGACCAGGTACAGCTGCCCAAAGCCCGCCAACATGCCCAGCACAGCGCCCACCACGATAAGCTTCCACTCGTCGGCCTGATACGCCGGGCGCAACACGCCTTCAAACTCTTCCGGGCTCAGTGCCTGCATACGTTCGCACAAATCGTCACCGACCATCAGCGCCGAGTTGGCATATTCATGGGCATACTGGAGGTATTTGTCCGAGCTATTGAAGATTTGCTCAACCGCCATCTTTTTCATTCGGAAGTAGCTCTCGGAGCCAACCCCCAGCGCAAAATACGGCTGTGCGATCGCCACATACCGTTCAATGGCATCGTTAACATGCAGTTCAATCAGTTCCAGCAGTTGTGCCGAGCCCGAGCCGTGCAACACAATGTCGGTGATGTTTTTCGAGTTGATCAGCTTTTGCTCAATGATGTCTGAATAGACCCGGGACACTTCTTTCTGACGCTTGAGGAACATGCCCTGGAATGTCAGTCCGCCAAACTTGATCGGCCGTTTGGGTTCAAAAATGATTTTGATCGCAATCCAGTTGGTGGCATAGCCAACCACCAGACCGCCCAGTGGCAGCACCCACCAGATGGGGTTGAAATACCACACCACCATGGTGATCAAACCAAACAAGGCGCCGAAATACAGCCCGGAACGCTCGATAAACGGAAATTCTTTCTCGCCGGCGGTCAGGAAGATCTCGTTGATCAGCTCCGGTTCGTTGGTCAGGTGATTAACCACCAGCTCTTTAATATCCAGAATTTCATCGACGTTGTGTTTGAAATCGTCGACCATTTTGTGCACCACATTGGGTACGTCCGCTTCGATGCGCTTGTACACCAGGTTCTTACCCTGCACCGGCATGGCGGCCCACAATTGGGGTGCAGACTCTTCCATGACATCATTCACCACCTTTCTCAGCACCTGTTTGAGGCGACGATCGATGGATTGGGTCAACATCACCGGGTCCAGTCGACTGGCCAGCTCCTGCACACTGAGTAACTTACCCAGCACCAGTTCAACCTCAATTTCGGCCATTTCCCGGCGCTTCATCGGGATCAGACCCTGCCAACCGAAAATGGGGCGGATGCCAACAAACTCGATGGGATAAAACATCATCTTTACCGCCAGATAATTGGTCGACCAGCCGACAATGGCACTGACCAGCGGGATTGACAGCAGGGTGAGATTAGCGAGGATCCAGTCCATAGTGTTGGTTGTACAGCCTTTCGTTATCATTGTTGTCGACAAGGTACACTGCAGTCAGGCTAACCAGCCACATTAGAATGGTCAATCTAATTTACCGATTTTTTGAGACATTCCTGATAGACTGTGGTCTAACCTGTTAGTACTGCCGGTTTTCACGGCCTGCGCTGGATCAAAGCAGTGGTTAAAACCTGACCGGAAAACCCGTTTTAGGTAGTAATTTCTAAGTTTTTGCATTATTTAGGTAATGTAGCAGTAAACCCGGAATTGAGAGACGGTTATGTCTGATCGAAGCCGCCTGGCGGCGTTGGAACGCAGTATCCAACATGCGAGCAATTATCAGGAATACGTGGACGCTTGTCTGGCCCACGATGCCTTGTCTGGGGCGGCGGAATGGAAGGCCAAAGATATTTGTCGGGACTATGACTACCGACTGATTCGTAAACGTGTACAGCGTATCAAGCTGTCCCGCTCCCGTGGAGACATCCACGGCCTGATGTCGATCTTGCACGAGGGCCTGCACGGTAACCTCGGTAACATCTCCAACCCGACGTTGAATCATCAGGCCAAAATCGGCACCAAAACCCTGATTGAAGAATTCATTGACCAGGTCTGTGCGTCATTGGATGCCATCTATGAAGCCGATGAGAAAGAAGTCGATTTTTACGAGAAACTGTCGTTTTTTGAGGAAACCGCCCACGCCTTCGGCCGCAGCTGCCTGATGCTCAGTGGCGGTGCCGGACTGGGTTTCTTCCATGCCGGCGTGGTCAAATCGCTGGTCGAGCACGATGCCCTGCCAGAAGTGATTTCAGGCGCCAGTGCCGGTTCGATCATCGCCTCGTTGATCGGCACCCGTACTGACGATGAACTGCGCGAATCGCTGGCACCGGAAAGTATTTACGAGAAGTTCAGCCACTGGAAAATCTGGCAAGGGTTTGGCCGCAACAGTTTGCTGGATGCCACCAACCTCGAAAATGCCCTGATCGAACTGTTTGATCTGATGACTTTCGAGGAAGCCTACAAAAAGACCGGCCGCCACATTACCGTGACGGTATCACCGTCGGACCTGCACCAGTTCAGTCGACTGTTGAATGCCAAAACCTCACCCAATGCGGTGATCACCCAGGCGGTGCGCGCTTCATGCGCAATACCGTTGGTGTTTGCGCCGGTACAACTGAAAGCCAAAACCGCCAGTGGCGATATCGTACCCTACATCCCCAACCGCCGTTTTGTGGACGGGTCACTGATGGCTGACATGCCCTTCCAGCGTCTGGCACGCCTGTACGGTGTGAACCACAGTATTGTCAGCCAGACCAACCCGCTGGCGGTACCGTTTCTGTCCCGTGACAAGAAACACAGCAACGGTATTGGCGCGATTACCTGGCGCCACATTACCAATCTGGCCAAAGTTAACAGCATCTACGCCTTTGATATGATGGAGAGCCTGGTGTCCAACAAGGGCGCGAAACTGGGTATCCACAAAATCCGTTCGGTGATCGACCAACAGTACGTGGGCGATATCAACATTCTTCCCGCACGGGGATTTGGCAATGTGAAACACATTTTCTCCAACCCGTCGGAAAAAAGCATCACCAAACTGGTCAACAATGCTGAGCGCGCCAGTTGGTCTAAGCTGGACAACATCAAGCGCAGTACCCGCATCAGTAAGACCCTGCGTTGTTACCTCAAGCGACTCAAAGAGCGCGAAGCGCGTATTCTCAGCGGCCACCGGGGCCCCGGACTGGAACTGGTCAGCTAACAACTGTGGGTTGAAGGACACCCTTCAACCTGCTTTTCAATTAAAAAAACCATCCTTAAACGCTTTTTACGATTAACCCCATTCACTTTCTTCCTTTTACCCCTCCCGTTGCAAGGCGCAAGATAGCATCATGGTAATCGCATTGGCGCACCTGCCTGAGAGTTTGACCTCTGTATGTGGGTTTGTGCTGGATAAAACGCGATGTTCTTCTAACGTTTAGGGGGCGACTTGTCACCTGAACCATTGCACAAAGGACGAAACGCTATGACTGACAAACCCTCCCCTTCAACCGGCAAGTGTCCGGTAATGCACGGCGGACACACCACCAGCGGGAAAAGCCCGATGGATTGGTGGCCAAATGCCCTCAACCTCGACATCCTGCATCAGCATGACCGCAAGACCAATCCGATGGATGACGACTTTGATTATGCCCGCGCCTTCCAGTCCCTGGACCTGGAAGCCGTGAAACAGGATTTAAAAGCCCTGATGACCGACAGCCAGTCCTGGTGGCCGGCCGATTGGGGACACTACGGTGGCCTGATGATCCGCATGGCGTGGCACGCAGCAGGTTCTTATCGTATCGCCGATGGGCGCGGTGGTGGCGGCACCGGCAACCAGCGCTTTGCCCCACTCAACAGTTGGCCGGACAATGCCAACCTGGACAAAGCCCGTCGTCTGTTGTGGCCGGTGAAAAAGAAATACGGCAACAAACTGTCGTGGGCGGACTTGATGATCCTGGCGGGCAACATGGCCTATGAGTCCATGGGCCTCAAAACCTTTGGCTTTGCCGGTGGACGGGAAGACATCTGGCACCCCGAAAAAGACACCTACTGGGGCTCAGAAAAAGAATGGCTGGCTGAAAGCACTCAGCGCTATGCACAGGAGCAGCGCGATTCATTGGAAAACCCACTGGCCGCGGTACAAATGGGCCTGATCTACGTCAACCCTGAGGGCGTGGACGGCAAGCCGGATCCACTGCGCACCGCCCAGGACGTGCGCGAGACCTTCGCACGCATGGCGATGAACGATGAAGAAACCGTTGCCCTTACCGCCGGTGGCCACACAGTGGGAAAATGTCACGGTAATGGCGACGCGGGCGCCCTTGGCCCTGAACCCGAGGCAGCCGATGTGCATGAACAGGGGTTTGGCTGGACCAACCCCAACGGCAAAGGCAATGGCAGCGATACGGTGACCAGCGGCATTGAAGGAGCCTGGACTACCCACCCCACCCGCTGGGACAACGGCTATTTCGACATGTTGTTCAACCATGAGTGGGAACTGAAGAAAAGTCCGGCCGGCGCCTGGCAATGGGAGCCGGTGGACATCCAGGAGCAAGACCGCCCGGTGGATGTCGCTGACCCGTCACAGCGCCACAACCCTATCATGACAGACGCCGACATGGCGATGATCAAGGACCCTGAATACCGCAAGATTGCCGAGCGTTTTCACCAAGACCCGGCGTATTTTTCTGAGGTGTTTGCCCGCGCCTGGTTCAAGCTGACCCACCGTGATCTCGGCCCCAAGAGCCGCTATCTGGGACCGGATGTGCCCGCTGAGGATCTGATCTGGCAGGACCCGGTACCCGCCGTTGACTACAGCCTTGATGAGCAGGAAATCAATGCCCTGAAATCTCAGTTATTGAATTGTGGCGTCAGCCCGCAGGCCTTGATTGCAACCGCCTGGGACAGCGCGCGCACATTCCGCAGCTCAGACTATAGAGGGGGCGCCAATGGCGCGCGCATTCGCCTGGCCCCGCAAAAAGACTGGCCCGGCAATGAACCCGAGCGTTTACATCGGGTGCTGAGTGCGTTGGCCAACGTGCAGTCAGGCCTGGGTAAACCGGTCAGTATGGCTGATCTGATTGTGCTGGCAGGTAGCGCGGCAATAGAGCAGGCGGCAAAAAACGCCGGCATCGACATTACCGTCCCCTTTACCCCCGGTCGTGGCGACGCCACTGAGGCAATGACCGATGCAGAATCCTTTGCACCACTGGAACCCATCCATGATGGTTTTCGTAACTGGCTGAAAAAAGACTACCCGGTCAGTGCAGAAGAGCTGCTACTCGACCGGGCGCAACTGATGGGGCTGACGGCCCGTGAAATGACCGTGCTGGTCGGTGGCATGCGTGTGCTGGGCACCAATCATGGTGATACCGCTCATGGCGTGTTTACCGATTCGGTTGGCACGCTGAGCAATGACTTTTTCGTCAACCTGACCGACATGCGCTTTCGTTGGCAACCCACCAGTGATGGCCTTTACAGCATCATTGACCGTGACACCGGTCAGCAACAATGGACCGCCACGCGGGTCGATTTGGTATTCGGCTCCAACTCGGTGCTGCGCGCCTATGCAGAAGTGTATGCCCAGGATGACGGCAAACAAAAGTTCGTCAGGGACTTTGTCGCTGCCTGGTGCAAGGTCATGGATGCCGACCGGTTTGATGTTAACTAAACCTGCAAAAACGCCCTCAGTTGAGGGCGTTTTTTTTAATCGTCAGCGTAACCACTGCCGATGGCCCGAAATGGCAGCTCCAGTTCAAGTTCCGGTACCTGCAACCCTACCCAGGCAGGAAAGGTATTGCTGTTTGGGCCCGGAAACAAGGTGTATTCATCGGCCCAGGGGTATCGTTCTACCGCGTCCATCACTTTGGGGATCAGGTGGCGGGCTTTTTCACCGGTTATCGACAATACTTTTTCCGGTTTCGAGCCGTACCAGTAGCGATCCGGCGTGGCCGTCTGATAGCTGTACAGTGCGGGCTGTCCCCGCCTGACCCGCCAGCCAACCACTTCAAACACGGTGTATTCAGAGGCATTCTGTGGCTTGACCGCAATCCAGCTATGCACAGCAAACCAGCCACGCCAACTGAATGCATCGGCGGCATACACTTCAATCACGGCATCCGAATAAATACCCGGATCCGGCGCAATGCCAGCGGGTTGACGACTGGCAGTTCGCCAGTTGTTGTTGCTGCTGCAGGCTGTTAACAGGATCACACAGCCAATCAAAATGGCGCGCTTCAACATCCACGACCTCCTTCGGTGTTCTGTACTGATCATACGTCAATCCCCACCCCTTGGGTCTGAAAAACACCGCCACCAACCGCAGGCGGTCGGGCATTCATCGGATTTCCCCAGACATTGATTGAAACACATCTTGCTGTCAGTTGACGTTGATCATTACCCTTAAGCAGATACACTGGGACAGGTCATGGAACATGGCGTTTTAGCCACGCTGTCGGAGCGAGATTAACCAACATCGATACAGCATGCAGAACCGTTTAGTGTCATACAGCCAGTTAGGCATTATCCCTGCGGCCAGTTTCGCAACCCTCGACTTTGCGTTACTGATGCCTGACCCAGCCCTTCGCCGCTGGGTCCAGTGTCTGTGGTCTTCACCCACAGCCAACAACCCGACAATGCTTGAAGAAAAATTCTATGCCGATGGCGGCTCCAGCCTGACCTTTACCATTACGCCCTGGGGCGCACACGCCCACTACTATCATCAAACCCGCACCAGTAAGCAAACCTGGGACATGTCTGTGAGCCGTATCAGCGTGCGCTTCCGCCCGGGCGCAGCGGCAGCCTTACTGGGGCTGGATGTGGGTGAGCTGGCCAACATTGACATTGACCTGGCTTCGATGCCGTTGCGCCAAAAGGTAGGACTGACTGCGCTGCTCGATACCTTGCCAGAACTGAGCCAGCATACCCGGTTGGAGGCAGTGCAAGACTGGTTGATTGCGCTCAGCCGGGATCAACAACCGCCCAGTCCAAAGTGGCGCTTGCTGCTTGAGCATGCCGCCACACACCTCATCGCACCACAGGAGCTGGCCGCAGAGCATGGCGTCAGTCGCCGCTCGCTGGAGCGCTATGCGCGCAAACAACTGGGGTTTACGCCTAATCAATTACACGGCTTCGCGCAAATTCGCCAAGCCCGTCAACGTCTGATCACCACCACCGACAGCCTGGCGGATATCGCGCTGGCCTGTGGCTACTACGATCAGGCCCATTTTACCAATGCGTTTCGCCAGCAAACGTTGGAAACCCCATTGCATTATCGGCGCCGCAAAGTGTCGCAAATTTCCAATCAATAATCCGCCTGCGCTTTTACGATGGTCCCAGTTCATTACAGGAGACCCTCATGCAAGCAAGACTTTCACAATCATCGCTGTATCAGCAGTGCCCCCGCGTGCTCGAGCATTTGTCGGGACTCGGCGAAGTGCCCGCCGAAGTCGCATTGCCATCATCCCTGCTCCACCTTGTTAAACTGCGCGCCTCCCAGCTTAACCAATGTGGCTTTTGTCAGCACATGCACGCCAATGAAGCCCGTCAGGATGGCGAGCAGCAGGGGCGTCTGGACGTGTTGCCGGCGTGGCGAGAGGTGGATGTATTCAGCCCCGAAGAGCGGGCGGCACTGGCATGGACAGAAGCCCTGACCCGGATCAGCGACCAAACCATCAGCGACCACCTTTATCAGCAAGCCCACAACGCGTTCGGCGATAGCGGCCTGATAGAACTGACCAGCGTCATTTTACAGATCAACAGTTGGAACAGAATTTCGGTGGCCTTTCGCTTTCAGCCAGACATTGCACAATAGGAGAGACAAACGATGTCAGCAACGAAAACGGGAAAACGTAATACCTTGGGGATCATCTCAAGCCTCGCATTCTTCTTCGGAAGCATGCTGTTTTTGCCTCAGTTCGGCCAGTACGCCATCATTGGTGTGTGGTTGTTTATGGGTGGTTCTGGGTTAATGTTCATTGATACGCTTAAACGTCAACCTGCTGAGCTATAACCGTCAGGAAGAAAACTGACAATGCGTTCATCAAGGGCCGGAAACCGGCCCTTTGTGATGGTAACCATCGCAGAAAAAACGTATTGTACCGATGACAATAGAGGCTAGCTCTCGACCGCTAAGACTCATCTAGATTTTCAAATCCCTCTATTACTACAAAACACTCATCGTCAATGGCAGCACTCTCCCAATCTACTTCTATGCTGACAGGGAATCCAAAATACGGATGGTAGTGCGTTTCCACCTGATGGGCTTTTTGAATGGCGGTTGCAGCGATGGCAAAAACATCGTCTATCAGTACCGCCTCATACGGCAAACTTTCGTCTGAGGCCGTAATGGTTGTTCCAAGTTGATCAATCTCTACACGGTAACGATTGACCGACATACAACCTGTTATCATCTCATAGCGGTAAGCCTGTGGTTGGTTTAACTGCCAGAGGTGCGCATGATGTTCATATTCCGCGCTAAGTTGTTGCTGCCGATTTAAGGCATACCCCACAACCAGGGCGCCCACTAACAACAGCATTGTCATCAGTAGTGTGACGATGGTCGATGTGTGACGGGCGTTAAATACCATCTACTCGAGCTCTGGGCTACCGCTTACAACCAGCGCCGAACACGTCGCTGGTAGTCCCGATAGGCATCACCGAACTGTTCTGCCATGAAGCGCTCTTCCGGCCTGATCTGAAATCGCTGCAAATACACCACAAAAAGCGGGATCAATGCCGCCGACGCCGGATTCCATAACCAGATGGCCCAGCCTATCAGCGCCAGCACAAACCCCACATACATGGGATTGCGGGTGTAACGGTAAACGCCCTTGATCACTAACGTAGAAGTTTGTGAAGGGTCCCGCGGGTCGACGGTGGTGCCCTCCGAACGAAACGCCAATACGCCGGCCACAACAACCCCGAATGCCACCAGCCAGCAAAAAATCGCCAGCCAGAAACCCCAGCTGGGTTGTGCATACTGCGGTAATGGCCAGGTTTCGGCGTCCCACATCAGCCAGCCAAACACCCCCAACAACGCCAATGGCGGGATTTTAAGTTCTAATCGGTTCATGGTTGTTCCTCGCTACCACTGGCGACGTCACGCTCAATCAGCTCACCGGGCTCACAATTCAATGCATCACACAACGCAATCAGGGTTGAGAATCGTATCGCCTTGGCTTTGCCGGTTTTCAAAATCGACAAGTTGGCCAGCGATATGCCAACCCGTTCGGACAGCTCGGTCAGGGTGATACGTCGCTCCAGCAACAATCTGTCGAGGTTGATACGGATGGTGGATGGCATTGTCTTCCTCTGCTTTCGTTACACTGCCAGCATATCCACAAAGGTTCGTCCCTTCAAGCTAAATTTATCGAATATCAATAAATATATATTGACAATCAATAAACATCACCCTAGCCTGACACCGATACTTAGCCAAAGGAGCTGCCATGTATTCACTGTTAATGGGCGTCGTCGCCGTCGCATTTATCCTGTTCGTTACCCTGACCAGTTATCGTCTCGGTGTGCGCAAAACCGAAAATCCGCGCTTGACCGCGATGGTGGGTTTCGTGCTGAGCTTTTTTCCTCCCCTGGCCCTGATTTACCTGGCCGTATTGCTGTTCAAAGAGGATACCGGTATCGTCTGATACCGTTTACCGTTATTGAAAGCGTCATCCAATCCCTGCGGAGGTCATCATGTCATCCTGTTGCGCACCATCGGCTGAAGATCAACAACAACGTCGATTGCTTTGGACCGTGCTGGTACTGAACGGCGGAATGTTTTTTGTCGAGTTTGTCGCGGGTTGGCTGGCCCAGTCCAGTGGCCTGATGGCCGATTCGCTCGACATGCTGGCCGATGCCTTTGTGTATGGCCTGAGCCTGTATGCCGTGGGTAAAGCCGCCCATTTCAAGGCCCGTGCGGCACTGGTAAACGGTTCATTGCAATGGGCACTCGGCGCACTGATCCTGATAGACATCGCCCACAAGATACTCACCGGCGCTCAGCCCGACGTCAGCATCATGATCAGCATCGCAGTGTTGGCGCTGGTGGTGAATGTCGCCTGTTTTGGGCTGCTGTGGCGTCATCGCAAGGGCGATATCAATATGCGCGCCAGCTGGATTTGCTCACGCAATGACATGCTGGCCAATGCCGGAGTGCTGGTATCAGCCGGGATCGTCAGCTATACCGGTCAGGCCTGGGCGGACTGGCTGATTGGTTGTCTTATCGCACTGACCATTCTGGTCTCTGCCACGCGCATCATTCGGGATGCCCGGGCCGAGAAAGTGTCTTCTTGTTGCGGTTAAAAAGGGTTCAGCGTGTACCCTTGCTGCTGCAACAGGGCATGGGCCGTCATGGCAGAGAGTGACAACGTCACCTGGGGCAACAGATTATCGCGGTCTACCTGATAATACGTGGCGGACTGTCCACACACCCGAATGCTGACCCCTTGCGCGGCAAGCGCATCAAGCAATGCGACATTGCCATTGTCAGCATCAAACCGGGCGCGATAAGCCGCGTTGCTGAGCAGGTCCTGTGACGCCTTGCCATGCACCACCAGTGCAAGATGAATATTCTCAGCCGGAATACCGTTGGCAACGTGCATATTGAGAAACCGCGCCAGCGATACAAACTTGCGATTTACCTCACCCGGCTTGGCGGCTTCAGCCACATCAAACGCAACCTTAAACACCGCCTGTGCGGGCAACGCCTCGGCACCCTTGACCGGGGCATGGGGCCCGAAATCTTTCAACAGCGGGCCGGTGGCAAAATCATCTGCCAGGCCCCCAGCCGACATCATCAATAACCCAAAAAACAGTCCCGTTTTCATGCTGCTCTGCCTTTGCTAAAACCCCAGTATTGACTCAATGCATCCAACCACGCAAGCCCTGTGACTGCCAACGCACCGGGAAGTGAAATCCAGTCTATACTCAGTCCAGTTCAGGAGATCGCCCATGCAAGAGCTTGCCCGCCCCGCCAACGCTGTTGTTAAAACCAGTTTTTACGGCATTGTTTCCATGCTGATCCTGGCTCTGGCCATCAGTGGTTTCAGCTATACCTACTTCCATCCAATGATCACCCGTGGGTTTACTCACACCAACCCGTTTATTCACTGGCATGCGGTTTCGGCCGTGTTATGGCTGTTGCTGTATTGCGTGCAAACCCACCTGATCGCCAATCACCAACCCAGACTGCACATGTCATTGGGTATGTTCGGTGTTGGTGTGGCGGTATTGTTCTGGTTTACTGGCTTGGCAACGGCCACACAAGCGGCCCACTATGCCGTAAATTCCGGCGACCCGGAGCTGCTGGCCTTCATGGAAGCCCTGCACATTGCCCCCACGGTGGACTTGATCGCCTTTGCCTTGTTTGTCGGCTTTGCGGTGCGCTTACGCCGCCGTGGGGATATCCACAAACGGCTGATGTTTCTGGCCAGCTGTGTGTTTGTACCACCGTCAACCTTTCGGTTTATTCAGTGGTTTACACAAGGACCTCCCAGCGAAGCCCAGGGAATGTTTATCCCCCTGGTAACCACCGCGTTCCTGCTGGCCGGGCCGGTATACGACAAGTTATCCCAAGGCCATGCACACAAGGTGTATTGGTACGCACTGCCCTATTGGGTGTGTATGGCAGCGGGGATCCCGCTGGCCACCGAAACCCGTTTCTGGGCCCCGGTGGTTCACTGGATTGGCAGTTTCTGAGTCGCGGCGGTTACTCAGCCGACTGCTCCACTACCCGCTTGCGTAGGGCCTCAAGATCCGGGGCGTCAGGGTAGCGCTGCTGATAATCGGCGAACGCCTTACGTGCTTTGTCCTGATGGCCATGTTCGACCAACCCCGTGATCAGGCGGCTTTCATACACCGGGTGCTGGAAATGCCGGGCAATGGCTTCCATCAATCCCAGCTCACGGGCTTTTTCACTGGCCGGTGCCATGGCGTAGGCATAAAAGCCATACAGGGCCAGATAATTGAGATCATACCGTTCAGGCGCCTTGGCCAGCGCGATATCCAGGTGCACTGACCCGCCCTGACGGGTCTGGTCAATGAGTGCCATGGTCGCTTCATCACGAAACGGCTCCCGTGGCTTGGGCGAGCCCCCCAACGCAATCAGAAATGCTTCGGCCGCGGCCGGTACCGAGGACGGGTTTTGTGCCGTGATCAGGTGCCCATCAGCGGCGACAAACGGCAGCATGGGGACATTGTGCACGAATACACCACCGTTGGCTTTGAGCCGATCTTCAATCATAAACGGAAAACGATCCAGGGTTTCGGCACTGAAGGCATGCTCTTCGGCATTGGTGAAGCTATTCACCTGTTTGTTGGCCACCAGATATGTACCGTCCTTTAAACGAATATCGGCAATCGCGGCCGGGCCATGGCACACCGCAGCCATGGGCATTTGCGCATTGGCAAACTGGCTGAGCAGCGATTGGGTAGCGGGGTCTGACGGCAAATCGAACATGGCGCCGTCACCACCGACAATGAACACACCATGGTAGTCACTGGCTTGCACCTGTGTCACAGATAAGGTGTTGTTTAGCTGTTCGAGGGCGAGAGACTTAAAACGCTGAATATACGGCAAGGCGTCTTTGTTGTCCTTCACCAACACCGCGCCCCCCTGCGGGGTCAGAATATCGATGGCGACACCATTGTCGTGCAGGATCAGATAGGCCTGTGCCAACTCCTCCAGATCGTAGCTAAGTTCGGGGCGACTCTCGTTGCCATAACCGGAAATGAGCATGCCAACGCGGATTTCCTGCGCCTGCAGCGAGGCACTGGTTAACCACAGTGCGAACACGGTAAACAGAAATTGTCTCATTGAATAACCCTTGTGTTGTAAAAGACAGGGCTACTTTAACCGTCTGAATGTCAAGGGTTTGTGAAGTGGATATGCAGTGAAAAGGTTTTTTCCTGATGACTAACCTGTACACCCCAGTCAAATTGCTCACAAATGCGCTCAAGGAGGAACAAGCCCTGCCCCAGTCCGGTACTTTTATCACTTTTGATTGAGGGTGCGAGCACATCCCCCACCGGCAGACTGTCTACCGGATTGGTAAAGGTCAGGGTATCGTCTCGCAGGGTGATGACGAGTGCTTTTTGCGCTGCATGATGAACGGCATTGTCCAGCACGTTAGCCAGCAAGATGCGCAGCAGATTACGATTGCAACTAACCCGATAATCGGGCGCAACGTCCAGTTCAATGCGGAAGGTATCATCGGTTGACAGGGTGGCATGATTAACAATCTCGTGTTCAATCTCGGCCACCAGCAACACCGATTCCGCGTGCAGTGATTCAGCCCGCGCCAACGCGAGCAACCCGTGCAGATTATGCTGCAGTTGTTCGACCGCCTGACGGTGCTTTTCAAGCTCATCGGCAGGCACCCCGTCAAGGTTAGCCAATTTCTGATGCAACATTTTCAACACCGTGATCGGCGTGCGCAGTTCATGGCTGACATCGCGGGTGAAGCGTGACTCGCGGTCAAAGGCCTGCTGCAACTCGTTGTAGTGACTGGTGATGACGTCACTCAGGTAATTGATCTCGACAACGGTGCGGTCGTGTTGTAACTGCAACGCCTGGTCGCCCTGATGCTCTCTTACCTGTCGGGAGATCCCCGCCAGCGGAACCACCAACGTTTTACTCAAATAGTGGGCGACCCACAGCGCGGCCAGTGCAACCAGGCCGACAATGGCCGCGAACCAAGGCAATAACCGTGGCAGATAGTCCCGCGATACTTCATAACGGGCGATATTGGCGGCCAGGATCCAGCGTTTGTCATCCAGCTGCAGGGTTCGGACGTGCAGGGTTTCTTCATCGCTGAGGGGAAACTCAATTCGGGAGGGAGACGCCTGATGCATCTGTTGAACCTTGTCGGGCAGTTGATCCCAACTGGCGTAGAGGCGCATGAAGGGCAGCCGGGGTTGTGCCACGGAGCCCTGTTGTTGATAGGTGTGTTCGATAAAGGTCGCTTCGTCGGCAACCAGGCGGTTAAACACGTTGTCTTCCACCACCCAGGCATAGCCCTGCAACACCACAATAAAGGCCACACTCAGGATGACACTGAAGGTAACCACCAGCCGCCGTACCAAGGCTCTGATTGAAATACCGGTTTGCATATCAGGCCTCCAGCCTGAAGCCGATGCCATGAATGGTTTTTAGCATGGCTGTGGCATAGGGTTTGTCCAGCGCCTGACGCAAGGTGTAGATGTGCGAGCGCAGCACATCACTGTCGGGAAAGTCATCACCCCACACCTGATTGATCAGTTGCTGTCGGCTGACAGCATTGGGATAAGCCTGCGCCAATGCGCACAATATCGCAAAGTCAGTACTGCTGAGGGGCAGCACATCACCGGCCCGGCTCGCCCATTGCTGCTTGTCATTCACCACCAGCTCACCGATCACCCGTTGTTGCGCGCCATGCAACTGCTGCCGACGGCCCAGCGCCCGACAACGCAGCGCCAGCTCCACCTGCTCGAACGGTTTGGTCAAATAATCATCAGCCCCCGCTGCAAAGCCATCACTTTTATCACTCAGGCTATCTCTGGCGGTCAGCAGCAACACCGGCGGTATGGGGTCACACTGTGCTTTGATGTGCTGGCACACAGTGACGCCGCTGATATCCGGCAGCATCACATCCAGCACGATGACATCATAGGCATGGCGGGTGGCCAGGCGCAGTCCATCATGGCCCGTTTCGGCATAGTCCACCGTCATGCCCTGCTGCTCAAGGAAATCATAGATCTCGGTGGCAATCGCCCGGGAGTCTTCGATCAGCAGTACGGAAAGTTTGTCCATCAATGTCTCGCTAGCGGTTTTCAATCGCTGCCAGGGCAGCGTCCAGCTCAATGTCTTGTCCTGATGTTAGCGCAGCTTGGTTTTTTTCGATAATGATATCCGGTACCACGCCGCCCACCGTTGTATCGCCACTGGGACGCACCAACAAGCGGGTGGCCACATAGGCCCGCAACTGGGAGTGAGGTAAATTGAACAAGTTGCCCTGTGCGGTCTGGTTGGCGTAGCCGCCGGTGGTCTGGCCGATCAGCGTGGCAAAGCCGTTATCCTGCAAGGTGGTGGCAAACACAATCGCAGCAGAATAGCTCAGCGGACTGACCAATAACCAGGTGTTCCCGCCAAAGCGCCTGCCATTTGCCATGGGCTCCAGCGTCTCATTCCAGGGCTGGCGGATAATGTCGCCGATATCCCCTTTGTGATCCAGCCACCCACGGTTGTCCGGATTGAGCTTTTCTTTCACTGACGACACCATACTGAATGGCTTATTGGCCAGGTAACGGGACAGATAGGCCGGCGCATCGGTGTTGCCGCCGGTGTTATCACGGATGTCCACAATCAGGTGCTGAAGTTGATCATCTTGCACACTGGTAAAGGTCTGGTCGATAAAGGTCTCGAACTGATCCGGATCAGTATCGAAACTGCCGATGTACAGATAACCCACACCGGGCTTCAGCCGTTTGTAGTAGTGCTCAGCATTGCCTTGGGCACCGGCATCATCGCTTAACTGCCAGTTGTCGCCGGACCGGACCATCAGTGTTGTAGCGCCCTGTTCGTTCGCCAGTTCCAGCGCAAACTCATCAATAAAGCCAAACACCGACCACAGCATGGGTGCGAAGCGTGCCGCCACGGTATGCTCCCTGAGCAGGCGCGTTTCACCGCCGACATAACGCTGCGCGGTGTCCATCAGGGTCTCACTGTCTACGCCATTGATCGACAGTACCCGAGTGCCGGCAGCAATGTGCTGCTCACCTTGCTGATACGCGTGTTTAATGAACAGGCCGAACGGCGTGCGTTCGAGGTGAAAAGGAAATCCCTGCGCACCGTCACCGACAAGGGCGTTGTATTCCTGATACGGCCAGATCAGAAAACTGTGACCATCATTGAAATGGTGGGACAGCTGCCCGACCAGGCGAAAAAACGCGACCCGGGTCATCGGCCCGTCGATCTGCTGTTTCAGTTCAGTGGCGGCAGCCTGCACATCAGCAAGACGGGTGTAGCCGGAAAGATCCGGGTGTCGCAGCAATACGCCTTCTACCAGCGCATCGATATCCGCCCGTAGCTGATCTGCGGGGATCATCTTATTGACCAACGACGGGTCATCCAATGGCGGGAAAATGTCCAGATGGGAACGGGTACAGCCACTTAGCTGCACCAAACACACCATCAGCAATATCAAACGGTACATAACAACTTCTCCAGTCAGGTTACCGGCAGAAGATTGCCACACCGAATGTGAAGGAATTGTCGAGACGGTGACTCAGTTGGACGTAAGGTGTTCCCTTTTGTCGGCCAGAAATGCCTGGCCGTCAGCCGATAAACAGCGGTTCGACAGGTAATATTTACCCCGGCCGTGATGCAACAGCCAGCCTTTTTCAGTGGCTTGGATACGATCGATATCTGTCCACAGCAACTGGCTGTCCACCTGCAACGACTGAGTGCGGACCCCCTGCTCATCAAGGGTCAGGGTAAGATCGTGATTGGCGGCCTTGCTGATCATCTGGCGGAACAGCCACCACGACTTGTCAAACCGCACGCTCAGGGCATCCACAATCCCCAACGCAACAAAGAAAGTGCCCAAATAGCCTGACAGTTCCGGTGGATAGTAAAGCCCTACGCCGATCACCACGAAAATCAGACTTTTCAGGTAGCGACGACCCCGTTGGGTGGTATCCACGGATTGATCATAGGTTTCACTGAAATGGCTTTTATCCAGCGTATAGGTGGTTGTGTAGTGAAAAGGGGATGTCATCAACGCGGCTACGGTGGCTCAAAAAAGCGTAGGATAACAACTGCCCGCCCAAGGACAAAGCATTTCTGGTTGCTGTGCCCCTTGTGTGTCTACTCGACTTTGCCCTTGTTGCGCCAGTACATGTAACGGGTGGAGTATCCCCAGGCACCGATGGTCAGCAGCGCATAGATTGACACAATAAACACCAGTTGCTGGGGTTGATGCACGTATTCGTAGTAGAAGATAAACACGGTACCGGCCAGCAAACACAAAAATGCCAGTGCGGTAACGACTTTCGACGAGCGGGTTAAATGGCGTATTTTGTAATTGGCGAAGGCCATCAAGGATGACACCACCAAAAACGTCACACTGCCGAACTCCAGGATCACCTGTAAACTGCCCGCCAATACCAGAATGAAGGCCAACAGTGACATGCTGACGATGGCAAACACCGGGATCCGATTCACCCGGCGGGCCAGCAACGGCGGGAAATACCCGTCCTGGGCAATCACCGCCATTTGTCGTGACGCGCCGAACACCGTGCCACTGATGGCGCTGCTGGTCGCCAGCAATGCCCCCAGGATCACCAAGTCTGTTCCCCAATGCCCTAATACATGGGACGCACCGGCCGCCAATGCGTATTCTTTGTTGTGAATAATGTCCTCAAACGGGATCGCCAGGATGGCGCCAAACGCCATCACCACATAGATCAGGATTGCCAGACCGATGGCAGAGTAAATGGCGATGGGAATGTTGCGCTCTGGCCTGTCCATTTCGTCAACCGCATTGATCACCAGTTGGAACCCCTCAAATGCGACAAAGGTGATCGATGCCAGAATAAACACCGACAGCACATTCACGGAAGGCTGCGCCTCAAACAGCACTGGCAATGAGGTATTGGCGTTGTTGATCAGAACAAAGGAGATAATGGCCAGGATCACCAGTTTGGTATACACCATCAAATCTTCAATCTTGCCCATCCCCTTAACACTCCACAGATTGATAACCGTGAACAGCAGGATGACCCCTCCGGCCACGCCCTTACGCACCCACTCGTTGTCACCAAAGGCGAACCCGCTGATGGCATAGGACGAAAAGGTATAGGCGTACAATGCCATTGTGCTGATGTAACCGAAAATCACCCACCAGCCGATCAATGAGGCCGCAAAGGGTGAAGCAGGAAAGGTCTTTTTGAAAAACGAATAGGTGGCGCCCTCATCCTGGTAATACACACCGAGCTTGATATAGGAGTACGCCGCAAATGCCGCCAGAATGCCACCAATCAGGATCACCAGCGGGGTGAACACCCCGACCATTGACACCGACACACCGAGGATGGTGAAGATACCGCCCCCCACCATGCCGCCAAGGGCGATGGCGATCAGTTCCGGTACGCCTAAGTCCCTGCCCCGTTCGCGATGGCACGAGTCATCATCACGTTGAATAAAACCCACCCGTTCTCCCCGTGAAAATCAACGATTCACAACATCAATAAGTATTGGTCCTGATAGTGACTGAGTCGCGGACAGGTTGTAAAGGATCGAGATCAAAGGATCAGCGAATAGCGGTTGCCTCGATTGTCTAACGATTGCCCCAGCATCACGACTAAACATCACCCGCTTTGGGCAAGGTATGGCAGGATCTCAGACACTAGCACGCGCAGCGGCACAAACTGTTGCCGTGAATTGAACGCATTGCCAGTGAAAGCCGCCACCACATTCATCGCGGGTATTACCACGATGAAGTTGCCGCCATTGCCGTGGGCATAGATCAGCCTTGTTGGCGCATCATTTACCGGTACATCCATGATCCACCACAACATACCGTAGCGTTCTTTACGTTCCGGGACCCGGCTGTGGGGCGCAGTGATCTGCGCAATCCAGTCAGGACTGATAATCTGCTGACTGCCCCAGCGTCCACGATTCAACACCAATACGCCTAATTTATGCATGTCATTAAGGCCAATCTTCAGGTGTCCCCCGGTGTCTGTGCCCCCTTCCGGCGTCTGAGCCCAGCTTACATTGTTAATTCCCAGCGGCGTAAACAACGTTTCTTGTGCGTATACGGGAATGCTTTTTTGCTGGAGTCCTGCCAATACCTGGCCAGCTGCAATAACATTACCGGTGCAATAACTGAAATGCTCACCCGGTACATGAGAAATGGGCAATGATGACCAGAATTTCAGCCAGTCGCCGGTCTGGTACATCTTGTCCTCATGACCCACAGAGGCTTGAATCCAATCGTCACAAGCCAACCCCGATTGCATGGTAAGCGCATCCCGCAGCGTGATTGATTGCTTGAGCGCACTGTATTGGGATAGCCCGGTCAGTCTGTCTGCAAGCAGCGTGTGCATCGGCGTGTCCAGTAACGCAGGCGTCGGATATTCGTCCCGATGGCTAAACAACAATGCAGTGATGCTCTTAGTAGCAGATCGAATGTCCACCGGACGATTGACCGCCTGCGGTGTTTTTGATGCCAATAGCACCGTCACAGGTTCCCTACCAACCGATACCTTGGCTCCCAACACGTGAGGATAGTCAGCGCCGGACAAGGCGTGTTCAAGCTCGGCTAACGACGAACCCGCCATTGCCTGTGGTATAAAATTCAACATCATGATGATCACTGCCGTTACACGCATTGCCACTTTCCTACAACCAAGTCCATTATCCATGGGACGCTTTAGTATGGGCAAAGGTTTAAACGCCCCCACAGGAATAACACTCTTCATCAACCATAACCGGCATCTGTAAAGCGCTTTTCACACCAATTACGGTGCTGTTGGCATAAAGACCGCACAAAAGGTTTCTACATGGGGTAGTCTTGATCATACCTGCTATTCATCGCCGAAAAGGACGTCCTATGGCTCATTTCACATCGCGACGTAACCCCGTCAATCCCCTAACACGCGGAGCTTTTCACCTGAGCTACCGTCAGATGGCCGCCATTGCCATGGTGTTCGTGTTGGTTGCCTGCTCGGATGAACCGCCTGCCGTTCGCTACGGCAAGCCAACCCCCATGCAGGTTAACGGATCCCCCCTGGAAAGCCTGTGCGCGATTCAAACGGCCTTTTTACAGCTTAAAACCCCGCTTGAGGAAAGCATCAGCCGAGTGCCGGCCTGGGAAGAAACGCCGATGTTTGCCGCCACCACCCGCTACCCTGAATTTCATTCAGTGAAACTGGCACCGCACGCACTGGCGTTTGTGCAGCAGCATTCTGTGCCGGAATTGGTGGCAAGCCTATCACCCCTTGCTCTTGCGCAAGATACCAGTAAACAGGCATTGACTCTGCTGGCCGGTATTCCCTTTGCCAGCAAAAACGATAAACGACGTCATACCGGCTCAATGGCAGATGCACTGATGACCCGCCAACGCGATGCAAACAAAAGCTGGCAACAACAGGTAGGTGGTATTGTCGGTACAGCAGGCCCGTTGTATGCGGGTAAGTTTTTCCATCACCTATTGACGGATTTGGAGCAGACAGACTACCAGCAAACACTGGAGTACCATATCCGGGTTATCGCCGATGAATTTAGAGCGCTGCCCTACTCCCCATTGTCGCTGGACGGGCAAGGCAATCACATCATCAACCCTAAGACGATGGATTTTATCAACCGCTTTCGCGCAGACCCTCTGGCCACTGCGGCAACCCTGCCGCTGGTCAAAGGTCACAGCGGCAGCAAGCAACTTACCCAGCCAGAGGTGGTGATGCTGCTACTGACCGGGGCCGAACACCATGCCGTCATCAACGCTTTTCTCAATAAGACGCCTGAAGCTGACGTGATGGCGCTGCGCGCACACTATCAACAAGCTGCAGTAAGCGTCTGTGATGGCGTATTCAGCCATGGGCCAATGGCAATGTAACAATGCGGGAGTACCTGTTACACGGTCAACTCACTGTCTGCAAGGCCCTTGCCTCTTGGCAGCGTGGCACCTTGAATAAACACTGACTCAGCACTGAAGGAATCAACGTGCTGCTTGTTGATCACATACGAGCGGTGCAGGCGCAAAAAAGTATCGGGTAATTTGTCGAGGGTCTCTTTGAGCGACGCATAAACGGTTTTGTGTTCGCCGTTTTTAAGGTGGTATTTGACGTAATTACCCATCCCCTCAACGAACAAAATTTCGTTGCACGGGATCCGGTAAAAACGCTTGTTGGCTTTGACCGTCACCGAACCCGACAGCGCCTCCGGCTCTTGTGCGGGTTCACTGTGGCGCTCAACCACAGAAATGTACAGCTGGAACATTCTGATCGCACCGATCAGCAACACCGTCGTATTGATCAACAAACAACTTCTGAACCAACCGGCGAAGGACACGCTGAAATGCTCCGCCGGTGCCACCATCAGGTTCTGGTAGAAAAACACACTGATGAACATCTGCAGACACCCGGCAAACCCGATCAATAACAAATAACCGAGCAAAAACGCCGGGTATCGGCGGGCCAGTAAAAAGCGCGGGATCAGTAAATACAGCATGCCATATACCGCCATGATACGGACCGGCATAAGAATAAATTCCAGATAGAATGACGCAAATAATCCGCCGCTTGAACGCACCCAGGTGAGGCTGAAAAGAACGTAATACGCTGTCCAGAAAACGATGTGCGTCAGTATGCGGGACCCGAAAAGGTAAACATGTCCCTGTTCGGGGTCCCAACGAAAAACATTGACCACGATAAATCCTGATTCCACATAGTATGACCAGAGTTTCGCATAAAACCTGCCGTGACGGTAAAGCAAATCGCTAGTATCTGAGCCGAACCTTCAGGGATCTACGATGAACCTGAAAGTCACGAATCATTTTGAAAAAAGGAACAAAGACGATGATGAAAACGGCGGTTTTAGTCCTGACTGCATTGTTACCTGTGCTGCTCACAAGCACAACGGCACACTCTCAAACCAGCGACGACACACAAGACCGGCGGGCCCGCTGGCATGCCACGTTTGAACCTGCCACCCCCACCGGGCGGACAGTGACTTCGTTAATGCCTGAATCAGGCTTAACGCAGGCAGGCATGGCCGTCGGAGACATCTTGTTGGCGGTTGACGGTGAGGTGATCAGAAACGGCGACCAATGGTGGGACATCACATACAATCTGCGCGCCGACACCCCGGTTTCCTTAACCTATAAGCGTGGCACCACGTTGCATGACGCCACCATCCGATTCGCGCCGGTTGAGAAAGAACACTATGAAAACTTACAGGTTGAATATGGCTTTTTGCGCTCAGACTACAACCTGCGTCAGCGCTATATCATCACCTTACCAAAGCAACCCATTCCACAACCGCAACCGGCGATCTTTGTGGTCGGCGGACTGAGCTGCTCCAGTATTGAAATCCTGCCCGGTCGAACGTCCAACTTTATCCGTACCTTACGGGATCTGGTCATCGGTTCTGGCATGCTGGTGATGCGCATAGAAAAGCCAGGGGTCGGTGACAGCGAGGGCCGATGCTCGGAAACCGACTTTACCACTGAGCTGAATGGCTATGAGGTGGCACTCAAACAACTGCTTGCCGATCCGCGGGTTGATCGACAACGGGTGATTGTATTCGGCTCCAGCATGGGCAGTGCGCTGGCCCCTTATCTGGCCAACAAGTATGCCCTGAATGGCATCATTGCCGATGGCACGTTTTACCGCTCCTGGTTTGAGCACATGTTGGAAATCGAGCGGCGTATTCTCGCCATGCAAGGCAATGATCAGGCGACCATCTCGGCTAAAATGAATCAGGCCTACATTCCGCTGTATTACAAGATGTTGATCAATAAGCAGACCTATGCCGAGATCATCGACGAAAATCCGCTGCTCGCCACCTACAATTACCATGGTGCTGACACCATGTACGGTCGACCGATGGCGTTCTATCACCAGATGCAGGATTTCGATGTGGCTGGCGCCTGGTCACAAGTCTCAATACCCACACGGATTCGTTGGGGCACCAACGATTGGATCATGTCGGAATACGACATTGATATGCTGCACCACGAATTGTCACAAAAACAAGGACTGGATGTGCAGGTAGAAAAATTCGATGGGATGGATCACTGGTACACCATCCATGACTCACCGGCGACGTCCTTCCTCGGACAGCCGGGCCAATGGGATGAGCGCATCAGCCAACAACTGATAGACTGGGCAAAACAGTTGAACAAACAAACCAATCCCAGATGGTCGTCTGACTAAATGGTCCTTACACCAAAACAGGAGTTAACCGCAGTGAATGCACGTTTTTGCTTTGTTTTTTTCTGTGCGATGAGTTGGCTATCGGGGGTAGCGCAGACCAGCGCGTCAACTGAGCAACTCGATACCCTGGAAGCCCAGCTGAAAAGTTACGACCAGCTGGCCGATACCTCGGTAATGGTGGTGGGCACGTTGCATTTTTCCGCCTCCGTGCTGACCAAGGACAATCAGGATGCACTACAAGCCCTGGTTACACGGCTCGCCGACTACAAACCCACCAAAGTCGTACTGGAGTGGGAACCCAGGCAGCAAGCCATGGTGGACGAACAATACGCAGCCTACCTTAATGGCGCGTTCAGCATCAGCCAACGGCACAACGAGGTTTATCAACTGGGCTTTCGCCTGGCCAAACATGTTGGTCTTAAACGTCTACACCTGTTTGACGATCAGACGCCCTTTGACGGCACCCTGAACGGTTTTACTTTCGATGTGCTAAGCGATTATGCCAAGGCCCACGACAAAGGGTTCTATGACCGTCACGAGGCGCAACTTATTGAAACCTTTGAGCACAATGAAGCGCTGCTGACTGGTTTGAACCTGTACCAGCAAATCGCACTGAGAAACTCGTCCAGAGCACAGCACATCAACGCCCAGCGCATACACCTGTATGAAAACCGTATTGGTATTCAGGACAGCTGGCTGGGTCCGGACTGGCTGGGACGCTGGTACCGTCGAAACGTGCGCATGTCGAGCAATGTACTGGCCTTGGCTGAACCGGGCGACCGTATCCTGATCATTGTCGGTGACAATCACAAGTGGACGCTGGATTATCTGTTTGAACAAATTCCGGAGTTTACGGTTGACTCCAGTTGGCAGTGGTTGAAGGAGTGAGTCATCAAATGACCGGAAAGTGGACCGTTAACCACATCTGGGTTCAGGGGGCTGGTTTGTGCCAGTAATGGACGGTGACCCAAGTAAGTTTGCTACGAAGAATCGTCATCCTCGCGAAGGCGAGGACCTCCCACATTACCTGACTCACACGAATCAACACGGTTTTGGTTAGTCATCGACCCAATGGAGATTGCGGCCTTCGCCGCAATGACGGTAGCTTCTATCAACGCTTCCAAGGTCCACTACTCGCTCTACGCGCTCATATGCAGCTACGAAGAATCGTCATCCCGGCGAAGGCCGGGACCTCCTCGCATGTTATCGAGGAAGCAAACGGCGTAACAACACGTCCCTGTGGGTGGGTTCCAGCCGGTACTTTCGGCGTCTCTGTTTTTGTATCATCCAACCTAATACTGAGTAAGTCAGTACGTTGCAGACACGACTTGAAAACGTAGGCGTAACCCATCCCTGGTAACGCACCCAGCCGGTACTTTGTGCTTTCGGCATCCTGCCCTCAGCAAAAGTCCAGGTCGGGCATCCACTGCCCTCCCGTTCACCACTCAATGAGCTGCACGTTTTCGCTCATTGCGGGCGTGGTTCACCCTGTCGCGTCGTTGCGCGCCTTTCGGCGTGACGTAGTTTGCGGGTCTCGGAAATATCAACGTAACAACACGTCCCTGTGGGTGGGTTCCAGCCACATCATCCATGATGTGTCGTGCAGCACTCTCGCCGTAATTACCTATTACGGCTCGCTCGCTTCGCTCACCGTGCTTTACCCTTGCGCTAATCGCAGGGCCAGAGCATTGGAATGTCGTCTGCTTAGTCAGACAGCCTGACTCACCTTGCGCTACCTAAAGTGTCGTTGAAGTAGTCAGACAGTCAACTTCACCTTGCGCTAATCGCAGGGCCAGAGCGCCCTGTCGATTAGCACCCAATAACAAAAAAGCGCCCTGGGGCGCTTTGCAGTGTGGCTTTCCTAAAAGCACAAATCCGGTTCCGTCCGGTACTTCTTCTGCCTGTTGGTTCGGCGAGTTTACTGCGACGTTTTGTTAGTGCCAGTCGTCGACTTGCGGGTACGCGAGGTCGTTGACGCTGGCTTTTTCGCGCTGGTGGTCGACTTACTCGAGCTGGTTTTGCTGGTCGTCGATTTGCGCGTGGTCGCTTTGGTCGTACTCGCCTTGGTCGCCGTCGATTTGGTCGTCGCCTTGGCGGTTTTAGCAGCAGTCACCTTGCTTGCAGCCGCTTTGGCCGCTTTTTCCTCGGCCGCTTTTTTCTCTGCCAGTGTGGCTACCACTTCAATCAGGGCATCAACCTTGGCAGACAAAATGTCCAGGTTTTGTTCACGGGTACTTCCGTTAAACCCTAACTTGGCTTTCAGTGCAGCAATTTTATCTTCAATCATGGCCGGTACCTTGAGTTTTTCCAGCAGGGCTGATTCAACCTTCTCGCCACGGCTGATGAGCGATTGCAGCAGCTCCAGTCCGTTCTCATACAAGGCATCGGTTTTATCCGCAGCGATATCGCGAGAGTGCTCAACGGCGCCGGCGCCTGCGCGCAGGGTTTGACGACCCATGTCTTCGATTTTCTTGGTGGATTTCATACGATGCTCCTATGAATAAGAGGGGGAAACGGGCGAGTGGCCAATAGGCAAGCAGCGCCATGATGGCGCTGCTAACAGGTCTTACTTGGCAGCCAGCTTAGCAACAGCGTCAGTCAACGCGTCGATTTTGGCAGACAGCTCTTCAACTTTCTCGTCGGCGCTAGGCTTGTCCAGGCCCAACTTAGCGCGTACTTCGGCAACACGCTCTTCAACGTTGGTTTTGGCTTTGATTTTGTCTTTGGCTTCAGTTTCCAGCTTTTCGCCTTTAACAACCAGCTCGTCAAACAATTTGGTCGCTTCAGCGCTCAGCTTTTCATAGCGGCCTTGTGCTTCGTCGAAGCTCTTGCCGTAGGCGCCCAGGCCTGCCAACCAGATTTTACGAGCGAAGTCTTCAGCTTCAGATACTTTACCTTTGATTTGGTCTAACTTAGTCATGATGTGATCCTCATTTGGTGATTGATGACTAGGTTAGTGATGTAAATTAGAAACCGCATACTAAAACGGCATTTTTTTGAAAAGAATTTTTAACCATTTGAAATCAATAGAAAAATAAAAGGCGGCCTGAATGCCGCCTGAGGGTATGTTTGCGCACTGCGCTTAATCTACCAGGTCCTTGGGCATGTCACCGCGAATATCATTCCACACTTCGCCACTCTCGATACCGTAGGCACGGATGACTTTCGGCACCTGTTCGAAATTGCCGTCTTTGGCCAGGTTAATCAACGCCTGGTAATACTTGCGGGCAATGTCACGGGCACGTTGATTGGAGAAGTAGTAGCCACCGATGCGTGAGTACAAACCACGGAATCCGTTCATCATCAGCACGAACACTTTGTTGCCTGAAGCCATCGCCAGGTCATGGGTCACCCGATAATCATATTCGGCAAACGCCTTACCGTCTTCAGGAATGTCTTCATGGTCCTTGAGAATGTCGATAACCGCTTCAGGGTTGTAGCGCACCGCCGCGCGGATAAACACTGCGCTGACGTTGGTACGAGCGGCCAACAAGTGGTCGACCAACTCGGAAATGCCTTCCTGGTCGAGACGGGCCAGCGTTTCCAGGATGTTCAAGCCGGAGGTTTCCCAGAAATTATTCACTTTGGTCGGTTTGCCATGCTGGATTGTCAGCCAACCGTCGCGGGCAAGTCGTTGTAACACTTCACGCAGAGTGGTACGGGTGACGCCAATCAGTTCGGACAGCTCCCGTTCTGCGGGCAATATGGTGCCAGGAGGAAAACGTCCGCTCCAGATCGATTCGACAATGTACTCCTCAGCGAAACCTGCTGGACTCTGGGCCTTGTATATCATGCAACCGCTCACTCTCAACGTTGTTGTTATTATTTGCAGTAACTGATTGTACCAGATGATATTTGTCGGGAACAACGAAACTTTAACAACTTGTAAACTGGTTAAAATGGCTTAGCCTTACAACAAGGGCTTGCCTTGCGCCCGATATATCATCAATTAGTCGCTAAGCGGCAGATTTACCTTGCTTTTTCAGCGGGTTATTCGTAAAACAACGCTACCTAAATCAAGTAATGACTGACAAGGACACACGCCGATGCAGCTCTCAATGACGCAGGCCATCTATAAAAACTTTCTTGGTCACGCTCCGGAATGGTACAAAAACGTCATCGTTGCCTTTCTGTTGATCAATCCGCTGATCTTCATGATCAACCCGTATGTGTCGGGCTGGCTACTGGTGCTGGAGTTCATTTTCACCCTGGCCATGGCGCTGAAGTGTTATCCGCTGCAGCCAGGTGGTCTGTTATTGATTCAGGCTCTGATCATAGGCATGACCAGCCCTGAACACATGTACCATGAAATCAAAACCAACATCAGTGTGGTATTACTGCTGGTGTTCATGGTGGCGGGTATCTACTTCATGAAGGAGTTGTTGCTGTATCTGTTCACCAAATTGCTGATCAGCGTGCGCAACAAACGGGCCTTGTCCTTGTCCTTCATTGCCGCGTCAGCCTTTCTGTCAGCCTTCCTCGACGCACTGACCGTGATTGCCGTCATCATCGCCGTGGGTATGGGCTTCTACAGCATTTACCACAAAGTGGCCTCCGGCAAAGACTTTCACCATGAACACGATCATTCCAGTGATGACGATGTTGAACAGCCTTCCCGTGATGATCTCGACAATTTTCGCGCCTTTCTGCGTAACCTGATGATGCACAGTGCCATTGGTACGGCGCTGGGCGGCGTAATGACCATGGTGGGTGAACCGCAAAACCTGATCATCGCCGAAAAGGCGTCATGGGACTTTGTTGAATTCTTTATGCGCATGTCCCCTATCACCATTCCGGTGTTTTTCGCCGGACTGCTGACCGCATACGTGGTAGAGAGATTCCGCTGGTTCAGCTACGGTGCAGAATTACCCCACGTGGTACGTGACATTCTGGTCGACTACGCCACCCACATGGATAAGGCGCGCAGTAAACGTGACAACGCCCGCTTGTTGTTCCAGGCCCTGATCGGTGTCTGGCTGGTGATTGGCCTGGCGTTTCACATGGCCGAAGTCGGTCTGATCGGATTGTCGGTTATCGTCCTTGCCACCAGTACCAGCGGGGTTATCGAAGAACATGCACTGGGCAAAGCGTTTGAGGAAGCCCTGCCCTTCACATCGCTGCTGTGCGTCTTTTTCGGCGTTGTGGCCGTGATCATCGACCAGGGGCTGTTCCAGCCGGTGATCCATTGGGTACTGAGCTTTGAAGGCAAAACCCAGCTGGTGATGTTCTATCTGGCCAACGGCCTATTGTCGATGGTCAGCGACAACGTTTTTGTCGGCTCGGTGTACATTACCGAAGTCTACGATGCCCTTAAACAGGGCGACATTACCCGCGATCAATTTGATCTGCTGGCCGTTGCCATCAATACCGGTACCAACCTGCCCAGTGTGGCCACACCGAACGGTCAGGCAGCCTTCCTGTTCCTGCTCACATCAGCCATTGCGCCACTGCTACGCCTGTCCTACGGCACCATGGTGTACATGGCGTTGCCATTCACCGTGGTTTTAACCCTGGTCGGCCTGGCAGCAACCTATTACGGCTTGCACGACCTGACCGATGTGCTGTACAACCTGCACTTGATTGAGCACCACAGTGCAGCTGCGGCTGCCGAAGCGGCTGCCCATTAATCGCTGACGCCGCCCCCGGGGCGGCGCGTTGTAACGAAAAGGAACAAAACGATGTTTGGACTCGACCGCCTTGGTGCCCTCGCCGATAGTAAGCACGCCTGGGGCTGGCTGTTTTTTTCTGCGCTGGGCCTGGAGCTGACCGCCCTGTACTTCCAATATGGCATGGGCCTAGAGCCCTGTATCATGTGCATTTACCAACGGACTGCGGTATTTGGCGTCATGCTGGCCGGACTGGTACCGTGGTTAGCAAACAACTTCATCACCCGCGTCGTGGGTTTCGTCACCTGGGGCGTTTCCGCCATCTGGGGACTGTTGATTGCCATCGAACACGTGGACATTCAAACCGCCACCAACCCATTCTTTGCTTCGTGTGAGATCGTGCCTAATTTCCCGGCCTTCATGCCATTGCACGAATGGGTGCCACAAATGTTTGCCGCCACCGGCGATTGCGGCGACATTGACTGGCAATTCCTGACCTTGAGCATGCCCCAGTGGATGATTGTGATTTTTGCCATCTATTCGGCATTGTTTGGCGGCGTTTTGCTGTCACGGCTATTGGTGCGCAAAGCCCTGTAATCCGAATACTACACCCATGAAAAAGCCCGCAATTGATAGCGGGCTTTTTTATGCTGCTCGGTCACTTATACGGACTATTCGATGTCTTCCAGGGGCCATAAGGCGATATAGTCCTCGAAATGTTCGAGGTCAACCTGCGCCTCACTGACGGTCTTGCCACGCACCGACATGCCGGCTTTGTGCATGGCCGATTTCTTGCCCTTGTTCAACAGTGGATGCCATGACGGTAACCCCCTGCCCTCGTGCAAGCGCCGATAGCTGCAACTGGGCGGCATAAAGAAAATGTCTTTCAGGTTGTCCTTGGTCAGGGTGACACAATCTGGTACCAACGCTGAACGCTCAGCGTAGCGTGTGCAACTGCACTTTTTGGTGTCCAGCAGGGCACAGACAATGTTGGTGTAGTGGATCTGTTCGCCCTCTGTAATGTGATCGGTGGGGGCCAGTTCATCGGCTCCTTCATCATCAATAAACTTGTGCAAACAACACTTGGCACAACCGTCACAGATGGCTTCCCATTCCTGGGTGGTCATCTGTTCGAGGGTTTTATGTTCCCAGAATCGCTCGGTCATCTCCGGCCCTCCTGTGTAGTGACGTGGGTATCGATGTGGAAGTGCCCCTCCAGGGTCAGGCGCAGTGCGTCACCGTCCTGCAACGGACCCACGCCTTTGGGGGTGCCCGTCATTACCACATCGCCGGGTAACAGCGTAAACTGCTGACTGATATCACTGAGCAGATGGGGCATGTCAAACAGCATTAGCCGGCTGTCGCCCTGTTGTCGCACACTGCCATTGACCTGCAATGAAAACCCCAGCCCCTGCTGCCAGTCACACTGCGCTATGGGAACGAAAAAGCTGAGCGGGCAGGCACCATCGAAGGCTTTGGCGCGCTCCCAGGGTAACTGTTTTTCTTTCAGTTGCTGCTGCACACTGCGCAGGGTCAGATCAAGACCCAGCCCAATCCCCCACACTGCCGCCATGGCCTCTTCAGGCCGGGCATTGCACAAGGGTTTTGCGATCAGCAATGCCAATTCCAACTCGTTGTGACAGGGCCCGTGACCGACTGGAACACTGAAAGGCTGCTGCACTGCTACGGCACTGGTAGCAGGCTTCATAAACAGCACCGGCTGGTCGGGCGTCGCGTTGTTTAGCTCGGCAATGTGATCCGCGTAATTACGCCCCACACAGACGATTTTGCCCACTGGCAATGGCAGCGGCTGCCCCTGACTATCGCGGTGTTGATACATCATGCACCCTGCCGGATCTTTTCGGCCAGGTAACTCACCGAAACCCCGAAGTACTGGGAACGATTCCACTTCATCAGGGTATGAAAATTGTTGTACACCAGATAAATCCGCCCCTCAGGGCCATCAGGCATGATCAGCGACGCTTTCAGTTCCACCGCCGGTAATGGCGCACCGTTGTAGCGTGTCACACCAATGGCCTGCCAATCCGTCAGTGGTTTCATCTTGTCCTGGTTTAATCCAGCCAGCGATGCATCAAAGTCTTCAGGGACTTTCACCTGACGTCCCCAGGTGTAGTCCTCGTTCCAGCCTTCAGAAGCGAGGTAGTTGGCGATGGACGCAAACACATCGGCCGGTGTCGACCATATGTCCTTTCTGCCATCCTGATCGTAATCGACCGCATAATGCATAAACGAGGTCGGCATGAACTGGGTCTGGCCCATGGCCCCTGCCCAGGAACCTGTCATGTCATCGACAGAGCGATGCCCTTCATCAACAATGCGCAGGGCCGCCAGCCATTGCTGTTTGAAAAAAGCCTCCCGGCGACCATCAAATGCCAGGGTTGCCAGGGATGAAAACAACGGAAAGTTGCCCTGAATTTTGCCAAAGTTACTCTCGTTGCCCCACAGCGCCACAATAAACCGTGGCTGGACGCCATACGCTTTGCCAATCGTGGTCAGTAGCTCCCGGTGTTGTTGCCACTGCTGTCGGGCCGCATTAACCTTCCAATCCGGTACCCGGGTTTTCAGGTAGCGATCCAGGGTCAGTCGGGTTTCCGGTTGGTTTTTGTCCGCTTTCACCGCCCGATGAATGTAATGAATGTCCACCAGCACGGCGTCGATTGTTGCGGGTGAAATCCCCTGTTCTATTGCCGTTTGGGTGAGCTGGTTCACGTAGCTGTCAAACCCTTCAGGGTCTGGTTGTTGGGCGATACTGTGCACAGAAGCGCCCAACAATACCATGGCCAGCAGCAGCGCCCTCACGATTGCTCTCCGCTGTTTTGCGCCCTGAAGGCCTTGAGCAGATTTTCCTTCGGTGGCGGAAGTTGCAGGTAGTAACCCGGTGACACCAGCGCTTCGCGTAATTTCTGCTTGTCCACCTGGGCAAGTTTTTCCCGTTTATCCAGCGGAATAAGCATGACAAAACGGGGCGTACCAAAAGTCTCCATCAGTGCTTTGGGCACGGCTGAAAAATCGTCGCGCTTGGGCACGTACAAATAGGTTTCGTCTTTTTTCGGACTGCTGTAAACCGCAACCAACATGATCAGTGTTTTCCTCTCAATACATTGCCTAAAATGTCGTTCAGACCGTCCTCCAACAGCGGCTTGCGCCAGCTATTGAGTAGGTCCGGTGTCAGTCCCATCATGCGGGTTTCATCCTGGTCGAACCAACACCATTTCAATAACTGGCCAATCTGCTTTTTAGAACCCATGACTTCGACCGGTACCTGATGCTGCTCGGCCACACGTAAACACACCTGACGAATATCGCCGGCAATGCGCTTGTAGCCCGGGTATTCAACTAACCGCTCGACCGGCGGCGGAAACTGCTCCGGGGGCGTATTGCGGCATTCATCGACCAGCGCCAGCAACGTGTCGCCGTGCTTGCGGATCTCCTGTGGTGTGATCCCCGAAATTGCCGCTAAACCGCCTTTGTTGGTGGGCAGACGCCGCGCGATCTCGACCAGATTGTGTTCGCGGATGACGAAATTGAGTGCCATATCCCGTTGCCGGGCGACATTCAATCGCCACTTTGCAAGGTGCTGCAATGCAAACAGATTGCGCCCCCGCAATTGCCAGTTGTTCTTGATCCCCAGATACGCCAGTTCAGGGGGCATGGCGGTGCGTTTTTTGTCGCACAGGTGAGCCATTTCGGCAAACACCCAATCCAACTTACCGGCGGCGGTCACCCGCGCTTTCAGTTCAGGGTATAACTGGTACAGATACCACACGTCATAGGCGGCATAATCACACTGTTGTTCGGACAGTGGACGGGCCAACCAATCAGTACGGGACTCGCCTTTATCGACCTGAATGCCGAGCATCGCTTCGACCAGATTGGCATATCCCAACGTCGCTCCCATGCCTGCCAGGCAGGCGGCAAACTGGGTATCGAAGATGGGTGCGGGGGTCACGCCCAACGCATGCCAGAAGGTCTCAAGATCCTCGGAACAGGAGTGCAGCACCTTGACCACCGTGGGATCGACGAGCAATGCAACCAATGGCTCAAAATCGTCGATATCCAGCGGATCGACCAGTACCAGCTGTTCACCGTCATACAGTTGAATGAGACCCAACTGGGGGTACAGGGTTCGCGTGCGGACAAACTCGGTGTCCACAGCAATTGCGTCTTTGTGACTGGCCTTTTGACAATAGTCGGCAAGCGCCGCATTGGAACGAATGAAGGTATATTGCATCATGAATAAAAAAGCCGGCAATTGCCGGCTTGAGTCCTGTGGTTAGTCCCGTAAAGCCTTACGCAGGATCTTACCAACATTTGTCTTCGGAAGCTCGTCCCTAAACTCAACAAATTTAGGGACCTTGTATCCGGTCAGGTGTTGGCGACAATGTTCGATCAGCGCCTCTTCGCTCAGCGCGTCACTCTTACGCACAGCAAACAGCTTCACCACTTCACCGGAACTGGGATGCGGCACACCAATGGCTGCCACTTCAACCACCAATTCGTGCATGGCTGCCACTTCTTCCACTTCGTTGGGGAACACGTTAAAGCCGGACACCAGGATCATGTCTTTCTTGCGATCGACAATGTAGAAATAACCCTGATCATCTGCCTTAGCAATGTCACCGGTGGCCAACCAGCCGTCCTGCAGAATTTCATCCGTGGCTTCCTGACGATTCAGATAGCCTTTCATTACCTGCGGGCCTCGCACGTACATCTCGCCCGGTTCGCCCATGGCCACTTCATTGCCATCGTCGTCGCACAGCTTAATTTCGGTCGACGGTACCGGCATCCCGATAGAACCACGATACTTATCCAACGTCGGCGGATTCACTGTAACGACCGGTGAGCATTCGGTCAGGCCGTAGCCTTCCAATAACACCTTGCCGGTGACTTGCTCCCATCGTTCAGCAACCGGGCGCTGCACCGCCATACCACCACCCAAGGCAAACTTGAAGTTGCGGAAGTTTAATTCCTCGAATCCCGGGGTGTTCAACAGGCCGTTGAACAACGTGTTAACGCCGGTGATGACCGTAAACGGGTGTTCACCGAGGGTTTTGACAAACCCCGGCATATCGCGCGGATTGGTGATCAACAGACTCGGACAGCCGAATTTCACGAAGGTCAGACAGTTCGCCAGCAGTGCAAAGATGTGGTAGAGCGGCAACGCGGTTACCACCAACTCTTTGCCGGGCTCGATCACGGTTTCCAGAATGCCGGAGACCTGTTCAAGGTTGGCGACCATGTTGCGGTGGGTCAGCATGGCCCCTTTTGATACACCCGTTGTACCACCGGTGTATTGTAAAAACGCCAAATCACTGCCAACCAGTTCTGGCCGGCTGTAGGACAGTTTCGCGCCGCCCGCGACACAATCATTGAAACGCACCGCGCCGGGCAGCGAAAACGCCGGGACCATCTTCTTGATGTATTTGACCGCAAAATTGACCAGCCAGCGTTTGGGTGCAGGTAACATGTCTCCCAACTGGGTCAGGATCACCTGCTTGACGCCGGTGTCGTTGATCACGTCGGCCAGCGTACAGGCGAAGTTTTCAACGATGATGATGGCCTTGGCACCGGAGTCATTCAATTGATGCTTGAGCTCTCTGGCGGTGTACAGCGGATTAACATTCACCACCGTCATGCCCGCACGCAGGATACCGAACAATGCGACCGGGTACTGCAAGATATTTGGCATCATGATCGCAACAGGATCGCCTTTTTTCAGCCCATTTCCCTGCAAGTAAGCGGCAAATTGCTTAGACAGCTGATCAAGTTCGGAAAACGTGATTTCGTGGCCCATATTAATGAACGCCACATTGTCAGCGTACTTTTCCACGGACTGTTCGAAGATGTCTACCAGGGATGGGTAATGGTCAGGATCAATTTCAGGCGCCACTCTAGGGTCATAGTGCTCGAGCCAAATTTTTTCCACGGTGCCTCCACGGGCTAATTTGTTATTGGTTTGGTTCCTTGCTGTTCACACCAGACAACTGGTCAGGCCTGAACAATAGTGGCTGCAAGTCTACCCAAAGGATCTCAGGATTTAAACATCTGTTTAACACTTCAGGTTGCAACTTTTCACTGGTTATTCAAAAAGTAGATGATTTGCTCCGCAACGTCTAGGGGCGCTTCCAGGTGCAGGTGATGTCCCCCCGGACACGTTGTGCGGGTTAACGACTTGACCCATCCCTGGCGACGTTCGGCATTGGCTTTGACCTTTTCAAACCCTTGCTCGCCGTGGATAAGGAGCATCGGACAGGCAATGCCGTTTAAGATGGCCTCGGCCTGCTCTTCCGTCAGACGCAAACTGGAGATGGTGCGCAGGCGTCGATCAGTTCGCCAGCTAAGCTGCCCTTCACGTTCTTCAATATTGCGCTCAACAAGAATACGCGCCGCCTCTCGGCCCATATCACCTGCTAATGCGCGAGCCCGCACGGCTGATTCAAAGTCTTCGGGATGCTTGGCTTCCCGATGAGCCATCGACAAGCGGCTCTCGATGGAACGGCGCAGCTGATCGGTGCTGGTTGACGCATGCTCGGTGAGCGGGCCAAACGCCTCTATGCTGATCAGGCATTTTACCCGCTCTGGGAAAACAGCCGCATAAATACTGCCTAAAATGCCCCCCATGGAATGGCCCAGCAAGATAACGTCAGACCACCCCTGCTCCACCACACAGGCGTGAATGTCCTGCACGAAATCCATCTGGTGATAATGGGCGTCAGGACTTCGATGACTGGACATGCCATGGCCCGGCAGATCCAGTGCCACCACACAATAGTCCTCCAGCATCGGCGCCAGGTGCGTGAATGTCGCGGCATTGTCCAGCCAACCGTGCAGCGCCAGGACCAGAGGCTTGTCAGTTTGTCCGAATTGAATACCGGTTATTGTCAGGTGCGGCAGCGCGATACGAATGTCCTGCATGAATCTCCTTGAAGCGAAAAAGCGGCAATCACTTGCCGCTTTTCTACCATCATTTGCCGCCTGACGGCAAACTTGTGTCATCGTGCCGACTTATTTGGCCTGCGGTTTGGGGGGCTTGGCAGGCGGTGTTGACGGCCCGGTCGGCCCGGTGGGGCGTGAATGAATGATGATCCGCGGTGGAAATGCCCGATAAGGCCAACCGTAATAGGGGTAATAAGGCCACATGTTCAGGCTTTCGACGCGCACCGCCTTTTTGTCGGTCCACAAATGGTAGCCTGATGCTTCAACGGTAGGGAACACATAAGGGTGCTCACCGACCATGCCCTGCTCAACGCCCTGGGCCACGCCCAATACGGTGATTGCCCGGCCCTGCTCATACACCATCGGATCAAGGAAGCCCTTCACGTAAACACGAAAGCGTCCCTGGCTGTCATTACTGGTCATGGGACGACCATAATTGCGCAGCGGGTAGTGCAGGATTTCCAGTTGAGTGCGCTCCGGTAGGTTTGTAACACTGGCGATCACGCCCCCCCAACGCACCTGTTTACCGGTTGTTTCCTGTGGGTGACCGGCGACTTCAGCATAGGACAGCAGCGGAGCATTGTCCGCCGTCTGAATACTGTCAGGAAAGCTTGCACAGCCCGACAGCAGCACAATACCGGCAACCAACAACAAACGTAACGACATAAGACACTCCAGCGAGGTGGGAATTGATTTTAGTATGCTCAGTGTAACTGAATCGACGCTGAATTGAAGGTGTCAGGGTCAGGCGTAGGTGTCAACACCGAGCAGGCGTTGCAACTCTTCCCGTTTGTCTTCTCTGGCCAAGGTCGTGTAGGCCTCCAATGCTCGCTGCGCCTTGGGTTGGCGAGCCTCACTGCTGATCTGTGGTTCATTGGATTGCTGCTGTGCCAGTAACACGCCACGGGCAAACGCGCTGGGGTCACGTTGCCGTTGGGGTGCGTCAGAGACCGCGTCAGTGCCCTGTGAAGGTTGTGCAATGTCACGGGTACGTGGCACATCCCGCTGCACCAACGGTGCTTGCGTGCCTAACCCAACATTGGAAAGTGAATTATCGATATCCACCGAACGTGTCTGCCCCTGTTTAATTACATCATGGGCGGCGAGCAGAACATCGAAGCCAACGCCTGTACACCGCCATTACTGCGAAATTAACGCAAAAATCGTTCCACTATTTGAAGACTATTCCCGACCAGGCAGCTTCTTCCAGGTCACCTTGTCACGCAGATAAACCGGTTGAATATCACGTGCCATAGCACCCTGCCCGGCGGCCAGCGCAGCGTTGGCAAACGGCAGCATATAGCGTGCATCCGGGTACAACACGTCACTGACACCCCCCAGTTCCGCCAATACCGGATAAGCAGCCCAACCGGTGCCCGCTTTGGCCACTGTGACATCCTGCAATTGCTGCAGTGCCATGTCCGGCGGCAAAACTGCTTCTTCGCCGACCAGTGTCATCACACCATCATTACACTCAAATTGACCAAAGTAGACCTCGTCCATGCGCGCATCGATGGCAACCGCCACCCGTTGTGCGCCGGTTTGGCTATACACCTGCTGGGCCATTGCGGACAAGGTCGACACACCGGCCACCGGCAAACCGGTCCCCAGGGCCAACCCCTGGATCATACCCGTGGCAATACGAACCCCGGTAAAACTGCCCGGACCGCGCCCGAACGCCAGCCCGTCCAGTTCGGCCAGGGTTACGCCGGCCTCAGACAACACTGACTCAACCATTGGTAACAGGCGCTGGCTGTGCTGCTGCGGGGTCAGGGCGAATGCGCCTGACACCTGGTCATCATAGTGCAACGCAACAGAGCAGGCTTCGGTGGCGGTATCAATCGCTAGTAGTTTCATTGTTCTTTCCTTCCTCGCGCAAATCGCGCAAAAACTGCAATGCGGTGTCCAGCGTGCGGGTGCGGTGCATCGGCGGCAGGCTGGCTACAAAGGTTTTACCGTAATCACGGGTGATCAGACGGTTGTCACAAATCACCAAAACGCCTTTATCCGTCGCGTCACGGATCAACCGCCCTGCGCCCTGCTTCAGCGTGATCACGGCCTGGGGGATCTGTAGCTGGCCAAACGGGTTGCCCCCCTGTCGCCGACAGTCTTCAATGCGTGCCTGCAGCAACGGATCATCCGGTGACGCAAACGGCAGCTTATCAATCATCACACAGGTCAGTGCATCGCCACGCACATCGACCCCTTCCCAAAATGCCCCGGTACCCAGCAACACCGCATGAGGGTCGGCGAGGTATTCCTCCAGCAATGCCCGTTTGGTGGTGGTACCCTGCACCAGAATGGTGTTGGTTACCCGCTCCCGCAAACGTTCCGCGACCAAACGCAACATGGCGTGGCTGGTAAACAGCAAGAAGCAACGACCATCACTGGCTTTAACCAGTTGCGCGGCAATATCAAGCAAGGTTGCCGCCATCTCACGACTGTTGGGTTCCGGCAAATAGCGGGGCACACACAGAATCGCCTGTTGCGGATAGTCGAACGGACTGTCCAGCGCCAGCGTCTGCGCATCATATAAGCCCATCTGGCGCTGAAAATGATCAAACCCCTCACCCACTTTGAGGGTAGCTGAAGTAAATATCCAACTGCATTTGGCTGCCTTGACGTTGGCGGCAAACTTGTCGGCGATGCTCAATGGCGTGAGGTGCAGCGTGATATGCCGTAAGGTGGTTTCATACCACAAGCTGACGCCGGTCTGCTGGGTGTCTGTCAGTGTCGCCAGACGCTGCTGAATTTCAACGATACGATCGTACACCGTGTCGAGTTCTTTATCCCTTCCAAGGTGAATCTTGATCACTTCGTAGAGCACCTTCAAGGCACTTTCCAGCATCTCCAGTTGCTTCTGTATCACCGGTTCCTGGCATTTTTGCCGCCAGTTGCCGCGCTCTCCCTGTTCACCGAATTGAAGGCGTAGATCGGACGCAGCCACCTTACACTTTTCCGCCGCGCGCTGCAGTTGCTGGGCGTCCTTTAGCACTGTGCGGTACAGCAGTTCGATGTCTTTGGCGAGATCATGGATCTGACGGGTAGACAGCGCTTCTCCGAAATACTCGCTGGCAACATCGGGTATTTGGTGCGCTTCGTCGAAAATGATCACGTCCGCTTCAGGAATCAACTCACCAAAGCCGGTGTCCTTAAGGGCCATATCGGCAAAAAACAGGTGGTGATTGACCACCACCATGTCAGCATCCAGTGCGTTGCGGCGGGCTTTGACCAGATAACAGTCTTCGTAATCCGGGCAGTCTTTGCCCAGACAGTTGTCAATGGTCGAGGTGACAAACGGCAACACCTTGGCATCCTCTGCCAGGGTGGTCAATTCACCGATATCGCCGCTTTTAGTCGAGGTTGACCAGGCTTTGACTTCCGACAGTTCATCCAATACCTCGTCATTGACTAACGTACTGTTGCCGCCGTGCATCGCCAGACGATGCAGACACAGGTAGTTCGATCGCCCTTTCAGCAAGGCGACATGGGCACGGCTACCCAGGGCCTTTTTCAGTACCGGCACATCCCGATGGAACAACTGCTCCTGTAGGTTCTTGGTACCGGTAGAGACAATCACCTTGTCGCCACTTAGCAGCGCCGGGGCGAGGTAAGCAAAGGTTTTGCCGGTACCTGTGCCGGCCTCCACAATCAGGCTTTGCTGCGCTTCAATGGCTTTTTCCACTGCCAGCGCCATGTCAGTCTGGGCTTGACGGGGGGTAAAACCGGCAATGTTTTCGGCCAGTTGGCCGGTGGCGGCAAAAAGGTCCGCGACCTTGGACATAGCGTGCTCTATGTGACAGAAAAGTGCCGCGATTATGCCAAAAATCAAACCGCTTTTCAGTCCTTTACGGGATAATTTTTCGAGACCTGAATAATTCGCAAACTGTATATTTTTCGTCCAAACAGGACCTAAAACACTTGGCTTGGCCTATCACTTTCATCTAAGGTAGTAACAAAATTTTAACCTTGTCATTGCCCCGACAGGCGAAAACATACCCGGGCAAACCGTTGTTCTGATGGGAGTCGAGTACCGTGAAACACCTGCTAAATTTGGGCATCATCCTGGCAATTCTGTGGCTGGTTATGTCAGGTCACTTCACCCCCCTGCTGATGTCGCTGGGGTTGTTGTCAGTGGTTATCTGTCTGTTCATTGCCCACCGTATGGATGTGGTAGACGGACACAGCCACCCGGTTCATATGAGCTTCAAACTGATACGTTTCTGGTTGTGGCTGGGGTGGCAGATCATCTTGGCCAACATTGACGTTGCCGCGCGTATTCTGGGCTTTAAACCGATCAAGCCACAGCTCATTGCCGTGCCGCTGTCGGATGAAGGTGAACTGCACCATACCATTTATGCCAACAGCATTACCCTTACACCGGGTTCGGCCAGTGTTCACATGCTCGATGATCACCTTATCGTTCATACCATCAGCGCCGAAGGCGCCGACGAGTTGCTGCAAGGCGACATGGCCAAACGCATTCCTACCGATCGCCAAGGAGCAAACAACGCATGATCACTCTGTTTAGTGCCGGGGCCATCGCCGTCATGGTCACCATGGCGCTGGCCGTTGCACGCGCCATTGCAGGCCCGACCATTTTTGATCGTATTCTGGCCGTCAACATGTTTGGCACCAAGGCTGTGCTGTTAATTGCTCTGTTCGCATTTATCTCCGGACGCATGGATGTACTCGACATTGCCCTGCTCTACTCCCTGTTGAATTTCGTCGGTGTGATTGCCGCGTTGCGTCTGGTGCAGCGCGGTAAAGGGTTTGCTGACGAACATGAGGACCGCGCATGAACTGGATAGATATCATCACCGGCATCTTTATCAGCATTGGCTGCGTGTTCGGCATCATCGGCGGGATTGGTATGCACCGGTTACCGGACTTTTACAGCCGACTGCATGCCGGCGGCCTGACCGACACCCTGTGCAGTTTTATGATCCTGTGTGGTCTGGCACTGCAAGCCGGGCTCACCCTGGCCGCCGCAAAACTGTTACTGATATTTCTGTTCCTGTTTTTTACCAGTCCGACAGCGTCTTACTCACTGGCCACCAATGCCTGGCAATACGGTCTTCGTCCGCAAGGCACGCCAAGCCAGCCACGTACATCTGATGGAGGGCAGATAGAATGATAAGCCTCGTCATTGATATCGTATTGTTGTTGTTCCTGGTCGTCATGGCTTTTGCCATTTTGCGAATGCACCACCTGCTGGCTGTCGCCATGCTGTTCGGATTGTACAGCCTGTTGGTCGCCGGGGTGTTTACTGTGCTTGATGCGCCGGATGTCGCCTTCACAGAAGCGGCTGTGGGCACCGGTATTTCCACGGTACTGATGCTGGCCACGCTCGCAGCGACCCGTTCAACCCATGAGCGACGACGTAAAGGCGTTGCCTGGATGCCGCTGTGTATATGCATCGCAACCGGCGCACTGCTGATCTACGGCATTCATAACATGCCCAACCTGGGCGATCCCACTGCGCCCCAGCACACCGAAGTTGCAAAACGGTTTATTGAGTCCGGTCAGGCCGAAACCGGGGTTCCGAACCTGGTGACAGCGGTACTGGCCAGCTATCGGGGATTCGACACCCTGGGCGAAGTCACCGTGGTATTCACCGCAGGTATTGGTGTCATGCTATTGCTGGTGCGCCGCGAGAAACCACGTATCCGAGGAGAGCAGCATGACGCAAAATAGTATTCTGCGCACCATTGCCAAGTTCCTGCTGCCGATCATCCTGCTGTATGCGTTTTATGTACAGTTCCATGGTGACTACAGCCCCGGCGGCGGCTTTCAGGCGGGGGTGATTTTCAGTTCAGCGTTTTTATTGTACGCCCTGGTGTTTGGCCTCGATGCCGCCGCCAAGGTAATGCCCGATTGGGTGCTCAGCACCGTGGCCTGCCTTGGCGTGCTGTTGTATGCCGGCACCGGCATCGCAGGGATGGTATTCGGGGGCGAATTTCTGAACTACTCGACCCTGGCCAGTGAGCCGGTGGCGGGTCAACACCTGGGGATCATTTTGATAGAGCTTGGGGTAGGGCTGACCGTGGCGTCAGTCATGTTGATCATCTTTTTCACTTTTGCCAGGAGGATCCGCACCCAATGACGGACTACATTCTGGGACACATCAACTACTGGATCATCGTTTTGTTGATGATGATCGGCCTGTACACCATGATGAGCATGCCCAACCTGGTCAAGAAAATGGCTGGCATGAGCGTGTTCCAAACCGGGGTCATTTTGTTGTACATCAGTCTCGGCAAAGTCGAGGGCGGCACCGCGCCGATCATCGATGACGGCTATGTACTGTATGCCAACCCGTTGCCTCAGGTACTGATGCTGACCGCCATCGTGGTTGGCGTTGCCACTACCGCGTTGGGATTTGCCCTGATCGTGCGCATCAAGGAGGCCTACGGCACCCTTGAAGAAGATGAAATTGCAGCCATGGATGATAGCGAATGACCTCAACATTGTTTACTGATCATCTTGCCGCCTGGCTGGTCATCTTGCCGCTGCTGTGTGCACCGGTAATGGTGCTACTCAACCGTTCCAAGCTGGTGTGGCTACTCAATCTGGTGGTTAGCGCAAGCTGCCTGATCATCGCCTTACACATCTTGTGGGATGTTTCCACCGGTACCGTTATCCACTACGCCATGGGCGGATGGACGCCACCATGGGGCATCGAATATCGAATAGACGGTCTGAATGCCCTGGTGGCGGTGATTGTTTCCGCCATGGCTACCGCCTGTGCCGTGTATGCCCGCAAGAGTGTCGAGCAGGAGATTTCCGTTCATGTACACGGCCTGTTTTATGCCGCTTTTCAGTTGTGCTTCCTCGGTTTGCTGGGGATTGCGCTGACCGGTGATATCTTCAACCTGTTTGTGTTCCTGGAAATTTCCTCGCTGGCCTCTTATGCCCTGATCGCCATGGGTCGCAACCGCAAAGCCCTCAACAGTGCCTTTCATTATCTGATCCTCGGTACCTTGGGCGCGACCTTTTTCCTGATTGGTGTCGGGCTGGCCTTTGCCGCCACCGGTACCCTCAACATGGCAGACATGGCGTTGTCTCTGCAGGACGCCGCAAACACCCCGCTGCTGCTGACCGCGTTCGCGTTGATTGTCGTCGGAGTGGCCCTCAAAGCGGCCATTTATCCGCTGCATTTATGGCTACCCGGCGCATACGCCTATGCCCCTTCCGTGGTCAGTGTGTTTCTCGCTGCAACGGCAACCAAAGTAGCCATTTATGTGTTAATCCGCTGTCTGTTCAGCGTGTTTGAACCTGACTACATGCTGGACACCTTTTTGCCGGACATTCTGGTGGTATTGGGTGGTGTCGCCATCCTGTATGGCTCGCTGCGCGCCATCTATCAGGAAGGCATGAAGAAAATGCTGGCCTACTCCAGTGTGGCCCAGATTGGCTACATGGTGATGGGCATAGGTTTTCTCAGCGCCGCCGGCCTGACCGCCAGTTTGCTGCACATGTTCAATCATGCGCTGATGAAAGGTGCCATGTTCATGGCCGTCGGACTGTTTGTGTACCGGGTCAACACCGCCACCTTCGACAACCTCAAAGGCATGGGCCGTGAGATGCCCTACACCTTCTTTGCCATGGTATTGGCGGCCCTCAGTCTGGTAGGCGTGCCAGGTACAGTGGGCTTCGTCAGCAAGTGGCAGCTGTTGCAGGCGGCGCTCGAAAACCGCCACTGGGGTATGGTGATGATCATCTTGCTCGGCTCTCTGATGGCGGCGATTTACGTGTGGAAGCTGATCGAAGTACTGTACTTCCAGCAACCGGAAAAGCTGCGTGTCCAAGGGGTGAGTTCAGGCTCCGAACGCATTGGTCGCTCTCCCGCCGGGATGGTCATTGCCTTATGGGTAATGGCGTTGGGTTGCGTGTATTTTGGCTTGGATACCGACTTATCACTGCACAGCGCTCAGTATGCTGTGACTGAATTACTACAGGGGCGAGGTAACTGATGGATGATGCGCTGTTGTTGCTGCTGACCATGGTGTTGCCCTTATTGGGCGCCATCGTCATCAGTCGTCTGGGCCGCTGGCCGAACATTCGCGAACTGGCCGGCGTGCTGGTTGCCGTGGCGTTGTTTGCCGTGGTACTCAATCTGTATATCGATTTCAGGCTGGGTATGACAGCCTCGATAGTACTGGCAGAACCCTTTGACGGATTACCACTGGCATTCAGCCTGAACACCCTTGGATTGCTGTTCGCTCTGGTGGCCAGTGGTTTGTGGATTGTTACAACCATTTATGCCATCGGCTACATGCGTGCCCACCATGAAGGGCACCAAACGCGCTTTTTCGCGTTTTTTGCCGTCTCCATTGCCGCGGTCATGGCGATCAGTTTCTCTGACAATCTGTTTACCCTGTTCGTCTTTTATGAGTTGCTGACCCTGGCAACCTATCCGCTGGTGACCCATTCCGGCACACCGGAAGCGCGCCGTAGTGGCCGCATATACCTGACCGTGCTAATGGGCTCTTCCATAGGACTGTTCCTGTTTGGTTTGTTGATTGTCTGGTCGCTGACCGGCAGTCTGACCTTCACACCCGAGGGGATCCTCAAGGGGCACATTGACGATGTCTGGGTCGCACCGCTGTACCTGCTGTTCGTGTTTGGTATCGGTAAAGCGGCAGTGATGCCGATGCACAAATGGCTGCCTGCGGCGATGGTTGCGCCGACACCGGTCAGTGCGTTGTTGCATGCTGTGGCTGTGGTTAAGGCCGGGGTTTTCACCCTGCTGAAAGTCACCCTTTTTATTTTCGGTCCTGGGCTGTTGTCTGACAGTGGCGCAGTGCAATGGCTGATCTGGTTGCCGGTGTTTACCATCCTGATGGCGTCATTGATTGCCATGACCCGCGATAATCTCAAAGAACGGCTGGCCTATTCTACCATCAGCCAACTGAGCTACATCGTGTTGGGCACCCTGCTGGCCAACGAAGCCGGGCTGTTCGGAGCGAGTCTGCACATAGTGATGCACGCGTTTGCCAAAATCGCACTGTTTTTCGCGGCGGGCGCCATTCTGGTAGCGGCGCATAAAACCCGGGTCAGTGAATTGGACGGGCTGGGCGTTGCCATGCCAATCACCTTTGGCGTGTTCATGATAGGCGCCCTCAGTATCATCGGACTGCCCCCCTTTGGCGGCATGTGGAGTAAATGGTACCTGGCACAAGGCACACTGGATTTTGCCGGACCACCGCTGGCGCAATATGTGTTGCTGGGCACCTTGATGGTCAGCTCGCTGCTGAACATCGCGTATTTGCTGGAAATCCCGTTTCGGGGATTCTTCAAAAAAGCGCCAGCCGACGATGGTCACCATGGCGGCGAAGCGCCGCTGCCCTGCCTGGTCGGTCTGGTACTGCCAGCAGCCTTTTGCGTGTACCTGTTCTTTTCACCTGAACCGTTTTTTGACCTGCTGCAAGCCGGTGCCAGCAGTGTGGAGGTGCCATGACCCCGAATACTGATCCGAACGAAAAGCCGGGCTTTTTTGACAAGCCCAGCAACGTGGCGTGGATCCTGCGCATTTTCTACGCCTTGTGCATTCTGCTGTTTGTGACGGATTTTGTGGTTCACCGTCACATTTACACCTCGTGGGAAGAAATTCCTGCGTTCTACGCCTTGTATGGTTTTGTGGCCTGTGTCGTGCTGGTACTCATTGCCAAGCAGATGCGCCATGTACTGATGCGCAGCGAAACCTACTACGATAAAGACACGGAGGAAGAATCACATGTGGATCGTTGATCTTCCGCCATTTCTGCCATTTTTCATCGGCGCCATCATTGCCCTGTTGTTGCCACCGAAGTTGCGTCCGGTGTTCATGCTGCTGATCCCGGTGTGGGGCGGACTGAACCTGTTTTTCACCCACAGTCTGAGCCAGGGTGTTAACTGGCAGTTGATGGGCTTCACCCTGGAGCTGATGAACGTTGACAAGCTCAGCGTGATGTTCGGCTACCTGTTCCATATCGCCGCGTTCCTGGCTTTACTGTTTGCCTTACACGTCAAGGACCCATTGCAACAAATTGCCAGTCTGCTGTATGCGGGCAGTGCATTGGGGGCGGTATTCAGTGGTGACCTGCTGTCACTGTTCCTGTTCTGGGAATTGCTGGCGTTGACCTCCGTATGGCTGGTACTGGCCCGCCGTACCGACCGCGCAACCCGCGCGGCCATGCGTTACCTGCTGCTACAGGTATTGTCCGGCGTACTGTTGCTGGCAGGCGCGTTGCTGCACTATCGGGATACCGGCAGTCTGTCGTTCGACCACATTGGTTTGTCGTCGGTCGCGTCCTGGTTACTGTTCATTGCTTTTGGGATCAAGGCGGCGTTCCCCGGCCTGCACACCTGGCTAACGGATGCCTACCCTGAAGCCACGGCCACCGGCACGGTGTTTCTGTCGGCCTTTACCACCAAAGTGGCGATCTTTGCGCTGGCACGGTGTTTTGCCGGGACAGAGTTGTTGATTTACATCGGTGCGGCCATGACGTGCTTCCCGATTTTCTACGCGGTGATCGAAAACGATTTGCGCAAAGTGTTGGCCTATAGCCTGATCAACCAGCTCGGTTTCATGGTCTGCGGTATCGGCATCGGTACCGCGCTGGCACTCAACGGCGCCGTTGCGCACGCCTTCAATGACGTCATTTTCAAGGGCTTACTGTTCATGACCATGGGTGCCGTTCTGCACCGGGTCGGGCATGTGCTGGGCTCCGATCTGGGCGGTCTGCACAAGACCATGCCGCGCACCACGATGTTTTGTATTGTCGGCGCAGCCTCAATTTCGGCCTTCCCATTGTTCAGCGGTTTTGTCAGTAAGAGCATGGTCATGGCGGCATTGATTGAACAGGGGCATGACATTTTGTGGTTGATGCTGTTGTTTGCCTCTGCCGGTGTGTTCCACCATGCAGGGATCAAGATTCCGTTCTTCGCCTTCTTTGCCCACGACAGTGGCCTGCGCCCCAAAGAAGCGCCGCTGAATATGCAACTTGCCATGTTTGGCGCAGCGGTATTGTGTATTGCCATCGGCTCAAATCCCCAATGGCTGTATCAGTTGCTGCCGTGGGAAAACAGTTATGTGCCTTACGACCTGACACACACCTTAACCCAGTTGCAACTGCTGTTCTTCAGTGCGCTGGCGTTTGTGTGGCTCAATAAACAAGGCATGTACCCGCCCGAGCTGCGCAGTGTCAACCTCGACATGGAGTGGTTTTACCGGCGCCTGTTGCCGGCGACGGCTACCCGGGTGCGGGGCGTCGTCAGCACCCTGTGGTGTGGGCTGCGGGATTGGGTGATGGATCACTGGCATGCGATGCCGCAAATGTCACCGTCCTCCTCCTATTCAGCCGCACAACTGACCCGGCGTATGGCGGCGGTACTGGCAATCCTGCTGTTGCTCAGTTACCTCAGCCTGCCTTAAGGACACTTTTTAGCAAAAGGGCGCACAAAAAGTGCGCCTTTTTTGTTGAGGAATTTTTCAAACCCCTTACAATCCCCCGCACCTGCGACCCGCACATCCCCTGCTCATGTTAGACATAGTTTTGATCGCGTTAGCCGTACTGGCTCTTCTGGGGGTCGTCCTTGAAGAAGTCATTCACGTTAACAAAGCGAAAGTCACGTTATTCTTTGGCACCCTGTCGTGGTTGCTGATGTTCATGTTCGCCGGCTCCGAACAGGCCACAGAATCGGTTAATCACCACCTGCGTGAAAACCTCACGGAAATCTCAACGTTATGGCTGTTTCTGGTTGCGGCGATGACTTTTGTCGCCTATCTGAACAAGAAAGGCCTGATAGAGAGCCTGTTGCACCGGGTGATGCCAAGCGCCATCTCTGAGCGACGTCTGCTGTTTTTCACCGCGATGTTCAGTTTTCTGTTTTCGTCATTGGCCGACAATATCACCGCCACACTGGTTTCCATTGCCTTGATCATGTCGTTGAGTCTGCCGCCCAACAAAACCATGCGTTTTGCGGTACTGGTGGTGTTTGCAGTGAATTCCGGCGGTGTGGCACTGATCACCGGTGACGTCACCACGCTGATGATTTTCCTGGCCGGAAAAGTCAGTATCCTGACCTTGTTCTGGTTGTCATTACCGGCGCTGTTCGCGGTATTGTTACTGGCCTCCCTGCTGAGTGTTGGCATGAGCGGTAAAGTGCGGATCAAGAAGCAACCCCGCCCTATTCGCCCGCTGGACGGGATGATTGCGCTGATCTTCTTGTGCACCATTTTGTTCACCATCACCGCTAACGTGCTGTTCCAGGTGCCACCGGTGCTGAGTTTCCTGGCTGGCCTGAGTGTGATGTTTCTGGTCGCGCATTTCTTCGGCGAACGGGACGACAACGACCCCATTCTGGACTACATCCGCTACATTGAGTTTGATACCTTGCTGTTCTTCCTCGGCATCTTGCTGTTGGTCGGCTCCCTGGAGCAAATCCATGCACTGGACTTCCTGGTTAACCTGTATGCCCATATGCCGCCGGTGATCGCCAACTTTGTCATGGGCGTGGCGTCCGCCGCGGTCGACAATGTGCCATTGACCGCAGCGCTGCTGAAAACCGATATTCACATGAACCTGACAGATTGGTTATCACTGACCTATGCCGTCGGTGTGGGTGGTTCGCTGCTGGTGATTGGCTCTGCAGCGGGGATCGTGGCGATGAGTAAAGTACAAGGGCTGAGTTTCGCCCGCTACGCCAAATACAGCCTGTTATTGTTGTTAGCATACACCGCCGGTTACGCGTTGGTCTTTATGCTCGGCAATGCGCTGCAACGGGGGATTCTGTAATCCCTCATCGGCGGGCGAGGTAGTCGCCCACATGCTGACAGGCAATGTCGAGCAGACGTTGCCGCGCAGCCTGGCTGGCCCAGGCGTTATGCGGGGTGATCAGCAGGTTATCGCCGCGGTATCGCAGCAGCGGATGATCCGCGGCTGGCGGCTCCTGACTCAGCACATCCAGCCCTGCCCCGCCAATGGTTCCGCTGGCAAGGGCATCTGCCAGCGCCAACTCGTCAATCAACCCGCCACGAGCGGTGTTAATCAGCACGGCACTGGGCTTCATGCGCTGCAAGCGCTGTGCATTGATCAACTGCCTTGTCTGCTCACTCAACAGACAATGCAAGCTGACAATGTCCGCCTCCGGTAGCAACGTATCGAGGGCTTCTCGGCCGTCGCTGACAGGCTGTCCGGGCCTGGCGGCAATACTGACTTTCATATCAAACGCCCGAGCCAGCCTGGCCACCTCCTGCCCCAGCTCGCCATAACCAACAATCACCAGGTGTTTGTCGTTCAAATCGCGCAGAGGCTCGTCCATCAGGCAGAATTGTTCGGCCCGGCTCCATTGCCCGGTGTCTACCGCGCGCTGGTAATGACGGTAGCGACGCATCAGGTTTAACATCAGCATCAGGGTATGCTGGGCGACACTGGCGGTACCATAACCTTCGACGTTACGCACCGTAATGCCACCGTTCAGGGCCGCATCAACATCCACGTTGTTGGTACCGGTCGCCAGTACGCCGATGTACTCCAGTTGTGAAGCTGCCTCTATGGTGGCTGCATCCAGTACCACTTTATTGGATAGCACCACCTGGGCTCCATCGATGCGTGACATCACCTGTTCTGGCGCTGTTGCATCAAAGCATTGCCAGCGGACAGGCAGGCGTTGTAACGCTGCCATATTCAAATCATCACCCAGGGTTGCCATGTCGAGCAGGACACCATTTAACGCTTGAGTCACGTGATTACTCCTTGATCAAAACCCGGTATGCCCAGGGTGCAAATGAGAGCGGATCGCCACAGCTAAGGGAGATTGGCTGAGCACTGAAAGCATCCCGATAATCCCCACAATACAAATCATGCTGACTGGTCATGGTCAGGTTGTCTGGACTGAAGTTGATCAGTACCAGTACACCGCCGTTAGCGTTGTGGCGAACAAAACTGAACACCCGGTGTCCACTGTCGTTGGTCACTTGCTGCATACGTGCGCCCCAGGCACCATTGTGCAGTGCCGAGTAGCGCTTTTTGAGGTGTATTAAGTGTGTATACAACTCGCCCACCCAGTGGGTTTGCCAGTCTATCGGATCCCGCTCAAAAAAAGCCAGCCGCCTGGGATTGCCGGCCTCCTGACCGTTATAGATCAACGGCATCCCCTCGCCCAGCACCGACAACACGATAGCGCCTGGTAACGCATCGCCAAACTGTTCGAATTGGGTGCCGTCCCAGGCGTTTTTGTCGTGATTGCTGACAAAGGTCATCCGTATCGCCTCATGGGGAAAGGCTTTTTCGTTCCAGGCGTAGTACTTGTAGAGTTTCTGCAGGCTGCACTTGCCATTCGCCAGGCTATGCAGGGTTTCATTCCAGCTCCAGGCGTAGGTCATATCGAAGGCATCAAAATGCAATTCCCGCGACTCCCATTCAGCCAGCATCAATACCGGTTTAATCGCGCTGAGGTCGTGTCGGAGCTGGGCCCAGAAATCGTTCGGCACAAACCCGGCGACGTCACAACGGAAGCCGTCAATATCGGTCTCCCGCACCCAGTATTGCATCGCTGTATTCATGTATTGCCGCAGGCCGGGGTGGTGATAATCGAAATCGATAATATCACTCCAATCCCACCATGGCGTTGACCTAAACTGACCATTGTGGTCTTTGTCATACCACTCGGGGTGCTGCTGGGTCAGTGGGTTGTCCCAGGCGCTGTGATTGGCCACCCAATCAAGGATCACTTTCAGGCCCAGACGGTGGGCTTCCTTAACCAGCGCCTTGAAGTCATCCATATCACCGAATTCCGGATTAACGCCGTAATAATCTTTAACCGCGTAAGGAGAGCCCAATGTTCCTTTGCGATGCAGCGTACCAATCGGATGCACCGGCATCAGCCACAGGACATCAACGCCCAACGCGACCAGTCGTGGGAAGTGCTGCATCGCCGCAGAGAAAGTACCTTCGGGGGTAAACTGTCGAACATTGATTTCATAGATAACCGCGTCTTTGACCCAGTCTGGCGGGGTAATTTTCACCAATGGTTGCGCTTGGTGGCTTGATGGCATTTGGCAGCTCCCGAATTGCACGCCTAATCTGTCCATGTATCAAGCTTAAGACACAACCGCGCTACGGGAAAGGCTCCCGCAGGGTTGCTGCCCCAGTCAACGGGTTCCTTCTGATACCCGCTCCTGTGACGACGCCCCTAACCAGATTTCAGCCAGGCGCGTATCTCCTCCAACAGTACCTGTACTCGGGCCGGACGTTGTGTTGTCGCTGATGTCACCAGATACAGAGGCTCATAGACCGGCGTGCTCAGCGTGTGCACGCGGATAGATTCGGGCTTAGCGAAAGATGCAACCGCGTGTTGAGGCAATACCGTAAAGCCCAACCCTAAGCTGACCGGTTCGAGGATAAGGCCAATCTGGTTGGAAAAGCCGCGTACCGGGATCTGTTGCGAGCTGGAAAAATCACTGAAATTAGCGCTCAGCAGTAAATTGGCATGGTGATGACCATCGGGGTGATCAATGAATCCCAGCTTTTCCAACGCACTGAGTGACGGAACAGATTCTGAGGCAGGGGTGACCAACAACAGTTGTTCCCGGCCAACGTCGTTGAACGCGCATTGAGGGTGTTGAGGGATCTGGGTCATCAAACCAATGTCCGCGTGCTTTTGTACAACGGCAGACTCTATTGAGCCGTTCGGCGCAAAACGATGGTCAATGATCAGGCCCTGATGCTGCTGTTGGAAACCTAACAAGTGTCGGTACAACTGCAACCCCACACTGCCCGGCGATATCACATTGACCCGTCCTTGATGGGGAGGATCTGCCATCACCTGTTCCTGAAGATGTGCCAGTGAATCCACTATCGGCTGTGCTTGTTGATAGAGGCGCCGCCCTGCTTCGGTCAGTTCAAAACCGTTGGCATCGCGATCCAGCAATGATGCGCCCAGAAAACCTTCCAGCTTTTTGATGTGCTGACTGACACCCGACTGGGTCATAAACAACTGCTCAGCAGTGCGCGTAAAATTTTGCGTGTGTACCAGGGTGCAAAAGCTGCGTAGCCAGGCTGGGTTAACCATAACGTTTTGTAATCATCAAGCTAACAAATGATAATTTTATATCATTGCCCACCATCTACTACACTGCAAGTGTTTTCAATCAACGGAGCCACGTCATGCAAACCCCTTATCCGCGAACCTTTTCCCACATCGGTATTTCAGTACCCGACCTGGATCGAGCCGTGTCGTTTTACACTCAGGTATTGGGCTGGTACCTGATCATGAAGCCAACCGAAATCACCGAAGATGATTCAGCCATCGGGCAAATGTGTACCGACGTGTTTGGCGCTGGATGGCAGCGGTTCAAAATTGCCCACCTCTCTACCGGCGATCGGATCGGCGTTGAACTGTTTGAATTCGATAATCAGCAAAACCCGGACAACAATTTTGAATACTGGAAAACGGGCGTGTTTCACTTCTGCGTGCAGGATCCGAATCTGGAGGAGCTGGTGGAAAAAATCGTTGCCGCCGGCGGTAAAAAGCGCATGAAAAATCCCCGTTACTACTACCCGGGGGAAAAGCCTTTTCGGATGATTTACATGGAGGATCCGTTTGGCAACATTCTGGAAATTTACAGCCACAGCTACGAATTAACCTACAGCGCGGGGGCCTACTAGTCGACGCACGGGCTGCGTTTCCTGGCGCGGCCTTGTTCCATCGTAGAGCAGATCATATACTCGCGGCACACTTACGCTACCCGATGGAACCCTTGTTACCTCATGATTAGAGCGGCAACCAGTCATGATTGTGCCAATATTGCCCTGTTGGGCCTGTGCGTATGGATCGACACGTACGCCACAGATGGCATAAAAACCGCCTACACCCGCCATGTACTGGACACGTTTACCGAACACCGCTATCAGGCGTTGTTGAATGACCCTCACTACCATCTGCTGGTGAGTGAACAGGAAGGTATCTTGCAAGGTTATGTGTTGATCAACCTTGCTTCTCACTACCAGCACCCGGACAACGGCTTCGAAATAGACACCCTGTATGTGGACAAACGCCATGCCGGACTCGGTATTGGCAGACAGCTCCTGGAAGCCGTCCAGGGACGTTTCGGCGACCGATACTGGCTATACACCTGGACACAAAACGCCGCCAATGGGTTCTACCAACATCTGGGCTTGAAGCCCTGCGGTCAGATTGATTTCGAGTTTGACGGCGTGACCATTACCAACACAGTGTACCTGTCCCCCGGTAGCCAATCGGCGTAAAGCGGACAGCATTCTCTAGGCCGGCAATGCTGCCACGCCGAGCACCAGTACCCAACCGGCAAAAAACAGCTTCAGGTGAGTGGGCGAAAACCATAGCACCAGGTACTTGGCCAACTGCCCGCCAATGATGGCGCCGGCGCCGGCAAACAACACCACCGGCCAGAATACCGTTGCGCTGACAAGCGCGTGATACATCACCCCGGCCCAGACCGTAAATGCGCTGAGGATCACTGCCACAGCAATGGCCAAGGTCACGTTGAAACGCCTTAGGATCAGATAAATCGCCACCAACTCGCCGACCCCGATGGACAGCCAGGATGTCACCGCCCCCCCCATCAGCGCAATCAACACCAGCGACAGATAGTCGAACCGGGCCAGACGATGATTAATGGCCCGTTGTTTCATCAACGGCACCGTGGCGACAATGGCAATTGCCAGGAAGATAGAAAACACCCCGAATCGCCAGTGCAACACATCGGCATCAATGATCGGGCCACTGAAATGCTGGTATCCCTGGGCCAGCCACAGACCCGCGATGGACGGCAGCACGGTTATCCACACCAACGTGCCGATGGGCTGCCATTCCTGATCGGCCCGATGCTGGTGCCGGTAATGGGCCCACCAGGTGAGCGCGCCTGCGGTCATGCCACAACACTGGATGGCAAAGCTGGTGGCAACCGCTACCTGGGGAGAGAAATCGAGTTGATTAAAAAACGGGATAAACACCACCCCACCACCCGCACCGGTCGCGTTGGCAAACACCGCGCCCGTAACGCCCAGCAGTAAAAATGCAGCGTAATCACGAATAAGGCCAAGACTGTCGGGCAGCAGCACAAGCAATGCGCACCAAAAGACAGCCACCGTCACGCGTGTCAGGGTTGCAGGAGAAAATGATAACGTCACAGACCAACGGGTTCCTTTGTTTTGGGTTGATTACGGCTTGATGCAATGAACGGATTAACCCCTTGGCGGGAAATGTGCTAAACCGTATTCATGGTTACTGTACATGCTGACACACAGGAAACAGTGATTGTCCTGACGCCAAACCGCTCGGCATCATGGTCACAAACCAAAATCCTGTTGTGGATCCTTTGCCCGTTTGTGCTCCTTGTCGCGCTGGCGTGGAGCCTCAGTGGCGCCTGGTTGATACTGCCGTTCGCCGGTCTGGAGGTCGGCTTGTTATCCTACCTGATGTACCGGGTTTCGCAACAGTCCTATCGACGCGAGGTGATCACCATCACCGCCAATGATATTCGCGTACAACAGGGCCTTCGTTACCCTAATCGGCTATGGCGACTGCCGGTCCCTGACACCTACCTGCACGTAGCACAGGGAGCGCTGCATCACGACCTGCCCGATTTGACCCTCAGCGCGGGTCAGATCCGCCTGCCCATCGGGCGATTTCTGAATCAACCCGACCGGCTGGAAACCCGTCAGCAACTGGCTCAAGCGGGACTCATGGTGTGCTGCAACCGTTGGTGGCAGCAATGAATCCGCCCGTTTTGTGGTTGTCATGAAATCGCCATTGATCAGATATAGTCTTTTTGAGTCAAGCACTTATACTGTAAACCTAACTCATCACATTTGTTGTTGCCAAGGAGCATCATGAGCAAACATGACATCGTATTGTATGGAGCGACCAGTTTCGTCGGGCAAATCACTGCCGATTACCTGGTGCAGCAATTAAGCACCCAGCCAGAGCTGCGCCTTGCATTCGCCGGGCGCAACATGGACAAGCTGGAAAGCTTAAAGAAACAACTGGGTGAAAAGGCCAATCCGGTAACACTGCTGCACGCCGATGCCACTGACAATGACAGTATTCACAGCATGTGCAACGCCACTCATGTGGTTATCTCCACAGTCGGGCCCTATGCCCTGTACGGAGAACCGGTGGTGAAAGCCTGTGCCAGCCTGGGCACAGATTATTGTGACCTGACCGGTGAACCCCAGTGGATCCACCGCATGCTGGCGCGCTACGAGAGTGTCGCCAAGTTGTCCGGGGCACGGATTGTCCACAGCTGCGGGTTTGACTCCATCCCGTCGGATCTGGGGGTTTATTTTCTGCAACAACAGGCACAACAGGAGCACCAGCAACCGTGTAGCACCATTGCCATGCGGGTCAGGCGCCTCAAAGGTGGCGCGTCCGGCGGGACCGTCGCCAGTATGTTGCAGTTGATCGAAGAAGTCAGTCGTTCGCCGGCACTGCGCAAGGTGATCGCGAACCCTTACGCCCTGTGTCCCGACGGACATGGCTTCACGGTCAGGCAAGATAATCTGCATTCGGCCAAATACGACCGCCGCTTCAAGTCGTGGATGGCGCCCTTTGTCATGGCCGCCATCAATACCCGCATCGTGCACCGCAGCAACGCATTGCTGCAAAACGCCTATACCGATCACTTTCGCTACGACGAAGCCATGCTGACCGGTCACGACATGTCCGGCCGTATGCGTGCATATTCAATGACGGCCGTACTGGGAGGGATCATGCTGGCCGGTCGCTTCAAACTCAGCCGCGATATGCTGGCCAACTGGATTCTGCCCAAACCCGGCGAGGGCCCGTCGCCCCGGGAACAGGAAAATGGCTACTATGATCTGCGTTTTATTGGCCAGACCGATGACAATCACACCGTGTCGGTAAAGGTATATGGCGATCGGGATCCGGGCTATGGCTCAACCGCCAAAATGCTCGGACAGGCTGCACTGTGCCTGCGTTTTGATATCGCTGACAAGGAAGGCGGTTTCTGGACCCCGGCCAGCGCCTTTGGCCAGGATCTGATCACTCGTCTGGAGCAACATGCCGGCCTGCAGTTTACGGTGGAATAAACGGTCGGGGCTCGCAACCGGGTCGCAACTGTACTAAGGTTAATTAATCTACCGACGTGCGCGGTTTGACCGCCAGGGAACAAGGAATTGAGGCCCGGTTAAGGGCAGCAAGGTGACAGCATGATTAGGACGATGATCATTCTGGGCTGCCTGTGGTGTGCGGGCAGTCAAGCCAACGCTGACAGTACACTGGTCTGGGGGATCAACAACGCGCCCCCGTTTCATATCATGAGCGAACCTTTCAAGCATGCCGGGCTGTGCGATGTGCTGGTCGATGAGCTGATCGACAGGCTGCCCGATCTCAAGCATCAACGTTATTTCGCTCCCCACAGCCGCATCCGTCAGCAAGTCATCGCGGGCGAAAACCTGTGTTTCCCATGCATGATAAAGCGTCCGCCCAGTGAACACTGGTATTTCTCCGATGTAACAGCGTTGTACCCACCGCACCAGTTGATTGCGCGCACGAGTGCCCTTGAGCGTTGGCAAGGTGAAGAGGTGCAGGTTTCGTTACGCAGTTTATTGAATCGCAAGGAGCTGGTGTTCGGGATTTCCGCGTCGCGTAAATTCCCGCCAACGATTCAGCGGTTGATTGACAATGCCCCCTTCCCCTCAACGCAGGTACAACTGACCGGCACCGAAGGCACGGTGCGGTTGCTTAACCAAATCAACCTGGATCGCATTCAGTACACCATCGACTATCCGGCGATTTTTCGCTACTACACCTTATCTCAGGGACTTACCGATCTGTCCCTGTCCCCCATCGCAGAAAACCATGATGAGTGGGTCTACGGTGCCATTGGCTGCACCAACAATGCCTGGGGACGGCATGTGATAGGTGCAATCAACCGCGCAATACCTGCGGTTTTGGAAGATAAAACCTATCTGGAGAATCAGAGTTTTTGGCAGGGAGTCCCGCAACAGGAACTGGTTGAACGACTCCGAAAAACCGACCCCAAGGCGACCATGTCACCGCCTTGAAATGGCCTTAGGGCGTTGATGAAATAACTAGATATAGATGTCCAGGTGTTTGCGGCCGAACTCGTCCACAGTAATGTCGCCGTTGTCGCCATCCTTGTCCTGCTCGGCCTTATTGTCATCATCCTTGTCTTGCCCCTCCTGTTTGCCTTGCTGCTTGGCGTTTTGTTTGGGGTGGCGCTCATCAATAACATCCGCGCGCTCTTCATCGTTGAGCTCACGCAACTTAGCTTCTTTGCTGACCTGCTCAACTTTCTGCTCTTCCGCAGTCACCGGCACTTTGCCTTCACGGGGAAGTATGGGAAATATCAAATCATTCGACATGGGCGCTCAATAAAATCAATAACCTACACATATATCGTACACTTTTTGACCATCTTTAGCGCGCATTTGTTCCGATAAAAACTATTAACAGGTTGGGTTATAACCTTTGGTTTTAAGTAATGCCGTCGCAATGTGATGATTTTTGCGCCACCACTATTGCATTGACCAGCGTCATTCGCTACTGTTTAAAACAACAAATTGATAGCCAATGGCTGAAAACAAACCCATGCAAACCATTTTCCTGACACAAAATCATCACCATCATCATATAGCATAACCTTTCAGGTTGGTGCTGGAAGGTTATTGGGTTCCTTCCAGCGGCTTAAGCAGAATCGCATGACCCCCGGAAGGATCCTTCCGGGGGTTTTTTGTTTGGGTTACACAACTGCGAGAGGACAACATGACTGACAGTAAACGACTACGTATCGCCATCCAGAAATCGGGGCGACTGAGCGATGACAGCATCGCGCTGCTAAAAGCCATCGGCATCAAACTGCAAATCCGCGACCGTTTACTGATCGCCCATTCCACCAATCAGCCCATCGATCTGCTGCGCGTCAGAGATGACGACATTCCGGGACTGGTGATGGATGGCATTGTTGATCTGGGCTTCATCGGCGAAAACGAGTTGGAAGAGAAAATGCTGGAGCGTCAGGCGGCCGGCAAAGCCAATGCCTTCAACGTATTGCGCAGGCTGGATTACGGCGGTTGCCGACTGTCCATTGCGGTGCCAAGCGAATTCAATTACCGCTCGCCAAAAGACCTCAACGGATTGAAAGTCGCAACCACGTATCCCTATTTGCTGGAACGCTATTTCAAGCAATCTGACATTGATGCCAAGGCGGTCATGTTAACCGGCTCGGTGGAAGTGGCACCCCGTGCCGGTGTCGCCGATGCGATCTGTGACCTGGTGTCCACCGGTGCCACGCTGGAAGCCAACGGTCTTAAGGAGGAGGAAGTGATATTTCGCTCCAAGGCGGTACTGATCCAGCGCGCCGATCCCCTCGAGGATGATAAGCAGGCATTGGTCAACCGTTTGTTGCCGCGCATTGATGGCGTGATGCAGGCCAAAGAGAGCAAGTACATCATGTTGCACGCGCCCAAAGCCTACCTCGAACAGGTCAAAAAGCTGCTGCCCGGTGCAGAAAACCCCACCGTACTGCCGCTGGCCAGTTGTGAGAATACCGTCGCCATTCACGTCGTCAGCGCGGAAAACCTGTTCTGGGAAACGATGGAAAAGCTTAAAGCCCTGGGTTGTAGTTCAATCCTGGTCATGCCAATCGAAAAAATGATGGGATAACACAATGATTACCTGGTCAGCACTGCCCGCAATCGAACAACAGGACGCCCTTGCGCGTCCTGCCATGGCCGACAATCAACGCATCCGCGACGCCGTCAGCGACGTGATCAGTCTCGTGCAGGACGAAGGTGACAGCGCCTTGTTCGCCCTCACCGACCGGTTTGACGACGTTGAACTGCAAACCCTCGCACTGAGCCAAGAGCGTTGGCAAGCCCTCGCCGCGCAGACACCCGAAGCCACTCAGCAGGCGATTACCCAAGCATTTAACAACATCAAGGCCTTTCATGAAGCGCAGCGACCGGCCAATATCCGCCTCGAGACGCAGCCCGGCGTTGTGTGCGAACAACGTTATGACCCGCTCAGTGCCGTTGGACTGTACGTGCCAAGCGGCAGTGCACCATTGCCCTCCACGGTACTGATGCTGGGCATACCGGCCTTAGTGGCAGGCTGCCCGCGACGGGTATTGTGCACACCGCCGGATAAAAACGGCGACATTGCTCCGGCCATTTGCTTCGCCGCCTCATTGTGCGGTATCACCGAAATTTACCGCCTCGGTGGCGCTCAGGCGATTGCCGCGATGGGGATTGGCTCACAAAGTGTGGTCAAAGTGGACAAAATTTTTGGTCCCGGCAATGCCTACGTCACCGAAGCCAAGCAGCAAATCAGCCAGATCCCCGGTGGCGCTGCCATTGATATGCCTGCCGGTCCGTCGGAAGTGCTGGTACTGGCAGATCACACGGCAAACCCGGTCTTTGTGGCCGCCGATTTGTTGTCCCAGGCTGAACACGGCGCCGACTCACAGGCGATTCTGGTCTCCACCAGCGAAACCCTGGTGCAACAAACCGAGCAGGAAGTGGCCCGCCAACTGGATTCATTGACACGTCAGGACATTACCCGCCAGGCAATGGCCAATGCCCGCTACATCTGGGTACGTGATATCGACGAAGCCATCGAGGTCAGCAATCGCTACGCCCCGGAACATCTGATTGTGCAAACCGAACAGCCGCGGGCGTTGGTACCCAAACTGCAAAATGCCGGTTCCATTTTTCTGGGCCAATGGTCGCCAGAATCCGCCGGCGACTACGCCAGCGGCACTAACCATGTACTGCCGACCTACGGCTACGCACGCAACTATTCCAGCCTCGGACTGGTCGACTTTATGCGCCGTTACACCCTGCAGGAGCTCTCTGCCGACGGTATCCGCGGACTCGGTCCTACCCTGATGACCCTGGCCGACGCTGAAGGACTGGATGCCCACAAGCAAGCCGTGGCAGTGCGATTGGAGGCTTTGAACAATGACTGACTCACTCCAGGCATTGGTGCCTGACTACGTCAACGCCCTTACCCCGTATGAATCTGCCCGACGTCTGTTCAGTGGCGGGCAGGACTGGTTGAATGCCAATGAATCACCGTTTGTGCATGACTATTCGCTGGACTGTGAGCGCCTCAACCGCTACCCCGATTGTCAGCCGCCGCAATTACTTAAGGCTTATGCCGCCTACGCAGGGGTAGATGCTGATCAGGTGCTGGTCAGTCGTGGCGCCGATGAAGGCATTGAACTGCTGACCCGCGGGTTTTGCCAGCCAGGTGAAGACCGGGTACTGATCTGCCCGCCTACCTACGGGATGTACGCCATCAGCGCACAAACCTTTAACGTCAGTGTCGAAACCGCGCCACTAAAGCCGGATTTCAGTCTCGATCTCGACGCAATGGCAGCCTTTGTCGGCAAGGTAAAACTGGTGTACGTGTGCTCACCGAACAACCCCACCGGCACCCGTGTCAGCCAGCAAACCCTCAGGGCAGTGCTCGAGTGTTTTGGTACCACGGCCCTGGTGGTAGTGGATGAGGCTTACATCGAGTTTGATCGCCAAGGCAGTGCCAGCGCACTGATGAACGATTATCCGCAACTGGTGATCCTGCGCACATTGTCCAAAGCCTTTGGACTGGCAGGCCTGCGTTGTGGCTTTACCCTGGCTCAGCCAGGCGTCATCCAGACCCTGCTCAAGGTCATTGCGCCCTACCCGATCAGCGATCCGGTGGCGCAGATCGCCCAACAAGCGCTGTCCGCTGACGGCCTGCAACGTATGCAGCAAGACGTCAGCACCCTACAGGCTGAACAGCAACGGCTGAAAAACGCCTTGTCTGACATGCAAGGCATCACGCTGCTTGGTGGTGACAAGGGCAACTTTCTGTTGTTCCGGGTCGACAATGCCGCTTCGGTCATGGATGCCTTGGTCAGCCAGGGCATGCTGATCCGCAATCAATCCAAACAGCCACAACTGAATAACTGCCTGCGTGTGTCAATTGGCACCGAGGCGCAGAATAATCGCTTGCTGGACATGCTCAACAGCGTGCTGGCACCGCAACGTAAGGAAGTCTGAGCATGCAACAACAAGCCATTTTGTTTATCGATCGCGACGGTACGCTGGTAGAAGAGCCGCCCATCGACAAGCAGTTGGATAGCCTTGAAAAGCTCAAGTTTGAACCCTCTGTGATCCCGGTGTTGCTGCGTTTGCAACAAGCCGGTTATCGACTGGTGATGGTCAGCAATCAGGACGGTCTGGGCACCGACAGTTTCCCGCAGGCCGACTTCGACCTGGCCCACGACGCCATGATGGCGGTATTCAGCTCACAGGGCGTGGTGTTTGACGATGTACTGATTTGCCCACACTTTGCCGAGGATGACTGCAGTTGTCGCAAGCCCCGCCTGGGCCTGGTCAAAGACTACCTGCAACAAGGCCGTGTCGATTTCACCCGTTCGGCAGTGATTGGCGACCGCGAAACCGACATGCAACTGGCCGACAACATGGGCATCGCCGGATACCGCTACGACCCCAACAACCTGCCATGGCCGGCCATCGAGCAAGCCCTGCTGGCCAGCGAGCGGGTCGCCACGGTACAACGTAAAACCTCGGAAACCGACATCACCATCAGCGTGGATCTTGACCGCAGCGGTGGAAGCAGCATCAACACCGGCATCGGCTTTTTTGACCACATGCTGGATCAGATTGCCACCCATGGCGGTTTCCACCTCGACGTCGCGGTGCAAGGGGATTTGCACATCGATGATCACCACAGTGTCGAAGACACCGCCCTGGCACTGGGGGAAGCATTGAAGAAAGCCCTGGGTGACAAGCGCGGCATCGGCCGCTTCGGTTTTGCCCTGCCCATGGACGAATGCCGTGCAGAATGCATCATGGACATCAGTAACCGTCCGTACCTGAAATTTGATGCACCGTTCAGCCGCGATCAGGTCGGCGGCATGGCAACAGAAATGGTGCCGCACTTTTTCTATTCGCTGGCCCAGTCGATGGGCCTGTCATTGCACCTGACCACCACCGAGGGCAATGCCCACCACCAGGTGGAAAGCCTGTTTAAGGTATTTGGTCGCGCACTGCGTCAGGCCATTACCCGACAGGGTAGCGATTTGCCCAGCAGCAAGGGAGCGTTGTGATGAAACAGGACATCGTCATCGTCAATACCGGCTGCGCCAACATCGCGTCAGTCCGCTACGCCTTTGAACGGCTGGCAGTGGCGGTATCGGTCAGCGATGACCCGGCGCGCATCAACAGGGCCGACAAGGTGATTCTGCCCGGCGTGGGCAGTGCCCAGGCGGCCATGACCAGCCTGCACCAGAAAGGCTTGGTTGAACCGCTGCAACAACTGACCCAACCGGTATTGGGGGTATGTCTGGGCATGCAGATGATGGTTGATGCGTCAGCTGAAAGCCGCGACGGTGACATCCCCTGCCTTGGCCTGATCCCCGGACGGGTTGAGCGCCTGCAGGCCGAGGGGTTGCGACTGCCGCACATGGGCTGGAACACCCTCAGTGATATCGCCGAACACCCGTTGCTGCACGGTATCGATGAACAGCAGTACTTTTATTTTGTGCACAGCTTTGGCGTTGCGGTCAGTGACACCACCCTGGCGCGGGGCAACTACGGCCAACCGTTCGCCGCCGTCATCGCCAAAGGCAACTTTATGGGCGCCCAGTTTCACCCCGAACGCTCCGGTCGTGCCGGTGCCCGCTTACTGAAAAATTTCGTGGAGTTAGTCAACTGATGATCATACCCGCAATCGATCTGATCGACGGTGACGTCGTACGCCTCTACCAGGGGGATTACCAGCAAAAAACTGCCTACTCTGCCGATCCGTTGTCGGTGGTAGAACGGTATGCCGACGACGGTGCAAGCTGGTTACACATTGTGGACTTAACCGGCGCAAAAGACACCGACCGCCGCCAGCTTGCCCTGATCAAAGACATGGTCGATACCAAGCGCATGCATTTTCAGGCCGGCGGCGGCATTCGCAGCGAACGGGACGTGGAACAGCTGCTGTCGACCGGTGTTTCCCGCGTTGTCATCGGCTCACTGGCGGTCAGCCGCCCGGCGTTGGTTGCCAGTTGGCTGCAACGTTATGGCAGCGACGCCATTGTGCTGGCACTGGACATCAATATCGCCCCTGATGGGCGTAAGTGCATCGCTACCCACGGCTGGCAGCAAGACTCCGGCGTTGAACTGGAACCCCTTCTGGACAGCTACCTTGACGCCGGTGCACGCCATATTCTGTGCACCGACATCAGTCGCGATGGCACCTTGCAGGGTCCCAACACCGAACTCTACCAGGCCATGGCGGCGCGTTTTCCAACGCTGGCATGGCAGGCCTCAGGGGGCATTGGCGGCCTTAACGACATTGAAGGCCTGAAACCCACCGGGGTGGCCGGTGTGATCCTCGGTCGTGCGCTGCTGGAAGGCAAATTTACCGTCAAGGAGGCCATCGCATGCTGGCAAAACGCATAATTCCCTGCCTGGATGTCCGCGACGGCAAAGTGGTTAAAGGGGTACAGTTCCGCAACCACGAAATTGTCGGTGACATCGTGCCTCTGGCACAGCGCTATGCCGAAGCCGGGGCCGACGAGCTGGTGTTTTATGACATCACAGCGTCCAGTGATGCCCGGGTAGTGGATAAAAGCTGGGTCAGTCGCATCGCCCAGGTGATTGATATCCCCTTCTGTGTGGCCGGCGGAATCAAAAGTATTGAGGATGCCGGACGCATTCTGGAAATGGGTGCCGACAAGATTTCGGTTAATTCACCGGCGCTGGCAAACCCTGACCTGATCCGCGCACTGCACGATACTTTCGGCCAGCAATGTGTCGTGGTGGGCATCGACAGTTTTTTTGACGCACAGACCGGTCAGTATCAGGTATACCAGTTTACCGGTGATGAAAAGCGCACCCAGGCAACCCGCTGGCAAACCCAGGATTGGGTAGCAGAAGTCCAGCAACTGGGGGCCGGAGAAATCGTCCTCAACTGTATGAATCAGGACGGTGTTCGACAGGGGTATGACATCCCACAACTGAGCAGCATTCGGGCACGTTGCAACGTGCCGCTGATCGCCTCCGGCGGCGCGGGCAGTATGGCCCACTTTGCCGATGTGTTTACCCAGGCAGACGTCGACGGTGCACTGGCAGCGTCGGTGTTTCACAAAGGTGTCATTGACATTCCGGCACTGAAACAGTATCTACGCCAACAGGGTGTAGCAATGCGCAATGATGACAGGGAGTGCGTATGAAGATTGATGAAACCAACCTGACAGAGCTGGCATGGGACAAAATGGACGGCCTGTTGCCTTGTATCGTACAACACGCGCGCAGTGGCGAAGTGCTGATGCAGGGCTACATGAACCAGGCTGCGGTACGCGCCAGCCTGACCTCCAACAAGGTGACCTTCTTCAGCCGCTCCAAACAGCGCCTGTGGGTCAAAGGAGAAACGTCCGGACACTTTCTGATGATGCAGAGCCTGTGTGTGGATTGTGACGGAGATGCGTTGCTGGCACTCGCCCTTCCCCAGGGCCCGACCTGCCACACCGGCGCCAAAACCTGTTTCCTCGACGCCGATGCACCGGACATGGCGTTTATTGCCAACCTGGAACAGGTGATTGCCTCGCGTAAATACGCGGACCCGGATTCGAGCTACACCGCCAGTCTGTATGCCAAAGGGATCAAACGGATTGCCCAGAAAGTTGGCGAAGAAGGGGTCGAAACCGCGCTGGCGGCGACGGTGAGAGATCACGAAGAGCTCAAAAACGAATCCGCCGATCTGCTTTACCATTTGCTGGTGCTGCTGCAGGCCAGTGAAATCAACCTCACCGACGTGATACAGGTGCTGCGCAAACGCCACGCGGACTGATCCTAAACCACCAAACCGTTCTAATTAACTGAACGGTTTGGTTGTTTTTCGTGATTTTCATCCCCATTGACGCACGATAAACTCCGGCCATCGATTGGAGAAAGACCCTTATGCTTCGTAATACCGACACCAGTTACGGCTGGCTGACCATTGTTGTGCACTGGCTGACCGCCGTTACCGTCATCGGGCTGTTTGCCGCAGGTGTATGGATGGTCGATCTCGACTATTACAGCAGCTGGTACAAAACCGCTCCCCACTGGCACAAAAGTGTCGGTTTGTTGTTGGCAGTGGTTACCCTTGCCCGTCTGGTATGGCGCTACAGCCATCCGCGCCCGGTGATGGATTTGCCCGCCCTGCATCGACGACTGGCCCGTGTAGGTCACATGGCCCTGTACCTTGGTCTGTTAGCCTTGTTTACCTCGGGTTTTCTGATTTCCACCGCCGATGGCCGCGGGATCGATGTGTTTAACTGGTTCACCGTACCGGCATTGCCGGTTGCCTTTGAGCGCCAGGAAGACATTGCCGGCGTCGTTCACGAATGGGTCGCCTATGGCCTGATTGGCCTGGCTGTTGTACATGCACTGGCGGCCCTTCAGCACCACCTGTTACACAAAAACGATATTCTTATCCGCATGTTAAAACCGTTAAAGGAAGAGCTATGAAAAAAACACTGATTGCGACAACGTTGTTGGGTTTCCTGTCCCTGCCTGCACTGGCTGCAGACTATGTGATTGATACCAAAGGCGCCCATGCCTCGATCAACTTCAAGATCAAACACCTGGGTTACTCATGGCTGACCGGCCGCTTCAATACTTTCGACGGTACCTTCAGCTATGACAAGGCCAATCCCGGTGCTGCCAAAGTGGTGGTTAACATTGACACGGCCAGCATTGACAGCAACCACGCCGAGCGTGACAAGCACATTCGCAGCGATGATTTTCTGGATGTGAATCAATTTCCAAAAGCCAAGTTTGTCAGCACCAACATCACCGATAACGGCGACGGTACACTGGTAGTCGCGGGCGATTTGACCTTACACGGTGTGACCAAGTCAGTGACCATCGATGCGTATAAAATTGGTGAGGGTGAGGACCCGTGGGGCGGATATCGTGCCGGCTTCTCAGGCACCACGCAGCTGACGCTGGCCGACTTTAACATTAACGGTCCGGCAACCATTGATCTGGATCTGCACATTGAGGGTATAAAGCAGTAACACTTCCCCTTGTGTTGAGCCCGCTCCAGTTGTGCGGGCTTTTTTTATTCGCTGAATACCCTGTTCCGACCGCCCTGTTTGCTGCGATACAGCAAGCCATCGACCCGGTCCAGGGTGGTATCGAGATCTTCACACTCGCGGTAGGCTGTGCAGCCGAAACTGGCGCTGATCCCCTCAGGTAATTCGAAATCGAACTGACTGATGGCCTGTCGTATTCGCTCTGCCAGCTTGGTCGCCGCTGCCAGCTCGGTGCCACAACAACCAATTAAAAATTCTTCCCCACCCCAACGGATCAGAATGTCACTGCGACGGCTGTGGCGATGAACAATTTCCATCACCCGCTTAAGGACGTTGTCGCCCACACCGTGACCGTGGGTGTCATTAATGCGCTTAAAATGGTCGATATCAAACATGATCAACGACAGAGGGACTTTGTGCAGATTGGCGCGTACCACTTCGGTATCCAACAATTCCTGGCCCTTGCGCCGGTTGAACGCACTGACCAGTGCATCGGTATTGGCCTCAGTGATTTTGTTGCGCATTTCACGCTGACGTCGCAGCACGTACAACCCCAGATACAACGACATCAGGGCCAGACTCAGGATCACATTGCCCACTGGCGCCCACTGCTCATCATGCAACAACTGCAGTAGCCACTGTGCGCCGTCGTACTGCCCGATCATAAACCAGGTAACTGCAAAGGCCGCCAGCAACAAGGTGGTATCCAGCCAGACGATACGTTCGCCAGCCGGAAATTGCTTGAAGAAATGTAACAGCGCTTTATTCACAGTGTTCCCTGTTGTTATTGTATGGGGCGAAAACAGCTGTACTGGCAAGAAAATTGACAGTCCAGGGCCGTTCAAGACACCCTTTAACCCGGTATTATCGGCACAACGCCAAAAAACTGTCTGTTTTTTGCGTCATTGGCGCTAATTTGCAACTTTAATGCCACCATTTGATGAATTTTTCAGCAAGGAGTCGCGATGCGTACCATCGGTTTGATTGGCGGAATGAGCTGGGAATCCAGCATCAGTTACTATCAGGGATTAAACACGGGTGTCCAGCAGCGCCTCGGAGGCCTGCACAGTGCCAAGGTGATCCTGCACAGCCTCGACTTTGCGCCGATTGCCGACGCCCAGCGCAACCAGGACTGGGACCGTGCCGCCCACCCCCTGATCGCGGCTGCCAAGGGGCTACGGCTGGCTGGCGCGGAGGGGATCATGATTGGTACCAATACCATGCACGTGGTGGCAGATAAGGTTCAACAAGCGGCGGCGCTGCCATTGCTGCACATTGCCGATGCGGTGGGTCAGGCACTGCGGGACGATAACATCAGCACCGTAGGACTGCTGGGCACCCGGTTTACCATGACCCTGCCCTTTTACCGTGACCACCTCAAAACCCACTATGGCATTGACACGCTGGTACCCGACGAGGACGACCAACAAAAGGTACATGATGTTATCTATCAGGAACTGTGTGTTGGCCGCATTGAAGCGACATCAAAGCAGGCCTATCTGGCGGTGTGTGACAGACTGGCGCAACGGGGCGCACAGGGGATCATACTGGGCTGTACCGAAATCGGTCTTTTGATCAACCAGCAGGATACGCCGCTGGCACTGTACGACAGCGCCCAATTGCACGTGGACTACGCCCTCGACTGGGCATTGTCATCGCAAAATTGAGCAGGCATTAAAAAGGCCACCCGAAGGTGGCCAATCACTCTTCACGGAACCCGTGACACTTAGTAGAAGGTGTAGTCCAGACGTACAGTCAGGCTACGGCCTTCCAGATACTCAATGTATTGCTGAGCCGTGGTATTGTCCGTGCTGCGGCTACGGGCGTTACGGTATTTAACCGCTTCTTTATCAAACACGTTGTTCAAATGAACACTGAGTTTGATGTCATCCGACACATCAACACGACCTGACAGGTTGAAGTAGCTGTAGGAAGGTACAACGTCTTCATCACGCACGTTGAAATGGGTTTTGTATTCACCGTAGTAGGAGTAATCCATCCGCACGTAGGCTTGTTTACCGAACAGGTCATAGCCTTTAAATAAACAGAACGCACATACAACGAAGGCAAGCATGTGACCAACTGCACCGGCGGAGTGACGAACGAGGTGAACGATGATCAATTTTCCATCACAGTCTGACAAACGCTGTTACATCTCGGCGTGGAACCGGGCGTGTTTTTACTGCATCTTATGTGCATGACGAACACCCGCCGACACGGAGACTGGCGATGATGACAATGACACGACTATTGCGTGAAAACACCGGCTTTCTGGCCGTATTACTGCTGATCTTTGCTTCGCGCAGCAGCATTGCTGATTGGTACGAAGTGCCTTCCGGCTCGATGCAGCCGACCATTGTGGAAGGCGATCGAATACTGGTCGATAAAATGGCTTACCGCCTCGACATTCCGTTTACCAACGTGAGCCTGGCCCACTTTGCCGACCCGCAGCGGGGTGACATTGTGGTGTTCGAATCCGAAGCGGCCGACGAGCGTTTGGTGAAACGTGTGATTGGTGTGGCCGGTGACACCTTATCGATGCGCAACAACCGTCTGTGGCTCAACGGCGAGCCACTCCAGTACGATGCCATCGAGAGCAAAACCCAATATGTTGAAGCCTTGCCGGATGCCCCGCACCGTATCCTGCTGCAGCCGCCAGCCTCCCAATTGCAATCTTTCGGTACCGTAACCGTACCTGAGGGCCATGTGCTGGTACTGGGAGATAACCGGAATAACAGTGCCGACTCGCGGGTATACGGCTTTGTGCCCTTGGTTGAAATCCAGGGTCGCGCCCATCGGGTACTGATTTCGTTCGATACCGAGCACTTTCTCAGCCCGCGCCAGGAGCGCATATGGAAAGAATTAATTTAACAATTTCAACTAGTTATAAATTAATTTGGTTTTTTTGCCAAAAACACTGTTGAAAAAATCACGCCCTATCCACACATACAAGTTGTCGGCGCCGGAATCGGGTCGACACCACCGGGCAACATGGCCCACTAACGTTTAATCGGTTGTTGCCGCACAAGCGGGATAACCAACACATATTGCTTAATGCATGAGGATATGACTATGCGTAATATCGATCTGTCTCCACTTTACCGTTCTTTCATTGGCTTTGATCACCTGGCATCGATGATTGATGCAGCGTCCCGTAACGAAAAACAAGCCAGTTATCCGCCCTACAACATTGAGTTGCTGGCGGAAGACAAATACCGAATTACCATGGCTGTGGCCGGCTTTTCCCGCGACGATATCGAAATTGAAGTGCAGGAAAACACCTTACAGGTCACCGGCAAGAAAGACAGCAAAGACGAAGAACGCAAGTTTTTGCACAAAGGCATTTCCGAGCGCAATTTTGAGCGCAAGTTCCAGTTGGGCGACCACGTGAAAGTGCTCGCAGCGGATCTGGAAAACGGCCTGCTACACATTGATCTGGAGCGCGTAATCCCTGAAGCGAAAAAGCCGCGCAAGATTGAAATCGGCAGCAACCTGTTGGAAAACAACGGCTAACCTGCCCTGGTAAATGTGTGAATTTTCTCCTGTTGTTATGACAAAGGCGCCGCAAGGCGCCTTTTTTTATGGGTGCTAATCGACAGGGCGCTCTGGCCCTGCGATTAGCGCAAGTTGAGTCAGGCCGCCTGACTATGTCCACAACACACAGCATGCGCAAGGGTGAGCACCGGTCGCGTCAGCGATGAGGGGTGACTTAACGTCACGCCGAGAGGCGCGCAACGACGCGAAAGGACGTCGCGGCTGGAAACAAACCACAGGGATGTGTTAGTACTTCGATACCAAAACATCCAGTAAGCAATTCCACTCGACGAGGAACGGACGACGGTACAGGGTGAACCACGCCCGCAATGAGCGAAAACGTGCAGCTCATTGAGTGGTGAACGGGAGGACAGAGGACGCCCGACCTGGGCTTTTGCTGAAGGCAGGATGCCGAAAGCACAAAGTACCGGCTGGGTGCGTTACCAGGGATGGGGTATGCCTGAGTTTTCAAGACGTGTCGACAACGTGATGAATGAGTCTCTATAAGATCTAAGGATTCAACAACAGGGACGCCGAAAGGCGCACAACGACGCGACAGGAATGATACGATAGCTAGTTCACGGTAAGCCTCTGGCTGCCTGTTGCCTTTTTACTCAAATGGAATTTGGTTTTTGCGTATGAAAAGAATACTCCTGTGTTGCTCCCTTATCGTTCCTGGCATAGGGTATAGCTGTCCCGAACTGGCCGGAACGTGGCAGTCTTCCGCACAAAAGTTTGAATCCTTCAACAAGCGTTGGGCAAACGTCGATCCTGATGCCTGGTCCTTTATGACCCAAACCCAGGGCCACGAAGTTATCGACTTCACCACGAAGGGCACGATGATGATTTCCACGCCTGAAATCGACCTCAGTATGGGTGACAAAACCATAAAAATGCCCGCCAAGCATGAGCTCATTCCCTATGACATTTTGGGTTGCACTGAAACCAGTATCGTTTTGAAGTACGACCGATACGGAGAAACTCGCATCTCGCAACTTCATTTCGACAGCGCAGATACCTACTGGGCATATATGGGCACCGCAGGCGGCGATGGCAATAGCCATATCCGGGAGTATTACACCAAGACGCAATAACCCGGCTCTCAGTGACGGTGCAATGGGGCAGCAAAGATCTTAGGTACACATTACAGCACCGATGTAGACCTTCCGAACTGTGCCAGTTACGGTCACGCAATTAGCCAATTTGGAAGGCTACTTTTTTACGCAAGACAAACGTTGGCCATGGGGTCATACAGGCCTGCAGGAAGCAAGTGAGCGAACAATCGAAAACCATCACTGCCAAGGCGATGCTCTGTTGCAGAGCAATGGGCTCAGTGAGCGATCAGTTCCAGCCATAATTAACAATTCATCTGAGCGCCCACGGCTTCTTGGAATGGGGATATATTAAGTGCAGCGGTAACATCATTAGCTGGGCCTTTTTTAGAAGACGCTGAGTGATCTTTTTTCAACTACCTGCCTATAAAAGATATCTGTAAAACGTGTCTTTACTGACAACCACCAGAGACATATCAATGAAGAAGATTACAACCCTCCTTGTGGCAATGACCATTTGCCTCTTTGCCTTTAGTACAGCATCTGCACAGGATAAAACTGCCTTAGTGCCGCTACCGTCTTTGGATGATTTCACAAAGGGCAAGGATGGCTGGGCCTTCGGACTGGGGCTTGGTGTTGAGTATGAAACGGCTTACGAAGGCTCAGATGAATTTGGTTTGGAACTTCAGCCTGCTGGAGCAGTACAATGGCGCAAAGGTGACAATATTTTCTATTTTGCCGGAGAAGCTTTTGGTTGGCGTGGTCTTCGAAACGACCATTAGCTGCTAGAGGCGTTGTTAGGTTTCGAGGAAGGCCGAGAGGAAGGTGACTCTGATGAAGGCTGGTTAGATGGGCTGGGCGAACAAGACGAGGGCTTTGAATTAGTGATTCAAGCACGTCGCGCATTCACAGAGGATTGGCGCTATTGGCTGGTTGGTCGTGTTGTGACGGGTGATGAAGGAAATTTGGGATTATTTGGCGTGGGGCGCCGTTTTGGTGACCAACTTGATGGCACCGGCCATGAAGTGAATGTCGTCGCAGTTTTTCATGACAGCGAATACGCAAACAAAGGTTTTGGCATAGACTCGATACAAGCAGCCGCTTCTGGTCTGGATGAAACGACGTTAAGTGGTGGATTACGATCGGTTGGAATTGATTACAGTTTCCGTCACTACTTGAATGAAAATTGGCAGATTTACGGCGAAGCACTTTTTGAATACTACAGTAGTGACGTTCGAGAAAGCCCAATCGCAAGAAGCAATTATGAGACCGAAGTCGGTGTCGGATTCATTTACGTGTTTTGATACCCGTGTTTGCCGGGACAAGCGCCGCCATTATAGTTCACAACGTGAACGGCTGCCCGCACCAGCGTACCTGAACCGACAAACCTGCTGCTGATGGGGTTAGGACTGGTGTTGTTCTTTGCCCGGTACCGCAATCGACAACCAGCACGCTGAGTCGCTACAAGTACCGTTGAACAACGTGCAGCGCTGTTCTCATCCAACCGGTGCTGACCCGCTCGTAAGCGGTTTCCCCTCATTCAAATGGGGCAATCGCCACATCCATTTCACGCCTCAATGACAGAGACCAACCCCCTCCCCTGAGCCAGTACAAATATGCTATGTGTGTGCGGAGGAGCAAAAGCCAACTGTTTTTTATCCTTTTAAACGATTTTTTATGGGGTTTGGGTGATCACTGCGACAATATAACCCGCAATACCAGCCCCCACTATTTTTGACCATCCAACAAATAAAACCCAAAATCCCTTATATAGCTTTTTCTTATTCCTTACATCAACAAATGTCATCCAATTAATTTTTATATTATCCATGAATGAATTTGAATATACGCCATAAATACTTGAGTTGCGGTTATAAAATAAATATTTGCAAATGCATTTTTCAATGACTCTATCGCTCACATCATCTGGGCTAAGAGCTATGTAAAGTATAATGCTATCTTCATTTCTTGCGTAGCGTTCGGATTTGTAGGGATAAATAATAAAAGCAACAGAGCCTGTACTACTAAATGAAGCTACTAAGGCGGAACCTTTCTCTGCTTCACATGTTGAGCCCTTTTTCTCAGGCGTATCAATTTTTTCAATAACGCCTGTTTTATTGGCTCCAGAAGAAAGTTGTACTGTAGCCTCATTTACTGTTTCGTCATGTACTCGGCAAAACATATTAAATGGGTATTTTGTATTTCTTGCGCTCTCAGCAATTTCTTGAAACTTATTTTTTATCTTTGGTTGCGTAACTAGTCGCCAATTTAATCGGCGTCTATAGAGCTCAAAACTACTTGATGCCAATTTAGATGATTCTTTTTTAAGGACTTTCAAATTTATACCTTAGCAGGATTAAACCCCATAACGCCGCGTTAAGCGGTGAGTAATAGTTGGCTAAACTTGTGGAGTGGAGCGAAGCGGAACCGAGCCAACTGTTACGAATCCGCCTTCAACGCCTTGTTATACATTTTTACTCATTGCTCAAAACAGTAAAAAGCTAGCTCCAATTCTGGACAATTGGCAGAAAATGAACTCGTCCAGTTTACTCCTGTACTAGTTGGGTCACCTAATGAAACAACCGTATTGTTTGGGCCGCTTATAGGCATTGGTAGTTGTTCAGACCAATTTTTGCAACTATTACCAAGTGGGTGACCCTCTACATCCGTAGCACTCCAAACTCTGTTTTCAGCGCTGTTAGGTGTAGGTTTGCTTACTATCATCCCGTGTTCGTTTTCGTTTATCGGGAAGCTTAAGCAATTACCATCAAAGCAATTTGTGATTTGTTCTAAATTTTCTGCAACTACTTTTCCACTTGGTAGAGTATATTTATTGTTGTGACTCTTAAACCTAGACGCAGGCCCAACTTTGGAGTCACTCAACCAAGATTTAAACTCTCCGTTAAAACCAGCCCTACTAGCTAAATTTTCACATAGAGTGTCAGCCACAGCAACACCTCCAAAATCTGATTTAACTTTCTGGCTTGATACAAAAACAATTTTACTTTTCCTTTCTGAAACACCTGAACTATCAGCATTTTCGCTGACTGCAGGCTCACTTATGAGTGGTTTTTCACTTTTTTCTTTAAAATAATATTGATAGAACTTGCTTGAGCCGAATTTTATGCCTGCTCCAAATATTGTTAGTAAGGTTGCCCCTAAAACAAACCAGTGTTTCACTTCTACATGCTTTACTAACCATACCCACGTTACTTTCTGAGGATATTCTAACTCTGAAGTCGTCGATATTGTTGATTGATTAGATAATTCTAGGGAAGTGATAGCTTTATTCAAAACACCAACAGCTTCATCCATATTGTTTAAAGCGTCTTTATAGCTTTTTATTCGGTAACAAGTTACTGCACTCAGCGTCGCTTTTTTAAATTCTTTTTCATGGTTTGGCGACAAACTAAGTAATGGTTCGACTTTATCTGCCCAATCAACAAAATTATCAAGGCCTTTGAAGTCTACCCCTCGTTCTAATTGTAGTTCCTTTAACTTTTCAATCATCCCCAGACCTTCAAAAGATATAACAGCTTATTACTGAGACTTCATAGTAACACCCGTTTCCCATGAAAAAACATATTCTGTGTTTTCATGGGAAAGGTAAAATGTCTGCTTAACGTCCGAAGCGGTCTTCCAGTTGAAGCCAGTGTTGTCATTCGAAATTGCATAATATTTCTCTTTTGGTTTGGGTGAGTTCACCAAGCCAACCCCATAAAAAGAGGTACTGTGAAAAAGGTCTCTAACGCACACAACCTAACGTCCACAGACTGACTTCACCTTGACTGAACATACAAAATTTTAACAAAAAAGTGGTGCTGGATGATATTTGTGTCAAGAGGCTAAATTTTGGGTGTCAGTTGATGATTAAGCGTGACGAAACGTCCGATTACAGTGTTCAGGCCAAGTTGCGTTTTTACCGAAGTGGTGTACAAGGAGTGGTGTACAAAGAGGGGGCTTAAAAAAGTAGTCTGGCTTTATGCATAAAAAGCCAAGCACAATAACCCCATAAAACCAAAAAAAACGGATGTAAGGGAAGAACCACATGCTCAACAATCCTAGCACTTCATTCAAGCGCAAAACTCTGGTACATGCTGTTGCAGCAGTACTGGCAACTGGCGCTATGTCGGTATCCGCGCAAGAGGCATCTCAAGACGATACTGTCGAAAAAATTCAGGTTTCCGGTACCCGGATCCTGCGTGAAGGCGCAATCGCACCTTCTCCTGTCACGGTAATCAGCGGTGAAGACCTGCTAAAATCGGGCGCTATTAATATAGGTGAGGCACTCAACGATCTGCCAGCCTTAGCTAATACATTTTCACTGGCTAACGCTGGTAACTCTATTGGAACTGCTGGTCTGAACCTGTTGGACCTGCGTGGTATGGGCACAGCCCGTACTCTGGTACTGGTTGACGGTAAGCGCCACGTATCAGCAAACCCAGGCACTGCGTCTGTAGACGTAAACACCATTCCTACTGCCTGGGTTGAGAAAGTCGAAATCGTAACCGGTGGTGCATCCGCAGTATATGGTGCCGACGCCGTAACCGGTGTGGTTAACTTTGTACTGAAAAAAGACATTACTGGTTTTGATGTCAGCGTATCCAAAGGTTACGCCGAAGAAGGCCCTTTTGATACGGACAAGTTCACCCTGTCTTACGGTACCGACTTTGATAACGGTCGTGGTAACTTCGGTATCGCTATCTCGCACTCTGCACAAGATGGCATGAATGCCAAAGATCGCAAACAGACTGCGACCCCGACTGCTGAGGTCAGAAATCCTGCCAATGGTGACTCACGTGATGAAAATGGGGCAACCATCCACGATGGAATTCCTGACCAAATCTGGATCTCGGACGCCGCATGGTATGATGACTCGATTATGGGTAACTTTTATACCTATGATTACGTTAACTACACTGGCGCAACCTGGTATATCTTCAACCCAGACGGTTCTGTGCGCCAGCAACAGCTGGGCACTACTTATAACTGGGGTCGTTGCTCGGGTGCGTGTGATCAGTTGGACCTGAACAAATACAATGAACTTCAGCCGACTTTCAAAACACTGAATATTGCGCTCAAAGGTAACTATGACATCAATGATGATATGAATGTCTATGGTGACGTGAAGTTTGTTCGCTCTGAAGCCGACTCTATCGGTCAACCATCGTTTTTCGAATACAGCAGCGGTATCACTATTAATAGAGATAACCCGTTCATTCATGAGAGCCTGGGCAACCTGATGGACAATGAAGGTTTGAGTTCCATCAACCTACATCGTTTCAATGAAGATATTGGTCGTCGTTTCGAAGAAAACACCCGTGAAACTACCCGCGCTGTAGTGGGTTTACAGGGTAACCTCAATGACGATTGGGCGTTCGATTTATATGCCCTCTACGGTAAAACTGAGCGTGAACAAATCAATTACGATAACGTGATTACAGACCGCTTCAGACAGTCTGCAGATGCTATTTATGCTCAAGACGGCTCTATTGTTTGTCGCGATGAAGAGGCCCGTAATGCAGGTTGTATCCCGACCTCCCTGTTTGGTTTTGGAAACGTTGACCCGAATGCGGCTGATTGGTTTACCACTGATTCTTTCTCAAATAGTAAGATTCAACAAACAGTCGTGAACTTCTCGGTCACCAACAGCGGTATCTTTGAATTGCCAGCAGGATACGTAGGTTTCGCGGCTGGTATGGAATACCGTAAAGAACAAAGTGACGACATGCCTGACCCGTTTGCGGCCACTGGTGCAACCTTCCTGACCGCTATCCAGGAAGAGCATGGGGAATTTGACGTAACTGAATTGTTCATGGAAAGCTCTATCCCGCTGTTGAGCGATGTACCTCTGGTACGAGACTTGTCTTTGGACGTGGCATTCCGCTACGCAGATTACAGCACCATCGGTGGTGCCTTGAGCTGGAAAGTAGGGGCTGACTGGGCGGTTACCGATGAACTGCGTTTCCGTACGACCGTATCAGAAGCGATCCGCGCGCCAAATATCAGTGAATTGTTTGCTGCTAAAGGCCAGAACTTCGCGTTCGTAGACGATCCCTGTGACGTAGAGTTTAACCAGAGCGCTACGCGTCTGGCTAACTGTGGGGCTCAGGGTATTCCTGCTGATGCGCAAATTAACCCGGTATCGACTATCGAGCTGTTAACCGGTGGTAATCCGAATCTGACCGAGGAAGAATCGACCAGTTATACTGTGGGAATGGTCTATCAGCCTGAATTTATTGAAGGCCTGAGCCTAACCATCGACTACTGGGATATTACTATCGACGACGCAATTACGCTGGTAGATGCACAGGACATTCTTGACAAATGTTACGACTCCGAAGCGGGTATCGATAACCAGTTCTGTGCGTTGATTACTCGTCGCGCGGATAATACCATCGAGTTAGTTGAAAGCACTCAGCAAAACGTTGCTAAAAACGAAGCGCAAGGTGTTGATATTGAAGTAGGTTACGACTTTGACGCACTGGGCGGTAGAATCTCTACTAAGCTGATTGGTACTTACCTGAAGTCTCGCAAAGAGTTCCCGTTCCAGATCGACCCTACCCAGGTTATCGAGAACGCAGGAACGTTGGGTGAAGCAGAGCATCAGGCTAACTTCCTGTTAGGCTACAAAGGGGACAACTGGTCAGCGAACTGGCGTACCCGTTATCTGGGTGATGTTAGCCGCTTCACGCCTCAGGATCTGGAAAGAAACCCTGACCCAAGCAACATTATGGGTTACGGCAGCTACTTCCAGACCGACGTGAGCATAGGTTACACCTTTGACAACAACCTGACCCTGGAGCTGGGTGTAGATAACGTGTTTGACCGTGATCTGCCTGGGTTTGTGACAGGAACTGGCACAGGTTCTGCGAGCTACGACAACATCGGTCGTCTGTACTATGCAACCCTGACCTACTCAGTGGAATAAGCCCTGATCTCATTCTGGGAACTAAAAAACGCCGGCTAGCCGGCGTTTTTTTATATATATGACACGCTTTAATGTCAGCAGATTAATTTCAAGTATTGCTCAGTAAATATTAGCGAATCGCTGTAACGTACCCTCTCCTAACGCCTGTCTGAGGGGGGCTAACTGAGTCTCATAATGCTTCCAGCGCTCAAGAGCCTTGGTATTGAGTGGGCTGCGTACTTGCTCACTGCTGGCGGTTCTTACTGCCCGAGTATTCTGATGAAAATTCAGGCAAGCCTCTTCAAACGGCAGGCGGCAAAAATCCAAAAGTGCACGGATCTGGTTTTTTGGATCCGTCAACAAACGCTCGTGTTGCAAACAATAAACGAAACCCGGAATGCTCTCCTGCCAGTGATCCATCATTGACAGGTACTGGTTGTAGTAAAAACCTATATGCTCCTGGCTGTAGCTGAAATTGTGACCGTGACCAAAGTACTGGCGATAAACTCCCAGACCACAATCCATTGGATGTCGCCTTGCATCGATGACCAAGGCATGAGGCAGAATCAGACGGATCAGACCGACATGCTGAAAATTCGGCGGTAACTTGTCTATGAAATAAGGTTTGTCGGTGCGATACACCTGCGTTTCCCGCAGATACCAATCGCCGAATTGGGCAAGCTCTTCGGACGTGAACTTGTCCATATTGCCACTCTTATCGCCGTTCTTTTCACAGCTAGCCTGGTACACCATGCGGGCTAGTGCAGGCAGAGTCTTCAGTTCCATTGTGCCTTCGACCTGAGAATGACTGGCTAGTATCTGTTCCAATAGGGTCGAGCCGGCTCTTGGCATGCCGACGATAAATATGGGTGTAACATCGACTTCTGGTAGCCTGAGCTTATCGTTGAATAGGCCCTTATGAAACGCCTGTTTGATAGCAGAAGCTTTGTGTTGATAGTTACTGGGTGAAAAATACGCAGCCGGTTTATTCAGGTTCGCCTGGCTGAAATACTGATAGGCCTGCGAATAGTCCTTTTGCTTCTCAAAATGCATACCCAGAGCAAATCCAGCCTGACAGGCTTGCTCGAGGGGAATGTCTGGGTTCTCCTGCATCTGACGCATATCTGCGATATGTTCCTCGCTAAATTGCCAGCTTTTGAAACTGGAGAGCGCCCAATAGGCCGAGCCTTTGGTCTGCTCACAAGTAAGGCACTGCTGATACGCCTCCATCGCCAACTCCCTCTGGCCAAGGTTTCTCAGTACATGGGCGCGCTGCAACTGGATTGGTAAGGGATCTTCACTGAGAGTAAGGGCAGACTCATAAGCTTTTACACTGTCGGCAAACCTACCGGCTTCCAACAAGTTACTGGCATGTAGCATCCAGGCATCCATGTCTTCAGGCTGCAGACGAGTTAGCTGCTCGGACTCATCCACCGCATTGGCTGCATATCTGAGCTGGCCACTAATCTGGGACATCATCGCCCACAAATCAGGGTGATTGGGCGCAAATTTCAAGGCCTGCTGCAATGCACCACCTGCTTGTTCCAGACGCCCGTCTGACAGCAACTGTCTGGCGATAAACAGTAAGGCATCAGGATGACCGGGGGCGCGTTGCAGTATTTGCTGGCACAGGTTCATGGCCTGATTGATTTGCCCACTTTCGCGCAACGCTTCTGCTTGCGTGATGATTTGCCTGTTTGGGTCGGTTTGCTCGCCATGTATACGGCTTTGTTGTGCTTCAGACGTTTTACCCAGTTTGACCTGGGTGAGGCTCAGAAAATGCCAGGCTCGATACATTTTCGGATCGCGTTTAAGGGCTTGCTGGAAGCACTGCTCTGCTTCGATTAGTCGATTCGTCTCAAAATAGATGCCACCGATAGATGCAACCAGATTGGCATTTTGAGGATCTAATTCGAGAGCCTTACTAAATGTTTGTAATGCTTTGTCTTTTTGCCCTTGCTGCATGTAACAATGACCGACCAGTTCCAGTACCCGTGGATTGGTTGGGTTGCTCTCGACTAAAGGTAACAGTATGTCGAGAGCGGGTTGAGGCTGACCCTGATTGAGCCAGTTCATGGATTGTTGTAATTGCTTATCCATTAATAATCCTTCAATGGGCTAGGCCATGGCATGTCAGCGTGAAAACGACTCAGATGCTCTCGGTGGAAGATGAAACTCCGCGCTTTGTTGTCACACCATTGACGCTCGGGAGGATGACTATCTAGTTCAAAGGTGTTTTCAAATCCCCCTTTCCCGGCAAGCAGACAGTACCAAGACGTCTTTAAGTAGGCGAGCTTGTCTTGATGTTTGTGTAAGGCTAAATCGAAGTTACCGGTCGCCCGCCAGGCAGCGATAATGTCAGATAACGCTTCTGATTGTTGAGGGTTGTCGCGACAATCCCGCCAGTAGTCGCTATCTGAGCGTGAATTCATCAGGTAGTGGGCTTGCAAGTAATCCCGGGTGCCATCAATGATTTTATTGATTTCCTGATTAAATTCATTGCGCTTCACGTCACTAAATCCCCCTTGTTCATAGCACCCTATAAAATGCTCAATGGTCCGCTGTACCACAAACAGCATCGGCGCTTCCAGAGGTTCCAGGAAACCCTGCGAAAGACCGATAGCAACACAGTTTTTCTTCCAATGCTGGCTAATACGTCCGGGCTCCCACTTCAAATGCAGTGCTTTAGCGTCAGTTGCACCGGGTCCAAGCAGCTCCCGCAATTCTTGTTCTGCTTGCTCAGCAGAGCAGTACTTCGAGCTGTAGACATAGCCGTTACCGTAGCGGTTAGACAATGGAATATGCCAAACCCAACCATGTGTCAGCGCCTTGGACACTGTATGAGGTTGTATGGGATCCCGCTCATCCAGTGGAGTTTGTATGGCCACCGCACTGTCGTTAAACAGGTAAGGTCGATAGGACTGCTGCTTTTCTCCGAGGGTCTGCTGGACAAGCAACCCTTTAAAACCGGAGCAATCCACAAAAAAATCACCACGCACTGGGCCCGACGATTCAGTATTGAGAATAGCGATTTGACCTCGTTGATTGCATTGAATATCGGTTACCTTGTCTTCAATCAACTGTACGCCAAGTTTCAAAGCATGCTGTCTAAGAAACTGGCCTAACAATTCGGCATCAAAATGATAGGCGTATACCAGATCGGACGCGGGAATTTCATTACTTATTGGCGCTCTTGACTGACGAGTCAATGCACTGGCCAGGAAATAATCATTGGGGTGAGCATGATTGCTCCCGCCATGGCGTTTCTCGTTACATTGTCTGAAAAATGCCTGTGCCTGAGGACCATCCAGATCAGAATAAAACGGGTGGAAGTAACTGTCATAACCCGGCTTTTCAGACCAACCTGGAAAGCTAATCCCGCACTTGTAAGTTGCATTGCAAGCTGGCATCCACTCGCTTTCGGGAATCGCAAGACGCTCGAAAAACTCTTTTAGGTAAGGGGTACTTCCTTCGCCGACGCCGACCGTGCCAATTTTGTGAGATTCAATCAAGCTGATGCGCATGCCCAGCTTGCCCCACTGATGCGCCAGAAGGTTTGCAGTCATCCAGCCGGCCGTGCCGCCACCGACGATAACCAGGTGTGTTGGTTGATTGTTCATACTTCTCCGGCCAACTTCTTCTCAAGCCCTGTAAACGTCGGCAATCCTAGGGGTGTCGGACAGCCATACCCTACGTTACTGGGCGCCTTTGTCAGGCGTTTTTTGCAATGTCGTTAGTATACCGGAACTGCTCACCAAGCTGTATGACTTTCCCTGCTGAGAACAGAAGAGTATAAGGAGAATTAAAGCTATTTCCCCCCCCGTAACAGCTGTACGTTTGATTAGGTTGGTTTGTTTAAATGCTCGGTTGAGGACGCTTTGCATGGCCTGTGAGTCTTCAAATTCATGGGTAGACAGGCCATTGATACAGAAAATTGTTGTCTGGCATGTCAACACTCCTACCATGAAGTAACCTATTGCTTAGTATTGTATGTTGACTTGTTGTCTAAGCACCAACGTTGAAGTCGCGTTGGATTTTGAAATCGTGTGCGTACTGTTCGTCAGGCGGTTTCCCTCATTTAAATGGGGAAACCACCACACCTGTTTGACGCCTTGAGGACATTTACCCCTGCTCTATTCTGGAATCACGATTCTGCGGCGGTGCGAGTGATCACTTAGAGCGAGTAGTGGACCTTGGAAGCGTTGATAGAAGCTACCGTCATTGCGGCGAAGGCCGCAATCTCCATTGGGTCGATGACTAACCAAAACCGTGTTGATTCGTGTGAGTCAGGTAATGTGGGAGGTCCCGGCCTTCGCCGGGATGACGATTCTTCGTAGCGAAATTATTTGGGTCACCGTCCACTACTGGCACAAAACAAACCTGGTCTTCGCGAGAATGACAAACTGGATATAACACAATGCCGAGCGTCATAGTGGCTCCACTCAAATTCTGACAGTGTCTGATAAAGTGCACGTCATCAGGACACTTCCAGCGCTCCATAAAAAATCTTTAGCAGCAAAACAGCTCAGTTGGCCCTGTGGCCGGGAAGCCGGTCACAATTAAAAGTGCTCGCAGCAGCGGCAAAGCTGGGATGGAATGACACCCTGTAATGAAACCTGAAAAATAGTGCCCTGACAGCGTGTTAAGTCGTTATTTCAGTCGTTATTGCTGTCATCGCCGTTGGCTGATTGACGATCCTGTAACTCTCTTTCGCGTTTTTCGTCTTGCTCGCGGAGCTTTTTCTGGTAAACGTACCGTGATTCCAGTCCCGGTGAAATGTAGCAAGTAATCAGTGCTGCGAGATTAAAAAAAACTGTTGCAACAACGGCGACTTCCAACGCGTGTACACCTGCTGCCAGGCCGACGCTGATGGCGGTTAAAATGAATAAGGCATCAAAGGTATCCTGCAACGCCCGCCTAAATCTTACGCCAGCAACAATGCCTGCCAGACTGAATGCCAGCGCCAGGGAATGCTGCACAATCATTACCACCCCTGCAACAACCGCAGGTAAAACCAAAATGGTTTCCGGTATAGAGTGATCAAACTCATCGCCTTCATGCGTTGCGTTATAGACCCAGGCAACAGGGATCATAAGCGCAATCGTGCAAAACAAAGCGGTAGCGAGTGTGGTCATGCCCGTTATCCAATCTGAGGGCGCATTTGCTTCATTAACTTTCAGCAGGGTTTCGCTGGTCTTGCCTGCGATGACGCTAAATTCAGACAAGCCGCCGACAGGCAAAGTCGATAAAAAATGAGGGTAAAGCCAGATAATGAGCATGCCCGTGCCAATGAATCCCCCGTAATAGATCAGAACGTGCATCATCGTTTGTATAAGATTGCGTCTATACTGTCGATAGTCAGCATCAATATAATCAGAGGAAGGCTCTTCCATAGGATGTGTACTTCAGTGACAGGTGTGTACCATGAAGATGGGAGAAAATAACAAGGTTGTCAAACCTGTGGCCAAGATGCTGGCGCCCGGTTGGACACGCCCCAACAGCCGCAGCACAGCGGTATTGCTCAGTACAGAACCTCATGTGTTGCGCGCACTGTTTTTGGGCCTGAGTGTTTTAGTCCTGCTCTGCTCCTCAATGGCAAATGCGGCTATCAGGCCAGGCGACCCGCCCAGACCGTTGTTTCGCTCAGATGACATCATCGATATTGACCTGCTCATTCCTGACTTGCGCACGTTGATTAGGCTGGCACCAAAAAGCGTTGAGCCAAGAGCAATGCAGTTGCGCTATCGATACGAGGGTGAAACCTACCTTCTCAACGGCAATGTGCAGGCAAGAGGAAACGCCCGGCGCGATCCCTCGGTGTGCAGCTTTCCACCGCTACGACTTATCTTTGAACAAAAGTTGAGAAAAGTGCCGCTTTTTACGGGCCATAAAAAAATAAAGCTGGTTACGCACTGTCAACGCAAAGCCCGATTCGAACAACTGATGTTAAGAGAATATACCGCTTATAAAATGATGAATGAAATATCGCCAGTCAGTCTGCGTGTCAGGCTGGTTCGAATCAATTACTATAAAGGCCGGCAAACATCGCCTTCGATGACAAGGTTAGGGTTCTTCATAGAGGACATCGATGATCTGGCCAAGCGTCACGGGCTCAGGGAATATGATACTGGTGCTATCAAAGCAACGACGCTTGAGAAGGAAACTGCAACGCTATTCGCCCTGTTCCAGTATCTGATAGCCAACCTCGATTATTCCCCCAATTTACCGAAAATCGGGAACACCTGCTGTCATAATGTAAAGTTACTTCTGCCTTACAGCCTCACCGAGGCCAAAACTAACAGTGTTGTGCCCGTCGCCTACGACTTTGATTATTCTGGATTTGTTGATGCCCCCTACGCCATAAACCATGGTGATATACCTATTTCTTCCCGCTTGTTTCGCGGGGTATGTGCGTATAATGATACAGTTAACCAGTATCGCGAGCGCCTTCTTACCTTAGAAGAGCGCTTGTTTGAGGTAATAGCAGCGGTGCCGGAAACGACAGATAAAAACCGTGAAACCATGCGTGCTTTTTTAACCAAATCGCTGACATTGCTCGCCAGCCCGACTTTTCTTGAACAAACCGCGATCCATTGTATTAGTTGAGCTTATCGCTCTCGATAACAGGCTCTTTCGTTTCGGGGTTTTCAAGCTGCTGTATGTAGCTTTTAAGCGTCTCATTCTCAGAGTCCAGGCTAAGCACCTTGTGCAGATAACTGCCCACGTCGTTACCGGGTGAGGGCAGGTCTATACGATTACCGTTATGTACAGCGGTCAATTGTTTCCCGGTTATTTCAAGAAATGCGCAGGGACCGCCGTAGTAGTCAGCCAGTCCAACATCTACGCCAATCACGGTGCCGTCAAACCGGGGCAAAATTGCGCCGGCAACGGGGGTATGCCCCACAATAACGTGATCGACCTCGTAGCGTTCCAGTACGTCAGTGATGAGCTTGCGTTCAGCCGGATCGTCCTCGCTTGCAAGGATATGGCCCCGATACCACAGTGGTCCGTTCGGATCATTCAGCACGTCAGATTTCATCGCCTGTTCACGTGTGCCCAACTCACTCTGTATCCATTGGTTTATCTCGGTAATCGTATAATTTTGGGTGGTTGGGCCCATACCTCCGTGCACGAATAACAGCCTGCCTATCTTTAGCACAGCCGGGTTTGACGAAGCCCAGGCTCCGTAGTCACCCTTGGGAGCCCAGGCCTGCATATACTCGACATACCCAAGCGGGAATTGCATTTCAAGAAAGCGGATATAGTCAGCGGATTCATAATCAGGCCAGCTTTCCTCAGGCTGGGTCTTTTTCATGTGCTCAATATACAGGTCAAAGTAAAGATGCTGCTTGCGCTTGGAACGACTGTTTACAAACGCTTTATACTCCCCGGGATGGGTATAGCGAGTATCAGCAGCAATGAGCATAGCTTCGTGGTTACCTATCAGAGCATAAACATCACCCTTTGCCCGCCGCGCCATGGATTTTAGTTTTCTGAGTAAATCTATAATTTTTCGGCTGTCAGGTCCCCTGTCAACAATATCGCCCATCTGAACCAGCGTGGCGTTTTTGCCCGTCCAGCGCATTCGGCTGTTAATCAGACCGGCTTGCCTGAGCACACAGGTAAACTGTTCGAAATCCCCGTGTATATCACCGACAACAACGATCTTGTCTGATGCGTCTTGTGGTGCGGTGCCTGCAAAAGAAGAGAATGTTATTAAAGAGGGAAGCAGTGCTAGCCAGAAAAATTTCAACATTTCATTCCTGCAGTGAGACATATCTCTAGTATAGATAGACTTCGCAGTTATGAATGTGTGCGGGAAAAACTAAAGCCCTAAGCTGTGCATTTCAATAACTGCCCACTGGCATTTTCAGTGCGGATAGGAATAAGGCTGGAAAGAACAAGTGTGTTATCTTGCGGCTCATTCAGTTGTCGGGCGAACCTTGAGTAAAGAACTTGATGGCAGCAAGATAAGAGAATTCGCGGTTAGTGCTTAGCTCTGTCAACAGCAACTCCGTATTCTTCTAACCACCACCATCCACAACTGGCACACAGCCGGCCAAGAGGTCTCTCCCCTTTTCACTCAACGCTCGCCCTGCGCAGCCGCCGCATTTTTGCGATCAGCTTCAACGGCCAACTCCCGGATGTAGGCATACATGTCGTTGAAGCGTGGGTCGTCCAATACCTTGTTGTTTTTCTCCACCAGCGTTTTCATTTCCTGCACCGATTGACGGAAGTTACCGATTTCCGCATAAGCCCTGATGATGGCCAGTTGCAACTCCAGATCGGTGTTGAAGTGTCCCATGTTTTTCATCGCCAACTCGCCCATCGCCAGGGCTTTTTCAGGCGCGTTTTGATGCTCCATGTACAGAATGGTCAGGTTGCGCATCGAGAGGTAGTTGGGTGTTGCGCGATTGCTGCGCTCGGCGTACTCAATCGCCTCATCATAACGCTCGAAATGCAGTAGAAACGACGCGTAAAATTGCGTGACGATGTAATGATCTGGATAGGTTTCAAGTGTGCTCTGGTAGTGTTCCTCGGCCAGTCGGGCGTTGTGCTCGACATTGTCACCGCGCATCGCTGGCTGTGCGTAGGACTCACCAATACTGGCCAGCAGGATGGGGCGGAAATGATCGTCATAGATTAGCCCTTGCTGGTAAGCCTTGCGAGCGCTTTCGTAGTCCTTCAGGTTAAGGTACAAACCGCCCAATTTGTGATAGTAGAAGCCACTGTCAGAGCAGCCTTCGGGGGCGGCTTTCCAATACGCCAGGCCTTCAACAACCGGTAGTTGCTGCACAAACAACATGTCCCGCAAAGTACGGTCCTGATCATCGCAGGCATCGGCAAGGGCTGGGTTACTCAGGGCACTGAGGGCGAAAGTGGCCGTCACCAGCGCACCAAAACGTTTACGGTTATTCATTGTTCATCCTTGATGTTGTCCGTTATTCATTGTCATTCCTGCAGCGCATAACAGCCCAGAAACCATTGACAGTCAACAGGTTTCTCCCGCATTGTAAAAACATCACAGGGAGGCACCTTGGTGTTTGTCGTGCTGTCAGGCGACGGTCCCTTTCAGTCAATATACACAAAAGGCACAGCATGAAAACATTGCTCAAAGGATTGGTCGGGCTGGTCCTGCTCGTTGGGATAGGGTTCACCAGCTGGGTTTACCTGAGTACCTATCACCCTGCGGACGTTGAATCCGAAGCGGTGCACAATCAGGCCGACACCCCCACCCTACTGCCCGGCCAGACGGTCAAAGTATTGAGTTGGAATGTCCAATTCATGGCCGGCAACCAGAATAACCACTTCTTTTATGATGATGGCCCGGATCCGTGGCCGGACAAAGACACCGTAACCAAGGTCACCGATAACGTGGCTGCGTTCATCCAGGCCCAGGATCCGGACATTGTGCTGTTGCAGGAAATGGACGATGAGGCTGATCGCACCCACCTGCAGGATCAGACCCAGATGCTACTGGCGCGCTTGCCGCAATACACGGCGTATACCGAGACGTTCTATTGGAAAGCCGATTATGTGCCCCACCCTGCGATTGCGGGGCGGGTCGGCATGAAGTTGCTGGTCTTGTCGAAGTATGCCCTTAGCAAGGCAACCCGCTACGCCTTGCCTGCCATCACCACCGATGACATCGTCACCCGCCAGTTTAACCTTAAGCGAGCCATGTTACAGGTGCACCTGCCGGTGGAAGGCAGTAACGAATTGGTGCTGATCAACACCCACCTGAGTGCCTTCGCCCAAGGCAGTGACACCATGGCACGGCAAATCGACACGGTGATGGCGCGCCTGGCTTCACTGCCCGAGGGTACCCCTTGGGTGATGGGCGGTGACTTTAACCTGTTGCCCAACGATGCCGCACTGGCGTCCTACACCGAGTTACGCAGTCACTATAACGACCAAGGCACGGAATTGTACCCGCTGATCACTCAGTACCCGTCAGTGCCCTCACTGGCAGACATTGAAGCGGATCCCTCGCCCTGGTACACCTACATGTCACCACTGGATCCCGCCCGCACGCCCGACCGCACCATTGACTATATCTTCCATGCACCGACACTGGAAAAAACCCATGGTGCGGTGCTGCTCGGCGATGCCAAACCGCTGTCTGATCACTTACCCATCGTGCTCGAATTTACCCTCTGACGGGAAGCTGCACGCGACCAACCGTCGCGTGCAGCAAGCCCAGCCTGGCTCAGGCCAGGTTGCTTTGGGCCAGCACGTCTTTGAGCTGGTCAGCCGAGCGACGCTTGTGGTTGTCTACGTAGGTCTGCAAAAACTCAAAGGTGGCTTTAGGGTTCTCACCCTGCATGATTTTGACCACCGCGTCTTTGACCAGTGACTGATACAACAAGATCTCATTACTACGGGTACTGAGTTTTTTCGCCAGTGGCGTGGTAATGCCGTTGGCAATCAGTGCGCCGTACAGTGTGGTCAGCAACGCCACCGCCATGCTCGGTCCGATGCTGTCGGGATCTTTCATGTTCTGCAACATGGCCACCAGCCCAATCAACGTACCCACCATGCCCATTGCCGGGGCAAACTCCGAGAAGGTGGTCAGTACCTTGATGGAAATCTGATTACGTTCGCGGGTAAGGTAGATTTCTTTGTTCAGCAAGCCCTCCACGGTTTCCTGCTCGTAACCATCCACCACCATGTTCATGGCTTTTTTCACAAACGGATCATCATATTCCTGCGCCTCCAGTGCCAACAGGCCGTTACGCCGCGACACATCCGCCAGACGGATACAGGTGTCAATGGTCTGGGGCATGTTCAGATGGTTGTCCCTGAACGCGTGGCCAACATTGCCCAGCGCAGTAAAAAACACCGCCGGTCGCACGCTCAGCATCACCGCACCGAAGGTGCCTATCACCACAATCGCCACCGAGGACAGATTGAGGTACGACAGGACGGACTCGCCGCCGGCCGAAATACCCGCCACGATGGCCAGCATGATCAGTACCACACCAATAAAAGATCCTTTGTCCATCCGTTATTCCTCGTTAAGTAGTCCAGCAGGCAATGCCTGCTGCTTGGGTTTGCCCTGGGTGAGCATAATTTCCACACGGCGGTTTTGTGCCCTGTGCTCGGTTGTGTCGTTGTCATTCAGGGGCTGCGCTGAGCCCCAGGCCGTAACCCGCACGGAATTCAGCAATGGATGGGCTTTAAGCACTCTGGCCACCGCCATCGCGCGCTGGGCAGACAGGGCGAGATTGTCGGCAAACAGTTCATTCGCCACCGGGCGGTCATCGGTGTGCCCGGCCACTTCCACCTGCCCCGGGATCTGCGCCAGAAGCGCTGCCAATCGGGTGAGCAACGGCTCAAACTGAGGCTGCAAAAAACCACTGCCGGCGGCAAAACTGCTGTATTCAGGAATACGAATGATCAATTGCTGGCCCTGGTGATCAAGCTCAAACTGCCCCGCAGACAAGGCGTCTGGCAGTTCCCGCTGTATGGCACCAACCACGTCAGCCATGGCACCCTGTCGGCGTGATTGGGCCTGTTGTTCGGCTCGTTGGCCAACGGTGCTGTGACGTAACGCCGGCAGCATTTCCTGCTGACGGGGCTGGCGAACTTCATCCAATAACGTAGGTTCGGTCAGGGTCGGGGAGAATTCCTGAGCAATCACGCTGGTACCGAGCGGAATGGCGTCTGCTTCGACCTCTCGCTGCACCCCGAATGCCACTTTCATCGAACCGGCAATCTGCTGAAACTTGATCACATCCAGCTCGGAAAACGACAATAACAGCACAAAAAAGCACATCAACAGCGACATCAAATCAGCAAACGTTGCCAGCCAGCCCTGCTGGTCTTCACTCTTTTCGGATTCAACCAGCAGCATCTCACTGTTCATTGCCCCTGGAGTCACGACGGCTCCGCCATCAGTCCCTTGCGCTGCGCAACCACGCCGGCAATCGCCAGACAAGGCAGTAAGTAAAGTGCAGCGAATAACATGAAGGCCAACAATGGGCCGATCGCGGTAGGTACCATGTCAGTCACACCGATGTAGTAGCTGCCGATGACATACGGCGTTATCGCGCTGGCATACCCCCACAGTAACAGGGTTCGTGCCGACAGTGTGGTGGTTCGGAACAATACCGACAAGGTGAATAAAACCAGCCCGGACCAGACCAGTGCAGGCAGGTTGATGAACATGCCCAGAGATGCGCCCTGACCAAACGCCTTCGCGGCTTCCTGCCAGTATGCCGTGCTCAACACGATGACATGCAGATCACCACGCAGCAGCGCCTGCCACAACGGCTCCGCCGTGGCATCCATGTTGGATAACCAATACACCAGGGCAACCAATGTCGGGCTGAGGATCAACACGCCGAACAGCGCCAGTAGGTGTACCGTCCAGTTACCCTGCAAACGTCGGCGGATACCGTATCCACACGCGTGGAATGTCTGGCGCCACAACCAGCGACGCGCCATGGCGGCGTCCTGTTGTTGTCGTTGCTCAAATTCCTCCAGCAGGTCACCGACCAGATGATCACGGCTGTTCGGGTCCGACAGGTGGCGTAAACACCACAAAGCCAGTGGCGAGGGAGTGGGTTGATGATGACTACGCATAGGCACAGACTCCTGAGCAGATTGACACATCTTGCCAGAGGGTATTCATCGCCTGGCGAACCTCTTTGAGGGCCTGTACACCTTTGGCAGTCACGTCGAAATAGCGCTTGGGCCGACCGCCCCGTTGCGGTGTGGCCTCCCCCATGCGCGAGGTCACCATGGCCTTTTTCTCCAGCCGTTCCAGGGTTGAGTACAGTGCGCCTAGCGCCACATCCCGGCCCACTTGCTGATCCAGCAATTGGCGAATACTGGCGCCGTAAGCCTGATCACCGAGCTTGAGCAATGCCAGTAACACCATCTGCTCAAACTCACCCAGAAATTTTTGCGCCATACCGCCCTCCTTTTTTCCTACAATGTAGATGAATTCAGATCCCCGCTCAATGATTTTTACTACTTTGTAGGAATAGAATTTGATACCTGGGTACAATCGCTCACCGGCTCGTCGCACTGACACCATCATGACCCCTTTGCGATCAACGACTTATCCTTTACACTGGCATCACATTTTGGCCAAGGATGTGTCTATGCAGCTTTACCAACCAGAGCATCAATTATCCGCCGTGGTCGCCTTCGGGGCGAAAAACACCGGGTTTACCCTGTCAGTGGCCTACCTGTTGCTGACCCTGTGCGGTATTTTTTACGCGGATGCGTTCTATGCGCAGTTTGAGATCCCCTACCTTAAACTGGCGGAAACCAGCGATCTACTGATCATCGGGATCAGTGAACCGGCCGCTTTGCTGATGTTCTTTCTGGCCATCATGCTGACCATTGGATTTGATTACATCACCCGTAAGACTTACCAATGGCAGCAGTATTGGAAACAGCAGCCAGCGTCGCTGAAGCGGCGTGCTTGGATGATTTTTTTGTATGTGCCCAAATACAAGGTGTCGGTACTGGTCAGCCTGGTGTTTCTGTTTGTACTGTATGCCTTTGTGTTTGTGACCCTGTATGCCGAATGGCACAGTGAACGGGTCAAGAACGGGCGTGGGGATCAGGTGCTAGTGACCTTGGACGTCGAAGGACCCCAAGTGAAAGGTCTGTTGCTAGGCTCCACCGCCAACCACCTGTTCACCTATGACGTCGATACCGACAGTGCAAACATCTATCCGGTGCAGCATGTGGTCAGGATCGCGCCGGTAGCAGCGCCAGAGGCATCAGCCGCGGCTGACACCACGGCGACGAATGATAAGGCCGAATAGGCCTGCGGCAAACAATCCCATTACACCAGGTTCAGGCACCGACGCCAGGCGACTTGAGCCTGTAGAGACCCCCACGGCAAGTGTGTGCCATGGCGTACAGGAAGGAGCACCACAAGAGCCAGGCTGACGACTGGAAACATTCAATATGGTTGCTTGCTGAACATAAGCATCGCCCAGAAAGGTCAAAAAATCTTCAATAGAATACTGACTCAATGTGTCGAACACGACTTTGTCAGAAAAGTGTTGAAACTCGATCACACCGGTTAATGTCAGACTCTCATTGACCATATCGCCGGTCTCAGTATCGATACGCTCATACTCAAAGTACTGAGAATAAATCAGACCGGCCGAACCACCATGATAGGCGGGCAAATCGGATTCAGTGAACTCGTTGAACAGATAGAACTCGGTACTTTGCACAAAGCCCGGCGCACTCATCGCATCATCAAGGTGGGTATCTGGCGCAATTATGTCAGTGAACGGCGAAATGGCATTGATCGCGTAATCACGGTAATGGGTGGTTTGCAGATATCGGGTCATGTCAGGGGATGTAAACTGCTCATCGACCCTGTCCAACGCACTGTTTTCATTGACAAACATCGAAAATGAGAAGGGTGTGGGTGTAACATCGTAGGTTTGCTGACCACTCCCGGCAATGGGATGGTCCTGATAATTAACCCAATAGTCGCTGTCGGTTTGCAAATTGAGGTCAATCACAATCCCGTGAGCATTTAAAGAGAGGCAGACAGCAGTTGCCAATAACAATCCTTGTTTCAACATGATAACTCCGTTTAATTCGATGTAGTTACAGCACTAACATATCTCATCTTGTAGAAAAAACAACCGGTTAATCTTTCCCAATCAGGCCGGTTCTGACAACAGCCTGCGATTTTCCGGGCTACTGACCGTTGCCAGAAACAAAGCGAGTCACCACCAGCTCTGACAACACCATCAGAACAACATACGCCAGTATCCCCGGCCAGTTGTATAAGACACTGCAAACAAAAGCGCCCACCGCCAGCAAAGCCCTTTCCAGCGAACGCACGGCCGGTGTTTCATCCAGGCGATGTACGTAAAAGGTACCAAGCACAAGTACGATGGTCATTAGCGACCAGAAAACCAACGTTGTCATTGAGCGACTCCTTGCTCAAAGCGCTTCAGAACTTGGGTTCAGGCAGTCGCCTGCAGACCGTAGACACTGATCAGGTTGAGTGTAGCCAGACAGGCGAGAACCAAAAAGGTTACCACAGTGCCACTGAAGCGCTGCCAACTGGTGCCGTAGTGATGACGCAAACCAATGGCGTGAAACACCCGCGCCACCAGCAACAGCGCACCGTTGCCGTGCAACCACAGACTGTCCACACCGTTCAGCTCGGCCACCAGCAGTAAAATCAATGCCAGCGGCACGTATTCACTGAAATTGGCATGGGCGCGGATTGTCTGGGTGATCTGGCGGTTGCCGCCATCACCAAGGGCGACTTTTTCTTTCAGACGGTGACGTATCACCAGGCCACTGAGATAGAGATAAAATAAGGCGAGCAATGAGGCGTAGAAAGCCGTGATGGATACTGACATGTAGGAAGTGCCGGTTGCCACAAACAATAAAGCCCACAGTAGTGGGCTTTAACAGATCTTTCAAGTAGTTAGTATGGCTTAGCCGAGTAAGGCCGCCAGTTTCTCGCTGACCTGATCCACCGGTTGGGTACCGTCCAGCTTATGGTATTGGCAATTGCCCTGGCTGGCTTCACCCTGGTAGTAATCCACCAGCGGCTTGGTTTGCTCGTGATAAATACCCAGGCGCTTGCGCACGGTCTGCTCTTCATCATCGGGACGGATCACCAGCTCTTCACCGGTCTGATCGTCTTTACCTTCCTGTTTAGGCGGGTTGTACACCACGTGGTACACGCGACCTGAAGCCGGGTGTACGCGACGGCCACCCATGCGTTCGACGATGATTTCGTCTGCGACGTCAAATTCGATCACATGGTCAATCACGATTCCCGCTTCTTTCATCGCATCCGCCTGAGGGATGGTGCGTGGGAAACCGTCCAGCAGGAAGCCATTTTCGCAATCCGGCTGGGCAATACGTTCTTTGACCAGACCAATGATAATGTCATCTGACACCAGCTTGCCTTCATCCATAACTTTCTTGGCCGCTAATCCAAGCTCGGTTCCAGCCTTTATCGCGGCGCGCAGCATGTCGCCCGTCGAGATTTGCGGAATACCGTATTTCCCCATCAGAAATTGAGCCTGAGTGCCTTTTCCGGCACCGGGGGCACCAAGAAGGATGATGCGCATGCTATGTCCTCGTCTTGTAGTAGGGTTAATCATCAAAGGTCAGCCGCAACTTTACACATTCAGACCAGTGGATACAAGCCGTATCCCCGCTGTTTGCCCCGCCAGTGGCGGGTTTTCATGCAGATCGGAGCTGTGATGGCGACAAATTCGGCACTTTCACCGTTGATTGTGGCTTGCCACAGCTTTCGGCCAACTCAGCACAGATACACATTAATACCTTGTTTACAAATGACTATTTTGATCATTTAGGCCTGTAAACGGCATGCTACGACCAAAGTCTTATACATTCATTGCCTGTATTAAAGGCGTTGTAGGTTGCCAAGCTGTATATTCATCGGCTTAAAATAAAAAACGGGCATTAACGCCCGTTTTTTATCATCAAGTATGAGAATGACGGCTTATTTGGCCAAGTCAATTAACAGCTTGTTCAGTTTCTGCACAAACGCGGCAGGATCTTTCAAACTGCCTTGCTCAGACAAGGCTGCTTGGTCAAACAACACCTCTGTCCACTGGTTAAAGCGGGTTTCATCCTGCATATCAGCAAGCATTCTCACCAACTGATGCTCAGGGTTGAGCTCGAAGTGGTATTTGGCTTCCGGCACCGGTTGACCGGCGGCTTGCATCAGCTTGACCATCTGGGTGCTCATGCCGTGTTCATCGGCGACGATACAGGCCGGAGAATCGGTCAGACGGTGAGTAAACTTAACGTCCACAACCTTGTCACCCAGGGTCGACTTAACCCGTTCCAACACGCCTTCAACCTGCTTCTCGGCTTCTTCCTGAGCTTTCTTGCTGTCTTCGTCTTCCAGGTCGCCGAGATCGAGGGCACCTTTGGCAACCGACTGGAATGCTTTCTCGTTAAACTCGCTCAGATGAGACATCAGCCACTCGTCAATGCGGTCAAACATCAGCAGTACTTCGATGCCTTTCTTGCGGAAGATCTCCAGGTGCGGGCTCGACTTGGCCGCCTGATAGCTGTCGGCCGTGACGTAATAAATCTTGTCCTGGCCCTCTTTCATGCGATCAATGTAGTCCTGCAACGACACCGTCTGGGCATCGCTGTCGGTGTGTGTTGATGCAAAGCGCAACAGACCCGCCACTTTTTCTTTGTTGGCGAAGTCTTCTGCCGGCCCTTCTTTTAGCACGTTACCGAACTCATTCCAGAACGACTGGTACTTGTCGGCATCGTTTTTGGCCATGCGTTCCAGCATCTGCAAGACACGCTTGGTACAGCCCTGGCGGATCGCCTGAGTGATCTTGTTGTCCTGCAGAATTTCACGTGACACATTAAGGGGCAGATCGTTGGAGTCGAGCAAACCTTTGACAAAACGCAGGTAGGTCGGCATGAACTGCTCAGCGTCATCCATGATGAACACCCGCTGCACGTACAGTTTCAGACCGTGCTTCTGCTCACGATTCCACAAGTCGAACGGCGCTTTGGCCGGAATGTACAACAAACTGGTGTACTCGGTTTTACCTTCGACTTTGTTGTGCGCCCAGGTCATTGCATCAGCAAAATCGTGCGACACGTGCTTATAGAACTCCTGATACTCTTCATCGGAGATCTCAGACTTGTCGCGGGTCCAAAGCGCAGTGGCCTTGTTGACCGCTTCCCATTTGCCCGGCTCGGCGGGGATTTTTTCGCCATCCGGGCCGTCCCGTTCTGGCACTTCGTCTTTCCACATCTGCACCGGAATGCTGATGTGATCGGAGTACTTGCTAACAATGTTGCGCAAACGCCAGTCGTCGAGAAACTCTTTTTCTTCCTCACGCAGGTGCAGCACGATTTCGGTACCACGCTCGGCCTTGTCGATATCGGCGACGGTGAATTCACCTTCACCGGCCGACTGCCACTCAACACCACGGTCAGCAGGCTGGCCGGCGCCACGGGTGCGCACGGTAACGTGATCGGCAACGATGAAGGCCGAGTAGAAGCCCACACCAAACTGACCGATCAGTTGGGAGTCTTTGGCCTGATCGCCAGACAACTGACTGAAAAATTCTTTGGTACCGGATTTGGCGATGGTACCCAAATGTTCAATCACCTCATCACGGGTCATACCGATGCCGTTGTCGGCAATGGTCAGGGTGCCGGCGTCTTTATCCACGCTCAATTTGACGTGCAGATCACCGTCGTTCTCGTACAAGCTGTCATCCGACAAGGCGCGGAAGCGCAGTTTGTCGGCGGCATCTGCCGCATTGGAAACCAACTCACGCAGGAAAATTTCTTTGTTCGAGTACAGTGAGTGGATCATCAGGTGCAGCAGTTGCTTCACCTCGGTTTGAAAACCATGGGTTTCTTGATGGGCTACCTCAGCCATAAACCAATATCTCCTCGTTGGTATGGTATTTGGGGATGTTGTCTAGACAATAGGGACGAATGATCCAATTTCAAGGCAAAAAAAACGGGACCTTACGTCCCGTCTGTTTGCGCCATGGTTTACAGCTGTCGTCGTCCCTGAAAGGCGTGGGTCAGGGTATTGCCGTCGATGTATTCCAATTCACCACCGACCGGCACACCATGAGCGATGCGACTGGCAGTCATGCCATGTTCGCGGCACAGCTGTGCGATGTAATGGGCGGTCGCCTCTCCTTCCACGGTGGGATTGGTTGCCAGAATGACTTCGTTAATTCCACCTTCGGCCAATTGCTCGGCCAGGGTATCCAGGCCGATCTCAGCCGGCCCGATACCGTCAATCGGCGACAGGTGCCCCATCAATACAAAATAACGACCGTGGTATTCAGCCGTCTGCTCGATGGCGAGCACATCCTGTGGTGATTCCACAATGCACAACAAACCACTGTCAGCCCGTTTGGCACTGGCACAGATATCACACACGGCATCTTCGGTAAAGGTCCTGCAACGCTGGCAATGACGCACGTGCTCCATCGCATCGTGCAATACCTTGCTCAGGTTGAGCGCCCCCTCGCGGTTACGCTCCAACAGGTGAAACGCCATGCGCTGAGCGGTTTTATTGCCAACGCCGGGCAATACCTTGAACGCATCAATCAATGCGCTGATCAAAGGAGAGAACTGCATACGCCGCTAAGCCCGTATCAGAAAGGCAATTTCATTCCCGGTGGCAATGGCATACCGCCGGTGATTTCAGACATTTTTTCCTTAGTGGTTTCCTGCACTCGGCGCACCGCGTCGTTACAGGCGGCGGCCACCAAATCTTCGACCATGTCTTTGTCATCGTCCATCAGGGATGGATCGATATCCACGCGACGCACGTTGTGATTGCAGGTCATGGTGACTTTTACCATGCCCGCGCCGGCTTCACCGGTCACTTCAATGCTGGCCAATTCTTCCTGGGACTTCTGCATGCGCTCCTGCATCTGTTGCGCCTGCTTCATGATGTTACCCATGCCACCTTTAAACATAATGATTTCTCTCTGTTGCTATTGGATTATCGCGCCTTGATGGACTCTTCGATCACATCGGCTGCGAATGTACTACATAAACGTTGAATGTTGGGATCGTCGGCCACTACCCGCTGGGCGTGGGCCAAACGAACCTGTTGTATTTGCTGTTGCACCGCATACGGCGTGCTGACGGGCTCACCGTGCTTAATGGTGAGGTTTACCTCACGCTGTAATAACTGTCCCAGCGCCTGCTGCAGTTGCTCGCGGGCAATCGGTGTATCCAGGTGCACTTTGCTGTGCAATAGGGTCAGCCGTACGCTGTCCCCTTCCAGATGGTAGCTGGAATGCAGCGCCAGTTGTTTGGTCAATGCGGCAATCGGCATATCCTGGATCATGCGACTCCAGGTGTCCAGCTGGCTGGCGGTGATCACCTTCTCACCCGATGCCAGAAACGCCGGCACATCGAAATCCACCGGCACATCGACAACCTCGTCAAGGTGCGCATTGGGATCAAACGCTTCGTCGGCACTTTCAAGTGGCCCAGCCACCCGCCCTTCCCGCGCCCACTCGGGCAGATGCTCGGCGGCCGTTTCCGGTGCCACGTAGCGGGGAGGCTCGGACAAACTCGGTCCATTGAGCAGACTCTGGGCTTCCACGGCTTCGGTTGAAACCGGGGCTGTCACCTTCTCCTGTGCTGACATCAGCGGCGCGGGGGCGCTGTCAGGCTGTTCTGTATTAACGGCGGGACCGTCAATGTCCCAGGGCGGTGTATCATTGTCCTGAACCGGCGCGCCGAAGGGTGGAATCTCATGTGCCGAACTGGTCTGCTGCGGCGCATTGTCGGTCGGTGCACTGGCGTCAGTGTCGGTGTCGGCGTCAACATCAGCGACGTCTTGGTCAGGTTGAGCAAGTTCATCGACCGCAGTATCAGCTACCGGCAGTGCGTTTGCGACCGGAACGGTACCGGGCTCAGCCGTCGTTGTCGGTGCCTCTTCGGCTGTCGGCTTTTTTACCGGATCGGTTGCCTCCTGCTCAACGCTCGGTTGCATCAAATTACGTTTGATGGCCAGTAAACTGGCGGTGACGTTGGCCTGGGGGGTCTGTTCAACGGGCGCTGGCGCCTGTACCTCAGCATCGGGCGATTCAGGCGCCTCAAACGGCACCGGCTCGCCCTGCTCAGCGATGTGATATTCATCACCTTCTGGCATTGGCGGCTCAGGTGCAAATTGTTGTGGATGCTGCGCTTCGGCCTGCTGCCAAATCGCATCTTGCTGCTGCGACAATCCGTCGTTATCGGACTCATCATAAGGTTCAGGATGATGAGGCGCCGATGATGCGTCTTGCTGCGCCATCGGCGCTTCTGCACCTTCATCTTCGCTCACTGGCGCAACACTGTGCTGTTCAGGCTGCGCGGGCGAAGAGGCGGGTACGGTCAACTCGGCGGCTTGCTCACGGTAGGTTTGCGGCGCGATGGAGAATTCACCGGGGGTGAACGCCAGCATGCGCAGCAATACCATTTCCAGGCCGGTTCGACCGTCAGGGGCATAGGGCATATCTTTGCGCCCCTGCAAGGCAATCTGATACATCACCTGCACCTGTTCCGGGGGCAATGTCTTAGCCAGATGATAAATACCACGGGCTGCGGTGGTCTCAAGTTTGCAAGCATCAGGCACAAACTGAGTCAGTGCCACCTGATGTAACAGACTCAACAACTCAGCCAGCACCTGCTCATAATTGGGTGCCTGTGCGGCCAATTGCTCGACTTTATCCAGGGTTTGCTGTGCATCCCGCTGCAACACACTGTTGAGCAATTTGAGCACCACATCTTTGTCCATCAGGCCCAGCATGGTGGCGACCGTTTTGCTGTCCACTTTGCCGTTGCCCTGCGCAATGGCCTGGTCGGTCAGACTCAAGGCATCGCGCATACTGCCATGGGCAGCCTTGGCCAGCTGCTGCAATGCCTGAGGTTCTGCCTCAACATTTTCCTGGCCGAGGATATCCTGCAGTTGCTGGGCAATCTGCGTACGGGTCAGGGCCTTGAGGTTGAACTGCAGACAGCGCGACAATATGGTGATCGGTAGCTTTTGCGGATCGGTGGTCGCGAGCAGAAACTTGACGTGCGGAGGCGGCTCTTCAAGGGTTTTCAACAGTGCATTAAAACTGTGTTTGGACAACATGTGCACCTCATCGATGAGGTACACTTTATATTCGCCGCGGGTTGGCTTGTACTGTACGTTGTCGAGCAGTTCCCGGGTATCTTCCACTTTGGTACGGGAAGCGGCATCAATCTCCAACAGGTCAACATAGTGCCCTTGCTCGATTTCGCGGCAGGTTGGGCACTGACCACAAGGGTTGGCGCTCATGCCCTGTTCGCAGTTCAGGCTTTTGGAGAATATCCGCGCAATGGTGGTTTTACCAACACCGCGGGTTCCGGTGAACAAATAGGCATGGTGCAGGCGCTGGTTTTCCAGGGCATTGGTGATGGCAGCCACCACATGCTCTTGTCCCACCAACTGGGAAAACGTCTGCGGACGCCATTTTCGCGCCAACACCTGATAACTCATGGTTATCTCCTAGTCACCTTCAAATTCACACAGGGCGTGGGTTTCCACACCATGGGCTTGCAGGCGTTCAATGCCGCCCAAATCGGGCAATGAGATGATGAAACCCGCATGGGCCACTTCGCCACCCAATCGACGGATCAGATTAGCGGTTGCGATCATGGTACCACCAGTGGCCAACAAATCATCGATCATCAGGACTTTTTCACCCGGTTTGATCGCATCTTCGTGGATCTCCAGGGTATCCATGCCGTATTCCAGCTCGTAAGACTCACCAATGGTGCTGCGGGGCAGCTTGTTAGGCTTGCGCACAGGCACAAACCCTATGCCCAGCTCAATCGCCAGGGGGGCACCAAACAAAAAGCCGCGGGCTTCGGTGCCGGCCACTTTATCAAACTTATACGGCGCATATTTCTCGACCAACATCGCGATGCTGGCAGAGTAAGCGGTGTGATCTTCAAGAACAGAGGTGACATCACGAAACATGATGCCTGGCTTGGGGTAATCAGGAACGGTTTTTATAACCGACTTAATGTACGCGGCAGACACAGACTTCCTCGTTGTATAAAACAGTAATTACTGGTGGTGTCAGAAAAAGAACACCAACCAGCCAAGAATGACATGCATCAGGGGTAGCGCGACAAGGGTAGCGACTGCGGCGAAAAAGTAGCCCCAGTTAAACGGATCTTGTGGCAGATTATCGGTTTGCATGTGATTGCTCCAGACTGTAATTCGTCAAAGGCGCAAATGGTAATCCAATCGCCTGCAAATTCATAGTCCGGACTTACCCTGGCAGCAAAATCTGCGCGGATAACATCTGCTGTGTGGTTTGCAATAGTCCCTGTCTGACTTGCTCAGCAGGCACTTGTGGCAATTGCCCGGCCATCGTTGTGGCCAGGGTTTTGAGATCAATGCCGGGATTGGCCTGAATAACACTGAACAATTGCGCTGACACCGGATTCAACAGCGAAAAACCGACATCATCGTTATCATCACGATAGACCACCAGATAATGGGGGCCATCCGGGGATTGGGGTTGATACTCCGGGCCAATACGGTGCACCGCAAAGGCGTAGCTGACCAGCGTCGCTAACGGTGAGGCTTGCACCTGGTCAGGCAACTCACCGCCCTGCCAGGGCGATACGGTCTGCTCAGTGCGTCGGATACTCACGTCAAGCTCCAGCCATTCATAGTGGGCCAGTTCGGTCATAAACGGCGGGTCGCTGTCCTGTGGCTGATATTCGTTACTGAGGAATTCAACAAACTCTTTGCTGATCTCCACAAAGTACGGTGAGCGACACGGATGCTGAGCGAAAAACTGTCGCGCCAGCGAAGCCCATTGCTCGTCACTGTACAGGCTGGCCAACACCGGGAAGCCATTATCCAGAAACCCTTTCACGTTGTTAAAAAACAGCTCTCTGTACACATTCAGACGGCGCTGTTCAATGCCCTGTTCAAAAGGCACCTTCTGGGGGTCGCGCAGATGATCGGCAAACGCTTGTTGTAACACATCAAAAGAGGCCATCAGGCACGCATTCCTGTGTCGGGATGTTGCATGTCAAAGCGGCGTTGCAACGTGCGGATCTGCTCCACTTCGGTTACCAGTTCGGCCAGTGGCGGAATGTTGAAATCCCGCTCCAGCAAGGTCGGAAATACGCCATGCAATGCATAGGCTTTTTCCAGCAAGGCCCACACCGCCGGAATGACATCGGCGCCATGGGTATCGACTTTCAGATCGTCGGCTTCATCGTAATGACCGGCGATGTGGCCATAAACGATTTTGCCGCTTGGCATCGCCTTCAGGAACGCCTCTGCGTCATAGCCATGATTGATCGAATTGACGTAGATGTTGTTCACATCCAGCAACATCAGGCAACCCGATTCTTCCAGCACCGCACAGGTAAATTCCTGCTCGGTCATTTCCTGCCCTGGTGCGGCATAGTAAGACACATTTTCCAGCACCAGCGGACGTTCGATGATGTCCTGAACTTGTTTGATCCTCGCCACCACATGTTTAACTGCGGCTTCGGTGAACGGGATCGGCATTAAATCGTAGAGATGGCCTTTTGCCGAGCAATAACTCAAATGCTCGCTGTAAAACAGAATGTTGTGGCGATCGAGAAACCCTTTGACGTCTTTGACAAAATTGACATCCAGTGGTGAGGGGCTGCCAATTGACAATGACAGTCCGTGCGCAACGAACGGATGGCGTTGGGTCAACGCAGACAATTGACGTTCATAACGTCCGCCGAGGGGGATCCAGTTTTCCGGCGCCACTTCCCAGAAGTCAACGGCACCCGGTTCAAGGGTATCCACCTGATCGATAAAGTCGCGACGCAATCCTAAACCCGCGCCTTCAAGGCCTGTGATCATTGCTTGCTCCCATGGCAAAGACGTTAAAAAAACAACAGGCCGGTAACCCGGCCTGCTTGGTACTGTGACAGGACTATGGTTTAGGCTTTACCACCACATTTGCCTTCACCACACTTACCTTCTTTCTTGGCTTTGTCGCCGCCACATTTACCTTCGCCACACTTGCCTTCTTTCTTGGCTTTGTCGCCGCCGCATTTACCTTCGCCACACTTGCCTTCTTTGTGGGCTTTATCGCCACCGCATTTACCTTCGCCACACTTGCCTTCTTTGTGGGCTTTATCGCCGCCACATTTACCTTCGCCACACTTGCCTTCTTTGTGGGCTTTGTCGCCGCCGCATTTACCCTCGCCACACTTGCCTTCTTTGTGAGCTTTGTCGCCGCCGCATTTACCCTCGCCGCACTTGCCTTCTTTCTTACCTTTGTCCCCGCCGCATTTGCCTTCGTTGTCGGCTTTCTTGCCGCCACAGGAACCTTCAGCTGCCGATTGCATGTAACCGGCATCCAGCGTCTGAATACCGAAAGGGTTTGCGTTAGCTTGCAGGCTCACCGATGCCAGTGAACCGATAACAACCGCACCCATGGCTGTTGCAATTGTTGATTTCTTAACCTGTTTCATATCGTTTTCCTTCGTAATGTTCATGAGCCTGGAACAAGCACACATTGTTCAGGGCAGTAGACCCTGCTGCTACTAAATTTATTTCACATTTTTCAATTCGCAACAAAAAAAGGGACGAATAGCCGGATTCTGCTGACCAATCTACCATCACATTGCCGCGAAATTGCGCCTTTCAACATCTGATCCCTGTCTGTAAAACGACTCATCACGGTGTTCCACCAGTCACCGGACTCGTGTCAGCATCCCAGCGAACGACCCGGTTCTTGCCCGTCGACTTGGCTTGATACAGGGCGTCATCGGCCCGTTTCATCAGTGTCGTCAGTGACTCCTCGCGCCCCGTCAATGAACACAGGCCGGTACTGATGGTGACCGACAAGTCCTGTTCGTCCGTGTGTATCTTGCCATCACTGACGGCGGTCGTGATCCGCTCGGCAATATCACAGGCGGCGCTGTGCGGTGTAGCCGGCAGAATAACCAAAAACTCTTCACCGCCAATGCGGCCAAACAAATCGTCGGCACGCAATGCATAGTGCACCCGTGACGCGACCGCTTTCAGTACCTTGTCGCCACTTAGATGGCCATAGCGGTCATTGATGGATTTAAAATCATCCAGATCAAACAGCAAAACAGACAAGGGCTGACCATTTACAATGGCGTGATTGAGCAACTTTTCACCCTGCTCAATCATGTGGCGACGGTTGGCAATACCGGTTAATTCATCGGTTTGCGCTTTATGCTTGAGTCGTTGACGGGTTTTGTTCAGCCACACAATGACAGCAAAGGCCACCAACAGGAGCAAAGCAACGGTTGCCACGGTCAGCTGGCTGATGAATTGCTGATCTTTTTGGCGCGCCAGTTCCAGTTCACTGATGGCCAGCTTCTGTTCCAGAATTTGCTTTTCAAAGCCCGCCACCCGAGTGTCATGCTCCGCCACACGCAACAACGTTTCGTTTTCCACGAATGCCGACAACTGACGTTGACTGAGATCATACAAGGCAAACATGTGCTGCAGGGTTTGCTGCACATCCCCCTCGGCAGCGGCGGCAATCGCCTGCGCTTTGAGCGTGCTGGTCTGCAATTGGCTGTCCAGGGATGAAAACTGTTTAACCTGTAAACCCGCCAGGTGCAGATCGCCCTGACGGGCAAACGCTTCGGCCAGCAGAATATTGGCAAAATTGACGAAATACTTTTCATTGGTGGTGTTGGCCAACGTCAGGGCATTTTCCAATACCCGCACGGCAACCGCATAGTCCTGCTGTGCCAATGCCAGCCGACCGGCGTTAAAGTGCGCAAAGAAAGTGAAGTCTTCATGGTCCGGACTGCGTTCAGCCAAGGCGTACAGGGCATCAACGTGGGTTTGCGCCTTGTCAAACCACCCTAACGCGATGGCCTCGCCGACCAGGTTATGCCGCATGTTAAACATGTCGCTGCGATCATCAACTTTTGACCACTCATCGAGTGCCCGTTGCAGATAATCGTACGCTTGCAGGTGAACCTGCACTTTGCGGTAGATATTGGCTGTGGCGTTATAAATCATCGCTGAACGCTGCTCGGACAACTGTTCACGCTGGGCAATGGTGATCGCCTCATCCAGCAGCGCCAGCCCCTGCTGAAAGTTGTCTGCCCGATTAAGGCAGAACGCCCGTTGGGTCAACGCTTTAACCAGGGTTTCGGGGTCGTTTAGTTCGCGGGCATACGCCAGCGCGGTGGCGCGATCCGGGCAATATTGTTCAATGTCATTGGTTTTTACATAGGTAAAATAGGAGCGCTCAATATAGGCATGCACCAGCGTCGCAGTAACATCAATGCTCTCCAGTAATGAGATGGCGTTGTTGAGGGCACTGTCCGAGACCGGATAATCCTGCATTTCGCCGGCCAGAAAGCCGACTTCGAAATAGTACTTACCCTGATCATGCACTGGCCATTGCGCCACAGCGTCAGCATTGGCACGGTAGACTTCAAGCTTCTGTTCCAAGCCGTCAAACTGTTCAGCCTGTGCTTTTACAGCATCGAATGTCACTGAACCCGGGCCGCTCTGCGCAAAAAGACTTGCAGATACCAGCCATAACAGTAACCAACGCATACACCCACTCCTTACTGTGATCTTGGTTCAGTGTATCAGACAAACCGAGGTCCCATGCAAAACACAACATTGATGCACAGATAAAAACTTTTTTGATCACATCAAACTTTTTCAAACACCCGCTCGACTTAACCTGTGACGAATCGAACCAAAGGACAACTACCATGACGTTTAAAAAAGCATTTCTGACCCTGGCCATCTGCAGTGGTGTCATTGCAGGCAGTAGCCTGGTCAACGCGCAGTCTAGCAGTAGCAATGATTATCTGTTGCATGCCTATCAAGATTGTAAGCTGATCAAGACCGTTGCGATGGACCATGATGTCATCCTGGCCTATCAGGATCTGCAGGAAGCATCGGATGAAATGACCGACTTGCAGATGCCCATTGACGCCATTCAGGAAGACATCGACCGCTATTCCGAGGACATCAAAGCACTGACCAAACTCGCCATTATCGAAGATGGCCAGCGTCTGGTGATCGACAAAACGCTGCTCAAGCAACAGGAAGCCGTCGCTGACCAGTTACAGGCATTAATTGCGCAACACCAAGGGGATTTTGACGCCATCGGACACAAAGGCAAACACATCGGCGAAGTGGCCAAACGCTTTGAGCAAGGGGTAAAAGATCAGTTGCAGGGTATCGACTATGATCAGATCAAAGTACAGACGCCGGACAGTGACAACAACTGGGAATGTGATGCCGATATCATGATCATGTAGGCCAAAGGAATCACAGGGGACAATTGCCCCCTGTGATTTACTCGGATTGTTCAGTTAAGTTCAGCGCGGCCTGAGTAAAAATACCTGTTCGGTGGCGGGCACACGCCCTTTCAGGCCCCCTTCCAGCACCGCCGTTTCCAGCACCTGAATGGCATAGTTGGCCTGATACTGCTGCTGTACCCAATCTTCGCTTACGCTGAACGGCGGCCCGGCGTGGGCGGCTTGTTCATACACAAAGGTGATCAGTAACTGGGGTGCATTGGCGCAAATGGACGTCAAATGCCTGGCGTAGTCCTGACGCATGCTATCCGGCAAAGCAACCAGCGCGGCACGATCATAAATGCCGTCCACCGGGCCCAACAATGCAAGGGTCAGCTTAAACACATCGCCGACATAGACCGTCAGGTTGTCGGCACGATACCGGGTCAATACCCCTTCCCTGACGATTTCAGGGGACAGCGCCAGCTCGTCAAACAACTCAACCACCGCCGTTTCATTCAGCTCACAGCCGATCACCTCATAGCCCTGCAACAGCAGCCAGTGCATGTCGCGGGATTTGCCGCACAGGGGCACAAACACCCGGCTGTTTGCGGACAACCCCAGTTGCGCCCAGTGGCGCAGCATAAAGGGATTGTAGTCGGATTGATGAAAGCCGATTTCACGGCTTTCCCATTTGTCATGCCAGAATTGTGCGTCCATGTTCGCCAGCCCAGTGATAATTGAGTACGAGACTCACTCTATAGTGAATAAGTCAACATAACCCGCCAGATAGTGCGTAGAGCCAGATTTTATTTTACTGAAGTCCATGCTGCGATGTGATCTAACGAGATAATTTCCTGTCAGGGTATCCATGCCTACGATTTCCAATTCCCTGCTTTGATAGACTGCGCAGTCAGGTAAGTCGACATCACAGTAGTCGTATAATACGTACACTTCATTGGGGTTAGAATAGTAGTTTAAACTAAATGTGTTGCCGATTCGATGCCATGAAAAAACCATATCAGAGGTTTTCCATTCGCCATCTCGTTTGTAAATGTCATACCCGGTGCCATCGACCTCCAAGACAAAACCAAAACCACCAGAATCACCTCGTTCAAGGTAAGGGTTATCTGCGGTAGCGGAGGCGATTGTGTAACTGTCCTTCACTGTCGTTGTCACACTGCTGTAGGTCGCAATACGGTAACTATCGACATCAACCACCGTATTATTGCGCGTCGTAACGGCAACATACTGATTGACGGGCGAAGGAAAATTTAACTGCCTGTATTGTGTTGTTACCCCCTCATCTAACGTCACTACCAAGTGACCGTTATCCACCTGCCACTGACCGCTTTTGTTGTTTTCGTTAGCCTCCACATAGCCCTCAAAAGAACCGCTCTCATCAAACGACACCCTGGCCGCCACCTTTTCGATGGCATCATTGTCATCTGAAAATTTCGCCCGTTGGGACAACTCCATGGCATACACGCCGTGTGAAAAGGTCATATTTTCACTGGATGGGACTACCAGAACATCCACCTCATCGCGGTAGGTATAGCCCGAATAGCAGGTACTGCTTGTTGCGATGGTGCGGGTACGGATCAAATAATCTACATCATCAACCCGCTTCCACAAAACCAGTGAGAAAGCATCAAGCCAATCCCAAATCCGCTCACTCGTTGTGCTATTCTCACAGTACTGTCCCGGGGTAGAAACGATCAACCAATCGTCTACATCGTATACTGCACGCCCTTGCTCAAATGTCCGTGTAATACTTTTCTTATTGGGGAAATACGTACCATTTTCGCTGGTATTGAAGTACAGCGCTTCGAAAGTAATCGTCTTTCCTGAAGAGCTGAATTTCGGAAAAATCAGCAGATCTTTCATCAAAGCTGTTTCAGCACTTTCATGGGTGCCAACACTCTGCATCAGAGCATCCAAAGCCTCCTGGTATTGAACAGGATACGCTGATTTCCACTCGGCCAAATGATCAGCATAGCCAAACAGATCCGAAAGTACATCCGCGGCGGTCTGATACGCGTCGGGCAATTCAACGGATGGATTTTCCCGTGCAATTTTCGCAGCTAGGGCTCCGTTAAACGTGTCTGTGTGATCAATGAGTAAACGGTAACGAGCCAGGTTATCACTGCTTACGGGCACGCCATGTTGTTGCGCAATAGCATCGAGCAACAGCGCTTCCCGAGTTGTCAGCAATGACAAAACGACGTCGTTGATTTGTTCTTCATCATCGGCTAATGACAACAAACCATCTTGTGCATTCAGCCATGTTTGGTATTGGATACCGCGATCATCTGCTGTGGATTGCAAACGGATGCTTTGTTCCTCTGAAGCAATCCCAACTACGAGTTGAAACTGTCCCTGATTGTTGGTTGTCGCCGTGTAGGCGTTGTCATCGACATACGCTGTTATTGTCATGTCTGACTGCGCTACGCCGTCAATTCGCCCCGCGAGCGTCAAACGGTTCAATACATCGATACTGACGGTGGCTTCACTACTGCCACCATTACCGTCCACCACAGTGTAAGAAAAGGTCACGACCCCGCTAAAATCACCAGTGGATTCATATCGTAATACACTGCCATCCATCACGACCCTGCCGCTGGCAACGTCTCCTACCGTCTCAATGGTTAAGGTGTCACCTTCGGGATCGGAGTCATTGGCCATAACATCCAGCTCAATGCTTTGTCCGGCAAACACATTGCCGGTGTCATTCTGGGCAACAGGCGCTTGATTGGTGGCCGGTAACGGTGGATTGATTGAGGTGTTTGATTCCCCACCACTTCCGCCACCGCACGCGGTTAACGATGCCAATATTGCAATCGGCAGCAGAGGACTATTCTTCATTGTAGTGATTCCTGAATATACCACACGAGATACGCCATATAACGCACAGGACGCGTGATGAAAAACGTTTTTATTGTGATTAATGCGAATGACAAGGGATGGAATTACAGCGTAGGGACACTGCAAAAAAATGTACCGTTCCATAGCATACTGAGAAAGCCTCAGAAACAGCTTCAGCGGGTTGTAACATCCATGTCGTTCTTGCTATTAATAGCGATGCCAATAGTAGCGCGGACGCCACTGATAGTGCAATGTGTTGTGGTTGTTGTCTATACTGAAACATCGCCACAGGAAGCCTATATCGTGAGCACGTGCAATATCCACATCAGTACCAGTTCCAACGCCATGTGTGTGGAGTTTGAAGGTATACAGGATGGCCTCGCAACGGCGAAATACGTTGAAGAGGTGGCGCGCTTTTGTGATGGGATGAATGACAAACCCTGGGCGCGGATTATTGATTTGCGCCAATGGGTGCTGACCATCCCCGAATCGAATCAGGCCATGATCGCTTCGTTACGCGAAGATGGGCAAAATGGCCTGGTACTGGAAGCGATCATCCCACCGATCACTTCGCTGGGCCGCTGGCAAGTCGAGAAAACCATGGCCAGCGTGGCGTCTGATACCCGATTCGAATTTGTTGCGTCCATAGACGAAGCCAAAACCCTGCTTCAGGAGCAAGGCTTTGATACTGACTTCGGTCCATCTACGATGTTTATATCCTAATTGGATAATGCCGGATTGAGTAAGTCCCCTTATCAAGTCAGATATGAACCACCTTCAGGGACACTTTGTGACTGCGCTGGGTACTCCCAGTAGACATTTCTGGCGGTGTGTGACCGCCATGGAAGGCGGAAATGCAGGTTTTGCAGGAGCAAAAATCTGCCTACTCCACATGGGGGTGAACGAAAACCGTTATGCCGGTGGCATAACGCAGTTGAGTGAACGACGCGCAGGAATGCGCGGCTGGACGTAGCACCAGGGATGGTTTGTTACCTTACAGTCAACGCAGTGCTACTTCGATACTGTTTTCTGATGGGTTTGGTTTCCCGATGGGATAGCAACGCAAGTTGCTAGCTAAAACGAAAAAAGGCCACCCGCTATGGGTGGCCTTTCTCGTTTTAATTGGGAGCCCCGGTGACCGGCTCTGGGCGGTGTGTGACCGCCATGGATGGCGGAAATGCAGGTTTTGCAGGAGCAAAAACCTGCCTACTTTATTCGGGCAGTCCTGCCCTCACCCCTTCGGGGCCGTGCTAAAGCACGTTCACGAAGCATTGCAGGAGCAATGCAGAACAGCTTTAGCTGGCTTGCGAAGCAAGTGGCCTACATGGATGTAGGACATAAATTCGTTCCCGACGAATTTGTACTCCGGGCATCCTGCCCTTCGCCCTGCGGGCCGTCGTCGCTTCGCTCCAACGTTCCAAAACGCTCCCGACGTTTTGGTCACATGAGTCCCCATATTCGAACAGCACTCTCTCACATGGGGGTGAACGAAAACCGTTATGCCGGTGGCATAACGCAGTTGAGTGAACGACGCGCAGGGATGCGCGGCTGGACGTAGCACCAGGGATGGTTTGTTACCTTACAGTCAACGCAGTGCTACTTCGATACTGTTTTCTGATGGGTTTGGTTTCCCGGTGGGATAGCAACGCAAGTTGCTAGCTAAAACCTGCCTACTCCACATGGGGGTGGAGAACGGAAACAGCAAGCAAACAGTTTTGCTTGCGCCGTTCGGAACGACCCGAGCTCTGCGAGGGGCTGGGGACCCCCTTCGGGATCTGGTTCACCGCGAAGTAGCGCAGCTATGCTGCGCATATACGAAAAAACCCCGTTCGTATGAACGGGGTTCTTCGTGTATTGGGAGCCTGGCGGTGTGCTACTCTCACATGGGGAGACCCCACACTACCATCGCCGCTAACACGTTTCACTTCTGAGTTCGGAATGGAGTCAGGTGGTACCGTGTCGCTATTGCCGCCA